>NZ_JHYI01000022.1 GCF_000621445.1 Alkalihalobacillus bogoriensis ATCC BAA-922 | reverse complement strand
GTTTTGTCCTTCATCGCCTTTATGAAGGACACTTTTGCTTCATTTTCTCCTTGTTTTGTCCTTCACCACTGTATTAATAACAACGGCTATATTTGTATTTAACGAAGTTTGACGTGTTCGTTTCATAATAATTATAAAAAGCTTAAGAAAAACGCGAGAGCGTCTTTTCTTTCAAGCGAAGTGCGTAGCCTTCGCTCTTCTGGAATAAGCTTTCAAAGCTTTCATTCCAAATCACTAAAGAGTTAGCTTGATTTATAATTTCTTTTCAAGCAAAATCGTATCTCGCCATAGTCCGTGTAATTGAGCAATTTTTTCTCGCCGTCCTACAATGCGAAATCCAAATTTTTGATGCAAATGTAAACTCGCCTCATTTTCTGGAAAAACTGACGCTTGGATTGTCCAAAATTTTTCTTTTTTTGCTTGGTGTAATAGCTGTTGTAATAGTTTCTGACCTATGCCTAAGCCTGCAGCTTCACTTGACACATACACACTATTTTCAGCTACACCATGATAAACACTCCGCTTTGAAACAGCACTTAAAGAAGCCCAACCTACAACATCCCCTTTTACAAGAGCAATAAGGCGACATGAATTCAAATGGTTTTCATCCCAATATTCCCATGTTGGTGCTTTCGTTTCAAATGTTGCCTTTCCCGTAGCGATTCCTTGTTCATAAATCTTTTTCACATCAGGCCAATCTTCTTTATTCATCGATCTTATGTTAATTTCCACTTTTCATATCCTTCTTTCTACCTTTAGTGATGCAGAAATGCTGACAGCATACGGAACTGTTTTTCTAGTTGAATTCGTTCGCGCTGAGCTGTCTTAATATCAATAGGAGAAAATGTAACCACATCTCCTTGTCTTTTTTGCACGATATAAGGCAAATCAACTGAAATTACTGTTCCAATCCGACTATATCCTCCAGTTGTTTGATGGTCAGCTAGCATAATTATCGGCTTTCCATTGTCCGGAATTTGAATCGTTCCAAATGTAACAGCATCAGATAATATATTGCTAGATGATTTATGTTCAACAATTGGACCGTCTAAGCGATATCCCATACGGTCTGACTTTGCCGAAATCGTATACTTCGATTGAAAAAATGTAACAAAGCCATTGTCTGAAAACAAATGTTCGTCAGGCCCTTTAATAACGCGTATCGTTTTTCTCTCGGTAAAATTCGGGATTAACTCTGCTCCTAAGTGTACCCGCCTACACAAACCTTTTCGTTTTTCAGTAAAAAGACGGTCTCCTTTTTGCAATGCTCTTCCTTCTATTCCTCCAAATCGACCTTTTGTATACGTTGATTTACTCCCTAAAACAGAGGGAACATTAAACCCACCATGAATGGCGACATAAGCAATTCTCCCTTCTTTTGGCTTTCCAAAAGAAAGACGCTGATTTTTTTTCACCTTCACTACAGCCCATAACGGAATTGGTTTACCATCTACCATTGGACTTAAATTAGCTCCACATATCGCTAATTCAATGTCTTCTAAAGCATAAAGCGTTGGTCCGACTACATGGATTTCTAATACGGCGGCAGAGCGGTCATTTCCAACTAGTAAATTACTAACCGTATAAGAGTATTCGTCCATCACTCCTGCCGTTACGATACCATATTGCTGATAACCAAACCGGCCACGATCTTGTATCGTCGTTTGCAAGCCAGGCTTTTCAACGAAAAATACTTCTCTTGTCATGTTTGTTCTCCCAATCGTGCAATTTGAATATTATGTTTTAAAAAGTGGAATTTTAATGTTTGAAGCAAAGAGAATGCAGTCTCACCATCACCGTGAACACAAATCGTATCTGCTTTTATTGGAATAATAGAACCATCAACAGCCGTCACCGTGTTTGTCGTAATCATTTGAATGACCTGCTTCACAGCCTCATCAACGTCATGAATAAGCGCATTTTCCTTTGTCCTACTTGTTAACGTTCCATCGCTTTGATATGTACGGTCAGCAAACACTTCTTCCGCTACTTGTAATCCTATCTTTCTACCTTCTTCTATTAAAACACTTCCTGATAGTCCAACTAAAATCAAGTCACGACGAAAATCAAAGACGGACTGAGCTATTGCATTTGCAATATTTCTATTTGTTGCTGCAAGATTATATAATGCCCCATGTGGTTTCACATGTCGTAGCTTTTCCCCGTGAATCGTCACAAATCCAGAGAGCGCACCAAGCTGATAGATCATTAAATGGTACACTTCATTTGGCTGCACATCAATGAGACGTCTCCCAAATCCTTGTAAGTCTTGGAACCCTGGATGTGCACCTATGGCCACATTTCTTTTTGCTGCGAGACTAACCGTTTCATTCATAATATTATGGTCACCAGCATGATAGCCACATGCGATATTAGCAGACGAGACAAACGATAAGAGCGCATCGTCATTTCCAATCTTGTAAGCGCCAAAACTTTCTCCTATATCACAATTTAAGTCTACTTGATATTTCATCGATTTCACCCTCGTGTATAGTTTTTATTATAGGTTTATACTTCTTTTGTTTCACTTGTTCTTCGATAGAATCGAACTCTTGTTTTGAAATAGGAGTAAACGTTAAGAAATCCCCTGCTTGCAACAATACAGGAGGATTTTTTTTCATTTCAAATAACGGAACAGGTGTCCTTCCTATAATATGCCAACCTCCAGGGCTATCGACAGAATAAATGCCTGTTTGATTCCCAGCAATTCCAACAGAACCAGCGTGTACACGTACACGTGGATTTTCTAGACGGCGAATCGCAATAGCCTCATCCATACCTCCTAAGTAAGGAAAGCCCGGAGTAAAACCAATCATAAACACTAAATAAAGAGGGGACGAATGAATCTCAATAACTTTGTCAATTGAGAATTGATGAAACTGAGCAACTTTATGCAAATCTGGTCCTACCTCTTTATCGTACAAAACGGGAATGGTAACTAATCTCGCTTTCGTTAAAGTGGTTGTTTTCGATTTTTCATACAATCTTTCAAGGATAGTACGGATTTCTTCATATGAATAAACAACCGGATCATAATAAATAGTCACAGTATGATAGGATGGTACCCACTCAATAATTCCTTTTATCTGCCTTTTTTCTAGTTCGTTACAAAAGTAACGAATATACTTGTGCACAGAGAATGATATGTTATCACCAAATGAAAAACGAATAGCACAATCACCCAGAGGCACACAATGAGTTCCGATACTCTCCACCTTCTTTCAATACAACCTACCTTTATGATAGCGAAATCTCATTCTAACAATCAATCTCTTTTCAGCTATTTTTATAAAGATTATTAATGATAACTACGAGATGAGCTTTGCTTCTTTTCTAAATAATATATAAAAAAGCAATGAAAAAAGTTGGCACAATAGGACCAACTTTTTCTCATCAAAATAATCCTTTCGGACGTGTATTCCGCTATTTCATAAAAAAATCACCATTCCTCATTGCTTATGGACATCCGTTCCGTTAATGAACAGAAAGAAGTGATAAAACGCTCGTTTTGTCTAATGTAACGGAACATGTGTCCAGTAGACCTTACAACATGACTCTTTTTAATAAAATAGCGGAACAGATGTCCGCCAATAAACTCATCGCTTTTTTTCAAAAACAAATGTAACCCACTCATCTTGTTGTAACCGATCTATAACGCTATATCCACCTTCATGGAAAAACTGGGTTACCTTTCCTTCGCTCCACTCAACAATACCTGAAATTAAAAACTTACTTCTTTGTTTTAATAATTGATGCAATTGACATAAGGCAATGGTTTCATCAGTGCCAATATTAATGAAAACCCAATCATATTGCTGTTTGGCAACAGGTAATTCTTTTTGTAAGTCTGCTTCATGAACAGAAATTTGATTAACATCATTCAGCTTACATTGATGTTCAATTTCGCGTTGAACTGGTTGAATATCAATCGCGTCAATATGTTTTGCTCCTTTTATTGCAGCAGCAATCGCTAAAATTCCAGAACCAGTTCCTAAATCAAGGACCTCTTCACCATGGAAATCTCGTTTGACTATAGCATTTAAACAATGCTGTGTCGTTCCGTGAATACCTGTCCCAAAAGCACCTTGTGGGTCAAATAATATTTCTTTTTCACCTGTTATATGTGAAAAAGGTGGGTATACAATTTTCCAACCATCTTTTAAATCAACAGTAGGAAATTCAGTCTCCCATTCATCTTTGACGACGTTGTATGTGATATCTTCTTTCGTTATTTTCAATGCACTTGTAATTTGACGAAAATAGCTTTCCGGTAAATTGGGCACTTCATTTGGGTCCCCGTAGATAAAAAACTCCACTGTCGCATTTTCTACTTCCGTTTTAACACCGTATCCATTTTCATTCACTTCAACTTCAAACGGCTCTTCATAGTAAAAATTATAGATGCCGACAAGGAGAAGTTCATTTTGAATCAATTCAATATCATTAACATTCACTTTTATTTTATATTCATGTAACATAATCGCTCTTCCTTCATCTCACTATTTCTTTGGGACAATATTATAAATGTCTCCTTTTTCAAATAAATTAATAACATCGCCTAACCACTCATAATAGTTTTCTGCTTTTTCTAGTTTTTCTAAGTCCATTTGAATACTTTCTTTCATTTTTTCATCTTCTGTTTGTTCTAGTAGCTTTTGTAGTGAACTTCTCATTTCGGTGACCGCTTTCCGGTTTTCATCGACTGCCGATCGCCACCTGTTTACAAAGACAGCTGAAAATGACTTATACCAATCTTCTTCTGTTTGATATAGGTCTTTTCTTACTCCTTTTTGCCACACTCGCTCGACCATATTTGCTTCTGATAACGCACGAATCCCTGTACTCATACTCGTCTTGCTCATTCCAAGCGCTTGACTCATTTCATCAAGTGTCATTGGTTCTTCCGCAAAAAGAACCGTTCCATAAAGACGTCCGATCGATTGATTTATTCCATACAGTTCCATGTTTTTTGAAATATCTTGAATAAAACGATTTCTAGCTTTCTCCAATTGACTCCATTCATTCTGTTCCTTTACCATTGGATGTCGCTCCCTCCATCTGAACGTACCTACACTTGTAAAGTGTAGCAAAACTTGAACAGACAATAAAGCCACCATATCATACTCATATACGGAGGATTATGAAGCATTATTACGAAATATGAACGTTACGTTTGTACAGAATAAACTGTACATATTTTTCATACTATTTATAAAGAATTCACAGTTTGATATGAAAATAAAGGAAAGGTATAGTTATTTAGGTAGCAAGAAACCAAAAAGAGGTGGAGCACGTGTCAAAAATTAAAGTTGAGGGACTAACGAAAATCTTTGGTAAAAAAACAAAGAAAGCTCTCGAACTCTTACAACAAAAAAAATCAAAAGAAGAAATATTAAGAGAAACTGGGTTAACGGTCGGTGTTAATCAAGCAAGCTTTGAAATCAATGAAGGTGAAATCTTCGTCATTATGGGTTTATCTGGAAGTGGTAAATCCACACTTGTCCGTTTACTCAATCGCCTCATTGAACCGACAGCTGGGAAAATTCTCATTGATGGTGTTGATTTAGCATCGATGGATGATACAACATTACGAGACGTTCGCCGTAAAAAAATGTCGATGGTGTTTCAAAAATTCGCGCTATTTCCATACCGTACCATCGTAGAAAATGTTGAATACGGCTTGGAAATCCAAGGTGTACCAAAAGATTCACGTCATAAAACAGCAATGGAATCTCTTACCCTTGTAGGGTTACAAGGCTATGAAGAAAAATACCCTAGTGAGTTATCTGGTGGCATGCAACAACGTGTTGGGTTAGCAAGAGCACTAGCCAATGATCCAGATGTTTTGCTTATGGACGAAGCCTTTTCCGCTTTAGATCCGCTCATTCGAAAGGATATGCAAGACGAATTACTAGAACTGCAGCAAACGATGAAAAAAACAATTATATTCATTACCCATGATTTAGATGAAGCATTGCGAATCGGCGATCGAATTATGATTATGAAAGACGGTGCCATCGTTCAAATCGGAACACCAGAAGAAATCCTAACAAATCCTCAAAATACATATGTTGAGCGCTTTGTCGAAGATGTAGACCGGTCAAAAGTATTAACAGCGCAAAACGTAATGAGACGCCCTGAAACCGTCACTGTTGAAAAGGAAGGTCCACGTGTTGCTCTTAAAAGAATGCAGGAAGCGGGAATTTCAAGTATTTATGTTACTAATCGTCAAAAAGAGTTATTAGGCATTGTTCATGCCGATGATGTTTCAAATCTAGTAAAAAAGAATGACAACCAGCTAGAATCTGTCATTGAAAAAGAAGTACCTCAAGTCACATTAGAAACTTCCGTGTTCGAGTTAATGGATATATTAGCAACAAGTAAAATTCCTGTTGCCGTTGTCTCAGAAAATAAATTAAAGGGTATTGTTGTCAAAGGTGCTGTATTAGCCGCTCTTTCTGGAAATGAGGTGAATGAACATGAATCTATTTCCGAAACTTCCATTAGCTGATTGGATTGACTCATTTGTAGAATGGTTGCGAAATGCCGACTGGTTTTTCAGTTTTATCACTTCTACTATTCGATTTTTAGTCGATTCGATTGAACTTGTGTTAACGATATTTCCTGTATGGCTATTTATTCTTCTCATCACAGCAGCAACTTATTTTGTTACGAAACGAAAATGGGGATTAACGATTTTTGTTTTTATCGGATTATTTTTTATCGATAATTTAGGCTATTGGAATGACATGATATTAACTTTGTCTTTAGTTTTAACGAGTGGGATTATTTCTGTTCTATTCGGAATCCCAACAGGAATTTGGATGGCAAAAAGTAAGACCGTTGAAAATATCGTCAAACCGATTCTTGATTTTATGCAAACAATGCCTGCCTTCGTCTATTTAATCCCAGCTGTTGCCTTTTTCGGGATTGGGATGGTACCTGGTGTTGTCGCATCGGTTATCTTTGCGATGCCTCCTACCGTACGGTTAACAAATTTAGGGATTCGTCAAGTCTCACCTGAATTAATCGAAGCAGCAGACGCATTCGGTTCTACAGGATGGCAAAAATTAGTGAAAGTACAATTACCAATGGCAAAAAGTACAATTATGGCAGGAGTAAACCAAAGCATTATGCTTGCCTTATCAATGGTCGTTATCGCTTCCATGATTGGGGCAATGGGGCTTGGCACAAAAGTGTATTATGCTGTTGGTCGAAATGACGCTGGAGGCGGTTTTGAAGCTGGACTTGCCATTGTTATATTAGCTATCATTTTAGACCGTTTAACTCAAAGCTTTAACAAACAAAAAGGAAACTACTAAACTGTTAGTCACTCTTTTTGAGTTGACATAAATAAAAAAATAAGGAGAGGGTCAAGACATGAAGAAATTGAGTTTAGTTGCAGCGCTATCACTAGCACTTTTCGCGGCTGGTTGTAGTTCAGACGAAACAGGTGGAGAAGCAGGAACAGGATCAATAGGAGAACAATTGGATTTTACGATTACTGGTATTGATGCAGGTGCAGGTATCATGGCTGCAGCAGAAGAAGCGATTGAACAATATGGACTAGATGAGTATACACTTCAACCAAGTTCAGATGCTGCTATGACAAGTGCACTTGATAACGCGATTCGAAACGAAGAAGCGATCGTCGTTACGGGATGGACTCCACATTGGAAATTCGCAAAATATGATGTGAAATATTTAGAAGATCCGAAAGGCGTCTTTGGGGAAGCTGAACAAATCCACACATTTGCTCGTATTGGTTTAGATACAGATTTACCCGAAGCATATGAAATTTTATCTAACTTCCATTGGGAGCAAGAACATATGGGTGCGATTATGATTGAAGTGAATGAAGGAAAAGCACCAGAAATCGCAGCGGCTGAATGGGTTGAAAATAACCAAGATATCGTCTCTACATGGACAGATGGCATTCAACCTGTTGATGGCGATTCCATTACACTTTCATTTGTCGCTTGGGATTCTGAAATTGCCTCTACACATATGATTGGAAAAGTACTTGAAGATGTAGGATATGATGTAACACTTACACCATTAGAGCCAGGACCATTATGGGCTTCTATTGCAACAGGAGCGGCTGATGCCATGGTTTCTGCTTGGCTTCCAGGAACACACGCTGCGTATTTAGAAGACTATGAAGGTGAAATTGTTGATTTGGGCGTGAACTTAGAAGGAGCTAAAATTGGGTTAGTTGTTCCAGCTTATATGGACATCGACTCCATTGAAGACTTACTTGAATAATATCGGATGTTAATTACAATAAGAAAAAGAAGAGGAATCATTCCTCTTCTTTTTCTTATTCCCCTATTAATCTGCGTTTCTCAAGCATTTCTCACATTGGTGCATATACGATTCATGTTGTTCCTCAATTACTTCTCCACAGTCAGTACATTGTTTTGGTGGTAAATTCCTAAAAAATTCAGTGCTAGGCGTCATTGTAATTCCCCCTCGTTTTTTGTTATTTCCATTGTATTATAACAGATAATAAAGATCAATAGTTGTTTTAATACAAATATAACTTTTTTCTAATTTCATTATTATTTTTCCTAACACTGTTATATGTCAGTTCAATTATTAATCTTGTAAAACATTCATAAAGTTTTTGTATATTTCAATCTTCTATTTCTTACTTCTTGTACAATAAAGGAAAATTTATGAAGGAGGCTCGTTATGGGTCGGTTTACAAAAGAAGAAAATAGTTGGATGATGTATGACTGGGCAAATTCAGCTTACTCGATTATTATTACAACGGCAGTATTCCCCTTATTTTTTAAAGCTGCCGCAACAGAAGCGGGTGTTAGCCCAGCCAATTCAACTGCTTATTTAGGCTATACAATTGCGATTTCCACATTTATATTAGCTATGCTTGGTCCAATATTAGGGTCAATTGCTGATTATAAAGGGCTGAAAAAACGTTTCTTTCTATTTTTCTTTTGCATCGGGGTTACTTCGACAGCACTACTAGCCTTTATTCCATCAGAACATTGGTTCCTCCTACTGTTACTCTATACTATAACAGTGATTGGGTTTGCGGGGGCCAACGTATTTTACGATGCATTTTTAGTAGATGTCACAAAAGAAGAGCGGATGAATTACATTTCTGCGAGAGGATATGGGATCGGATATATCGGTAGTACGATTCCTTTTCTAATAAGTATTGCTATTATTGTGTTAGCCCAAAATGAGCTTATTCCGGTCTCTGTGACCCTTGCCAGTCAATTGGCTTTTCTTATTACCGCTGTTTGGTGGGGGCTTTTTACGATACCAATGCTAAAACATGTAAAGCAACATTATTATGTTGAACGTGAACCAAAAATTATTCAAAGCAGCTTTAGACGTCTTGGACATACATTAAAAGAAATTAAACAATACCGAGCCTTATTTTTATTTTTACTTGCTTACTTTTTTTACATTGATGGTGTTGGAACGATTATAACAATGTCAACAGCTTACGGATCAGATCTTGGAATTAGCGCCACAAATCTTTTAATCATTTTATTTGTTACCCAAGTCGTTGCAGCCCCTTTTGCCATTGTTTACGGTAGATTAGCAGAAAAATTTACAGGTAAAAAAATGCTGTACGTTGGAATTATTGTTTATATTATCGTTTGTATTTACGCTTACTTTTTAAAAACAACACTCGATTTTTGGATTTTAGCGATGCTTGTAGCAACATCTCAAGGTGGTATTCAAGCGTTAAGTCGCTCATATTTTGCCAAGCTTGTTCCGAAACATAAAGCAAATGAATTTTTTGGGTTTTACAATATTTTTGGTAAATTCGCATCGATTATGGGGCCGTTATTAGTTGCCATTACTGCACAGATTACTGGTAATTCTAGTAGTGCCGTTTTTAGTTTAATTGGTTTATTTATTATTGGAATGATTATACTCATTTTTGTTCCTGAACAAAAAGAGTATGCTCAACCTGCAGCTATAGGAAAAGTTGGGTAAATATCTTCATTGATTTCACCCGAAAACATAAAAAGGATTCTTGGGAAACATCCAAGAATCCTTTTTATGTTTAATGCTTTGCAAAATGTGTAAACAACGTATAAGCCATCGCAATACTAAGAAATAAAATTGAAAACGTAATCGCTAATACTACCGCTACAGCGCCTCCAGTCATCGTTGTTCCCCCTCTTTCTCTTTTTCTACATTCATTGTAGCAAAAGAAAACAAGAGTACGCGGTTTCAATTGTTACAAATTTGTTATATTGTAAATATTTTACAACATAACCACTGTTTTAATAGTGTTTATGTATTTTTTGAAAATTCTCAATAAAGTGTTTACTTTATTACAGATACGTGGTAAAGTATTAAATGTAAATGACCTCTTATTTTTCTCTCTTGATGAAAGCCAGTTCACTGGCTTTCTTTTTTTTTCAATTTTCTATATAAGAAAAAAGCCTGTCGACCATCTCGCGTTTGCGAGACTTTGTCGACAGGCTGAGAGTTTCACGATTATCCACTCTTTTGTTTTTACTGGATAGTTAATACTCCGCCTTCAAGCTCAAATTCATTTATACCTTTTTTTGCAAATGCATTAATTTGGTAACGACCTGGCGTTAATTCTTCTCCATTAATTGTCATATTCCACGAAAAACTATGAACACCAACTGGAATATTAGTCGCTTTTGCAGGCTCTGTTAACAATTCACCTGTATCTGCATTCCGAATACGAAGATTGAATACATCAGCACCACCAGGAACATTTACAGTTCCAACAAGATTACCTCCCTCAAGGGCTAAAGATAATCCGCCTAGCATTGGATAGTCAGGCTCTTGAACGAATAAAATTGTTGGTACTTCTACTGTTTGTTTTCCATCACTTAAAATAAATGTTCCTTCATAATATCCAGGAGGAAGCTTTGAATCAACTTGGACATTCATATTTAAGTTTTGCGTGCGTCCTGGTTGAACTTGAAGGTTTTTACTCGTTTTCACTCTAATTCCTTCATGTCCAGTAAACTCAATGGAATAACGTTTACGCTCGTTTGATAAATTGTGAATTGTAAACTTCTGATTTCTAACTTCTTTCCCTTTCTCTTTTGAGAATACACCAAACGAGTGGCTACCTGGTGTGACTAGTGTTTTTGTGTTAATTGCATCTAATACACGAATGCTACCTGCCCCTTGGCTATTATGAGGGTAAAGGTTGCCATCTGCATCATATAAGTTCTCTGCTGTATTCATTAATGCTGCTTTAACAAACTCAACACTCCAGTCCGGATGTGCTTGTAAAACAAGGGCTGCTGCTCCAGCTACGTGTGGTGCAGACATACTTGTTCCTTGTAAAGATGCATAACCATGTGGATTTGCTGGGTTATGTGTTGGGATTGTACTAACGATCGCTACACCTGGTGCAGAAACATCTGGTTTAATCATCCATGTATTCATAACTGGACCACGCGAAGAGAAAGTAGCCATTGTTTCACCAACTGCTTTATCAAAAGCAATATTAAATGTAACCGTATTGTTTCCTGCTTCTAATTCAGCTAGTAATTTTTGTCCATCTGCTAATGTCGTTTTAATTGTTGGAACGGCCATTCCAGGAATATCTGGTTGCTCTCCTGCAACATTATTATAAAGAATCGCACCGACTGCTCCTGCATTTCTTGCATTTGTTGCTTTATCTACAAACGCAAACTCACCACGACTAATTAACGCAATTTTCCCTTCAACATCTTTTCCAGCAAAATCAGCTGCTGCCCCTAAGCCAACATCAACAAATTCAAACTCTTGTCCATCTAATGCTAATAACTCATCCACATTTGGAAAACCCATTACTTTTGCAGAAGGGTAATCTACACCTTCAGATGTAAAGATTGACGCACTATATAAATCATATGGAAGTTGAGTTGCCCCAACAGAAATCGCTTCACGAGATGTTCCTGGAGAACCAACTGTCCAGTTATTCGGACCACTGTTTCCGTTAGAAGTGACGGCTACAACACCTTCAGCCATAGCCCAGTCTAATGCAATACTTGTTGCATAGTCAGGATCATTTACAGAAGCACCTAAAGATAGATTCATAATGTCGGCGCCATCTTGAACAGCACGCTCAATTCCACCGATAACATGTTCTGTTGTTCCTCTTCCACCTGGTCCAAGAACACGGTACGCTAATAATGTTGCATCTGGAGCTACACCTTTAATCGCACCATTTGCAGCTACTGTACCAGCAACGTGTGTTCCATGATTTGTAGAAGCACCACGCGGGTCCCCAGCAGGCGTTTCTTGTGGATCAGCATTATTGTCAACAAAATCCCAGCCTTTATAATCTCCAAAAGCATGAACTAAATCAGGGTGTGTATAATCAACACCTGTATCTATAATCGCAACCGTAACACCTTTTCCTGTATATCCTGCTGCCCAAGCTTCATCTGACCCGATAAATGGTGCACTATCCATCATCGCAGGACTATACGTTTCTGGGTCAAGAATAGCTCCTTTGTCAACTGTTTGCACTTCATATGTTGCATTCGGATAAACGGCTTTAACCCCAGGTACTGCTACTAAGTTGTTTAATTCATTTTGAGCAATTTCAACTGAAAAACCAGAAAATACATAATCATATTCTTCATTTACTTCAGTTGATGATGTTACTTGATTAATCTTTGATATTACTTTTTGGCGTTCAGCCTTTAATTTTTGTTTTGTTTGTTTTTTCCCTTTATGTTTTGCTTCTACAATTGACTCTTCTTCTAATTCAACAATAACGGATATCGTTTCTTTTGAATTACCATCAAACTCTAAAAATACATTTGCAACTGTTGCATCATTTTTCGCTGATGCCATCGTGCCAAAGCTCGAAAGCGCCAGTAATAAAATTAACAAATAAATGCTTACTTTTTTAAATGCTTGCCCCATTCATTAACATCTCCCTTGATTCTATTCTAATTATTTTCGTGGATGCTTTTTATTCTCCAACCCTCCTTTTTCAGCCATAGTTCTCCACAATATTTTAGAAAATTCTATATTCTCATAACATAATCCTAGTTATCTTTTAAAAATGAGAATATGCTCCTAAACACGAAAGTCTTTAAATCAAGATATTTTTTTAAAGGTAAAAAGCCTTATACATCACTCCTATAAAAAATATCTTTTTTGTACAAAATAGGAAATAGAGGAAAGTTTTCATTATAAAAATATTCAGTATATTGAAATTTAGGTATTGTATTATCAATTAATATGTGCAAGATGCCAGTATTAAAGACCTAGTATTATCGTCTTAACATTGTCAGAAAACTTACAATATTTCTAATTAAATTAAAATATTTTTTTATTTTTCAAGCTTGTTACCTTCTCTTTCCTTCAACCGAAATAAAAGATAATATTATAGAATAATAAGAAAGGAAGATGAAGATGAAAACGAAAGCTATAGTTCGTGAAGAGGTTTGGGAAAAGATGATGAAAGAAAAGGTTGCAAGATTCCCCTTTCCGATAAAAGGTAGAATTCCAAATTTCAAAGGTGCTGAAAAGGCGACAGCTCACCTTATTCAACATGACTTATATAAACAAGCAAAAGTCATAAAAGTAAATCCTGATTCTCCGCAACTTCCCTTACGCGCTCAAATTTTAAAAGATAACAAAATATTACTAGTCCCAACTCCTCGGTTAAAAGCTGGATTTATCCAAGTAAAACCAGAATGGGTTCCTAGTGGTGAAGAAAAAAAGGCGGCTAGTTTAAAACATATCCTTTCTTACGGGAAGGAAATTCCATTACATGAAATCCCCCCTATTGATTTAATGGTTATGGGGTCAGTGGCGATCCATCCAGATGGGAGACGTTTAGGGAAAGGAGAAGGCTTTGCCGATCGGGAATATGGAATATTAAAAGAGCTTGGAAACAAAGATATCCCTGTCGTAACAACAATTAATAGTAAACAGCTTGTTTCAGATGATATTCCACATCAAACTTATGATGTGACCGTTGATTGGTATGTAACAGAAGAAGGATTGTTCAAGTCAACTGGTCAATACCTTAAACCAAAAGGAATCGAATGGGATGAAGTAACAGAAGAAGAAAAACATGAAATGCCTGTCCTTGAAGAAGTATGGAAACTTTTAAACGAAAAATAACAAAACTAGACGGTTTTGCATAGGATAAAAACAAGTCAAATGAATCATTTTATTTAAAAAGATTGAAATTTCTGTCTTAAGCTTTTATAATTCAAGGTGAGAAAACGCTTACAAAAATGGCATTAAAGATTCAACATTGAAGGAGTGAATTGAAGTTTGATGTATGTAAAGTTAATAAATAAATCACTTGTAACAAATGAAGACATTGAATTCAATAAAAAGATGGGACTCCCCGTTGAAGTTTTTTGCCCACGTGAATATAAAACATTAGCATTTGGACGAATTCAATCATTTTGCAATGAAGAAATTCTTATAAACGGTCATCCTTATTGTCGGAAAAACAATGCCTTTTTTGGACACCCTTCAATTAGCGCATAAAGTTAGGACTATTTGTCCTAACTTTTTATTTATGGAATAAATTTACATCGTACGTCGATTTAAGCTCATCAAAAACATCGTAACGATGTTCCCACCGCTCTGTTGTATCCCATAGTTCTTCAGACCTCTCAATGATTTCATGTCGGAGTGCATCATACTCCTCTTCTGCTTTATCAAACTTTTTCTTTCGATACTTTACTTGGAGTAGACAAAACATAAATAAGCCAACAAGCATAAAGATTGTTACATTTGAAGAAACAACTTGTAATTGCGAAACCTGAATAAATCTAGCTTCTGTAAAAAGTAAATAACAATATATTAATCCAATAAGTAAGCAAATAATTGTCGTTACTGCCCATCTTTTTAATAACTTCTCTGTTTTTTCTTCTTCTTCTTTTCTTTCAATTAGCGTATCTAATAACACCTTACCAACACTTGAAACATACTGATGATACTTTTTTGTCTTCATCATCAAGCTCCTCCATTCTTAGAGCTATTTTTCATTACTATGTGTATGACGAGCCTGTTTCAAATAGCACCTTTAGCTCTATTTTCGACATAAAAAAATAGCAACTCTATTTAGAGTTACTATTACCGAAGACAAAACACCTCTTTTAGAAATGCTCTCATTGTAACAACATTTTCTTGAATCGAGGCTATTTTTTTACCTAAATCAGATAGGTTACCTTGTAAACAGATGTGGTCCTACTAATATAAATATGATGATGAGCAAAAATAAAAATAACAATAATTCAATAAGTGGAAAACGTACCGCTTTTTTATTGGATTGATTTTTTGATTTACGTTTATGGACCTCGCTTCGAGGAGGGAGTGTTGAAACATCGATGTCGGGTTCATGATTTGTTTGATTCCATTCATCTACTTGTTTTCTCAGTTCTTCTGCCTGGTCATGATTTTTCTTTGATCTCATCTACATCACCCCTTACTAATATCGGCTATTTTCCATTTCTCGTTTACACTTTTGCTTTCCCTTTTTGAATAAACAGTCCAAGGACAAAGTCTATGAGGAAATGAGCAAAAATGGGAACAAGTAAATTCCCAGTAAACAAAAAAGCCCATCCTAACACAAAACTCACACTCACTGTCATTGTAAACAAAACAATTTTAGAAATATACCGGACATGTACGACTGCAAATAAAAGGCTCGCAGGAATAAAGCCTAAATGGGTTTGTAAAATTCCTCGAAACAACACTTCTTCCGAAATGGCGATAAATAAAGCTAATATTAAAATATGGAAAGGATGTCTGTTGCGAAATACTCGTTCATTAATCCCTCCATCATCTAACCACTTTGAAGGTAAAAATCGGTATAAGACAATATCGATTAAAATGACAATAAAAGCGATTCCCCCACCAATAATGAAAATTTCTCGAAAATTCCATTGAAATAGACTCGAAAATGACTCCCATGAATCAAAAAATATCCACCCTAAAACAAAGGCAATGCTTAACATGATAAGTTGAGTAACATAAAGGTTGATTAAAATATCTTTGTCCGTCATTTGCTGTATTAATTTCGCTTGCCTGTTCATGACATCATCCTATTCCGTTTGGTGAAATATCTCCATTAAGTCTTGCCGCCATGTATTTTCTTTTATGTTCTCTTCTTTTCTTATTTTCTCATATAAAGTAAGGGACAAACCGCATTTATCACAACATTGTACTGGTTTCTCAACTAATATTTCATGAAAATATTGAAGATATGCCTTTCGTCTACAATCTTGTTGCAGAACCCATCGTTCCATTTCTTTAATTTTCTTTAGTTTTGCCGTTTTTCTTTCTTCAACATTTGTTTTTAGCTTTTCTATTATCGAACCAACATTTATTTGTTCACGGACATTTCCATCTTGCAATAAAATTTGATTTTTTTCGAACTGAAACTTTAAGTATCTCCACATCGTTTCCTGAATATTAACTGTTTGTTGGATATACAATTCTATATCAGGAGTGAGCAATTTCGTTTTTGATAAAAGCTTTATGACTTGTTGAATTTGCTTATCATTAGGTAGCTCTTGTTCAATTAACGATACAGGGACATGCCAATCATCATTTGTATATAATAAAATGGCTAAGCTTTGCTTTTGATCGCGACCAGCTCTTCCTATTTCTTGTAAATAAGCTTCCATTTGCCCTGGAAAATGAAAGTGAATGACATAGCGCACGTCTTGCTTATTAATCCCCATCCCGAATGCACTTGTACAACAAACAATATCGAGCTGCCCATTCATAAATTGCTGTTGTATTAAAATTCGATCCTCAGAACGTAATCCACCGTGATAATAGGCAATCCGCTGATTTCCTTTTTGTTGAAGATGTTCGGCCATATTCTCAGCAAGCTGTCTACTTGAAAAATAAACCATGCCAGGTCCTTGTAGATCATTGACATACTTCGTTAACCGTTCTATTTTTTCGATAGGAGAACTGCACTGTTCAACAAGTAATGCTATATTTTTTCGGTCAACGGAGTGAATAATTTTTTTTTCATTATAAAGCCCTAAATGCGCGATAATATCTTGTTGAATTTCCTTTGTCGCCGTAGCTGTTAAAGCTAAACATGGGGGTTGTCCGACTTGTTTACGGACTTCTTTTAATTTTAAATAATCCGTTCGAAACTCATGGCCCCATTGCGAAATACAATGAGCTTCATCTACTACAAACATCGAAATTGGTATCGATTTTAATTTTTCTAGAATAAATGTTGATTGAAGAACTTCTGGTGATACATACAATAATTTAAATTGATGTACACGACTTATTACAAATTGTCGTTCTTCCCATGATAAAAAACTGTTGAGAGCTGCTACTTTTTTGATTCCGATACTATGCAATTGCTGAACTTGGTCTTCCATTAACGATAATAACGGCGAAACAACAATAGCTGTACCATCTAGAAGTAATGCGGGCAATTGATAACAAATCGACTTTCCTGTACCTGTTGGAAGAACTGCAAGCAGATCTTGCTGACCCATAATGGTTTCAATAATTTCCTTTTGTCCTTCCCTAAATGACGGATAGCCGAAATATAATTGCAATTGCGTTTCTAAACTCATGATTCCACATCCATTCTTGATAGAACAAGTCTTATTTGAAAATAGCTAATGTCGTCACCTAGTTTATCTTTTAAGTCACGTAAACGTTTTGTTTGTTCCTTCCGAGAAAGCTGTTCAATTTCGACTTGCTGTTTTTGTCCTACATAGGAAGAAATTGTAAATGATGGATCTTCAATTGCGATTTCAACAATATGGTCTTCAATTGTGTTTTCCTTTAATTGACGAATTTGGGCTATTTGTTGAATGGATTTCCCTTGCTGTAATAATTCATACGTTTGTTTTGTTGAGCTCGTTACATTAATTTTCCTATTTTTTTCATAAAAGCGACTTAGCATAGGGTATTGATTCGGTTCTGTTTCGATTTCTTTAAGTAACTGATGCACTGTCGCAAGAAAAAGGAGATTTATCCAACCTTTATCTAGCTTGTACTTTAAAGCAAGTTGCTCATTAGTCAGCCCAATCTGAGTGGCACCTGTAAGTTTTTTCACAACGATTGTTGCATTTATTTCTTCTATTTTCACAAGATAAGACAATAATTCTTTATATAAATCATTTAATTGTTTTTTTCGTTCTTCTTGATTTTGTGGAAAAGCTTGTCTAACCCATTGCAAAATGTTTCTTTCATTTGTAACCGGAATAAATCGCGACTCTTTTTTTACCATATAAGATAAACACTGGATGTATAACGTAAGACGATACCAAAATCTCATATCAACTTCTTTATATTTCCATCCGTCAATATGGTGAAAAAAGGGTGCCTCTTCTTGAAATTGTTGGACGATATTCTCCCCTAACTTTGTAACGACAAATCGTTCTTCACGAACCCGAGTAACGGCACGAATACTTTCTAAATGTTGAATGCACTTGTCTGTTTGTTCTCTTGTTAGAGTAGGAATAATTCCAAATAAAAATAAACAACGGAATAAATGTCCATCTTGAATTGTTTGCGATGAACGTTTGCCTTTCAGTAAATGATACACACCATAAATGGAACGATTTCCGTTAAACTGATAAAGGATATATAAAATTAATTGACTCATGACTGGTACCATCTAATCCACCCCTTCAAGGAATCGTTCTTCCATTATTTTAACAAAATGTTAGTGCTCGTGTTGTTTAATAATAAGGAGGAAGGGTATACAAATGGCAAGGAAGCCTTGTATGATAAGAATTCTCAGTACATTTTCTATTGAAAAGTTTATAAAACAACTATACAATAAGTATTAGAAATTGTACTACTTCCCCCTGTAACATTTTTACTGTTTTTTGTTACAAAACTATCTTATCATACATAGGTTTAAAATAAGGAAGTTACAATTTTTTTAAAATTCCAGAGGAGGTTTTTAAAACCATGGCAAAATACACAATTGTAGACAAAGATACTTGTATTGCATGTGGAGCATGTGGAGCAGCAGCACCAGACATTTATGATTATGATGATGAAGGTATTGCTTTCGTCACGCTTGATGACAATCAAGGTATCGTTGAAATTCCAGATGTCTTACTTGAAGATATGAACGATGCACAAGAAGGCTGTCCTACGGATTCAATTAAAGTTGCAGACGAGCCATTTGATGGTGACGCTTTAAAATTTGAATAGACCAAAAAGAAACGACCACAAAATTCTTGTGGTCGTTTCTTTTTATAATTGTAATCCTTCTAATGCCAAACAAACATTATTTGCCCAAATCTCTGAAAAAGCTGAAAATGGCAATGGATTTGTGCCAACTCCAACTTCAATTGTGAAGCCAGCACGGCCAGTTTCTTGGATAAACCAATCTTTATAGCCCCCATCACTATCCGCAGTATGAACAGGGACATATGAGCTTGCTAACGAGAGTTTTGTTACCATGTCTTTACTTTCCTTCGGTTCTAAGCCACGATATCCCCAATAAATCACTTGACCTTGTGAATGGAAAGCTAATACGTGTGCAAACTCATGTTTTTTTGTTAGGTCATAAATCGCTAAAGCTTCTGGTTCTGTTAAAGGAGCTGTACCACTATAGTGTCGTGGCCACGGCTGTTGCGGACTTTCTTCCGCTTCGATTTCCCAACCTGCTGGCCATTGATGATTTAAATCAACTCCGCGAATATTACTTGACCAATGTTCAAACCGTAATGCTCCTTTATTTATGTGTAACACATCTTCGTAAAATGGATGAGTTTTATAAATTCCTTGATGGACGAGTTCAATCCCATCCGGATTTACCATTGGAACAACAATAAGTGTTACCTCGTTAAGAATATCTTTAACATTGTATCCTTCACAGTTCTCATCTCTATTGAAATGGTCAGCCAACTCAAATAAAAAAGCCATTAAAAACTTTGAAGTAAGCCACTCATTGGCATGCCAACCACCTGAGTAAAATATTTTCTTAGGACCATTGCCAATTTGGAATTGATATAACGGTTTCCCCATGACAGAATTTCCAATAACAGAAGGTATAATGATATCGTGATACGATGACGTTATAATTTCTACATCACGTTCAACATCCGTTGGACCATATTCAGCTTTACATAAAAAACGATGTTCCTTAACTCTTTCCCCTTTTCGTTCTGGAATGTACAAAATGTCATTCGGTGTAATATAACTTGATTCATTTTCAATATTAGGATTAAATAAAAGTAAATCAATAGGACGAACACCATGTTGAAGAGAAACTTTTGCTACTGTATCTCCTTGTTTAACAACATATGTTTTCATATTATACTCCCTCCTCTTCCTCTTTTATATTTTATGTTGAAATCGTGAAAAAAGAAGAATCCAATTGACAGAATGTAATCAATATGATAAATTATCAAACAATTAGAAAATATGAAAAACTATGATGAAGAATGAAAATTTCGTTCCATTTAAGAGAGCTAGTGGGTGCTGTGAACTAGTATGGGGCAAATTGGAAAGCACTTCGGAGTTTATATTCTGAAACGAAGTAGGAATATACGGATAATCCGTTATCTTGGAGACTTGGATTTCTCCTTAAGGCATGCAAAGCAATGCGCATGTGAACGAGGGTGGTACCGCGGAATGAAAACCTTCCGCCCCTCACGACCTAGTGTCGTGGTGGGTGAAGGTTTTTTTATTTTAGCGCTTACATGAAAGGAAGTGACTGCCCCGTTAATTGGATATGAAAAATAAAATAACACATACAAACAAGAGAGAAAAAAAGTATAACTTTTACAGATTACATGAAAATAAGGAGAGTGGAGAGAATGAGTCAACAACTAATCGCTGATCCAACTGTAAAGAAAGGAAGTCAAAACATGTACAATATTTTAGTATCTGACCCAATGAGCAAAGAAGGTTTATTACCTTTACTTGAAAGTGATAATGTTCGGATTGTCGAACAAAATGTCAATGAAATCGACGATGCTTCTTCATTTGATGCATTACTTGTACGCAGTGGGACAACCGTTACAGCAGAAGTAATGGAAAAAATGCCGAACTTAAAAATTATCGCGCGTGCTGGGGTTGGTGTCGATAATATTGATATTGATGCGGCAACTAAAAATGGCATTGTTGTCGTTAATGCTCCTGATGGAAATACAATTTCAACGGCTGAACATACGTTTGCTATGATCGCTTCATTAGCAAGAAAAATCCCTCAAGCGAACATGTCCATCAAATCTGGTGAATGGAACCGTAAAGGATTCCAAGGTATTGAACTTCGTGGAAAAACATTAGGAATTGTTGGTTTTGGCCGTATTGGTACACAACTTGCCAAACGTGCAAAAGCATTTGAAATGCAACCAATCGTATTCGACCCATTTTTAACTCAAGAGCGAGCAGCAAAAATTGGGGTTGTTTCGGCTTCTCTTGACGAAGTGTTAGCAAGTTCTGATATTATCACCGTTCACACTCCATTAACAAAAGAGACAAAAGGTCTTCTTGGAATGGTCAATATCGGGAAAACGAAAAAAGGGGTTTTCTTAATTAACTGTGCGCGTGGTGGAATTATAGATGAAACGGCGTTAAAGCATTATTTAGCTACTGGGCATATAGCTGGGGCAGCACTAGATGTGTTTGAAGAAGAGCCCGCTACTGACCGTGAGTTATTATCTTATGATAATGTCATTGCTACACCTCATATTGCTGCTTCTACGGTTGAAGCACAACTCAATGTGGCAGCTCAAGTATCAGAAGAAGTATTGTTATTTTTAGAAGGAAATCCAGTTAGTAATTCAATCAATTTACCGACGCTCTCAAAAGAAGTATATGAAAAAGTTAAACCTTATTATGAGTTAACAAAAACGATGGGGAATATTTTATCTCAATGTATGAAAACACCAGTTCAGGAAATTGAAGTATTTTATGGTGGGACTGTGACGGAGCTTGAAACATCTATTACAACGCGCAGTTTAATGGCAGGCTTTTTACAACCACGTGTTGATGCTGGAGTGAATGACGTTAACGCAGCATTAATCGCCAAAGAACGCGGCATTCAGTTTGGGGAAAAACATTTAACTCGCTCATACGGTTATGCAAACATTATCCATGCGATTGTTCACGGTGAAAATCGTACGTTTGACATTAAAGGGACGTATATTAAAGAATACGGACCACGTATCGTTTCCATTAATGGCTTTAATGTAGACTTTTTCCCAGCGGGCCACCTGATTTACGTTCAACATACAGACCGACCAGGGGTTATCGGCCGTTTCGGACAATTGTTAGCTGAACATAACGTCAATATAGCAACAATGCAAGTAGGACGTAAAGAAGAAGGCGGAGAAGCGATTATGATGGTCACCGTCGATAAAGAAATTAGTGATGAGCTCATTCAAGCATTAACAAACATCGATGACATTTTATTCGCTGATAAAATCGAATTGTAAAGTAAAAAACCGGGCAGCAAAGCCCGGTTTTTTCTATGATGTATCACTTAGAGGTCAAGTGGCTAATGACATTGATGTACTAATAAACAAAATACTGAGAACTAAAGCAAAACAAGCGACAATTAACAATCTTTTTCCATAATCAACCATGCTATCCCCCTCCAAAAACTTTACTTTCACCTAATTTTATGAGGGCTTGACCGCTCATATTCTATATGAAAACAAATATTTCCATACATTTATTAAAAACTATTCGATTGAACCTGATTGTACAATTGAAACATCAACTTGTATTTGAATTTGCATGTTGGGATACATCTCTTTCCATTGTTCTTCATCCCACTGTCTCGTCGTACTACGGTACTTTTCCCCTAGTCCTATCGGGTCAATGTTTAGTTCTTGAAACCTCGATACAAGATTTGTAGCCGTTTGAAGGATATGTTGTTCTACCGCTTGCTCTAATGTTTCAAGATGGGTATGTTCTTGTAAATTTAGATTTCCGGTATAATCAGTAATCTCCCCCTTAAATTCCAACTGTAATGTAAAAGAAGGTGTCGCACCTGAATGGACTTGCCGTTTCATTGTTGACCTAATTTTTTCTACTACGAAATATTCTCTCCCTCCTTCTGTTTCGAGCTTAAATTCTTTTGACCCACCTTCACCACTTTGCTTTAACATCATAAGAATAAACGACTCATCCAAATTTAATGTATCTACATATTGGTCTTGGTCAAATAACGCAGTCCCAATGATTTTGACCGAATCTCCTTCGAGAGAAATGAGAGGCAGTAATGCATCTCTCCCATCGTTGTACATACTAAATAGAAATAAATGCAAATTTGTTGGTGGTAGTACTTGCATCGCAATATTTTGTTCTAATAAATCGGGTAAAAATTCTCCAACTCGGTCTTCTTCCCCTTCTGCCACTGTCAGAAACAATTCGTTTGTTTTGCCTTCTACCACAGCAAGAAGAACCCTGTTTCCCACTTGTGGATCACGGTACATCGTATCGACAAACATCTCTAATCCTTCTTTTGCTAATTCATCACTAAATAACAATACCCTAACTTGCCCAATCCGAAGTGGCTTTTGTGACTTTGTATTTAATAAGTCTCTTGCGGCTCTAGATGTATTCCCATCCGCATACATAACTTGAGACTGAAGAGCACTTTCTTCCCCATGTTCAACAAATGAAGGGAATGAGACTGTCATTCTTATTTTATCTTCTTCCCGGTCAAATCCAACTGCATAAATGAGCCCAATTTCATCAATAATATTTTGTTGCACACAGCCAGCTAAAAGGAACAATAATAATACAGTGTTACATAGTTTGAGAAGATTCATTGTTTTTCCTCACTTTAGTAATAAGTAACTGACTCAAAAAAAGAAAGGGGAGATAGCCTAGAAGGACAACAAGACCACAATAAGCTAAAACTTGTTGTAATTGAAGAATACTATGTCGGTCTTCAAAGAATAAAGAAAGAATAAAAACAAGAGCTAACATCAACAGTAAGAGTATTTTTTGATTCACTCCAGAAATTTGTTTTCCTGCGCGAGTCGCTCCCCATATCGCAAGTGCAATATTCGGTGCAACTAGCACTAACCACATTGAAATTCCGATATATTCTACTCTTTCAATAAAAGGCAACTCTACGACTTTAAACATTGTCAACGTTGCCCAAATCGTTCGGTTTAGCTGTTCCTCACTGAAAAAAGACAAGCTTACGAACATAATCCCTGTATAAACAACCGTTGTAACAAAAGCTCCTAATTGAGCCCACCTTTGTGAATGTTTTGCTGTTTTGATAAACGGGTAATACAATAACAATAATTCAAATCCTAGAAAACTAATGACCGTTTCTTTTGCTCCTACAACTAACTCTAAAATCGTATGCTTCCACACTGGAAGTAAATTAATCCAATTCGCAAACTCTAACGGAAATAAAAGCAGGACAAATAAAGGCAACGTCAGAAAAAAACTAATGACACAAAACCCAGTAACAGCACGAAATCCTCCGCTTACGATAAAATACATAACAATCACAATAAACAAACTCATCACAACCGTTGGTAATTCAGGGAATACCCATACTTGCACAACTTCAATATATGATCTCAAAACAGTAAGTGCTAATAAAAGGAAATAAAAAAGTAATAGCGAACTTAAAAAATTCCCGAACCACTTCCCGAACAAACCTT
Organism: Alkalihalobacillus bogoriensis ATCC BAA-922; assembly: GCF_000621445.1. GTDB lineage: Bacteria > Bacillota > Bacilli > Bacillales > Bacillaceae_F > Bacillus_AO > Bacillus_AO bogoriense. The sequence continues at coordinate 83,146 of NZ_JHYI01000022.1, read as the reverse complement.
TATGAATCGAAATGACATCTCCTTTTTCTTTTGATAGCACTTTATATATCATCCAAATGAAGACATGAACACAAATACCAGCGATGAGTACAGAAATCCAACCATCATAACCAGCTGACTTCACGACCATTCGTTGAAAGCCTAGAATACCGACCCCAATTTGCATGGAATGAATTAAAAAAAACACCATAAAATCTGAAACTAAAAATTGCTCTTTTATTGGCTTATTCACGTTATTCACCCTCTATGTTCACTCATCAATGTCTTTTTGTTGAAACATCCGCATCAACGGCAGTCTTTTTTTATTTTGGGGACGAAGAAAGACAGGCCTTGTATTTAACAAATTGTATGGTAAACGAATAAATGCATCTTTCCAATCTTTTAATCGTAATGGGTAAAGTGGTTCTAAATAAGGTCTTCCTAATGAAGTCATTTTCAGTAAATGTGTCACAATGAACAACATACATAACATAATGCCAATTCCACCAAGCCAAGCAGCAAATAAAATAAACGGAAACCGTATCATTCGAATCGTATTGCTCATTTGATATACAGGTGTTGTAAAAGAAGCCAAAGCACTTAATGCAACAATAATTAATAAGATATTGCTTGTTAACCCTGCTTCTACAGAGGCTTGTCCGATAACAATTCCTCCTACAATTCCTATTGTTTGTCCAACTTTGGTTGGTAACCTAGCACCCGCTTCTCTTAACAATTCAATCGTTAACTCTAAAAATATCGCTTCCACAATTGGAGGAAATGGAATATTACTTCTAGAGGCAACAATGGTAGCTAACAAATCTCTTGGAATTAATTCATAATGAAACGTCAACACTGCGACATAAATTGGTGTCGCTAAGACCGAAAATGCTACCGCAAAAAAACGCAAAATGCGAACGGCAGAAGACACATGCCATGGTAAATAATAATCTTCTAATGATGAGAAAAACTCAATTAACGTCGCCGGACCAAAGATGGCTTCAGGAGAACCATCACAAAAAAAGGCCACTTTTCCTTCCGCTAACACAGCTGCTACTCGGTCAGGTCTTTCTGTATTAACAAGCTGTGGAAACAGTGTCATCGAGTCATCAGCAATCATTTGGCTTAGTGTCGTACTATCTAAAACCTGGTCAAACTCAATATGGCTTAATCGTTGCACCATTGTTTGGACATTTGATGGATCAGCAACCCCATCCAAATAGAGGACGGCAACTTTTGTTTTTGATAATTTTCCCACTTCTATTTGCTTCACTTTAAGTTGGGCTAACGGTAATCGTTTCCGAATTAAGTTTAAGTTCGTTTCTAACGATTCTACAAAGGCTTCTTGTGGTCCCGTCACTGTAAATTCAATTTCAGGAGGAGCGACTTCACGATCGAAACTAGCCCTAGCTTTAATTAACAACAATTCATTTGGAGATGAGGCCAGTTTGACTCCAATACAACCTTCTAGTATTTTTTGTTTGACTGTTCCCACATCTGTCGTGATTGTCACATCTTCGACTGGGATATTTGCTTTAATGACCGATAACCCATTTTGAATATATTTATTTATATATGGTAAGCAATCACGATGTAATCGATTTGAATCGACCATCGTTGTTAAATAACAAATCGTATAATGGATAGGTTCCTGATGTGTAAAGAATGCAAAATCATTCGATTGTTTAAAGTCGGTTAATACAGATTCTACTGTATCATTTTGCTGTATGGCTTTGGCTTGAAACTGTTTTAACCACTTCATTAACATCACAGAACCTCCTTTACATTGGTGTATATCTCCTTTCTTAGTATGAAGGAACAAAGGTCCCATTATGCACCAAACACAAATAGAGGTCGTGCCAGAGAAGTAAAGCTTCATTTGGCACAACCTCACCTGCTTATTTTAATGTGATACAACGAGTTCTTCTACTGGTTTTGATGCTAATACTTCAACAACAATAACTCCTTGTTCAAGAGAGACATCCGTTTTAATTAGCACGGGAAAAGAATATGAGTTTTTAAACTTAAAGTCAGGTCCCCCCCATGATACTGTCGCATCACGGTTTGCAGGAACATATCCAATTTCACGAGAATGGGTATATCGTTCCACAATTTCTAACCCTGCTTTATCGACCGCATTAAACAAAGTCGAAGATGTCTGGCAAATGCCACCACCAATGCCCATAACAAATTGTTCATTAACAATTTCTTTCGCTTCCTGATAACCTCTTTCGACCGTTCGTTCACCAACCACCTTATTGAAGGAAAAAACGTCACCAGGGGCTAATACATAATGTTGAATCGCATCCGATGAAAGTTTAATATTCTTTGATCTTCCTGTCACATATTGATTAAAAGTAGTTTGATAGCTACCTATAACGACATCTGTAATTCCTTTTAAATCAGCTGTTGTTAATGTAGGTTCTGTTTCGTAAATCGGTAGCGTTACTTCATTGTCAAAATAATGTAAATTCATTAACTTTTCAACTAGTTCAGCTTCAGACAATATTGTCCGATTTCTCCCTTCGATAATGTTTCCTTCCAAGTCCACGGTTGGATTAATCATTGGCTCATCAATTCCACTTGCTAACTGTGCCGCATAGCTGGCAAGCTGTTGTTTGTCTAATTGATCAACTGAAGAAAAATAACCATAATCATTAAGTAAAAGCGATTCGATCGAACCATCTCTTTCATCAATTAATGTAATTTCCCACTTCATCGGTTTTTTTCCAACACTTTCAATTAAACTACTAACGGGTGAATGAAGTTCTGCTGTTTTAGACTCCACATCGCCTCCTGTGCTACAGCCTATCATGATGAAACAAACGCTGAATGAAATCAGCCACCCTCTCATTTCCATCCTCCTCTTTTGAATCCATTCCTAATTGTAAATTTATGAGAATAATAAAAAAGAATGAGCGAAATTTTAAAGGACAAAGTCAAATTTTTTTTGGACTGGATTATTTACATTTTGAATAAAGTCTCCTCAACATATTTATCGCTTTTTACGTAAAAAGGTTACAAATATTACCTATATTAGAATAAAATTCTGAAAAAAGCGGATTTTTTGCAATAACACCGAAAAAAAATACCGCTTCAAAACATGTTTGAAATCGGTATCTCTTTCTTTCATTTATTTTTTTCTTCTTTTCTTTTTCCTTCTCGGAATACGATTGCACTTCGCTCATATTCCACATCTTGTACACCTAAACGAAAATTGACTACACGAGCAATGGCAAAAAAGTAGTCTGAAAGTCGGTTTAAATATTTTAACACAACCGGATTTGTATCACCCTCTCGTTGCAGTCTTGTTGCATATCGCTCTGCTCGTCTCGTAATCGTCCGACAAACATGAATATTGGCTGCCGCTAATGACCCTCCCGGTAAAATAAAGCGCTCAAGCTCTGGAGCTTCTTTAATGTACTCATCAATTCTCGTTTCCAGAAATGTCACAATGTCTTCTTTTGCTTTGTATTGCCGTTTTTCAGTTTCTTTTATCATTGCTAAATCGCCACCACAATCAAATAATTCATGTTGTATTTTTACTAACTCTTGACGGACATCAGGAAAAAGAGACTCATCTAACTGTGCAATAACGACACCTACAAATGAATTGAGTTCATCTGTTGTACCATAGGCAATTACTCTCGTATCATCTTTATCCAAACGACCACCAATTACGCTTGTTTTGCCTTCATCCCCTGTTCTCGTATACAACCTCATTTTCATTCCCCCTACGATTTAATCGTTTGCGATAATCCATACCAAATGACATCAACTCTGTCACAAACGTTAACAAGATCTTGATAAAACCAACCTACATAGTCACGCCATTTTCGATTCTCTGCTTCGATCGGTACGACTCCTTTTCCTACGTCTGACCCAATAATAATGAATTTTCGTGACTTTTCAAGCTCTTCCCAAGCTTTCCAACGCTTCAGTTCTTCTTGAAGCTGTTGCCGTGTTGTTGACTGTATACAAGATCGAATAACATATTCTACGCCATTTACAATGACAACACCATGATCTGGTAGGACGATAGTTGAAAAGAATATCTGTTCATAACCATTATACCAATAAACATCTTTACGTTTTGTCAATTGATAGTGTTTTTTTGCCCATTTGCTTTTTCCGTTAAAGGCACCTCCTGTAATAAAGTGCACCTTTTCCCCTCCTTTATGTTATGCCTTGAATCAATTAATGAATACCCAGATCCGTATGGAACCGACCAATTCCAAAATCCTTGTTGTATTGGAGCATACAACTCTAATAATCCTCGTATCGTCCCTCCATGACAAACAACAACTATCGTCGATACGGACTTTTCCTGACACCATGAACTAATCACTGTCCAACTCATTTTCAATCGTTGAATAAATTGACCATAGCTTTCTCCCCCAGGTGGTGCAACTTTGAGTGGATTATCAAGCCATTGGCGATATAAAGTTTCCTGTTTTAACTCATCATAGCTTTTTTTGTCCCATTGTCCAAAGTGATACTCCCGTAGAGAGGACAATGAAGTAGTCGGGCTTGATGGAAAAAGAATCGCAGCGGTTTGCTTAGCTCGAAGCAAGTCACTTGTTATAACAACATCAGGTTTCACTTTAACCGACTGAGCTTGTAAAGATAATTGTGTTCTCCCTTTTTCACTTAACATGTCATCGTTCCAACCAGAGTATCTTTTTTGCTCATTTAGTTCCGTCATACCATGACGAAGAAGTGTAATAGCCACACGGTCATCCATAACAATGTTTCTCCTCCTTCGGCACTCGCTCCAACCGTATCTCCTGTTATTCCATTAAATTGCGCTGTCGCAATTCCAAGGCTAACCCATGTTAGCACAATCGTCATCACGAACAGTACAAACCAAATGATGAGAGTATGAGAATCAATAAAAAGTAAAACAACGCCAAATATAAAAATATACAAAAAATAGACAAGCGAATGTTTCTTCGTTAAAAAGCATTGAAACGAATAAGCAAGACCTTCTTGTTTCGCCGGCTTCCCATAAAATAACTGCAACCCCATTAAAAGTTTCACAAAAAAAGGAATCGACAACACATACAACCATCCATTTGAAGTTGCTTCAAACACTTCATACATAAAGAAAATGCGCCAACCTAGCAAAAAGATTACAGATAAGACAGCATACGCACCTACTCTAGAATCTTTTAATATAGCATGTTTTTTCTCGATATCTCGATGAGACCCTATTGCATCACTAACGTCCATCCATCCATCTAAATGAAGACCACCTGTAAAAACAATAGAAATCGTAAAAAGTAAAATCGTTAAAAATAACACAGATGTTCCTGTCCATGTTTCAATCGTATAGTAAAGTAACGCTAAAATCATTCCAAGAAAAAGTCCAACAAGAGGGTACACGATAATCGAACCTCTTGCTCGGGATTCATCCCAAGGAACTTGTTTTTTAATAGGAAATATTGTTAGAAACTGTAATGCTAATAAAAAACCATCAAACAATGAAACTTTTTTCATCGACTTATTCCCATTCCTCTATCATTTTATAAAACGCTGTCATATCTAGGGCCGATTCCACTCGGTTCGCTAATTCATCATACGCTTTCTCTCTTTCACTCATACTCCAGTGAACCGACTTTCGTGCTTTTCCTTTTTTCTCGCGAATTCGATTTAACCATTCGTTTCTCCACTCATCATTATGAAAAACATTATGAAAATACGTTCCTATAATTCTACCATTATCAATGTAAACCCCATCTTGTTGCCCTTCTTTTGTATGTAAAAATGAATCACATGTATGTACGGTTGTTCCTAAATGAATTTCATAGCCTGCAATGACATTTGAGATTCCTTGAACAGGATGTGTCAATACACCTTCAGTTTGTACTGTTTTTTTCTTATCTAAAAAATATGTTTGTAATGGGGCAATGCCAAGGCCAGCAATTGTTTTTCCTACAAGCCCTGTGTCTGTTCCTAATTCATCAATTAATTGTTCTCCTAACATTTGATAGCCACCACATATTCCAACAATTGTTCCCCCATCAGCTACATAGTCAATTATTTGCTTAGATAAATTTGATTGCTTTAAAAAATGTAAATCATTGATTGTACTTTTTGTTCCTGGAATAATAATTGCATCAGGCTTACCTAATGCTTCTGGGGTAGAAACAAAACGGATGTGAACATCATCTTCATAACGGAATGGTTCTAAATCTGTATAATTCGAAACGTAAGGTAAATCGATTACAGCAAGGTCCACTTCTTTTTCCTTTGCACAAACGCTTGTAAACTGGTTTTTCATCGAAAGTGAATCTTCTCCTTCGATTTTCATATTTTTCATATGGGGAAGGACACCAAGAACTTTGACCCCGGTATACTCTTCTATCCATTGCCTACCAGATTCAAATAAACGTTCATCACCACGGAATTTATTAATAATAATGCCCTGTACCCGTCGACGTTGAATCTCAGGTAATAACGTCAATGTCCCTACAATGCTTGCAAAGACTCCTCCACGATCGATATCTGCTACAAGGATGACAGGAACATTTGCGATTTCAGCTACCTTCATATTGACAAGCTCACGGTCGTTTAAATTTACTTCAGCAGGGCTTCCCGCTCCTTCAATGACACATATTTGATAGTTTTTTTCTAATTCAGCTAGAGCCATTTTAATCGTCTCAAGCCCCGTTTCATAAAATTGAGAACGATAATCTCTCCCTGATAATGTTTGATATCGTACTCCGAAACGAACGATTTCTGATACTTGATCACTTCTAGGTTTTAATAAAATAGGATTCATATTCACCGAGGCTGTCACCATTGCTGCTTCTGCTTGAATACCTTGTGCTCTCCCAATTTCCTTCCCATCTATCGTCACATATGAATTATTTGACATGTTTTGTGATTTAAATGGGGTCACTTTTTTTCCTTGTCTTGCAAGAATGCGACAAATGGCTGTACAAATGACACTTTTTCCGACGTCAGAAGCTGTTCCTTGAATCATCACACCTTTCATGTTTCCTTACCTCCTTTTTTCCAGATTGGCAATCCATTTTCAATGACAATCGCTTCATCACATTGCTCAACAATCGCTTGATGTATCCGACCTAACATTTGCTTGTAATAAAATGTCCCCTCATCTTCATACGGGATGTCATGTAATAATTCGTTCGAAACAATAAGACTATGAATCGGGAGTTGCTTGAGTTGTTGAATTGTTGTTGTCACTTTCTCATAAACAGATGTTTGAAAGAATGGATGCTGCCATGATGTAGCATCGATAAACAATTCGTTGGCAACCCATGTAGTGATACAATCCAACAACACGATATGACCACGTTGAAATTGTGTAAATACTTGTCCTATATTATATGGAACCTCATGGGTTAAGCAAAATCGAAACTGTTTTTCTCTTTGTGCAATATGAAGTTGTTTTCGCCATTCCATTTCTTCATCAAACACATGGCTAGTCGCGATATAATGAACAATTTCATTTCCAGCAAGGTCATTTGCATACCTTTCAGCAAATTGACTTTTCCCACTTCTAACCCCACCCGTTATAAAAACTAACATTTTGCCTTCCAGCTTTCTAACACTTTTAGAAGTTTATCATTTTCATCTTGTTCTTTTATCGCTAGGCGAATATATTTTCCTTCTAATCCTTGAAAATTATATGTATGTCTAGGAATGATTTGATGTTCAATTAAATACGTAAGCAAACCCAACAAATCTCGATCCTCACTTTTTTCTTTTAGTAAATAGTAATTCACACTAGAAGGCGAAATTGAATACTCAAGTTCTACCAATTTTCTTTTCAGTCGGTTTCTTTCTTCTGCAATATATCGTGCAGTGTTTTTAGCAAATTGTAAATCAAGCAAACAACGACTGCCAATTTGTTGCGCTAATTGGTTCGTATTCCACGGATGTTGCCACCTCGTTATCGAGGAAACTAGTTTCTCTGAACTTAAGGCATACCCTAACCTTATCCCCGCAATCGCATACATTTTTGTGACTGAACGAAGCACTACTAGATTATCATATTGATGTAGTAATGGTACGACCGATTCCTGATGTAAGCTAAAGTCAAAAAAAGCTTCATCAATAACAACAACAACATTTGCGAGCTTTGCTTCTTTTATAATCTTTTCTAATAATTCTTTTCGATATTGAACCCCTGTTGGATTATTCGGATTACAAATGAAAACAAGATCACTAGATTGAAGCTTCTTACTAATCATGTCAGGTTGTAACGCCCAATTCGTTTCAGGTGAAAGTGTAATCGAGTCAACTCTACAAAAATGATTTTCACAAGCTTGACGGTACTCACTGAACGTTGGTTCTACAATAAGCACATGTTTTTCTCGGAATACATGTGCTAGTAAAAAAATAATTTCAGCGGCACCGTTGCCCACAACGACTTGGTTAAGGTCGACATCGTTTTGTTTGGCGATGATTTCTTTTAACACCATTGCTTTTGGATCGGGATACTTTTCGATTTCACTAAAGTAAGAAAGCCAGTTTTCTTTTATAAAAGAAGGGGGTCCAAGCGGATTTGTGTTCACACTAAAGTCAATCGAATTTTCTTTCATCTGTAACCCAAGTGCTTCAACAAAATATGTCGGGTTAGCCCCATGGTCTGGTAATTGCATAAGTGACACCTCCTATTCCCCATAAAAACAACAAAAATGCAAAACAAGTTTGATTCATAATATTCACGGTTTGTGTAATGTGCTCTTTTTTAAGTTCAACCCGTTTTCTCCCCATAAGAGCACGGTTGGATACCATGCCCTGATAAAAATTTCTTCCACCTAGCTGAACACCTAATAGTGCCGCCACAGCGGCTTCTCCCCAACCACTATTTGGGCTTGGATGCTTTTTCGCGTCTGTCAACAGGATTTTCACACTTTCTTTTTTTGAATGAATCGAAGAACGATTGACAACGACCATTAACAGACCCGTGATTCGACTCGGTATCCAATTGACAAGATCATCACATTTTGCAGAAGCCCATCCAAAGTGTTCATATCTTTCATTTTTATACCCAACCATAGAATCACACGTATTAATGGCACGGTATAAAAACGCTAATGGCGCTCCGCCTATAAGTGCATAAAACAAAGGGGCTGTAATTCCATCGCTCGTATTTTCAGCAACGGTTTCAACCGTACCTCGAACAATTTCTCCTTCTTGTAAAGACGCTGTATCTCGGCCAACAATATAAGATAATTTCAATCTAGCTTTTGTTACATCTCCACTTTGTAAAGGCTCGTACACTTCCATTGCTGCATCTTTTAAACTTTTTTGAGCAATGGCATAAAAGATAATTACTGCTTCGATTACAATACCGACAAGTGGATGGATGAGATAGGCTCCTATGACCATTGTTGCTGTTATGATACAAACGACAACAAGAACAAAAATAAGAAAAATAACACCTCTAACTTTTTGATGTTCACCTTTATTTAATTTCTTCTCAAGAAAAGAAATAAGCTTCCCAATCCAAATCACTGGATGTGGCAACCATCTTGGATCCCCGATTAGGCGGTCTAACAAAAATGCTAACGATAAAGCAAGGAGATGGTTAGCGATCATAATGTAGACCTTCTTTCTTTATTTTTTCGGATCGCTTTTACCGTAGTAGCATATACACTTCGCCCAATCGCACTCCCTATCGTTGTAATAGATCCTGCATACTTATAAGATGTTTTCGTTTGTGTTGAGGCAATAACAATGCTGTCTGTTGACGTCCCTGTTGCTACTGTATTTGTTGTTCCATCAAGCACATTTTCATCATGCAACGCTCTCGTTTTCGCTTCTGTTGCTACAACTAAAGCTTGGACAAATGCAGCTTCTGTAAACTCTCCTTCTACCAACACCCACGTATTAATCGTTCCAACTGATAGATTGTTCCTAGCCACTCCCGCCGTGACATCAACTGCATTTGATAAACCAGCAGTAACAACAACGAGGAGGGAGACATCCTCATCTTCAACTTTTTCAACACATACATCATCAAGAATCGCCGCTGTCATCATTCCATTTGTTTCTTCATGATTTATCCCTCTTTGCTCTAAAAAGGAAATAAACTCTTTTTCGGCATCATCACAATTATAGTTTTTATTAACATGGCGATTGACAAATGTTTTTTTCCAACCGAAGCCTGAACCAATTACAGAGGAGGCTAATGTTTTAAAGGCTGTTTTGCTCTCAATTTTAATCCATTCATCTGTACATACCATATCCAATTCTCGAAAAGGAGAGGAAGCTCTCATTTGATTCGGAAGCAATGTAATTAATGGTGTCGGAATCGTTGGATGCTCATTTCGACGAAGCGATGTGTTGTATATATCTTTTAATCGTTGTTCATTAAGCGCTTGATATGGACGGTCAATCGTGCTTACTTCACCACTATCTAGCAGCATCACACGATTACAATAAAGAGCAGCAATGTTTAAATCATGTAAAATGGCGATAACGGTGAGCCCTTTTTCTTCTGTCCATTTCTTTAATGTATCAAGTAAGTGTAATTGGTGAGAAATATCTAAATGATTTGTCGGCTCATCAAGTAATAATAAATCTGGTTGTTGAGCTAAAGCTCTGGCTAACATCACACGCTGACGCTCTCCTCCACTTAAAGAAAGCAATGTTTTGTCTTTAAACTGATAGACATCAGTTTGTTTTAGTGATTCGACAACAATTTGGTCATCCACTTTCGTTGTCATCTGGAATAACCCTTTTTGATAAGGATATCTCCCTAAACGTACAACTTCCTCCACCGTATAGGAAAAAGAAGTTGTTGTGTCTTGGGGCAAAACCGCAATAATTTTAGCTTTTTCTTTTGTGGAATAGGACTCTATTGGTTTTTCGTGTAACGAGATTTCTCCTTTTGTCATCGGAACTGTTCCTGTCAACATTTTTAATAATGTTGTTTTCCCACTCCCATTTGGTCCAATCACCCCAAATATTTCTCCTTTTTCTACTTCAAAGGAAACATTTTTTATGATGGGTTTGTCGTTATATCCTCCTGACACACCATATACATGTAACATGTGAAACCTCCTATAACCGATGACGTTGACGAATTAATATAATTGCAAACACTGGGCCACCAATTAAGGCTGTAATAACTCCTATCGGTAATTCGGTTGGTGCAATTATTGTTCTTGCAATTAAATCTGTTAAGACTAAAAATCCACCACCCATAATCATGGAAAGCGGTAATAAATGACGATGATCAGGTCCCCATAATAATCTTGTAATATGAGGGACAACCAACCCAACAAATCCTATCGTTCCAGAAACAGCGACTGCTGCTCCTGTAACAAGTGAAGCCCCAAGTAAAATCATCAATTTTCTCTTTTGAATATTAACACCTAAATTTTTTGCTGTTTCTTCTCCGAAAGCAAGTGCATTTAATTCCCTCGTGTTACACATTAAAAGGAGAAAGCCAATAAGAAAAAAAGGTAAAATCAAATAAACGTAATTCCAGCCTCTCATTGCTACACTGCCTAATAACCAACTAATTATTTGCCGCAGCTCATCACCGGTCAATGCGATCATCAATGAAATAAGCGACCCTAAAAAAGAGCTTGTAATAATCCCAACTAAAATAATGGTTTCCGCTGCCATTGATTTATGTAATGCCCGAGCAAATCCGATAACTAGAAAAAGCGTTAAAAAACCACATAATATACTAATAAAAGGTAAAGTAAACGCCCCTACAATAGGAAGACTAATGCCTAAAAATAATACAAAGACAGCTCCAACCGCAGCGCCTGAGGACACACCGAGTGTATAAGGGTCTGCTAAAGGGTTTTTTAGTAATCCTTGAAAGGCAGCTCCAGCTAATGATAAACAAGCTCCAACAAGCATAGCTAACACAACTCTTGGAAAGCGAATGCTCATAATTATATTTGTGTACATCGGATCAATATCAATATGTAAAGGGAGTCGTAACCACTCCGTTAAAAGCACTGCAATGATAGTAGAAAAGGGAATCGAAAGACTCCCTTTTGAAATACCAAGTAATAAGCTAAAGCACAAAAATAAACTAGCTATCATATAGGCGATAAATTTATGTTTAGTTAAAAACCTCTGGATAGATATACTTTGCAAGTTGTTCGACTCCTTCAACAACGCGCGGTCCTGGTCGAGACACGATATCTTCATCAATAGCATGTACTCTTTCTTCTTGTACCGCTGTTACATCTTGCCAACCTGGACGATTTAAAATTTGTTCAACCATATCAGGAACCCAGCTACTGTATGTTCCAATTATAACGTCTGGGTTTTCAGCAATGACTTGTTCTTCTGAAAATTGCGGCCAACCGCTTGTGTCTCCTGCTGCATTTTCAGCATGAATCGTTTCTAACATTTCGTGCATAAACGTATCTTTTCCAGTTGTATATAAATCATTTGAAATTTCAATCCATACTGTTTGTCTTTCTTCTTCTGGAATCGCTGCTGCTTGCTCACGCAATTCAGCAAAACGAGCTTCCATATCAGAAATCAATTGCTCTGCTTGTTCTTGTGTGTTTGTAATTTCAGCAATAAAGTTAATCGCACGATACATATCTTCAAAACTGTTCGCATCGTTTACAACGGCAACTTGGATATCTGCTCCTCTTATTTGGTCTAACCCTTCTGCTGTTGCATTTGAACCATGAGCAAGCACAATGTCTGGTTGTAACGAAATGATTTTTTCAACATCAAATTCAAAACCGCCAATCGGCTCCACATCTACTACTTCCGGAGGATAATTGTCGTGGTCACTTCGACCGACTAATTTATCACCTGCTCCAAGCGCATATAAAATTTCTGTATTGCTTGGAATCAGCGAAACAATCCGTTCTGGTTCTTCTTCTAGCACAATTTCATTGTCGACTGCATCTGTTACATTGACAGCATCTTCTTGTTGCGTATCCGCTCCGCAACCTGCTAATAATCCAATTGCAAGCAAAACGAACATAAGTTGGCTTAGCCATTTTTTCATGTTTTGACATCCCCTTTTATAATATTTGTCATTATGATGTACGTCATAGGTGCTTTTATGTAGACAAACAAAAAGCTCCCCTGTCGATGGAGAGCAAAAGTAGACAATATTATAGTAAGGTCGCTACTAATAATACTGCTTCACCTTTCCTCGAAGGCATCCACATACAACGATAAGGCAGGTCTCCTGACTTAAGTATCCTTATTCCTTTTGCCTTCCCGTTTGCACAGTGGCTATGTAAAAGGACTTGATACTATTACAGTGGCGGGACCGTATTGGAATTTCACCAACTTCCCTTTTCACACTTATGATTATAAGTGACCTTATCATTTTATTATTTGCTTCTATGATGTACGACCTTATTATACACAATATTTATTTGTTTGACATGTTTTTCACTTCGTTATTGTATTTTTATTTTTGCTTTCTACTACAAATTCCTTTGCAAACTCTTTGCATAAGTCGATATCTTCGCCAATTGGCTCATACTCAATTTTCAATCCATCTACAACAATTTGTCCTCCTTGCTCTTTAATCCGCTCTTCAATGATATCTACAGCCCCACAAAAAATTTCATAAGCTGTATCACCCGATCCAAAAACACCGAACGTTTTATCCGATAAATCCATGTTTTCCATTTCCTCATAAAAATCTAAAAACTCATCAGGAAGTTCTCCATCCCCCCATGTATACGCTCCAATGACAACCGCATCATATTCTAATAGAATGCTAGCATCAACATCTAACACGTCTTTTTTTGTTACCACAACACCCTCAGCAGCTAAACCTTCTTCTAAAACATCAGCAATCGCTTCTGTATTGCCCGACATACTGCAAAACAACAATAAAACATTTTCCATCTGAACTCTCTCCTTTATATGGCAACATTAATGATTATCATTCTCAATAAATCATACTAAGAATGATAATCATTGTCAACGTATAAAAAAAAGACTACTGAATCTTTTCATTCAGCAATCTTTTTACCGTATACGAACAGTGTTTCTCATGAAACAATTATTTTCGCTCATTTTCTCTATTTTCTTCGTTTTTTCGAGGAATCGAAAAACTAAATGTTGTTCCTTCATTAACTTTACTATGCACGGAAATGTGTCCTGTATGTGCTTCGACAATATTCTTCGCAATCGCTAGTCCAAGTCCCGTACCAGCAGTCCCTCTTGTTCGTGCTTTATCCGCTTTATAAAACCGTTCAAACACAAACGGAAAATCTTCCTCTGGTATGCCGGAACCTGTATCAACAACATCAAAACGAGCCTCTACGGTTGTCGATTGGACCAAAAGACGAACTTTTCCACCTTCATGTGTATGTCGAATCGCATTATGAATTAAATTTGTTAATACTTGCTCAATTCGGTCTGAGTCAAAAAAAATGATATTTTCATTGTTTTTGACGTCACACATTAGGTGAATGCCTTGTTCTTTCGCTAATCCTTGGAATTTACGAATAATTCGGTCTGTAAAGTCTTTTATATTCACTTCTTCCATATTTAATTCAATATGGCCTGATTCCATTCTTGCTAAATCAAGAAGTTCATTGACGAGCCTACCCATGCGAAGCGATTCTTCATAAATGATTTGGGCAATTTCTTTTTTCTCTTCGTCCGTTTGAGCAATATCATCTACTATCGCTTCACTATACCCTTGTAACATGGAAATCGGTGTTCTTAACTCATGAGATACATTGGCAATGAAATCTTTTCGTAGTTTATCGTGCCTTCGTTCCTCGGTCACATCTCGAATAACTGCTACAGCACCACGGACGAATTTTTGGTCATATAACGGTGTCATTAAGATAAACCAACTACGACCTTGGATGTCAATTTCGTCAAATTGTTCACTTTCTAAAACAACAACTTGATGAAACAGCTTTTTAACTGCATTAGGTAGATCTTCCACAGCATCAATATTCAAGCCTTGTTCATAATACCAAGCTTGAATGAATCGTTCGGCAAGAGGATTCGTAACAACAATCCGGCCTTTACGATCAAGCGTAATGACTCCATCAGCCATACTACTTAGTATTCGAGAAAGTTGTTCTTTTTCTTGATTTAACGCGGTAATATTTCGATTTAATTCTCGTCCCATTCGATTAAAAGCAATAGCGAGCTTCCCAATCTCATCAATCGTAAGAATCGGAATTTTCGTATCAAAGTTTCCTTCTGCGACTTCAACTGCTGCTTGCCGCATTTTTCGTAATGGAGCTGTAATTCTCGTTGACAAGAAAAATGCAAAAATCGTTGTTAATACAATCGCGATTCCAGCAGAGAATATGATGATTCTTTTTGTTTGTGCTGTTGTTTGTTCTATCGCTAGAAGGGACTGATAAAGGAAAACCGCACTTTGAATATCATTCAATTCAACTGGACGTCCAACGACCATTATTTCCGTATGAACCTCAACCCCATCTTCTACAAAGGGAAAATCACCTTGACTGACAACTGATTCGTCTCCTTGAAACACTTTCGACAAAACCGGATCTTCATAAAAAATCGAGATCGGTAAGTTTACAGTTTCACTTGGATTAGAAGAATACCAATGCTCTTCATTATCCAAAATTACTGCTTTTATATCGTAAGTTTCTGCAATTTTAGATATCGTTACTAACGCCATCTCTTTGTCATCATACACTTCTAAAATGGTCGCAATCATATCTGCATGATTCATCAATTGTGACTCGGCCTCACTAACATGAAACCGTTCAAAAAATTGGAGCATGAGTGCCATTAAAATGGATAAAACTACGGACACGAGTAATAAAATCGTAAACCATAGTTTTCCAACAACACTTCGCCAAAACATTACTCTTTCACAGCCTCAAATTTATATCCGACACCCCATACGGTAGATATCATGCTAGCTGCCTCTGGTGAAATTCGATTTAATTTTTCGCGTAATCGTTTAATATGAGTATCAACAGTACGCAAATCTCCAAAAAAGTCATAATTCCACACATCTTTTAACAGTTGTTCTCTTGAAAAAACTTTATCAGGAGTTTGCGCTAAATAATAGAGAAGTTCATATTCTTTAGGAGTTAAACTGATTTCATTCCCATCTACTGTTACTCGATGTGCATCATTATCAATCGTTAAATGAGAAAAGACAAGAACATCTTTTGCTGCTGTTTCTGTTTGAAGAAAACGTGTACTAGATGAACGACGTAAAAGTGCTTTAACACGCAAAACGACTTCTCTTGGGCTAAATGGTTTTACAATGTAATCGTCTGTACCGACTTCAAACCCTTGTACACGATTTGCTTCTTCCCCTTTTGCTGTTAACATGATGATCGGAGTTGCTTTTGTTTTTCTAAGCTCTTGACATACTTCGATTCCATCAATACCAGGCATCATGATATCAAGAAGGATAAGGTCATAGTCATTTTCAAGAGCCATTTCTAAAGCGACTTCTCCATTTTCAGCATCTTCTACAATATAATCTTCTCTTTCTAAATACATCTTTAATAAGCGGCGAATGCGCTCTTCATCATCAACTACTAAAATTTTTCCTTCTTGTTCCATCGATAACCCTCCTCGTACTAAACACCACTATATTTTTTTGCACTGCCCAATTAGGATCGTGCTTTTATATTATGCATAGGAATGAAGCCCTGCAATAACTAAGTTAACAAAAATCAGATTAAACATAATAATAGCAAACCCTATTACACATAGCCATGCTGAACGTTCACCATGCCAGCCTCTTGAAAGTCGCAAATGCAAATACGCCGCATAAAATAAGAACGTAATAAGGGCCCACACTTCTTTTGGATCCCAGCCCCAAAATCTTGTCCATGCAATTTGTGCCCAAATCATCGCAAAAATCAAGCCGCCTAATGCAAATAATGGGAATCCAATCGCAATGGCTCGATAGCTTAATTCATCAACCGATTGTGGACTAATATTTTTCAACAATGGTTGAATCGCTCCACCGATTGGTTTTCGTAATACTAATCGCAGCAACCAATAAATCGCGATTCCAATCGTAAACGCCCATATTACTGAGTTTAAATCATTCGCGATAATGTTTGCTGGAACATGAAACAAAGCATCCATTCTTCCTTCGGTTAGCAATGTTCCTTCATTCGGACCTACAATGGCAGGAAGATTGTATTGCATTTGAGCTTCCTCACCATTTTCATTCACATATGAGAATGTTGATTCATAACCCACAAGATTAAACCCAGTACCTAAAATATTGTACCCTACCATACACAATAACACATATAAAATAAATTCAAGCCAGCGCGCTTTTTTATTTTTTGTTGTAAAATCAAGAGTTCGAATTAAATATATTAATCCAGCAACAAACCCAATCGCTAATACCCCTTGAGCTAAGGCTACAGTAATAACGTGAATTTTTAACCAATTACTTTGTAAAGCTGGAATTAATGGCGCAACTTCACGCGGGAACAATGATGCATACGAAATAATAAGCATGACAATTGGCATCGTAAATAGACCTAATATATTCGAACGGTAAATCGCATATAAAATGATAAACGCGAAACCGATCATAATTCCTAAAAATGTTGTATATTCAAACATGTTACTAACTGGAGCATGTCCTGAAACCGTCCAGCGTGTAATAAAATAACCCATTGCAAACAAAAATGCAAAAATCGAGATGATAAACCCAAACGTTCCCCACCGATTTCCTTCTACACCTTTTTTATTTCGCCACTTCTTCCCTGTAATCGAAACAGTAAACGTAATTGTAGCAGCTAAATATAAGAAAAAGGCAGTAAGTAATAAATTGCTACTTAAAGCTAACATTACATTGTTTCCTCCTTAGGAGCTGTTTCTTCTTTTTCCTTTTCTTCTACTTGGTCAATTGGCATAGTTAAATCTGTTTGCTCCACAACAGCTTCTATGTCTTTTTTTAACGACGCCCACATTTTATTCGCATGTCCTGCCATCATGATTTGACCGTTCACTTGTTGAATCCAAATTCTTCGATGTGACCAATAAGAACCTTGGACTAGTCCAATCATAAAGATAGCTCCACCTACCATTAAAAATCCAAGTGTGTGATCTTTCCGAACAGTTAGGGCCGTGACATTTTTTGTATCAATACCAGCAAATGATATACGGTAATCATTTTCACCAAAAGGTTCCAGATTTCTTTGAATCGCGATAAAACTTATTTCCCCGTCAGGTTTATCAGGTGTAATCATTTCAAAAATAAAAGCTGGATTATTTGGGATTTTAGAACGAGTCGCCGGATTTCCTGCGTCATCAAAGAAATAGTCTTGGAAATAATCAAGAACACGCACTTTATACCCATCACCTAAATCATATTCATCTAATGGATTATACAAATCAACTGTAAATTGCCCAAATGTGTCTCCAGACTCTTTATGATCTAATGTAAATGCCATTTGATTTAATTCATTTAATTTAAAATCAACTTGATATAGAGCAAAATCAGAAAACTTCATCGGGTCATTTACAATGATATTATGTCTTGCTATTTCTTTTAACTCTGCTTCTTCCCCAACAACGGTTGGTTCCATACGTTCATAGACGACAGCCCGAGTTTTAAATGTTTGTGCAACAGGTACCCCAGAACGTTGAAGAGCTTCTCCAAATACTTCATCCTCTTCATCATACACTTCGAGAATGAATTCTTCATTTTCAATAAAATATTGTCCATCCGTACCTGGGATGACAACCGTGTCTCCTTCGCGAACCCACACAAATTCATCCACGTACATACCAGGGAAAAACCGCAACATACAGCCGATGAGAAAAATAATTAAGCCAAGATGATTGACATAAGGCCCCCACCTTGAAAATCTACCTTTTTCCGCTACTACGTTTCCATTTTCTTCGGAAACATTATATTTTTTTTCTTTTAATAATTGCTTTGCTTTTTCCATTGTTTCTTCTTCATTTTGGACATCAGAAACACCATATAAGCGCTGACGTTTCATAAAAGACTCATGACGTGTCACACGTTGTTTTTTCAACGCACGATACAACGGAACGACTCTATCAATACTAGCAATTAATAATGAAATCCCTAATGAAGCAATTAAAATCATGTACCACCATGAGCTATATAAGTTATGAAAGCCTAACTGGTAATACATTTGCCCAAGGAACCCATGTGTTTCCTGATAGTACACTGCCGGATTTGCTGTAGGTGGAATATACATTTGCTGTGGAAATATTGTTCCTAATGATGATGCAACTAATGTAAGAATAATAATCCAAACGCCTACTTTTACCGACGAAAAAAAGTTCCATATTTTATCAATAATCGTTCGATTATAAGTTTGTGATCGTCTTGCGACACCTTCATAGCGCATATTCAGGAGCCCCGTTGAATCTCCCTCTAACGGCTTCCCACATGACTCACATATGACAGTGCCATATGGATTGGCGTGACCACATTCACACTTCACTTTATCCATAACAACACCCCATTACGTTTTCGGTTTGATTAATTCCATAAATTCTTCAACTAGTGCCTCGTCCATCATTCCTGTATGAATTTTTTCTACTATTCCATGTTCATTAATGAGAAACGTAATTGGCAATGGGCGAATGCCATATGCGTCACTGACTAACATTCCTTTATCAATCGCAACAGGAAATGAGAGGTTATACCGTTCAACAAAGCGTTGGACTCGAAGGTCAGCTTCATTTACATTAACAGCGATAATCTCTACCCCTTGGTCTTTGTAAATTTGATAGAAATCGTCCATAATTGGCATTTCTTCTTCACATGGTTTACAATACGTTCCCCAAAAGTTTAAAAAGACACCCTGACCTTTATAGTCAGCTAATTCAATTCGCTCTCCTTCTAATGTTGTTAACACGAAATTAATAGGCTCTTCACCTACACGGACACTTGCTTTATCAGCAAAAAAATTAGTATAAAACGTGTATACTAATGCTATCGTAATCACGACAAGTATCGAAGTCCGTAGTAGCAATCTTTTCCGTATCATACCGCTCTCCCCTTGAACTTTGATCTTATCTCTGTTTCATTCACCCTATTATACATTTGAAATGAAACAAATACGTGAATTGTTTTTGACGTTTATGTGACAGCTATTTCTTTTAACTGCTTTACTTCAAACGGCTTAAGTGGCCTTGTTTCTCCTGGGGTCATACTTCCTACTTCTAAAAAGGCAAATCGCTCTCTTTTTAACTTCAACACGGGGTGTCCAACCGCATCAAACATCCGTCTTACTTGACGGTTTCTTCCTTCATGGATCGTCATTTCAATAATTGACGTTCCTTTTTTCTTATCTCCAGACACAATTTTGACACGAGCGGGCGCTGTTTTTCCATCTTCCAACATAATCCCTCTTCTAAGCTTCTCAATAACTTCTTTTGTTGGATACCCTTTTACTTTCGCAATATATGTTTTATCGACTTTATGTTTCGGATGAGTGAGTATATTAGTCAGTTCACCGTCATTCGTTAACAATAGGGCTCCTGACGTATCATAATCAAGTCGACCTACAGGAAAAACACGCTGTTCAACTTCTAAGAAATCCGTAACGACTTTTCTCCCTCTATCATCTTTAACCGCTGATATGACACCAGTTGGTTTATACAATAAAAAATACACTGGTTCTTCTTTATCTATTGGGACACCATTCACTTCAATTTCATCTTTTCTAGGAGTTACTTTCATCCCAAGTTCCTTAACGACAACTCCATTTACTTTTACTTTTCCTTCTAATATTAATTCTTCTGCTTTTCGCCTTGAAGCTACACCTGCATGTGCAATTACTTTTTGTAAACGTTCCATCATTTCACCTCACATTTCATCATACCTCTGTCACAAGTAATACTCAAGTAATGACAATTTTCGCTTTTATGAAAAAAAGAAGAAGCCTATGTATGGCTTCCTCTTTTCCTAGTTTATCCAAAAACTAATGTAACAATCACAATTGCTGCAATAATTCCAACAATGTCTGCTAGTAATCCAACTTTTAGAGCATCCCCCATTTTCTTTATTCCGACTGCTCCAAAATAAACGGTAAGAACATATAATGTTGTATCTGTACTTCCTTGCATTGTCGAGGCTAGTCTACCAATAAATGAATCTGGTCCATATGTGGCAATTAAATCAGATGTCATCCCGAGTGCCCCTGTCCCAGAAATCGGCCTAATTAATGCTAGTGGCACGATTTCACTCGGAACACCAATCGCTTGCAACACAGGCTGAAAAAGACCAATAAAAAAATCCATTGCGCCTGAAGCCCGAAAAACAGAAATGCCGACCATCATACCAACTAAGTAAGGGATTATGGAAACAGCCATCGAGAAACCTTCTTTTGCACCATCTACAAATGTCTCATATGTAGGCACTTTTTTATATGTTCCATAGAGAAGGATAAAACCGATGAGCATCGGAATCATCCACATGGAGATGACAGTTATCCAACTCATGCTATTTCCTCCCTTTTCTTATTCGTCGATAATAAAAAAAGCGGTCAATTAGTAAAGCTCCTAATGTTGAGCAAGCCGTCGCCATAATCGTTGTTCCTACAATTTCTGTTGGCGCCACCGAATCATAGCTCATACGAATTGAGATAACTGTTGTTGGAATTAATGTTATACTCGCTGTATTTATCGCCAATAGTGTAATCATAGAACGACTCGCTTGGTCAGAATCCCCATTCAACTGCTTTAATTCTTGCATCGCCTTTATCCCCATTGGCGTTGCGGCATTTCCTAATCCAAACATATTAGCAGACATGTTTGAAAGAATATATCCCATAGCAGGATGGTTTGGTGGGACCTCTGGAAAAATTCTCTTCGCAATTGGACTCATTAATTTTGCTAATCCATCTAGCAAACCTGAGTTTTGAGCAATTCTCATCATACCTAACCAAAAAACGAGAATACTAATTAAACCAAAACAAATCGTAACCGCATCTTTTGCACCAGCAAAAATCGCTTCATTTAATTCTTCCATTGTCCCATTGATTGCAGCAAACACAATTCCAATTACAATCATGCCTACCCATATGTAATTAATCATATGGTTTCACTCCAATTGTAATAAAAAACATTTCCTTCACTTTAGACCAGAAGCTTTGTTTTTCTTCAATTTCTGGTGCTTCATAATAGAGAGGAACTTCCCCAATTGTTTCGTCTTTTATCGTTAGCATAATTTTCCCGACGGGTTCTGTAATATGTCCTTCTTCCCACTTATTGTCCGTTGGTGGGTTGTATAACGTCACTTTCTTTTTCATCCCTTTTTGCTCTTTTTTCGTTAAAGGATATGTAAATGTGAAAGGAGCATACACTCTGTCTTTATAAAACTCCTCCTCAATTCCTTTCACAAATCCTTCTTTCACTAAAAGTTGAAGTTCATAAGAATCAAAAGCCCAATTAAACATATTCATATGGTCATGCCAATCACTAGGTGCGTTTAATGTAACGGCAATTAAATCCAAATCGTCTTTTGTAGCGGTTGACACCAATGTACGATTTGCTCTTTTCGTATATCCCGTTTTCCCCCCAGTGCTATATTTATAGAGTTGCGTTAACAACCTATTTTTATTTTGCCAGATTCGGTCCCATTTTTCTCCTTCTTGAGGAGCACGATATGATTTTGTTGAAGAAACTTCACGGTATGTTTCATTTTCCATCGCGTATTTTGTTAACAAAGCCATGTCATAGGCCGTAGAATAATGCTCTTCATGATCATCTAAGCCGTGTGGGTTATTAAACACGGTACGAGTCATTCCAATTTCTCTCGCTTTTTCATTCATCATATAAATAAACCCATCTAAACTTCCACCTACATGTTCGGCTATCGCCACTGCAGAATCATTACCAGATCGAAGCATTAACCCATATACTAAATCTTTTAATTTAATTTTTTCCCCTGGTTTTAAATACAGCGAAGACCCTTCTGTTCCAGCAGCATTATTTGACACTGTCACAGTTTCCTCTAACATTCCTGATTCAATAGCCAAAATCGCCGTCATAATTTTAGTAATACTAGCAATTCGTAATTGCGCATGTTCATCTTTTGCATATAACACTCGCCCAGACGATTGTTCAATTAAAATGGCGGCTTGAGCAGAAACCCCTCCAACAGCCTTTGCTCGATTCCCTGATACAGTTAACGTACTAAATAGTAAAACAAAGATTATTGAAATAATAATAGATTTGTTAGCCTTTTTGGTCATACTATCCCCGTCCCAATTTTTTTTATTTGTACAAGTGTATGCTCATCCTTGTCTCATATGTATGAATTAAGAAAAGAATTTGCGGAAAGCTAAATAAACGAATATAGCGAATAAAAGGTGATCACATGCAAACGTTTTTTGAATTATTAACCGTGCTCGGTAGAATAATCACCATTTTCCCTCTCCTGCTCATCCTTGCTTTATATATGGGGAAGCGCTCAATTGGACAACTTCCGATTTTTGATTTTTTAGTCATTGTCACGTTAGCATCAGTGGCAGGCGCAGATATCGCAGATCCAAATGTCAGCCATATTTATACTGCATTTGCGATTGTCATGATTAGCCTATTGCAAAAAGGAGTGGCCACTCTCATTATTAAACATAGAAAAATAGGAAAGTGGCTCACATTCGAACCTACGATTGTAATTAGCCATGGTGTGTTTCAAGTTCAAAACTTACAACGAATTCAATATTCCATTGATAATGTATTACAAATGTTAAGGGAAAAAAATATTTTCTCGCTTGAAGATGTTGAATTAGCGATTATTGAAGCAAACGGACAACTAAGCGTTGTGAAGACAAACAACAAGTCTGAAGTTACACTTGAAGATTTACGCTTACAAAAAAAGAAAAGCGGAATTGCTTTTCCATTTATTATCGAAGGTCAAGTGTATGAAGGCGTTCTTTCCAAGTTTCAACTCGATCATGTGTGGGTTGATGAGCAGTTACATCAACATGGCGTTCAAAATATTCATGATGTTTTTTTCGCTTCCATCTCAAAAGAGAAAGATGTACATATTTCTTTACGAACAAAAGAAAACACCGAAGATAATTCGATGTTGTTTCACTAGGAATTCACCCCATACCTTTATCTTTCGGACATCTATTCCGCTATTCCATCAAAAAGCCGAGTTTTACACTTTTTTAATGGACATACGTTCCGCTATTCACCCATTTTAAAGGAAGAAAGCAGCACAATTTTCAGCTTTAGCGGAACAGCGGTCCGATAGCCCTCAACAAACCTACCTTTTCCTTTAAATAGTGGAAAAAATGTCCGTTAATAAAAACCGCACTGTAATAGATAAAAACAGTGCGGTTCATACGTATTTATTTCAAATACTTTTTCATTTGCGTTAACACTCGCTCCATATCTTTTGAGCTGTTTTCATACATTTTCTTCGCTTGTTGTGATTCAGTTTGCAGTGCAAAGGCTTCGAGGTCGGCTTGGCATTTTTTAATAGAGGCTAACAATAATGGCTTTTCTTGTGGTTTAGGTACTTGAAGCTTATCATCAAATAAATCTACCGTTAATTCTCCATATGAATCCACCTGACCAACATACACATTTTCAATCGCAACACCGATTTTATCAAGTTCTATTTCTAGCCATTTTCGATTAAACCCGAGTGTCGATAAAGGTTCATCTAATATTTTTCCGTCCATAATAACCGTTTCAGGTTGTTTGATTGGAGCAACAGGCATTTTCATATCATTTGCCGTTAAAGGTTGATATTCTTTCTTTAACAGGACATTTAAATCTCCTGTTGGCTCAAGCACGGCAAATTCAACATCTGCCACCTTAAATACTTGCTTTGAACGTAATTGAGTTAATAATTCATCGGTAGAATAGCGCTGTTTTTTTAAATTATCTTCTAATACTTTCCCGTCTTTAATAAAAGGAATTCCTTTTCCTCCAACTACATTTCTTACAGTTTTACTTTTCATTGACAAAAGACCGAGAAGATACGGCACAAATGTCCATATAAACAAAGCAATAATGACATACATTGGAGGAATAGCAAGTCCGATCGAACCGACCGCAACAATAATCGCAACGGCGGCCATCGCAATCCATTCAAAATAGGTTAAATGGGCAACAGGCTTGCGTACAAACAATTTCGAGGCAAACAAAACGAAAAATAGTCCAATTGTTGCGCGCAAGGCAACCTCTAACCAGCCTGGCATACGTAACACTCCTTTCTAAGGCAAACTAAAACCCTTTATACTGTGGCTCTTCCCGCTCTAGTTCACCTACACGGTTTTCGATGTCGACAATGACTTTTCTTGTGATTAAACAAGATTCATGAAACGCCTGTCTTGATTCCTCGTCTTGTGCTTTTATTGAAAATGTATTTAGTTGTGATTCAATTCCTTTTAACGTGGATAAACATTGCTTCACTTGAGATGCAACTGTCATTGTTTCACCTCCTACCCTTTTGGTTTAAAAATTAGCGCAGCAATAAATCCGAATATAATCGCTGCTGAAATCCCTGCACTCGTTACTTCGAAAATCCCTGTAATGACACCAACAATCCCGTTGCGCTCTGCTTCTGCTAGCGCCCCATGAACAAGGGCATTCCCGAAACTAGTAATCGGTACAGTCGCCCCAGCACCGGCGAAATCAATTAGTGGTTCATACACCCCAATCCCGTCTAATACTGCACCAGACACAACAAGTGTACTCATTGTATGTGCAGGCGTTAATTTCACAACATCCATAAGAATTTGACCAATTACACATATTAGTCCTCCAACAACAAACGCCCAAAAGAAAATCATCAATGAATCCCTCCCGCTTCAATCGATACAGCATGCGCAATACAAGGTATCGATTCTTTTTGTTGAAACGATAAAGGAGAAAGAAGAGCTCCTGTTGCCACAATAAGCATTCGTTTAATTTCACCTTTTTTCATTCGATTAATGAGATGACCATACGTAACAGCCGCGGAGCAACCTGAACCACTAGCTCCAGACATTACCGGCTGGTCATCTTTATAAATCATTAAGCCACAATCATCAAATTGTCCTTTTTCAAAGGTGAGCCCATGCTTTTCAAATAAATCTTCGGCAATAGAATGCCCAATTTTACCTAAGTCTCCCGTAGCAATTAAATCATAATGAGAAGGATCAATTTGTAAATCACGAAAATGGGCTTCAATTGTATCTACAGCTGCTGGAGCCATAGCCGCCCCCATATTAAATGGGTCACTTAAGCCCATATCCACCACTCGACCAATCGTAGCAGAAGTAATGACTGGTCCTTCCCCTTGTTGTGCTAGAATACCCACACCGGCTGCCGTTACAGTCCACTGTGCTGTTGGTGGCTTTTGTGCTCCATATTCAGTCGGATAACGAAATTGCTTTTCTATAGCCGCATTATGACTCGACGAACCTGTTAATATATAGTTGGCTCCTTTTGCATTTACAATAAAAGACCCTAGAGCTAAACCTTCCATCGACGTAGAACATGCCCCAAACAATCCAAAGTAAGGAATTTCTAACGTGCGACTTGCAAAACTTGATGGTGTAATTTGGTTGACTAAATCTCCAGCGAGCATAAATTCAATTTTTTCTTTTTGAAGATGCACTTTTTCTATTGCTTCTTGACATGCTTCTTCCAAAAGAACCCGGTGTGCTTTTTCATAGGAGTCTTGCCCAATCCATAGATCATCGTGTAATGTATCAAAATCATTAGCTAATTTTCCGTTTGCCTCAAATGGACCTCCTACCGTTCCTGTAGAAATGAGGACAGGTTTATTTTCAAATTTCCATGTACGATGACCGACAAGCATTACAATCCCCCCCATTGAACGAGTATCGTTTTAATGAGTGCAATTACAAACGCGGAAAATGTTCCGAAAACAATAACAGACCCAGCTAGTTTAAACATATTGCCACCAACACCTAGCACTAATCCTTCTGTTCGATGTTCAATCGCAGCACTCGCCACTGAGTTGGCAAAACCGGTTACAGGAACAGCTGTACCCGCACCAGCAAACTGAGCAATCCGGTCATAAACACCAAAGCCGGTGAGTAACACAGAAAGAAAAATCATCACAGCAACCGTTGGGTCTCCTGCTGTTCGTTCGGTAAAATCAAAATAATGAATAAAAACCGTTTGAACCCCTTGTCCGATCAAGCAAATAAGTCCACCAAATAAAAAGGCGCGGATACAATTTTTAAAGACAGGTCGCTTTATTTCGTGTTCGCTCGCAAATTTTTGATACTCTTGTTTAACAGGGGATAAATTTTTCTTTTTCTGATCTGACATGTCCAACCCTCCTTTTTTACGTTACCCTTTCATATCATCCTCAAGTTTTGATAACTTCTCTTCTAAAGCTGATGGAGATATTTCTCTGTTTTTTAATTCAGTTTCCAGCTTTTCGAGCTCCATATATATTTTTTTATCTGTTGTAAAAAATACTGTTTCTTCCGGATAGCGTTTCTTAATTTTTTCAAATCCAGTTTTTCTTATTTCTTCTAGCCGTAACCGATCAAAATGGTGCACATTTGGAGCGACATAAATTTTGTCATTATGAGTGACGCCCTTTACTTCATACACTTCCTCCATTGACAATACGATTTTTTTAGCTTCATCTGCTTTTGTTTGGTCAACAACGGCCTCATTCCCAAGTTGTTGAGGAGATATATCTTGTTGTGCCTCAAATCCGCAACCTTGCAGACCGATGATAACCAACACAAACAAACTTATAAATTTTTTCATCGTATCCCTCTTTCTATTTTCGTTCTTCTATGAAAAATAGTATGGATCTCTGATCGTACAATTATGTACAAAGAAGGTTAATACGCGATTAACCCTCTTTCTCATGTTATTGTTGCTTATATTGAGGCTCTTCTTGTTCGATTTCTTGCAGACGTGGTGTAATCGTATCTACGATTCCTTGTGTTTGTTGAGCCATGTTTTGGAACATTTGCTTTGCTTGTTGATTTTGCGTTTGAAGTGCAAATGTTTCTAAGCTAGCCTGAGCACTTTTTAATCCTGCTAATGTTTGTCTTATTTGAGTGGCAACTGTCATCTTTTCATTCCTCCTTCTTTGTAAAATGCCCTCGATAATGTTACATTTTATAGGCTGATAAAAAGATAAGAGAATTATCTATTACAATATTTGTAAACTAAATCGTCCTTGTGGGGGAGGAATAAACGAATGTCAATATTCGAAACTGTATCTATTTTTATGATTTCATTTATCGCTATTCTCTTCGCCGTTTTTTTTATCAAATGGAATAAGCGAACACTTCAACAGTTAGCATTATTACAAAATCTTCTTCGAACAGTGGAAAACTTGACGATCGAGACGCGACAAAACTCAGAAAAACTAAATGAAGAATGGCGCTCTTATGTTTTTATTCAAGCGTTAACAGTAAGGGAGGCTGTTTATAAACAAACGATCGCTCTTCATCCTCAACTTATTGAAGATGCTCCGGTCACTCACGGGTTATCGACCCCTGAATTAAGCAAAGCGTTCAGGCCAGAAGAAATTCAAGCAATTTACGAATTTTGGACCATTTTTAACGAATATAAAAGTACATACTGGCTTACGAATGATAATCGAATCCGAACGGTTTTTCGAGGAACGATTCATGATGAAAACAGTGAAATCGCTCATTTAGCTTTTGCTTCCAAAAAGCTCGTCCAGCAATTAGATAGACAATTAAAACAAATCCGAGCAACGACCTTTACATAGGTTCGTTGCTTTTTTTGAGTAAAAACATCCATTTTTGTAAAAAGTAAAACTATCTTTTCTCGGGGTGAGGTCATGAATACGAATTTTTTCTCGTTAACAACAGAGCTACTTATTGGTTTCTTTGCTTTGTTAGCCATTACGAAACTACTCGGCAAAACGCAAATTACCCAATTGACACCGTTTGATTTTATTTCTGCCCTTGTGCTCGGAGAATTGGTAGGAAATGCGATTTACGATAAAGAAATTGGACTTAAGTATGTTTTATATGCAATTACGGTTTGGGGGGCTCTGATTTTTACGATTGAAAAACTTACACAAGTCGTTAAAAAGTCGAGAACTATTTTAGAAGGAAACCCATCCATTATTATCCGGAAGGGCAAAATTGATTTTACCGAATTAAAACGAAATCGACTTGATATGAATCAACTGCAACACCTCCTACGAGAAAAAGATGTATTCTCACTTCGAGAAATAGAATATGCCATACTTGAACCTAATGGCTCTGTCAGTGTCATGAAAAAAAGCTCTTATCAAACTTTGCAAAAAAAGGACGTTCAGCCAACTTCCACTATTGCTCATTTGCCCATTACGATTATATCTGATGGTGAGATTCTTTTGGACAATTTAAAAGAAGCTGGATTTGACGAAGAGTGGCTCTCTGCTCAATTACTTCAAAATGGGGTAACTAAAGCAACAGATGTTTTATTAGCTGAATGGCTTGAGGGAGATTCTTTATATGTCGCAAAATATTAGATAAAGGAGTGTCATGATGAGATTTTGGCTACTAGTCGGGATGTTATTCCTCATATTAGCAGGATGTAACGGTGAAAATGAAGGTGGTGCATCCATACAGCAAGTAGAAAAAGAAGATAAAGATCCTAACAAAAAAGTAGTCTTTGTCATTATTGATTCAATGATGGGCTCACTAGTTGACAACTCGTTAGAAAAAGGAACGATTCCAGCTTTAGAATTTTTAATTGACAATGGACAATATTATAAAGATCTCGTTGCTCCGTTTCCTTCTATGTCTGTTGTCATTGAAAGCTCAATGGTGACGGGGGAAATGCCGAATAATCATAAGGTTCCAGGTCTTGTCTGGTATAAAGACGATGAACAGCGCTTAGTGGATTATGGTTCAACGATCCAAAAAGCGGCTCAACTTGGAATGAAGCAAGCCCTTTTTGATTCGTTATACCATTTGAATAATACACATTTAAATGAAGAATCGACAACGATATTTGAAGCACTTCAAGAAAAAGGGTATACAACAGGGTCTGTAAATACGCTTATTTATCGAGGAAATACAAATCATGATATGCATTTACCACCGGTGTTAGATAACTGGTTAGGAATGAATGGCTCACTACAAACGAAAGGACCTGACCTATTAGCTTTTGGTAGCGTCGTAAAACCAAAAGTCGTCGAAAATAAAAACTTTCCAGATAGTCTATTTTCACAGTTTGGATTAAATGATGATTATTCTGTTGAGGTTACAAAAGAGATTATTAAAAACGGGGAACAACCTGATTTTTTAATGGTTTTCTTACCCGATTTTGATAAAGAGGCACATGAGAATAGTCCTCACTATCGAAAAGGCTTTGAAAGAGCTGAGCATTTATTTCAAGATATTTTAAATGCCTATCCTAGTTGGGAACAAGCACTAGAAGACAATATTTTTATCGTTGTCGGAGACCATGGGCAAGATAAATTGCTTGATGATGAAGTTGAAATGGCTATCGATTTAGAATCGATTTATCATGACTATGAGCCAGCACGCTTACAGGATCAATTAACACCTGGGGAAATCGCATTTGGGAATAATCACCGCATGTCTTATGTGTACGCATTAGAAAATGAACAGTTGTTACCTAAGTTAGCAGAAACCGCAATGGTCGATAAACGGATTGCTCATGCTTCCTGGATGCAAGACGGATGGGTGAATGTCATTTCACCTGATTATGATGATGTCGTCCGTTTTAGAAAATTTGGGCCATGGAAAGACCGATATGACCAAACATGGGATATTGAAGGCAACGAAAATATTTTAACAATAAAAAAAGATAGCAAAGAAAATGAAGTAGCTTATGTTGACTATCCAGATGTCCTGAACCAACTTTTCAGTGCTCATCACGCACATGACACAAGCACATTAATTTTAACTGCAAAGCCGGGTTATGTATTTAAATCTCAAGGTTCACCTTTACATGTTGATGGTGGTGAACATGGTGGGATTCATAAAAATGAAACATTAGCGGCTTTAATCATCTCTGGTACAGATAAAGAACCTGAATATTTACGAATGGTTGATTTGAAAGAATATATACTACAATTGTACGATGGTGAGTAATCAACATCATCGTTCCCGACAACTTAAAATGACGCCATTTTAAGTTACAGTAGAGCCTGCCCATTTATAAATGAGCAGGCTCTACAATTAATAACTTAATAAGGTGTCCACTTAATTTTTTTAGCTTCCGTAAATCGTTCATTAACATGAGACCAACTAATGACATTCCACCAATTTTTAATGTATTCTTCCCGCTCATTTTTGTATTGTAAATAATACGCATGCTCCCATACATCTAGAGGAAGTAATGGAATGATATCCCATTGGCTTAAATTTTGGTGCTTTTCAGCAGTTAAAATTTCTAAGCGATGAGATCGGGGAGCCCACACAAGAATTGTCCAGCCAACTCCTTCTACATTTTTTGCTGCTTCTGAGAAGTGTTTTTTGAATTGGTCAAAACTTCCAAAATCTTGATTTATTTGGTTGCCTATGTCTCTCGTTGCAACCCCACCTCCACGAGGACACATGACATTCCAAAAAATAGTGTGCAAATAATGACCAGCCCCATGGAAAGCTAATTCTCTTTCCCAATGTTTGACTAGCTCAAAATCCCCAGTTTTTCGGCTTTTTTCTAATTCTTTTTCCGCTTTATTTAAGCCGTCCACATAACTTTGATGGTGCTTTGTATGATGTAACCTCATAATTTCTTTCGAGATGTACGGCTCTAGCGCTGCATAATCATAAGGTAAAGGTGGTAATGTATGTCCTCCAATTGGAACCCTTCCTCCTGATTTCCCTATTCCTAACATCTGTTTTATTTCTTTTCTTTCTTCGTCTTCCTCTTCTCTTGCCCATTCTTTATACACGTCCATTGCAGCACTATATAATTCCTCAAGGTCTTCTTCCTCTTTATCAAACGTAGCCTCTAATGCCTCAATTTTTTCTAACAAACCATCATCATCATTGGCTTGTCGCAACTCTGAAAATCCCATATACGTTTCCTTCAATTCCTGCACCCATGCTTGTAGCTCCTGTTTATATTCTTGCACGTTTCTTCCTCCTTTTGCGCGTGTCGCTTTACTATATGCTAGAGGAAACCATTTTTGTGCATATGTCACGGTCTCTTTTTGTTCTGCATATTGTATGGTGATTGACAATAAGGAGGTTGTGCTAGAATGAAAAGCTTTGAAGAAACAGCATTGTTTGAACATCATTTTTGGTTACAAGTACTAGGAGACCATAGTCGTTTTATTTATGACACATTATCACCACGAGAAGAAGAACATGTCGCAACAGCGAAGCATTTTATCGAAATGTTTGACAATCTTCTTTATCGTTCGAAACAACCGATGACAAGAGAACAATTATTACAACTATCAGAAGAAGCGATCGTGTATGCAAAAGAAATTCGAGAATTTAAATTAGATATCATAAAGGAACATTTAGTCGGTGACGTTGTGATTGAACTTTCACCCACTTTTCTAAATCATATGGTTAATGAAGTAGAAGAATATATTAGAATCTTACCATACTTACTAAACGAA
The DNA here is from genome assembly GCF_000621445.1 of Alkalihalobacillus bogoriensis ATCC BAA-922. Classification (GTDB taxonomy): domain Bacteria; phylum Bacillota; class Bacilli; order Bacillales; family Bacillaceae_F; genus Bacillus_AO; species Bacillus_AO bogoriense. The sequence continues at coordinate 50,691 of NZ_JHYI01000022.1, read as the reverse complement.
GAGATTCCACCAGCATGTCACCCGCTGCATCACCATCTCGTATGGCTTTTAGATGCAGCGGGTCACGCAGATGGTATTTCCGGTTCATTAGATATGGTGGAAAAGAAGCTGTTAGAAAAGAGTCAAGATTTCACCAAGACTTTTGAACAATATTATATAAAAGCCGTTGAAATGGCTGGTTACTTACGAGCAAATATTGATAAGTTTCCAGCACTAGATCGCTTTAATGACCAAGTTCAACTAGAAATTATCCTTTTTAAGAACTTTTTAGATGAGTTAGAGGAATTAGAAATGACAAACCGAATGCTTGGTACATTACAAGGGTTAATGGCGGATCATATGGCGCGGGAAGAATGTTATTATTTAATGAAGCTTGCTGAGTCGACAGATTTACAAGCGCCACACTGTGACCCGACTTCACCACGTTCAGATTGGTAGAAAGGTCAAAAAAGCTGTACAGAGTTTTCTGTACAGCTTTTTACAATTATTTCGTTTGCATCATTTTCGTTTGGAAATCTGTTTCATAGTACTCTAATTCTTCGCGAATCGTTTGGAATGGTCCTTCAATTGTTTTCATGACATCTTTTAAAGAAGTAGGAACTTGCTTTGAAAAATGAATCGCATTTTTTCCCGTGTAAGCAGAACGGCTATCTTCATACCAATTATCGACTCTTGGGTTAAAAAACTCCTCAACACAGTGATGGTAAATCCAAAATAATGTCTTTTCAGCAGCTACTTTTCGAAATGTTTTCCCATTTAAAATAATTTCACTTGCTTCTTTGCCTTCTTCACAAAAAACAAGAACACGACGCAATGACGATAACACGGATTTAAAGTATTCTTCATCACCTGTAGAGTCGTTAATAATGTCTGTTAACGTTGTTTCGTCTAAAAAATGACTAAGCTTGCTGCATATTTCTAATAACGTATCATGCGCTAATGTTAATTGGTTTTGAACCAACGTATTTCCCATTAGCGATCACCTCCAGCTCATCGTTGTTTCGATTCTATTTAAATTATACGACATTCTGCATTAGAAAGCCTTTGTTTGTCATAAAATAAATCAATCTTTTTACACTGATAGTTTAACTGTACCATTTAACATATATTCGCCTTTTTCTTCAATCTCTGTAAAAATATTTTTTACTAATTGCAAATCGACATTAGCATACATTGAAGATAGCTCTTTTTTTTCATTAATATATATTCTTTTTTTGTTTTTATTATTTGGAACAGCTAATAAACTAACAAGTGCAACAGTATCTTTAAATGACACATCCCGCTCATGAACAGAAAAGAGTGGGTCTTGTTCATAAGGTAGAAACTCAGAAAAAACTTCATCGAAATAACGTACATACAAGACGGAAAATTCTTTTTCAACACCATCTTCTACATAAGAAACGATGGAACGATTAAAGAAGTCTTCTGACGTGTTCGGCTTTTCCTTTTGTAATTCATAACCTATTGCTTTTTTTAGTAACACAATCTTCCCTCCAGAAATGGTTTTGTAAGCGTTTATATTAGTATAACAAACATAACGCGTAAAAGAGAGAAAATATTAGATTTATTTTACTTATTTACCCCATCTAAAGTTTCTTCAAACTTTTTAAAGAATAAATCCGCTTCTTCTTCCACTGCCAACTCATCAATCGCTTCTGGTAGTGGGGGAAGGTTTTCAATTGTGTTTAACCCAAAATAATCGAGAAACTCTTTTGTTGTACCGTATAAAATCGCTCGGCCTGTTCCATCCATACGACCAACTTCTTTTATTAATAATTTTGTTACTAATGTTTGGATCGCTTTCTCTGATTTTACTCCGCGAACTTCTTCTACTTCAATTCTTGTAATTGGTTGTTTATAAGCGATTATTGCTAGTGTTTCTAGTGCAGCTTGGGATAATCCCGTATGCGTTGGGGAATAAGCTAAGCGCTTAAAGTAGTCAGCATGCTCCCGCTTTGTCGCCAGCTGATATGTCCCAGCTACTTCAACAAGTTGCATACCCCTATCTTTTTTTTGATAGGAGACCATTAATTCTGAGAGGATATTCATGATTGTCATTTCTTCTGTCTCCATGACTTCAGCAATTTGTTTGCATGTGAGTCCTTCGTCTCCAGCCGCAAACAACAATCCTTCAATCACTCCCTTAAGTTCTTTTAACGTCATAGTCTCCTTCCTCCTTTTTTGTAAAAATTAAAATGTCATCAAAATTCTTTTCCTGTTTGCAATAAATGGAACGACTCTTCATAAGCTCTAAAATGGCTAGAAACGTGACAACCATATGTGAGCGGTCTTGATACGTAAATAAAGAGTAAAAGGTCGCTTGTCCATTATATCGGCTTAATTCCTCCATAATTTCGCCCATTCTCGTATCAATGGAATACTCTTGATTTTTTACTGTTGTTGTTCGAGGTGCTTTGAGCTTTTTTCGCTTTAACATATTTTGATAAGCACCGATCATATCAAATAAGCTCACACCTTTAACCGTAACGACAGACCGGTCTTCTTCCGTTAAATATTCATCCAAACTACTTGGAGGTTTTGTATGAATAAGTGCTCGATCTTGTTCACGGTCTTGTAGCTCTTGGGCTGCTTCTTTATATTTTCGGTATTCAATCAATCGATTCATCAGTTCTTGACGAGGGTCATCTTCTTCCTCACCGAGAAATTCGTCATCAAATAACTCCTCTTGTTGTTTTGGCAACAGCATTTTACTTTTTATCGCTAACAGTGTAGCAGCCATCACTAAGTACTCACTCGCCACATCTAACTGCAACTCTTTCATCGCCTTAATATATTCTAAATATTGCCCGGTAATATGAGCGACAGGAATATCATATATATCTACTTCAGCTTGATTAATTAAATGAAGTAATAAATCAAGTGGACCTTCAAAGGCATCCAGTTTTACATTATATTGGTTCATAATCCCTCCGTGAACACGTAGTTCAGCGTTTATTTGCTAGAGGTGATTATATCATATTTTGACGAAACTGAAATCATCCGTTTCAAAATATGTTACACTTAGTGTAAATGCATATTTTCACAAAAGGAGTCGTCCTTCATGTACCCACAGCCTTATATCGACTATCTCGTCCATTTTCATGGTTTACGTGACTATTTTGAATGCCATGAAATTCTAGAAGAATATTGGAAAGAAGCACCCATACATGAAAGAGAAAAGCATTGGGTTGGATTAATTCAACTCGCCGTAGGCCTTTACCATTATAGAAGAAACAATCGAATAGGCGCGAATAAAATGCTTGAAAGTGCAAAAACCATCATTACGCATGAACAAGCAAAACTAACAAAACTAGGAATCGATGTTTCCTCTCTTTTACATCAAATCACGCAATGTATTGAATCGTTACAAACTAAAAAGCCATACAAAGATATAGATATACCTTTACATGACGAACACTTACTCGCTATATGTAGGGAACATTGTGAACGACACCATTGTTTATGGGGGGCACCCACTGATTTCTCTAACGAATTTTTACTACATAAACATACATTACGTGACCGCTCAGACGTTATCGAAGAGCGACAGCACCAGAAAAAAATACGGAAAGAAAAAAAGAAGGGGATATAACTCCCCCTTCTTATTCTTTCATTTCACACGTTATAAAAAAATCTTTTGTATTTTCATTTGGAATTAATTCACTTTTAGTTACTCGTTTCACGGCGTCAACCATCTTTTTTCCAATTCCTTCATGACGAAAAGAAGGATTCACACTTAGATGACATAATTCCGCTTTCCCATCATTGAGGAGCCGAATCCCAATTATCCCTACTATATCTTCTTGTTTCCATAAGTAGAGGTCCCAATTCGAGTCTTGTTCATAACGCTCAATCGTTTCTTGAAGTTTCTTTATATCTTTTTCTCCTGGCATAAACGAAATAAGGCCCATCGCTATCTTTTTCCATGATGATTTATACTTAATTAGCATTGTTCATCCCTCTTTGTGTAATAAAAGAAACATTTTTTGTTATTTTTCTTCACTATATGATTATACCATTCTATTTGTTCATCGCAGAGAGGAATTTGAGATAAGTCTATTGGCCTTATTTTTGTAACCTGTCCATATTCGTCCAGTTTCATGTGAGTAAAGCTTCAAGAAAATGAGCTATTTCACAGGAAATACAATGCTAAAGCCTTACATTACTGTTCCAATGAACGACTTAAGTTTGCCATTTCAATCGCAGCAGTTGCCGCATCCCAGCCTTTATTTCCTGCTTTTGTTCCAGCGCGCTCAATCGCTTGCTCAATTGTATCTGTTGTCAATACTCCAAAGATAACAGGAATCCCAGATTGCAAAGATAATGCTCCAACTCCTTTGGCAACTTCACTACAAACATAATCAAAATGCGGTGTTGACCCTCGTATAACTGTTCCTAACGTAATCACAGCATCATATTTTTTTGAATCTGCCATTTTTTTAGCAGCAAATGGTATTTCAAATGCACCTGGTACCCAAGCAACATCAACGTTATCTGATTCAACCCCATGTCGTTTTAGCGCATCTTGTGCCCCACCAAGTAGTTTACTCGTAATAAATTCATTAAAACGCCCAACAACGATACCTACTTTTAATCCTGAACCTACTAAATTTCCTTCAAATGTTTTTCCCATGTTTGTTTCCTCCTAAATTGTATAAAGTCTGCTTTAAAAAGCGGATAAAAAACAAATTAAAAATGAAGCATATGCCCTAATTTATTATGTTTTGTTCGCAAATAACCTTCATTATCTTTATTATGTGGCAGTTGCAGTGGTACACGGTCAACAATTTCTAGACCATATCCACTTAATCCTGTAATCTTTCTAGGGTTATTTGTTAATAATCTCATTTTTGTAATGCCGAGATCACGTAAAATTTGTGCGCCAATTCCATAATCCCGAAGATCAGGTCCAAATCCTAATTTTTCATTGGCTTCTACTGTGTCAAAGCCTTCTTCTTGTAATTTATAAGCTTTCATTTTGTTGATAAGACCAATTCCACGGCCTTCTTGTCTCATATAAAGCAGAACTCCTTGGCCTTCTTGCTCGATTTGTGCTAATGCTGCATGTAACTGAGGACCACAATCACAACGATGTGAACCAAAGACATCACCTGTTAAACATTCTGAGTGAACGCGAACTAATGTAGGTTCACCTGGAACAATATCTCCTTTAATTAATGCCACACTTTCTTTTCCTTCTAGGATGTCTGAGTAACCAACAGCTTTAAAATCACCAAATTCAGTTGGAAGCTTGATTTCCACTTCTTGTTTGACTAATTTATCCTTGCGGTGGCGATATTGGATTAAGTCTTTTATCGTAATCATTTTTAAATCATGCTCATCCGCAATTTTTCGTAGGTCAGGTACACGTGCCATCGTACCATCATCTTTAATAATTTCACAAATGACACCTGCGGGTTTGGCGCCACATAATCTCGCTAAATCTACAGCTGCTTCTGTATGACCAGCTCTACGCAAGACACCACCGTCTTTTGCAATTAACGGAAAAATATGACCAGGACGTTTAAAATGATGTTTTTTTGTCGATTCATCGATTAACGCCATTACAGTTGTAGAACGCTCTTGCGCTGATATCCCTGTTGTTGTCGTATGATGGTCAACACTGACTGTGAAAGCCGTACCATGTGGGTCTGTATTATGATCAACCATCGGAACGAGTTCTAGCTCTTTTGCTCGTGCTTCAGTAATGGGGGCACAAACAAGACCACGACCATATTTAATCATAAAATTAATGACTTCTGGTGTTGTTTTTTCAGCCAAACTTACAAAATCACCTTCATTTTCACGGTCTTCATCGTCACAAACGATGACAACCTTCCCTTGCATTAGTTCATAAATTGCTTCTTCTATTTTATCAAACATAAGTTCCACCCCTTTTTTAACTTATTTAAATCCATTTTCCTCTAAAAATTGAGATGTAATTGATTGCTGTGACGTTTGATTAGAAAAACGTTGTGTTATAAATTGTTCAATATACTTTCCAATCATATCGCATTCTAAATTGACGATATCTCCAACCCCTTTGTCCCCAATAATCGTTTCTTGAACAGTATGTGGGATGATGGAAACCGTAAACGTAGAATCAGTTACGCCAAATACGGTCAAACTTGTTCCATCAATGGCTACTGAACCTTTTACAATAAAATAACGTCTCAGCTCTTGTGGTACTTCAATTTCGTAATAAATCGCATTGTCGACCGGTTGTTTTTTTACAATTGTTCCAATTCCATCGACATGTCCTGACACAAAATGTCCACCAAACCTGCCACCTGCTGCCATCGCTCGTTCTAAGTTTACATTTGAACCTCTAGAAAGAAGCTTTAAACTTGTATTTCGTACCGTTTCCGGCATTAAATCTACTGTAAATGACTTTGTTGTAAACGAAGTCACCGTTAAACAAACTCCATTTACAGCGATACTATCTCCTAAATGAACATCCTTTAATATTTCATTTGCTTCAATTGTCATCACGATAGCTTCATTTTTTTGTTGAATAGCTCCAATTTTACCTTTTTCCTCAATAATTCCTGTAAACATTAGTGTCCCCCTTTCTTGCGAGAAATGATTTTTATATCTTCTCCTATTTGTTCCACCGATTGAATATGAAGGTCAATCGTTTCCTCCATTCTAGCGAACCCTTTTCCACCTATAGCCGTAGGAGCCAAATCCCCCCCAATTAATTTTGGAGCAATATACGTAATGATTTGGTCAACCGCATTGGCTAAAAGAAAGCTACCGTTCACTCTTGCACCACCTTCTACAAACAATGAGGTGATTCCTTGTTCGTATAAAAGCGCAAGAACTGGGTTTATATCTAACGTATCAAATTCAAATACGGCAACTCCGGCTTGTAATAGTTCAATTTTTTTCTCCTGATTTGCTTGATTTAAAGTCATAATCCATGTCGGAGCTTCTTTATCTTGTATAACCTTAGCTTCCATTGGTATTCTTAGGCTCGAATCTAAAATAACTCGAATTGGATTATTCCCTCCACCTTGCAATCTTGTTGTTAAGGATGGGTCATCAGCTAATACCGTTCCAATTCCAACAAGGATCGCATCATGCTCATGACGATATCGATGAACATCTTCTCGGGCGGTAGAACCTGTTATCCATTTACTTTCACCTGTTACCGTTGCTGTTTTCCCATCCAAGCTTGTTGCTGATTTCATTGTGACAAATGGGCGTTTATGCAAAAGGTTATGAAAGAACACCGTATTTACTTGCTTAGCTTCTTCTTCTAATAACCCAACTTCTACTTCAATGCCTGCCGCTTCTAACTTTCTTATCCCTTGCCCAGCTACTTTAGGATTCGGGTCAACAGATGCAATAACGACTTTCTTCACTTGTTTTTCAATTAATAAGTTGGCACATGGCGGTGTTTTTCCATAATGACTACACGGTTCTAACGTAACATAAACCGTCGCCCCTTTTGCTTTTTCACCTGCCATTGTTAACGCGTGTACTTCAGCATGTGCTTCTCCCGCTTTGAGGTGTGCACCTAGGCCCACTATTTCTCCGTCTTTTACGACTACAGAGCCGACAAGCGGGTTTGGCGAGGTTTGCCCAGTCGCACTTTTTGCCAATTGTAACGCCAATTGCATATATTCACGTTCAGTCATATCAACGCAATCCTTTCTAACAACGTCAAAAACCCCTGAAGCTTATTTTCTTCAGGGGTGGTCGGTCGTTTCATGAAAAGAAAATTAGGAACTGTGTTCACCAAAAATGGGTAATCTTAATAAACATTGTTTTATTATTTATAAAAACAATGATGCACCCTGTAATTGGACATACTTATCCTAAGATATCAGCTTCATTTTTTCAAAAAAGCTGTTTCTTTTCCTTCTCCCATCCAGACTTTCACTGTCGGCCCTGGAGTTTCACCAGATCCACCGCTTTTCCTAAGAAAACCGGGTCACGGACTAAGAAGTTCAACACTTCATCACCGCCGGTAGGGAATTTCACCCTGCCCCGAAGGAAACTATGAAAATTAAAGTAAGACAAAACTTGTATTGTAAGAATCGTATCATTCAAATTATAAAAAAGCAAGATGATTGTCTTTTTCTTCCCTTATTTTTATTTCAATATAATTGTTTAAGTTAAAAACCGTTTCTTTAAGTTTTGTGTTGGAAGCATGCATTCTTGTTTTTCTCCAAACCATTTATACCGATTATCAGCTACATAACGATAAACAAGATCACGTAGAGGTTTTGGGATAACTATAAAAATAAACAATAGTGGATATAATTTATCTAGCCTTTTACAAACATGTAAAGCCGCCGTCGATTTTGTATAACATTTATCTCCTTCAATATAAACGAAACTTTTTAAATCATTCGTTGGTAATCCATGATATTGCAATAATTGTTGTCCTTTTTCAGATTGTATTGAGGCAAAACTTAGTTTCGCATTCTTGTCCCTCTTAATTATGAAAGTAACAAGCGAATGACAAAGATTACAAACACCATCAAACAATACAATTCTTTGGTTCATCTTTCATCCCTCCCCCTTCATTATACCTAAAAGTAAAAAAACAAAAAAGCAATGCAAGAGTTTTTACATTCTTGCATTGCTTTTATCCATTTACCTCAAACTAATATTACTCTTCGTCCCACACTTTAACTTCAGCCATTACATCGTTTGGCTGAATACGATCTACTGAATCCATGCCTTCAATTACTTTTCCGAAGACAGTATGTACGCCGTTTAAATGTGGTTGTGGTTCAAATACGATAAAAAACTGACTTCCGCCTGTATCTTTTCCTGCATGAGCCATAGAAAGTGTTCCACGCTCATGTTTATGTGGGTTTCCTTCTGTTTCACATTTAATGCTGTATCCAGGTCCACCTGTCCCATTTCCAACCGGACAACCACCTTGAGCGACAAAGCCCGGGATGACACGGTGAAATGTTAAACCGTTATAATACCCTTTGTTTGCTAACGTTTCAAAGTTTTCTACCGTACCTGGAGCCGCTTCTGGGAAAAACTCAATGATGATCTTTTCTCCGTTTTCAAATGCAATACTACCTTTTTTCATTATGTAAATCCTCCTTCGTTATAAAGCATTCGCTTTATTGTACTATAACCCGTTGTGAGATGCGAATTTTTACATAAGAAAAAAACTCCGATTCACAAAATATGAAAACAAACGCTCGACATGATTTATACTAATAATTCACTCGATCAACAGCTTTATTCCTTTGAGAAGCAACGATTTCAAATACAACTCCACCAATTCCATCATACAAAACAATGATAAAAGGCTTCCGAATCTTTTTTTTAATTGGATAACTAATTGCTCCAGTTACGATTCCTTAGACAATTCTCTTCCCTTTTACTCTTGTTTTGTCTAATCGAACTCTTCTATTGGACACTTCTCTCCTTTTTTACACTCGCTTTGTCTAATAGAACACTATAACACACAATTCAAACGTACTCCGTTAAAGAAAAATGCGGTAGCATCTTTTCGTCTATAACCTTTCAAAGCTTCACTGTTATACTAAAATTTTTATACTTTCTTTCGTAGAGGCAAAAAAAGTTGACCAATAATGCCTTAGTCAACTTTTTTGCTATCCTATTTTACAACTGTTTTTAATGAAACATCTAAACGAAGTAAATCATCATATGATTCTCGTTGTACGACTAATGTATCTTCCCCATTTTCCACAAACACAACGGCAGGTCGGGGAATACGGTTATAGTTATTCGCCATCGAATAGCCATAAGCACCAGTACAAAAAACAGCTAAAATATCTTCTGGCTCCGCTTTTGGTAAAGACAAATCCCAAATAAGCATATCTCCACTTTCACAACATTTCCCTGCAATGGATACGACTTCTGTTCTTTCTTCATTCGCTTTATTTGCAATGATAGCTTCATATTCCGCTTGGTACAGGGCAGGTCTTAAGTTGTCCGTCATTCCACCATCTACTGATAAATAATGACGAACATTCGGGATATGCTTTTGTGATCCTAGCGTGTAAAGCGTTGTCCCTGCATCCCCAACAATCGACCGGCCTGGTTCTATCCATATTTCTGGAATTTCTATATTTAACAATGCCGCTTGTTCTTTCACTGCTTTCACTGTTGCTTCTATATATTCTGATGGTGGAAGTGGTGTATCTCCTTCCACATAGCGAATCCCAAAGCCCCCACCTAAGTTTAATACTTTTGGTGTATATTCAAGGTCCTGCTTCCACTTTTGTAAGTAATGGAAGATTTTTTCTACAGCTAATGTAAATCCAGTAGTTTCAAAGATTTGTGAGCCAATGTGACAATGTAGCCCAAGTAGGTTCATAACATTTGATCTCTGAAGCATTTTTATCGCTTCATCCACTTGCCCACTGACAAGATCAAAGCCGAATTTCGAGTCTTCTTGTCCTGTTGAAATATATTCATGTGTATGAGCTTCAACACCAGGAGTCGTCCGTAATAAAATATTCACCTTTTTCTCATGACGAGTTGCTATTTCTTCAATCAATTGTAATTCATAAAAATTGTCTGCGACAAAACAGCCAATTTCTTCTTGAATGCCCATTTCAATTTCATGATAGCTTTTATTATTCCCATGAAAATGTACCCGTTCCATCGGAAACCCAGCGACTTTCGCAGTATGCAGTTCCCCACCAGATACAACGTCCAAGCTTAACCCCAATTGATCCGCAAGTTCTACCATTGCCACACAACTAAACGCTTTACTTGCATATGCAACTTGTGCTTTAATACCTAACTCTTTAAATGTTTGTTGAAATTCGATCGCCCGTTGGCGAATTAAAGCTACGTCGTAAACATACAAAGGCGTCCCATATTTCTTTGCTAAATAGACCGTGTCCACTCCACCGATTTGTAAAGCTCCATTTTCATTTATTTCACTCGTCCCATGTAAATGCATATTCTTCTCTCCTCGTTAGCCCATTGAGGGTTATAGTCATAACGAAAAGCAGCTAATGTTGTTACACTAGCTGCTTTTATCCATTATAAAAAGCAAAGGTAACCTCATTTCGATAGCGCACCACTGCTTTTTGCAATGGCAGTCCGTTACTTGTTTAGCAACGACCCAGCAAATAAAGCGATGGACTTTATTTACTTCGGCAAGTTGACCTTTCTACTTGTATCCTCATCACCATCTGACTCCACAAGTATACTCATTGAACTTGCACCTCTACCTCAACCGTTCATCATGAGGCAATTATTATTCAACTTTACCATAGGTTAAATTGTGTATCAACCTTTTCCTTTATTAGCTATTTCCTTGTTTAATTTGGTCTCCAGGATTAGTAATGCTTGGTCTTCGTTTCACCGAAGGAATAGATAATCGAACAAGTATATTCCACATTCCCTGTGGATCAAACGGCAAAAACGGCCATAAATATGGTTTGTTTAATGATTTAATACTAATTAACAATAACAAAAATATTGTTGTACCAATAACAAAGCCTGGTAACTTAAACGCAGCAACGACGATTAGTAATAACAATCGCACAATTTTTAACGCGACACCAAGCTCATAACTTGGAGTAGCAAACGTACCAATCGCTCCTAATGCAACATAAAGAATAACTTCTGCTGTAAACACACCCACTTGGATCGCGATTTCACCAATTAATAATGCCGCAACTAACCCAAGTGCGGTTGCTAGTGGCGATGGTGTATGAATGGCCGCCATTCGTAATAACTCAATTCCAATTTCAGCAATAAACATTTGAGCAAAAATTGGAACGTTAATATCATCGTTTGGCCCAATAAATGCGAGAGTTTCTGGAATGAGCGATGGTTGCATCACGAGCAAAAGCCATAAAGGCATTAAAAATAAAGCTAATACCATGCCCGTATAGCGAATCCAACGTAAAAATGTTCCGACAGCAGGCGCTTGTCGATATTCTTCTGCATGTTGAACATGGTGAAACAGCGTCGTAGGTGTAATGATTACACTCGGTGACGCATCTACAAAAATAATAATATGTCCTTCAAGTAAATGAGTGGCCGCTACATCAGGCCTTTCTGTATAGCGAACTAGTGGGAATGGATTATATCCTTGTTTTACAATATATTCTTCAATTACTTTATCCGCCATCGTTAGCCCGTCAATGTCGATCGTTTTGATTTCTTTTTTGATAATATCCACTAAATCCGGATCTGCAATTCCCTCAATATACGAAACACAAATATCGGTTTGTGAACGTTGACCGACTTGCATAATTTCATGACGAAGCCGTTCATCGCGTATCCGTCTTCTCGTTAACCCAGTATTAATAATGATATTTTCTGTGTAACCGTCTCTCGCTCCACGGACGACCCGCTCTGTATCGGGTTCATCTGGACCGCGAGAAGGATAAGAGCGAACATCAACAATTAAAGCTTCATCTTCTCCTTCAATAAAGACCGCCATCAGACCAGACAACATAAAGAAGATGATCTCATCTAAAGATTGATTAGGCTCTACTTGAACATGGACAAGATGATTCTCGATCAATCTTTTAACTGACATTTCTTGTTTAGCTATGTTTGTTGTGTCATCTAATAGCATTAAACTTTTTAACTGTTCAATCATGAAGTTCGTGTCTGTTAGCCCATTCACAAAGAATATATGTACTTCTTTGTTTAAAATCGAAAGCTTACGTTGACAAACATCAAAACTTTTGTCCATTCCTAACCGTTTTTTTAAATTTTTCTCATTTACAGTAATGTTTGAGGAAACAGCCATTTTATTTTCATTTTTTGGAATTTTTGTTTCCATGTTATCGGCTCCTTTCTATGATTAATTCCACTGCTTTTTTCGTAATGGGAGCTCCTTTTTCAACTGTATCTTGTCCAGCCATTTTTCCAATATCCCCAACACCGACAATGAGAGGAAGATTTAACTCATCCAATATATAAACGGTATCGCCATCTATTCTTCCAATCTCTAGGTCTTGTAACCCGTATTTGTCAACTCCAAATTCTGTTAACTCACCGAAACGATCAATACTAATATCCACTTTTGTCCATTCACTGAAATGTGTCGATGACGCAACCGCAATAGCCCCAATGACATGAAAGTCGGGATGATTCGCTACAATTCTCATTGCTTCTTCTCCTTGACCTTCTTCATGTGCCCCACAGTCATCAAACATCACTAACACAGGGTCTGTTGGTGTTTGTTGAATTAACTTCACTAATTCTTCTCCCGATATAACCGTTGGGTTGCCTGAGGATGCAGAAATACAACGTCCACCAATTTCTTTCGCTACGAATTCAACTGCTTTTTTCGCGTGATCATCCCCATCCGTAATTAAAATCACCCGTTTTTTTTCCTGCACATCACTCACCCCTTCGGCTTAAAGATAACTGCGACTAAAAAACCAAATAAGATAGAAGTTGAAATACCAACAGATGTGATTTCAAAAATCCCCATCCCGACACCAAAAAATCCATATTGATTCCCCTCTGACATGGCACCATGCACAAGAGAATGACCAAAGCTTGTAATCGGGACCGTCGCACCTGCTCCTGCAAAATCGATTAGTCTGTCATATAAATGAAACCCATCTAGAAGGGCTCCTGCAACGACTAATGTACTCATCATGTGGGTCGGAGTCATCTTCAATACATCTAACAGCAGTTGCCCGATCATACATATCGCTCCTCCGACTGCAAATGCAATAAAGTATTCCATCATGATTGCTCCCCCTCATACTCGAAAACAACACCGTGCGCGATACATGGAATCGATTCTTTTTGTTGCATCATCGTCGGGCTAAGTAATGCACCTGTAGCTACTACTAACATTCGATTGATTTTTCCTTTTTTCATTTCTTGAAACAAATGACCGAATGTCACAACTGCTGGACAAGCACATCCACTGCCACCAGCAAACACTGGTTGATCAGGACTATAAATAATCGTTCCACAATCATCATATTTACCTGCTATATCAATTTTCTTCTCTAATAGTAGCGTCTTCAAAATTCCGCTTCCTATTCTTGATAAATCTCCTGTCACGATTAAGTCATAATCTGATACGTCTCGTTTTGTATCTTCAAAATGGCGAACGATCGTCTCGTATGCAGCGGGAGCCATCGCCGTTCCCATATTAAAAGGGTCTTTCACTCCAAGGTCCACAACAGTTCCAATTGTGGCTTCTCGAATTCTAATAGAAGACTTTTGCTTTGAGACTAAAGCCGCTCCTGCTCCTGTTACCGTAAAAGTGGATGTGTTTGGCTTTTGCCCCCCGAATTCAGTCGGATATCTGAATTGTCGTTCAGCTGTTGCATTATGACTACTTGTAGCTGCCATTACATAATTGGCATATCCTCCATCCACTAATAAAGCACTTAAAGCAACGGTCTCCATTGCAGTCGCACAAGCTGAAAACACACCAAGAAACGGAATTTTCTCCGTACGAGCCACGTAATTTGATGTAACATTTTGATTTAGAAGATCACCTGCAATAAAAAAATCAATGTCTTTTTGCTTTTTATTATCTTTTATTAAACATTGTTCGATTGCATCTGTTAAAAGGCGTCTTTCTGCAAGTTCCCAATTCGCTTCACCGCAGTATAAATTATCATACGTCTTATCAAAGCTTTCTTGTAGTGGACCCTCTGCTTCTAGTGGACCTACTGCTGTTCCGCTTGTTTTTATATATGCTCCACTTTCAAATACCCATGTTTGCTTGCCTTTTCGTTTCACAATTGTTCCTCCTTTAATTGATTAACGTCTGTACAAGCAGCCGAGTTAAACCAACTAAATACGCTGATACAACACCAAAAACAATGACGGCACCAGCTATTTTAAACATATTCGACCCAATACCTAGCACAAGCCCTTCACTACGGTGTTCTAGTGCTGCACTAGTCATCGCATTAGAAAATCCTGTTACTGGAACGAGTGCACCTGCACCCGCAAATTGACCTAACTTATCATATACACCAAACCCTGTTAAAAGGGCTGCAATTAAAATTAACGTCGCAATGGTTGGACTTACGACTGTTTCTTGTGTTAAGTCAAAATACTGCATATATCTATTTTGTATCCATTGCCCAAACGCGCAAATAACCCCGCCAATAATATAAGCAACAATACTATTTCGAACAATAGGGCGTTTTGGTTGTAATGGTGCAAATTTTTTTTGATATTCTTTTTGTTTTTTCTTGTCGGCATCCACTTTGGTCTTCCCCTTTCCATTAATGGTCAACAAAGTAAATCCAATGAAATAACGACCCGCAGATTTTGCCCAGGACTATCGCCATAAGTAATATGACAATTCTTTCTTGTAGACCCATTCGCTTTGCTAAAATCGGCCAAACATTTAATACTTCAGTTAAGGCGGCTGCTAACATACCGACGAATATCCCGGCAGCTAGCCCTAAAGGAACTAAAAGCCATTTTGTTAAGTAAAGTTGGATATCATTTAAACTAACAATAGAGCCTGTAACAGCTCCAATGACAATACTCCATTCATAAATATGGATAAATCGTTTTGTTTTTGAAAGTTGTGTTAATCGTGGAATAACCCCTAATAATGTTAAAAAGGCGACAAAACCAGCCCCTACAGTAAGTCCCCCACCTAATCCAACGAATACTGTAATGATAGCCTCGATCACCATTTATTTTTGATCACCTTTATTTTCATGGATTATTAAGTATTGTTCTAAATCCTGGTCATAATTAAACATTTCCACTTCTAAAGGACTTGGCTCTTCATTAATACGCTTACGAAACACATGGTTAAAAAACAAAATCATTCCTAATCCTAATCCAATCGAATAAGGGACTTGGAACAGCAATGGTTTATCCGTTTCTTCCCCCGTAATAACGGTATGGATACGTTGCTGGACCTCTCTCATACTTACATCTTCATGGAAATTCATAATCGCTAAGGCGGCTCCGACAAAAAGCAATAACCAAATTAAGACAAAATAAACAGGAACAATTTTTTTCTTTTTGAATTGAACTTCTAAAATCGTTTGAGCTGCTCCTACATTTTGAATATCATAGCCTGGATAGTTCTCCTGAATGGCTCTCACAATTTTCATAATATCAATGACAATGAAATTTTTATCTTCGGGTTTTACAGTATGAATTGATAAGTGTTGAATATGAGATTGAATGCTCGGATGCGCACTCACTTGAGCAATATCATGGATAGTTACTGCTTGATTTAGCGTTACCCCAATGCGATGACGCATCTTAATATAAATTGATTGTTCCTGATTCATGTCCTCCCCCCTTAATTTATTAATTGCTCACACCTTTTCATTTTCCTTAGTATGGATTGATTTTCATATCTTCATTCTTTTGTTCATTTATACCAAACATTACCAACAAAAAAATACGAAAACATTGTTTAATCTTTCCGGATTTAAATGATAATAAGAAAAACGTGGGTGCGATTCCTTCTAGAAAAGGCTTTTAAAACTTCATTGCATATGCTTTCTTATATGTAAAAAAAGACCAAACGGGCTAATCACCCATTTGATCTTTAATTTGTTCTAATATTTTCTTTTCAAGCCTTGACACTTGCACTTGCGAAATCCCGAGTCGAGTAGCCACTTCAGATTGAGTTTGATCCTTATAATATCGTAAATAAACGATAAGTCTCTCACGCTCATCTAAGTGTCGGATGGCTTCTTTAAGTGCAAGTTTATCAAACCACTTCGCTTCCGAATGGTCAGCAATTTGGTCTAATAACGTAATCGGATCTCCATCATTTTCATAAACTGTTTCATGAATCGATGTTAAAGACCTACTTGCCTCACCCGCAAACACAACTTCTTCTGGGGTGATTTCTAATTTCTCTGCGATTTCATTTACAGTAGGAACTCGTCCTAACGTTTTTGAAAGCTCGTCTTTTACTTTTCTAATTTTGTTACCTAATTCTTTAATCGAACGACTAACTTTAACCGTACCATCATCTCGTAAAAAGCGCTGAATTTCTCCAATAATCATTGGAACAGCATACGTTGAAAACTTTACATCGTAAGATAAATCAAATTTATCTACAGACTTGATTAAACCGATACACCCAATTTGAAATAAATCATCAGGTTCATACCCACGGTTTAAAAAGCGTTGAACGACAGACCATACGAGTCTAGTGTTGCGATTTACAATTAAATCTCTTGCTTCTTGGTCACCAGCTTGGCTTTTTTCAATAAGCTGTTTGACCTCATTATCCTTTAGATATGTGTCATTCGTTTCATTTTTTACCTCCACATCCATCAGCAGAACTCCTTAATTACACATCGCTTTACTTTTAGAGAGATGCTTTTTTAAATACACGGTTGTCCCCATCATCGCTTCAGTTGAAACATTGATTTCATCCATAAAATTCTCCATAATTGTAAATCCCATACCAGACCGTTCTAATTCTGGTTTAGTCGTAAAGAGAGGCTGTCTTGCTTCATCAAGATTGTCAATCCCTACACCTTCATCTTTAATCATTAACTCAACGGTGTCATTTTCTAATGTGACAGAAATATAAACCATTCCTTCTGGTTGATTATGATATCCATGAATAATTGCATTTGTCACAGCTTCTGATACAACGGTTTTAATTTCTGTTAGTTCATCCATCGTTGGGTCAAGTTGCGCCACAAAAGCGCCAACTGTCACACGAGCAAATGATTCATTTTGACTAAGTGCAGAAAACTGCATTTCCATATGATTTTTCATAACTAGGCCACCCCCAACGTCTGTAATGCGAATTGCTCACTATCCTCTAGTCGAATGATTTTAAATAAACCCGACATCTCAAACAGACGTTTCACAGCAGGAGAGATTGCACAAACAACCATTTCTCCTCCTATGTTTTTCACTTGCTTGTAACGACCTAAAATAACTCCTAGACCTGAGCTATCCATAAAAGACAATTGTTCTAAATTTAAGACAATATGCTTTAAATCAAATTGTTCAAATCTTTCTTCCACTTGGTTTCTTAAGTCTTCCGCAGTATGGTGGTCTAACTCACCTTCTAATCGAACAAGCAGGACAGATCCTTTTTGCTCAAGGTTAACAAGTAAACTCACATATCTCACTCCCTCATTGATAGTCAGGGACACACTTCATTGCATGTCCCATTTTGCTAGTAGTGAGAATTTCTATATTGAGTTTTTCATCTCCTGCTCATTGACAAAACTAGTGCAATTTTGCGAAAAATGACTGGGATTCACGACTTTTTTCTACTCTCTTCCTGAAAATTTGCCAACAGTTCTTTTAAATAACATCCACCATGAGGCACTTTCAACATCAACACTGGCTACAAGTTTTGTTTCAACAAGAACTTCTCCGTCTTTTTCCAATTTCAATGTTCCAACCGTATCCCCTTTTTTCACTGGTGCTTGCAACGTTTTTTCTACATCCACATGTTCTGTAACATCTTCAATGGAAATTCCTTTTTTTGTTAGTACAGAAACCGGTTCTGACGTCACGGCTGCCACTTTACTTTCTGCTCCTTTACTCACTTTCACATTAGCAAGTGCATGTCCACGGTCGTATAATTGATGAGTCATAAATTGGCTAAATGAATAATCCAACATTTCTGTAATTTGTTTATTTCTTTCCTTTGGCGTCGGTGCTCCCATAATTACAGTTATAATGCGCATTCCATTTTTTTCTGCCGTTGCTGTTAAACAATATTTCGCTTCATTTGTATAACCGGTTTTTAACCCGTCCACACCAGGATAAAATTTGACTAGTTTATTCGTATTAACTAACCAGAACTCATCTTCCGTTCCTTGGCGTAAATAATCTTCATAAATCCCTGTAAATTTCGTGATATCTTCATATTTTAATAACTCTTTTGAAATCATCGCCAAGTCATACGAAGTTGTATAGTGGTTATCTGCCGGCAATCCATTAGAATTCATAAAATTTGTATTTGTTAACCCTAACTCTTTGGCTTTGGCATTCATCATTTTGGCGAACTCTTCTTCTGAACCTGCAATATATTCTGCCATCGCGACTGACGCATCATTTCCAGAAGCTACAGCGATCGCTTTTAACATATCTTTTACTGTCATTTCTTCGCCAGGCTCTAAAAAGATTTGTGACCCACCCATAGATGCCGCTCTTTCACTTGTTCTTACTTTATCGTCATAAGAAATTTTCCCCATATCGATTGCTTCCATAATGAGAAGCATTGTCATGATTTTTGTCATACTAGCTGGAGGAAGTTTCTCGTTACTATTTTTTTCAAATAAGACCGTTCCGGTATCTCTTTCAATAATAATCGCAGATGCTGCATCAGGCGCCAGATTCGCCTGTTCTTCAGCCGCAAACGTATATGTACCCATCACTCCAAAAACCAATGTAAAACATAAAAAACTAGCTAATATCGCCCTCATTTTTATTACCTCCACTTTTTTACTAAGATTTTTTCCATTTTTCCAATATTTATACCTGGGGGTGTCAGACACCTCATAAAAAATAGCGACAAAAAAGTATTTTATCTTATTAGCTATTTACTGCAATAGAAAAATAGTCGGGCTTTTTTACAGGTTGCTCAAACATATACGGGACTTCTTATCTTTCAATTTACTTATTCAGTTTTTTTATCTTGCTCTTTTCTTCTTTCATCAAATCCACTCGGCACATAACCATAACCGGTTGGGCTCACTTCCATTTTTTCTTGTTCTCTTTTCCTTTCTACCACGTCATGTAAGGTTGGACGTTTATTTTTCATTTCTTTCACCTCTTCACTTTGTCAGTTGATTCTTTATTATTCTTTACTTAACATCATTCTATTATTTTTTATTTTCGGAAAAGAAAAGATATGCAAAAAGTAGTAGGCGTTTTATACTATATGTATGGAAAATATAAAGAAGAGGTGAACAAATGGAAAGGAACGATATTAGTCAACTAGATTTACAACGAAAAAACAAGCTTATTATAACCATTGTAGCGATAACGACCGTTTTAGGTTTTTTTGCCCAAATCGCATTACAACTACCTACCATGTTTATGGTCTATTTAGGTTCAGGTGCTTCTTTACTAGCCATTGTTGTATTGATGCATATTAAACAGTGGTATATCCATGTTATCCCTTATATCACCTTAGCCGGAGTTGCTGTCGTGACTTTAGGTTTCATGAATGTACAACCTGATTTCGCTAATATTTTTATGGTTTATTTTATGATTGTGATGATGTCAATTTATATGAAAAAATTAATTTCACTTCTCACTTTCCTCATCGGTATCAGTTTGTATTCCTACTACTTACTTCAAAATTGGGAAACATTTAATATGACAGAACAGGAATTTGGAACGCATTTAATTTATATCATTATCGTTTCAGTTATTTTGTTTAACAAACAAAAGATTCAACAATATATGGTCAATGACATTCAAGAAGCAAACAAACAAAAAGAAGCATTGCTTTTAATAGAACAAGAACGCGAATTGCAATTAAAGGCTGCCGCTGCAAGTATTTCATCTCAAATGATTGAAGTACAAGAACATAGTCAAAAAAACATTGACTCCATGCATGAAATGAGTGGGGCTTTTCAAGAGATTGCATCAGGAGTTCACAGTCAAACGAATGCAATTTCTCAGATTTCAACTACGATAGAATCAACAGATCAATTAGTGAAAAATATGGTCGAATCTGTTGACTTGCTATCTGTTGTATCAGAAAAAGCGGAAACGACCTCTAACCAAGGAAGGGATATGATTGAAAAATTAGATTCTACGTTTTCTACTTATCGAAACTCAACATTAAAAATGTCAGAAGAAATACGATTACTAGCTGACAAAATTGTAGATATAACTGCATTTACAAAATCAATCCAAGAAATTGCTTCGCAAACGAACTTGCTTTCTTTAAATGCAAGTATTGAAGCGGCTCGGGCAGGAGAACAAGGGAAAGGTTTTGCTGTTGTAGCTACAGAAGTTCGTAAATTATCAACAGAAACCGCTGAGTTAGCAGAATTAATCGATACAAAATTATTGGAAATCAATGTACAAACGAATCAAACACGCCAACAAATGACAGAAAACTCAGAGCAAATGGAACAGAGTGCACAAATGACGAAAGAAACAAAAGATGCGTTTACAACGATTCACCAATCAGTCCAAGAATTGCAAGCAAAAATTGACAATTTCCATAAACAAGCTTATAAAATTGGTGATGATTCAACATCAATTCGTACCGCCGTTTCTGAGTTTTCTTCCATTATCGAGCAAACGACAGCTACACTCGAAGAATTATCAGCAACAGTAGAAAATCAATTTACACAATATGGAGAATTGAATCGTAACATTGAATCAACTAATGAAACCGCTCAAAATTTATTAACCCTCTATACGAAAAAGTAGTTCTGGACAGCGTAACAGAGAATAACGCGGGGCGTCTTTTCTCTCAAGCGACGTGCAGTGCCTTCGCTCTTCTAGAATAATCTTTCAAAGCTTCAATACTATACGAAAATTTTTATACTTTCTCTTTTAAAAAAACCACTCATCCGAGTGGTTTTTTTAGCCTGCTATCGTTTCCTTATAACATTGATTCTTCTTTTCCTTTTTGTAAACAACAAGACAGCCAACACAACCTATATAACAAATAGTAGCGGACAGAGAAAAAGCCACTGTATAGTTTTCAAAATAATCAATGACAACTCCTGTTATCATTGGCGACACCCATTGACCGACACCAAAAAACAAAGTAATAAACCCAATTGCTACCGATAGCTTTTGCGGTGAGATCATATCTCCCACTGCTGCAACCATGACAGTCGGGACCGCCCATAAAGTTAAAGCATAAACCATCGTAATGAATAATAAAACAACCGGATTCGTAAACGTAATAATCGTTATAAGCAATGTCGCTTGCATGAAAAAAATAATAAATAACGTCCGTACTCTTCCTATTCGATCTGAAATATTCCCCCAAATGAGCCCGCTAATAATACTAAAGAAACCAGCCACTGAAAAATAGAAACCCGCTTCTTGTTTGGCTAATCCCACATCACTTAATAAGTAATCGACAAAAAAGGTTGAAAAAATTAAATAGGAAAATCCCCATGTGAAATAAATAAAACCTAACGTTAAAACGGTTGGATTGCGATAAACAACATGACTTCCTGCGTTTTCGTCCTGTAAACTCGAATTGTTAACTTGTTGAACAGTTGATGCACCAACAGGAGATAAGCCCACCTGTTCAGGAGCGTCAACTAAAAAAAGGATATTTAAAACAATGACCGTCATAATGATAGCTGCCATCATCCCCCAGCCTAATCTCCAACCGTCTTCAGGGTTTATCACCATTAATAAAGGGATAATAGCCCCACTGAATACCATTCCAAGTCCCGAACCAGAGTTTGTTATTCCTAGTGCGGTCCCTCGATATTTTTGAGAAAACCAACGACTAACCATTCCTAATGAAGGAACATTCGCTCCACCCGACCCTAAACCGATAATGAGACAAGCCAAATATGCAATCCAGAAGCTTTGAGCAAGACTACTGATTGTCATGCCGACACCTAGTACAAATAAAAAGAAAATAATAACTTGTTTAACCGAGAATTTATGAAGTAAATAGCCGACTCCTAAAGCACTGACTAAATAACCAAAAAATACTGCTGATGCAATCATTCCCGCTTCGCTATATGATAACGATAACCCTTCACGCATAAAAGGAATAACCGCCCCTAACGAAAATCTCCCTAACCCTAGACAAGCAAACATATTTATAATCGTGAGGATAAGGATAAACCAACCTTTATGGATCTTATTGCCTTTCACGTATCCTCATCTCCCTTTTTTATCGTATAAAATAATCTTTTTTACGATAAACCATACCTTCTGCTAAAGCAATTAATGAGCCTTGTTCGTTCTTCACTTCAATTCGGTATAAGCCAAGCCGTTGATTTTTCTTATCTTCCTTTGCCACAGCGATAAGATGTTCCCCAGCTGCTCCTGCTTCCATATAGTGCATTGTCATCGTTATGCCAACAGCGGTTTGGCCGTATGAGTTGCTCGCAATCGCAAACGCAACGTCTGCAAGAGAAAAGATAGCTCCTCCATTTGCTGTACCATGAAAATTCAACATATAGTTTTTAATATCCATTGCTACTTCTGCAAACCCTTCACCGAAGTTTAAAATAGATATCCCTAACCACTTTGCATATTCATCTTTTTCAAAATGTTCTAATAATTCCTCGCGCATGAACACCCCTCATTTCTATAATAATTGTGATTGTTGCAAGTGGCTTAATTTTTCTTTTGCTTCATTCACCATCGTTTCTAGAAGATCTTTTACAGAGGGAACATCATCAATTAACCCCGAAATTTGTCCTGCATTTAAATGGCCTTCTGCAATTTTCCCTTCAATTGCTCCCGCTCGATGTTTCACTTCATTTGTCGCTTCATTAAACTCATCCATCGAAACGCCTTGTTGTTCCATCTGTTGAAGTGTTTCGGTATAACTTGTATGAAGAAGTCGCCTTACTTTTCCGATTGACCTTCCAACAACGGTTGTCCCTGTATCATTGGATTTCAGGAGAAGCTCTTTGTATGTCGGGTGAACAACCGCTTCTTTTGTCGCGATAAAGCGAGTTCCCATTTGCACTCCACTTGCCCCTAATGCAAGAATCGCTAACAATCCGGCTCCATTTCCAATCCCACCTGCTGCGACAACTGGGATGGAGACTGCTTTAACAACTTGTGGGATTAACGTTAACGTCGTCGTTTCAAACGAGGAATTAATTCCAGCCGCTTCGAATCCTTCTGCGACAATAATGTCTGCTCCTAATTTTTCAGCTTTCTGAGCTTGTTTTACCGATGCCACAACGCAAATAACGGTAACCCCTTTTTCTTTTAAGACTTCTATAAAAGGAGCTGGGTTTCCCGCTGATAGCGACACAACACGAATGTGATGTGTAAAAACGAGAGAAACAACCTTATGTAAATCCGGTTGAACCGCGATAGGAATATTTAAACAAAATGGCTTTGTTGTCAGTTGCTTTACTTTTATGATTTCTCGTTCAACTTCTTCTGCAGCCATTGTTCCTGCTCCAAGCGTACCTAATCCACCCGCTTCTGAAATAGCAGCCGTTAATTCAGCATGACTGATGTTCCCCATCCCTCCTTGAATAATCGGATATCGAGTTTTTAACTTTTTACAAAGTATATTCATTTTTTACCCCCTCGTATAAATTATGTTATACTTATTTTATACTATATATTAGAGGAGGTCTAGTATGCTTTATCCATTTCAAGGAAAAACCCCTACTGTTCACGAAACCGCATTCATAGCTCCAGGTGTACATATTATTGGTGACGTTACCATTGGGGAACAATCTAGCATTTGGTTCAATACGGTTATCCGTGGGGATGAAGCTCCCATTCAGATCGGCAATCGTTGCAATGTCCAAGACAATTCGACATTACATTTATACGAAGAGTATCCACTCATCTTAGAAGATGAAGTCTCTATTGGTCACAATGTCATTCTCCATGGTTGTACGATTCGAAAAGGAGCTTTAATCGGGATGGGAGCAACGATATTAGATGGTGTAGAGATTGGTGAATCAGCATTTATTGGGGCTAACACGTTAATACCTCCAGGAAAAAAAATACCTCCTCGTACAATGGTGATGGGGTCACCTGGAAAAGTCATCCGCGAACTTAATGATGACGACTTTGATATAATCAAGCTGACAATTGAAACATATCGTTTGAAAGGTCAAGAATTCAAAAACATTACTCCACTTTAATGCTCTTATTAGCAAAAAAGTACACGTGCACTTCTAGACGTATATATAAAAACGACTTTGAGAAACCACACTCAAAGTCGTTTTTATATTCTGGCGGCAATGCCCGAGTGAAATGCGTGCCCATTAGCAACTCTCTAAACAAAAAGCCTGTCAACTATCTCGCTTTTTGCGTGACTTTGTCAACAGGCCGAGCCTTTTTCACTCTTTTTTTTCTACCATTAGAGGGTGGCTTAACACATTATAGTCTTTACTAATCTTTTTAATATCTTTTCCTTCTTTAAATTTTTCTTCAAAAAAAGCATTTGCTTTTTCCGCCAACACACGATAATAATCAGAAAATAATGTCGCCGCTGAATCTCCTAACCATTTTTCTGGTAATAATTCTTCAGGTAGTCCAGGATCAACAAAAAGGAATTTACGATATTCATGAACAAGGATCGTTCGCTCTACAAAGCACTGTCCGTCTGTCATTTCACCTTTGTCGATTTTATTTTTGGCAATGATGTATTTTTGACTATATTCACGCATAAAAAGATCATATTTTTCATTGATTTCTTCTAAATCCCAACATTTTTGCACTAATGCTTGTTTATCGCCAGGACCATCATACTCTGAAATGAAGAAATTGACATACTCTTGTATTTCATATTTTTCAATCATATCATGAACTTGCTTTTCAAGTGGATTTGGCGATAACCAGCAGCTGTTATACATCGAACCGAATCCGCTCCAGATGAGTTCTTGTCTTAATTCATCTCGTAAATTTCTTTTTTCCTCTGGAATCGTATACATTAAAATCCGCCATTTGCCATCCCAGGAATGCGGTTTAAATTTAAAAATCCGTTCTGCTGCTTCTTCAATCCGATTTTTCCCACGTTCTGTGAGGGAGTAAAAGCTTTTATTTCCTTGTTTTTGTGATTGGATCCACCCTTGTTTATTCATTCGTGAAATCGCCGCACGGACCGATTGTTCGTTATGCCCAAACTCTTGCAATAAACTAATTAAACTTCCAATCCATATTTCATTCCCGTAGTGTCGAACGTAATCTCCATATAACGTAAAAATCATGGACCTTGTATTCAATAAATTTTCCATTTTTGCACTCCCTACACAACTAACCGAACGATACATTATATCATGTTCATTTCATTGTTCGTATAAATTTTGTATTATAAATAATTATAACAATTATCATGTAGATTGCAACTGTTAGAGATTGTCTTCACTCTCCTTTAAAGTTCGGTTTACGTTTCTCAGAAAAAGCTTCAAGTGCCTCAGTCCGATCAGCTGTTGGAATGATAACTTCATATGCTTTTGCCTCAATCGCAAGTCCTGTTTGCAAGTCAACATTCATTCCTTGTAAAATCGCATATTTGGCTTGTTGAAGTGCAAGTGGTCCGTTTTGTAGCATTTCTTCTGCTAATTGAATACAACTTGGGAGCAATTGTTCTTTTTCAACAACTGAATGAAGGATTCCAAGATGATACGCTTCTTCTGCGTTTATTTTTTTTGCAGTTAAAATTAACTCCATCGCTTTTGCTTGCCCAATTAAACGCGGAAGTCGTTGTGTTCCTCCTGCTCCAGGTATAATCGCCCAGCTCACTTCTGTTAATCCCATTTTTGCATGTGAAACAGCAATTCGAAAATCACAAGCAAGGGCAAGTTCAAATCCGCCGCCAAATGCATAACCGTTTATCGCTGCTATCGTCGGTTGAGGTAACTCGGCAATTGATTGAAATACATCACGAATCGCCTTCACATTTCGCTTGACTTCTCTCTCATTTAAATGTCTGCGCTCTTTTAAATCCGCCCCAGCACTAAATGCTTTATCTCCAGCTCCTGTTATGACAACGACACGAACTTCTCCATTTATATGAAGCTCATCAACGACATGTTGTAGCTTGGTTAATGTTTCATAATTAAAACAATTCAATTCATTTGGGCGATTAATTTGAATATAACCAATATGATTCTCGACTTGTAACGTAACCATTTCCATCGTATACAACCTCCTATGTTTTCCATCATAACAAGAGTGTCTCAATAACATGACATGAATTGAGACACTCTTCTGTAACTAGATTTGTTTTACGACCGTCGCAATTCCTTGACCAACACCAATACACATCGTTGCTAAACCATACTTTACATCTCGCTTTTTCATTTCATATACGAGGGTTGTTAAAATTCTAGCTCCACTCGCTCCTAATGGATGCCCAAATGCAATTGCACCACCATTGACATTCACGATGTCCTCTTGTAGTTCTAATTGCCTCATACATTCAAGTGCTTGTGAAGCAAACGCTTCATTCAATTCAACTAGCCCTACATCTTCCACTTGTAAATTTGCTCGTTGTAATGCCTTTTTCGCTGCATATACAGGACCAATTCCCATGATGCGCGGCTCAAGTCCTGCAACAGCTGAAGTGACGTATTCGGCTAATGGCTCAAGCCCTAATTCATTCGCCTTTTCTTTACTCATTAAAAGCAAAGCAGCAGCACCATCATTGACTCCTGAAGCATTACCAGCTGTCACCGTCCCACCTGGAAAAATCGGTTTTAATTTGCTTAGTTTTTCCAATGTTGTATCTGGACGTGGGTGTTCATCCTCAGTTATAGTGATGTCATTCCCTTTTCTATCTTTATATGATACAGGAACAATTTCCTCTTTGAAGCGGTCTGTTTCGATTGCCTTTTGTGCCCTTTGTTGACTTTGAAGAGCAAAACGGTCTTGTTCTTCTCGCGATATATGAAACTCAGTTGCCACATTTTCTGCTGTCTGCGGCATAGAATCTGTCCCATATCGCTCTTCTAATAGTGGATTAATAAAGCGCCACCCAATTGTTGTATCAAACATATTGAGATCACCACGTGGAAAATCCGATTGAGGTTTTGCCATCACAAAAGGTGCTCTTGTCATGCTTTCTGTCCCACCTGCAATAAACACATCTCCCTCACCGACTGCAATTGCCCGAGCAACATAATTCACGGCATCTAATCCTGACCCACATAATCGATTTATCGTTGTACCTCCGACTGAAACAGGTAATCCAGCAAGTAAAGCTGACATTCTGGCGACATTACGGTTGTCTTCTCCCGCTCCGTTCGCATTTCCAAACACAACGTCTTCAATCGTTTCTGGGTCAACATTTGGATTTCTCTTAAGCAACTCCCGAATAACTACACTCCCTAAATCATCAGGTCGAACTGACTTTAACGCACCTTTATATCGACCAATAGGAGTACGAACAGCATCAATAATGACGACTTCTCTCATTTCAATTACGCTCCTTTTTGCGGGCTACCGATAATCATAGACGCCTCTTCCCGTTTTTCTTCCAAGTCTCCCTGCTTTCACGTACTTTTCTAACAAAGGACACGGTCTAAATTTCTCTCCTAATGTTTCATGTAAGTATTTTAAATTGTTCAACCTTGCATCTAACCCAACTAAATCCCCTAATTCAAACGGGCCCATCGGATAGTTCAAGCCTAATTTAATCGCCTTGTCAATTTCTTCAGGTGTACCGACACCTTCCTGAAGCATATAAAAAGCTTCATTTCCGACCATGGCACTAATTCGACTTGTAACAAAACCTGGAAATTCGTTCACCACAACCGTTTCTTTCCCCATTTTTTCCGCAACAGCTAAAATAACCTCAACGGTTTCATCACTCGTTTCAAGTCCACGAACAACTTCAATTAAGGGCATTTTATGAACAGGATTAAAAAAATGCATCGCAATGACTTGTTCAGGTCTGTTTGTATAGGACCCGATTTCAGTAGGACTCATCGTTGAAGTATTTGTCGCAAAAAAACAACTCGGTTTCGCATATTTATCTATCGTTTCAAAGACACTTTGCTTGATTTCCTTTTTTTCGGGAACGGCTTCAATCACGAGATCAGCTGTTTTTACAGCTGTTTCCATTGAGGTTGAATAATGAAGGGATGAGCAAGCAACATCTGCAGCTGCTTTTGAAAGCTTTCCCCGTTCGATTCCTTTGTTAAATATCTTTTTGATTTCCCCTTTTGCACTTTCAAGCGCCTTTTCGTTCACATCAACTAAGTGAACAGTAAAACCACCAACAGCAGCGACATATGCAATGCCACGCCCCATTACACCTGAACCGATGACTGCAATTTCCTTCACCATATTATGTTCTCCTTTCATAATAGAAGGCGAGCGTAACTCCATGGAGTTAGCTCGCTTACATTCTTATACACCAAATGGATTAATCGGCCGATTTCCATAATAAGAAAGGACACTTTTTTGTTCTGTATATAAATCTAGTGTTTCAACACAAAGCTCACGTCCAAATCCAGATTGTTTATATCCACCAAAAGGTGTTCCTGGGAATGCTGAAAACGGGCAGTTCACCATTACAATACCAGCTTGAATTTGATGAGCTACACGAGTTGCTCTTCCTTGGTCTTTCGTCCAAATCGCTGAACCTAATCCATATTCGCTATCATTGGCTTCTTTAACGACAGCTTTTTCATCTGTAAATGTTTGAACAACAACAACAGGTCCAAAAATCTCTTCACGAACCGCCTTCATATTTGGAGTTACATTTGTAATGATCGTTGGAGCATACCAAAAACCATCTTCAAATCCTTCAATCGTTAGCTCATGTCCACCTTCAACAACAGTAGCTCCTTCTTCAATGGCAGATTTCACATAACCATCAATCACTTCAAGTTGACTTCGGCTAATAATAGAACCTAAATGGGTTCCTTGGTCTAACGGATTGCCTAATGTTAATTGACGCGTTTTTTCGATGAACTTTTCCATGAACTCATCATAAATTTCTTCATGTACATATAAGCGTGAGCGCGCCTCACAACTTTGACCCGTATTATAGAAAATCCCAAATAATGAACCTGCAACAGCCGCATCAATATCTGCATCATCAAACACAATATTTGGAGATTTCCCACCTAATTCTAACGTTAATCGCTTTAATGTTTGTGACGCTTTGGCCATAATATCTTTTCCAGTAGGGGTTGAACCTGTGAACGCAACTTTATCTACTTTTGGGTGTTCCACTAAATAATCACCAATTAACGCCCCGGGACCTGGGACAATATTAACAACACCTTCTGGAACACCAGCTTCATGGCAAATCTCTGTTAAAATAATCGCTGTAATCGGCGTTAAGCTCGCAGGTTTAACAACAACCGAACATCCTGCTGCGATAGCCGGTGCAATTTTCCATGCAGCCATCATCATCGGATAATTCCAAGGAATAATTTGAGCACATACCCCTACAGGCTCATTTTGTGTATAGTTAAAAAATCCTCCTGGAACATTGTTTACTGTGCCACGATGGCCAACAATCGCCCCAGCGTAAAATTCAAAGTCTTCAATCGATTGCATCACTTGCCCTTGTGCAGCAGATAAAGACTTCCCACTATTTAGTACTTCTACTTCCACAAGTTCATTAAAACGAGACCGCATAATCGCTGCGATTTTATTTAATACTCGTGCCCGTTTATTAACAGGATATTTTCTCCACTTCCCAAAATCAAAAGCATTTCTAGCTGCTTCAACGGCTTTTTCTGCATCGGCTGTTGTCGCTTTGACCACTTGCGCTAACGGAGCACCTGTTGCCGGATTGTACGTCGTGAACGTTTCATTCGACTCACTTGTTACCCGTTCTCCATTAATAATCATGTGGTATAAATCACGTTTCATTTCTAACGGTTCCATTTGTGGTTTTTTTTCGTTTGATACTTTTGCCATCTTATTTCCTCTCCTTTGTATGGATAATTGTTATTCCCCTTTAAAGTGAGCCTTACGTTTTTCAATAAAAGCGGTTAGCCCTTCTTTATGATCGCTTGTCAAACCAGCTGTCCTTTGCCCCAACGCTTCTTTTTCTAGCATTTCTTGTAAACTAGTTTGATAGCTTTCGTTCAAATATCGTTTCATAAGCCCTAATGCTTTTGTTGGTAGTCCAGCTATTTTAGTAGCAAATGTCTCGACATCCTCTTGCCAAGATGAGGCTGAAATCACTTTTGTGACCAAGCTAATTTGAAGCGCTTCCATTGCACTTACTTTATCACCGAGCATTGCTAATTCTAGTGCTTTCGCATGACCAACAAGTCTCGGTAAAAAATAGAGGCTGCCGGAATCAGGAATTAAACCAACATGGATAAACGCTTCAATAAAACTCGCTTTTTCATGTGCGAGGCGGAAGTCGCAAGCAAGCGCAAGACTCATGCCTGCCCCTGCGGCTACACCGTTAACAGCAGCTATGATTGGTTTTTCAAGAGTAACGATTTTTTCTATCATCGGGTTATATCTCGTTCGTAAAATCTCAGCATGATCCGTATCGTCCCCTACACTAGCTAAATCTTCTCCTGAACAAAATGCGCGTCCTTCACCAGTGATGACAATCGCACGAATCTCATTATCTTTTTCTGCTAAAGAAAGAGCCTTTATCATTTCCTTATTCATCAATGGCGTAAATGCATTTAATTTATCAGGGCGATGTAACGTAACCCAGGCGATATATTGCTTTTTCTCAAAAATAATCGTCTCAAACATAAACTTCCCCCGCTTATTCTCCTTTAAAATTCGGCTTCCGCTTTTCTATAAATGCTCTCATCCCTTCCTTTTGGTCTGCAGAACTAAAAAGGAGATAAAAGTTTTTCCTCTCAAGCTGTAATCCATCTGCTAACGGTGAATCGACAGCTTTATGTACTGCTTCCTTTATAAGACGTAATGAAAGGGGCGGCTGACTTGCTAAGCGGTGTGCCACTTTCATCGTTTCTGCAACAACAATTTCTTGTGCAAAAAGCCGAGTGACAATTCCATTTTCATACGCTGTTTTCGCTGGCATCATGTCACCTAACCATAGCCATTGCAGCGCTTTTGTTTTCCCGAGAATTTTTGTTAACCGTTGCGTTCCACCAGCACCAGGCATTACACCTAAATTTACTTCTGGGAATCCAAACTGGGCCGTTTCTGCGGCAAAAATCAAATCACAATTTAAAACAAGCTCAAATCCACCACCTAAGGCAAACCCTTGTACAGCAGCTATAATCGGTTTTTTCACAAGGGCGATTTTATCCCAAACCGCAAACGGATCTACACGTTCTAATGTCATCGGTGTTTCATTGGCCATTTCGTCAATGTCTGCCCCTGCTGCAAACGCTCTTTCATTTCCTGTTAGTACGATTACCTTAATCTTGTTATTGTTGTCAAAGAAAGTAAGAGCATCAACAATTTCATCGACCATTTTGCGATTAAGGGCGTTTAAGACATCTGGGCGATGAAGTTGAATCACCGCCACTGCATTTTCCACTGATGTCTTGATACACTCGTAGTTACTCATTAACGTCCTCTCCGATAAGCAAAGTCACAAGATGACCGGCAAATCCCATTAAATCTTTACCAGATGCTTTTGCCTCATCTGTTTTCATTGCAGCTTTAAATGCTTCATGACTGTCATAGTACATTTCGCATTGCAAGTAATAATCAGTTTTTCCCATTGGTGACCCAACAATCTTTGACACTTTCATTTCACGTAGTCCTGGAATTTTAGCAGTGAGAGGAGCATGAACCTCAAAATAATGCTTGTCAAAAGCCTCTTTGTCTTCTGGTGTTTTATACAACGCAATTAGTTTTACCATGTTTATCAATCTCCTTTTTATTAAGATGAAGCAATGGGTTTCATCGCTTCAAATGGATTTTTACAAGCTTTACAATATAAAATACTACGGCAAGCAGCAGGACCAAATATATTATCGATTGTCGTATATGGCGAGTCACAATAAGGACAATCGACCGTCCATGGATCTCCTTCTTTATAATGACGGGGAGGTGGCGCAATACCATAAGATTTTAATTTTTCATAGGCATCTTCAGAAATTCGGTCTGTTGTCCATGTTTCATCAAAGACAAACGTGACTGTAACATTCGTAACCCACTCAACTTTTTCCATCACTGTTGCTTTTATATCTCTGCTAATAATGTCAAGTGCAGGGCATCCAACAAATGTCGGAAGCATTTTCACATGAACAGTTGTATGATCGGCCTCAACATGATAAACCATGCCAAGATCAACTACACTTACAGACGGAATTTCAGGGTCTTTTACGAAGGTGAGTGCTTCTTCAATTTGAGTAATACATGTAAGCTTTGTCATAGTTGTTCTCACCTCCCTTGCACTCGATTTATCGTTTACCAAACAGCTAATCGGTCAACATTATACACTTCTGCTAATGTTTCAATAGCTGTAGTTAACTCTTCTGTATGCTCCCCACAACGACCGTTTCCTTTATTCATTGTTGGTTTGTTGGCTGGTATCGGAATATTCAATTCATTGAAAACGCCTTCTATTTTTTCAAGCCAACGAGAGGTTAATTGTTCTTCAGATTCGATGAACCCAAATTCGACCATTTTCTTTCCTTCTGCCCCAAATGAAAGCACTCCACCAAACTCTTCCCATACACGCTCTAACTGAATATGCATACGCTTTTTTGCTTCGTCTGTACTTGAAAATAATTGCTTAAACCATACATCCCAATGCATGAGATGATAAAAATGTTCACTACTAATACTTTTAGCCACATTCGCTAATGGTTGATAGGATGATTGTTTAAGAGATTGAATACGAATACTTTTATACACTTCATATAAATAGTTTCGAACAACTGTGAAAGCCCAATCAAATCTTGGCTCATCCAAGTATGTGCCCGGACCATTGACTTCTTCTAATATAATCGCATTTTTTCGTTCATTTGCTGTTCTTGCATGGGCTAATGTATCCGCATTTCCCTCTCCTAGTTCTTCTAGCAATTGAAAGAACATTGCCGCATGCCCCATTGTGTTTTGATTAATGGATGAATACGCGACGTCTTCTTCAATATGCGGACAAAGACCAAGCCATTCTGTTCCGCGAAATGCCGTGATAAAATCGTCATCGGCTAGCTGATACAATAATTCAACGAGTGCTTTTTTACACTCATCGTTTTGCACTTGTTCTGCTGACTGATAATTCATGGCTTTGCCCCCTTTGACCAAGACATAATCTCTTTTTCATCCAACATATCTTGCTCTTTTTCACGCCACTTTTTACGTAAATAACCGTAACCTTTTGTTTCTCGGTATTCTTTATTTTTTAAACGAGTCACACTTTGACGTTCCTCTGATGAAAGTCTGCGAATATCCGAAGACTTCACAACCCACACATCACAAACCGGCTCTCTTCTCATAAAGTTTTCTTGTGCCATGACAAGAGCAATCTCTTGGTTCGGTGCAAGTAATGTATATTGCTCTTGCATATGGGCCGATGGTGTTTTTCGACTAAACACAACGTATTCATCATAAAATTGGTTAATATAAGTTCTCTTTTCGTCCATTGTGTTCTCCCCCCTATTTTTCTCTTCTTTACATATACTAGGAACATTAACTTTATTGTGGAACCGCTGTAGCTCCTAATGCTTCACGTACCCACTCGTTATTGTCATAGGAGAGTTTGCGTAATCGCAAACGCTCTTTTGACATTGGTCCATTGTTTGAAATAATTTGTTTGAATTCTGACCAATCCGGTTGTTGATATGTCCATTCACCTGTTGCTTCATTATAAGATATCGTCTCATCAGGAATCGTTAATCCAAGCGAAAGAACGCGTGGGATATATTTTGTAAAAAAATATTGTCGTAGTTCTTCATTCGTGTTTTTACGAATTTTATATTTTATCGTTGTATCTTGTTTCGAAGTCCCTGTTGTTTTTGCAGAAGGTGGTCCAAAAAACATTAATAAGGCAGGCCACCAACGCGTAAGAGCTTCTTGAACCATTTCCTTTTGCTGTTCTGTTCCTTCTGAAAGCGCCATAATAATTGCTTCTCCATGCTGAGCATGAAAGACTTCTTCTGCGGCAATCCGCTTTAATGCTCGAGCATATGGTGCATAAGAAGCATCAAGCATATTTGTTTGTGTAATAATTGCTGCTCCATCGACTAACCAGCCGACCAACCCGGCATCAGCCCATGTTTTAGTTTTCATATGAAACACATTATGAAACTTTAAATCACCACTGAATAAATCTCTCATAATATCTTCACGATTTTTCCCGATTGGCTTCATTAAATCTTCTGCCACTCGTAATAATAGTTGACCATGACCCATTTCATCTTGTACTTTTGCCATGATGCCTAGTTTTCGTTTTAATGATGGGGCTTTCGGTGTCCACTCTTTCTCTGGAAGCGCTCCCATTATTTCGCTAATCGCATGCATCGAAATCAATTTAATTAATGTATTTCGATAATCATCAGGCATCCAATCATCAGCTTCGATTTTGCCGCCTGACTCAATGTGCGAAAGAAAGTCTTCATATTTCTTTTGTTGAATCGGGTCGTCGTATTTCATATCAACCGACATATCTTTTCCTCCCTTTACACTATATAACGTTTATTTAACGTAATTATATTTTAATGTTATATAAAAATCAAGAGATTTTCTAAAATCCGGCAAATTGGTTGCTGTTTTCCCTTTTCTACCTCCTTTTTATTCCTTTTTTTAAACAAACGTTTTTCTTTTGTCCCATAAGAAAACATGCCGTTAATTGCTAACAGCATGTTTTTTCATTTACCGCTCAAGTAATGTCCATTCTCCATCTTTAACAGTTGCTATAACCATACTGTCAGGTTCAAGTCCGTTATGGTCTTCTGTTGAAAAAGTAAATACTCCTGTTGTGCCTACCCAATCTGTTATCTCCGTTTCAAGATAATTTCGAATCGACTCTCGGTCTGTTGCTCCTGCCTGTAGCGCTTCCACAATGAGCATTACATTGTCATAACCATAGGAGCCAAAATTAGTTGGTTCACTATTGTATTTTTCTTTATATTCTTCATAAAACGATGAAATCACATCATACTGAATGTCATCACTAGGGATTTGACTTGGAAATAATAGCTTTCCTGTCGGGATAACGACACCTTCTGCGCCATCTTCAGCTAAATTGATAAATGTTTGATTTGCAATTCCATGACTAGAAACCATTGGTAAATCAATCCCTAAATCTCGTATATTTGATGCAATAACAGCAGGGCCAGGATTTGTCCCCCACACAATTATGGCTTCGGCATTTGCACTGTTAATTCTAGTCACTTGAGCACTCATATCAGGATCTTGTGTGTTATAACTTTCTTTTGCAACAATGTTAATACCGTATTCGTCAGCTAAGCTGTCTAATTGTTCTAGACCACTTGTTCCAAAGGCATTAGAGTCCGTTAATAATCCTACCGAACGAATTCCCTCTTCATTTAAATACATATAAATGCGTTGAACGGCATGAACATCTGAATGAGGTGTTTTAAACACCCAGTATGCTTCTTCTGCAGGTTCTACAATATGCATACTAGCCCCAGCGGAAATCATCGGTACTTCTTGTTGAGTAGCAATTCCTTTCATCGCCATACTTTCGCCACTTCCGGAAGACCCTAGCACAGCTAATACTTTTTCATCATTAACTAGACGATTCATTTCTTGAGTTGCCTTTTCTTGCGTTGACTCATCATCTGCTAGAATGACACGTAACGGTATACCATTTATTCCACCATCCGCATTAATCTTTTCTACCAAAAGTTCCGTTGCATTCCACTCTGGCTCCCCTAATGGACTATTTGGTCCTGTTTTTGAATAAATGGCTCCAATTTTATATTCTGTCAACTCTTCATTACTACTTGTACTTTCTCCACTACACGCCGCAACAAGAAGAACAACCATTATCAAAGCAATTGAAACTATATTTGTTTTCATTTTATTACCCCCTTTTTATGATACTGAATGACCTAAATACGCTTCTTTTATTTCTTTATCATGTAATAAATCTACTGCACTTCCAGTTTTCACGATTTCTCCATGTGAAATAACATAGCCTCGGTTTGCTATTTGTAAAGACGACACAACATTTTGTTCAATTAATAAAACCGTTGTACCAAATTCTGTTCGCAACTCTAGCACAAGTTCTAATACTTCTTTTGCTACGATAGGTGCTAGACCAAGAGTTGGTTCATCAAGTAGTAGAATGTCAGGTTCAGCCATAACGCCTCTAGCAATCGCTAACATTTGTTGCTGTCCCCCTGACAATGTACCACCTAGTTGATGTTTTCGTTCTTCTAAAATAGGAAACAACCGGTATATTGTTTTTAACTTGTCTTCAATTCGTTGTTTTTTTGTTTTTCTAAAATGGTGATATGCCCCCAAATATAAATTGTCGCGAACTGATAACGTTGAAAAAATTTGCCGATGTTCGGGAACATGCACGATATGTTTTGTAACAATCTTCTCTGCCTCTACTCCAGTTATATCCTCTTGTTTATACAACACTTTGCCGTCAGTTGGTTTCAATAGACCTGAAATCGCTTTCAACAATGTCGTTTTTCCAGCACCATTTGCTCCTAGAAGAGCTACAATCTCCCCCTTATTCACATGAAAACTAACATTACGTAACGCTTGGATAGGTCCGTAACTTACACATAAATGTTGGACTTCAAGAACGACTTCATCTTCCATCACACGCCCTCCTCTTTCTCATCCATATCAGCACCTAAATAAGCAGCAATTACTTCTTCGTTACTTTGAATTTCCTTCGGAGTACCTTCCGCTATTTTCATTCCTTGATCGAGTACAACAATGTGGTCACAAATACTCATTACAAGATCCATATCATGCTCAACCACACATACTGAAATCCCATTTTCATTGACTTGTTGTATGATGTTACTCATTTCCATTGTTTCTTTATGATTCAGTCCTGCTGCAATCTCATCAAGTAATAATAACTTTGGTTCTGTCGCTAAGGCTCTTGCTAATTCTAGTAACCTTAGCTTCCCTAACGATAAACTCCCTGCCTTAGAATCTACTTCGCATTCTAAACCAACGAATCGCAAGCATTGCATTGCCTTCTCATATATTTTTTTTTCTTCTTTTTTAGCACTTGGCCATAACAATGCCGCTTTAACTATTCCTGTTTTTGTTTGAATATGATGTCCTACCATTACGTTTTCAATGACAGACATATTTTTAAACACTTGTAGATTTTGAAACGTCCGTGAAATTCCTAGTGGTGCGACTTGAAACGCTGGCAAAAAATCAATACGTGTCCCTCGAAAGATAATTTCGCCACTTGAAGGTGAAAAAACAGAAGAAATCATGTTAAACATCGTGCTTTTTCCCGCTCCATTTGGACCGATCAAGCCGACAATTTGCCCTTCTTGTAAAGAAAAAGATACTTCTTTATTTGCGACTACCCCACCAAATGTTTTTGTAACATTTTTAACATCCAGCAACATGCATCACCTTCCAATTATTTTGTTAGATTCTCTTGTTTGGAGCCTTCTTCCAGTGTTTTATTTTTCACCCACCTCTCAAACAAATGGACAAATGGTGGAAATAGCCCTTTTGGCATAAAAATAATGACAAGCATTAATATTAATCCATAAATGACATGTTCAGAATCACTAGTTATGAACGAAAAATACGTTCCTAAAGAATGAACACCAATACTTATTAAACGAATGAGTATTACACCAATAACCGCTCCCCAAACCGTTCCACTCCCACCAAGTACAACCATCGTTAAAAAGATAATTGACGCATCCATTGAAAACGAGCTTGGGGTAATACTATAAGACATATGTGCAAATAACCATCCGGCTAATCCTGCAAAAGCAGCACTAACGATGAAAATTTGCATTTTATATCGCCCAGTATTAACTCCCATAGAACTAGAAGCAATCTCACTATCATGAATCGAACGAAGCGCTCTACCTACTCTAGAATGAACAATATTTAAAGAAATCACGATCACGAGTAAAGCAAACAACCAAACAAAATAAAAATAGGAAGGTCCTTGCGTAAGTTGGAAACCAAATATATGGATTGGCGGAATACCAAATAATCCTGTCGCTCCTTTCGTAACCTCTCTCCATTCCACCAAAACTGAATAAACAATTATCCCGAGAGCTAATGTAGCCATGGCCAAGTAATAGCCATTTAATCTAGACATCGTGTATCCCATAATAAGAGCGAGCAAAGAGGGAACAAGAATGGAAAAAAATAAACTTATCCACGGATTAACCCCCATTGATGTTGTTAATACCGCTGTTGTGTAAGCTCCAATTCCATAAAACGCGGCTTGCCCTAACGATATTTGTCCTGCATACCCCATTAATAAACCTAATCCGACAGCAACAATGACATAAATCCCTGCAAACGTCGCTTGAGTTATGTAATAGGATTTCGATACGAGTAGGGGGAAAAGAAGAATAAGAACAGCAAAAATACTAACTCCGATCCAGTTCGTTTGTTGTACTCCTAACAGTTTCATCAAAGACCTCCTTTCCCAACATTCTTTTCTCCTAAAATGCCGCTTGGGCGAATCAATAAAAGTGCTAAAATAACTGAAAACGCAATCGCATCTTTTAAACCTGAACTTATATAACCTGCACTAAAAGCTTCTAATAAACCGATAATCAATCCACCAATAACAGCTCCTGGAGCACTTCCTAAGCCACCGACAATTGCTGCAGAAAAACCTTTCACTCCCAACATAATCCCCATATCATAAGCAGGAAACATAATGGGTGCTATGGCTAATCCTGCAAGTGCACCTAATGCAGCACTTAGCGTAAACGCTAAAGAACTCATTCTCTTTGGACTTATCCCCATCAGCCTAGCTGCTAGAGGATTTACAGAACACGCTTGAAATGCTTTTCCTACTAATGTTCTGTCGATTAAAACATATAAAGAAATCACAACAAACAGCATAATAACAATAACCCAAATGCTTTGAGGTGTTATCGTTGCACCAGCAAAACCAATCGGAGTATTTTCAGTAAAAGGTGCGACTCGGACTTGGTCTTTTCCCCAAATCATACTTGATATTCCACGGATGAATATGGCAGCACCGATTGTAAGAATAATTAAACTTATAGGGTCTGCCCCTTTCGCCCTTCGAATCATTGTAAATTCCATTGTCCAACCTATGACCATTACAATACAAATAGTCACGACAAAAGCTAACCAATACGCCAACCCACTAGAAATCAACGAAAACATGATTAATCCACCTAACATAACAAACTCACCTTGTGCTAGATTAATAACTTTGGTCACACTGTAAATCGTGACAAATCCTAAAGCAACGATAGCGTAAATACTCCCAATCGTTAGTCCTGTAAATGTAAACTGCAAAAAGTCTCCCACCCGGCAACCACCTCTTTACTAGAGTTTAAATAACAAAATTCAATAATAACGTTTTAAAAACGTGTTAACACCCAAACAAAATGTTATCGCTTCCATTTTAAGAAGTCAATAAATATTTTGAAAATTCAATCTTATATGTGATAAAACTCATAGCAAAATTCTTGTTTTTTTATCTCTCCCTAAACTTAAGTCATACTTCTGCTTTCAATTTTTTCAACATTTCATTATTTCCATTGTTTCAAACATTACTATGAGAGATAATTCGAACGAATTTTCAGAATATATATTGACAAGAAAAAAAGATCGTTATAACCTTCTCTTTATAACAGTGTTTTTAAAATTCGTTTGAAATTCGTTATCTAATATTTAAACTCATTCTTTTTTTGGAGGGGAAACTATGACCTTTTATAGTGAGATTGAATCACTTCACCAAGAAGAAATTCAAGCTCTGCAATTAAAGCGCTTACAAAAGACGGTTCAGCATGTGTTTACGAATGTTCCTTTTTACCGTCAAGAATTAATAAAGCAGAATATTTCACCTGATGACATTCAAAATTTAGAAGACATTCGCCGATTGCCTTTTACAAAAAAACAAGACTTACGTGACCAATATCCTTTTGGGTTATTCGCGGTACCAAACGAAGAACTTGTCAGAATTCATGGTTCCTCAGGTACAAGTGGAAAACCAACGATTGTAGGATATACAAAAAATGATATTTCTAATTGGTCAGAAATTGTCGCTCGAGCAATCGTAGCCGCCGGCGGACAAAAGGGAGACATCTTCCATAACGCATATGGATATGGTTTATTTACAGGTGGACTAGGACTTCACTACGGGGCTGAATTGCTAGGTTGTGTTACAGTTCCTGTTTCTGGGGGAAATACTGATAGACAAATTACACTCATTCAAGACTTCCAACCAAAAATTATTGGCGGTACTCCATCATACGTACTAAATATCGCCGAAAAAATGGAGGAGCTTGGTCTTAATCCACAAGACTGTAGTCTCCAATACGGCATATTTGGGGCAGAGCCTTGGTCAGAGGAATTAAGACAAACGATTGAAGAAAAACTTGGAATTAAAGCCGTTGATATTTATGGTTTAAGCGAAGTCATCGGGCCTGGCGTTTCGATCGAATGCCATGAAGCACAAAATGGTCTACATATTGCTGACGATCATTTTTTTGTTGAAGTGATTAACCCTGACACACTTCAACCTGTTCCTGACGGAGAAGATGGGGAGCTTGTTTTTACAAGTTTAACAAAGGAAGCTCTCCCCATTATACGCTACCGTACAGGTGATATTGCTTCTATCACACGAGAAAAATGCGTTTGTGGAAGAACAACAACAAGAATGTCGAGAGTAAAAGGGCGAATTGACGATATGCTCATTATTCGTGGCGTTAATATTTTTCCTTCTGAAATTGAAAGGTATCTTCTACAGCTTAATGAGCTCGTCCCCCATTACCAAATCCACCTCGTAAAGAAAGGACCATTAGACAGTGTTGAACTCCACTGCGAAATGACCCAAGAGTTTTATACACTGCTTCCTAATTTTGATTTACAACATGAACAAGTTCTTTTATTACAAAAGAAAATCAATCATTCTATGAAGGCAAATTGTCTCGTTTCGATGGATATTCACATCCAACCACCAAAGACGATTCCACGTTCTGAAGGAAAAGCGGTTCGAATTATTGATAAACGAAAAGAATTTGTTTCCAAAAAGTAGTGAATAGCAAATGAGGAAAGCCAAACAGGATTATCTACCCTAGGCTTTCCTCGCTACACTGTTTTTCTATTTTCCTATGGCATTCTCATTCCTCTTGAAGTTTCGTATAACATATACCACTCTTCTCTTGTCATCGTTTCTGCCATTTGAATAGCCTCTTTACATTTTCGAATTCGTTCAGGGTGACTCGTTCCAATCACAGGTTGGATTTTGGCAGGATGACGCATTAACCAGCCAAGTACAATCGCTTCCGGTGTTGTATTTTTCTCTCTTGCTAGTTTTGTTACTAAAGCTTTTGTCCGTTTATCCGTCTCAGTTTGTAGCTCCATTTCCCTACCAGAATATATGCCATTCGCTAACGGCGCCCATGCTTGGATTTGAATCGTTTCCAATTGACAATGCTCAATAATCCCGTCCCCAAAATGAACATTTGCAGCTGCTTTTTGATTAACTAAGACACCTTCTTCAAGGAAGTCAATCCGTTTTAAACTCAGTTCTAATTGATTCACAACGAGTGGCTCTTCTACATATGCTTGAATCATTCTCATTTGCGCTGCATTCATATTCGACACACCGAAATGCTTCACTTTCCCTCCTTTTTTCAACTGTTCGAACGCTTTAGCGACATCGTCTGGTTCCATTAGTGGATCAGGTCTATGTAATAACAATATATCAAGCTGTTCTATGCCTAACCTATGTAAAATCCCATCGACTGAATTTACAATATGGTCTTTTGAAAAATCATAACGCTGCGGAATTTCTCCTTCTGGAAACCGAATCCCACATTTGCTTTGAATCACAATTTTTTCTCTTAATTGTGGCCGCCTCTTTAATACTTCACCGAAAACTTGCTCAGATTTCCCACGTTTATAGATATCTGCATGATCAAACATCGTAATCCCAATAGACAATGCGGCATCTATCGCTTCTTCCGCTTGTCTAATATTTTCTTCTGTTATCGGTGCTTCATTCCAATCGCCACCTAATCCCATGCACCCATATACAAGCCTCGATGTTGTAATCATTCTTTTTTCTAATGGCATGACTTTCATGATTATCATCCTTTCAATCTTTTTCTAAAGGTCCATGTGAATGGTTTTATGTTTTTTCTCTTATTATTGTCGCTAGTTCTCGCAGGGCAAACTCCATATTTTCATGACTTTCATACGAGTAGGATAATCGGAGGTGGATTCCTCCTTTTTCCTGATAAATTGCCCCTGGATGAATAAGAATATTCTTTTCTAGTAATGTTTCAAATAATAGTGTTGGTGAAAAAGGTTGTTTTAAACGAAGCCAAATATAAAATGAACCCGTTGGTTTCGTCCAAGTTGCCAAGTCAGAAAAATATACCTCTAAACAACCGACCATAAAATCACGTCTTTTTCGAAGCTCGTCTCTCACATTATGAACATGGTCAATATACCAATGTTTTTGTTCAAGCCACTGACATAAGATGGCTTGAGAGATAGAACTTGTTCCATAATCTGTTTGCATTTTCAAATCAGCAAGTCGATCAATTACATAATCAGGTCCCACTATCCAACCAATACGCAAACCAGGACTTATGATTTTAGACGCACTACCAACATAAAGAATATTACCTGCATAATCAAAAGATTTAAGTGCCCGTGGTGGTGGCTCATCAAACCACAATTCTCGGTAAACATCGTCTTCGATCAGAGGAAGTTGAATCGATTGGCATAATGAGACGATTTGTTTGCGCTGTTCTTCACTATAACTAAAGCTTGTTGGATTATGAAAAGTTGGAATCGTATATAACATACTCGCGTTATGTTGTTCTTTCATTTTTTTAATAAGCGACATTTGTTTCGTCATTTTATCAAGTGGGACATCGATAAGTGTCATTTGTAATGACTGAAAAAGGTTTAATGAA
Organism: Alkalihalobacillus bogoriensis ATCC BAA-922; assembly: GCF_000621445.1. Lineage (GTDB taxonomy): Bacteria > Bacillota > Bacilli > Bacillales > Bacillaceae_F > Bacillus_AO > Bacillus_AO bogoriense. The sequence continues at coordinate 7,138 of NZ_JHYI01000022.1, read as the reverse complement.
AATAAATAAGAAGGAGATTCGACTAGTATTTTTGATTGCGGTCGTAATAGGCCATTGGCAATTAATTGAAAGGCTTGTAATCCACCAGAAACAATTAAAATGTTGGAAGGTGATGCTTTAATTCCAAATTCTTGAATATGATCGGATAAAGCCATTCGTAATTGAATCGAGCCTTTTGGTTCCTCATAACGTAAATGATTAGGAGCAATTTGTAATGAAGAGATAATCTCCTTCATTTGTGTAACAGGAAGCAGATGTGGTGAAAGTTCTCCCGTCCCTAACCTTATGATATTCGGATTAAACTCTGCTTTGTTTATTTTTTGAATAAATACTTTGTTTGGTTCAAATAAACTATTTTTCACATAATAGTTCCAATCTGTTATTTTCGCATCTTTTGCGAATATATTCCATGTTGTGTTAATTACCTTTGTTTCTTTCCCTTCCACCCCTTCAATTAACCCTTCACTCATTAACTCTTCATATGCTTGCACAACTGTACTTCTATTTACCCCTATCATCTGTGCTAATTTTCTTTGTGATGGGAGGACGGTTCCAACTGGCCACTCACCATATTTAATTTTTTCTTTAATGTATTCTTTAATTTGTAAATAAATCGGGATTTTATTTTTTCGATTTGGTTTCCACGATAACTCCATTTTTTTCACCTCTCGATATAACAATACCATATCAAATCACAAACTGGTTGGTTTGATTCCCAACCAGTTGGATGGTGACAAAATTAAATTGTTAGATACAATAATTGGGGAAAGGAGATATTCAATGGACGCATTTATACACGGCTTTTTATTAGCATTCGGTTTGATTTTACCTATGGGCATTCAAAACATTTTTATATTCAACCAAGGTTTAACGCAACCTTCCTATAAAAAAGCATTGCCAGCGATTATTACCGCTTCGGTCTGTGATACAGTGTTAATTATAATCGCCGTTAGCTTTTTACACTTGATTGCTGATTTTTTTGAAAATGTTCACGTGATTTTAATGATTGGTGGTTTTTTCTTTTTGCTTTATATCGGTTGGACCATTTGGCATTCTTCCGTCACAGGAAATAACGCAACTCCTCCGGTTCCTGCAAAAAAGCAAATTATATTTGCCCTTTCTGTTTCTCTTTTAAACCCACATGCCTTGTTAGATACAATAGGAGTAATCGGAACAAATTCACTCCTTTATCAACATGAGGCCAAATGGCTATTTATGATTGCAGCTATAATTGTTTCTTGGCTTTATTTCTTTTTACTAGGCTTTATTGGGAAAATTGTTGGTCAATTAAGTGACAATATTGGTTGGAGAAAACGATTTAATCAAGCATCAGCACTTATGATTTGGGGACTGGCCTTTTATATGCTTTTACATATTTAAGGCTAGCACTCTTCTCATTACTACTACAATTACAGTTTCCATCACTATTTCAATAGTTTTCTATATTGGCGCAGGGCTATCCGACAGCGTGTTAGCAAGAATTAAATAAATAAGTATATTGATAGGTAAAAACATCAATATTATCCTTACCCGCAAAAAAGATACACCACAAACGCAAGATATAGCCCTATCTGTTGATGACTTTCTCAACTTATTGTTCACTTCAATCTCCTCCACTTTAAGTACAAACTCGCTATTTATTTTTACCATATTAACCCTAAAGACTTAGGAAAGAATAGAGTGCTGTTAAATAAAAAAATTTCAATCCAATAATACCACACAACGGAGGCAGATTCCTTTTATTGTTAAAAGAACAGTAAAAAAGACTGTATAATTGAGGGACCTATGTCCGAAAGAAAAGCATATGAAAAAAGCTGTCATACTTTTCTCGACAGCCTCTAAGACCATTAATGGTCTTTTTTTTCATTTTGTTTTATCGAGTTTGCGATTTTCACTAACTCTTCTTTTGCGCTTTTTTCATAATCAAACCCTAAGCTATAGTGTATATTATATTCCAAATCATCTTTTATCCAATGTAATTCTGCTGATAGAAACGGCGTCTCTGAAAATAATGCGGTGATACCATCTTCTAACACAACTCGTTCAAATTCAGAGTCATAGACCATCGCTCTGTAAAACTGGTCAAAGTTTGCAACAACATAATCAATATGCTCATGGGATGTACCCTCTTTTGAATATTGCGTTGATAAAGCTATTTCTTTTAAATCTTCATCCCAGCTTGAAATGACAACATCTTGTTCTACAGCATCAAATGGCATATATGTTGGGAAATGAAGTGAAAACGGTACAGCTTCAGCCGCTTCTTCTTTCGTAACGGGTTGATAAATATGTATCGGTGCCTGAACGTCAAGCATTTCTTCTTGTTTCGTTAACAATGTCTCATCTAATTGCTGGCTACAGCCTGTCAATATTAGAAAGAATGTTATTATCACTCCTAGTTTTCTCTTTTTCACCTTATGTTTCTCTCCTTTTCATTCAGTGGAAGCATCCAATCTTTGTTCCTTTTACCATACCATAATCATCTGTGTTTTTGATTACATTTTTGTTAGACTTTATTTCGTTTTTTTACAATCCTATTTTCAATTGTATATTTCCCGCGATGGGATAGGTCACAAATGCAAACTTGTTTGCGTACATTAATAATAGAAACAATAGGTGAATACCTTTCATGTAAAAAGGAGGTGCATCATGGCGAAGTACCGTAGAAAATCTGTCGTTGTAGAAGCTGTAAAAATAACTCGGACAATTACAATTACTACCTCAGAAGGAAAAATGGTAGGAAATCCAGGTGATTATTTAATTACAGATCAAAACGGTGAACAATACCCACTAGATGCTCACACATTTGAAGACATGTACGAAAAAATAAAAGATAGCTCCGATGTCAAAGGCTTCTTCCGAAAAGCATTGTCAAAATTAAAGCAGTCGGTGAAGGGTGTCTGACACCCAAAATGGACACTTGTCCTCCTTAAAAAGACAAAACCAAGAATATGGGCACCCATATTCTTGGTTGTTTATTTTATATCCTCTTTTGCTTCTGTTAATGATAACAAATATTCAACTAAGGCATCTTGTTCTTCTTTCGTAAACCCTGTTGTTTCATCTACCCAAAATTCATGCCCCACCCCTTCGACATGTACATCACCTAAGTCAGAAATGGAACGATTCGCTTTAATCACTTTGTTCCGCAACTCTTGATCAACCATCGCGACAAGACTGTTGTAAGCATTAGGATTTTTCCCTTTCATCAACGTGCCTGGTACTCCAATATCTAGCTTGATATTATCTCCAACTGCAACACCACCATCATGTAAATACGGAGGAGTATAGGCTAATCCGATCAACCCTTTAACTTTATATCCTCCTTTTGATCCGATAGAAAAAGCTAGATTTTGTTGTTCTTCCGTTCGATGTTCCTCTGGTATTCGTAATACTGTCGGGTTTTCTGGAATTGGTTTTACCGTGTCTGGAGAATACATTAAAGAGTCTTCTAATAAATCTTGAATTGCTTTCATCGCTTCTGCTCGAGACGGCTCTGTTTTTATTTCTTCCACTGGAATAATTTGATGATTTGTAAACGTAGGTCCAGCATGACATGAAATACAACCTGCTCTATTAAATACTTCTTCACCAGTGGCAAGTACGTCGGAAGTAACATGACGATTTAATTTAGGAGGAACTAATGAATTTTGAAAAGCTGACATTGAATTATTTTCATAACCGATTGGATTTCCTTTATTGGTCACAATTGTTCCGTTTGGATTAAACATCGACAGTTTCGGAAAATTAGGGGGAGCAACACTTTGGTTTGTTCCCGGCGCATTAGGATTTTCATCAATTTCATTGAAAAATTGTGACGGTTTCTTTTCACTTTCGACATCATACCTATATTTCCGATGAGCCGCTCGCTGTAATATGGTTCCCATGAACACTTCTTTATCTATGTCATGTAACCCTTCACTATGCTCAGCCATTGAGAGAGTATCTGAATTAAAGGAATGGACTTTATTATTAAACGTGGTTAGTCCTTTAAAAGGACCTATACCAGCAAATCCATTCCAGCTATACGGATGGTCGCCTAATGTAAATACATCCGGTATTTGTGTCGGGTTGGATGACATATCAGCTGAAGTGTCAAAGCTCCCTTTTGGCCATTTTAAAAACGACTCATCTACCGCTTTTTCAAATATATCAGGGTCAGGTAACGATGCTTGCTTCCCTTTTGAATTCGTGATGGTGCGTTTTGTATCCAATATATAATCTTGTAATGATTCAATGTTCGCTGTAGGAAAGTGTGCGGCTGAATTCGTCCCGAGAGCCAATAATAACCCTGTATCTAAATCGTTATTCGGTACTCCCTCCATCACTTTTCCTGTTTTTTCATCCACTGCCGCATGACATAAAGCGCAACTAATGCCGACTCTTACCCTTCCATCTGAAAACGAAATAGGTACCCCTAAAGGAGTTAGCCCTCCTGCTGCTACATCTAAACCGGTATCTACTTTGTCTCCTTTTTTCCATTTCTTTTCGCCAACCTCAAAATCCTCAGCTAACTCTACCCTTAAATTTGTTGTCGCTTCCCCTTTCAATTCCAATATCGCTTTAAGAACATTTTTTATCCGTAATGGTCCATCGACAAAACCTAGAACATCGGTCATAAAAATTTCATTATCAAATGTTTCCACATAGAAACTTTTCCTTCCATCTTTCACCAGTTGCTCGTTTACTTCAATCGCTCCAGACTGAGGCTGTAGTAATCCTTTACCTGCTTTTGTTTTTTCAATTTCTATTGCTTCTTCTGGTGAGATAAAAACACCCATTACATCATATTTGACCCTTTTTTGAAACTCTGTTGTTCGTTCATTTAACACTTTGTTTTGATTTGGAATATAACCATATGTAATATCAAGTAAATGATACGTTAATACCAATAATGAGATGCAAGCGCCTATCAAAAATATCTTTTTTACATTCACCTTGTTAACTCCTCATAAAAGTGTCGTCTTCTATAATGTTTGCTTTTATTCCATTCGTATTCGTATTACATTAACATCGACATCATTAATTCAAGGCGAATCCATTCCTTTTTGAAAAACAATAAATAAATAAAAAAGAGACTTACCTTTTCAAACAGGCAAATCTCTTTTCTCAAATATTATTTTTGACATAAATAAATCATTTCTTTGCTATTTGTTGCAAGTGGGGATTTATTCCAACAACCATATTTCGCCAAAACAGAAAAGCCACTTTCTTTAACAATGCGGTCTAGTTCTAGAGGAAATACATACCGTAAAGATATACTTTCCTTTTCAACGGATTCTACACCCGTATGTTCTTTCGTTACTTTTATCGTTGTTGAAAGAACGACTTGGGTAAGAGCATCATATTCTTTTTGATTATATTCTGTCACTTTCCTTCCTTCAGCATCATGACAAACCTTTTTATGTATTGTCTCGCTTTGCAATTCATTTATATTTGGAAATCGTACCCCAAAAAGAAATATGCCTTGGTCGGATAAATGTTGATATACGGATCGCAAAAGCGTAGATTGAGATTCATTTGTTAAAAAATGTTGAAAAGAGTTTCCAATCATATAAATAAACGGGCTTTTACAACCAATGGAGAAAGCCGAACAATCTTGTAAAGACCATAAAATAGAGATATGTTGTTCATTTGCTTTTTGTTTGGCTCTTTCTAACATTCCTTCATTTAAATCAATGCCAATCATTGAAATTCCTGACCTCGCCAATGGAATGGTCGCTCTTCCTGTACCACATGCCAAATCAATGACAGGACCACCTTGTTTCTTCGCCCACTCTATAAGCAATGGAATTTCCGCTTGATACTGTTCATACTCTTTATCATATTGCACAGGATCCTTATATTTCTCCATGTTATCCATGAAAATGTTATTTGCCATGCTCATTAATAATATCTCCTTTATGTATTGCATTCGATGTTGCTTCTTCTATTTTTTTAATCACATTTGCAAAATAGGAACGTTCATGAGGAACAAACTGAGCTAAAGTGATGTTTTCGTTCATTTCAATCTTTTTTCCACTTTCTTGAATTCCAATACCTACAACTTCTATCCATTCCATTTCTTCATTACATAACTTTATAAAATCACAAAATGGCGTACGAACAATACCAGAAACTTCATTTTCTTGTAGTTGAAATTGCTCAAAGGAATGAGGAGAATTATATAAAAAAATATGGGAAATTTCATTATCAATTAAATCGGCTGTCGCAATACAATTCTTCACTTTACCAAGTGAAATAAGATCAGACTGTTCGATTGATAATCCTATTTCTTCTTTTACTTCTCTTATTCCATCAGCAATCGATTCATTCGCTAAAAGATGTCCGGCTGCCGTTATATCATATAATTCAGGATAATCTTTCTTCTTATGACTTCGAAGTTGAAAGTAAATATAACGTTTCCCACTTTCCACACTGCATACCCAGCAATGAAATGTCTCATGCCAATAACCCATTTTATGAATGTTTTTCCGGGTCTCTACTCCCGTATGTTTTCCATTTTCATCTAGCACATTTAATAATTCTGTATCCATTTTGTCTCCTTGTGATAAAAAAAGGTAAAAAAGCCTTATAATATTAAATCCTAACTCAGCAGCATAACAAAAACAATCAAGCAAAAGTAGGATTTAAATTATCGCTAAACAAAAAGCCCCATGTATTTTTCGAGTGAAAAATACATGGGGCTTTTTGTTTAGCAACGTCCTACTCTCACAGGGGGAAACCCCCAACTACCATAAGCGCTGATGAGCTTAACTTCCGTGTTCGGCATGGGGACGGGTGTGACCTCATCGCTATCGTCACTAAATTATCTAACTTGAATTACTTTGTTTAGAAGTAATCACGTTATTCAGTTGAGTTCATCTCATGATTCCCTCAAAACTAGATAGTGTGTGTATTGAATTGTGTCAAAAAGACTTCGCCTTTTTTAAATCTTGGATAAGTCCTCGACCGATTAGTATCTCTCAGCTCCACATGTCGCCATGCTTCCACCCGAGACCTATCAACCTCATCATCTCTAAGGGGTCTTACTGGATTAACTCCATGGGAAATCTCATCTTGAGGGGGGCTTCACGCTTAGATGCTTTCAGCGCTTATCCCGTCCACACGTAGCTACCCAGCTATGCTCCTGGCGGAA
>NZ_KK211281.1:39530-125299 GCF_000621445.1 Alkalihalobacillus bogoriensis ATCC BAA-922 | reverse complement strand
CCAAATATATTTTAGCACCACGGAGGAGTTTTTTTAATACCTCGCTAGAAGCTTTTTGGAACCCTAGGCCTAGCCTAGGGTTTTCATTTAGACAAACAAAAAAAACGAAGCTCAATGAACTTCGTTTTTTTGATAAAAACTACTTTACTAAACGTTCTACAACATGGTCAATAATTTGGCTATTAGCTATTGGTCCTGTGTATAGCCAGCTTTCGCTTGGTGAAAATTCATGAACATTTCCCGCTTTTACAGCCGGAATTGATCCCCATAAAGATTCACTTAAAGGTGTCGTTTCCACACCATTATCACTATTAATTAAAAATAAATGATCTGCATCAAGTTCAGCTAGTTTTTCTAACGATATCTCATTCCAGTTTCCGGTCGCATTTTCAGAAATCTCTTTTACAACTTCAGGTACTTCTAACTCAAGGTCACCATATAATACAGCTCCACTTGAAACCGTTTCAGCAACCATGAAAAACTTTCCGCCTACTAACCATACTGCTGCAACGGATGGTGTACCGACCCCAGTCTCAATCGACGCTTTCGCCTCTGCTGCCTTTGTATCATACTCCGTTAACACTTCGTTTGCAAGTTCCTCTTTCCCGAATACTTGTCCAACACGGACTAATTCATCTCGCCAATCATTATTGACTTCTACTCCAATCACATACGTCGGAGCGATTTTATTATATTGTTCATACTTTCCTTCTTCAACCATACTAGCTGATTCCACAATAATTAAATCTGGATTCATTTCCATCACGGCTTCAAATGGTAAATCATATGGAATTGTTGGAACATCCTTTAATTCATATTGAAGATAGTCTTGAACCCCTTGTCCATCACTTATACTCCATTGTGCTGCTGGTTTAATTCCAAGTGCCACTAAATGATCTTCAAGATAACTAGCAATTACACGCTCTGGATTTGCAGGAACGACTACTTCATGTCCCATCGCATCTGTTATTACTCTTGTCGTTGCTTCTTCTTCCACCTGTTCAGTTGGTGTTCCCTCTGTATCTGTTTCAGGAATTTGCTCTGATTCCGCTCCACTATTTCCACAAGCTGCCAATGACAAAGCCAGAACACTTACTCCTAATAGTTGAGCCAAGCTTTTTCTTGTTATTGTATACATATATATCCCCCTCATGCTGTCTCCAAAGTTTTGATAATGATAATTACTATCATTTAAATATAAATGATGATTTTTGTCAAATTTATTTTCAAGGAAATATTATTCTTCTAAAATAAGCTTTCGAAGCTTCACTGCTATATCAAAATTTTAATACCTTTTAATATATCCAAAAAAAACGACCTAATGATTAGGTCGCTCGATATTATCTTTATTTGTCTACCTCAACCTCTTCTGGTGGAGGTTCAGACGTTCCTCCATCGTTTTCCCAAGGTGAAGCAGGGGCATTTGTATTATTACTAACTCCAATGACAACCGTATACGTCATTGGGACAAATTCATTAAACTTACTCATACTTACAACTGTTCCTTTTACTTCAGGAGCTGAAACATATTTTACTTTATAACGAATATTTGCTCCTCGTGACTGATAATCTTCGTAAAAAAGTCTCGGTAAATCTCCTTCTAGTTGCCCACGGTAATCACGTAAATAAGGTTGCCCTTCAGAATATACAACCGTTAAATTCGTCTCTTCTTGATCCGTAAGCTTTGTCCCTGCTTCAATCGATTGTGAAATAAGACCACCATATGAAACACTAGCATGGAATTTTTGTTTAACGATTGGAGATAGACCTGGATAGCTTGACGCTTCTTCCATTGTTAATTCACCGAAGTTTGGTACAACAACAGCTTTTCCTAATGAGACAACAACTTCCATCTCATCACGTTTGGCCACTTTCTCATCAGGAGACACACTCTGGCTTATGACCAAACCAGCTTCTACATTATTAGAATCTTCTTCTTCTACTTTCAAATCAATCTCATTTGTCTTGGCCCACTGTTCAACTTCATCCATTGTTTTTCCAGTGAAATTAGGGACGGTTATATTTTTTTCAAATACTTCCTTCCCTCTCGAGTAATAGACAATCGCTCGATCTTTTCTGCGGTACTCTGATTCATCAATCGCAGAATCTCGGATTTCAAATCGAATGAACTCACCTTGTTCAATATCATCACTGTATTCCGAAATCAGTTGAAGATTTTCGACTTTATTGTCTGCAATCCATGTTTCTGCCTCATACTGACTTAATTCTTTAAACTCTGGCAGTTCAATTTGTTCTTCCGGGTCAGGACCTGAGCTACTTACAAGCTGTATTGTTTTACCTTTACGGACTTTTTTTCCAGCTGGCACACTCTGTGTAATCACATGATTTGCCTCATGTTCCATGCTTGTCTCATGTTTAACCTCAATTTCAATCCCGTTTTCATTAGCCCACGAGCGCGCTTCTTGAACAGAATCTCCTACAAAATCCTCCATTGTCACATGTACGACTTGATAATAAATAACAAAAATGAGCAAAAGCGCGGCAATCGCCCCAATAATAGAATATATAATTCTTCTTCTTTTTTTCTTTTGATATTCAGGATCAATTTCTAATTCTTCCACCGCTTCTGATCTCCGGCTACTTGGTGCGGGTGATTGACTTGCTTTGACAGGTGTCACCTCTGAAGAAGATGCTATCTCGTCAGTAGGAGCTGACTCTTCTACTTTTTCAGCATTGTCCGTTTCACTCTTTATTTCTTTTTCTTGCTTTTCATCTTGAAGCTTATCGTAATTATCTTTATTAAATCTCGATAAGAAATCACTCATTTGTTGAAAGAACTCCTTTTTTCAACGTGAAAATTTGGTCAGATTGTTGAGCAATTTCATTTGAGTGAGTAACGACAATGACACATTTTTGGTGTTCATGTGCTAGTTTTTTGAAAATATCAATGATTTCCTGTTCCATTTCTTCATCAAGGTTTCCTGTAGGCTCATCGGCGAGAATTAATTCTACATTTGTAGCAAGAGCACGCGCAATGGCAACACGCTGTTGCTCCCCACCAGAAAGCTTATTGACATAACGGTCTGCTTTGCTTTTTACAATCCCGATATAATCTAATAGGTTATAGGCGACCTCTTTTTTATCTTCGGGTATATCATTTTCTGTAATCGACATCGGGACAAGTACATTTTCCACTGCAGTTAGTGATGGAATTAAGTTATAGCTTTGAAAAATAATCCCGATATGATTACGTCGATAGTTTTCATAACCAATTTGTTTAATGTCTTTGCCATCATAAACAACACTCCCACCTTGTGGGGAATCAAGTGCACTTAATAACGCAAGAAAGGACGTTTTTCCTGAACCTGATTGTCCTAAAATTGTATAAAACTTTCCTTTTTCGAAAGAGGCATTTGTATCTCGTAAAATATAACGGCGGCTTTCTCCGTCTTGGTAATAGTAGTCTAAGTTTTTTGCTTCAAGTATCATGTTTTCACCTCTCTACATTAATATTTTCTTCGGATTCAGTCTAACAATATAAATCAGTGGAATAATGGTTGAGAATAACACGGTAGCAAGACCGATAATGATAAACATTAAAATATACGTTGGACTAAGTTGAACTTCATACGAATTTAACACATCCGATGTTGTTAAATTCGAAGTGAAATCATCACCATAGTAATAAAACTCATCTTGATTTACTGTATCCGACTGCATTAACGTGCCAGAAACACCGCTTGCAATTAAGTTCCCCGTAAATAAAGAGAGCGTAATTCCAATTAAAGCAATAACAAATACTTCAATGACAATTTGTCCGATAACGCGGCCACGGCGCTCGCCAAGTGATAAATAAATACCTAGCTCACGTCTTCTATCACGTAAGAATAAGAGGACAACAAGTCCAATAATTAAAATCGAAGCAGCGACAGAAACAATTAATACATATCCTGATAGTTTCGACATTGACTTTATTGGTCCAGAAATAGAGTCATATTGGTCACTCGCATGTCGAACAACATAATAATCAGGTACTAATGTAAGAGCATCTTCAGCAAAAGCTTGAGCATCATCTGTAGAGTTTAAAATATAAATCGGTTGATAATATTCTTGAAGCCATGCATCGCCTTCTTCTTCGACCATTTTTCGAAATTCTTCATCCAATTCCATTCGTTTTTCCAGGTCATATTTTCGCTCGCTTAACACAATATCATTTGGGACATACACAGTATTTTGTGTTTCCATATCCATGAAGTCCCACATGCCGTGTTGATTGTTTTCATCTTCTGTTCGTTCAACCGTAACAGGCTCAAACAAGCCGACAATTTCTAAAGGTACATCTCTTGAATCAAGAATCTCTTCTTGTTGACCTGTATAATCTATTACCGCACTCGTTAAAATTAAATTATCACCAACATGGAGATTATTTACTTCGGCTAGCTTTTTTGAAATGACAGTAACAGCCGCTCCATTCTCCACTTCTTCATTCGTGAACACCCGTCCTTCAACTATTTGATTTTTTCCTTCTTCAAAATCAATAATTGGGGCATAGTTCACACCTTTAATAAAAAAGTTCGTTTCAAAATAAGGACTTTCATATTCCATATCTTCTTCATAAACTGTGAAACTTTTTACATGATTGGATCCTAAATTAGTCCTACTACTATAATCGTAATATTTCACTTGACTCAATTCCCCAATTTGTTTAATCTGATCAAGTGTTAACATCTCGGGATTGACATTCATCATTTCTTCTTCAGTCATGTCCGAGTTCCAAAGAGAGTCATAGTCTAAATCAACGGTTGCCGCTGTTCCCATACGTTCCTTTATCGTTTTTTCAACATTTGTTGTCGCTTGTTGAATAGAAATCGCACCAGCAATTAAGTTTCCTAAAATTAAAATAATAGCTAACAAAATGATTGACTTCACTTTATTCCTCGTAATGCTCAATAAACCTCGTTTTATAAAATTCATTTCTGTCCTCCTTAGTTTCATAAGTCTTTTCTACTAATTCCAATTTATCATCTTCTAATTTTACTAGATTTGCACCACCATTCCGACAGCAGCCACCGTCGTTTTACAATTTTTTCAATAATCCTACCAATTTCAGTATATTATTACATAAACATTATTGGCAACCAGTTTTTTAATGATATTGCTATTTTCGACTTTTTTACATTTTTCGTTTTGACTAAAGAAAAAAGACGACCATATTTGGTCGTCTAGTAATGAAGTGATTTTGGTTGGTTAGCTTAAGGACATATACTCCACTATTTTATGAAAAAGCAAGTTTTTTCTATTTTTATCAGACATAGGTTACGTTATTTATTAATCTAACAATAAAATTTGCTCCTTTATGTAATTTAACGGAACGAATGTCCGTATAAACTTGATCACTTCTATCCATTATGTTACTGGCATCATCCATACAGTTTCATTCATCGGCATGTAACTAAAATGGTTGTCACGTGGGATTTATATCTTCCCCACAAGACAACCTTTTCCTATTTTACATCAATAATGACTAAACATTTATCGTCATCACTATTTCCACCATGTTGTAGCTTTGATACAAGTTTCATTTTAAAATCATCAAGCTCTACATTTTCATGGGCAATGACATACTCTTCCAATTCATTGACATCATGAGAACTGCTAAGCTTTTCTAGTAATCCATCCGTACATAAGACAAGTCTACCCGGGTTCGAATATGAAATGTCCTCTGAAATCACTGGAGATTGTGCTGACAATCCTATTGGAGGACACGTCGAAGCTAAACGAACTACATTGCCATCTTTCTCTTTCCAAAGCCCAGTCGGATGCCCACCATTCACATAAGTCATTCGTTTTTCTTTTGTATTTAACAAAATGTAAATACCAGTAAAGTAATACATATGGTCTTCACTATGAAACAGTTCATACATATATTTTGAAAGCTCTTCCATAACGACCGTTGGCGTTTGTTCTCTTAATACAATTTCTCTCGCTACAGATTGAATAGACATCGTTATAAGAGCCGATGAAACACCATGCCCCATCACATCAATAACGAGGAAACCATATTTATCTTCATCAACTTTAAACCACATGTAGAAATCACCTGATAATTCTTCAGAAGCATCATAAAACGTTGAAATTTGGATTTTGTCATCATGAATAGGCTGTGGCAATGATTTTTCTTGAATGTCTTTTGCTATCGTTAATTCTTTTATTTTACTTTTTAACATTCGTATCACTTCAATTCTTGAAATGATGATACGACAAAGCGTCAATAAAACAATAGCAATAACACCTAAATCAAAAAAATGGAAATTATGGTCGTTATACTGATGCAGCACATACCAAATAAACAAAAGCAAAATTAACGCAATTGGAAAAACCATTCTTGTATAAAAAAAGCGGTTTTGTTGGTATATTCGATTTTCAGATAGCGTATTACGATAAAGTCCTGATACACCAATTAGCAAAAGACCAATCGAAAATAATGGATCAATTAAATTTCCCGTTTGGTAGCTTGTCTCGAGTAACATAATTGAATAAGCGATATGGCTAATGACGAGAATGGAGGCGCCAATAATTAATACCTTAATTTCTTTATTAATCTCCGTGTAATAATTTAATACGAGTAGAGCTAATACAATTCCAATATCAAGTATAAAATATGAAAAGTAAAAGAAAACCTCTGTAAACGTATACGGTTCTATAAATAAAGGCTTGAATATATATTCAAAACTAAACAAAAACAAAATAATAAGGAAGCTTAAAATATCAAATTGATATTGAGCTAACGCTGAGTTTGTGAAATTTTGTTTCATTTTGATAAGAACAGCACAAAAAAACAAAAGTGCTTGTAAAAAATAAAACACATCGGATAAACCAGGAAATGGTGTGTACTGTCCTACAATAATTTCATAATAATTCCAAATTGCTTGTCCAACTGCATAAAACAAACAACTGATAAAAAGTAAACTATAATATAGACGTTCCCGGCCTTTTGTTTGGATAAAAGGAATCACTAAAAAAACAGTGGCTAATAAAGGAGCAATGAGATGTAATGTATTTGCCCCTATAACTAACCAAAACTCATTAAAACGGAAATAGAGTATCCAACCATAATAGAATACAGCAAATGTAGGAAGTGTAAAAATAGCGATTCTGCTAACGATGGTAAGGTTCATTATCCTCTCCTCAAGTGAGTTCATATTCTTATTCTTTTATGGTTATATCGGTTTTAACCGTTGATAACGTTATGTTCAAACGAAAACTATTTAACGGTAATAGTATCCAGGATTTTCTACAGTATGTAACAAACATGTTATTCTGCAATATCCACCTTTTCATAATTAGGCTTTTTCGGTTTTGCTTGATTTAATTTAAGGACAATTACACTTTTATCTAAATTAAAATCCCAGTCAACTAATGCATCAACAATATGATGGTTAAAAATCCACTCAAGTCTGCTATTATTGTGTAAATAATGCTTTTCTAAGTTTCTCTTCACTCGCTTTAAAAGTTCACTATTGCCTAACCGAATCAATTCTTTTTCAATTCGAACTAATATCCCATTCCGAATGACTACAATCGTTCTATCATCCATTTGACAAGAGTAAATTTCTTCTGGACTTTTTTCAGCACGTTCACTAATATCAATGATTTCTTTATTGATTAAGTCTCTTTGCTTGTATTGTTCTTGCAAAACTTCTTCCGATGTAAACGGGTCAGAACTAATGGAAGTGAACATGGCTGACTTATTATGTAAGTTCCAGTCATAATAAAACTCTCGAACCTTTTTACCTGTCCTTACTTCAATAAACGTATTCAGTTGTGGAATAATGGTTTCCATTAACTTATCTCTCATTTGTTAAATGGTCATTACTTGATCTTGTCCCATCAAGACTTGCTCGGCAGGTGTAATAAAGTTTCTTAAATAAATCGTAATAAATGTAAAACCAATGGAGGTTTGAACAGACTGTGGCCCTTTCCCAAAAATCTCTCGAAATACTTTTCCTGTGTAACCACTAATTTCTTTTTGGAGATGTTCCATTTCTTCTTGCACTGCAAAACTCATCCTCTCTAACCATGTAAACCTATACTAGTATGGACAACTTTTTGCATTATTAAATTTACTTTATAATTTTTTCTGCTACACGAATTATTTTATTTATTTTAAAAGCCACTTTAATTTTTGTCATGTTGGAGATTGGAAGTTGTTTCATACGTTGTTCTAACATGTTCATCGCACACGAAAAGTCCTTCAATTGTTCAGTTAGTAACTTCGTTAAAGCTAAAAAAACCTCTCTATATTTAGGATCTTCCATTTCCTCTTTCATTAATTTGTTACAGTCATTACCCATCTTTTCAATGTTTTCGAGTTTTCTTTTCATCGTATGAATCATGTCTTCACATTCACTCATTTCTGATTCGCATAGCTCGATTATTTCCTTAACAATTTCAGACATGTCTTCTACGTATTTTATTTTTATTGTGACAGCAACCGCATATAAATAATCATTCATACGAATGTTGGTGCCCTGACCTTTCATCACTATTTCCCCCATTAACGAAAAATAAAAGAAAAAAACCGAAATAGCAAAAAGAATATGTCTTTTTGCTATTTCGGCTTATGTTTAGCGTATCAATCTAAAGCATTCCTGCCAAAACTAAATGTAATTATTGTGTTTCTTTCTTAAATGTAAAAGAAGAGCTCTATTGTCCCTTCTCATCCTACTATAGTAGTAAAAAGGAAGATGGTTGTAAATAAGAAATGATTGATTACCAATTTTTGCAATAGAGAAAAGGAAAGAAACGTTACTCCCCTTTATTCGTCATTACATCGCATTAACTTGCTTTGGAGGAGTTAATCCTAATACTTCCTCTGTTGATTTATGAATTTCACGCAATAGCTCCGGATTTTCCATTAACGACAAACCATAGGATGGAATCATTTCTTTAATCTTTGGCTCCCACTCATTGATATGCTCAGGGAAACATCGATTTATGACTTCTAACATAACGTGAACTGCTGTCGATGCCCCTGGTGATGCTCCAAGTAGTGCTGCAATTGAGCCATCAGCGGCACTAACAACTTCTGTACCAAACTGAAGGATTCCTCTTCCTTCTGCTGTATCTTTAATAACTTGCACACGTTGTCCCGCTACAAGCAATTCCCAATCTTCACTTTTGGCATTCGGGATAAACTCACGTAATTCTTCCATTCGGTTTTCTTTTGATAACATGACTTGTTGAATTAAATACTTCGTTAACGACAAGTTTTTTGCTCCTGATGCCAGCATCGTTATTACATTATGTGGCTTAACAGATGTAATTAAATCAAACATTGAGCCGTATTTTAAAAACTTAGGTGTAAACCCAGCAAACGGACCAAATAACAATGATTTCTTATTATCAATGAACCTTGTATCCAAATGTGGCACTGACATTGGTGGTGCACCGACTTTTGCTTTCCCATACACTTTTGCATGATGCTGCTCAACGACATCCGGATTATTGCACACCATAAAAAGACCACTTACAGGAAATCCACCAATATGTTTGCCTTCAGGAATTCCTGACTTTTGCAGTAAATGAAGGCTTCCTCCACCGCCACCAATAAAAATAAACTTTGCTGTATGGTGGATAATATCCCCTGTGCGGTCATCATGGATTTTTAACTCCCATAATCCATCACTCGTACGTTTTATATTTTGTACATCATTGCTGTAATTCAGATCGACTTCTTTCTTTTGCAAGTGAGTCAATAATATCCTTGTTAAGGCGCCAAAGTTCACATCTGTACCTGAGTCAATTTTAGTAGCTGCAATTTTTTCAGATGTAGGTCGGTCTTGCATAACAAGAGGAATCCATTGTTTCAATGTTTCAGCTTCCTCAGAGTACTCCATTCCCTCAAAAAGCGGATTGTTTGATAGCGCTTCAAAACGTTTCTTCAAAAAAGCGACATTTTCCTCACCTTGTACTAAACTCATATGAGGAATTTGCATGATGAAATCCTGTGGATCTTCGATAAGTTTGTTTTTTACAAGGAAAGACCAAAATTGCATTGATACTTGAAACTGCTCATTTACCGCTATCGCTTTACTTATATCAATGGAGCCATCTGCTTTTTCAGCCGTATAGTTTAATTCACATAGCGCTGCATGACCAGTGCCTGCATTATTCCACTCATTTGAACTTTCTTCACCTGGTTTCGATAGTTTCTCATAAACTGTAATGTCCCAGTCCGGTTTTAATTCTTTTAAGATTGTTCCTAAAGTCGCACTCATAATCCCGGCACCAATTAAAATAATGTCTGATTTTCTCTGTATGTCGCTCATTATAACCTTCCTTATCCTCTATATTTTGCAAAAAAGCGTTGGCACTCCCGAGCGGCATAACAAAAAGCAAGGGGCCACCTAGGAACACACCTTTTCTGTCTTCACTAACCTCATCATATCTATTATAAATTAAAGGATTAAAATATCTACTATTATCTAATAATTATAAACTATTTAGCGCTTCTAAAAAAGTGAGAACTCCTTCCACAAAGGATTATGGTTGAATTTAACAAAAGCTTGCGACAAAAAAGGAGAACTCAACCTTTATGTAAAGTTGAGTTCTCGGTCATCACAATGCTATCGGTCATCTGTTCCGATATTTCAAAAAAAGTTAGGTTTCTCCGATGCTTACGGACATCTATTCCGTTAAATCATGAAAATGGCATCTTTCTATTTCAAATATAAAGTAATAACGGAACATGTGTCAGAACCAAATAAAAATTGGCAGTATTTTTATGAAATAGCAGAACAAATGTCCGATACGAATGGCTATTCTGCTTTCTCATAAGACAAACATTTTTTTTGATAATAATAAAGTAACATTTTATCATTCATAATCCTCTCAATATCAAAAACAATTGGAACCAAAACAGAATCATCGGATTCAAATACCTCGCCCCTTTGTTCAATCGCAAGACCATATAATATTTTTAACATCCGAGCTAGTTTCTTATCAATTAAAGCGACATAATATTTAGGTGCGTAAATTTTTGCATGGTCATAAATAATTTCCATTATTTCTTGAAAGAGCCCTTGCCGTTGAAATGATTTATGAATACACAACTTATCGATTTCCCATGTTCTCGACTGATATTTTCTTATGTCATCATATAAAGAAAACTTAGCTCTAGAAGGTCCTTCAACAGTACTATGTGGATTTTTTGGATCAAAAGGGATAAATTCTATAGTTCCCACTACTTTATTAGGAAGTAAAGGAATTTTACTAGGAGTGAGTAGATTATATCGAATTCCTTGTTCAGCATAGGGATCATTTATCCAGCCCTTTTTAGAACACATATATTCCCATACTTTTGCAAACTTCTTTTGTTGCCTATTCGTTCGAACAACTTCAAACATCAGGTACCTCCTAGATAAGAAAAATTCATGTAAAAAGCAGAGCTTTAAGAAAAGTGCTCTGCTTTCAGGTTTAACTATCCAAAGGGTCTTGTGGTAAATCAGGATTAACTGGATCTGGATTTTTTGGTGGCTTTTTGTCGTGAAATTTAAAAGTCATACTTACACTTAATACTTCTACCTTTGGGCTTGACCATTCTTTTTTCATTATCATCTGACCTTTCATTATTTCATTTTCGTTCTTTATAAAGAGTAAAATTTGTTCTTTATAAGGAATTTATACTACTCAATCCTCTTTGTCAATACATTTTTTACTAGTAACCAAAATAAATATTTTCCCCTCTATAAAAGTCACTTTTCCTCATGTTATAATAAAGGAAAAATTTTCTATTTAACGGAGAGAATGTCTTTGGGGAATTACAAAATAGCTGCCATTATATCTAGCGTTGTTTTTATCTTGTTACTAATGTTTGATTCTTACTTTTACGACAATACGATGCAGTTTAGTCTTCTTATTCCTTTACTTGTGACTCACGTATACTATTTTGACAGCTTAAGAAAAGAAAAAAGACGGATTACCTATCTTTTATTCATTACGGCTTTTATTGCATGTTTCTTCATTTCATTACCCGCGGTAACATATGAACAGGCAAAGCAAAAAGCGATTGATACATACGAAATTACTATTATAGCGGAAGAGAAAATCATGATTACTAATGATGATTGGAATCCTGTTTCATCAAGTCGAGCCTATTGTTTTACCGGCCACACAAAAGAGGAGGAAAAAGTATCAATTATGGTCGTTCCTAGCAGTGGTGATGTCATTAAACTGCTAGATTAACTTTTTATATTATATTTCTAAATAAATCCAAAGGGGGATACTATGTTTAAAATTGGGAGTATTTTTATTCCGGTTACAGATGTTGAGAAATCGACAGGATGGTATGAAACATATTTAGGCGTGAAGAAAATTGAGAGTTGGGACGAAGGTGTTGGCTTTTATTTGCCTACTGGCTCAACACAACTAGCATTAGTTAAAGTCGACAACATTCAACCTACCGAATTTACCACACAAGAAAATCAAAAAAACTCGTATTACAACTTTGTCACTGACCATATTGAAGCAGCCCATCAGCACTTTATTAATAATGGCATTACAACGACGGACATCACAGATTTTGGAGGGATGAAGCACTTTGATTTTTTTGATTTAGACGGGAATCCATTTAGTGTCGTTAGTGAAGTGGCAGATTCGCCATTCCACTCGGAGAATGTGAGAAAAATGCAAGAACGAGATTTAGAAAGGTAACTTACGAAGAAAAGAATTCCCATTCAAGGTGAGTGGGAATTCTTTTCTTATAGTTCTTATCAAACTTTATCGGAACGGACATCCATTCCCCTATTTCATCAAATTCGACGTTTTTTTCATTCTAGCGGACATAAGTTCCGCTATTTACCCAAATTTGCGATTAAATCCTTCTAAATCCCTACGTTAACGGAACCAGTGTCCGTTAACATTTGAGAAACGCTGTTTTTTCTTAAACTAGCGGAACAGTTGTCCGTAAAAAAGTGTACGCCTACATTAATACGTGAAGTAATACTTTAACTAAACTTGACTCGGTAGTATAGTACCGGGTGTACGATTATATCGGGAGGAGATGATGAAGTGAAACCTTTAAAAATTAGCGAGGTCGCTAAAGCCGCTAGCGTAAATATTGAAACAATAAAATACTATGAAAAAAGAGGACTCTTAGATAAGCCAGAAAGAAGTCATTCAGGATACCGACTTTTTGCTGAATCGACAGTGAACGATTTATTACTTATCAAAAAAGCAAAAGAACTCGGATTTACTTTACGCGAAATCGAACAACTATTAGCCATCTTGAAAAAGGAGGATTATTTTCCAACCGAATCAATGCATTCTTTTGCTCTTCAGAAAATAAACGAAATAAGCGAGAAAATTGCTAAATTGGAACAGTTTAAATCATTATTAGAAACAGCGCTTTCTCAGCCAGAAGATGATTCAACATTACATCAAAAACAAAATTGCCCTATTATAAAAATACTTAAAAAGGATGTGTATCATGAGCAAAACGATTGAGATTTTTACAGATAGTAGCCGTTTTTCAAATGAGTTCGAACAACAAATAAAAAGTCTTGCCTGTTCCCGTTGCACAGTTATCGTCTATGATGCGAGTTGTCTTGATGGTCAAGAGATGATGGAAGCAAAAGCTGCAAAATATGGGGTGACAGTCCTTCCTGCGGTAACATTGGAGGGCCATGTCGTTCCACTCGATAAGCTAAAAAAGGAAAATATCCCTACACTTGTCCAAAAGCTTTTGCAAAAAGAAATCTAGGTTGACACTTTTATCTCTCTTTCCCGGGACTTTAACAAAGTAAAAAACAAGCATGAAGGTTCCATGCTTGTTTTCGTTCAAAGATAAGAAAGATAAAAATTTTGGTCTAGCAGCGAAGCTTAAAAAGCTTATTCAAGAAGAGCGAAAAGACGCTCCCGCGTTTTTCTTTAGTCATTAAATATTTTCTTGTTTTAACGTGTCAATAATATTATCTTTTCTAACTTTAGCCAACGAGTACAGCATCGCAAAGCCCACGATAACAAATACAGCAATAATGACATATACAAAACTCAGCCAAGGGAGTTCAAAGCCGTACTCAAATGAGTTCATCATCGACCTGTGCAATAGATACATAATCCCAATACTGATTGGAATGCCATACAGTAAGGAATTTATCCCATAAAACAAACTCTCGTACTGAATCATTTTATGAAATGACTTTGGTGTCATGCCAACCGACTTTAACATGGCAAACTCTCTTTTACGTAACGCCATCCCTGTAGAAATCGTGTTAAAAATGTTCGCGATTGAAATAAGTGTAATTAACACAATAAACCCATAAATAAACACCGACATAAATAAAATCATTTGTTCACTTTGTTGACGAGATTTAAATACGTTATAAATATAGATCGTGTTTTCTGATAGCTCTTCAATCTCATTTTGTGTTTTTAGTGGATCGGAACTGTTTAAATAAAGATAACTATTTTTACTCGTCCTGTTTTCAAGAGCTAATAATTGATTGAATTTAGTCTCTGAAATGACCATTTTTACCGAAGCCTCACCACCACCAGAAGTCACTCCTTTCGGCAATCGATCCGTCATAGCTTCAATCGTAATTTCACTAACAAAGTCTTTTTCTTCATTTTCCCAGTCATCATAAACTAAATCAATCGTCTCTCCTACTTTCATATTTAACGGTTTTATCTCAACAATTTTCCTTTCATCCGGATCCTCGTATACAGCGTTATTAATGACAACTGCTCTCATCTCATCTTCTTCCATTAACAGTAACTGATCAAAGCCTACTTCCTCAGCATATCGCTTAAAACTTTCGTCATCGAGAGAATACACTTCTACATAGTATGGAAATTGTCCATCCTCTAACATCTCTGGCTCTTCTTTCACGCGTTTTTTTAATGGATCCGACATGTTTTCTTCGTCTATCATCGCATAAAAGAACGTTTCTCTTACGATAGAATGAGCTGTCACATCTTCTAAACTAGTAATCGAACTGACTAACTCGCTATCGATTTCATGATTACCTGATGGTGATATTTGAATATCATAATTTACATTCCCTTGTGATAACTCCATTCCCTTTTCTAGTGAATACGTGAAAAAGGATACGACTAGAAAGAGAATAATACTAACCGCTAATGAAAATACTGTAATTCGATATTTCTTTTTATTTCTCTTTAAATTTTTCAATCCTATTTCCGCTTCGAACCCAAATAGCTTTTTGACTAGTATTGAAGTTTTCACGACTTTACCATTCAACTTAATATCGGTCGTTTGACGGATCGCATCAATAGCCGATATTTTCGACGCTTTCCTTGCTGGTAAATACGTAGAAATAAAAATCGTTACAATCGATACAACTATCGCTGTGACGATGGACCATGGAGTAACAACAACCGTTAATTTCTGTGATACATTTAATGCATCTTGCAGCAATCGGTTGCTAAACCAAAACGTAATACCTATCCCAACGATTCCTGAAATAAGCCCTATTGGAATACTAATGGCTCCAATTATGACGCCTTCAAAGAAAACTGAATTTCGCTTTTGCCTTTTCGTAGCACCAACACTTGATAACATTCCTAAGTGACGGGCACGTTCTGAAACGGAAATTGCAAAGGCATTGTAAATTAAAGCAATGGACCCAACGATAATAACCGACATAATAATTCCAGCTAATGAATACATCAAACTTTTCAAATTATCGTCGCTTGTTATCCCATGGTAACGAAATAACTCATTATTGTACGAAACGAAATTTAAATTGAGCCCAATTTCTTCTACTAGCTGTTCTGTATTTTCGAAGATCGAACGGTTTAATTTGTTGACGACAACAGAGACCGTAACTGGAGACTCCGGTGTAATGAACGTTTCATCTGTATACGTAATCGCAGTATATCCAGGTGCCCATGACGGTTCCCATGTTGGCCGCTCTATAATCCCTACAACCTCATATGTGACAGATTCCGTATTTTCAAGAGTCTCTCCCACTTCATCCTCAATAAAACGCAAAGAATACTGTTGGGTAAGTCGTTCTTCTTGTACTTCTTCATCTAATTGTTTTCGTTCACCAACGTCAAGCGTTAACGTATCTCCAATCTGATACTCAACCTTTGCATTGCTTGCGATTTCTGCTGATAACACAAGTTCATTTGGGTTTTCAGGAAGTCTTCCTTCTTTTAATAGTATCGGGAAATTTTCCAATCCACTTTTATTGTATTCTTTAATAAAAAGATACGGCTTATATTGATTTTCACTTCCCGCTAAATAGGAATAACCTCTGTCTCGTGACAGCATTACCCGCTTTGTCTGTTCATCATCTTTAATGGCTTTCACCTGTTCTTCATTCACGTTATGATACTGAACATGCCACTCTCCTTGGTTTGCGATGACGTGCCGCTGCATCAAATCTAAAAAAGAGATGGCGAGTGTCGCTACAGCTGTAATCATCGCAACGGATATAATCGTGCCGATAATGGTGACAAGGGTTCTTCGTTTGTTTTCTTTTAAATGACGGATGGTGAGTTTCTGCATGATGTTCATTGACGAATCACCTCGTCTTTAGCAATCTTTCCGTCTTCTATTGCAATAACACGGTCAGCCTGTAGCGCAATTTGTTCATCATGGGTGATGACAATTAAAGTTTGGTTATATGTTTTATTAAACATTTTTAATAAATCCATGATTTCGCTACTATTTTTGCTATCTAAATTACCAGTTGGCTCATCAGCAAGCATAATCGCTGGATTGCTAATGAGCGCACGTCCAATAGAAACACGTTGCTGTTGACCTCCAGATAACTGATTTGGCAGGTGTGTTAGTCGGTTCGTTAAATTTAAAACTTTGACAATATCAGAAAATTGCTTCTTGTCAACTTTGTGCTCATCCAATAAAAGAGGTAATGTGATATTTTCCTCTACTGTTAAAATCGGAATAAGATTGTAAAATTGATAAATTAAGCCGATTTGTCTTCTTCGAAAAATGGCTAGCTGTGTTTCATTTAATCCATAAATATCAGTATTATCTACAAAAACTTTCCCACTTGATGGTCGGTCGACTCCACCGAGTAGATGAAGAAGCGTTGATTTACCAGAACCAGATGGACCTATAATCGCTACAAATTCTCCTTTATTAACACTAAATGAAACATTATCGATCGCTTTCACTACAGTGTCACCACTCCCATACACCTTTGACAGATTTTCAATTTTTAAGATTTCCATATGATAACCTCCATATTTTCTTGTTATCCTTACTTTATCTGTCGTAAATGACGGGGCGGTGACTTTAATATGACAGTTTAGTCACTTTCGCTGACAAAAGATTAGATTACTTGTTTATAAAATTTTATTGTGAATTCTGTCCCTTTTCCTTCTTGGCTTTTCACTTCAATACTTCCATGTTGGCTCGTAATTATTTTCTCTGCTAATGCTAGTCCAATTCCGACACTTTCTTCGCTAGCATTTTTGCCTTTATAAAATCGTTTAAAAATATATGGTAAATCCGCTTTGGCGATTCCTTTTCCAGTATCCTGAATTATAATTTGAGTAAATAATGGATTTTCTGAAAAAGTAATTGTTAATTTCCCACCCTCTGGTGTATGCTCGACACAATTTTTGATAATATTGATGAGCGCTTCAGATGACCAATTAAAATCACCATCATATGTAACATTCACGTCCCCATTTAGGATGAGAGATTGCTGCTTAATGTCCATCGGGATGAGTAGCGGCTCTATGGATTGGTGAATCAAATCCTTTACAATAATCGTATCACGTTTAAATAAAATCGAGCCTGCATCCATCTTTGAAAGCTTTAATAAAGCAGACACTAACCATTCGATTCTCTCCAATTGCAACGAAATATTCTTAGTAAATTCAACTCTTTTTTCTTCAGATAAGCCTTGCCGTTGCAATAAATCTGCCATCACCATCATCGATGTCACAGGCGTTTTCAGTTGGTGAGAAATATCTGAAATCGCTTCGGTCAGTTTGCTCTTATCCCTCTTCAGACCAGAACTTTGCTCTGATAACATTAACGTCACTTTGTAAATATCGTTTTTTAAAATACTAAGTTCGCCTTCCTTATTATCACGAACATCGAGCGAGAAGTCCCCCCCGCTTATTTTTCTTAAATAACCTGACAGCTTTCGGATCTCTTCATATCTCCAATGTGTAAAAAGAAAAGTGACTGTTATAAGCAAAGCGGCTAGGAAACAAACAATATAAAGAGAAAATGCAGGGAGAATGATGACCCCCCAACCCGCAACTACACTAATCATCACCATCACCAAAAGAAGCCACTTCAACTCGCGATTACGCAACATCTTACTCACCTACCTTATAACCTAAGCCACGAATGGTTTTAATTAACGTTGGTTTTTGTGGATTGTCTTCTAATTTCTCACGTAACCTCTTAATATAAACGGTTAATGTGTTATCATTGACAAAATCCCCGGCTACATCCCAAATTCGCTCTAACAACTGGGTTCTCGTTAACACTTGTCCAATATGGTTAGCAAAAATGAGCAGGAGTCGATATTCTAAAGCGGTGACTACAATTTCCTCTCCATGCTTAAACACTTTTCCTTCTAATGTATTAATTTGAATCGAGTCAATCTCGATCATCGTTTTTGTTTGCGCTTGTTTATGATATCTTCGTAACACCGTACGGATTCTCGATAGCAATTCTCTTACACGAAAGGGCTTTGTAATATAATCATCAGCCCCCATATCAAGTCCCATCACAACATTCACTTCATCATCAATAGCAGTTAAAAAAATAACAGGTATATCAGAAGTTGCTTTTACTTGTTTACATAACTCATACCCACTTCCATCTGGCAATGATAAGTCAAATAAACATAAATCGATGGTTTGTAAATGTTCGACGATATATTTTTGGGCTGAAGTTGCATCATAACAAAGAACCGTCTCAAACTGATCTTGTTGTAACGAATATTCTAATCCAGAAGCAATTGTTCGGTCATCTTCGACAAGTAATATTTTCACTTTCCTCACGCTCCCATAAAAACTTAAGCAAACGACATACATAATCGTATTATAAAGCAGTGATTTCCTTCCATATACATTTTCTTTTCTATTGTGAATCACCTTTTTTATAAAGTTCATACTAGTTTTGAGCCTATTACGTGAAATAAAAGCAAATTTCTTATATGATATGAACACATGCGATAAAGAAAACGCAGGATTATCTTTTCTTTTCAAGCGAAGTACGAAGCCCTGCAAGCCTTTGACAGTGAACCCCTAGTGCTCTTTTGGGGTGAAACGCGCAGGTGCGGAGTCTTCGCTCTTCTAGAATAAGCTTTCAAAAGCTTCACTGCTATACCAAAATTTTTATGCTTTCTTATATTTTAAAAAGGAGGAAACATACATGGACCGAGAAACAAAAAAACAACAAATTCTTGATGCCTTTTCGTTTAGACATGCAACAAAGGAGTTTGACCATACAAAAAAAATCTCTGATGAGGATTTTCAATTTATATTAGAAACAGCTAGATTATCACCAAGCTCTGTCGGGTATGAGCCATGGAAGTTTGTCATTGTTCAAAATGAAACATTGCGAGAGAAATTACGTGAAGTTACTTGGGGCGGTCAAGGCCAGCTCCCAACAGCAAGCCATTTTGTTGTTATTCTAGCTAGAACGATAAAAGACACGAAATATGATAGTGACTATGTCGCAAACCAAATGTTACACGTAAAAGGAATCCCAGCGGAAATGTTTGAAACTATTAAAGCTCGGTACAAAACCTTCCAGGAGAATGACCTCAAATTATTGGAAAGTAATCGTTCTATGTTTGACTGGGCAAGCAAGCAAACATATATTGCCTTAGCGAATATGATGACAGCTGCCGCTCAAATTGGGATTGATTCTTGTCCTATTGAAGGGTTTGATTATGATAAAGTACAAGAAGTTCTTGCTGACGAAGGCTTACTAGAAAATGGACACTTAGCTGTTTCCGTTATGGTCGCGTTTGGCTATCGTAAAAATGAACCAAGACCAAAGACGAGAAAGCCGATAGAAGATATCGTACAGTGGGTAAAATAAACATTAAAAGCAACGTGTTTTATGCACGCTGCTTTTTTTATTTTTTTGAACATAAAAAAGGCGTATAATAAAACAAAGGCGGTGAAAGTATGCTTACTGAAGACATGAAGATTCAAATGATTGAAATACTTCAAAAGGAAACGAACCCTGATTTCATCATATTATTTGGCTCGTTTGCAAAAGGAACTGATCGTGAAGAAAGTGATGTTGACCTTGCTTACTTCAGTGAAAAGCAACTTTCATCTTATGAACGGTATACACTAGCAAATCATTTAGCATTAATTTGTGAAAGAGACATTGACCTTGTGGACATACGTGAAATCGACACTATATTTGCTATGCAAATTTTTGAGCAAGGTGTCCCTATTTATATTCGTAATGAAGATGAATATACACGTCAAACGATAAAAGCTTACCGGATGTATGCCGAACTATCTGAACAACGTGAGGTCATTATTGAACAAATTAAAAAGAGAGGAAGTGTGTTTGGCAATGAATGATGTCATATTAAACAAAGTAACGACAATAGAGCGATGTGTCAAAAGAATTCATGACGTTTATCAAAACAACCCAGAAAACTTAACAGACTTTACGAAGCAAGATAGTATGATTCTTAATATTCAACGCGCCTGTGAAGCAAGTATTGATATTGCCATGCACATTGTAAGTGAAAAAAAACTAGGGGTACCGAAATCAAGTCGTGAAGCATTCACTTTACTTCAGGATTCCGGAATTATTGATCCTGCACTCGCAAAAATCTTAAAAAATATCGTCGGTTTTAGAAATATAGCTGTCCATGACTATCAAGCACTTGATTTAAACATTTTAAAAGCTATTTTAGACAAGCATACAGGTGATTTTAAAAGATTTACGATGGTCATTTTAAAGATGGACGATTAGTTCAAATACTTTTTTAAAAGAGACCGTTTTTATAAGATAAGAACGATCTCTTTCATTTTCCAATGGTACATGCACCATGTTTTAGGTCCTTACTCTATAGGTTAGTTTCCTTGCAAAGGAACTTCCTCGATTTTCTCTTTAGTTAGTGCCACTCTAACGACCGTTACTCCAAACGTAATAGCGATGATTGAGCATAACAGCAACATTTCCTCCGTTAAGCTTGCACCCCCATATATAATCGTGAAATACCCGCTAGTTCCGTAGGTAGCTGGAAATATCGTACTTAACTGTTGGTAGAAGTCAGATAGCAGTACTCTTGGAACAATAACACCTGCTGTGACTAACTGGATAGATAAACTAATAATATTAAATAACATCCCAGCCATCCCGAACAAAATAGTAAACATTTGCGTAAAGCATAAAAATGACAAGTACACTAATGTTTGAAATATAATACTTTCAAATACACTAATTTGCAGTTCAAATTGGAAAAGCAATAACAAGCTGATAGTTAAGACAGAAAGGCAACCCGATACAATAAGTTGAATACTGAACCGGGATAATAGAATGGACCATTTGTTGTAAGAAGACATTAGATTTTGTGTTACTTGAAACAAGTTTAAACTCATAAGCATACTGCCCACAAACGATGCCAATATAATTAAAAGCGGAACCATAGTAGCAGCAAAACCCTCTGTATAATTTACCTCCACTATTTCTGTACGTACACTTTGATAAGATAGTAACTGCATACCTTCTTTTATATACTCATCTGGAACATTTATGACCTGTTCCTTTTTAACCGTAAATATATATTCGTTGAGTTTTGTCGTTATTTCTTTTGCAGCGTTTTCCATCATTTGTTTCGACATAGATGGTGTCGCCTGATTAATATAGTATTCCATTACTCCTTGTTCTCTTTGTATGCTGTTCGTAAAGCCTTCTGGAATAACAATTAACATTCCAATTTCCCTCTTGTTTAACTTCTCCATCCCAGCACTTTCATTATCTATTGTTATAGTCGTAAATGGTAAGCTTTCCTCCAGTATACTTGAATAAAAATTAGTGTCATGATCAACGATTCCAACCCTCAAATTCTCCAAGCGATCTGATACACCATCATAAGCAGTTAACCACACAATAAAAAAAATAAGCAAAAAAGCAAAAGCAATTCCTATTCCTACAAGTGTCGGACCTGACTTAAAAAAAGCTTTACATGTGTTCATTCGATGTTTCTCCTCCTCAATTGAAAGTAAGTACTTACTTGCATTTATATCACATTTTTTTGCTAGGGCATTAAGCCTCTAGCAAAAAGAATGGTACTTTGTTTTAAAAATTCGTCATGATCGACCGTAATTAATTCCTTACCGAACCTTGACTTTGATATAAAATAACCAAAATTTAACCACACAAAATTCATGGCCTGCAACTCTAAATTCACATTAATGATTTTATTCTTCTGTTTCATTTCTACTAAATAGTCATACACAATCTTTTTAAAGGACTTTGGAAATTTAGAAATTAACTCATTTAATTCGGGGTGGTTTCCTGCTTCACGAAATCCAATTAACACTAAGTCTTTGATTGAATCAAGAGTTTCATGATATTTTTTTGAAATCATCCACAAATCTTTTTCTAAATCCCATGAGAGCTGCTTTGTAAAATGGTCATCAAAAACCGTTTGAAACGTCATCTGGTCAACTACCGCTTCCAATAACCCTTTTTTACTGCCAAAGTGCCTAAAGACTGTCACTTCATTCACTCCCGAAGCATTTGCTATTTCTTTCGTTGTTGTTCCTTTATAGCCTTTTGAAACAAACAATGCTACCGTGGCATTAATTATTTTCTTCTTCGTTTCATCCATTTTTTGTTCATCCTTTGCATGCAAGTGGATACTTACATCTTAGAGCAGTTTGAAGTTAATTTCAAGTTTTTTCTATTCTCTAAACATTCCTAACCTATCACTACTATACTTTGTATTCCATGAAGTGAGGAAGACCGATAAACTTCCTTAGGATTTTTCTTGTTCTTATTTAGGCTTTTGACAATATGGATGTAAGAGTACTCGTAATAATCTCTTTCAACATTTGAGGAATATAGCAAGGCTAACCAATATATAAATTAGTTGAGCTTCAAAACCATTGGAGGTGATAACGTGAAGACAATCATGATTTTATTGGCTTTACTACCAGTCTTCTTGTTTGTATTGGAAGCAAAACCAGTGAAGGCACATCGTATGATTGTCGAAACTGAAAAAGAGGGAAATATTATCGTTCGTTATGATGATGGGACACCCGCTGGCAATGCTGTAGTTTCTGCTTACGACGAGTCTGGGAATCTATTATTTGAAGCTCAGGTCAATGAAAACGGTACATATTCTTATGACACAACAATTAAAGTGGATCATATCATTGCATATGACGGTATTGGTCATCGTGCATCATGGGTAAAAGACGAAGAGCCGAATGTTTTTTTAGCTGTACCTGTTGGGTTGAGGGCATTGCTTGGAGTTTCTTTATTACTGTTTATCTGTTCCGTATTTATTTATCGAAAACATCTAAGAGCATAGGAGGAATTAAATTGAACAAAAAGTGTTTCATCTCTTTTTTAGCCGTCGTTATTTTTTTTCCTTTATTCCTAAAGGTTTAGCCCATGAGCTATTTATCCAAATTCAGGAGGACCAATCTTCAGGTGAACTCCAAATTGATGTCCTATGGGGACATATTAGAGATTTTGTAGACGAAGGAAATTATGAAAATTATAAACTGCAAGTCCGCTATCCAGATGGAAGTGTCGAATCGTTACCTTTAGAAAAAATAGGTGTGCAGGCTAGAGCTTACTTCCAACCGACGAAAGAAGGAGAATATGTATTTTGGGCAGAACGAAAACCGAGTACGTACACCCCTGATGGTGGAGATACACAATTAAGCTTACAAATGGCAAAAACGATTTTTTATAAAGGGGATGGGGATGAAACGTCCCAACAACCAACAAATTTAGCATTAGAAGTTGTCCCAACCAATAGTCTTTCAAACTTTACAACTGGTTTTTTCGAAGGGCAAGTGTTATTAGATGGGGAAGCTGTTTCTCATGCTATTATAAGTGGATATGGACCTAAAGGAGAAGTGTTAGAAGGAGAAAGTGACGAAAACGGACTCTTTGAACTGAATCTTTCTTCGTCTGGTGAATGGTTAATTAAAGCGAATGTTAGGACGGATGAAGAGGGAGTTCTTGACGGTGAAGAATATATAAAAACTAGTCGAACTTCTACATTCTTACTAGATACTGGAAATACAGAACAACAAAGAGGCTCATTCGATGCAAGTTTGTGGAGTTTAATCCTAACTGCCTTGATTGCTTTATTCGTTGGAGCTACAGTGACATTACTTGTTACGGGTAGAAAAAAGCAAAAATAAAGATGACTTCATAAAAAGGAAATAAATAAACCCATCTAAAATGATAGATGGGTTTATTTCATATCTATATGAAGTATTGGTTTGATTGAATGATTTCTCTCTCTTATTCTCCCTAATCTAAGTGAACAGCTTAATACAGACAGACCATGTCTTTACCAAACTTACAACTGTCAAGTCTTTGAATAATACCCTTGCAAAGAATTTTCTTCAAACCTCTTTTTAATTTCACTACGGTCATTTTCCAGTACATCCCAAACATTAGGACCAAACCATTCTAACGATGCTTCCACTTCCATAGTTGGAATAACTTCATTAAGAAAATCTTCGTAATTAATGGCACCCGTAAATAATGATGTCATTCCCTCCCTTGAGCCTGCTGCGGCATAGACATTTGCCGGTGAAAATACATTTAAATGCTCACGCGAAGAAATATTTTTAAAATGAAAATGCGAAACAAATGGACAAAGCCTTCTAAATGCTTCAATTGGATTTGCTCCTGATTCCCATATATGAAGGACATCAAAATTAATTCGTAATGCTGGATGATTCACTTCTTCAATCAATTGAATAGTAGAAGCGAGATTATCTGTTAATGTATTTGGATGGGTTTCCACAAGAACAAACTGCCCTTCTGACTCAAAATAATCGCAAATCATTTGAAGCTTACTAATTAAGTGTTTTCTTTCCGATTTACTTATTTTTAAGCTTCCTGCTCTCCCTACAAACGTACGAATCTTGTTTGTCCCCCATTTTTTTGCAAGTTTAGATATTTTCATTGTTTCAGTTATCATATGTGATGTTGATCCTTCTAAAGGAAGGTAATCACTAATCATACTTGTCTGTAATCCATAAGAATTCAACCACTCTGCTCCATATTTCGGATTACCTTCAAGATTTTTTGCATGTATTCCCCAAAGTTCAACTCCTTGGAAATGATGAGTTCTTGCCCAATGAACGATTTGGTCAATGGATTGGAGGTGATGACGAAAAGAAATAGTACATACTGAGAGTTTCATTAGGTTGTCACCTTTTTCTTTTGATTATTTTGTTCACATAACCAAGCATTAAAACACGTTCGTAAGCCATTTTTAATTTTATATTCTAGCTCATTTTGTTCCTCTAGCTTTTCAAATATAGTTTCAGCTATTGTTAAATCCTTTGTTTTAGCAAGCTTCATGGCTCGATATTGTATCGTTGTAAACCCATTAACAAGTTGTTCAATATCATTGCACCATGCTTCAAAACCATCTTTTTCCCAACCAAGATAATCCCAAAAGTACGCAAAAGCATGTTCGTAAGCATATTTCCTAATGGCTAATACAGGTAATTGCTTCAATGCAAGATGGATATTTGCTACATTCTCCTTCTGCTCCCCAACGGTATAAGATGAAACAACGTCATATACAGATTTGATAATCGGATTAATATCATGTTTCATACACGTGTTAAAATAAGCTTCCACTGTCTCTACACTAGGAGGAATAATGGAAGCTCCATTAAAATAAAATCCTCCTTCTGCACACGGTTCTTTTATAGCATTAATAATCCTTTCCTTTTCAAGGATTCCTTCCCATCTAAAATCAGGATCATACATAAACCATTCATCTTCTTTATCTGTCGGCTCAAGCATGACATAGTGAGGAAAAGGCTTTTGGTTGAACTTATTTTCTCTTTCAGGAAGCATAGAGAGGTCCAGCATCACCATAATATACTGATGTTTTACATGACCTTTTAGTAATCGTTCCAACTCCACTATGTTTTCTTGTTTAGACTTATTTTTGTCATACCATTGATAGATTTTGATACCATAAAGCATTTCATACCATGTTTGAAAGAATTGATGGTCAATATTAGCAGAGTGATAAGTGATCGTTCCATCCTCAAGCATGTCATAATCCGCATCCCACACACCAAAGTAGTATGGTCTATGGTCAACACCCGTTGTTTTCTTAATAACTTCACATACACAACTAACAAAACAATGGACTTTAATCATTTACAACTTCCCCCGCTGTTTTTTTGTTTTGTTCTTGAAGGAGAAAATCGGCAAGACTTTCTACTGTATAAAAATCTTTTGGTACAATTGCGTCATCAGGGATTTCGATTCCTATGTCTAGCTCAATATGAAGAATAAGCTCTAATAATAAGATAGAATCCAAATAAAGATCTTCATTTAAACGTGCATTTATATGGAAAAAGTCAATGGTTTGTAGCTTTAACTGATATTTCAAAATGTCATATATGCTTTCAATGATTTGTTCTTTCGTCATACGATTGACTCCGATAATTTTTTTCTACTTACTTTTCCATTAGGTAATTTTTCAATTTGTGCTACTCTTATGAATTCCATTGGTATTTGATATGGTGCTAGGAATCTACTGCACCATTCGCGCAGCTCTATTTCTTTAATCACACTGTTTGAAACATACTGGACACAAACACGTTCACCAGATAACATGTTTGGCTTCTTATATACAACTACGTCTACTACTCTTGGTTCCTTAAGCAGAACATCTTCTACTTCTTGCGGATAGACATTTAAGCCGGCTACATTAATCATATCGTCCATCCTCGATAGAAATGACAAAACACCATCCTTTATATAACCAAGGTCTTTTGTATAAATTGTCCCCCTTGATGAATGAACAACAATTTCACTCGGATTTCCTATTTCACCAGCTTCCACCTTTATATGCGGCAGTGGATATCCAACTTCCCGAGCAATATGTAAGTCAGGGTGAATTGATATACAACCTACTTCCGAACAACCATATTGCTGAAGAACCGTTGTTGATACTTGTTTGATTGAATCTAGCCAGCTCTCAGGTATCATCGTTCCAGAAGTCATCACTTTATCTAATCGCAGTTTACTTTTAGCTAAACAAGAAATCGTATGAAGAAGAGCTGGTGCTGCATAAAGAATATGTGATGGATGCTCTTGTAATTTTTTCAATATATACTTTGGATTCAGAATTGTAATAAGTAATGGCTCATCTCCTCTTTCTAAGCTTGCCAACACACCACTTATTAATCCGTAAGAATGTGTAACAGGGCAGGCAATAATCGACTTTGATGATCGGTCTATGGGTAAAGTAAGAACATAGGCTTTCAGCTCTTCCTCAATCGATGCCCACGTTCGTTTGATACACTTAGGAGCTCCTGTTGTTCCAGAACTCATTTGGATTAGGCCGCCTTCTTCTACGTGTTCTTCATTTGTTAGCATAATAACTGAATCTAATGTTTGATAGAATAACATATTACTTGAAGCGCTAGATGCCATTCTAATAGCAGCTTCTTTAGGAGTGAAAGGATGAATCGGTAATATCGTCCCCCCTTGTTGACGTATGAATAAACACAGCGCAATACACTGAAACGTATCTGATAGACAAACAGCAAATCTCCTATTATTACACTCATGGATATACGAGTTATTTTCAAAATCACTAAACTGTTTTTCTAAATCTTGGGTAGTGTAGTAATCATCATTAATATAGAACATTTCATCCTTCCTCTCTATAAAAAATATTTCGTACAAGATGACGGAAATTTCCTTCTTCTACCCCTTGTATTTTCTTTTTCAGTAATGATTCAACATATATTTTTCGTTTATTGTACTGAAGCATGTCATGCCGCTTTTTCAATTCCGGAAACTTGTACAAATGTTTATCAATAGCGGTTGCCACTTGAGTCCAAAACACCTCTTCTTTGTAGCCATGCTGTTCTTCAAGTAAGGATGATAATTCAGATAAATGAAACACAAATAATGTATCCATAACCAACTCTCGTAATGCTTCAACTTTCGACATCCAATAATAGACATCTTCAGGTGCATGTTCATAATCTTTATGTATGTTTTCAAAATGAGGAACAAGCTTTTTATCTGCAATATACTCTTTTGTATACTCTATACTTTCATGGAAATCACGTAAGACAACACGGATCGGCCACCCATCTTTATGCAATAAAATCATATTTTGCGCATGCGCTTCAACCGCAATGCCATGAGCAACAAGCAAATGCCAAATTGGGATAACACTGATTTCGATAAATTGATTAATCCATTCTTCTATTCCATAGTATATAAGCCATGGATCGATAAAAGGTTTGCCATCTTCCTCAGATAACATAAGTGCAGTAAACGGGACAGCTTGTTCTTTTTTCCTCAAATGAGTGTGCACGCTCTCTCTCCATATACAACCAAGCTGACCTTCTACATTTTCACTTTGACCTTCTTCTGGTTCAAAAATGATGCCCGCATATTCTTTTAATATAGCTAATTGAGCTTCATTTTTTAAATAAGAGTCTGATTGAATGATTCGTTCGATCCATTGTGATATATACGGTGCTGAGCAGACTGAATGAGATTTTAACGTCCTTAAAGAAGATGTGTTCACCAAATTCATTGACAATTTTAAATAGGCTTTCTTTGGATTAGATTTATTTATTAACGTACGAACAGACTGAGTTGCACGATATTGATCTCCTTTCACTCCTAATAAGTAAATATCTTCTCTTGCCATATATTCAGTTATATTCTCTTTAAATGAATTCCATTGCCATGGATGAACCGGAAGAAATGTATAATCGTCAAAATGGCACCCTAATAGCTCAAGCTGCTTTATCCATTCTTTCCACGATTTCAAGCCGAGCTCTTTTTGCCAGAATTCCTTTTCTTCTTCTAACATCGAGATCTGAGTCTTGCTTCGTCTGACTGCTAGCCAAACTAAAGAGAAAGATTGCTTTGCTTCTGGGCCATACATTTCATGATCATCTATAGTAAAATTCGTCCTTGATTTAAAACAAGGGTGATACAGGTGTCCCTCTATTAATTCGGATTCTAACTCTTCATAGCTTGAATCTCTCCTAGAATATGGTTGAGAAAGATGTGTCTCATTCCACTGACATAGTTTTACCGTTTGCCATAATTCATGCTGCAATTGAGCTTTATCCTTATGATTTGAGCAAAGTTCTTCTAACAGGTCCTCAATCGTTGTTTCTATTAACCTCTGATTTTTTACATAAAATAAGCTATTCTCCTTTATTCGAATGCGATTAAATACTGTTCTACGTCCTTCACATTGATATTTACGTTTTTTACCGTATATATAAAACAAAGAATATTTATCATCTTCAGTTTTATATTCTTCAAAGGAAATTAGACCTTCAAACATCATCGCTTCTAGTAATTGACGTTTGACTCGCAACATTTGTCTATCAGAAGGTAAGTGACAAATTTTTTGCACGTTCTCCCTCCTTTATTGCTACAAATGGATTTTCAACCTTCGTATAAATCGCTTGCTCAAGCACTGTTGATAGTTCATCGACATCGTGTAAACGAGTCAGTAAATTAGCTTTATACGACAGTTTTTTTTGATGTAAAATAGTGGATACGAATCTTTTCCCTTGTCCTTGTAATCTTTTTTCCAGTAAAAGTAACTGTAATTTTGAATATTGCAGTAGTTTTTCTTCCCGAATCAAACCATCTGCTCCAAAGCGATAAATAACAGAAAAAAGTTGATTCATAAATAAATAATATGTAAACCTTTCTTGAATGAGTGAATCTTCATAAAAAAGTTCTGGTGTATGTAACAAAGATGGTTCGGTGAAACAAAGGTCTTTTTCATAATCTTTTGATAAATAATAACCTTGATTATCACGGTAAAAATAAGATTCAGGATAACCATTCGAAACATCTAACACACTATTTTGTTGGTGCGCCTCTAGAGCAATTCCATGTTCATCGTATAGTCGAATGAGCGGTTCAATCGCACAGTTCCAATACTTTTTGAACCAATCTAGACTAACTGCTTTCACCGTTCTTCCTTCTGCAAGAGCTATCGTTTCAATTAATTGAAAGAGCCTGGATTTCTTTGTTGGTAATGGATCTTGAGCAATAGCTGCAACGGAATTAAAACCTCGCTTATGCTTTTCTTTTTCACAAAATGGGTTTGACCTTATAATAATTTCAAAACCGGACTCCTTCCTGCCAGGTAAATGAACTGTAAGATAAGCAGGGTCTTCTATAATATGAAACGTCGAATGCTTTTGTAAGAAAGGAAGTTTACGGAATAAGCTAGCCATTACTATCCCTGCTTTTAGTTCATGTTGCTTGTTCACCCTTAAAGAGTTCGTTACCTTGACAGGAATTGAAAACTTTAACATCCAATCTTCTTCAAAGCTATAAACTGTACGAATAGAAGATGTTGCTGTATAAACTGGTCCCATTGTTCCTAAGCTCTTAATCTGCCCACCATCGATTGCTTCCTTAACATAGTCTTGCTGCAAAAGCCACTGAGCTTGTAGCGGATGTGTAGGGATTACACAACTTTCCTTTGAGATATCTAGATTCGGATTCGTTCTCAGTAAAGATTGAGTGACTATCTCACTCGCTTTTTGATTTAAAATGGATTCCTCTTCAATAACCTCACGTGATACTTCGAAATAATGAAGCTGAAAACTACCTGCAAGCTCTGGAGCGTAGTTTTTATGTTGCCAACTAGCCATACCTTGTCTACTTTTAGGTGTTGGGTGAAGCCAATGACCGAAGAGTAATGATTGTTCGGTTTCAATAAATGTACTGTTTACGGAATATAATTTTTCTGAATCACATATTCTACTTTCAATATAGTTTGTCATCGTATGATAGCTCTCTATTAATCGAACAATTAATTCATCATAATGTGTGACAAATCCAATGTAACCTTTTCTCTTTGCCAGCAAATGTAGCTCCTGAATAAGTGTCATCATTACGATGAGAGGATCTTCTCTCACCCATTGATTCGTTGTTGAACAATATTTAAGCGGAACTCCAACTAAATGTCTTCCAACTATCGATCGGTATTTGATTTCAAGTACAAACTTCTTTGAGTGTTCAATTAATACAAGCTCAATGACATTGATGCCCGTTAGATTAACAGCAGTAGGATTTTCTTTTATCCATTCCTTGGACCTTATCCATCTCCCGCAATTACCACCTTCACGTAAATAGCTATTTATAAAGGCCTGAAAGCTAGCATGTTCTGCAACTGTTTTAGCGGATTCTTCCATCAACTCACCCTTTCGTAGAGTCTTTCGTCCTAGTAGTTGATAACCATTCTCAATAACTTGCTAGAAAATAGTCTTTCTATATAAGAAAGACTATTGAAAAAGCA
Organism: Alkalihalobacillus bogoriensis ATCC BAA-922; assembly: GCF_000621445.1. GTDB lineage: Bacteria > Bacillota > Bacilli > Bacillales > Bacillaceae_F > Bacillus_AO > Bacillus_AO bogoriense. The sequence continues at coordinate 93,800 of NZ_KK211281.1, read as the reverse complement.
AAATGGTTCATTATCAAATCATCGTTACTAACTTTCTTTCAACCATTATTGACATTTCACGGGCTATCTTCCCGCCTCAATATTCTCTTTACTACCACCTGATAGCATTAGCTATACATATGTATTTCAAGTAATAATGAAACTCATTTTCAATTATAAAGTCTACAATCCTAACAGAACATGGACATTTTTAACATACTGAATGGATAAATGAATCATTTAGTATAATTTTACCTTCGATTTTTGAAATGTATTCGCAAATTCAATGAGCATTTTTTTTCTTCCTAATGGACCCCATGGATCCCAATTTTTACTGTTTGGAAAGTACACTTCGTTATCTTTAACAGCCTTCATCATTTTCCATTCTTTTAATTGAGCTAGCTTCCAAACATCACGTTCATGACTCCATAAAATAAGGAGTTTATCACACTGTAAATGAGCTAGTTGTTCCACCGAAATCACTTTGTAACCGTTTTTTGGTAAATTAGGATGTGGATTAAAGCCTAATTTTTGATAAAGAAGATCAAGAAGTGCATGGTCTTTGTATCCATATAAGCGAATTTCATTGTTACGAACCCAAATCACAGCCCAATTGCCCCTTTTTGTTAATGGACACAACTGATCTCTTACCGTATTCTCCAAAATTTCAATTTCTCGTTCTATATTATCGACTCTACTTTCTTTTCGAAGTATACGAGCAATTTCCCGTAAATACTCATTCCAATTCGTTTTAAAGGAAATATGCTCAACCTTGAGGTCATGGGATAACAAGACAGATTGGGTTTCTCCATTATGTAAAGTTGTTTTTAAAATCCGATCAGGATGTGTTTGTAATATTTCATCAGGTTGAAAGACTTTTTCAGCATTTAACAATCGTGTTCCTACGAGCTCTTTTTCTAAATATCTTGGTATTCCACCGCTCTTTGAATATATCGTTGGATAAGCTGGTGCTGCCACAGGCTGTATACCTAAAGAAAGTAAATGATCTTGCAAAAACATTTGACTTACAATAGCAATCCGCTCCTCCGCTCTTTTCATATACACAGTTGGAGGATATCCTACCTTTTGCTTAAAAAGTCGACTGAAGTAAAACTCATCCTGCATCCCTATCTTTAACGCTACTTCTTTTATTGTGATTCCTTTGTTTTGAACCATTAATTCTTTTGCTACTCGTATCCTTTCTCTTATCAAGAAATCCTTCGGTGATATTCCAACCTTCTTCTTAAAAGCCCTTGTAAATGAAGTTGGATTCATATTCGCCTTTGCAGCTAACATACAAACTTTATAAGACTTTGTTAAATGATTCCTCATGTAATCGATTATTTCGTCCATCTCATCTACTTCTGAAGATTCGGTTAGCATTGATAATAAATTCCATACGGTACTTTTGAATCTACAACTCTCAGAGTATGATTTCCTCCCTTGAAGTGATAAAGCATCCTGCCATAATGGACTCACTTTTGCTGGTACTTGTTTAGCTAACCGAACTGAAGATAAAAAAGCGAATTCTGTTTCATTTTTGTGCCAGGATAGTATGTAAACATACAAATGTTGAGATGAAGAAATAAGTTTGCTCTCCCTTGTAAAGACATAACTTTTCCCCTCAACAAGTTTTCTCTCCTCTCTTCCACTTTGTAAATAACCTGTGCCAGATGAAATATAAATTAACCCATTATATTCACCTAACTGGTTTATTGTTTCACTTTTTCCTTCACTAACTTTTAATAAAGTTATATGAAAACGTTTAACATCTTCTAGTGGATTATAGGTCATATAACGAACACCTTCCAAATTTAGTGAAAAACAATTGACATTAATTACTCAATAATAGTAGATTAATAACCAAACACATAAATGAAAATGATAATTATTATCATATAAACTCTTAAGAAGATTAGTTATTCAAACTAAACCGCCAATAACTAGTAGTCTTTCAGTTTGACTAAATTGGACCTTTTGTGATTTACTCTTGTTAATATTATAATGATAATGATAATCAATTTTAATAAGTTCTGATAGGTGATGCTGTTATTATATTTAAAAATAAAAATATCTGGATTTTATTAACTGGTGAATTTATTGCAGGTTTTGGTTTATGGCTTGGAATTATCGGTGACTTAGCGTTTATGCAAGATAAAGTTCCTTCAGATTTTCATAAATCGCTCATTTTGGCGACTGGTATTCTTGCTGGAATTGCCATTGGTCCCCTTTCAGGTAGAATTGTAGACCAATATAAAAAAAAGAACATTATGCTCTGTGCAGGAATCGGGCGCCTAATTAGTGTTGGGTTTATGTTTATTGCCATTGAAACTGGGTCAATTGCATGGATGCTTGCCTTTCTAATCTCTATTAATGTTGCAGCCGCCTTTTATTTCCCAGCACTGCAAGCTACCATTCCACTTGTCGTTGAAGAAAAAAAATTACTTCACATTAATGGGTTATATATGAATATTTCCACCCTTTCTCGGGTACTTGGTACAGCTTTTGCCGGCCTCTTTTTAACTATAATGTCCCTTTCCATGCTTTACGTTATAGCATTCATTTCATATGCTTTGTTGCTAACCCTTACAACCTTTTTGAACATTAAAGAACCAAATAGGGAGAAAGAAAATTTGCCTGAAGAAGAGAACACTAAGCAGTCTTTTAAAGAATTATTTCCTATCATAAAAGAACGACCAACTATTTTTCCAACGCTTTTCCTAACAATGGTTCCTCTTTTGTTTATAGGTGGCTTTAATTTAATTGTGATTAACATAAGTGAAGTTCTAGAAAACCCGTCAATAAAAGGATGGCTATATACCATTGAAGGAGTGGCTTTTATTCTCGGTACTTTTTTTGTACGAAGATTCGGCTTTAACACACCGTTTAAAAAATTATTCATACTTTCTATAGTCATCGCGTTTGCACAGCTTATGCTTTTTTACGTACAGTTTTCATATTTAACGATACTAGCTTTTGTGCTTTTCGGTTTTGCTGTCGGATGTTTTTTCCCAATAGCAACAATGGTTTTTCAAGTGACTATCCCCCCCATGTACCATGGGAGATTTTTCTCTTTCCGAGGTATGATCGATGATTTTATGTACCAAATCATTTTATTATCAACAGGATTGATGTTAGATACGTTAGGTTTGCAACAAATGATGATTACTTATGGAATTCTATCCTTTTTAATTACATCCTGGTTTTATTTAAGAGTCAAACAACTTAAAGTAGATGTAGTCAGTACTAGAAAAATTAGTTGATAACAGGGAATAGACCTTATCCTTTTTCAATAAAATGTTTTTGATTTGCTATTTAAAATAAGGTATATTTGGTTACGCGAATAACTAATTTTAAAATAAGGTCGTGATTTACATGCGCATCAATAAATATATTAGTGAAGCTGGAAAAGCATCTAGGCGAGGTGCGGACAAATTAATTACAGAAGGAAGAGTCACCATCAATGGAAAACGTGCACAAATTGGCGATCAAGTTCAGCCCGGCGATGATGTCCTTGTAAACGGCTCGCCCGTTCGGGTTGCTAGAAATAATGTCTATCTTGCTTTAAATAAACCTGTAGGTATTACAAGTACAACGGAAAAGAAAGTTAAAGGTAATATTATTGATTTAGTAAATCATCCATTAAGAATTTTTAATATCGGGAGGTTAGATAAGGATTCAGAAGGTTTAATACTCCTAACAAATGATGGTGATATCGTTAATGAGATTTTACGTTCGGAAAATAAGCATGAAAAGGAATATATCGTTTCAGTAGACAAGCCTATCACAGCTGAATTTGTAAAAAACATGTCTGAAGGTGTAAAAATATTAGGTACAAAAACACTTCCTTGTGAAGTAAGGCCGCTATCAAAATTTGATTTTCAAATTATTTTAACCCAAGGGTTAAATCGCCAAATTCGTCGCATGTGCGAAGCGTTAGGCTACGAAGTCTATCGACTGCAAAGAACCCGGATCATGAATATTCATTTAGGAAATCTTCCACCTGGACAATGGAGAGATTTATCAAAGAAAGAGCGAACACAGTTATTTAAAGAACTCAACTATGAACCAAGGGAATGGTAAAAAGGAGATTTGTAAGGATTGAAGGTGCTTTGCAAGTGTAGGGCTATGCGTATTTCAATTCTTAAGCGCAGTATATTTAAGAAACACAAAGAGCATTGAGGACTTTTACTCAATGCTCAGTTAGGTATGCCTGGACCCATTGTTGTAATTAATTATTTAACTTCATTTATTTGTTTGTGATATTTAGAATGAGTGGTTAAACAAAAGCATATTTATATAACAAAAATGTTTGGAGTTGATGTCTTGAGTAACTTCAATCCTGAAAAACTATTTGTGGAGTACGTGGACGGTGTGACTATAACACACCCTATTATTCCAAGACGTTACACACTCACTCATTCAGACTTTACTGGAGAACTGTTTTTAACGATTGGTAAAGATTATGCTTGGGATAAAATCAATCCAATGAGAGATGAAGTATTAGCGGAATGGAAAACACATGGAAGTTCCTTATACTTTGCGATTTACTTATACGTAGATCAAGGAGAATATAGCCAACTTGAAGCAGCTAAACGTAATGAAATCTTTAGACGTGAGTTACCTCTTGCTCTAACAGCGATTCGGTACGGCGATAGATTACTATTTGACACATACCATGAGCTCGACGATGCGCCTATCATCATTACGTTTATATCCTCCTACCCTTTGTTTGCTAAACAAGAAAACTGGGGAATCTTTCGTAATTTGTCATAGAGCGTTCACTTTTTCTTACTAGGTAATTGTTTAGAAGCTTGTGCACCCTTTCTATCGATAAAATTTTATGTAATCTCTCCATTACTTTTGATTGCTTGACAAGACTCTCTTTTGATAAGAGTAGCATTAACCTTTTCTACAATCCCTCGTTGCTGTTCTTGCTCAATCGATTCAATCAGAAGTGTTGTTGCTCTTTTCGCTATATCGGCAAATGAGATTTCAATTGTTGTTAAAGGTGGATTTAGATAAGATGAAAAAAAGGAGTTATCAAATCCAATGATGGATACATCTTCTGGAACACGTAACTCTAATTCACTTATTGCTTTATATGCACCTACTACCATCGTATCATTACTTACAAAAATAGCGGTCGGCCGATTGGGACCTCTAAGAAGATACTTTACGCCTTCGTACCCACTACTCTCAGTAAAATCACCATGGAAAATCAAATCCTTTGTTAATTCTATTCCATGTTTCATTAACGTGTTTTCAAAGCCTGCTAACCTTTCTTTTGCAGATAATTTATTTAAATTTCCAGTAATAATACCAATAGAAGTATGCCCTAGTTCCAATAAGTATGATACGGCCTTCACACTACCCTCATAGTTATCTGCATTAACATATATTGCATTGTGATTTTTGTTATAAACTTCGCTCGTATCAATCATAGCTATGAAATGTTTTTGTTTAATGAGATTAAAGATAAGCTCATTTTCTGCTTCTTGCGTCCCTACAAAAATAGCTCCCTCAATTAATTTTTGATAAAAAATACTTTGAACTTTTTTTAAATCTTCTTTTGAATAGGCAATTGAAATAAGAACATAATAATCCATTTTATTCGCTTGGTCACTGACTGCGTTAATAACTGGAGAAAAAAACGGATTATCATGTATTAAAGTATCGTCCGTTGTTTTTACATGATGAGGTTCATCATTATCTTTTACATCTAATAAAATGATAGCTATCATTTTGTTTTTTACGCCAGCTAACTTTCGTGCTGAAGCATTGGGGGCATAATTGTATTCCTCAATTGCTTTCCAAACCTTGTCTCTAGTTGCTTGTGGTATATCTGGATAATTGTTTATCACTCTTGATATTGTACTTCTAGATAATCCTAGAAGTTTAGCTAAATCCTCACTACGCATAACGTTCCCACCTAATGACTAATATTAATCCTATTATATAAAAACCGATTTAACGAAACAATCTATGTATTTTTCAATGAAAAGAGGCTGTCACAAAGGACCCAGTACCTTTGTGGACAACCTCCTTGTTATACAATATGATTTGAAAGACTATTCATTTTTAAACCAAAACTCTCTTACATTTGCGCCACCACTAGTAGATACAATATAGACATCATGAACTCCACGCACCCTACTATCTAAATTCGGAGTACCATTCCATTCGTAACTTGACCAGCCCCCTGTCGGCCCATAATTGACGGTACCAATAATCCTACCACTCGGACTACCAATCCTTATATCAAAGCTTCCTTGAAGAGGGGATGCATAACTTACCGCAAACGCATTATAACCCGTAGAAAAGTCTATATTATCAAATTTAATCCAATTTCCAGGGTGGAAGGACCCTACCCCACAATTCCATGAAGTAACTCCTCTTGCATTAGAAAAATCACATGCTCGTAATTGGAAATCTTGAGCAACTCCTGGTGGTTGTTGTCCGCCTCCTATAGTTGGTGTATATCGGACCCACTCATAATATGCATTTGCATTTTGTCCAGAATAACGACCAGCCCATTCATCGATTCCATAAGTATTCCATATGTTCATCATAATTTTACTGGGATTACTAGGTATGTTTTCTGTAGCTGTAGCTACTAATTGTCCATTAACGTACCACCTAATATAGTTTGGTTGCCAATCAAATGCATATGTGTTAAAGCTTTGAGAAGCATCAAATCCTAAATCATACAGGATTTCATTTCCACCAACACCATTTGTATAATAATTAAACTGAACTTTTGTCGTATCATTTCCTAAAAACTCGATGTCTATCTCATCCCATGGTGCTCCATTGTATGATGGTCCTGTATACGTAAAAAATGAGGAAATAACACCAGATACATTAGCTGGCTTCATTGAAACTTCATAAAGTCCATATCCATAGAAATTATTTGTTGTATACTCTCCACTCTCATAATTATACGGACGTGCATACGCGTCATTTCTACGTAGTGATAATTCTAGCACTCCACCATTAAAGTTAACTCGATTTGAACTCCAATGTGAACCAAAGAAAACGTCATCATTTTTCCACCCGTCGGAAATTTGCCAATTGCGTGCATCATGGTTGTTAAAAGGTGCAAACAAGCCATCTCCTGTTACCGGATTGTTTGCGTAGGTTACTGAAGAAACCGATAGCATTAGTAAAGTCAAGAAAAGTACAATTATGCATTTTTTCCTATTCATCATAATGAATCACACTCCAATATAATTAGTTTCCTTGCATAATGATTTAATCTTTTTACCTACTATATGTGAATGTATACAAATCTAAAGAAGGTGCTTGAGTATGCTAAAGTGTTAATAGGAGAATAAAGTGGTTTGAGTGAGAGAAATAAAGTGTATTTGATTTTTCTGGTGTTTTTAGTGAATGAGTATCACTGACACTTACGCATCAGTGATACTCTTTTTTAGTAGCTAGAGTTTTACTCTAGACGCTTGCGGTAAGATACTACTGTGAAGTAGAGAGCGCCTGCAAGTAAAATGAAGAAACCAATTAACAGCATTGTATAGTTGTTCGTTGCTGTGACTGGGAGTTTCTCACCATCTTTTTCTTTGTCGTCACTGGCTTCATCTTCAGAAGGTTCTTGTGGAGTTTCTGGATCTTCTGGATTTACAGGTTCTTCCGGTTTTACTGGATCTGCTGGTGCCTCTAACTCTTCTAGTGGTGTATACCTTACCCATTCGTATTCGGCAACTAATGGAATATCAGCGTCATCGAACACACCTGTCCATCCATCTACACCTATTGCAGGCCATAGATTCATCATGATTTTTTGTGGTGTTTGGGGAATGTTTTCTGTTGCCGTATAAACAGCTTCTCCATTCACATACCAAGTAATAGAGTCTTCTCTCCATTCAAATGCATATGTGTTAAATGACTCAGATGCATCAAAACCTAAATCGTGATAATGTTCATTACCACCTACGCCCTCAGTAAAATAGTTAAACTGTATTCTTGATGTGTCCTTACCTAAAAACTCGATATCTATTTCATCCCAAGGATCATTATCCCAATCCCATGGCCCTGTGTACGTAAAGAAAGAAGATACGGTTCCCTCTGACTTTACAGGCTTCATACTGACTTCGAACAGACCATACTGATAAAAATCATTTGTACGAAGCTCCCCAGACTTGTATGGTATACCCGTTTCCTCAGCGTTCTCGTCATGGTCAAGAGTTAATAGCATTTTACCATCATCAAACGTTACTTGTTCTGGATACCATGTTGTATTAAACATATCTCCATTTGTCCAAACACCTGCCATCGACCAACGTTCTTCATCATGGAAATCAAATTCATCAGTAAACTGCTCACCCATTGGTCTTTCTTCTGGCTCATTTGGATTATCATTGCTTGGATCTTCTGTACTTGGATCTTCAGTACCTGGTTCTTCAGTACCCGGTTCCTCAGTACCTGGATCTTCAGTACCTGGTTCTTCGGTGCCTGGTTCTTCAGTATTACCTTCTACCTTTTTAACCGACACATTGTCAATAAATACATTATGAGCTTCTGCTGGAGTTAATCCATTCTCATCTTTCCCTAAAGCAAAACCAAATTTAGATAATGGATCTGAAGGTTCAGTCATTGTAAATGTGTGCGTGTATGTTTCTAATGAATCGGTTAACGATACGGTTTGGTCAAAGTATTCAGTCCATATGTTATCTTCTTCCCCATTACGTTGAATTTGAACACGTAATGGTCGATCAACAGTTGACTTTGCGTCAAATGAAACCTCGTAAGTTGCATCTTTTTCAATATTGATTCCATGTTGGAATAATTGAATATTCCAATCATCCGTCCCTATATTCTTTATCGCAACTTTTGCTTGTCCATCTTCTACAGAAAATGTTGCTTCACCAGGACTATAGGCTTCTCTTCTCCAACCAGTTAAAGAATCAAACGTACCATTTTCTATAAGATTCCCCACTTCTAGATCGGATTGGTGTCGCTTTAGAAATACATTGTCAATGTATACATCGCTGTTATGACCACCCATATTAAATTGAAGTGATGAGTCATGATTATTTTCAGCTTCCATAATAAAATGTACGGTATATTCTTCTGTATTTGTTGTTAGATTAATGGTTTCTTCATGAACAACTTCAGAATTTGAATTCATAAAAGCTACTTGAATCTCTCTTTCAGTTTCTGAACTTGCATCAAACGTCAACTCGTATTTTCTAGCATTTTCCAAACTGAAACCACTTTGTGTTAACTGCACAGAATTACTTGTGTTACCGCCATTAGTAATTAATGCTTCAAATCTTCGTTCATTTATTGCACTACCAATATAATGCGTTGCATCTGCTGTCTCATCTGTGCTGAACTCCCAATACCCCATTCTATCGACACCTTGATCAAATGTACCATTAAAGATGTAGTTCCCAGTTGGAAGTGGGCCTCTTTTCGTATCAGCAGGATCTGGGTCAGCAATTTTTTCTAATCTGACATCATCAAGTGAAATATTGTTATCATTTAAACCCATATTGAATTCATATCTTGCTTTAACATCAGTTGGATGCTTCATCTTAAATTCAAACGAATAATCTTCCCAAGAAGTAGTAATGGTGATTGGGTCTTTTTCTGCATAATCAACCCAACTCCGATCTCCATCTCCACCTATTTTTACTTTAAGCGGTCTTTCATTCTCAGCTTTTGCTCTAAAGGAAGCTTTATATGTCGCTCCTTCAACTAGATGCATTGGCGACTGAAGCAATTGAACTCCGTGTTGAACATTCCCACCAGATTGAATTTGTACATCCAATGCTCCATCATTTACAGCAAGAGTAGCATTGCCGCCTCCATCTTGTAAAAATGTCCAATAATCCGTATACGAAACCCCTACTATTCCTTGAATTTCAGGGTCATCACTGTCAAAGCTTCCATTATATACGTAGTTACCATCTTCTAGCGGTGCTCTTCCTTCACGTTCTTCTGAGCTTTCAGGTTTTTCGTGTACAGGATATTCATCTTTCTCGTAAACTCTCACATAATCCACTGCCATTTGTTGTGGAAATACTGTTGTTTCATCTGGATTTCCAGGCCATCCTCCACCTACTGAAATATTCAAAATTAAAAAGAATGGTTGATCAAACGGAGCAGGATAAGTATAAGGATCTGCATTGTCAGGGTGCTTTGTGAACCAGTCATTTGCAGTATGAAAATGTTGATCATTCACATACCATCTAATTTCCCCTGGTTCCCATTCTATACTGAAAACATTGTAATCATCAGCAAACGTTGTTCCGTCTTTTAGTTTATATGTTCCTTGAATTTGTTGATGTGGACTCCCAAAGTGTACAGCCCCATGGATTGTCTCAGGTTCATGTCCTAGCAATTCCATAATATCTATTTCACCACTTACTGGCCACGTCCCATAAAATGGTTCATCATCGGGCATCATCCAAATCGCTGGCCACATGCCTTGTCCTTCAGGTAATTTCGCTCTTACATCGACTCTTCCATATGTCCATGTTTGCTTACCTTGAGTAATAAGTTTAGCAGAAGAGTAGTTATAGACTTGACCATCTTTTTCTGTAATATCTTCTTTTCTTGCTTCAAGAATAAGAGAGCCATCTTCAATAAAAGCGTTATTTTCTGTATACGATTGTATTTCATCATTCCATCTACCATTTTCAGGAACATCATAACTCCAGTTATCCATATTGATCTCGTCACCATCAAATTCGTCAGACCAAACTAAGTTCCAACCTTCTGATTCTGGGCTTGGACTTCTATCAACCTCTGGACTATCAACAGCGGAAACACTAGCTATAAAAGTAAAGTTAGAGCTAATAAGAATAATTGCTAGAAATAAGATAAACATTTTTTTCAGATTCATGATAACCTCCTAAATAATTTATTTAATCTACATATGTTACAGAATAAATTTGGCATCCCCCCTTTTTAGATTATTCGCGCGTCAATTTCAGGTTTGAACAACTTCATAATAAAATCACCTATGTAGTTAGGTCGTTAGGAAATGACTATTAATCTAATTCTTAGAGGCAGGTAATTGAAAACTAAGGACATATGACAACAGCATTTCTTCATCCCCGAGAGCTCGTCTTTCTTTACTTTCTAGAAGTGCTTGGGAGTATATTTACGTTATAGAAGTTTGGTTCTTTCATATGGCCGATGATTGTTACTAACACGCGTTAGTAATGGGGTAAAAAAAATGATTTTTAATTCTTATGTATTGCAAATATCACATCGTTTGCTAGTGGTAAAAAGGAAAGCGGTTTCAGTAATGATGTTAAACTATAATTTATAATATTTCAATCTTTTTTTGAAAAATTTGCACAACTTGTTATAACTCTGTTTTTTTTTTTTGAGACATAGCAAATTTATTGATAAATTAGGTTAATCCAAAAATTATTCTCTTGCTTTTTAGTTGAACTTATTTCAAAAACTGGAGTATCTAGTATTGGAAACTTTTTCTAGGGGATAATAAATTTATCTTTAACCAATCATTGGAGAGATAAGAGTTGACATTTTCAAGTCAATTAATTCCAAATGAATACTGGAATGCAATTATTTTTTTGCAAGGGCGTATAACCGTTCCCCGTAATGGGCTGTCAGCATGCCATGATCTTGCGCCGATACATACGGATTGATATTGAAAATCACATTTATAGTATGTAAAAATACAGGGGTGTGTACCCCCGTTTTTTTACATTCATTCAATTCTTTTTTCTTTGAAATAATGTGTGGATACTATTAATAAGTAAAATAACTTTTATTAATAGTATCCCAAATATTGTTGAACCCCACTCTCTGTCATTCAAAATAACAATCAAATAAAAGATAAGTATCGTTATCCCGAATACAATAATTGAATGATAGAGTTTTTTATTCTTCATGTCTTCCCCAAAAAGGGCAAAAATAAAGAATATAGACAATAAGAAGACATAAAGGTTATCAACCAGGTCAAATTCACGTATAATAGTATTTGAGACTATATTCAAAATTATAAACATTAACAAGATTAGGAATTTCGTGATTTTAAAGAAAAGTTCTATATGTAACACCCCCCGCGATTTTGAACACCCTTTTTCTATTTACCCAACATTTTGTAATTGGGAGCGAAAAGAAACAAGGAAGTTCTATATATTACAGTTATAAACTCCCCCCCTTTTAACTAATTCCTAAATTTTCTTCAACCTACTGATCACCCCTATGATGTTCTCTAAAACTTAACAAATATTCAAACGGTTTTATATATACATAGTCTAAAATAAGTCGATTTTTTATAGGATATTAATACATACTGGCGTGTCTCATCTTCAAAACAAAAAGACAACAAAAATTTTGTCGTCTTTTAAGTATTTTCATTAGTATATGTACTATGTAAACTTAAAACTTATGCATGTATAGTATCATTATCATATGCGCAACACAAACCTTATGGATTCGTTAGTCGCTCATAAAAATCACTCGGATGAATCCGTTTAATAGAACCGATTTCAGAAGGGAAACGCCTGTGATTTGATGTTAAAATGTAATCATATTCTTCTTGAATGGGAGTGAGCCAAACACAGAAATCATCCTGGTCAATTCGAGATAATGGCTCACTCATTTCTAGGGATGAACTTATTTCTTCTGCTGTCTGATGGCTACAACCACTCAACTCCACCAAGATTTCTCCTATTGGTCTATGTTCCTTGATAATGGTTTCGACACTATAACGCCCGATTAAACTATTTACTGGTAAATTTGCATAATACGAGAATATAGGACCTAAAAAGTAATTTAGAAAATACAACTTGATGTGTCCCTGTACCATTAACATTTATAACAAACTTAGTCTGATAAGATATTACTGCAAAATTATATGGACGAAATCTACCTACCAATTCAACTTGATGAACGGCATCTGTCAATGCAGAAGATTCTGTATCGTGAGTCCTATAATATAATGGTCCAGTTAAGAATGATCTTGGAACAACATTAATTATATTTGAATTGCTGCTATTATAAGTCCAATCAATATTTAATCTATGAGCGAAACTATTAGCTATTCCCATAGGGTTTAGGGTTTCATAATGTGGCTTTAAAATTTGCTGATCTAGTTGTAGACATTATCCCAAATTCTCCACTTACTTGTGTGTTCCCACTATTAATCTCAACTTGTGCGGGCTCATCTGTAAAACTCAATTCTCTTTCTACTATAAAAATTTCTTCACCAGCTTCTAATCTTTCATTCAATTCTTTAATTTGTTCTTCAAGTGTTTCCTGATCAGAGATATCTTCGTTAGCCATAACAGTACTTCCGAAGATCATAAATGTAAGTAATAATGTTGCAAAAGCTATTGAATACTTGAAAATTACTCTTTGAAACATGAAAACAACTCTTAATATTTATTTTGTTACTAAACTCATTCTAAAACAAATACAATATAATATAAGACATTACATTTTAGTTAAAAACTAGTATTTAAAGCTTTTTCAAACGCCTTATTTGGTATTCTTTTTTCCTCCCGTTAGTTGAATTATTGAAACAATCGTATTATCCAAACAATCAGATAAATTGGAACTGCACCAATAATCGTCCCCACAAGAAAATAACCAATTGACCTCATGATAAACTTAAAAACATCATATATAGCTCCTACTAAGTCATCAACAAACTTCATCACTAAATAAAACCTCCCACAACTAAAACTTGCACCTTAATTTTAAACATCGTTTTCCTTTGAAAAATCAAAGTTCATTTAAAGTTGGTACTTAAATACTAGAATAAGTCGATTTTTATAGGGTATTAATCCATACTGAGAAAGCGTGTCTCATCTTCAAAACAAAAAGACAACAAAAATTTTGTCGTCTTTTAAGTATTTTCATTTTCATTAGTATATGTACTATGTAAACTTAAAACTTATGCATGATAGTATCATTATCATATGCGCAACACAAACTTTATGGATTCGTTAGTCGCTCATAAAAGTCACTCGGATGAATCCGTTTAATAGAACCGATTTCAGAAGGGAAACGCCTGTGATTTGATGTTAAAATGTAATCACATTCTTCTTGAATGGGAGTGAGCCAAACACGGAAATCATCCCGGTCAAATCGTAATAGCTCACTCATTTCTAGGAAAAACTTATTTCTTCTGCTGTCTATTGCTACAACCGCTCAACTCCACCATGATCTTTTTCCAACATCCTTCGAACGGTTTGGTCACTCACACCTAACTTCTCGGCTAGTGTTTATGGTGTCGCTAACGCAAAACGAGATACATAAAGAATTGCTTCTCCACGGACAACCTTCTGAACAGGAATGACCTTTTTCCACCCATTTTGCTGTGTGTCAAGAGTTTGTTCGCAAAGCTCGACCAATTGCTTAATATGCTGTCCATCCATAGGTGTCTTATATGTATAATGATTCCCATAAATGCGTTGGTTATCATAAAGGTGCTGCAGAAGCTGTGCACTTCTAAGATACTCGTGCATATTAGCAGTTGGAAAACAGGCGAGCAGAGGTCCATGATATAGTGCATCTGCAGCAAATATGAAGCCATTTGTCTCATCCAACAATCCAACGTGATCGGCTGAGTGCCCCTTTAAAGGTAACACGGTTAACTTTCTGTTTCCAAGATCGATAGGATCATAAGGTTTTATCCATTCATGGATACGAAATGTACGTTGACGTAGCGTCAATCTTAAGCGGAACTTCGGTGCAAAATAATCTCCCACCATCTGTTTTCTATTAATAGGAAGATCCGCCATTGCAATCTCTGCAAATTCCTGATTGTTTCCAATATGATCAAAATGAGTGTGTGAGTTAAATAATACAACTGGTTTGTTCGTAATCGATTGAACGACAGAAAGAATTGGCCTCCTTCCAGACCCTGAATCAAGCAACAACGCTCGTTCTGAACCGATGATCAAATACTGACTATTCTTCTGATAATAGTTTGGTTCGTGTAACACATACGTCATACTGTCTAACTGCTCAATCTCATACCATGAATCTGTGATCTGCCTTCGTTGTCGTTTGATTTCGCTGACAACCAATTTCTATCAACTCCTTACTACTTTTTTTATTCATTTAACACATACTAGTATTTCAGCCCTCAGTAAGGACAGCTACACGAGAAACAATAAATGCTATGCTACAACCCTTCATCTACTCTTATAACAATGGATTCATAGAAGTAATCAACCCTTCAATGAAAGGAATGAAGCAAATGCCTATCATATTAGGAACGCTGAATCATGACGAACAAAGATTTGGTGGCACCAAACGGTTCGAGCACTGCTCGATGCAAGGCTAATGCAACTCAGCTATTAAAACGGTATATGCTGCATTAAGTTCGATCGTATGACGTGAACCCCCGTCAAACGAATTCACTCACCCTCATTAAAAATATATCGACTCAAAAAGCGATTACGAAACATCCCATTCGGGTCATACTTATTCAGAAGGGACTGAAATGAAGACATCTTTTCATATAGGGACTGTATTTTTTCAGGTGACGTCGTAAACAATTTCCCCCAATGTGGCTTCGCTTGAAAAGGTTCGAGCTTAGCTTCGATGAGTGGGAGCACTTGCTGAACCTCCGCCCATTTATCTTGCCATGTAAAGTGAATTGCAACCGAATCCTGCTTATATGATGGGCTCATCCAAAGTTCATCTTTTGCAATGGTCCGCACTTCTGATATGAGTAGATGTGGTGCGATGTATTCACGAATGTCACTAAGTGCGCATAAAGCTTCATAGGCATGCTCACGAGCAAAGATATATTCACTTTGCAACTCTTGACCTTTACTCGGGGTGAAATTCATTCGGAAGTGCGGCACGCGATCCAGCCAATCTCCTTCCACACCTAACTGAGCTGTACAATTCTCTGCTCCGACGCCAGGTACGGGATGGAGATTTTCTGTGGCCACTTTTGCACCATGAAAATCCTCTCCAAACGAAAAAACTTGACCATCCGTCACCTTGCTTTTCAGCCACACTTGATTAATCGTTTCGTCCTGCCAATCCATGAATAGACTAACACTATAAGCACTGGAAAAGATCGTATCAAAATCGTGAGCTAGTTGTGACAATGGAAGATTTTCGTATACATCCTGCCTCATTTGATAACTTGGAACGATATCTAGTGTTAGTTTTGTGACAACACCGATTCCACCTAATCCCACAACCGAGCCATAGAACTCCTCTCCTGAAGTTTCCCTCGAAAACTTGACAACGCTTCCACTAGCGGTTACCACTTCCATTGCAGAAACAGCTGCAGCTAAATTTTGATTATGATTACCTGAACCATGTGTAGCTGTTGCGCAAGCGCCAGCAACCGAAATATGGGGAAGGGAAGCAAGGTTTTGCAAAGCATAGCCATGTTGGTGAAGCTCATAACAAAGGTTACCATACTTAATTCCAGCTTCTACCGTTACATTTTTTTTCTTCTTATCAATGTTTAAGACTTTGTTCAGCTTATGCAAGGATACGAGATTCTCATCTGAATCTGCGATACTATTGAACGAGTGACGCGTTCCGACGACACGGAGCTTTGTTACCTTTGAGACTAATTGTTGAAGATCTTCAATCGTTTCAGGTTCATGCCAGTTACTTGTACTGTATTGTAGATTACCTGCCCAGTTCTTTTGCATATAGAAGTTCCTCTCATTTGTTATATAATTAGAAATAATTTTCAAACCATACAGACTCCTCTAAAATAGCACGAACAGAGGTGAAAAGGAACCATCCTCTTGCTTTTTTTGACGGCTAGCAGCTTAACAAATATACAAAAAACGTTTCCTACTCGCGGTAGAAAACGCTTGGTATAATGGTGTATCCACGTTCTGCTTTTTAACGGTCGTTGCTTTTTTTATGAAGGACAAAGTTTTATGACTCTGTCCAGATCTGTTATATACCATGACGATTCTCCTTCATTCAATATATGTGCGATTCATGAATAAACCTTGCAGGTCAAATAGGCTTCCTATCTAACTTATTTTCACTTTTTTAGAATTTTATTTAGAATCGATTTATTTAATATAATCTCAACTTTTTGCTTTACCATCACTTATGGTACGGTTCAGCGTGTTTTTTACATTTCGGTTTATATTTTAGTTTTTTCGGTAAAAATGTAAAGTATACTTTAAACTTTTACTGAATAAGTATAAAATATAATTATATTTTGATAAAGGGGTGATTTTTATGTCTTTTATATCTCAAGAAAAGATATTAAAGGTTTTATTAGGCTTTAATCCTTGGTGGAATAGTGGACAAATACCTCGTGACTTTATTAAACCTGTCAAACGTTTAGCGTTTTATGAAGCAAAAAAATATTTTTATCATACCGAAATCAGACGTGAAGTCATTTTGTCTGGACCGAGACGTGTAGGAAAAACGACGATTATGTATCAAATGATTGGTGATATACTTGAACATTCTCCTCCTAAACAAATTTTGTATATTTCATTTGATCATCCTATGCTTAAATTATGTGAGATTGGCGATATTCTTGAAGTGTTTGAGAACAATATTTCTCAAGGATCAGATGATTTATTTTTATTTTTTGATGAGATACAGTACGCCACAGATTGGGATACATGGCTAAAGACATTATACGACCAGCACCCTTCTTATAAAATAATGGCGACAGGTTCAGCAAGTCCGATACTTGTATCCAAAATGAGTGAAAGTGGTGTTGGAAGGTGGAAACAAATTAAAATACCAACACTCTCCTTTTATGAATATATCGAATTGATTGGTGCAACTCAGCCTAAACTACCAAGAAATATTAAACCAACTCAATTAGGTCAATTATCTGATATGGATCTAACAGCTATCATGCTTGCCCTGCAACCTTTACAGAAACACTTCCACCAATATCTCTTAATTGGCGGATTTCCAGAAGTAGCACAGACAAATGATATCCCATTCGCTCAAAAAATTATTCGAGAAGATGTAGTCGATAAAGTTATTAAACGTGATATTGTCTCTTTATTTAATATACGTAATGTATCCGAATTCGAGAAAATTTTCTTGTATTTATGTATGACAAGTGGAAATATTGTTGTTACCGAAACCATTGCTAAAGAAATAGGTGTTTCCAGACCAACCATTAATAATTACTTAGAGCTACTTGAACACGCCAACTTAATTTATATGAGTAAACCTTTTGAGCTTAAAGGGAAGAAGATACTAAAATCAAAGCCAAAAATTTATTTAGCTGATTCTGCTATTCGAAACGCTGTTCTTATGTTGGGAGAGGAAGTTCTAACCGATCCATTAGAAATGGGAACCATTATTGAAACTGCTGTATACAAACATATCCATACATTCTTTTACGACCAACACCCTACAATTGGCTATTTTCGAGATGCAAAAACCCAAAAGGAAATAGACATTATCGTATCATTTCCATTCGGTAGAACGATTATTGAAGTGAAATACAGACAAAACTCTACGATTTCTGAAAATGAAGCCATCGTAGAGTGGGCTAATGACAATCAAACCAAAGGGGCAATTGTTGTTACTCGTAATGATGATGATTATGGAATGACAAAGCACGAGACAAGTACAAGAATTATCCGTATTCCCGCCTTTGCTTTCCTATACTTATTAGGGCATGTGGAAAAAGAAGGGTATGAACAATTACAGATAAATACAAATTAAAACAGAACAGTTGTCAAGCCAAGCTTGATGACTGCTCTGTTTCAACTATTCGGAGAAACCGAATAGTTCCCTATTAGGAACCACCCTTTGATGTTTTTCTAAATACTTTATATAATAATTTTGATAACTAAGGAGCCCCATTGGTCTTGAGGATATACCCAACTCATTGGTACGCTCCTTTTTTATACCATTAAGACCTATATTATTTAAGTTAGACTTGTAAGTATTACTTACAGGTTCATTGCCTCTATTTGTTTATTCTATCATTCATATTAGATAACCCTCGATCTAAAAAATGCTCCATCTCTTGTTCTGATAAGTCTTCTGGATTAACATTGTTTGCCTGACAATAATCGTAAAGAGCTCGTACCTTTACTCGTGGCTCTTGTTTATTTCTTGATATGACATACACACCATCTTGAAAACCTTCTTCAAATCGTTCAATATCATCTTTATTCATATACTACGTAAACGTCAAATAGTCCACACCTGTTCAATTAAGTGTAGACTATTTGACGTTTACTTCTTTGATTCACTTTTCATAGGATTTATTCGAGCAATTTCTCCTACTGTCTCTTTATATTCTAGAGCAATCTCTGGTCCAGTTTTTCCATTAAGCCCCTCTAGAGATTTAATTGTATTCCTTATCTCTCCATCTGACTCATGTTTAATTTCTTTCCATTCTGTATGAATGGATTCTACCTTTCTAGCAGTTTCTTTAACTAGTTTTTCATATTCATCCTTTAACTCATTTAATTTAAGGTTAAAATTACTAATTACTTCTGTAACTGCTTTGAATTTATCAGAGTTTGGTGTCTTCTGTGCAAATTCCTCAGTATAAGGGGTGTCTACTTCTTTATATTGAACATCATGTTGAGTTATAACTTCCAAAGACTTTTTTATATACTCTTCTTCTGTTGAAAGATGTTCTATTGTACTTAATTTATCTGCAATTCCAGTTTCTTTGAAAAAATTCACCTTTTCCTCAAGTATAGGCAACTTTGATACTTTATTAGAAATTTCATCTTTCATTTCCATTTTATCTACTAATCTAATCGCATTTTGTTTAAGTTGTTTTATTACATCTTCCCTCTCAGCAATTATATCTGATTGATTAGGAAGAAACCTATTCAGTATATTAAGTTTTGCTTCTTCATTTGCTACTAATTCTATAATTTCATTTTGCCCGTAAATTTCTACATGAGGTAGAATATCTGTTACACTTAGATTTGAAATAGAGCCATCAATATTCTGCACTACTGTTGGATCTCCGTATCTTTTAATAATTTTGTATTTTTTTCCATACCTTTGATATGAAGTTACATCCAATTCAACTCTACCATTATCTAATCCAAGATTTGATTTAATTAACTCTCTAAAATACTTTTTTGAGTCGCTACTTTTCGGTTCTAAATCTAATGCGTATCTTATCAATTCTAATAATGTAGATTTTCCTGTACCTCGACCACCAATTGTAGTATTTAAATTTCTAGATAGATCAACTGACATACCATCTAGGTAACCGCCAAATACCTCAATTCTATCTATACTGCTATGAAAGCGCTCGTTTTGCTCATATGAGAGTTTAACTCTAGCGGTTGGGTCTAGAAAAGCCTCTTTAAAACAAGTAAAATTCACATCGGACATTTTAACTAAACAATAAGCATTTTTCTCTAACAAGTCTTTAGGCTTACAAATATCCTTTGCATTGATAAACGCAAAAGGGGTTTCTTTCTTGAACATTGGTTCCTTATTTTTAATTATATTTAAATACCTCGGATCTACTTCTTGTAAACTATACGGTATTTGTGCTGCTTTTAATCTTTCATCCATCCATATATGATTCATTTGTCCCATTTTTAATATTCCATTGTCACTAGTAATATGTGTTGCGTACCAAAAACCACCTAATTCATCCTCAATTATTTTAGCAATGTCTAAACAAGAGTTTGAATAGAATTATTGCATTCAAAATAGGTTTCCCTACTTTAACTCGAAAAAATATTCTTCTTCATTAACAAAACACTTTTTAGTAGTTTCTAAAAACTTTTTTAGTGAATTAGAAACTGACACGTCATCCCGACGAATAAATACAGTGGTGACATTTTTATATTTATCTGGGACAGGGTAACAAATAACACTTCCTTCTCTTTCTAAATGTTTTCCAATACGTTTGGAAACAAGGGCAACTCCTAAGCCAGATTTTACACACCCTAACATTCCTTCAATTGTACCAAATGAAATTTGTTTAACTGGTAATACACCTTCTTCTCGCAACCAATTTTCCAATTTTGCGCGGTAAGTACAACCCGATTGAAACACTAAAATTGTTCGTGTTTTAAGGTCTTTAATCGATTTAAGTCTTTGAGATGAATCCATAATTAAAACTAATTCTTCATGAATCAGAGTTTCTTGAATAATTCTAGGATGATTAACTCCATTGGTTACAAATGCTCCATCTAAATTATACTTTAACACCTCATTAACTAATTCTTCAGTAGAACCTGGCGTTAAAGATAAACTTACATCCGGATATTGTTTATGGTATACAGAAAGAACCTTTGGTAACCGCATAGCAGTAGTAATGTCGGTTGCTCCAATTGACAAAGGTCCGGTAGGTTGATTGGGGTTTTGAACAGCTTCTTTAGCTTCTCTAAGAAGTTTCAGGATTTTCTCTGTATATTCAAGTAGAATTTCACCATTTGCGGTTAGAGCAACCCCCCTGTTATTTCTGTGAAATAAAGAAGTCTGAAGTTCTGACTCTAATTTGTGAATACGAGCTGTTACATTAGATTGAACATAATTCAACTGTTCAGCTGCTTTACTGAAACTCTGTTGACTAGATACCATTTGAAATATTTCAAGTTCTTTAATGTCCAAATTACTCAACCTCCATTTTTGATATCATAAAAAGTGATATTAATTATCATATATATTCATTTTACTTGATACTAAAACCAAAATAAAATAAAAAATGTAATATAAAACAAAATATGGAAGGTGTGAAGTTCATGCAATTGTCATATCCTAAAGGGCACAGACCTCGTTACAAAAATTTTCAACTCGACGGATTGCTAGACGAAACATTGAGAGAAGGGGCAGAACGTTGTCTTTTTTCAGTAAACAATGTCAGAAAATTGCAATTAATCGGAGAGATTTTAGATTCAGGAGTTCGAGATATTATTCTAGGTTCGGGACCTAAAGATCCGCAACTTCTGTTAGAGTGTTTGAAACACAAATATGACCTTGAGACATTTCCTAAAGATTCAAAATTCGCTTTCATCCTCCTACTTAATTCATGGGAGCCAATATACGAACAATTTAAAAAGTTTCCCAAACAATATTTGAAAGATGTAATTATTAGTTTTGGAATGGTAGAGTATGGGGAAGATGAGCAACTGTTAGAACGTGTTACAGAGAAATTTTCACAAATTGGCGTTGAAACCTTTAGGGTAAGTCTAATCAATAGCTTTTCAGAAGGTATTGATGAAGAAAAATACCTTTCAATCACTTCACAAATAGACCGTTCCGTATCACTCGGTTTTCAAACGATACGTGTGAACGATTCATTGGGAGTTATCTATCCTGAAGCAATGGCTATACTAGCATCAAATTTAACACACCAGTATCCAAACCTTAATTTTTGTTTGCATGCTCATAATGACAAGGGACTAGGACTTCAAAATGCTTTAATCTCGATTTATCATGGATTTAATATGATTGAGGGAGCATTCGCTGGATACGGTAACCGTTCTGGATTACCTTCTATCGAACTTCTAAACCTTATTTTCAAAGAAAAAAATATTACTATTAAAAACATAGACCTCAAAGAAGAAAGAATTAATCATGCTGCTGTCCTCACTGAAGATGTATTTATGACGATCCCTAATATTTACCGACCTGTAAGTGGAATTCTTGTAAAAAAGGAGAATCTAGGCGTGGCTAATATTCCTGACTATTTAGGTGTAGACAGAAAAACTGATTATTTTTTAAATAATGTTGGTTTGCATATCAATACAATCAAGCGGACGTTAGAAGCAGCTGGATTTAGTTCGAATTTAATAAATGATGATACGTTCATACAAAATATAGTTAACTCTATGGAAGGTAAGATGGAAATTATATACGAACATAAGAGATCTGAGTTTTCGGAAATTTCGGATAGATTCAGTGAACTTTATAGCAAAGGAGTTTTCAGTGCAGCTGATATAATTGAAACTGCTAAGAATTTTTTACCGGAATACACTAAATAGAAGATTAGATAAAGCGAGCAGGCAAAAAACCTGCTCGTAAAACACTTAAAACTAAAGAAAGTAGCGATTCAAATGCAAATTATTTTTGATGTCTTAATCCCCGTTTTTGCCATTATATTGTGTGGAATATTTGCAGGAATTTTTAAAATTGTTGATATCTCTGGTTCCAAAAGCTTAAACAATTTTGTTTATTACATTGCTCTTCCAGCTTTACTTTTTTTATCATTAGCAGAAGCTCCAGTTAGTCACTTAACTAATTGGAATTTCTTATTTGCTAACTTGTTTGGTATATTAGTAAGTTTTTTTGTTGCTTGTTTTCTATCAAAACTTGTATTCAAAAGGAAATTCCCCAATATATGTATTTATGGGATGTCAGCATCTTATGGTACAACTGGATATATGGGAGTTCCATTATTAATCGCAGCATTTGGTCAATCGGCTGCCCTACCTGCCGCATTAGCTACATTAATTCATAATATTCCGGTAATTATTATCGTAACCATTTCATTTGAACTGTATAAAACCTTAACAGAATCTAAAAATAAAGAATTAGCAAACGTTGCAGGACAAGAAAACATAAAGATACCCACTATAAATCAGCCTTCTAATAAGACAATGACTATAATCTCAAATATATTAAAGTCTGTATTTTTAAGTCCTTTAACTTTATCAGTAGTTGCTGGAATTATTGTTTCAGTACTTAATATCGAACTTCCGAAATCAATTCATGTCTTTTCTAGCCTGCTAGCAGATGCAGCTGGCCCGACGGCATTGTTTGCACTAGGTCTAGGTCTTATAAGTCAAGGAAAGTTATTCAATATTCCTACTTTTAGTAATATTGAAGTCTTTACTATTATAATTTTGAAAATAATTATACAGCCTTTCGTTACTTTATTGTTAGCACTATATGTATTCCCAGTAGAAGGAGTATGGTTTATTTCAACAATTGTTATGGCTGCCTTACCAGTAGGAGCAGGAGCCTATGTGTTTGCCCAAAAATTTAACATTTTTGAAAAAGAAATATCTATATCTATTGTTTTCTCCATGATAATATCAATTGTTACAATTTCAATAATATTAGTTTTAGCAAATTAACTATTTACTTTAGTCTCTTACTTCCTCAGATATTATTGAAGTTAAGGTTAGCCATGAAATAATCTCGTCATACGGAATGAATATTTATGTTACATCTTGTAAAACAAAAATAAGCACTCTAATTACACATGGACATGTAAATTAGAGTGCTATTGATTATGCTCTTATTTAAGACTTTCCATCCAAGCATGAATTTTACCTTTTACATTGTTCGTACTGTCTCTCCTTCTCAAATACATTGAGAGTAAGGTGATCCACGAAATATTCTTCTCACACCAGTTATTTTTATTAACGTATTGTAGAACATACGAATAGTTATTCGCTAGTTCTTCCTTGATTGATATTTTCATTGTAAAGACTTCCTTCCTAAATCCCTTAAGAACCAAGTTTGATAGGTAACCTATGAACTACGAGATTTTAGACCTTTTTCACAAATGACTACGACTACACCATTCACAGGTGATATATTAAGTTCTATAGTGATTGTCTGTTTAACATCTCTTTTTTATCTGTAAGTCTATTTCTTCTAATACTTATTATTCCTTCTTTCCCCTTATCTCAAATTTTTCCCTAGGACACTTTCCCTGTGTACTTGACTTACTTCTTTATATAAGGTGAATAGGAAAGAATTCGATAAGTCAATTTTAGACTTAACAGCTGAGCAAACTGAAACTAGGGTATAAGTTTCGGTTTCATTAGTATCAACAGTTCCATTTTCGAATGCTTTATTTTTTCTTTTAACGCAGCTTTATCCAACCTTTTATGACAATCACATATAGAATTAACCCCCATAAACAAAGTAAGGTATGTTTCACCTCCTTTACAACCAATACTGTTAAAAAGTTAAAGGAGTGGTCACATGAATGAGATAAAAAGTGTAGCAATTTACTGTCGTGTCAGCACAGAAGAGCAAGCAAGTGAGGGCTATAGTATATCTGCACAACTACAAACATTACGTCAATATGCAGCCTTATATAAGTGGCAGATTGCTGAGGATTATGTTGACGAAGGTATTAGTGGTAAAGATATAAAGGGTCGACCTGCCATGCAAAGGTTGATAGCTGACGTTAATAAAAACAAATTTCAAGCTGTATTAGTCTGGAAAATATCACGCCTTTCACGTAACATGTTAGATACTCTTGTGTTGCTAGATAAATTTGAAGAGTTTGACATAAAGTTTATTTCTTACTCGGAGAATTTTGATACATCTAGTCCAATTGGGAAACTTGTTGTCCAACTGATGGCTTCTATTGCTGAAATGGAAAGAAATACTCTTTCAGAAAATGTCAAGTTGGGCATGACTCAACGTGCTAAAGAAGGTAGCTGGAATGGTGGCCTAGTTTTCGGTTATGACTCTATAGAAAAAGAACTTATTGTCAAGCCCAAAGAAGCAAAGGTTGTTCAACATATCTTTACTTTATACTCAGAAGGTAAAGGACTTAAGGCTATAGCTAACCGCTTAAACAAAGCAGGTTATCTGACTAAACGTGAGAAACACTTTTCTATTAATGGCATTGCTACTATATTAGATAACCCGGTCTATATAGGGAAAATCCGTTGGTTACAAGTTGAGAACTGGGATAAGAAACGAAGACGTGGCAAAAATGCCAACCCCATTATAGTCGAAGGGAAACACGAAGCAATTATCTCCGATGAACTTTGGAATATTGTCCAAGCTCGAAGACAGGGTAAATCATTTAAGCAGCGTCAGTCAAACGAGCCTTTCCTATTAAGCAGCATCCTTCGATGTCCTACCTGTGGACAAGGCATGGTTCCTTCTATTACTACTTCTACTCGAAAAGATGGAAGCAAACGTAAGCATCGTTATTATGTATGTGGTGTATTCCACAACAAAGGATCATCTGCCTGTAAAGCAAATTCAATTGAAGCCTACGATGCAGAAGATGATGTCATTAATCGTATCAGCGAATTCTTAAACAATTCAGCTGGATTTAGTCAAACCATAGAAAATATAAATAAAGAAACGGTTCACTCAAAATTAAAACTAAAAGAACAGTTAGAGATTATCGAAACAAAGCTTAAAGAAACCAATGCTATGCAAGAAAAATATATGGAAGCATTCGAGCAAAACTTCTTCCCTGTTACCATATTACAGGAGCGGTTACAAAAGTTAGCTAAGTCGAAGAACGATTTAGAACAAAAGAAAAAAGAACTTAGCGTTCAGCTAAGCTCATCAGATTCGAAAATTATACCCCCAGACGTGATTAAGCATTTATTAGAAAAGTATGTCGAAGCATTTCAACAGTCTACAAGAGAAAAGAAAAAACACCTCTTTCAGCTTTTACTAAACAAAATAACAATCAAACAATCCGAGGGTCGTTCTCGAACTGTGGATAAAATCGAATTGGATTTTGACTTTTCTGAAGTCAACCTGTCCAAGACATTTACACTTATCCACACCCTTTATTATGAATTAGAGCATTTTGAGGACCATTCCACTTCAAATTCTGATCTAAAAGACAAGTTACCACCTTATTTACAACTTTTTTTGCCTCTATTTATGGTACGGTTCTGCGTCCTTCATTATTTGGTAAAGCATTCTTTAAAGACAAAGCACTGTCTTCTAAAAACCAGAAGACAATGCGCTTTATTTCCTTTCTGTTTGATTCAACTTCAATTTTCTTAATAAGTGATTTTATTAAGATTTTCTTATTTTCATTGCTTGCACCAGTAAATAAATCGTTGAAGTTTTCTAGGGCCTCTTTTACAATCTTTCATCAATAGAGTATGATGAAGTTACTTTAACGTACTTTTCTTCTAAATCGCTGACAATACCCAGTAATCGCTCTACTTCATCCTCAATTTTCCCAGATAACCTTCCGTATGCTTTTGCAGTAATTTCTTTATTGCGATATTCTTCGTCAATAGCGTCCAATTCCTTCTCTTTTACCCTCAATTCCTTTTTATAAGCAACTATTTGCTCTTGAAGTTTGTCTGTACCTGTATGTTTTTCTTTATTTATCTTATCGATAATGTCATTTACGATTCCAGATTTAGAGATTAGACCATTAATATAAGATAAAACTTGTTCTTCGATCAGTTCTTTCTTAACTAAATTGGAGCGGCAGACATCTTTACCCTTTGTATGATAGTTTTGACACATGTAATAAAAATGATATCCTGAACCATCTCTTTTCTTTGACTTACTCATAACAGTTCCAGCCCCGCAGGTGGGACAACGTAATATCCCTGAAAGTATAAACTCACTCTTAATATTTTTGGTATTTGTAGAAGCGTCTCTGTTTACCTTATTAACTTCTTGTACCCTATTCCATAACCCTAAGTCGATTATTGCCTCATGTACACCTTCGGCACTGATTGGATCTGTCTTCCCACTTCTCCGTTTCTTCTCCCACTCTCTATGAGTTCCCCAATTTAATTGACCAATATAAGTTTTATTTTCCAAAATTGTCTTTACAGCATTTATACTAAAACTGTTATTTTTCTTAGTTTTTTTCCCCTCACTATTCAGTACATTTGTAATCGCTTTGTATCCATAGCCGTTTGCCCTTAATTGAAAAATCTGTTTAACTATTTCACATTCTTCCTCATTAATTACTAAACTTTTCTCTACTACATCGTATCCTAAAATGATACCACCGTTCCACATACCTGATTTTGCACGTTTTTCCATGCCACTTGACACACGCTCTATAATTAGTGACCTTTCATACTCAGCAAAAGTACCTAGCATAGAAATAAACATATAACCGTTGGCATTACTACTATCTATATCACAAGTAGATACTAATAGTTTCATATTTCTTGGATGGAGTTCATTATCAATTAAATCTAAAACATCCCTGTTCTTCCTTGAGATCCTGTCCACTTTCCATACTAAAATCGCATCAAAATCACCATTTCTCATATCAGAAAACAACCTTTGAATTTCGGGCCTCTTGAAATTTTTCCCTGAATAGCCACCATCAGTATACACACCTACTATTTTATACCCTTTCCTTTCGGCATATGCCCTTAACTCGTCTTCTTGTCCTTCCAATGAAAAGCCTGTTCTTTTTTGCTCCTCAGTACTCACCCTTTTGTAAATAACAACTTTTAATTTTTTACTGTTTTCCATATATACCTCTCCCCTCATTCAAATCATTTTTACTTACAAAATTATTTATAGTATCGTTACCATAAAAATCTAATAACTTAACATCGTATCTTTTTCATAGTTTTAACGAGATTTGTTTTTTTTTCAATTTTTGCTTCACTTCCAATCTATCCTCATATAAATTACAAATTTCTTTTTTAAATTTTTCACTTATAATATCCCCCTAAGATTTGGGCAAGCAGCAGCTTGCCCATGTTCACATTGAATTATAGCGTCGTTATTTTACTTCTTTTTAGACAATGAATAATTTAAAATAAGTTCCGCAAGAACTGATACTAGTTCTCTTTTTTTCAATTCTTCTTCACTAGGAATATGAAACTTTTCCTTATCACTTTTCAATTCTTTTGTTGTTTTCTTGTCCATTATAGATTCCTCCCTTTTTCAGGAAGGGTTATAGTGTGAAGTAAATATTATAGAGACACCCTCCTACTGTTAATATTGAAATTGATTATAGTTCCTTATAGAAACTAATTACCCCTCAGAAACCATATCGGGAAAATATTTGTCTATTAATTCGTATTCTGAACGTTTTTCTAGCCAGTTGTATGTTTGACGTGAATCTAGAAGAATAATAGTTTCTATTCCCCAAGTATTTCTACCATCTGTTTCACTGTAGCAAGTAAGTGGTCCACCCTCTACATGTAAAAAGAACTGTCCTAGTTTAGTTACATATAGATCTTCATAGATATGATTAAAGTCACCTCTTGTAAGCCCATTACTATACTCAGCAATTAGTGTCGCTGTTTCTGTATTATAAATTTTTTTATTAATTATTTTTTTCATTAAACCATCTCCTTTTCTTATACTTGTATGTGAAGCCATAGTTCATTCTAATGTGGAAATCGAGGAACATTCTCTAGGAACATTAAATCCACAAATTCTGAGTTAATCCTTAATGAATCCTTGCTTAAAGGTTTTAATACTACATACCACATAATGCATTCTGGATTTTCTTTATCATAAATTTCAGCAAGGATATAAACTACCTCACCTTCTTTAAAGCACACATCAGCACCCGCTATTTGAATCCCGAAACTTGAATTAATTACTCCAACATGAAATTTATCGTTATTCATATAGATAACCTCTTTCTAGTCTAGGTAGTTGAAAATCTCTATCTGCAAAATCTTTAAAAAGATTTTCAAAATAACTTTTTTCAATATTTATTGATGAAAGTACAATCAACTCAATCCCTTTTTCCTTCAATAATTTTAAGAAATGATAAAGTTCTTCATTGTCTCTACTCAATTCATGCAAATATGAGAGTATGATATAGTCAATTTCTCCACTATCAACGTAATCAATTAGTTTACAACCACCATTACGCGTAATTAATGGACAATATCCACTGTCTCTATCATCAAGAATCTTTTCGACTAGAATTCCTTTATTGGTACAATAATTTACAATTGCATTACTTCGTTGCAAACTTCCATCTTCTAATGAAGCAAACCTTACATAGCCTACTGCTGTTTTTAACTGTTCCAACATAAAAACTCCTCCTTTTTAAATCTATATTTTTATTCAAAATCCATCTTGAATCTCTTAGAAAGGTATTCCATCAAATTCGTATGCTTCCTCAGGAATCTCTGGACTATTTACATAAAACATTGAGATTTTTCCAAAGTGAGGAACTTCCAATAAATCATCATATCCACCATCATAATAACTCTCTGAAAGTACTGGTAATAGAACATGGTCAATCCTGCTGTCTTCTGATACTCTTCTTTTAAAATCCTTGAAAGTTGGTCTATATGCAGCGTTGAGTAACTGATATTCAGTTAATTCTTCACTAATATCGTGATACACAGCATGTAACGAGTAGTTCTCTTTATTGCAATATTCGTAAAGTGCTTTGTACATATCACTTATAACTTGCCAGTTTGATTCATTTAAATTAACCATAAAGTAACCTACTGCTATTTTTTTCACTAAAATTCCCCCTTTTCATTAAGGAGATTCCGTGGTAATATATAATTACCATAAATAGAATCACCTTTGTAACTTTACAAATAATAGTTTTGCTTAGAGTTGCCCACGCCAATGATGCAACAATAAGTAACAGTTAGTAACAATCAGTAACAATCATGTTTTACTTTTATTAATCACCTCCTTTAAAGTGCAATTACCTTACTTTTAGGTAGTATAACACCTTTATTAAAAGACCAAATCGGTATGTCATAAGATATCTGTGACGAATTTATTTGGGCTATCGTCTCCTATTACTGATGGTTACATACTCTTCTATAATATCGAGTCCACCTTCATATATTTCTCCCTCACTATAAGAATGTTTTCTACCGCGCTAGCAACATTATTATATAATTCAACTGTTTTATCTCATTGATCTCCCATATGTTGTAACATCTTAGTTGCCTTAATTGTTATACCTAGAAGCGTTTTTGAATTTTGATCATCAAAATATAAATTGTTGGTTTTCCCATTAAAACTTCCCCCTTTTTAAATCCCTAAATTTTTCTCATATAACAAATCCCCTTGCAAAAAAATTGTTAATAGATAATTTTCTAACTTGATTTTGATTATAAAAGACCCTTGATACGCTTGTAAACCCACTTCTCTATGATTTGAATTGGCGGCAAAATCGTAGATAAATATTTAATTATATTAAAATAATATATAAGTTAGATTAAAAATGCATTATCTGCATAACCCTGCCTTTTTATCTATGAAATGATATTATTGTTCGTTCATAGATAACCGTTCACAAAATTGTCACATTTTGATATTTAATAAAAATGGTCAAACAGCAAAAATTACTGTTTGACCATTTTATGTCCTAGAAAGGGCTAGCAAAAGAAATTTGTCTAAGTTACACCTTGGAGAGGTACACATTCAGGATTTTAAAGGGGAATAATTGTCCTGATATACCTACACTTCTATATGAAATAGCATAACCCTTTATTTATGGCAAAGTATTATAGTAATTTTATTAGCCATTATAATAATTGATCTCAAATATTAATGATTAATAAAACTAGTAAAGGTCACCTAGTCCAAATTTCTTCTACTGCAATCTGTTTGTCCTCAGGAGTAGGAGCAGAATATCTAAGTATCATGTCAGCGCTTGAATGTCCACTTAAAGATTGGATTACGCTGATATCCTGTCCACTTCGAACTAATCCTGTTATAAAAGTATGTCTTAAAGCATGAACATTGAAACCCTGCTTTTCTATTAAATATTGCACTGTTCTAACACTTATTCTTTTACCTCTATTTGATAGAAATAGTGCTTCTTCATTGTCAGACCTTTCTTCAAGATATTTAACTAATGCTCTTCGTGCTTCTTTATTAAGTGGAACTGTTCTCTGTTTGTTTCCTTTTCCTTTAATTACAGTAACCTGACCTTTTCTCTCACTTACTTCGATATCTGATATATCTAAGGCAACCAATTCAGAAAGCCGCAAACCTGTATTTAACAATACTTGTAGAATAGCCATATCTCTTTTATTCTCAGTTCTATCAATTTCTCGTATCAACCTATTCAATTCTAACCTGTCTAGTGCTTTAGGGGCCTCATTTTTATAGTTAGTAGGTTTAACAACCGAAATATCTTCTATTGTATTCACTTGTTGAGACCATTTGCTATACTTCTTAATCGCATTCCAAATTTTATTTACTGTTGCTGGGCTCTTGCGTCTACTCACTAAATAATCAATGTATTGTTGAACGTCGCTTCTCGCGTAATTTGATAAATCTGCTCCAGCCCCTTCCAACCAATCACTAAATTGCTTAATTGAGTGAACATAAGTCTTAATTGTCTGTTCTGATTTTCCTCTCAGTGCTTCTTCTACAAATTGGTTAATCATATACTCTCCTCCTGATTTTTCGGCATAAATAATTCTATGCAATATTTTTTTACTGTTATTTGCCATAATTCATTTCCTTTTTACTGTTATTTAGTCAATTAATTGCATGGAATACCTATTCTATGCAATTATTCTACGAAATTGCTATCGAAAAAATAATGTCCATATACAAACTGAAGCACAGCTTCAGTTTGTATATGCAAAAAATGAAATAACAAAACTACCAAATATCCACATTGAGCAAAAACCAATTAACATACCAAACGTGATTTCTCCAACCTTCTTATTCTTTTGAAGAAGCCATTTGATAATTACACAGCCAATCAATAGAATAATCACAGAAAAGAATGACCAGCGGAAAGCAATTTCTAACCAACTGATAAATTCTCCAAATAGTTCTTTAGTTTCTATAATATCTTGCTGAAGATCAACCCAATTTTTCATTTGTATGCACACTCCTTTTTTGATTTATATAGTTATCTTGTTTGTTTCTTTTCTAAAACCTTCTAAATAAGCCTTAGTTTAATTAATTATTTTTTTCGTCTCGTTCAAATTATTATTTGTTCTTATTTCTTCATTTTCTTAAAAATCAGTCATTTAATTTTTTTTATCGGCAAAATGATTAAATGTTAAGCCTTTTTTTGCACTACCTATTTTTTTCATTTTTCTCCTTATCAACATTGCACATTATTACTCTGTAGCATTTTTTTCGGCTAAATCATTTATTTTTTTCGCAAACTCCTTAGAAATAGAAATGTACTTATTTGCAAATAAAAAAGCATGCCCACTTCTAACAATTCTGTTAGGTGACATACTTTCTTCAAACTTTAAACCACATACGTTTATGCCCGTTTTCATCAATAAACACTTTATTCAATTTCTGTTCTCTTTCTTTTACCAATTTTTTTATGTCAAGCATTGGCAAACACCATGTATATACTCCGCTAAGACATACAAAGAATGTCACAATACCATAAGTTAAAATATCTGAGAATAAATAAACGATAATACCAAAGATTAAAACAATTATACTAAATATAAAAACTGATATTATTTCCCAGAACCTTTCCTTTTTCTCATTAGAGTTTTCGGTATTACCAGAAATAATTACAGAATAAAATATGTGATAAAATATTCCACTGCCTACAAATGCTAATATGAATAAGGAATAATAGAAAACTAAATCAAATTTTAAAGTGAAATGATTTACAGGGTACAACATGACAGAACTAATTCCACCGATTAGCAGCGTCCAAATTACAAGAAATGCCAAATACCTTATTCTCGAATTAATCTCTTTCAATTTTAGGTCACCCCCACTAACTAATTACATACATTATAGCGCGTCTTAAAGATAATATCAGGGCCAAATAAAGATTAACCTACTAAAAAATTGAATAAATAATCTCTTTCTTCTTTTGAACACATAAACACAAAAATATCATTTATTGATCGGATAAAAGTAAACTGATAAAATCCTGTTTTATCGTTTCTAGAAAGTGAAAATGTACAATCTTGTAACAATAACCTCTTCGCCTCTTTTAAATCATAATTATAGAAACCATTCAAAATGTTTGTATACTCTATATCTGATAGTAGATAAACATTCGGCTCTTCGCCAAGACTTCTCCGTTCCTCTATAAGTACTCCTTCTAACTCCTCACCCCTATCGTTATAAATGTAACCCTTTACTTTCAAACCGTACCTTGCATGAAATAAGTTTAACTCCACTAACTTCTCAACATCTATATTACTCCTAATTTCTACTTTTTGATTCATAAAAATCCTCCCCTTTCATTATAAAATTCACGTTAAACTGACTAGACCTTAACAGAATTTTTGTATACCTTTCTATTAGAGATAACTTATAACAACCCTTTTTTTTCAAAATAAAAAAACAGTAAGGAATAGTCCTTACTGAGATGGATTTAACTTTCGCGCTAACTTGATTAATTTGTATCGAACATCTGGCTCTAGTATATACTCTTCCAAAATCGGACAAAGCAGCAAGATCATTTGGTTATAATCTTTAAAATCTTGGTTAAAACACATTACATTATACTTTTCAATTTTTGTCATCCCCTTTTTTTTGCCTGCCACTCTGTAATCCTCTTTAAGTACATATATGAAATAGAAGAATGGTTCAGTTTCATCTGGCAATAAAAAGCATTTCTTAAATCTTGCAATTTTGAAATTGTACTGATAATGCTTAAATGATATTAGTTCATAATCAGTTTTCTTACGAAGTATATCCTTGTTTTTCAAGAGAATCCCTCCAAATATCTTTAGTGTAATCTTTCCACTTGTACACTTAAACAAACACTTGTTCTCACCTTTATTTTGGAGGAAAATAACAAGAAGCACTGAACCATTTTCGACTGGTTTTTTGAACTAGTTTGAAGGCTTGCGATTCTTTTGGTATCAATATTTGAGCCGTTTGAACTACATTTTAACAAAATGACCTTCTTAAAAAACATTACTAAACTGTAAGTGACTATTTGTGTACATATCACACATTCTACAGTTTTAATATTAAACTGGTTCATTTGGCTCAACCCTTGTTCCCCTTGCAAACACTTGGTTCATTATTGGCTCAAGATTGGTTCAACTTTGGTTCTATTTTCACAAAATTAAAGACGGGTTATAAATACCCGTCTGCAATTTAAATTTCATCAAAATCAAGTAGTTTTATACCCTTCCAAGACTTAGTCCTTCTACTGTTATTCATTTGGCTACGTTTTACCAGATTACCATATATACTTTCAATTTTTTTATTAAACTTTGTTTGACTTCCCGCAATGTGTCCATTTTGTTCACAGAAGTTTTGCCATGCTGTAAAAAGACTTATACGTGCTGTCTCAGCATCTGGATTAAATTCGCAATGTTCATTCATGAATTTCATTACAGGATTATTCTCTTCTCTGTATTTTTGGACTAGTTCACTAGATTCCCTACTTTCAGTAAACTTGAAATTATTATCATGTATCAATCTTCTTAGTCCATCTAGAATCCAAAGCAGGATAGCGTCCTTCTCTTTGTATAATTTATCCTTCAAATGAGGGTCTTTTTTTGCAGGTACATGCTTAAAAGGGATAATACTTAACCTGTTGTAAAAAGCATCACTAGTATCTTTACTGTAATTATCCGGTAGACCATTTGTGGAGAAAACAAACTTTGCTTTATTATAAAACTCAAATACTTGTCCATATGGTCTTCGTGCAGATATCCTATCATTCCCAGTAGCCGCTTTTAAATAGCCATTATCTTTAATTCCTTTAGCGGGTAGATCAGCAAATATATTGACAACCTTCCCAAACAATTCTGCTTGTTTGTACTCATTATCAGACAAGTCTTGTAATGGAATGTGTGATTTAGCATTATCGGTTAAAAGATTCTCTAGAGTTGCTGTGATAAAAGTACTTTTCCCTGCATCTCCCGGTCCATCAAATATGAAAATCATCTTTTTGGAATCTGTTAATGGAGTTAAACAATACCCTACCATTTCCTGCAGCAGCATTTGAAGTTCTTTATCCGGTACTGCACTATTAATAAACTTATTGAAGTTTTCTCCATTAGCGTTCGGATCATAGTTTGCTTGTATTTGAATTGTAGAATAGTTATCTATTGAGTGACCTTTAGTAAACTCCCAAGTTTGTAAATCAAATGTTCCATTTAGAAGATTTAACTTAAAGGGATACTTATTTATTTCGTCCGGAAACTTATTAATTCGACTATCTATCTTCCACAATTGAACAACATCATTTATAACCTGGGACTTAGCATATTCAGGTGTTAATAACTCTTTTACTATCCCCTTATCCTCATTCTCATTCGCTGGTCTATACACCCCATTATCAAAAAAATATAACTTTCCTGTTGAATTGATGACAGGAACATTTTTTATGAGGTATTCCGACAAAAAACCTCGATGTATATAACTAAAGCCTTTATCTGATTTCCTTAAAAATGGGCCAACAAATCGAACTTCATTATCTATGTATTCTACCTTAAATCCTTTCGGTCCAATATATTCATTTCCGTCTTCGTCGTATAAGACACTCTTCCAGATAGGGAGATTTTCTGTGTCTTTTATTGAGACTTGTTTTAAATCCTTTTTTTCATATTCTTCAACTTTTTTATTTAGTTCCTCAGTAGAAACTGTTATTTCTTGATTGTTTTCTCCATCAATATTACTCCAATTTGGTGGTGTAACTTTGTTTTTAAATTCTTTAGATGTAGCCATATTACATCACTCCCCTTTCCTCATTACACAGGGTTTAGGAGTGTATATTGTGTTTTATATGTATGCTTTTTATTGTGTTGTGAAGACCTGTTAGATGGCTTAAAAATACATGCATGTTGGTAGTTTAATCTCTTCTAAGTTCAACTCCTTCAGGAGCCTTAACAATTGTCCAACCTTTAATTAGAAATAAAGGTAATTTATTTGTGGTACCATATCTGCTAACCTTTTCAAATTGATAATAATCCCCCACTTTTTTTCTTAATATGAAATACTCTTGACCATTATATTGATTAGATTTAAAGAAATTAACCAGATACCCTTCCTTATACAAATCAATTTTATTCTTTCCCCATAATTTTTTTGCTTCCACTACTTCTCCGGTTTTAAAATTTGGATAATATTTTGGCAATGCTCTCACCTCCTTTTTACTTTACATTTCTATTAAACAAAGATAGACGCTCACCTTCTAATTCTTCATAAAAAATCTTAACAATTAAAAGATTGTTTAAGATTTTTTTAAAATTAACGAACTTTACAGAAACAAAGAGAGTGTAAGCTAGCTTACACTCTCCCTACATCTATAAATTGTATAATGGTCCAATAAGATAATTTTTTATTTTTTTCTTAGATAGAAGCCCAATACTTTTCATATTTCTTCTCGTAAATTAAGCGGAAGGGAGTTATTCTTTTGAAATTTCTTGAAATTATAATTACATACGAAGTTCATTTGCTTTTGAACATTATATTAGGCTCGAAATCTACAAATTATATTTTGCCTTTCTCATTTTAAAAGCAATATTCCCACCCTCTAATGTATTTACCACCGCTGTTTTAACATTTGGATTATCAACTGAACCGATACAATTTTCTTTAATTGAACCATGCCTATCTACTTCTTGCATAACCACTATTAATTCAGCGTCACCGAATACAGGTATATTGGCATTATGTGTTGCAAAAATAAATTGTCTGTTTAACTTATAATCCCTTAAACCATCAACAAAGTTATTTGCAATATAGGAATTATCCAGATTATCTTCAGGCTGATCTATTATCAGAGGGTCATTATTATCTAACATTAATATATTTAAAATAGCAGTACATTGTTGTCCTTTCGAAAGTTTACTGAGTGATTTATAATTTTCTTGTTCATTTTCCAGACTAGCAGTATTTAGTTTGACATCTATTACATCTAATAATTGAACTAATTCAAGTTCTAATTTTTTGGCAAGCGGAATGTTGGCTAAAATTTCTGACTTTGCTCTTGTTAAGTTATACTCTTCAATTAGTTTGTCGCTACCTTGATTCAAATGCCCTATAAAAGAAAATAAGGAAAACTCGTCTTTATCTCTTACCCAAGTTAAACTTTTAGGACCTAAACCTTCAATGTCAGATAAAACCTCTATTAATTCATCTCTATTTTTGGCAGCATGTATTTCAATCTGTACTTTACCTCTTAGTTTGCCTTTGTTTATTTTTTTAACTGCCTTTCTTAGAGAATCATAGGAATGATCTTGTGCTTTCTTAAGTTTCTCTATCAGTGTTCTTCTTTCGGAGATTATTTCTTCTAATTCTCCTTCTAATTTCTTTGTTTCACTTTTAATTGGGTTTATTTTAGCAATTTCTGCTACTGTTTCTTTATATTCTAAGGCAATTTCTTGTCCAGTTTTTCCATTTAAACCCTCTAAAGATTTAATTGAATTTCGTATTTCCCCCTCTGATTCTTGCTTTATAACTGTCCATCCAGAGTTAATTTCTTCTACACTTCTGGCAGATTCTTTAACAAGTTTTTCGTACTCATCCTTTAACTCATTAAGTTTTAAATTGAAGTTGGTGAATACTTCATCAATTAGTTTAAATTTAGCAGAATTTGGGGTTTTCCCTAAAAATTCCTCAGAAAAAGGTAAATCTACTTTATTAAATGGAACATTATGTTGGACAATGACCTCTAGCGACTTTTTTAAATACTCCTCTTCAGTGGAAAGGTGTTCTATTGTACTTAACTTATCTGCTATCCCTGCTTCTTTAAAAAATTTCACTTTTTCCTCAAGAATAGGTAACTTTGAGACTTTGGTAGATATTTCATCTTTTTTCTCTATTTTATCTACTAATTTAATCGCATTTTGTTTTAGTTTCTTAATTATTTCTTCCTTTTCATTTAAAATATCTGCCTGATTAGGAAGAAACCTATTTAGAATATTAAGTTTGGCTTCTTCATTTGCGACTAATTCAATTATTTCATTTTGTCCATAAATCTCAACATGTGGCAGAATGTCCTTTACAGTTAGATTTGATACGGAATCATCTATGTTCTTTACTACTGTTGGATCTCCGTATCTTTTAATAACTTTATATTCTTGTCCATACCGTTGATAAGACGTAACATGCAATTCAACTCTGCCATTATCTAAACCTAGATTTGATTTAATTAACTCATTAAAGTACCTTTTTGATTCATTACTTTTTGGTTCTAGGTCTAAAGCATATCTCACCAACTCTAACAGTGTAGATTTCCCTGTACCCCGGCCACCAATAGTTGTATTTAAATTCCTTGATAAATCAACAGACATGCCGTCAAGATATCCTCCAAATACCTCAATTTTATTTATACTGCTATGAAAGCGTTCATTTTGGTCATATGAAAGTTTAACTCTAGCAGTTGGGTCTTGAAAAGCCTCTTTAAAACAAGTAAAATTCAAATCTGACATTTTAACTAAACAATATGCATTTTTTTCTAATAAATCCTCAGGCCTACAAACATCCTTTGCATTTACAAACGCAAAAGGAGTTTCTTTCTTGTACATTGGTTCTTTATTTTTTATTATGTTTATATATCTTGGATCTACTTCATTTAAACTATAAGGTATTTGCGCTACTTTTAGTCTTTCATCAGTCCAGATATGATTCATCTGACCCATTTTTAATATTCCATTGTCACTAGTGATATGTGCTGCGTACCAAAAACCACCTAATTCTTCTTCAATTAATTTAGCAATATCTAAGCAAGATAAATTGCTTGGCATCACTCCATTTTCTACATCAGTTAAACCTAGCCTACCAAGATATCGGTTTAACTGATCAGGAGTTGTCTCCTCTGAAAATTGACACACTATATGTATTTTCTCTGCTGTTGCAATTTCAAACCCGGGAAACACCGTTATTCCATTTTCAGTTAACAAATCCCTCAACTTTTCAGCAGTTTGAACACTTCCGTGGTCTGCCAAGCCAACTACTTTAATTTCTTCTGATAAGCAATTATTTAGGACTGATTGATTATACTCTTCTTCGCTAATTTCGTGCTCTCCACCTCTATAGGCAACATAACTATAAGGGTTAACCTGTAATGCACACTTGTAAAACTCAGCAAAATTCTTCAATTAGTAACCTCCTTCTACAATTTTTCACATCTATAATTTCCATTATATATCAATTTAAATTTTATTTAATAATATCATCTTGATAAAAAAATTCATTTACACAAAGAGTAGAAAAATAAACAAAAGAAACTTAAGCAAGCTTAAGTTTCTTTTGTTTATAGTTTTTTACAATTTTCTTAGAGATTATTGTTATATTCAATAAACCCTATATACATCTGGACATTCGGATTCAACAGGTGAGTAGAAGCAATGAAGTTTATATCGGCCACTGTTCCACTGATTCCACCACTGGGCAGGGCAAGTGCCATTCGGTCTAAAAAACCATAGTGCTCGTTCTGCTGGAT
The DNA here is from genome assembly GCF_000621445.1 of Alkalihalobacillus bogoriensis ATCC BAA-922. GTDB lineage: Bacteria > Bacillota > Bacilli > Bacillales > Bacillaceae_F > Bacillus_AO > Bacillus_AO bogoriense. The sequence continues at coordinate 53,893 of NZ_KK211281.1, read as the reverse complement.
GATGCCTTTCACCATTAATTATTCGTTCTGCTAATCTGATTTCTTTTTCTCTTGCCCTTTGATAAAAGTATGGATGTTGTACTGCTTCAAATCCTCCTGGGGACTGCCAAACCATTCGTTCTACAGAATTAATATCAACAAAATCTAAACACCTTACTCGTACTCTATTTACACAAACATTGGCGACTAATAACATTCCTTGCACTCCTTCACCTTCTGCTTCCGCACGGATAAGTCTTGCTAGAAGTCTTTTATCATTATAACTTGCCTTTATTACAGCCATGATGCCCTCCTTTGCATAAACTAAGTCGTACTTAAATACTATTCATTCAAGCCATGATAAATACTTAGCAAATTTTTTTATTTAACCATTCCAGTATCAATTATTTTAACGGTAACACTAGGTGTAATATTCACTCTGTCAATTGTCTTGGGCCAGTTCAAGTTTATCCATTCTTGATAATCCATTTTTTGTTTTATATACTTTCCTAAACCAAGGTTATCTATTTGATGTTCCTTCATAGTTTCCAATATATCTCGTATTTTATTTTCTATATTCTCTTGAATGTAATTCTCTAATGCTTCTATTTCTTTTTCATTAGTCATGTCTTTATTTCCTTGGTATTCCAGTAAGAAGCCTTTAAAATCAATTGACAACTTCACATCTATTTCTTCTTGATCTCCTAGTGTAACATCTATACTTCTTTTATTCGTTAAAAAACTAAATAATACTTTTTCTTCTTCGTTTTTAATTAATAAATCACCTTCTGTAAACTCTCCAGTTAGTAAAAAAAAGATTCTTGCTTGTATGGCTGGTATGGTTGCTTTTAACTGGTCACCACTAAATAACCCTATTCCGTCCGACATTATTCCGTCTTCCGATTGTAAAATAATAGGAGCAATAGGATCAATAGCATCGTCTAGGTAATCTTTTGCAAATTTATGTATATCCATTTCAGGAATTGTATTTAACCTTGCTTCTTTTTTTAGAAGATTTTCGATTACAGTGTCAACCATTTGATATTCTGGATAGTCCTTTGATAATAATTGTTTTGGATTGCTTTTTACTATTGACAGTTTTACTGTAGGTCTTAAAACAGGGTCTCGATAAAATGTGTCAATTAAATCCCATACTCCCTTTTCTGCTAGTTTCTCTCCAATTAAAATACTTCGAACTTGCCCGGAAACTAAATTTTTATCTGTTTTTTTACTTAAAAATATTCTTGATTCCTTCGAAGTTTCAACCACTGTAGTGATTGTCTGTTGTTTTAAGGTTTCTGCTACTGGTAGAGATATTGTCACTTCAAGTTTCCCTGAATTTTCTCCTTCTTCAATTAACTCATAACCTATTGTATGAATAAACCCTAACTCTTCTACAATTTTTTGGTCCCTACACCCCGGTAGTACCAACAATATTAGAATAATTAGTAAGATTCTAGACATGTTTTCTCCTTCTTTTTAAAAATATAATTGTCAATACTAACAGTGGTAAGAAAATGGATATTAGTATTTGAACTTTTGCTAATAAAGATAACAAAGAAGTAAGTTCATTTTTGGTGACAAATGGTAATGTCACTAAGTATCCAACTACCAATAATACAAAAGCACTACGTTGAGCACTCCACTTAACAACTCTTTTAAACGTAACTAAACTAATCCATATATACATCGTTATAGTAATTATTAACTTCAAATAAAATAATATAAAAAATCCGGAGTCCAATCGTTCAATAAAGTCAAATTCTATATACTGCAATAAATTTATTACGGGATAAACTTGATAATTTAATTGTTGGAAACTATTAAACCCGTAACAAAAAATCGTTACACTCAAATATATTAATGTGGTATACAGGTGCCCCAAAAACACGTACTTAAAAATCTTTTTCTCTTTTTTTATGTAAGGAAACATGAATAGTGTTACTTCAAACCCTAGAAATGCTGTATATAACTCTATCATGCCTCCATAAAAGTCATTATGTTCATTAAAAACAAAGGTAGAAAATTGCAAAAAAGAGAAATCGGGAACAAAATAAATTAAAAGGAATATCATTGGTGCTGATAAGAAGAAAAACAATGTAGAGACGTGAGCAATTGTTACGATTCCACTTGTCACAAGGTAGTACGTAAGAATTAATGTTAACAGTACAAACCATTGTATATTTGTTTGTGGAAAGTATAAAAACTTCATAACATGTACATATTGTTTTGCAACTGTAATGGAAAGAACGGACCAAAATATACTCAAACAAAGATACAAAGGTTTGGCAATAATATTCACCTTTGAAAAAGAAGTCTCGATTGTTTGAAAAATTGAACTTCCTTTATTAAAATAATAAATTCCAGCAATTAATCCAATTTGAATCATAGCAAAAACTGAAATGGGTATAATCATTAACCAACCATTATATCCAAAATAATTGGCTACCATGTTAGGTAACATAAAGAGCACTATACCCGTTTGAGTCATATAAGTAATAAAAAAGAGATAGAACGGTTTAAATTTTTCAGTTTGCATATAAGGCTCCCTCCTTAACCTATTTCTTAAAAAACTGATAAGGAGCACGAATGATGGTATCTTTTATATCCTTCAAAGATAGTGGGGATATAGGCTTTAAATAATACTCCCCTAAATTCTTTAACCTGCAGAGGTGAATCATTATAATAGTAAATCCAAAAATGATCCCAAAAAACCCCAAAATGGATGCAAGAATAATAAAGAAAAATCGAGTAATTCTTAAAGATGCTGTCATTATGATATGTGGTACTACAAAAGATGATATGGCAGATACAGAAACTACAATAATTAGAACATTGCTTGTAAAACCAGCCTCTACTGCCGCGGTACCAATTACTATTCCCCCAACTATGCCAATTGTTTGTCCAATTTTAGAAGGCAGTCTTGCTCCTGCTTCTCTTAACAATTCAATAATACCTTCAATAATTAATGCCTCAATTACTGGATTAAATGGTACTTTACTTCTTGATTGAATAAACTCATGAAGTAATTTAACAGGGATAATCTCATAATGAAACATTGACACTGCTACATATAAAGAGGAAGCAAATAATGTAATAAATAGTGCAGCAAATCTTAATAACCTAGATAAAGTACCAAGTAACCACCGTTGATTATAATCATCTGGCGATTGAAAGAATTCAAAGAAATTTGTTGGGGTTGATAATGAGTAGGGACTGCCATCCATTAAACAAAGAACTCTGCCCTCAAGTAACTTAGATGTCGAGACATCTGGTCTCTCCGTCGTAAAATACTGCGGAAAAACAGATAACGGCTTCTTGTCTAAATACTGTATAATTTGATTTAAGTCATTAACTCCTTTTGTATCAATGTTATTGATCTTTTCTTGCAATCCTTTAACTAATATAGGAGAAGTAATCCCCTCAATATATAACAAATACATTTTCGTTTGTGTGATGGTACCTATGTTATAACTAAGAACTTTTAAACAGTCTGATTTAATCCTTCTCCTAATCATAGACAAGTTAGTTCCAATATCTTCTATAAAGGCTTCTTTGGATCCCACAATTACTGTTTCAATTTCTGCTGGAGAAACACTTCTTGTTTTAGGAACATAAATATCTACTGCATACGCAAGTGAATTTTGGTATATTATTAATGCTTTTCCTTCAAGTACTCCCTTAACCATTAAATTAATATCTTCTTCTTGTTGATATTGTTTTCTTCTTAATATAATTTTTACTTCCTCATCATTTGTATTTGAAAAAGGTTGTAAAATGTTATTTTTCAACTCTTCTTCCCCTACTAGATGACCAAAATATAATACCTCAATTTTCAACTCTGGAAATGTCCTAATTACTAAGTCATCACAATAATCTAATCGATCTTTGACATGTACAGACAAGTTTTTATTTATGTACATAATATCCTCTCAAAATGTTAGTTTACAGTTAGCATTACAAAATTATGGTATTGTTATTCATAATTATTTATGTTGGTTATAGTAAACATGTTATTACAAAGATTGACCAAATAATCTTTTGTTAATTGCAAAACAAAAAAGACAAGTTATTTAACCTGTCTCTCAATAAGCACTAAGAATAAAATATATACCTTTTGTTAACAACATTGAGTAAACTTATTCATAATACTATAATAGGGTTTTCAATATTTCATTTTCCAATGTTATCTCGACCCTCCGCTTTACCACTATTTGTGGTACGGTTCTCCCCGATTAATCCGAAACCCCCGATACACTTGCTCTAGCAACAGCAACCGCATCAACTGATGAGGAAACGTCATTTTTGAAAACGACATCGTATCATTGGCACGCGCCATCACTGCATCACTTAATCCTAGCGAACCGCCAATGACAAACGCGATTTTACTTTTCCCGTATGTCGCTAACTTGTCCATTTCTGTTGCTAGTTGCTCTGAAGAATACATTTTTCCTTCAATCGCAAGAGCGATGACATGTGTATCCACAGCGATTTTTGCTAGGATGCGTTCGCCTTCCTTTACTTTTACTTGTTCCATTTCTAATTCGCTTAATTGTTCTGGGGCTTTTTCATCAGGAACTTCTATAATCTCTACTTTTGCATAGGAAGTCAGGCGTTTTTTATATTCATTTATACCTAGTGTTAAATATTTTTCCTTTAGCTTTCCGACTGTAATAATTGAGATATTCACAAGCATTTTCCCCTTCTTTTTTTGTTATCCACAGCACTTATCCACATACTAACACGCTACTAAACTCCTACTCGGATACAATATACACAGCATCTTCATTACAAAATGCACAGTTTGTGGATAACTCTTCTATCTTTTCTATCGTAGGTGCCACTTCACATTCATCAATAATTTGCTCCATTGCTATTTCTACATGCTCAAGACATGTCATAAACTTCATCAAACATAGCCCATCCTCTCGTTTTCTCATTTTTTATAGTATAACAAAAAACACAGTGGCTCATCACGCCACTGTGTTTTTTGTTAAAACGCTTGTTGTTCTGATAATGTTATTGTTGTTGTTTGCTTTGATCCTTCACGGTAAAACGTCACTGTAATTTCATCGCCAATTTCAGTTTCTGTATATAAAAATTTGCGTAAATCATGACCGTCTTCAATGTCTCGGTCGTTGATTTTGACAATCACATCATACTCTTGTAATCCCGCTCGTTCTGCTGGAGACACTGGTGCTACACTAGTAACAAATACGCCCGCTTTGACTTCATCAGGAAGCTTTAATGTTTCCTGCCAATGATAGCCTGGGATTTCAGATAATGAACGGATGCCGACTCCCATCTGTGGTCGTCTTACTTCACTAAATCGCTCTAAATCGTTAATGACTGGAACTGCAATGGCCGTTGGAATTGCAAATCCGATTCCTTCCACCGAACTTTGCGCAATTTTCATCGAGTTGATGCCAATCACTTGTCCTTGAATATTTAGAAGAGCCCCACCGCTATTACCCGGGTTAATCGCTGCATCGGTTTGAAGAACTTCTGCATGCCAATCAATTTGACCGTTACCCGTTAAATCTACAGGAATGCTTCGCTCTGTTGCACTAATGATACCTTGTGTGACTGTACTTGAAAAAGCTAAACCTAATGGGTTTCCAATCGCAACAGCCGGTTCTCCGACACGTAATGTTTCTGAGTTACCAAACTCAGCGACAGCCGTAACGCCTTCATCATCGATTTCTAAAACGGCTAAGTCGGTTAACACATCCGTACCTAATACTTTTGCAGGTACACGAGTCCCATCTGTTAAGCTAACTTCGACTTCTCTTGCTCCTTCAATGACATGATGGTTTGTGACGACGAATGCTTTTCCATCTGCCTGTTTATAAATGACACCTGAGCCTGTTCCTTCACCACCGGTATTAGACCAGAAGTTTGTTTCTTGTAAGTTAATTACCCCTACAACCGCATCAGATACTTTATCCACAGCATTTGTAATATCTGAGTTGACGGAGAGATTCACTGTTTGCTCTAAACCTGCTGGTTCACCTTCGACCATCGTCGGAACCGTTTCATTTTGATTTGTTGAAATGTCATACGGCAATAAACCGGTTTGAGAAAGTGCCGGTATAGACACTAATACGATAACCCCACCAACAATTGCACCAAAAAATGCAGATAGTCCACTTGCACGTTTTTTCCTATTGTCTTCTCGCTTTGGAATATGACTATCATAATAACCCATTGGACTCACCATCCTTGAATGATGTAATACTTATTACTCATAATTATAGTAAGCTGATAGAAAAAATCTAGATCGTTATCATCTTTTATGTGATTTCACATAACTTCTACTAGATTTCCCAAAACTTTTGATAAATAAACGTGTTTACACAACAGCAAGGGCGGTTGGCTCATCAGGATCCGTATCAAAAATGCGAAATTGTTCACCGACTCCATGATCTTTTTCTCGAAGGATTTGCTCGACTGTCATTCTTGCCAATTCTTTCATGTTATTATCTTTGCTTAAATGGGCTAAATATATTCGTGATGTTCTATCACCAATGACATCAGATAGCGCATAAGCTGCATCTTCATTTGAAACATGGCCTACATCACTAATAATTCTACGCTTGACACTCCAAGGATATTTCCCCATTCTTAATAAATTCACGTCATGATTCGATTCAAAAATGAATACATCGGCTTCTTTAATCGTTCCTTTAATGCGGTCACTGACATAGCCCATATCGGTCGCAAGGACTAATTTTTTGCCTTGATGATGAAAAACATAAAACATCGGTTCCGCTGCATCATGAGAAACACCAAATGATTCAATATCAAGGTCTCCAAATGTTTTTACTTCTTCAAGGTTAAAATGAAATTTTTGTTCTGTATCGATTTTACCAAGGTCCTTTTCCATTGCCCGCCATGTTTTTTCATTTGCATAGACTGGTAGATTGAATTTCCTCGCTAGGATGCCAACCCCTTTAATATGGTCACTATGCTCATGGCTGACTAAAATTCCATTTAAGTCTTTAGGGTCACATTGAATGCTTTTTAACAGCTGTTCCATCTTTTTGCCGCTGACGCCGGCATCAATGAGCCAGCGTTGCGTATCTGTTGCTACATAAATGGCATTGCCAGTACTTCCACTAGCAAGCACACTAAATTGAAAACTCATGTTTGTTCACTCCATCTATTTGTAATTCCTCTTCTAGGAGATATCTTGGATTGAACCTTCAATCGCGTAAACGAGATAATCATCATCATTCACACGAATTCTCCACATTGGTGCAAAAACTTCTATATTTTCAACTGGTTGGAATGAGCTATGATACGCAAACTCCACATGTGTAATCGTATCATTTGCTCGAACAATTTGTTCATTTAACAAAATCTCAATCGCCTTCATACCTGATAAAAATTCTTGCTCGCGGCCAGATGAATCAACTTCCACGGCAACTTGTTGGTATCGGATAACTTGATAGTTTTCATTTAACTGTATAATAAGCGGAGCTCGTTCAGAAGAATACATCACTTTATCTTCATATTTTTTCATAAACGTAACAAGCATTTTCTCGTCATCAAATTGTGAAAAGGAATACGTTTCACCTTGGTACACATAATCTTCCAGAAAGACTTTTAGCTGAGCCCGCATATCTTCATCAGGGTTGATTTGATATGGTACATCTAGTTGTGAAACAATCGTTGTTTCATTAACCACTTCCGCCTTTTGATTGGACAACAAATTTAATATTGCATCTGTCACTTTCACTTCTTTGGCAACAATATGAAATCCTGTCGTTGGTTCTGTTTCAATATCACCCTCAATGACGACATTTAATTCATGTAACACTTCTTGAAACGGTGTCGTTGTATTGACATTAATATTGTTTGCATGATTAAATTCTTGGAGTTGATAAAACAGAAAGACATTTAAACATAAAAATGCAACGATAAAAATTGATTTTGTTCTACTCCAATCCATAATCATCTACCTCTTTTGTAGGCTCGTCCAATTTTATTTTTTGCCAATACCCACCGTATTTCATGAACCAAAACGGACTTACTGTAATATACGCATTATTTTTCGTCATCTCATATCCAATTCTTATATCTTCTATTTGTTCTAGATCAATAGCTTCCTGATCTTCTAGCTGTGAGAGGACATCATAACCAGAATGCAATGTTTTCGATCTTGTTGCATCGCCAATCGGGGTGTAATCTAAATCAAATAATGGTCGAGAATAACCGGAAGTTTGGTTTCCTGTTCGAGTAACTGATAACAGCATCGTATCTTGTCCACCCATCCGCATAACCGGAATATGGTTAATTCTTAACCGAAATTGCGCTTCCTCATCAACCATTGTAGAACTCCAATTTGCGAGTACATAATCATCGGTCCAACCACCGTGCCCGTTAATAAACTCAATGCTACTTAATACACCATGCTTCCCACTTCGGTTATGACCTTCACTTGAAATCGGATTAATGTAATTCATATATAATCCTCGACCACTGACATTAATCATTCGGTTTCCATCTGTATAAGACTCATTCCCACCTTCTTGCCGAAACTTTTTTACAGATAATAAATCACTGAATAAAATTTGCTTAAACACATCGACGGAAATGGCTGTTGTAGTATAAGTCAGAATCGGATATTCGGTCTCTTCGCTCGGTAAATAAATATGTTTCGTAAACCGTTCATAATCATCATTTCTTTTTTCATAGGAAAACACAGGAATAAACTCTGATGCTTTGGCCAAGTAAACATTTTGAAAATCACCGATCGAAAACGACGTAGCAAAATCAAAAGAGACTTGCTCTTCATATGATACCATCCGTAAATGAATTTTGTCTTTAGTCGTTACATGGTAAAGAATTAAGCGGTCTACCGATTCTGTTGGTAATATCGTATCTTCACCTATATTCGGGAACATGTTTAAGATAACTTCAGCTGGAATTGAAGTGGGATACACAAATTCAATCGATTGACTTTTTAACGGTGACGCTAAATCCCAACTAACGACAGTTAAATCCTCTACATTTGTGGCCACAAGCTGCTCATACAGTTCCTCAAATAACACATCATTTAAATCAAGTGAAGCAACATCTTCATTGTTGTGGAGAATCACCTGTTGTGGAGCAATGATATCTGTTAAACTTCGCTCCTCACTTATTTTTGTGTTTTCCACATATTCTGCTTCTTTTAATAATGCGTAATCGGGTTGGAATGTCCATAATTCCCACGTCAAAAACAGACTGAGTAAAACGAGAAAAGTTAACGTTGCTGATTTCACATTTTCAAACGTCACCGTTACGCACCTCCATGACTTACTGAATAAGGAAGAGTGAAATAAATGGTTGTTCCATTTCCATATGTGCTTTGAACCCATATCTTGCCGCCATGTGCATGTACAAGCTCTTTTGCTATTGCTAAGCCTAATCCTGTGCCTCCTACATTTCTCGCTCGTGCTTTATCGACTCGGTAAAAACGCTCGAATATTTTTGCTTGGCTTTCTCTTGGAATACCGACACCTTGGTCAGCAACCCCAACCCGAATATTTTTACCTTGATTCACTAGTGAAATCGTAATTGTTGCGCCTTCTGGTGAATACTTCAACGCATTTGAAACGATATTATCAATAACTTGAGTAATTTTATCTTTGTCGATTTGAACTTCTGATGGGAAAGCAGGTAGCTTTCGTTTAAAGGTGACATTTTTATCTTTTGCAATCATTTCAAAGCGATCTACAGTTTCATGTAAATATTGATGGAAATCAACTTTTTGTAATGTAAGCTGATAATCACGACTATCAATTTTTGAAAGTTGCAATAAATCATTGACAAGTCGAATCATTCGCTCTGTTTCCGTTTGTGTTACTTGTAAAAACCGTGGAGCGAGCTCTTCATCTTGTAATGCGCCATCTTCTAACGCTTCTAAGTAACTTTTCATTGTTGTTAACGGCGTGCGTAATTCGTGGGAAACATTCGCCACAAATTCTCTTCGTTCATGCTCAATTTTTTCTCGCTCTGTTACATCATGTAAAACAGTAATAATCCCATTAATTGGACCGTTTTCTTTTTGTATTACTGAAAAACTAGCTTGTAATAAATAATCTTGTTCCTCATTACTAAAATCAAGTAAGATACCATCTGTAAAATCCGATAGCTCATAAACAGAATATGCTTCCGTCATCCTTAGCACATCAGGAAGTGACTTTTCAATCGCTACTTCACTTGTCGTTTCTAGTAATTCTTCTGCTCTTTTATTCATTAAGATGATGTTACCATTCGAATCTGTCGCAATAACTCCATCTGTCATATGTGTCAATACAGAACTTAATTTTTTCTTTTCTCTTTCCGTTGACGCATTTGCCTCTTTTATGCGAGCGGTTAAATCATTAAAGGCGTTCGCCAGTTGTCCAATCTCATCTTTACTGTACACGTGAACTTGATTTGAAAAGTCTCCCGCTGCCATTCGAATAGCTTGCTTTCTCATATCTAAAATAGGGGAAGTAATGGTTCTAGCAACGAGTATAATTAAGAGAGCGGTAATGACCAATGCAATAACGGTTCCAGTCGCTAAAATACTATTAATTTGTTGAATTTGTTCATAAATTTCTTCCATGGATGCTTCAATATAAATCGCACCAATCGTCACATTATCCGACTTTATCGGCATGATGACAATTTGTATTCGTTGTCCTGTTTGTGGATCACGGACCACTCTGTCATCGCCAGTACCGACTAATGCACGTTTGACCATTACTTCTGTTGTTTGTTGGCCAACGATATGCGTGTTTTGTCTATTTGATGTACTAATGACCGTTTTATTAATATCAATCACTTGAACTTCTGCATTTTCAACAGAGAAAAACTCGCGTAGTAAATTATTTATGTCTGTCGTTAATGTTTGTGGGTCTTCCCGGGTCTTCACCATTTCTTGCTCAATATTGTAAGCTAATAAATTGGCACGTTCATCTAACATCGTTCGGTAGTTGGATACAAGCTGTTCTTCAAGTTGCCTAACAAAATAAACACCTATAATTTGAATGGCGATAAAAATAAGCAAAACATAAATGATAATCAATTTAAATTGAATCGATTTAAAAAAACCGACCTTATTATTTTCCATTCTTAACTCTCCTGTTCAGGATTCCGTAAGTAGTACCCTACTCCTCTTCTCGTTATAATCCAGATTGGGTAACTTGGGTTATCTTCCACTTTTTCACGTAATCGTCTTACTGTTACATCGACTGTTCGAACATCACCAAAATAGTCATAACCCCAAACCGCTTGTAATAGGTGTTCTCTCGTCATAACTTGCCCGATGTGCTTTGCTAAATAATGAACAAGTTCAAACTCTCGATGTGTAAGTTCGATAATATCTCCTCTTTTTTTCACTAAATACGCATCAGGCTGGATGATTAAATCACCGATCGTAATATCTTTCGTTGTATCCGTATCTTCTGTTGTATTACTATGGCGCCGTAAGTTCGCCTTTACCCGGGCAATAAGTTCTCTTGTACTAAATGGTTTTGTCACATAATCATCTGCACCTAGCTCTAGACCTAACACTTTATCAATTTCTGAGTCTTTTGCTGTTAGCATGATAATCGGCATATTATGTGTTTTCCTTACTTCTCGACACACTTCCATCCCGTCTTTATAAGGAAGCATAATATCTAATAACATAATATCTGGGTTTTCTTGTTTGGCTAATTCAATTGCTTTTATCCCATCATATGCACAAAGCACTTCATATCCTTCTTTTTCTAAACTGAATTTTAATATATCTGCGATTGGTTTTTCATCATCAACAACAAGAATCCGTTTTTCCATATTGATCGCTCCTAGTTTATCATTTCATTTACTATTACTGCTATCTTACCATATACAACATCCTGAAAAATACAAGAAATGGTCGAGAATTTAAAAGGAGCCTCTAGCACATTGAATCGCTAGAGGCTTCTCTTTATTTTAAATAATCCATAGGGTTTTGTAATTGTCCATCTTTATACACTTCAAAATGCAAGTGTATTCCTGTTGCTGTCCCTGTTTGACCCATAACCCCAATCTTTTCTCCTTTTGATACCGTGTCTCCTACACTCGTATCAAACGAAGCTAAGTGAGCATAATACGTGACAATGCCATTGTTATGGTCGATAATCACTAAGTTTCCAAACCCTCCACGAGAGCCCGCAAAAGTAACCGTACCACTATCAGCTGCTAAAATATTATAGTTGGTTGGTCGGGCAATATCAATTCCTTTATGCATACGGCCCCAGCGCATGCCTTGGTAACTCGAGATATAACCACCAACTGCTGGCCAACCTAACGTTCCTGATCCACGCGATGGCTGTTCCTTTGTTCCCTTTACTACAATTTTCGTTGTAGGTTCTTTCACTACTTCTTCACTAATGACTTCTCGTTTTACAGTTTTACCATTTTCCTTTGTCACTTCATAACTTACAATTTTCTTTCCAACTTCTCCTTCTTGTTCCACTTTCGTGTCACCTTTGAACATGGAGGAGTCTTCTTTCGTTTCTGTTTGATAAGGAATTTCTTCTGCAGTTGTAGACGCTTCTTCTACTATAATTGAAACTAAAGGTTCAAAGGCCGTAACATTCAGTTCTTGATCAATTTGAAGCATTGTATCCGTTGTTACATCTGGATTTAAATCGAGTAAATCACTAACTTTTAAGTTATGATCACTTGCAATTGAACCTAATACGTCTCCTGCTTTTACAGTATATGTATGTTCCTCTAACGTTCCTAATTGCAATTGTTTGATGGCTTCTTTTTCAGCTAATACTTGATCTGGCTCAACAATTTCTTCTGCTGTTGTGAATTCTTCTGAAAAACGAATATCTCGGATGATGTTCTCATCCACTTCTGGTTTTGTTTCAAGTTCTTCTTTTTCACTATTTAAAAATTGTTCTAATTGACTTTCACTTACATATTCTAATAAGAGCGATGTTTTTACTGATTCAGCTACAGCTTCTTCACTCACATATAACAATGACTCACCATCTAATTGAATTGCCGTTGCTTCTGCTTTCACCGTTAGTTTGTCTGCAAGCTTCAGAAGGACATCTTCACTTGAACTTACATTGTCATCAAATGTTCGCTCTGGTATGATTTCTACTTTTTCACCGATGATGAGTTCAAGTTCACTATATTTTTCTTCAAGTTCTTTTATCTTATCTTGTATTAATTCTGTCACTGTCTTTTCTTCATTTACGACACCAATGTAATCACCATCAACATAAACATGATAAATCGTATCTAATGGTGTTGAGTCTTGTTCATTTGCATAAACCGCTGGTGCTGTCACTAGCATAGCGGAGCAAGCTCCGACTGCAATAGCATTTTTTAAATAACGAGGCTGGTTTTTTACCCCATTCCAAGCTGTTATACATTTATGTAGTAGAGAATTGGTAGTATGTAAGAATGCCGTATTTAATTTTTTTACATCCATATGGCTTTCCTCCTGCATCAGACTTTCATGGCGAAAGATTGATAGTGGTAGTTTAATAACCGTTTCTATTTTACCATATGAGAACGGCAATGTCGTATTTTAATAGAAAAGAAACGAAATTGTAATATAGCAGAGCACAAATCCACAATTTTTTTCCTTTATTTAGCTGATTCCCTTATAAATCGAAGTTTTTCTGTTACATATAGTGTTATAGTTTCGCGATATCTGAAATATTTTTGTAAGAAATAGGAAGCGAATTTCTTTCATTATTTTCAATCTTACACTAGACTAAAATCCTACATTTCTTCCCACAAAAAAACATGTTAGATTTAATCTAACATGCTTTTTTGGAGTGCCGGCCAGAGGACTTGAACCCCCAACCTACTGATTACAAGTCAGTTGCTCTACCAATTGAGCTAGGCCGGCAAATGGTGGCTCGGGACGGAATCGAACCGCCGACACATGGATTTTCAGTCCATTGCTCTACCGACTGAGCTACCGAGCCTAAAAAAAAATGGCGGTCCGGACGGGACTCGAACCCGCGACCTCCTGCGTGACAGGCAGGCATTCTAACCAACTGAACTACCGGACCATTTTTTATTCTAATGTAATGAATGGTGACCCGTACGGGATTCGAACCCGTGTTACCGCCGTGAAAGGGCGGTGTCTTAACCGCTTGACCAACGGGCCACTGTTGAAACAAAATGGTGAGCCATGAAGGATTCGAACCTTCGACCCTCTGATTAAAAGTCAGATGCTCTACCAACTGAGCTAATGGCTCTTGCTTTGATGAAGCTTATTCACTTCTGTGTCTCTTCCTCTACTTGTTTATTCAAAGTAGACTATGCGTCGAGACAACTCGTCGCTTTTTCAAAGTTGCTTTGCTCGTCTCTACCAACTGAGCTAATGGCTCTTGCTTTGATGAAGCTTA
>NZ_KK211281.1:37046-39520 GCF_000621445.1 Alkalihalobacillus bogoriensis ATCC BAA-922 | reverse complement strand
GCCTCTATAATTTCTACTCCTTTTCTTTCGCATAATGTTCTTAATATTTCTCCTATATCCTTTCGTAACTTACCATAAATAACCTGCCTCCTATACTTAGGAGCAAATACGATATGATACTTACAATTCCACTTTGTATGTGCTAAACTGTTAGTGTCTTTAGACATCATAAACTCCTCCATTTGCTATTATATTGGTTGGCGAACCAAATATATTTTAGCACCACGGAGGAGTTTTTTTAATACCTCGCTAGAATATACCTCATCTGCCTTAATCGAGAATACTGTTTCAATAAGCTTAATGAGTCATCATGATTTAAAACAGTCATATTACAATTTTTATTAGTTGCCCTCACATTTATAAACCCTTCAGTTGTATTTTTTCCCTGCAGAAGTTCTATTTCCACATCCTAATCTGTAAACGTCAAATAGTCCACACCTGTTCAATCATTTGTGGACTATTTGACGTTCATAGCTAGTTCGCCTTCGTCTAAAACATTGCTACGTCTTGCCATATCAGACTTAGCCCATGTCGTAGTGTTAAACCGTTACGCACGATTAGAAAAGTATAGCCTGCGGCAAAAAAGGCGCTATAAAACACAAAAAAGCGTCTCCTACCCGTAGTAGAAAACGCTTGATATTACGCTATATTCTCGTATATTGTCCGTAAAGACTAACGTATGTAAACCGTATAAAATGGTACCGGTGGTCGGGGTCGAACCGACACTCCAAAGGAACACGATTTTGAGTCGTGCGCGTCTGCCAATTCCGCCACACCGGCATGTATAATATTTTCATATTCTAGTTGTTCTGAAAAAAAGCATGTCTACTTTATTGGCAAAGTAAAAAGAGTAAGTTTGGTGCCGAGGGCCGGACTTGAACCGGCACGGTAGTCACCTACCGCAGGATTTTAAGTCCTGTGTGTCTGCCAATTCCACCACCCCGGCACGGACAAAAAGAACTACTCATATAAAGTTATATGGAGGCGGCACCCGGATTCGAACCGGGGGATAAGGGTTTTGCAGACCCGTGCCTTACCACTTGGCTATGCCGCCATATTTGTTGGAGCGGAAGACGAGATTCGAACTCGCGACCCCCACCTTGGCAAGGTGGTGTTCTACCACTGAACTACTCCCGCATTAAAATGGCTGGGCTAGCAGGATTCGAACCTACGCATGACGGAGTCAAAGTCCGTTGCCTTACCGCTTGGCTATAGCCCATTATTTTCATTATCATTATAATTTTAATTT
Organism: Alkalihalobacillus bogoriensis ATCC BAA-922; assembly: GCF_000621445.1. Classification (GTDB taxonomy): domain Bacteria; phylum Bacillota; class Bacilli; order Bacillales; family Bacillaceae_F; genus Bacillus_AO; species Bacillus_AO bogoriense. Next base: position 38,271 of record NZ_KK211281.1, on the reverse strand, counting down.
GGCAGGGGCAGTAGGAATTGAACCCACACTGACGGTTTTGGAGACCGTAGTTCTACCTTTAAACTATGCCCCTATAGAAAGTGGTGGAGGGGGACGGATTCGAACCGCCGAACCCTAAGGAGCGGATTTACAGTCCGCCGCGTTTAGCCACTTCGCTACCCCTCCGAGACTCTTATACTACATGATATGAACACAGTTTTCAAGACGTGAATCATATAAAAGCATAGTTATTATTAAAATGGTGCCGGCCAGAGGACTTGAACCCCCAACCTACTGATTACAAGTCAGTTGCTCTACCAATTGAGCTAGGCCGGCGAAAATGGTGGCTCGGGACGGAATCGAACCGCCGACACATGGATTTTCAGTCCATTGCTCTACCGACTGAGCTACCGAGCCATTAATGGCGGTCCCGACCGGGATCGAACCGGCGATCTCCTGCGTGACAGGCAGGCATGTTAACCGCTACACCACGGGACCATCTTTATTAGTATACCATTTGTCTTATATTTGTAAATGGTAAAAGTTTTTTTGGTTGCGGGGATAGGATTTGAACCTATGACCTTCGGGTTATGAGCCCGACGAGCTACCAGACTGCTCCACCCCGCGACGTTATGAAAGTAATGGATGTTGTATTTTCTTCGAAGAGAACTCTTCCTCTTCTCGCTTTGACTACGATGTGTATGCGTCGAGTTTACTCGATGATTTTTCATCGATGTTTCGCTCGTTGCTCCACCCCGCGACGTTATCTAGTTAATGGATGTTGTATTCTTACAACATCATTTCAAGAGCTTATCCTGCGAAGGACTTATATGGTAATTGGTGACCCGTACGGGATTCGAACCCGTGTTACCGCCGTGAAAGGGCGGTGTCTTAACCGCTTGACCAACGGGCCATATAAATTAGTTATTATGGCGGAGAGCGAGGGATTTGAACCCTCGAGACGGTTTAACACCGCCTACACGATTTCCAATCGTGCTCCTTCGGCCACTCGGACAGCTCTCCATTGGCTCCACAGGTAGGACTCGAACCTACGACCGATCGGTTAACAGCCGATAGCTCTACCACTGAGCTACTGTGGAACAATAGATAAATAAAATAAAAAGGCTTAGCAGCGTCCTACTCTCACAGGGGGAAGCCCCCAACTACCATCGGCGCTGATGAGCTTAACTTCCGTGTTCGGCATGGGAACGGGTGTGACCTCATCGCTATCGCCACTAAACCTATT
>NZ_KK211281.1:0-36506 GCF_000621445.1 Alkalihalobacillus bogoriensis ATCC BAA-922 | reverse complement strand
AGTAGACTATGCGTCGAGACAACTCGTCGCTTTTTCAAAGTTGCTTTGCTCGTCTCTACCAACTGAGCTAATGGCTCTTGCTTTGATGAAGCTTACTAAATGTTGTGTCTCTTGACGACAAAATTTATAATATCATGTGTGATTTCGAAATGCAAGTCCTTTTTGAAAAAAATAAAACTGTTTTTGAAGAGTTTTTTATAAGACTCTTTGAGACCTCAAGTCGAAGTGAGTAAACTAGAGCCCAATGGACGATCTGTGATGAGTTTAGTATGGCGTATCGGACACCTGTTCCGTTAACTAATGAAAAACACGCCTTATTCTTTTCTTATCGGACATCTGTTCCGCTATTTGCTCAAAACCGCAGTAAAACTTTTGCTTTTTACTGCTTTAACGGAACAGATGTCCGATAGCATGAAAAAAACGGGTTATATTGCACCAATAGCGAACCAGATGTCCGTTAGAATTTTACGACCCTCCCCAAAACCCACACATAACTTCCCAAAAAACAAAAAAAGCCGTTGAAGCAACGGCCTTTTCAATATTAAGCAAACACGCCACGAATTTGATTCGTTTGATTTCTGTCTGGTCCAACTGAGAAAATTGACAAGGGAATGCCTGTTAACTGTGATACTCTTTCAATATAGTGACGCGCATTTTCAGGAAGTTCACTAAGTGATTTCACGCCAGTAATATCTTCTTCCCAACCTGGTAGCTCTTCATACACAGGCTCACATTGAGCAAGAATTTTTAATGATGCCGGGAACTCTTCGATAATTTCGCCGTTATATTTATAAGCTGTACAAATTTTTAATGTTTTAATTCCTGTTAATACATCAATGGAGTTTAACGATAAATCTGTAATCCCGCTCACTCTTCTTGCATGGCGAACAACGACACTGTCAAACCAACCAACACGACGAGGACGACCAGTAGTCGTACCATACTCATTTCCTACTTCACGGATTTGATCGCCAATTTCATCTTTAAGTTCTGTAGGAAACGGTCCGTCTCCTACGCGAGTTGTATATGCTTTGGAAACACCGACAACATGATTGATTTTAGAAGGTCCTACACCTGAACCAATTGTAACTCCACCTGCAATTGGGTTTGATGATGTAACAAATGGGTATGTACCTTGGTCAATATCAAGCATGACACCTTGTGCACCTTCAAATAAAACACGTCTTCCTTCATCAAGTGCATCGTTTAACACAACAGATGTATCACACACATATTGAGCAACTTGTTGACCGTATTCGAAATACTCTTCTAAAATTTCTTCTTTTGTAAAGCCATCAACTTCATAATATTTTTCAAAAAGACGGTTTTTCTCTTCTAGATTTCGAACTAATTTCTCCTCGAACACTTCTCTATCTAATAAATCAGCAATACGAATCCCATTACGAGCGGCTTTGTCCATGTAAGCTGGGCCAATTCCTTTTTTCGTTGTACCAATTTTATTGACGCCTTTACGTTCTTCTTCGACAATATCTTGTTTTAAGTGGTATGGTAAAATGACATGCGCACGATTGCTAATACGAAGATTACTCGTATCGACATTACGGTCATGTAAATATTTAAGCTCTTCGACAAGTGCTTTCGGGTCAATGACCATTCCATTTCCAATAACACAAATTTTCTCTTTATAAAATATCCCTGAAGGTATTAAATGCAATTTATATTTTTGTCCACCAAAAACAATGGTGTGACCTGCATTATTTCCACCTTGGTATCGAGCAACTACTTCTGCTTTTTCTGACAAGTAGTCTGTAATCTTTCCTTTTCCTTCGTCTCCCCATTGAGTACCAACAACGACAACTGATGACATCCTTGTGCACCTCCACAAATTACCGTTACACTTTATGTTGTGTAACAATCTTTTTTTATATTCAAAGACCATTGATAGTTTAACAATTTATAGGGATGAAGTCAATAAAACACGAACATTTAACACATTCTGTTTTTAATTTGTTCGTATAAGACAAGAAAAAGCCCTCCTCTCATGAGGAAAACTTTTTCAACTAAACCCTATTAACACTTACTCATTATGCACCAGGAGGCATATCACTTTCGGCATGTCGACGATCTAAATTTACGAATTTATTATATTCTTTTACAAAAGCAAGCTCTACCGTTCCAACAGGACCATTACGCTGCTTTGCTATAATAATTTCAATGATGTTTTGATTTTCTGTTTCTTTATCATAATAATCATCACGATATAAAAACGCGACAATATCAGCATCCTGCTCAATACTCCCCGATTCACGAATATCACTCATCATCGGTCTCTTATCTTGTCTTGATTCAACACCACGTGAAAGCTGGGAAAGAGCAATAACGGGAACTTCTAATTCCCTCGCAATCGCTTTTAATGTCCTTGATATTTCAGACACTTCCTGTTGGCGATTCTCTCCCCCTCGACCATTTCCCTGAATTAATTGCAAATAATCGATTAAAATCATCCCAAGTCCTTTTTCCTGCTTTAAACGACGACATTTTGCACGGATGTCGTTTACTTTAACACCAGGAGTATCATCAATATAGATTCCTGCTCTTGATAAACTCCCCATCGCCATCGTAAGCTTCTGCCAGTCCTCTGGTATTAGTTGTCCTGTTCTCATTCGTTGTGCATCAATATTGCCCTCTGCACAAAGCATACGTTGTACAAGTTGTCCGGCTGACATCTCAAGCGAGAAAATAGCGACATTTTCACTTGTCTTTGTCGCCACATTTTGGGCGATGTTCAACGCAAATGCTGTTTTACCAACAGAAGGACGGGCCGCGACAATGATTAAATCATTTCGTTGAAATCCTGCTGTCATTCGGTCTAATTCTGAGAACCCTGTTTCAATTCCAGTAATATCTCCCGTTTGATTTTGGAGCATTTCAATCCGGTCATACGCTTCAACTAACACATCTTTTATCGAAATAAAAGCACTTGTATTTTTTCGTTGGGCAACGTCAAGAATCGTCTTTTCTGCATCATTTAAAATCGCATCTACTTCATCTTCACTCGTATACCCATCAGCTGCTATATTTGTAGCGACTCGAATTAAACGGCGAAGAACGGATTTCTCTTCAACAATTTGACAGTAATAGTCAATATTAGCGGCAGTTGGCACGGCGTTTGCTAAATCTGTTAAATATGAAACTCCACCAACATCATCTAACCATTTACGGTCTTGCAATTCTGAAGTGACTGTAATTAAATCAACAGGTTCGCCTTTTTGTGCTAAGTCTAACATGACTTCATATAACCGTTGATGTGCAGCACGATAGAAATCATCGGGTAAAAGCCGTTCTGTCGCTGTGATTAAGGCATGTTCTTCTAAAAAAACAGCTCCTAACACAGCTTGTTCTGCTTCAATATTTTGCGGTGGTGTGCGATCAGCAAACAATTCACTCACAGTGCGTTCCCCTTTCTTCCTTTTCTACTCTATCAAGAGTAACACGTTTTTCAATGTTCATCCTTCGGTTTGTTTCCCCTCTGTATCCAAACTTTACATTTTTAAAAACCTTGAAAGGAGTTTTGCTCCTCTCAAGGTATGTTTGTTTGCCATTATTTTTCTTCTACAATATGAACCTTCACTGTTGCTACTACTTCAGGGTGGATTTTAATTGGGACATTTGTATAGCCTAATGCTCGAATTGGCTCATCTAATAATATTTTTCGTTTGTCTACTTTCTTTTTCATTTTCGCTAATGTTTCAGCGATTTGTTTCGTGGAAACTGCACCAAATAGTCTTCCACCTTCGCCTGCTTTTGCTTTAATTTCCACTGTAATACTTTCGAGATCTTCTTTGTACTTTTGTGCTTTCTTTAATTCCTCGTCGGCTTTTTTTTGTTCACTTTTCTTTTGTGCTTCAAGGTTTTTTACATTGCCTGTGGATGCTTCAACTGCCAAATTATTAGGTAAAAGATAATTTCTCGCATATCCTTCTGCTACGTTTTTCACTTCACCTTTTTTTCCTTTGCCTTTCACATCTTCTAAAAAAATGACTCTCATCTTAACTTCCCCCTTTAAAATAATCATCAAGTACCACTGTCAGCTGATGTGCAGCTTCTTCAATAGTATACTCTTCGAATTGAGCTGCGGCATTTGTTAAATGTCCCCCACCATTAAGCTGTTCCATGATGACTTGTACGTTTACATCTCCTAATGAACGTGCACTAATGCTCGTTAGTCCATCTTGTCTTTTTGAAATGACAAACGAGGCAACAACTCCATCCATCGTTAATAATGTATCTGCTGCTTGAGCGATTAAAACTTGATTATAAAACTCGTCATCTTTTCCTTTAGCAATAGCAATCCCTTTATCAGAAATCGATGCACTTTCCACAAGTTGTGCCCGCTGAATATACTGATTTAAGTCTTCCTTTAATAATCGTTGAACGAGTGTTGTATCCGCCCCGTTTCGACGTAAAAAGGAGGCTGCATCAAACGTTCTTGAACCTGTACGAATCGCAAAACTTTTCGTATCAACAATTATTCCAGCTAATAGTGCAGTTGCTTCTAGAATATCCATCTTTAATTTTTTCGGTTGATATTCTAATAGTTCCGTGACGAGTTCCGCTGTTGAAGAAGCATACGGCTCCATATAAACAAGAACAGGATCAGCGATAAATTCTTCTCCGCGACGGTGATGATCAAGTACAACAACACGATCAACTTTATGAAGTAGTTTTTCTTCAATCACTAAGGACGGACGATGGGTATCGACAACGATGAGCAGTGTACGCTCACTCACCAAGTCTAATGCTTCAGATGGAGTAATAAACTGCGACCATAAATGATCATGTTGTTCAATTTCTTCCATTAATTTTTGAACATCGGAGTGGATATCTTCACGGTCTAACACAACATAGCCATCTTTCCCGTTGACTTCAGCAATTTTTAATACACCAATGGCTGCACCAATTGCATCCATATCCGGATGCTTATGCCCCATAACTACGACATTATCACTTTCTACAACGAAATCACGTAACGCATGTGAAATCACTCTCGCTCTTACTCGAGTTCTTTTTTCAACGGCATTTGACTTTCCACCGTAAAAACGAACTTTCCCATTTTTCTCTTTAATGGCCACTTGATCACCACCACGTCCAAGGGCCAAATCTAAGCTTGATTGTGCCAAAGTACCAATTTCTCGAATTGATGCTTCTCCAAATCCAACTCCGATACTTAATGTAATGGGAATTCTTTCTTTTCCTGTCGCTTCTCTTACTTCATCTAATATTTCAAAACGGTTTTTTTCTACTTCAGCTAATGATTTATAATTTAAGACAGCGACAAAGCGATCAGATGCCATGCGGCGAATGAAAATATCATAATCATTTGCCCATTTATTTAAAGATGATGTTACTTGGCTTATCAACTTGCTTAATACTTGATCGTCCATTCCTTGTGTGACTTCATCATAATTATCTAAAAATATAAGAGCAATTACCGTCTGTTCTTCTTTATATAATTCTTTTGTTTCTTCTCTTTCTGTTACATCGAAAAAATAAAGTAATCGTTCATCCCGCTTAATTTCTAAATGATAATATCGTGCATATAACTCTATCAGCACACCATCTTTTCCACTTTCAAGGGCTGGGACGATATCCTCTGACAATTGCATCAATGTTTTCCCCATAAATACTTCTGATAGTAAATCGTTCATATAAGGGTTCACCCATTGAATCGAATAATCAGAGTTATAAAGCAGGATTCCGACTGGCATTTGTGTAACTGCTTCTTCTCCTGCTTTATTCACACGATACGATAATGTCGAGATGTATTCTTCTAAATCAGATTCAAATGATATTTTAGCTTGGACTGTATAAATAGCCAATACACCTAACAAGAAAAATCCGACTAGTCCGAATTCCCATCGATATAACGTTAAGATCCCTATAAAAATAATCGCAATGGTAAATAAGGAAACAACGTGATACCCATGCCACCGTTTCAACAAGAACTTTGGCATATTGTCAACTCCTACTTTGTTTAATTAGGTCGGACACTATGCCTGTTACCGAACCTTATTGACAAATTTTATGTTTCTTTTTCATTTGAGATTTTTTTCCTTAAATCAAAACCTAAATCAATTATACCTAATATCCGAACAAGATAAAGTAATGGTGGCAAAATAAATCCTAATATAAGGATAATATTCGGAATAAACATCTTATATTTTTTCGTGTGACAATAATAATAGAGGAACGAGAAGCCTTGTATGGTCATAACCCATGAAAGGATAATCATTAAATTTGTCACTATAAGAAACATTGTTGAACCACGTTCAAAGTCAACTAACCCTAATAAAAGGACAATTAAGTAATACCACACAAATACTTTTGGAAACTGCCACTTTCGGAAAGGGGGAAAAGATTCAACTTGTAACCTCATTCGTTTTCCGATCGCAATCGTTAAAAATTGTACAATAAATGCCATAACGACACCCGTTCCAATTATAGCAGTCGTAATCAAGTATTGAAGTAATTCAACTGATTCATTAATTTGTGTTAATTGTTGGTCTGTTAATTCTTGCCCAGTTAATTGTGAGATTTGTTCGACCATACCAATCGATTGTTGTGTTGCTTCTTCAAATGCTTGCCCTAGATGGACATCTAGAAAGGCAATACTTATGATAAAACCTAATAACAAAGTGGCTATCGTCGCTAAGCTTCCACCTAACAAGACGATAAAGGGACTTTTTTTGTTTTTATATAAAGCACCAATAACAATACCAAGACTGGCAAATAACAAGACAGTTGGAATTCCCATTAAACTAAAAATCATGATCGAAAGCAGTAATGTCACAACCCCTAAAAGAATACCTGCCTTTACCCCTCGTCGCAACACATAAATCGCATATGGAATGGGAACAAACCATAACACAATAACTCCGATAAAAGGAACAAATAAACCTAGTAATAACAACAGTATGATTAAAGCAGCAAGAATCGCTCCTTCAGTTAATGTTTGTGTTTTTTTCACGCCTTCACCTCTCTATGATGATGACTATTTTTATTAGTATGTATCATTTTTTACTTATCTATTTTAGCGTACTTTAAGGAAAAATTAAAGGAACGTCCCTTTTTCATGAAATAAAGGATCTTTTGTTCTTTTACCAAATCTCTGGAAAAATAAAAAGCTGCCGATGCTTTATCGACAGCCTAATATTTTTTGTAATTCATTAGTTAACTTCATTCACATACGGCAATAAAGCGATTTGACGAGCGCGCTTAATTGCAGTAGTTAATTGACGTTGGTATTTTGCAGAAGTACCAGTTACACGACGAGGAAGAATTTTTCCACGTTCAGAAATGAACTTTTTAAGTAAATCTGTATCTTTATAATCGATTTTCGTAATTTTGTTTACTGTGAAGTAACAAACTTTACGACGTTTCGGTCCACGTCCTCTACGAGCCATTGTTACCCCTCCTTTACATTAAAATTTTTATCGTAATTTCATTGTATAAGGGATAGGTTGTTGCCTAAAATGGCAAATCATCATCAGAAATATCAATCGTTTGACCGTCATTTGCAAATGGGTCTTCATTCAATCGTGACTGATTGCGATTTTGGTTCTGATTTTGATTTTGATTTTGTTGACCGTATCCACCTTGGCCAGAAGGACTTTGTCCTCCACCGCCATAAAAATTAGAATCTTGTCCTCCACCACTGGCATTACGTGGCTCTAAAAATTGAACGCTTTCTGCAACAACTTCTGTGATGTAGACACGCTTACCTTCATTATTTTCATAATTCCGAGTTTGCACACGACCATCAACACCTGCCAAGCTACCTTTTTTCAAGAAGTTGGCTACATTTTCAGCCGGTTTACGCCACACGACACAATTGATAAAGTCTGCTTCACGTTCTCCTTGCTGGTTTGTAAACGTCCGGTTCACAGCAAGAGTAAAATTAGCAATCGCCACACCATTTGGTGTATACCGTAATTCAGGGTCTTTCGTTAAACGGCCGACAAGAATGACACGGTTCATCATCTTCAAAAAACCTCCCAAATATCATTCCACTTAGTTTTCGTCTTTTACAATCAATACACGAATAACGTTTTCATTGATTTTGATTAAACGATTGAATTCAGCAATCGCTTCAGGGCTAGCTTTTACATTTAACTTTACATAGAAACCTTCACGATTCTTTTCGATTTCATAAGCTAAACGACGCTTACCCATTTCTTCAACCTTCTCTAGCTCAGCACCATTGTTTGTTAGAACACCATTATATCTTTCAATGATCTCTTTGTTTGCTGCTTCTTCTAGGTTAGGCGCAATGATATACATAATTTCGTAGTTACGCACTATACGTCACCTCCTTTTGGACTAGCGGCCCCATATATGGAGCAAGGAGCAAAAATAAATGTTAGATTTTTACTCGCACTGCGTTATTATAACAGAACATGCCTTCGTATTCAAGCGAACATTGAAATTTATTATACATTAAAACGGAAATGCATGACATCTCCATCTTCTACAACATACTCTTTTCCTTCAAGTCTCACTTTTCCTTTTTCTTTTGCTGCACTCATCGAACCAGCCTCAACTAAATCTTCATAAGCAACCACTTCCGCACGGATGAATCCTCTTTCAAAATCGGTATGGATAACACCTGCTGCTTGCGGTGCTTTTGTCCCTTGCCGAATCGTCCATGCGCGTACTTCTTGTACACCTGCTGTAAAGTACGTTCGCAAACCTAATAAATGATAAGCTGCTCGAATAAGTTGATCTAAACCTGATTCTTGAATGCCTAGCTCTTCTAGAAACATTGCTTTTTCTTCGCCTTCTAATTCAGCTATTTCAGACTCTATCTTTGCACAGACTACAATCACTTCAGAGTTTTCTTTTGCTGCAAATTCTTTTACTGTTTGTACAAATTCATTATCACCTTCATTAAGTAAGTCCTCTTCACTTACGTTAGCCACATATAAAACAGGTTTCATAGTAAGTAAATGCATGCCATGAACGATTTTCTTTTGTTCGTCGGTTAATTCTACACTTCTTGCTGGCATTTCATTTTCAAATGCTTCTCGTAGTTTTACAAGAATTTCATGCTCTGCCACAGCTTCTTTATCTTTTTGTTTTGCCATTTTTCCAACACGGTCAATTCGCTTTTCCACCGATTCTAAATCAGCAAGAATTAATTCTAAATTAATCACTTCAATATCATGTAATGGATTCACCTTTCCAGCAACATGTGTAATATTTTCGTCGTCAAAACAACGAACAACATGAGAGATGGCATCTACTTGACGAATATGAGATAAAAATTTATTCCCTAACCCTTCCCCTTTACTTGCTCCTTCTACAATTCCAGCAATGTCCGTAAATTCAAACGCTGTCGGTACAGTCTTCTTCGGAGAAACAAGTTCTGTTAACTTTTGCAGACGGTAATCAGGTACCTCTACGATTCCAACATTCGGATCTATCGTACAAAATGGATAGTTCGCTGATTCTGCCCCTGCTTGTGTAATTGCATTAAATAAAGTTGATTTCCCAACATTCGGTAATCCAACAATTCCAGTTGTTAGTGCCATAACATAGTCACGTCCTTTTTATACTCTCTTCCAAATCAAGCTGGAAGTTATCAATTCATATTCATACCTTTTCCAATTATAGTGATAGTTGTACAAAAAAACAAGACAATGCTAGAGGATAATACCTTTCACATTCTCTTGTTCTAAAAGCCCATCAATATCGGATTAGGCTCGCTCTACTATTTTTTTTATCTTCCGTGCAAATTCCTTTCGCGGCAACATGACACTATGCTCGCATCCGAGACATTTAATTCGAATATCCATTCCCATTCTAATAATTTTCCAACGGTTTTCTCCACAAGGGTGAGGTTTTTTCATCTCCACAACATCATGTAATGCAAATTCCTTCTCAGCCACCGTCATCTTCCCTTCTGTCGGTTATAGCTTCATCCATTTTTTTCTATTATACATGAAACGCTAGACAAGGAAAAATGCTAACCCTTGGTTTTTATCCTTTTTTTACATTTTTATTTAATATCGGATATAACAAAATTGAAGCAAATACATATAAGTTTAATACACCGTAAAGTGGATACAATACACTTATTAAATTTGAAAATCCAAACGTCGTTAGTGGAACCATTAAAAGAAGTAAAAGAAAGGCCAATAACCAAGGAGACACGTTCAAGTACTCTTTAAATCTAGAAATTAACCCAAAAAGACCTGAAGCAGCTGTCGTATAAATAGCAACCCATAATAAGCCTGACATTAAAATAACCATATAATATGGATAATGCTTTAATATTGCAAACAATGGGATTTCATATAACATGATTTCTCCTGCAACTTGTAATAGAGATTCATTATACAGAAATGAGATACTTCCTAATATAACTCCACTTCCTATACTTGCAATGTAAATCTCACCTTTTTGTTTAATTTCACCTCCAACAGCTGATAAAACAGCAACTAAAGGTAAAATATTTAAAGCCGTAAACGTTAATGCCGCTGGCCAATTCCCTTGTTCATTTAATTTAAATTCAATTGGAAAGCCTTGTAAATATTGAAAAGCAATTAATATTGAGAGAAGGCAGATAATAAGAATGGGAATGACAAATGCATTCATTGATGTCATACCTTGAATTCCCCATATAAACAACAAAATCAATAGTCCACAAATAATCGCCACTCCACCCCAATACGGCAAGTGGATGACTTCAAGAGTCGCTCCTCCCCCAGCTAACATGATAACAGTCGTTGAAAATAAATAAAGAACAATCATCATATCATACAGCTTTGTAATTCTTTTCCCCATTAGTTCTTGTAGAATCGGAATATAATGGCTTGACCGTTTTTCAAAACTCATCGTCATAATAACGGTACAGCAAACAATAAAGAGGATTGAAAACAAGAAAATTGCTAGTCCACTTTCACTGCCAAAAAATTGCCACAGTTCACGTCCTGAGGCATACCCTGCTCCAATCATTGTTCCGATTATAAGAAACATCCATTTCAGTCCTCGAGTTACCATCACTCTCTTCCTCTCTGCTTTGTTTTATTTCTTTTACGTATAGAAAGGAAATAATATCCGTATACTGTTACTAATATTGCAAAGGAGAGGGAGATATGATTCTAAATCGAAATTTGTTTCAAAAAAAAGATACACCGTTTCGTGTTCATATGGAAGATTCGCAAGCTGTTCACCTAATTAGTGAACAACTCATCTCTATTTTTCCACCGATCATCAATCGAGACTTAATTATTGTTTGTATCGGGACCGATCGTTCCACTGGGGATTCGTTAGGACCATTAATTGGGTCTAAACTAGAAGAACAACGTCTTTCTGCCTTTCATGTGTACGGTACACTAGAAAACCCTGTCCATGCTATGAATTTAGAAGATACTCTTAAATTGATAGAAGAAAAACATCGTCGCCCATTTATTATAGGAATCGATGCTTGTTTAGGGCGAATGAATAGTGTCGGCAAAATCACTGTTGCGCAAGGTCCTATTAAACCAGGAGCTGCTGTTAATAAAAATTTGCCTGAAGTTGGTGACGTTCACGTAACAGGAATCGTAAATATTGGTGGAATGATGGAGTATTTTGTTTTACAAAATACAAGACTACACACCGTTATGAAAATGGCAACGATTATTGCCGAAAGTTTACGGGATGTAGATAAAATGATGACTCAAAAAGTGACAACTAGGCCTCGTTTCTTTCCATCGTTAAAGACAAATCTATTTAAAACCGAAAAAAAAGAACCTCAACTTTAAGGTTCTCTATTATAACTCTTCCAGGTCATATTTATGACGAAGTAGAAATACCCGAATAAGAAAAATCCGGGAGCTGTCTTTTCGTTTCAAGTGAGGTGCGGAGCCTTCGCTCTTCTAAAATAAGCTTCAAGTCTTCACTACTATACAAAAATTTATGCTTTCTTATATATATAGAAGCAACAAAGGGGATGACAAATCATCCTCTTTATTTATATCAATTAATTACAACTTAGCACCTTTTCTTTTACGTGCTTAACTGGCACTAAAAAAAGAAAAAGCCATCAAAATAGACTGCCAATAATAAACAATCATAACTAAAATTGCAACTATAATAATGCTAGGTAATAGATTTGCAACTCTAATTTTCGTTATACCAAGTAGATTTAATCCAATCGCCAAAATCATTAACCCACCTGTTGCTGTCATTTCGACAATAAACATATCCATTAAACCTTGTGCGATATATTTATCAATTTGAGTAGCAAATAACGCGATAATTCCTTGATACAAGAGGACTGGAACTGCTGAAAAGATGACACCAATTCCTAAAGTAGAAGTAAATATGATAGCAGAGAATCCGTCAAGCATTGCTTTTGTATACAGAACAGAGTGATCACCACGTAAACCACTATCCAAAGCTCCAAGAATCGCCATTGCGCCAACAACATAAATTAATGTCGTTGTTACAAACGCTTTTGCAATTTGACCATCACCTTTTCCACCTACTTTTGATTCTAACCAACTACCAAGTTGATTTAAGCGGTCTTCAAGCTTCCACTTCTCCCCAAGAAGGCCTCCAACAACTAAGCTCCCAATGACAATAACATATTGCTCACTTTTCAAACCCATTCCGATTCCTAATACTATGACAGCTAAACCAATAGCTTGCATAATTGTTGTTTTCACATGATCAGGAATGTTTTTTACAATTGTACCTAAAAGTGCACCCAACATAATAGCTAGTGCGTTTACTAGAGTCCCCAATAACACCATGTTTTGTTCCCCCACTACTTTTCAATTCATTCTTTGTTACATATAACTTTTTATTTCTAGTAATGCTTCAATCAGTCGATCAATCTCATCTTTCGTATTATACGGGCCAAAACTAACACGGACCGTTCCAGTTTCCGTTGTCCCAAGCACTTCATGTGTAAGCGGAGAACATTGTAATCCTGCTCGAACTGCAATCTTATAATGTTGATCTAAAATCATCGCAATTTCATGGCCATCTACATGTTCGACAGAAAAAGAAATGACACCAAGGCGTTTAATTTCTTTAGAAGGACCATAAACTGTTATGCCATCTATTTTATTTAGTTTTTCTAAGCAATAGGACGTAAGCTCCCATTCATGAGAAAAAATCGAATCAATTCCTATGTTAAGAACTTCATCAATACCTGCTGACAAACCAGCAATACCCGGGGTATTTAATGTTCCACTTTCATACTGATAAGGACGTTCTTCCGGTTGAAAAGGCTGTTCTGAATGGCTCCCCGTACCCCCATAAACGAGTGGTTGCAAAGTCATTTCTGTTCCAATCACTAATATACCTGTTCCTTGTGGACCTAATAACCCTTTATGCCCAGGAAAAGCAAGAATATCAATATGATGTTGTTTCATGTCAAGAGGTAGAACTCCCGCTGTTTGAGAAGCATCTACAATATATGTAATGGCATATGGCTGAAGCAGCTTTCCGATATGTTCAACAGGTGTAATCGCACCTGTAACATTGGATCCATGACTAACAATAACCGCTACCGTTTTGTCAGTTAGCTCTTGTTCAATATCCTCTCGATAAATTAAACCATCCTTTCTGGGATGAACATATGTGACTCCTATCTTTTTTTCTTTTTTCATATATTCTAATGGTCTTCGAACAGAATTATGCTCTACCATCGTTGAAATAACATGGTCCCCTTCTTTTAAAGGTAAACCTTGAATCGCCTGGTTTAAAGCATATGTTGCATTTGAAAAAAAGATGATATCATTTGGGTGATTGGCTCCAAACATCACTGCTAGTTTTTTCCGTGTCTGATAAATGATATCGTTGGCTTGCACTGCAAGAGTATGCCCACCTCTCCCAGGGTTGGCTCCATATTCATTAATTGCTTTTGTCATTGCTTCTGCTACAGTAGTTGGTTTTGGAAATGACGACGCTGCTTGGTCAAAATAAATATAGGTCATAGAAACTCCTTTCTTCATGAACACAAAGGAGCCACCACACTTGTTGATGACTCACTTTGACTATTCTACATTTTCTAACATCGTAATTATTCTTTCCAAATCTGCTTCATTAAAAAACTCAATTTCTATTTTCCCTTTTTTCTTTCCTTTTCTAATGCTGACAGATGTTCCGAACCGATTTCGTAAGCTTTCTTCTTTTGCTTTAATAAAAGGAGAAAGAGGTGGTTTCTTTTTTGTTTCACGTGAAACATTTTCATTTAAACGTTGAACAAGCGCTTCTAATTCTCTTACACTTAACTTTTCCTGAAGAACTTTTTCAAGTAATACAGATAGTTTCTCTTTGTTTTTTAACCCTAATAATGCTCTTCCATGCCCCATTGAAAGTTTCCCATCTGAGATAAACTGTTGCACCACTTTAGGAAGATGTAATAATCGCAAATGATTTGCAATATGAGGGCGGCTTTTTCCTAACTTTGATGCTAATTGTTCTTGAGTCACTTTCATATGCTGCATAAGTTTATCATAAGCAACAGCTTCTTCAATCGGATTTAAGTCTTCACGTTGAAGATTTTCAATTAAAGCTAGTTCCATCATTTTGTCATCTGTTAATTCTTTTACGACAACAGGAACTGTTTGTAATTTTGCTGCAATAGCAGCCCGATAACGCCGCTCACCAACTACAATTTCATACCCTTTAATGCTTTTTCTTGCAATAAGAGGTTGTAAGATTCCGTGATTAAGAATGGATTCTTTTAATTCATTAATCGCTTCATCAGAAAATGTTTTACGCGGTTGATATGGATTCGGACGTAATTCATTAACCTTTACTTCTAAGACAGACTCATTTTTTTCATCCACTGCTTCTGGAAAAAAAGCTTGAAGCCCTTTACCCAACCCTTTGGCCATCAGCAACCACTTCCTTTGCTAATTCTAAATACACATCTGCTCCTCTTGATTTCGGGTCATAGATTATAATAGGTTGTCCATGACTTGGCGCTTCACCTAATCGTACGTTTCTTGGAATAATCGTTTCAAATACTTTTTCCCGAAAGTATTTTTTTACTTCATCAATAACTTGAATGCCTAAATTTGTTCTAGCATCCAACATTGTAAGTAATACACCTTCAATAGATAAATCTGTATTTAAATGTTTTTGAACAAGTCTGACTGTGTTTAACAATTGGCTAAGTCCTTCTAACGCGTAATATTCACATTGAACAGGAATAAGAACTGAATTCGCTGCCGTTAATGCATTAATCGTTAATAATCCTAACGAAGGTGGGCAATCGATAATAATGTAATCAAATTGATCATCCACTGCAGATAATGCTCGTTTTAATCGCACTTCCCTTGATATTGTCGGAACTAATTCAATTTCAGCTCCTGAAAGTTGAATTGTCGAAGGAATAATATGCAAATTTTCTACATTTGTTTGTCGAATTACATCTTGAGCAGCAACATCTTCTACTAAAATATCATAAATACATTGATCGACATCACCTTTTTCAATTCCAATTCCGCTTGTAGCATTCCCTTGAGGGTCAACATCTACAAGTAAAACACGTTTTCCTATATATGCTAAGCAGGCACTTAAGTTTACAGCCGATGTAGTTTTCCCTACTCCGCCTTTCTGGTTTGCAACAGCAATTATTTTCCCCATGCTGACACCTTCTTTCAACTCTACTACAATTTTACTTTCTTATTCTATCACGAAATGACAATAATGTTTTCTCATTTTATCATAATCATTTCTTTTTTGTAGAAAAATAAGCAAAAAATATTTATTGTATATATAAAAGAAGAAAAAAAACTCCTATTTTTAAATACCGTATTGTCTTTAACAGTTCAATGTGTTCGTCCATTACACTAACAATTTACTTCCTTTTTCTTATCAATTTAGTTTCAAATGACAACAGTAAAAAAACGTCAGTGAGAATTTAAACTCAACGACGTTTTTAATAGAATATAAAGTTTATAAAAATCATTGATTACTTTTTCTTCGGAATTCTAATCGTAATTTGATAAAAATCATCATGTTCTTCTTCATCTTTATCAATAGCTAACCCGCTTTTCATGACCATATCTACAGATTGACGAATCGTATTCATCGCAATTCTCATATCTTTTGAATAAGCACGGACTTGTGGTTTCTTTTTCTTATTTGTTGTTCCTTCTAATTTCATTTTCACTCGTTCTTCAGTTTGTTTTACATTAAGCCCTTTTTCAATTATTTCTTTCACCATTTCTTCTTGCCATTCTGGTTGTTTAAGAACAATAAGTGCACGGGCGTGTCGCTCTGTAATCTTTCTTTCTAAAATCGCTTCTTGTACAAGTTCAGGTAAATGTAACAAACGGAGTTTATTGGCGATAGTAGACTGACCTTTTCCTAACCTTTGAGCAAGACTTTCTTGAGTTAAACCATGTAAATCTAAAAGCTTTGCATAAGCTAAAGCTTCTTCAATAGCAGTTAACCCTTCTCTTTGTAAATTTTCAATTAAAGCGACAGAAGCTGTTTGTGAATCGTTAAACTCTTTAATAATAGCGGGAATCGTAACCCAACCAAGCTTAGTAACAGCTCTCCATCGTCTTTCCCCTGCTATAATTTCAAATTTCCCATCTCGTTCACGGACGACAATCGGTTGAATGACACCATGAGTACGAATTGTTTGTGCTAGTTCTTCAATACGTTCTTCATCAAAAACTGTACGTGGCTGAAAGCGATTAGGAACAATTTCAATAATAGGAATTTGTTTCACTTCTTCATTTTCAGTTTCAGTTACTTTTTCAGCTACATTTGCTTCTAAAGTGTCTTCTATTTCATTTGCATTTTCAACTTCATGTTCATTTCTTTCTCCGAAGCCCAATAGGCGTGAAAAAGGTTTCTTCATCGCCTGACACCACCTTTTGAGAAAATACCGATATTTTGTATGATACTAGATAATATTCGATATTTTTTTGTTTATTTCCTGCTTTTTCTCATAAGTCTTTTATATCTTTGTTTTTATCCCTTCGTCAAGTATAGAATAAAAAATGTTTCACGTGAAACAATTTTTATTCTATCGGTTGTTTGTTTGGTGTTCCCGGTTTTCTAGGATATTTTTTCGGCGTTTTTTCTATTTTATTTATAACAGCAATAAATCGTTCACTTTCTTCAATTGGAAGATGAAAAGGAATTTCTTTTTCTACTTTACCTCCTAAAAGGGAAAGTGCTTTTTTTGCTTCCTTTAATTCTTTTTTTCCATCTGGCCCTTTCATTGCGATAAAATACCCCTCTTTTTTGACTAAAGGTAAACAAAGTTCCGATAATACAGGCATTCTTGCTACCGCTCTTGCGAGACAAACATCATATTGCTCTCGATGTTTTGGATTTTGGCCAAATGTTTCCGCTCGATCATGGTAAAAGTGGCATTGTTCAAGTTCCAATTGTGTCGCTAAATGTTCTAGAAACCCAATTCTTTTATTTAAAGAATCCACGATATTCACTTGAATGGAAGGAAAACATATTTTAATCGGGATACTTGGAAAACCTGCACCTGCACCAACGTCAATAATTGATAATGGACGAGTAAAATCAAAATGAAAAGCAGCTGTAATTGAATCATAAAAATGTTTGATATACACATCGTCTTCGTTTGTAATCGCCGTTAAATTCATTTTTTCATTCCACTCTACTAATATCTCATAATAAAAATGGAATTGTTGTAATTGAAATTCAGAGAGCTCGATCCCTTGCTCTTTAAGCATACTAGGAAATTGTTGTTTACTCATGTATTCCTCCACTATTTGATTAGTCTTGTACCTTTGCTAATCTTCCCTGTTCTAGGTAAACAAGTAATATTGAGATATCTGCTGGATTCACACCGGAAACTCGCGAAGCTTGACCGACAGATAACGGGCGAACATTCGATAATTTTTGTTTTGCTTCCGTAGCCAAACCTGAGATTGCAAAATAATCAAGATCTTCAGGGATTTTTTTCTTATCCATTTTTCTTGCACGATCCACCTGTTGCATTTGTTTTTCTATATATCCTTCATATTTAATTTGAATTTCCACTTGTTCTGCAACATCTGAAGGAATTTCAATTTGTTCTAATAATAATGATGCAACATGCTCATAATGCAATTCAGGACGTTTTAATAAATGGGACGCTCGCACAGCATCATGTAAAGGAGATGAATCGACTTTTTCCAGTAATTCGTCCACTTCCTTTGATGGCTTAATGATGATTTTTTCTAATCGTTTCTTTTCACTTTCAATCATTACTTTCTTTTCAACAAAACGATCGTATCGTTCTTTTGTTAATAATCCAATGTCATATCCAATCGGAGATAAGCGTAAGTCTGCATTATCATGACGAAGCAATAAACGATGTTCCGCACGTGATGTTAATAATCGATAAGGTTCGTTAGTTCCTTTTGTGACTAAATCATCAATTAATACACCAATATAAGCTTCAGAGCGGTCTAAAATAATCCCCTCTTTTCCTTGAACTTTTCTTGCTGCATTAATTCCTGCCATAATCCCTTGGCCTGCTGCTTCCTCATATCCCGATGTTCCATTTATTTGTCCAGCGGTAAATAAACCTGCTATTTTTTTCGTTTCTAATGTTGGCCAAAGTTGAGTCGGTACAATTGCATCATATTCAATAGCATAGCCAGGACGCATCATTCGCACAGCTTCTAAGCCAGGAATTGACTTTAAAATCGATAATTGAACATCTTCTGGTAAACTTGTAGATAACCCTTGAACATAAACTTCCGATGTATTTCTTCCTTCTGGCTCTAAAAAGATTTGATGACGTGGCTTATCTGAAAAGCGAACAACTTTATCTTCAATCGAAGGACAATATCGCGGGCCTGTTCCTTCGATTACACCAGAGTACATAGGTGAACGACTTAAGTTTCCATTTATAATTTCATGGGTTTCTTCACTTGTATACGTTAACCAGCATGGTAGTTGGTCTGTAATATATTTTGTTGTTTCATATGAAAATGCGCGTGGTTTATCATCACCTGGTTGAATTTCTGTTTTATCATAATCGATTGTACTTCCATTTACACGGGGTGGCGTTCCTGTTTTGAAGCGGACCATCTCAAAACCAAGCTCTTGGAGGTGGTATGATAATTGAACGGAAGGCTGCATATTATTTGGGCCACTTTCATACGCTAAATCACCTAGAATAATTTTCCCACGCAAATAAGTTCCGGTTGTAACAATAACAGCTTTACTCCGGTACTCTGCTCCTGTGTTTGTAATAACCCCTTTACATACTCCGTCTTCGACAATTAAGCGTTCGACCATTCCTTGACGCAGAAGTAAATTTTCTTGCTCTTCAATTGTTTTTTTCATTTCATGTTGATACAAAAATTTATCCGCTTGTGCACGTAAAGCACGAACAGCTGGACCTTTCCCAGTATTTAACATTCTCATTTGGATATATGTTTTATCGATATTCTTTGCCATCTCGCCACCTAAAGCATCAAGCTCTCGGACAACAATACCTTTTGCTGGTCCTCCTACAGATGGATTACATGGCATAAAAGCGACTGCATCTAAATTCAATGTCAACATTAGTGTATTGGCTCCCATTCGAGCAGCAGCTAATCCCGCTTCACAACCAGCATGACCGGCACCTATGACGATGACATCAAATTCTCCACCAAAATATTGCACAGCTTACCCTCCTTATATATAAATTATTTTCCTAAACAAAATTGAGAAAATAATTGGTCAATTAAACTTTCATGAACTGTATCGCCAACAATTTCACCTAACTGTTCCCAAGCACGGGTAATATCAATTTGAATCATATCTACTGGCATACCTACTTCAATCGCTCCTAATGCATCTTCTACTGATTTTCTTGCTTGATGTAAAAGGGCAATATGCCTTGAATTAGAAACATAGGTCATATCTTCGGCTTCCATATTTCCTGTGAAAAATAAAGTTTTTATCGCTTCTTCTAGTTCGTCAATGCCTTCATCTTTTAAAATCGATGTTGTAACAACTGGTCGTGCTTGTGCCAATTGTTTCACTTTATCGAGGTTTATTTTTTGTGGTAAATCAGTTTTATTTACAATAATAATGGCATCCAACCCACGAATCGCTTCAAATAAAGCTTCATCTTCCTTTGATAATTCTTCTCCATAGTTCAATACGAGTAGTATGAGTTGTGCTTCCTTTAACTTTTGTCTAGAACGTTCCACACCCATTCGTTCGACAATATCCTCTGTTTCACGTATACCTGCCGTATCGATTAAACGTAAGGGAACACCTCTTACATTTACATACTCTTCAATCACGTCTCTCGTTGTTCCAGGAATATCTGTTACAATCGCTTTCATCTCGTGGACTAAGCTATTTAGTAAAGAGGACTTCCCTACATTTGGTCTACCGATAATAACGGTTGCTAGTCCCTCTCTTAAAATCTTCCCTTGCTCTGCCGTTGCAAGAAGCCGGTCAATTTCATGTAAAACCTCTGTTCCTTTTTCACGCAAAATAGAGGTTGTCATTTCTTCTGCATCATATTCTGGGTAATCAATATTCACTTCGACATGGGCAACGGTTTCAAGCAAAGCTTGGCGTAAATTTTTTATTTTTAACGATAACCGTCCTTCTAACTGCCCTAGTGCAACATTCATCGCACGGTCAGTTTTTGCCCGAATTAAATCGATTACTCCCTCTGCTTGAGATAAATCAATTCGACCGTTTAAAAATGCTCGTTTTGTAAACTCTCCCGGCTCAGCTAATCTTGCTCCCTCTTGTAAAATGCATTGAAGAACACGATTAACCGAAACTAGTCCACCATGACAATTTACTTCGACAATATTTTCACGTGTAAATGTTTTTGGACCATGTAAAACTGTTACCATGACTTCTTCTATGATCTCATTTGTTTTTGGATGATATATATGTCCATAATGGATCGTATGTGATTCTACCTCTGTTAGCTTCTTCTTTCCCCTATATAATCGGTCTGCAATCGCTATCGCATCTTGCCCGCTTAACCTAACGATAGCAATGGCTCCTTCTCCCATTGGCGTTGATATTGCTGCAATTGTATCCAACTCCATAGTATCACCTCCACTTTTTCAATGTATTTGGTTTATCCACATTTATATAAACAATATGTTCTTTTTTCTGTGAGTAAAAAATGACTTCCTAAATAAATAGAATATCATAATATTATCCACAACAAAAGATATTCACACCACTAGTTTACCCAAAACAACAACAACAAAAAACCTATCCACATGTGGATAGGTTTTTGCCCTTCAATTTATTCTTCTATTAACGCATGTAGTTCTTTTGTTAGTTTCTCTAAATCTGAAAAACTCGACACAATCTCTTCGATTCTCATATGTTGTTCATCCACACTTGCGACAATTTCCTCAACCGCAGCGCTTGATTGTTGTGTAATACTCGATACAGATGTCACTTCTTCTAAAATCAAACTTGAATCTTGTTCAAGCTTTTTAATGAATTCTTCGATCACGTTCGATTGCTCAACAACATGATTTGTATTCGTTAGAATATGGCGAAAAGTGTCTTCGGTTTGTTGTGACACAGCTAAACTATTTGCCACAGCTTGTTGTCCTTTGTTTACCTCCGTTGTTACACTAGTCGTTTTTTCTTGTATCGATTGTAAAATTGTTGAAATTTGCAATGTCGATTGTTTACTATCTTCCGCCAATTTACGAACTTCATCTGCTACAACAGCAAATCCTTTCCCATGTTCACCAGCACGTGCAGCTTCAATCGCAGCATTTAAAGCTAATAAGTTTGTTTGCTCAGATACTTCACTTATTTTATTTAAAATCGTCCCAATTTGTTGACTCTCATTGTTTAATTCTTTAATTAAAGTTACTGCTGAACCAATAATCTTATGAACTTCAGCCATTTCTGTTAGTAATGTTTGAACATCTTGATTACCTTTTGTCGTAATTTGGGACGTTTTCTCTGATAAATCTTTCATTACTTCAGAAGAATCTGCCACCGATGTGATAACCTGATTTGTCGACTGGAGAGAGTCATTAATATCGGTTACACTAACCGCTTGGGATTCAACACCCTTTGCCACTTCAGAAAAAGCAGCGGTTAATTCACTTGAAATTTTACTAGTAGCATCGACACTTCTTTTCACTTTTTCACTAAATTCGGTAATAACCCCTACCGAATTTGTCACTCTTTCTAAGAGAAGGTCAACTTTCTCCTTCCCTTCAGAGATTTCCTCATTGTTCTTTTCCATTTCTTTTTGCATATTCTCACCAATACGAGCTTGACCAATTAAAATCCCTGTAATAATGATTAAAAAGATATTAAATGAAACTAAATAATCATTTCCTAACCCAAAAAACATCGTATCACGGTAACTAATAAATAAATAATTTGTTAATAATATACCAACAAACCCAGATAAGGCAATGGAACGATAATTATGATACAACGTAATCAAAGCTAAACTTAAATAGACCATTAAATAGTTTGATAATTTAGGTGAAGTCGCGATCATCACTACTGTTAAAACGGCGATCCCTACAACAACATAATATTGTATATAGGGAGGAAACAGCTTTTTAATCGCAGCAATCTGAGTCGTGACTCCCAATATAATCCCTGTAATAAAGAAGGCAAGCATTCCCTGAAAGTGAATCCCACTTAGTACATTACTAATTAAACCGACTGCGAATGAAAACCATAACATTTTTGCCATTAATTTATTTCTTTCGATATAAACCAAGTGCTGTGAATTCATTGATGCACCCCTTTTTCATTTTTGCTGTGTCCGCTCGATTTTACTATTAAGAAAGAAATATCCGCTAGTATTCTTAACGAAACAGCTCTTTTTTTCATCATATTACA
Organism: Alkalihalobacillus bogoriensis ATCC BAA-922; assembly: GCF_000621445.1. Classification (GTDB taxonomy): domain Bacteria; phylum Bacillota; class Bacilli; order Bacillales; family Bacillaceae_F; genus Bacillus_AO; species Bacillus_AO bogoriense. Next base: position 13,691 of record NZ_KK211281.1, on the reverse strand, counting down.
AATTGTAACAATATTCTACAAAATTATTTATTGTATGAATTGTTTTTCAAGAGTGTTAAACAAATACATGCTGGCTCTATTTAAATAATTCCACTTTCATTAGAAAAAGGCTGCCGATTTCTCGACAGCCTTTCTTTTTTCTCTTTATATTTGAGGGGTAATGACGATTCTTCGTCGGGGTTCATGCCCTTCAGAAATCGTTTTTACGCCTTCAATTTTTTGTAATGCAGCATGAATAATCTTTCTTTCATGTGCTTGCATTGGTTCTAGCTTCACTGCTTGTTTTGAATATTTCGCTTTGTTTGCTAGTCTTAACGCTAACTGCTCCAATGAGTCTTTTCTTCGTTTTCGATATTGCTCTGCATCAAGTTGAATTCGAATATACTGTTCAGAATAACGATTTGCAACTAAATTCACTAGATATTGTAAGGAATCAAGAGTTTGGCCTCTTTTTCCAATGACAGTACCTAAGTTTTTTCCTTCAAGATTTAAGACGATCGTATCGCCTTCTTCTTGTTTAGTTACTGAAGCTTGTACGTCCATCTTATGAATTAGCTCTTGGAGAAATTGGACACTTTCTTCGATAGCATCTCGTTTCATTTCGACTTCAACGATTGCAGGTTTTGAACCAATGAAACCAAAAAAGCCTTTCTGTGGTTCTTCCACCACATGGATGTCTACTCGTTCTTTTGTCGTATTTAGTTCTGCCAAAGCCTTTTCAACTGCTTCTTCCACCGTTTTTCCTGACGCAGTTATTTTTTTCACTTTTTCTTTCCTCCAGATTTACCTGCAGATTTATTTGTAGCTTTTCCTGTTGCTTTTTCTTCCGCTGTTTTCCCTACGTTTGGTCCTGTAATAAAATACGTTTGGACAATCATAAAGATATTACCAACAACCCAATACAAAGCAAGAGCTGCCGGGAAGAACATCGCAAAAACGGTAATCATGATAGGCATCATGTATAGTAAGATTTTCATCTGTGGATTATCCATGACCATCATCATTTTTTGCTGAATAAACGTTGTGATCCCCGCAATGATCGGAAGTAAATAAATCGGATCTGGTGCATCAAGTGCAAACCATAAGAAATCATGTCCACCAATTTCCTCAGTTCTCATAATAGCATGATAAAATGCTAAAAGAATCGGCATTTGGATTAAGACTGGGAAACATCCGGCAAGTGGATTAACTCCACGTTCCTGGAACATTTTCATCATTTCTTGTTGCAATTGTTGTTGTGTTTTTTGATCTTTTGCACTATATTTTTCTCTTAATTTTTGCATTTCTGGTTGAATCGCTTGCATTGCTTTTGCACTTTTCGTTTGTTTTATCATCAATGGTAGAATTAATAATCGAAGTAAAATTGTAACGACAATAATTGATAGACCGAAATCATCGTTAAACAAATCTGCAAAATAAATAATGACCCATGATAAAGGGTATACCAAATATGAATCCCAAAATCCCGTACTATCACGAGTAATTGGTTCCTCTAAATTGAAACAGCCTGTAAGAACAACCAACAAGGCAATAAACATGGCTGCTAAGCCTAACTTTCTACCCACAAAGCTTCCTCCTTGTCGTTTTTTCTGTTATTTTTTTTGTACATCTCTTTTCTGTCCAGCTCTTTCACTTCTTTTAATGACGTTTGCTTTTTTCATTACATGATACAAGCTTTTTTTCATTTCTTGAAAGTCCATGCTCGCCACTGGATTTCTTGCAATGACGACATAATCTATATTTTCTTTAATTTCTTCCTCTAACTCTTTAAAAATTTCACGGATAACCCGCTTAATCCGATTTCTCGTAACAGCATGGCCTACTTTTTTGCTCACAGACAGACCAATTCGAAAATGCTTTTGGTCTTCTTTATGTAAGACATATAATACAAATTGGCGGTTTGCATACGATTTTCCTTTATTAAAAACGACTGAAAACTCGTTATTCTTTTTAATTCGATACTCTTTTTTCATCTCCTGTTACACCTCAACACTCTCGTTTTGGATATATCTATGCATAACAGTAGAAAAAGACCACTGATGTCCAGTGGCCTATGCAGATAACACCTTTCTTCCCTTACGGCGACGACGAGCTAATACTTTACGGCCATTCTTAGTACTCATACGTGCACGGAAGCCGTGTACCTTTTTACGCTTACGGTTATTAGGTTGAAATGTTGGTTTTCCCATCTATAAACACCTCCCTGAGGATTATACTCAACATAGACATTCTTGTAAATTATACGGAAATTGAAGGTCGCTTGTCAAGGTAATATTCTTTTTCACTCGAAACAAGGAAAAAAGGAGCAGCTAAACGTACTTCTTCACCCTTACCTTTTATTCCTATATAACGACAATTCTCTCCTGTGGATAACAACATTCGACATTTTTTTCTTATCCCCATCGTTATAAACAAGTTTCACACATGATATAGTGTTGTGGATAAAAAATAAACACAAGCTGTAGTAGATTGTGGATAAACCTATAAAACCGTTGCAACTACATGTTATTTTTGATATTATATATTTGTTTTCACCCGTGGACAATCTATAATTCAATCACTTTTATCCACAAGCTGTGCATAACTTTGTGGACAGTTTATTTTTTTGTTTATTAACAATTCCACAAGTTGTTTATATCTTCACTTTTGACGTTTTTCTACTATATAATACATTTCTCCACATTAAATGTGTATTAAATATTTATGCAACGTTATTCAATGCTATGTACAAAACTTGTACATATTCTTTTTGTTTCATGTTTACTTATAGTAAAAGGAGGGGCGATTTTTGGAAAACCTTAATGATTTATGGGACCATGCACTAGCATCAATGGAAGCAAAAGTAAGCAAACCGAGCTTTGAAACTTGGCTAAAAGCAACAAAAGCAAGTGAACTTGAAAATGACACGATAACCATTACGGCTCCAAACGAATTTGCAAGAGATTGGTTAGAAAATAGATATTCCGGACTCATCGCGGAAACGTTAGAAGATATTACTGGCACGAGTCTTCAAGTGAAATTTATTATTCCCCAAAATCAGATTGAAGATTTCGGCATCGAACAAGAAGTGAAAAAATCTCCAAAAGAAACGGTCCAGGTCAATGGAGAAATACCAAAAAGTATGCTTAATCCAAAATATACATTTAACACCTTTGTTATAGGCTCAGGGAATCGTTTTGCCCATGCTGCTTCATTAGCAGTAGCCGAAGCCCCAGCAAAAGCTTATAATCCTTTGTTTATTTATGGTGGTGTTGGATTAGGAAAAACTCACTTAATGCATGCAATAGGTCATTATGTTATTGACCATAATCCTAATGCAAAAGTCGTTTATTTATCATCTGAAAAATTTACAAATGAATTTATAAATTCGATTCGTGATAACAAAGCGGTCAATTTTCGCAATAAATATCGAAATGTGGACGTGCTATTAATAGATGATATTCAGTTTCTAGCTGGAAAAGAACAAACACAAGAAGAATTTTTTCATACATTTAATGCATTACACGAAGAGAGCAAGCAAATTGTCATTTCAAGTGATCGGCCACCAAAAGAAATTCCAACATTAGAAGACCGATTACGTTCCCGCTTTGAATGGGGATTGATCACTGATATTACACCACCAGATCTGGAAACGCGGATTGCAATTTTACGTAAAAAAGCAAAAGCCGAAAATTTAGATATTCCAAATGAAGTGATGTTATATATTGCTAATCAAATTGATACGAATATTCGCGAGTTAGAAGGAGCATTAATTCGCGTTGTGGCGTATTCATCGTTAATAAATCAAGATATGAATGCTGATCTTGCTGCTGAGGCATTAAAGGATATTATTCCGAATTCAAAACCTAAAGTCCTCACAATTGGAGATATTCAAAAAGCAGTTGGAGAACAATACGGAGTGAAGTTAGAAGATTTCAAAGCAAAAAAACGAACAAAATCTGTTGCTTTTCCTAGACAAATAGCTATGTACTTAGCTCGAGAACTAACGGAAGCTTCTCTGCCTAAAATCGGCGGCGAGTTTGGTGGTCGAGATCATACGACCGTTATTCATGCTCATGAAAAAATCTCAAAATTATTAAGCACTGATGATGAGCTTCAACAAAAAATCCAAGAGCTTATGAGTGAATTAAGAAAATAATATGTGAATAACTGGGACTCACTTATTCACACACTATCCACATGTGAATAATTTAGCACTCTAACGTTTCACTGAGTTATCCACAAATTCACAAGCCCTATTACTATTACTACTATCTTTTTATAAAAAAAATAATATTAATAAAGGAGTTACATTATGCATTTTGTGATTCATCGTGATCGATTTGTTCATAGTGTTCAACACGTAACAAAAGCCGTATCATCTAGAACAACTGTTCCTATTTTAACAGGAATAAAAATCGTAGCGACAAACGAAGGAGTTACATTAACTGGAAGTGATTCTGATATTTCAATTGAAAGTTTCATTCCAGTAGAAGAAGATGATAAGGAATTCGTAAAAATCATTGAAGAAGGAAGTATCGTTTTACAAGCGAAGTTTTTTGCGGAAATCGTAAAAAAACTCCCTGAAGAACAAATTGAAATCATTGTACAAGACCAATTTGCGACAACATTGCGTTCAGGTTCCTCTGTTTTCAACTTAAATGGATTGGATCCTGAAGAATACCCAAGACTTCCTCAAATTGAAGAAGATAATATAATTCGTTTACCTCAAGACTTATTCCGAAATATTATTCGACAAACAGGGTTTGCTGTGTCGACTCAAGAAACAAGACCCGTGTTGACAGGTGTAAACTTCACTATTGAGAATAGCGAATTGACCTGTACTGCAACAGATAGTCATCGATTAGCGATGAGAAAGGCAATTGTTGAAACAAATAATGAAAATCTAGCATTTGAAAATGTCGTTATTCCTGGGAAGAGCTTAACGGAATTAAGTAAAATTCTTGAAGAAAGCGATAGTTTAATTGACCTTGTTGTCACAGAAAGTCAAATTTTATTTAAATTAAAAAATCTGTTATTTTTCTCACGTCTATTAGACGGAAAATATCCAGTTACGAAAAATATGATACCGACACACTCAAAAACGGATTTTGTCATTAAAACAAAACCATTTTTACAAACATTAGAACGTGCATTATTATTGTCTCGAGAAGGAAAAAATAATGTAGTAAATTTAAAAACATTAGAAAATGGAGTCATTGAAATTACTTCCGTTACACCAGAAGTTGGAAAAGTAACGGAAAAAGTTCAAAGTATGGAAGCGAACGGAGAAGATTTGCGTATATCGTTTAATGGAAAAAATGTCATTGATGCCTTAAAAGTGGTTGATTGTGATGAAATATCTATCGTATTTACTGGAGCAATGAGTCCGTTCGTTATTCGCCCTACGGATAATGATCACTCATTACATTTATTTTCACCTGTACGAACGTATTAAAAAATAAGCTTTCAAAGCGTTACTGCTATACCAAAACTTTTATACTTTCGTATATAAAAAAAAAGAGAGCAAATCGCTTCGCATTGCACCTTTAAAAAAAAGCAGCATGAAACAAACGTTTTAATGGTATTGGCGTTAAGGCAAATGTTTAGTACAATAGAAATATGATGGCAAAAGTGTAACAAAGACAGCATTTAGTGTAAACTAGAATAGCTGTCTTTTATTAGCGCGGAAACCTTTATGTCAGAAAGTGAGCGATCGAAATGGAACAAAGCATTCAAATTTCAACGGAGTATATTACGCTAGGTCAACTGTTAAAGGAAGCAGGGCTTATTGATACTGGCGGTCAAGCAAAGTGGTTTTTAGATGAATATAAAGTTTTTTTAAACGGAGAGCAAGAACAACGGAGAGGGAAAAAGCTATATTCTGGTGACCGAATTGAAATTGAAACTGGTGATTCATTTCTTATTGCAACAAAATAAGGGGGCTTCCCTTTGTATATAAAACAGTTACAACTTTCACATTACCGAAATTATGAGAATGTGTTGGTTTCATTTGAAGATAAGGTTAATGTCATATTAGGAGAAAATGCACAAGGGAAAACAAATTTAATTGAATCGATTTTTGTTTTAGCGTTAGCAAAGTCCCATCGTACGCCTCGAGATAAAGAGCTCATTAGCTGGGATAAAGATTATGCTAGAATTGAAGGAATTGTGGAACGACGAAATGGACCACTCAAGCTTGATGTTATCATTAGTGACAAAGGGAAGAAAGTAAAGCTAAATCATTTAGAACAGCGTAAACTAAGTGAATATATCGGTTCAGCTAATGTTGTTATGTTTGCTCCTGAAGATTTAAATATTGTAAAAGGCGCACCGCAAATCAGAAGGCGCTTTTTAGATATGGAAATAGGACAAATCAATCCAGTCTATCTCCACTATTTAGGAAAGTATCAAAAAATCCTTCAACAAAGGAATCATTTGTTAAAAGAGCTTCAAAAACAAAAGCAAAATCGTGTCATGCTTGATGTGTTAACCGAACAATTAGTCGAAGCGGGTTCAAAGGTTATTGAAAGACGCTATGAATTTTTACAATTACTACAATCTTGGGCAGAAACAATTCATTCTGATATTAGCCGAGGAAAAGAATCGTTAAAACTTGAATATAAACCGTCAATTGACGTATCAGAAAAGACAGAATTGTCGAAAATAGAACAAGTATTCTTTGAAGCTTTCGAAAAGATTGTAGATAAAGAAATCATGCGCGGATCAACCTTAATTGGACCTCATCGAGATGATATTGGTTTTACTGTGAATGCAAAAGATGTTCAAGTCTATGGTTCACAAGGACAACAACGAACAACAGCATTATCAGTAAAACTAGCAGAGATCGAATTAATAAAAGATAAAATTGGGGAATACCCGATTCTCTTACTAGATGATGTACTTTCAGAGTTAGATGATTATAGACAATCCCATTTGTTACATGCGATTCAAGGGAAAGTACAAACCTTTGTAACGACAACAAGTATCGATGGCATTGACCATCAAACATTAAAAGAAGCAGCAACATTTATCGTAACACAAGGCGATATTGAAAAAGTGAAATGAGGTGGGCGTTTGTTTATTCATTTGGGAGGAGACACGGTCATACGGTCAAAAGATGTCATAGCCATATTAAATAGTGATATGAAAGATTCTTCTGGAATTACAAAAGAGTTTTTACAAGCCCATAAAAAAGAAAGCAATGTCCAAGAAATTTCACAAGAAATTGTGAAATCCATCGTCATTACGATGGATAAAATCTATTATTCACCAATATCTTCTGTTACTTTAAAGCGAAGAGCGTTAGCTGTTACAGAATTAGAAAGTTTTGTCGAATAATAATTGAACGTAAATAACGAGATTGTCTAGCATGTACTTTGAATAAAGAAGTGAAGGTGAAGAAATTGACGAGTGAACAACATACTTATGATGAAAGTCAGATTCAGGTCCTTGAGGGCCTTGAAGCAGTTAGAAAAAGACCAGGGATGTATATTGGTTCAACAAGTGGCCGTGGACTACACCATTTAGTTTGGGAAATAGTCGATAACAGTATTGATGAAGCGATGGCAGGGTTTTGTGATACGATTACAGTCACAATTGAAGAAGATAACAGTATTACTGTTGAAGATAATGGACGTGGTATTCCAGTTGGGATTCATGAAAAGATGGGACGGCCAGCTGTTGAGGTTATTATGACAGTCCTACATGCTGGAGGAAAATTCGGTGGCGGAGGCTATAAAGTTTCTGGTGGATTGCACGGTGTAGGTGCTTCTGTCGTTAATGCATTGTCTACTTCACTAGAAGTCAATGTTCATCGTGAAGGGAAAATCCACTATCAACGTTTTGAACGTGGTGTTCCTCAAGGTGATTTAGAAGTCATTGGTGACACCGAAAAACGTGGAACGATCATATCTTTTAAACCAGATGGCGAGATCTTTACTGAAACAACAATTTATGAATATGAAATTTTAGCAAATCGTCTTCGTGAATTAGCTTTCTTAAATCGTGGATTAACAATTCATATTATCGATAATCGCGAAGATGGCAAATCAGCAACATATCATTATGAGGGTGGAATTGCTTCGTTTGTTGAGCATCTTAACCGTACACGGGAAAACTTACATGAACCACCTATTCATATTGAAGGTAACAAAGATGGGATTACGGTTGAAGTTGCTGTTCAATACAATGATAGCTATACGAGTAATATTTATTCTTTCGCAAATAACATTAATACGCACGAAGGTGGAACTCATGAATCAGGGTTTAAAACAGGGTTAACTCGTGTCATTAATGATTATGCACGTAAAAATAATTTATTTAAGGAAAGTGACCCGAACTTAACCGGTGAGGATGTCCGAGAAGGGTTAACCGCCATCATCTCAGTTAAAATTCCAGATCCACAGTTTGAAGGTCAAACAAAAACGAAATTAGGGAACAGTGAAGCACGAACGATTACCGATTCTTTATTTAGTGAGCATTTTGCACGATTTATGATAGAAAACCCACAAGTTGCAAGAAAAATTGTTGAAAAAGGACTTATGGCATCAAGAGCACGTGAAGCGGCGAAAAAAGCAAGAGAACTGACTAGACGTAAAAGTGCGTTAGAAGTAAGTGCTTTACCAGGGAAGTTAGCAGATTGTTCTTCAAAGGACGCATCCATTAGTGAAATTTATATCGTTGAGGGTGATTCAGCTGGTGGATCGGCAAAACAAGGTCGAGACCGTCATTTCCAAGCGATTTTACCGTTACGTGGAAAAATTATTAACGTTGAAAAAGCACGTTTAGATAAAATTTTAGCGAATAATGAAATCCGCACAATTATTACTGCATTAGGAACAGGCATTGGTGATGACTTTGATATTGAAAAAGCGCGTTACCATAAAGTCATTATCATGACAGATGCTGATGTAGACGGTGCTCATATTCGTACGTTAATTTTGACATTTTTCTATCGTTATATGCGTCCATTAATTGAACGTGGTTATATCTATATTGCACAACCACCTTTGTTTAAAATTCAACAAGGAAGAGATATTCAATATGCTTATAATGAGCGGGACCTTGAATTAATTATGGAGCAAGTCTCTGATAAAACGAAAATCGGCATCCAGCGTTATAAAGGTTTAGGAGAAATGAATCCGACACAATTATGGGAAACGACAATGGATCCAGAAACGCGAACGACGCTTCAAGTTACACTAGAAGATGCGATGAAAGCAGATGAAATCTTTGAAATTTTAATGGGAGATCGAGTGGAACCGCGTCGTGATTTCATTCAAGAAAATGCCCAATATGTAAAGAATTTAGATATCTAAGTGGTAGGAAGAACGAAGATGGAGGTTTATATATAAATGGCAGACCAGGAGCAATCAAGAGTTAAAGAAATAAATATTAGTCAAGAGATGAAAACATCTTTTATGGACTATGCCATGAGTGTTATTGTTAGCCGTGCACTGCCTGATGTTCGAGATGGATTGAAACCTGTTCACCGTCGAATATTATATGCGATGAATGAGTTAGGCATGACAGCAGACAAAGCCTATAAAAAATCCGCACGTATTGTCGGAGAAGTTATTGGTAAATACCATCCTCATGGTGACTCAGCGGTATATGAAACAATGGTTCGTATGGCTCAAGATTTCAGTTATCGCTACATGTTAGTTGATGGCCATGGGAACTTTGGTTCTGTTGATGGCGACTCGGCTGCAGCGATGCGTTATACGGAAGCCAAAATGTCAAAAATTTCAATGGAGCTTGTTCGAGATATTAATAAAGATACCATTGATTATCAAGATAACTATGATGGCTCAGAGCGAGAGCCTGTTGTATTACCATCTCGCTTCCCAAACCTTCTAGTTAATGGTGCTTCTGGAATTGCAGTCGGAATGGCGACTAATATTCCTCCTCATCAGCTTGGAGAAGTAATTGATGGTGTATTAGCTGTCAGTAAAGATCCTGATATTAGTATTCCAGAATTGATGGACTATATTCCAGGACCTGATTTTCCAACAGGTGCGGAGATTCTCGGAATTAGTGGGATTCGAAAAGCGTATCAAACAGGGCGGGGTTCGATTACATTACGAGCTCAAACACATATTGAAGAACAAGCAAGTGGTAAACAAAGAATTATAGTTTCTGAATTACCGTATCAAGTAAATAAAGCAAAATTAATTGAAAAAATTGCGGAGCTTGTACGTGAAAAGAAAATCGAAGGAATTACAGATTTACGAGACGAATCTGATCGTAATGGAATGAGAATCGTCATTGAAGTAAGAAGAGATGCTAATTCCAATGTTCTTTTAAATAATTTATATAAACAAACGGCGCTTCAAACAAGCTTTGGGATTAACTTGCTTGCGTTAGTTGATGGGCAACCAAAAGTATTGAATTTAAAAGAGTGCCTCAGTCATTATTTAGATCATCAAAAAGTTGTTATTACTCGTCGCACGCAATTTGAACTGAAAAAAGCAGAAGCACGAGCGCATATTTTAGAAGGTTTACGAATTGCCCTTGACCATATTGATGAAATCATTTCATTAATCCGTGGCTCGCAAACAACTGAAATTGCAAGAAATGGCTTAATGGAACAATTTTCTTTAAGTTATGAACAAGCCCAAGCGATTCTTGATATGAGATTGCAGCGTTTAACTGGGTTAGAGCGGGATAAAATTGAGGCTGAGTACAATGAATTAGTTGCTCGCATTGCCGAGTTACGTGCAATTTTAGCGGATGAAGAAAAAGTGTTAGAAATCATTCGGGAGGAATTGCTTGAAGTAAAAGAGAGATTTAATGATGAGCGCCGCACAATCATTTCATTTGGAGAAGACCAATTTGAAGATGAAGATTTAATTCCACGTCAAAATATCGTCATTACACTTTCTCATAATGGCTATATTAAGCGGATGCCAATTACGACATATAGAAGTCAAAAGCGTGGGGGCAAAGGTGTACAAGGAATGGGAACAAATGATAATGATTTTGTTCAGCATTTATTTACAACAAATTCTCACCATACGATTTTATTTTTCACAAACAAAGGAAAAGTCTATCGCTTAAAAGGCTATGAAATCCCTGATTTAGGTCGTACAGCAAAAGGCATACCGATTATTAACCTCCTGCAGATCGAGCAAGGGGAATATATTAGTACGGTAATTCCAATTGAGGAATTTAAAGAAAATTACTATTTATTCTTCTTAACGAAACATGGAATTTGTAAACGTACGGCTCTTTCTTCGTTTGCGAATATTCGAAAAGGTGGATTATTTGCAATTAACCTACGTGATGATGATGAACTTCATGGTGTCCGTTTAACAGATGGAAACCGAGAAATAATTATCGGTACAAAACAAGGGTTAGCCATCCGCTTCCATGAAGATGATGTTCGTTTAATGGGTCGTACAGCAACAGGTGTTAAAGGAATGACGTTATCAAATGATGACCTTGTTGTTGGAATGGATACAATTGAAGAAGGTCACGATATTTTAATTGTGACAGAAAAAGGTTATGGAAAACGAACGCCAATTGAAGATTATCGCCTCCAACATCGTGGTGGTAAAGGAATAAAAACTTGTAACATTACGGATAAAAATGGCCCACTTGTTTCGTTAACGGTTGTTTCGAATGACCATGATTTAATGATTATTACCGCTAGTGGTGTCATCATTCGATTGCATGTTAATGAAATTTCAACGATGAGCAGAAATACACAAGGGGTAACGTTAATCCGGGTTAATGAAGGTGAAGAAGTATCGACTGTAGCACGAGTTGATATTGATGATGAGGAAGTAACGGAAACAGACGTAGACACAATGGAAGAGTCTGACGAGGAATATGTACGAAAAGAAGAAACGGAAAGTATGGATGAAGATCCATCAACAGAAGAATAATAAAAGGAAAAGGAGAAGGGAGACCTTCTTCTTTTTTTATTGAGGATATGAGTTATGACCTAAAAAAAAGTTAATAAATGTAATTTATATAGTTATCTTTAATAAAAATTACTTTTTAATTCACAACATATCTCGTATAATTAAAGAAATAAATAAAATTATTTAGAACAAAAGTAGTGTTTTGGAGTCAAGTGGAAAAGGGGGTTACACCATGAAGATAAAACGAAGTCAATTACAAGAAGGTTGTATCCTTGAAAAGGATATTATGTTGCTAGGACATTATCCCCTGCTAAAAGAAAATACCGTTATTGATAAACAATGGTTAGAAATTATAGATGCTTTTTTAATCGATGACCTTGAAGTCGAGGATAAGTTAGTAACGGGTGAAAAATTTGTTGTACGGGCCATTCCAAAAGCAGAGGATGAAGATAGAGAGATTATCTCAACGGAAAAAGCATTTATTAATTTTTACTTAGATGCCGTGCAAGAATATAAAAAGCATTTTGACTTATGGAAAGCTGGTTATCATGTTTCAATTACAGACATGCAACAAATTCTTTATCCTTTAATCGGAAAAGTAATAAATGAGCCAAAATATTTACTCCATTTTCATTTCTTTGGAACAAAAGAAGATTATTTGGCTCACCATGCCATTTCTGTGGGTGTGTTATCCGCGTATATAGCTAAAAAACTTAACTTATCGAAAAAAGAATGGAGCCAGGTCGGTATGGCGGGTGTTTTAGCTGATTGTGGTATGGCCAAACTCTCTCCCACATTACTTCAAAAGACGTCTGAGCTTACAAGTGGGGAATATGAACTGATAAAAAAACACCCTGTTCATGGTTATAAAATGTTAAAAGAGTCTGGAGGAATTGCTCCTGAAATATTGTTAGCTGTCCTTCAACATCATGAAAGAGAAGATGGAAGTGGCTATCCTTTAAGTGCACCAGCTAATAAAATTCATGTATTCAGTCAAATTATTGCCGTTTGTGATGTTTACCATGCGTTAATTTCGGATAAAGTATATAAATCTAAAATTACTCCTTATGAAGCATTAGAAGTTTTGAAAAATGAGGAATTTGGAAAATTTCAACTTAGTGTTGTAAAAACTTTAACAGAAACGATTATGAATTTTGCAATTGGTTCTAAAGTGAGGCTTTCTAATGGCCAAAAAGCAGAAATTATATTTGTTGATGAAAATCATTTGTCAAAACCAATGGTGAAAGATACTGAAACTGGTGACATCATTAATTTAAAAGAAAAAAGAGAAATAACAATAAGCCATATTTTATAATTTTATTATCCGTGGTTGTTTACCTATAATTACCACGGATAATAAGTTGATTATTTTTTCTTAACATGATATTATTGAATTCCTGTCGCTGACAAACAACATTTTATAAAAAAGTTAAAATGGTTGTTGACAATGATAGTGTTAAAATGATATGATATTCAAGTCGCTGTTGGACACTGCATGTCTGACACCGCAAATAGCTCTTTGAAAACTGAACAAGAAAAAGCCAAGCGAATTAAAGAGATAGTAATATCTCGTCAATGAATTATTTTTGAGCTATATCAAACACTTTTATGGAGAGTTTGATCCTGGCTCAGGACGAACGCTGGCGGCGTGCCTAATACATGCAAGTCGAGCGGACTGATGGGAGCTTGCTCCCTGATGTTAGCGGCGGACGGGTGAGTAACACGTGGGCAACCTGCCCTGTAGACTGGGATAACATCGAGAAATCGGTGCTAATACCGGATAATAGATGGAATTGCATAATTCCATTTTAAAAGATGGCTCCGGCTATCACTACAGGATGG
>NZ_JHYI01000019.1 GCF_000621445.1 Alkalihalobacillus bogoriensis ATCC BAA-922 | reverse complement strand
ATGTTCAATAGGGAGTTGCTTTTTTCAGGTGGCGACATACCCACTTCTGTATATTTATATAAATCAAATTTCTTTTTTCTTCCAATTGCAAACAGTTATCATTTGATTTGAACAATTCAATTGGGACTACTCCAATTAGCCAGTTATTATTACGTGAAAACAGTCTTCCCTTCTGCTTTTAAATTTTTGTAAGACTAATGACCAACATTAAAACGATAAAAAAGTATACTGCTGAAAAAAATACTTTTTTATTTACTTTTGTGGACCCATTGTATTTTTTACTCTCTGATAAAATGCACAAAAATATTAATAGACCCATAATACCCACTAGCAAAATAGTCAAAGGCTTTCTAGGTTGAAATATGTCAGGATAAGTCGGGATAATTATAGCAACTGCGAGCCCGTATACTACCATTACTACCCACAATAAGAGATTTTTCTTATCTATTTTTTTTTTCATCTCTTCCTCCTTAAGGTTTAACTGTGCCTAAATTAATTACATCTATCTAGGCACAGTTACATTTAATTATTATCGCCAAAACCTACTATCATTAATTAAGTTATTAATAAAATTGTTAATTCTCATATTGATATTAAATTTTATTTCCTCTATTTTATTTCGAATTGTTTCAAACATTTTTTTAATCTTATTATCTGGATGTTTTTCATCGTTACCCCAATAAATTATATCTTTAAAAAGGTTAGCAACAATATTAGTTATTGCTGTAATATAACTTTCATCTAGAAAGTTACCTATATTTATGGATGGAATATCTAATAATTTCTTTCTATAATTTTTCAAGAGTGGTCCTAACAGTGTTCCTGCAATTGTACCTGCAAAAAAATAAATAAAGAAATCTGTCCAAGTTGCAATTCCTTCATTAAAATATGTCGCTCCAAGACCCGCGAAACCAAAAGTAGTTCCACTAGCAAGCCAAAGTCTCACACCTGATAGTATATTTGACAGCCCAAGAGTTATCACTGCTGCTAATCCATTGAATAAAGCATTCGTTAGCATGTTACGAATATTAAGTTCTCCTCCAAAAAAGGTAAAACTAAATATTTCAACAAACATAGAAGCCAGAGCAGTTACACCAAAAGTTTTACCCATAGTTAAAAACAAAGCATTAGCTGAAGCCACAAATGCTTTTATACCACCTGCAATCGCAGCACCTATCGCTGAAAAAGTCAAAGCACCTAAAAAGCTGAAATTGTCTGTACCGGCATATAGGAGTGCATAAATCGCACCACCAATAACAGCACCAACAGCTGCAACAGCTGCGACAATGAGTCCTGCCATACTAGTTACAACTATGAGGGCTATTAAAGCGATAACTGCCACTACGATTAAGACAGCTGCAATGGTAAGAATAATATCTTGCACTAATGGCGATAGTGAATTCCAGCCATCTATAATCCATTGGTAAATAGCCGAATTAATCTCTACTATCTGTGTTACAAAGCTCAATAACGGGTCGATAACATTTGTTTGAATAAAATCTAATGCAAGAGCTGCAAGGATATTGGCGATAAGTTCTCTATGATCCCATAATGTTTGGATCCCTTCAATAAAATCATAGATTGGTTGGAGTTGGCTGTCAATCCATCCTGAGAAAAGATCACCAATCCCTTCCCATCCACCTACTGCATCCCATAGATCAAGAAAGTCTTTAATCCAATCGCTTATTCCTGAATTGTTTAATCCACTCTCTAACCAATCAGTGATGGAATCAAACCCTCCCGTTAACCACTCCCAAAAGCTAGGTGTACCTGGGGTATTTGGGTCGTTAATTCCAGGACCATTTCCAATATTCCCATCCCATCCAACGGGGGTTCCACTATAATAATCACTAGGTTCAAAGTCAGCAGATTCTAATACATTTCCATCATAGTCGTATTCTGATAATTGCCCATATACTTGACCTTGAGGTGTAAATAAGGAAACGACTACCATAAGAAGGATGATTTGAATCCCTATTTTCACATTAAGTTGAAACTTCAATCATACACCTCCCTACTTTACCGCTTTAATTACAGGAGATTGTCATATTTCTTGGCATTTTAATACTTGCCGATGCTCTTGCTTCTACGTTATTTTCTCCATTTTCAGCCATATCCGGAAAGAAAACGAGATGTGGCTTTTTTTCTACTTCTACATACACATGAAATTGTTCATTATAGGGAAACGCAATGCGAAGTTCTTCTTCAGCACCATTTGTTTCCGCATAATATCTTGCCGCTTCTTGAACCCTGTCTAAATTGTCTGTTATTTCGTTACAAACCATCCAGTTCACTTCAGTGTCTGTAAAGAAAAAGCGTAATGCACGATTTGCATTCACTTCGACATCATGACCGCGTATCCATTGTCGCAAATCATTTGGCATGGGACCATTAAACCCTGAAAGTAAAGTAGAAATGACAGAATTAAAGATGGCTTCCACATCAGGTTCCTCTCTATCTTCCTCATCAAGTTCTTCTTGCTCTGCCTCATGTTCTGCTATTCGATTAGCGACTAATAAGTTTACTAGAGCCCTCAAGTCATCCATTTTTTGTTGGACTTCTGTTCGAAGTCTTGCATCATAAATTTGATGAGCTTCGTTTGCCGCTGCTAAAGCAGCAGCATCGGCTCCTGTTTGACTTCCTCTTTTTGCTGCAAATGCAGAAAAGAAATCAAAAAAGATAAATGTGACAACAATCGTTGCAAAAAGTAACCCCATAATGACGAGCGTAGTATTTCCTCTTTCATTTGTTACTATTTTCTTCATCATTATGGGGCCTCCTCCAACGGCATCGTTGCGTCAGACGTAATTGTATAGTTTCCCGCACCAATAAAAGGGAGTTGCACGACAGGAACACGAGTCGTTACTGAAACCGTCACTTCCGCACCATAACTACCACTGCTTTCTGTTCGGGTAACATTCGTAACATCCAAGCCAAAAGCAGAATTATTTACCGCTTGATTATAATCATCATGAACGGCGGCGACCCTTGCCCCGTCTCGTGCTGCTGCTTCAGTTACAACTACAGAATACGCAATGAGCGCTACTTGCCAAATAAACAATAATGCAAAAATAATCAGAGGGAACACAGCTAGAAATTCTATCATCTGTGAACCCTTTTCATTATGGATGTATTTCTTTATATTCTTCATCCTTTATCACCTATTACGAGTAGCGTATTAACCTTCTCCTCCACCAGTAGCTCCTAAGCTCTTAATTAGGTTCGATAATGTTTCCGACACTGCACCTCCAATATTTTCGTCAGTGCTTAAGGCTGTTGCAACGGCTCCTAAAACTGCGATGACTACAATTCCTAGAGCAATCCATTCAATTGCTTGAGCACCTCTTTCATTTTTTACATACTGACCAATGAAGTTTTTGAACTTCGTTAACATACTCATCTCTCCTTTTAATAATAATTTAGTTTTATAACTCCCTAAATCATCCGAAGAATACATTTAATCCGAATGCTTCAGGGTTATAAATGAGATTTAAAAATAGTAAACCAATAATTAAGAAAAATACGGAAGGTGCAACTAGAAACGTCGTAACAAGTGTAATTTGCGGACTTGCTTTTGCTGCTTTTTCTTTTGCTCTAAAGCCACGCATTGACCGCAAATCATCTGCTTGTATTTTAAACGTTGTAGAAACAGGTACACCTAAGGCTGTTCCCTGTATTAAAGAATTAACTAGTATTTCTAATTCACGAGATGTATTTCGGTTTAATAAATTTTGATATGCAATCTTTCGTGTTACACCTAAATCAATTTCACGACTAAACCGTTGGATTTCTTCACTTAATGGCCCTTCCATTTGATTTGATACTTGTCTTAGTGCTGTATCTAAACCAACACCTGCTTGAAGGGTAACACTGACAGTATCTAAAAAGTCAGGCATCGCTTCACTAATTAATTCCTGCCGTTCTCGCGCTTTATACCAAATCCAAAAGTTAGGAAAGAAGAAAGCGAGATACGGAGTTGTAATAAACAACAACAATCCAAATGGCATTCCGATAATCATATACAGCCATGTAAAAATAAAGAAGGTGAAAAAAAGAACGTATCTCAACCCGTAAAATCCATCTAAACTTAGCTGGAATGGGTTCCCTGAACGGTCTAACATAACTTTATCATTTTCTTTTGTGAACAAACGGTATTTCGCTGTAGTTGGTGCAACATATTCTGCTGCTCGTAGAAACGGTTTCCATAAACGTTCTACAATATTTCTTTTTTCTTTTTTTAAAGTTTTATATTTTAATAGCTTTACTAAATTATCTTTTTTAGCTATTGTTAGCCAAATATAAATGAACCCTATAAACAGGGACAGCAATACTAAAGCAATGAACAATAACGTTAGAAATACAAATTTCGCCCCCATTTTGTCACACCCTTATTTTCGTTATTTGTCGAATGATTAAAAATGAAGCTACTTGAATTGCAAGGAAAATAGCTAATAATATCATACCGAACAAAGAAAAGAGTGGATTTAAAAACCCTGGAATGATTAAATTCATCATAAGGGCCATTGCTAATGGAAGTACTGGCAAAATAATAGAAACAAACTTTGATTCAGCAGTTACTGTACTCACTTCTTTATTGACCCTTGCACGTTCTTCTAATGTTTCAGCCATAAGAGACAAAATTTCAGCTAAATTTCCGCCCACTTTTCTTTGTATTAAAATTGTACTTACAAAAATCATTAAATCTTTACTATCCACCCGATCCCTAAACCGGGTCATCACCTCTTCAAAGTCATCCCCAAATTGTAGTTGTTGAACCATAGTTTGGAACTCTGGGCCTGCTGGTTCACTAATTTCTCTAGCAACCATTTCCATCCCTTGAGGAATCGTTAAACCCGCTTTAACGGAGTTACTTAACATTCTACAAATTTCAGGTAATTGTTTATTCACTAGTTCAGTTCTTTTATTTTGTCGAGAGTTCAAAAAGAACTTCGAGCCAACCCATACAACCAAATAAGATACGATTAAAGATAAAAGAAAGACGAGCTGCATGAAATGGTAGCCTATAAATACCATTGTTAAAAATAACAATAAACAAGTCCCCGCGTACTCAGAAGGTTTTAATTTCAAATTCGCTCGAGTAAGCTTAATACTTAAATCTTGAGCAAACTCGGATTGGTCAAACTTATCTCCAATTCCTAATATAAAACTTTTACGTACTTTCGAATTTTCATTTTCAAACCAGTTTTCTACCCGCTTCGTTGTTTTTTTCATACGAAAGCTTTGGATGAGATAAAAAACAAAAGCGAAAAAACAGACGATTGAACTTGTAAGTGATAATAAAGCCATATTCATAGCACAATACCTTCTTTGAACATATATTCATTTAAACTAAACCCACTAGTACGAATTTTTTCATACACTGTAGGAACATATCCTGTAGCTAAAAAATGACCTTTAATATTCCCTGAGCTATCTGTTCCTTCGCGTACAAATTTAAAAATATCTTTAACAAAAACACGACCATCTTCTTCGACGATTTCTGCAATACTCACGAGTTTTCTTTTCCCATCTGGAAGCCGCTCTGATTGAACGATGATATCAAGGGCTCCCACAAAATATCCTTGAATAACATCTGGAGTCAGGGGCAATCCCGACATAATGACCATTGCTTCTAAGCGACCTAACGCATCTCTTGGTGTATTTGCATGGATTGTAGTTAAAGAACCTTCATGACCAGTATTCATCGCTTGTAACATATCAATGGCTTCTGAACCACGAACTTCCCCAACAATAATTCGGTCTGGCCTCATCCGGAGTGCATTTTTCACTAAGTCACGAATTGAAACCTCACCAGAACCTTCCATATTTTTAGGCCTCGCTTCCAAGCGAACGAGATTATCGTATGTGAATCGTAATTCTGCCATATCTTCTATCGTTACAATTCGTTCTCCTGATGGAATAGCACCCGAGAGCACATTCAATAATGTTGTTTTTCCACTTCCCGTTCCACCAGACACTAAAATATTACATTTCGCTTTTACGATTGCCGTAAGAAACTCAGCCATTTCTTCAGTAAATGTACCAAATTGTTGTAAATCTGCTATCGTAAATGGAGTTGGATTAAATTTACGAATGGATATAGATGGACCGTCTAGACTAATTGGTGGAATAACAGCATTTACACGACTTCCATCTGGTAATCTCGCATCCACCATTGGCGAACTTTCATCAACACGCCTTCCTAAAGGAGCGATAATTCGATCGATGATATGTCTGACATGCTGATTATCTTTAAATTTGACGTTTGTCTTCTCTAAACGCCCTTTTCTTTCAATGAAAATCTCTTTTGGTCCGTTTACCATAATTTCTGTTACATCATCACGCTGTAATAACGATTCAAGCGGTCCGTATCCAACTGATTCATTTATAATCTGTTGAATGATTTGTTCCATATCTTGTCTAGGAATAATTACTCGTTCTTCCTCGATCATTTGCTGAACCATTCTTTCAATTGTCAACCGTCTTTCACTTGCAGGTAAGGCGATAATCGTTTCTAAGTCCGATTCTTTAATGATTCTTCCTTTATAATGACGAACCCAATGGTCATGCTGTTGGTCTCTAATATCCCAATTGTCATCAATCATTCCTGTTGTTTGCTTTGACGCTCGTTCTAACCATGACACATTTCATCACCTCTCTTTTAACACCTTTTCAGCATATCTTTTTACGTCTTTCATCACGTTAGAAGATAGTTTCTCATTTCTTTTCGAAATAAAAGGAACACCCATATTGATTGCTGGTTGGACTGAAAAAAAGTCAGCGCGAATTTGAGCTTTTATTTTTGTATCTAATAGTTTACTAATATCATTATCTGTTAATTCACTCTTAGAGTGAGTTCGATTTAAAATTAATGACATTTCCCCTTTACTTCCAAGTTGAAAGCGTTGGAATAGTTTCAAAGCCTCTCGATAAGACCGTAATGACAAGCTATCCGGTGTCAAAACATAATGAATACGTGATGCTTCATTTAAACCAGTAAAACTAACAGAATTGACTCCACTAGGAACATCTAACACTACTTCATCAAAATGAGTTTGACATGTTCGAATCACAGCGGAAATTAGTTCTTCATTTATTTCTTCAGCACGCTGTGGGTTAGCAGGACCTAATATAAGCGTCAACCCTGTTTTACTTTCAGTTACGGCAATATTTTCAATATGGTTAATTGATAATTCTGCTAACACTGGTCTTAAATCATAATATGACCGTGCGGGTTCAATACTAAATAGGGCTTCTACTCCCCCAAACTGTGCATTCAAATCAATTAAAGCAACTTTTTTATCGTGCTGAACTTGTAAATATTGAGCAAACATGGATGCTAAAAGTGTTTTTCCAGTTCCCCCTTTGGCACTATAAAAAGCATGTACATTCCCTTTGCCAAACAAATCTTTAGATTTTCGTTGTTTAGCTCGCAGTTCTTCTATTGCAGAAAAAATTTCTTGTTGGAATAATTCTCGTTCATCTGGATAAACAAATACATTCGTCATTCCTTTTCTTAAGAAAAAACGAGCTTTTTCATAAGATTTTTCTGTTAAGAGAACATAGATTATTGCAGGTTGAGGCAAAGCTTCTTTATCAATAGCGTATGCAGCAGATTCATCGAAAATAAATACGCTATATGTATAACCTTTATTAAAAGACGATGTAAATTCAGTCTCTACATCACTTTCGATTTCTTCAATCGCTAAAAGATGCTGAACATCCATAATTAGTTCATCTTGATTAGATATAATTAAAGCTTTACTATTTTCCACTGTCATTACTTCCCTTCATAAAACTACGAATCAGTCTCATCACTTTCTTCTTCTACATCATCTTCGGTTTCTAATGGTTCTAACGCCTCTGTCTCATCCGGAACTTCCTCTAGTGGAAGTTCCTCACTACTTGATGAAATATGATTTACACGTAACACACGAATTTGTTGTGCTGTGTTTTGAAAATGAATCAATTCCTCAGCATCTTGTAAATCCATAGAAACTTTAATTAAAACTTTACTGTCACGTTCTTCGGCAGTTACAACGTCGACATCTTGAAATCTTCGTTTGGTAAGATGGTCATTTCCATCCTTATAACTAACAATAATATCTACAATGTCTCCACCAGTAACACTTTGGTCAAAAATTACATTACTAGTTGGATTCAACCAAACGATTCTATGATTATTAGGAATATCGATTACAGGTCTTACTATGTTATTCGTTAATAAATCTCCTTTAGCTAAGTTCACTATGACAATAGATTCTTCAATTTCACTTGCATTTAAAATGTAAGAAGATTGTTGTGTTGAACGTGGAACTTCAATCCAATCAATTTTATCTGGTGTTAACACGGAATATGATCTCAAATCTTGTTTCGCTACTGCGACGCGTATTGTTTCTCCAAGTGCTTCTTGCGCCTTTGAAATTTCAGTCAAAACATAAAACGCTGTAAATAGCGCTAAAATAAATGCTAACGATAAAAACAAGAAAGCTTTTCTTTTGGCATTAATCATTCGAATTCACTCCATATAGTTTCAGGTATTAATAACACATGCAAATAAGGGATATTAATAGGAAATGTGCTTGTTTCTATATTTATCCGACGTTCAGCCTGGACATTCACTTGATTGTTAATTCCTTTTTCAACCAATATCACTCGTTTATTCGTTGTTTTCGTTTGAAATTCTTCACTCCAATTAGCAAGTGTTGAATATGTTCGAAGCTTCAGCTTTCTATTTGCTATTGTTGATTCCGTAAAGCGCTGATATTCTCGAGTAGGTGTATATGTAAGCCACTTTTTTTTGGATTTAAATATCAAAGGGTTAGGTGAAATAATATACGATTCCGACATCCTTTTTAATCGTGTTAACTTTCGAGCAATGTCATGAGAAGACAGTTTTTTATTCAAGAAGATAGAATCAAACTTTGTTAAATAAAAAAGCAACTCTGCATTATTTTCAATTGGAATTAAGTTAATCTCGTAGTCTGGCAATAACCATGATCGAATTTTTGATAGATGATTAATATTAGTAAAGCGACCATCATAAAAATAAACAATTTGTTGGTGTTCATTTGCTAGTGATATGAAATAATTAAGTTCTTCATCAATTTCGTATAATTTAACTGTTATTCTCTTATTAAAAAAATGATAACGTGACTCGTCTAACACTTCTTTAAATGTCGTTGCCGGTTTGACAAACTGAATTGGTTTGATTACTACGTTATGTGAAAGTTGTACACCTTCTATTTTGTATCCAAGAGACTCATCCACAACAATTACCATGTTTTTTCTCCATTCTTATACAATTTCTATATATCGAAAAAATTACCATGTAATAGTAAATACGTCAATTCCATACTAAACTCTCATTTTTTATGATTTTATTTTGAATTTAAGATATTTAGTGTGACCTTTTAACTATTCACAAATTCTTGTATAACCGTTAATAGTTCAAGGATTTCTTTAATTCTAGTGTTTTTTCGACAAAACGAAAGTTAAAATAAGGAAGCTAAAGAATTCAATAGAAACATTTAAACGTGATATTTGCACTAGAACAAAACACTCTTCTAGTAAGTTTATATCATTTTACATTTTTACATTTTTTTTCATCAGCGGATGCCTTTGTGGTAAATAGTTACATATCATTCCATAAAACCCCATTTATTTCACTTCTTTTTTATACCAAACATGACAGAAGCTCCTTTTTTATGTTCGTTTCATCTTCAACGGACATCTCTTCCGTTATTTAGCGAAAAAGCCATGTTTCCTCAAAAGCTATCGGACATTCGTTCCGTTAAACTAGGAAAAAACGGGCATTTCTCCCCTCATTTCTTCAATTAACGGAACAGATGTCCGATAGAATTCAAGAAAACGCGATATTTATAGAAATAGCGGAACACATGTCCGATACAAAATCGATTACAACAAAAACACAAAAACCCCCTTTAATCAAAAGGGGGTCAATCACTATAAAGTTTTTAAGGCAACAAAGTGCTACCCATTAAATACTTATCACATTCTCTAGCCGCTTCTCTTCCTTCATGGATCGCCCATACGATTAAGCTTTGACCACGGCGGTTATCTCCGGCAGCAAATACACCGTCGACACTCGTTTTATAGCTGCCGTATTCTGCTTTAATTGTCGAACGACGATCGGTTTCTAGTTCAAGCTGACGAATGATCTCTTCCTCAGGACCTGTAAAACCAATTGCTAAGAACACGAGTTGAGCAGGCCAAATTTTTTCTGTTCCCGGAATTTCGGTTCGGACTTTATTGCCGTTTTCATCAATGCTTGTTTCCACAGCAATCGTATGAACTTCTTTAACATGACCATGCTCATCACCGACAAATTTCGTTGTTTGCAGTTGATATGCGCGTGGATCATTGCCATAGACGGCAATTGCTTCTTTATGACCATCCTCATGGTGATGGACGATCGGGAACAATGGCCATGGGTTTGAGTTGGCGCGTTTTTCTGGGCGTTCTCGGTTAATATCAAATTGCGTGATACTTTTTGCTCCATGGCGGACAGACGTTGTGATACAGTCCACCCCCGTATCCCCACCACCGATAACGAGAACATCTTTTCCTTTTGCAGAAATAAAGTTTCCATCTTCATGAGCAGAGTCTAATAGACTTTTCGTGTTTTGATGCAAAAAGTCCATCGCAAAATGAATGCCTTTTAACTGTCTTCCTTCAACTTCAACATCACGAGGTTTTGTTGCACCTGTACATAAAATAACAGCATCAAAATCTTCTTTTAATGAAGAAACTGGAATGTCTTTGCCGATTTCTGTGTTTGTTTTGAACTGTACGCCTTCTTTTTCCAAAATATCTAAACGGCGTTTAATTGTACTATAAGATAGTTTTACATCTGGAATACCGTACGTAAGCAATCCACCAATTCGGTCGTGACGCTCAAAGACTGTAACAAGATGTCCCGCTTTGTTTAATTGAGCAGCAGCAGCTAATCCTGCAGGTCCGGAACCTACGATGGCTACTTTCTTGCCCGTTCTTTGCTTTGGTGGTTGTGGAACGATCCATCCCTCTTTAAACCCTCGTTCTACAATGCTGTATTCAATATTTTTTATCGTAACCGCATCACCGTCAAGAGCGACTGTACAGGAACCTTCACATGGTGCAGGACAAACTCGTCCCGTGAATTCTGGGAAGTTATTTGTTTTGTGAAGACGATGTAACGCTTCTTTCCATTGATTACGATAAATTAAATCATTCCATTCTGGAATTAAATTGTATACAGGACAGCCGATTTCTCCTGATCCTTCCATGGATGTTCCTGTTTGACAAAAGGGAACACCACAATCCATACAACGTGCTCCTTGTTGACGGAGCTTATCTTCTGGTAATAATAATTGAAACTCTTGCCAATTTTTCGTTCGTTCAAACGGATCCTGCTTTGGAGCGTTAACACGTTCATACTCCATAAAGCCAGTCGGTTTCCCCATGTTCCTCACTCCTACATTACTAATCTAGTAGGCAGGGGGCCTTCCCCCGCCTTTTTTCTCTCTATTTGCCGCTTACTCGTGTTTTATCGTTTTTATTTTCATTAAAAGCAATCATAATCGCTTCTTTTTCTGTTCGTCCTTCTGCTTTCACACGGTCGATCGCTTCTTGCATACGTTTGTAATCTCTTGGAATCACTTTTACAAATTGACTTGCTGCCTTTGGCCAATTAGCAAGAATGTCTTTGCCCTTCCCACTATTTGTATGGAACACATGTTTTTCAATCATTGTTTTTACATAGTGTGTTTCTTCATTTGATTGAATGGATTCAAGTAGAACCATTTCTTGATTACAATTTGCTGCAAACTCGTTTTCTTCATCGAAAACATATGCAATTCCACCTGACATCCCTGCAGCAAAGTTCTTTCCTGTTGTACCAAGGTTAATGACTCGCCCGCCTGTCATATATTCACAACCGTGGTTGCCGACTCCTTCGACAACAACGTGGACGCCACTATTCCGGACACAAAAGCGTTCTCCGGCTACACCGGCAATAAAAGCTTCACCAGCCGTTGCTCCGTAAAAGGTCGTGTTTCCGATAATGACATTTTCTTCTGATTTAAAGGATGAAAGTGCTGGTGGATAAACAATGATTTTCCCACCTGATAATCCTTTTCCTAAATAATCATTGGCATCGCCTTCTAATGCTAGCGTCATCCCTTTTGGTACAAATGCACCAAAGCTTTGACCAGCAGAACCGGTAAAGTTTAATGTAATTGTATCTTCTGGCAATCCTTTTGCTCCATACTTTTTACTCACTTCACTACCTACAATTGTCCCTGTAACACGGTGAATGTTTTTCAATTCGACCGACGCTTGAACCGGTATTCCTTCTTCAATTGCCGGTTTGCATAGCTCAAGTAATGTCGTATAGTCTAATGATTGCTCAAGCTGGTGGTCTTGTTCGATTGTTTTTACATTTTTTTGTTGGCCGTCTTTATTCGGTTGGAATAATAGGCTTTGCAAATCAACTGTTTTTGCTTTCTCATTTTCAATTTCAGCATTTTGCTCTAGCAAATCCGTTCGCCCAACCATTTCATCTATTGTTTTAAATCCAAGCTCAGCCATATATTCGCGAATTTCTTGCGCGATAAACGTCATAAAGTTCACGACATGGTCTGGTGTGCCCATGAATTTTTTTCGTAGCTCAGGATTTTGTGTGGCAATTCCGACTGGGCATGTATCTAAATGACAAACCCGCATAATGACACAGCCTAACACAACAAGTGGCGCCGTTGAAAAGGCAAATTCTTCTGCACCTAATAAAGCAGCAACAACCACATCGCGACCAGTCATTAATTTTCCGTCGGTTTCAACTGAAATCCGATTTCGTAAATTGTTTAACACTAATGTTTGATGTGTTTCGGCTAATCCGATTTCCCATGGAAGACCTGTATGTTTAATACTTGTTCTTGCCGCAGCTCCTGTCCCTCCATCATAACCACTAATAATGACATGATCAGCTCGCCCTTTCGCTACACCTGCCGCAATTGTTCCAACTCCGGTACCCGCTACAAGCTTGACACTGATTTTCGCACTCGGATTCGCATTTTTCAAATCGTGAATAAGCTCAGCTAAATCTTCAATCGAATAAATATCATGATGTGGAGGTGGTGAAATTAAACCTACTCCTGGTGTAGACCCACGAACTTCAGCAACCCATGGATACACTTTATTTCCAGGAAGCTGTCCGCCTTCACCAGGTTTGGCTCCTTGGGCCACTTTAATTTGAATTTCATCTGAATTCACTAGATAGTGACTTGTCACGCCAAAACGGCCAGAAGCTACTTGTTTAATCGAGCTTCTACGAGAATCTCCATTTGCATCTGGAGTAAAGCGTGCTGGATGTTCTCCGCCTTCTCCTGTATTGCTTCGTCCCCCAATGCGGTTCATTGCAATCGCAAGCGCTTCATGCGCTTCTGCACTAATCGAACCAAAAGACATCGCACCCGTTTTAAAACGAGCGACAATCGCTTCAATTGGTTCCACTTCTTCAAGTGGAATCGGTTCGTTTTGTTGTTTAAATTTCAGTAATCCACGTAATGTCGTTTGTTCTTTTGTTTGTTCATCAATCGCTTTTGAATATTTTTTAAACAATGAATAATCATTCTTTCGGCACGCATGTTGCAAAATATGAATCGTATGCGGATTATATTGATGCGGTTCTCCATCACGACGCCATTGCAAATCATCCCCAGAATCTAATGTTTTATCTGCGCCTTCTTGTGTCGTAAATGCACGGTCATGACGGGTTAACGTTTCTTTTGCAATCATCGTTAAGTCAATTCCGCCAATTCGGGATGTCGTTCTCGCAAAGTATTTTTCAATGACAGAATCATGAATCCCAACAGCTTCAAAAATTTGAGCACCACGGTAACTTTGAATCGTGGAAATCCCCATTTTTGATAAAACTTTCATCACGCCTTTTGTTGCCGCTTTTATATAAGTAGAAACAGCTTCCACATAAGACTTCTGTTCCAATATCCCATCTTGAATCATCGAGTCAAACGAATCAAACGCTAAATACGGATTAATCGCTTCTGCCCCGTATGCTAACAATAAAGCAAAGTGTTGAACTTCACGTGGCTCGCCTGATTCGACTAAAATACTAACTTTCGTTCTCGTTCCTTGACGAATTAAATGATGATGCAAACCCGCTACTGCTAATAAAGCTGGAATAGCCGCATTGTCTTTATCCATCAACCTGTCTGATAATAGGAGCAGGGTTGTTCCTTTTTCAATTGCCCTGTCAGCTGATTGAAATAATTGCTCTAATGCTGGTTCTAACCCTTGCTCTTTGTCTCTTGTCGGGAATAACATTGGCAATGTTTTTGCTTTAAAGCCATTTAGTTTATTTTTCTTTAACTTCGCTAATTCTTCATTCGTTAAAAGAGGATATTTCAAATAAATATGTCGGCAGCTTTCAGGCTGTGGTGAAAGAAGATTACCTTCTGCTCCGATTGTCGTCCCTAATGCTGTAACATATTCTTCCCGAATCGCATCAATTGGAGGATTTGTTACTTGGGCAAATTGTTGCTTGAAATAATTGTAGAGCAGCTGTGGTTTTTTTGATAAAACAGCCAAAGGTGAATCATATCCCATTGAACCAACAGGGTCTACTCCTTCTGTCACCATTGGCAACAACATTTTTGTTACTTCTTCATACGTATAGCCAAACGCAAGCTGGCGCGGAAGAAGCTGGTCAAAGCTTGTATTCTCAACATCTGATGTTTCAAGCACTTGATCTAAATCAAGTAAGTGTTCTTCAATCCACTGCTCGTAAGGCTGTTCGTTTGCCACTTGTTGCTTAATCTCTTCATCAGGAACAATTCGGCCTTTTTCCAAGTCCACTAATAACATTTGCCCTGGACGAAGACGGTCTTTATACAACACGTTTTCAGGAGCAACATCAATGACTCCAACTTCAGAAGACATAATGATGTAACCATCTTTTGTGACGTAATAACGCGATGGTCGTAACCCATTTCGGTCTAAGCATGCTCCAATTTGGTCTCCATTCGTAAACACAATCGCAGTTGGGCCATCCCACGGCTCCATTAACGTACTATGATATTGGTAAAATGCTTTTTTATCCGGACTCATCTGCGCATCATTTTGCCATGGTTCTGGAATCATCATCATCGCAGCATGAGCCATCGTTCGGCCTGAAAGCGTTAGAAATTCAAGTGTGTTATCAAACATCGATGAGTCACTACCACTTTCATCAATGACAGGACGGATTTTTTCAATGTCCTCTTTGAATAATGGGGAAGCAAATCTCGCTTCTCTTGCCCGCATCCAGTTAACATTTCCTTTTAACGTATTAATTTCACCATTATGAATCATATAGCGATTCGGGTGGGCACGCTCCCAGCTCGGAAACGTATTTGTACTAAAACGTGAGTGAACAAGAGCCAAAGCAGATTCAAATAATGAGTCATTTAAATCAAGATAAAATTGATTCACTTGTTCTGTTGTTAACATTCCTTTATACACAATCGTTTTACTTGAAAAAGAGGCAAAATAAAAAGACTGTTCAACTGAAATCTCTGAACCAATTTCTTTTTCTGCACGCTTCCGGATCACATATAATTTCCGTTCAAATTCCAATCCTTTTGAAATAGCATGACTTTTATGAACGAATAATTGGCGTACAAACGGCATTGCTGATACTGCAGCACGGCCAAGCATCGTAGAGTCAGTCGGTACAGTACGCCAACCTAATACTAATTGCCCTTCTTCGTTTACGATATTTTCAATTTGTGATTCACATTTGCTTCGTGTCGCTTCATCTTGAGGAAGGAAAAGCATCGCAACCCCATATTCCCCTTCTGATGGGAGATTTATTGACTCATTTTTACAGGCACACTGAAAAAAACGATGAGGAATTTGAAGTAATATCCCTGCACCATCACCTGTATTCGCTTCATCGCCTTGCCCGCCACGATGTTCAAGGTTTTGTAAAACATGCAATGCATCTTGTACGATTTTGTGTGATTTTTCCCCTTTAATATTAGCTAAAAAGCCGATCCCGCAGTTATCATGTTCGAACTGAGGGTCATAAAGGCCTTGCTTTTCTGGTAATCCGTTCCTATTCATCAAGCATCAACCTCTCCCCGAGTAAAATAAATAAGTATGAAAAAATGTCTACTTTTTATCTATGTTTAATCTAATATACAAGATAATATCATTTTTCTGACATTTCGGCAAATTAAATTTATAGTGAAAACCTAATGAAAACGCTTACTTAAGGCTTTTTTCGTTACTTTTTATAATAATAAGAATAGTGTGAAGATTATTTTTATGAACTTTTATGTAATAATATTCAAACTCTATTCAGAGCACAACGTTCCTAATCATTGATAAGTACGAACTGTATCAATGTTTCCTCCATTCATCCCGGTTGCACATATTTATGATTTGTTATGAAATGGAATTTCCTTCTAAAATAAGCTTTTAAAGCTTCAATGCTAGACCAATATTTTATGCTTCTTATCTTTTTAGAAATACTGAGTGAGAAAACCCATCTCACTCAGTCCTTTTTTGTTTCCCGCAAATCTGAAAGCCTGTACTCTACTCCATGTACCCTTTACAATACTCAGGATCCATTTCTCCTCCACTAGTTTTACAGGAAACATTGGTGGTGTCATCGGATCGCCACCTTCCATTAAATCAAAATCTCTTACTACATCAAAAGATATCTTTTTCTTTTCATGACACACTAAACAAACATAGCTGATAGAAGACTTCTATTGGACACTTCTTACCGATTTTGCTCTCGTTTTGTCTAATAGAACCTTCCTATTAGACACTTCTTTCTGATTTTACTCTTGTTTTGTCCAATAGAACCCTATAACACACAACTCAAACACCCTCCGTTAAGAAAAACGCGTTTCAAGCGAAGTACAGAGCCTTCTCTCTCCTAGAATTCGCTTTCAAAGCTTCACTACTATACGAAATTTTTTATCTAAAAAAAGTGACATCGAATAACCGACATCACTTCTTAAAATTACGCCAATCCAAATTACTTTCTTCTAGTAATTCCTCAAATGATTTATTCTTTTCTCGTTCTCTTTTTTCGCGAATACGCTTTTGTCTTTCTTCCTCTTCTTTTTGTTTTTCTGCTTCTTTCAGCGTGACAGACGTATCTTTCAATTTTTTCATTACATCTTCAGAAAGTCTTTCTGAAAGGCCCCCAAAGCTATCGTTTTGCTTTTTCTTTTTGTTTTTCATCTTTCATCTCTCCTTTAGAATGTCATGTTTCGGTCCGTTGTCTTACCATTTGTTTCGTAAGTTCGTTCAACCATTAATCCTTGTCCTTCCTTATTAAATAACACAACAGTGGAACACCGAGTCCCATATCCTGGACTTTGTATGAACAATGGAGATAACATCCGTTCTGCTTCCACTCCAACGCCTGTTGACGGGAGTTGGTCATCAGGGGCAACGGCATTGTCTGTTAAACGGTCGAGCAAGGTCGTTATTAATTTTTCACCTTTAAGTGAAACCGTATCTTGTAAAAGCGACTTTCCTTTTATCGTTTTCGGCCATTCCGTATGGAAATGACCATTACTTATACTATATATCCCTTTCTTTACTTGTAATGGACCTGTCCCTCGATTAGTATGAAAAAATAAATGGTGATTTTCATAAAGAAGTAAATTATATCCGCCATATTTCATTTTTTCTCGCTCAATATTCTTTATATATTGTGAGGCGGGTTGCTCATGTTGAACAAAATCAGCGACAAGACTTCCTCGTGTTTTTGGGTCTTTCACAACTATCTGATCACGAAAATTCGTCAATGCAGCGACTCTTTTCTCTTTTGTCACAGCTAACCAGCTCCCCATGGAAACAAGGTCTCGTCCACCAATCACATGTGGGGTGTCTTCCCAGACGTGAAGGGGTGCAGTGCTTCTAGCAAAAAACTCATCACGATTCGCCGCTAACACGAAACAATAATGGTCGTGTTGTTCATAAGATATGTTAACAATACACACAAAACTTCTACACCTTTCACGTGGCTTTTTCTCATTTTACCATGAATTCATGAATGATATAGAAAATGAATATCGAACAGTGCTTGTCTATCATTGTTGAACATTGGTATAATTTGAGAGACAGAAATTGAAACGGAACACCGCTTATATTCCTAAAGAAAAATATAACAGTTGATAACGGAGGAGAATGAATATGACAAATGAAGCAAATGAAAAAGCCGCAAAGATTATTTCAGAATTTCAAGATGAAAAAAATATAGATAAAATTTTAGAATCGCTCGGATCACTCGGTGAAGATGCGCAAAAACAAGCTGGAGAATCATTAGAAGCATTAAAACGACCTGTAAAAGAAATGATGACACAAAATGATAATAAGCTTCCTACCCAATTACATGAACTTAGAGACATTGTGTCTGAGCTTGAACCAAATTATTTAAAAGAGAGTGGCTTCCAAAAAATGATGAATAAAATGTTTGGAAGAAACCCCATTCAACAATATGCAAAAAAATACCAAACTGTTGAAGCGCAAGTAGAACAAATTATTGAAGCTCTCTTAAAAGGAAAAGACAAATTACAAGAAGATAATGTCATGTTAGCTGAATTACGTGTTGTTGCTAGGCAACGAATTGCTGGATTAGACGAGCAAATTTCCATTGGAAAACAATTAAATGACATGCTCGAACAAGAAATGAAAAACGAAGAAAATCAAGAACATTTTACTGCTTTACAAAAAGGGCAACAAAAAGTCATCACACGTATTAAGAACATGACACAAGCAGTTATGGTTTTGCAACAATCGATTGCCTCTGTTGATATTATTATTGAGAATAATGATAAATTAGAAGAAGCGATTTTTAACGCGATAACTATGACAAAAAATATTATTACAGTGACAGCTTCGATTCAGCTTGCATTAGGCAATCAGCGCAAAGTCATTAATGCCGTGAAAAACGTTAATGAAGCAACAGAGTCGATGTTACTATCAAACGCGCAAATGCTAAAAGAAAATACACAAGAAACATTAAAAACATTAGAAGAGCCAGCGATTGCCATTGATACATTTAAGAAGGCGTACGATGATGTGTATGCTGCGATTCAAATGACCGAGCAATCAAATGAACGTATTATTGCGAGCGGAAAGAAATTCATTACCGAAGTGGACGAATTAAATAAACAAATGAAAACGAAATTACTTGGTTCATAATTTGCTTCCCTTCCTAAAGGAGAGACTAGAGAATGTGGAAAGACCTTTTTGACATGAGCTGGATGGAAAAGTTTCTACCCGACCGCATGCGTACAGTACGAGATGATATTTTATCTGATCAAGCTACATTAGACTTACTACAAGAAGCAGAAAGAATATTGGGGAAATTAATTGAACAAACGAGTAAATACCAGCAAAATCGTACATTACAAAAGAAAACAATCAATTATAAAATTATTATTAAAATTCGAAAAAAGCGAATTAAGCTGCAGATTCAAGATACCTATCAAAGTCGTTCACCGATAAAAAAACGAATTTATATTGATTGCTATCGAAAACATTTCAGGGCAGTAAATGGGATCGGCAAAGTGAAAGATTCGACGATTCATTATATCGAAAATCGTAAATCTTATGTCCGTAACGTCCGAAAATCTCCTTATTTACAACCGATTTTTTATAAAATTGATATGCTAGATGATGCACTGCTCGGGCGATTAATCGATGATACGAAAACGCCACCAACATTACCATCGACATCTGCAACAGATGAAATGAATAATAGAGCACAATCACCGCAAAAAAATGAAGAAATGAAAATACTTCTTCATGATACAAAACGATTATTGCAACATAAAAACTCGTTTTCACTTGATCCATTATTAGAAAACCGGCTCGAGCGAATTATTAAACAAACGGATAAACTTGTTCCTCATTTCGAATTGCTCGACATTGAGGACCGTCATACTGTGAAACGGATGTTTCGTGAAGACATCCCGAATTTAATTTATACATTTTTATCACTTTCAAAAGAAAATCAGTTAAAGCAGAAAGAAAATATATTTGTTGCTTTATCAAAAATGGAACTTAACATAATTCGTTTAACAGAAGAATTAGAACGAAATCGTGTGGAACGAA
This sequence comes from Alkalihalobacillus bogoriensis ATCC BAA-922, assembly GCF_000621445.1. GTDB lineage: Bacteria > Bacillota > Bacilli > Bacillales > Bacillaceae_F > Bacillus_AO > Bacillus_AO bogoriense. Next base: position 113,417 of record NZ_JHYI01000019.1, on the reverse strand, counting down.
TGAATCACCTTTTAAAACTCAATGATGCTAGATATTCAGATAAGTGATTTGAGGAGTACACCATCCGTGTACTTCTTTTTTATCGTCTTTTATGAAAACGCTTTACAATTTTCTTCTCCCCTTTTACACTTTTATTCAAAGCACTTTATTTTAAAGGAGGCATTCCATGAACACTAAAGTAACGTCGCTCGGGAACCGAATGTATATTATTGATGGGTACGACCTTCAAATGGCGGAACGCACTGGAGCTTATGTCATTATGGATGATCAGATTACGATTGTGGAAACTGGTCCGAGCCTATCTGTCCCCCATATTTTACAAGGATTACAAGAGCTTCATATTAAGTTAGAAGATGTTCGAAACATCATTGTTACCCATATTCATTTAGATCATGCTGGTGGAGCTGGTCTTCTTTTACAACATTGCCCACAAGCTAAAGTGTATGTCCATCCTAAAGGCGCTCGCCACCTCATTAATCCTAGTCGTTTAATTGCAGGAGCCAAAGCTGTGTATGGTGATGCGTTTGATGCGTTATTTGACCCAATTTATGCAATAGCAGAAGCGAACGTCATTACAAAAGGAGACGGCGACACATTACAAATCAGCCAACATTGTGAGCTATCTTTTCTTGATACACCTGGTCATGCCAATCATCATTTTAGTATTTATGACCCGATTAGTAATGGTATTTTCACAGGGGATACATTAGGTGTACGTTATCAATCATTAGAAGAAAGTGGTGTCCCTTTATTTTTACCATCTACCTCACCAAATCAGTTTGACCCAGATGCAATGAGGGCTTCTATTAATCGGGTGAAAGAATTAAATGTGGAAAAAATCTATTTTGGTCATTATGGTGCTTCGACAAATGTGAACGAAGTATATGCCCAATTAGAATACTGGCTTCCACGTTTCGTTGAGGAAGGCCAAAACGCAGGATTGAACGGAAAAGATCATACTTGGTTATCTGAATCTTTAGTCGCTCAAATTCGTGAGTACTTACATAAAAAAGGAGTCTCTTCCTCACATCCGGCATTTACGGTGATTCAACTTGACATGAAAATTTGTGCGATGGGAATCCTCGATTATCTAGCAAAGGCGTGAAGAATGATAGAGGGGAATAATCACTTAACCAGTTCGGACATACGTTCCGTTATTTCACAAAAAACTGCCCTTTTAGCTTTCTTATCGGACATCTGTTCCGTTATTTGCCCTGAAGTGGCACCGAACCCGCTCATTTTTACTACCTTAGCGGAACTGATGTCCGTTAACTTTTAAAAAACGGTACTTTTTCTTTGAATAACGGATCGTGTGTCCATTAGAATTTTGAAGCCTTGGCTAACTATATGAATCCACTCTCTATCGGACATACGTTCCGCTATTTCACAAAAAACCGCCCTTTTTCGTGTCTGTTCGGACATCTGTTCCGTATTTGACCTGTAATGGCACCAAACCCACTCTTTTTGCTACTTTAGCGGAACTGATGTCCGTTAACTTTTAAAAAACGTTACTTTTTCTTTGAATAACGGATCGTGTGTCCATTAGAATTTTGAAGCCTTGGCTAACTATATGAATCCACTCTCTATCGGACATACGTTCCGTTATTTCACAAAAAACCGGCTTTTTTCATTCCTTATCGGACATCTGTTCCGTTACTTGCCCTGAATTGGCACCGCCGCCCCCTCATTTTGCTGATTTAGCGGAACACATGTCCGGTTGCTTTTAGAAAACGTTACTTTTTCTTTAAATAGCGGATCGTATGTCCGTTAACATACGAAAACCTTCGATACCACCCTATCGAAGGTTCCTTTCTCTCACATTTATTTCTTTAACGGCAACGCTCCCGTTAAATATTTTTCTATTTTATTTGTCACTTCAAAAACGGTATGGGCAAGTTCATAGTTTTCAAAAGCATGTTCACATTCGTCTTTATATCCCATTTCCTCATCATAATGACTCATATGAGCATCGATAACTTCTAGTGAATCCCCACGTTCTTGTTGTCGTTTTTGTACAGTTACTCTGTCAGCATACAAAAACAAACGAATGACTTTATCTCCATACAACTCTTTCAATATATTTGCCCCTTCTTTATTAAGGACTAAGTAAATACAGCCATTTTTTTTGAATTTATCTTCCACTTCTCTTTCCTTAATTCCATATAAATGACCGTTAATTTCTACTTTTTCAATAAACTCATCATTTGCCGCTGCTTTCTCAAAATCTTCGCGCGATAAATAGTGATAGTCGATATCTTCGTTTTCATACGGTCTTTTTGCTCTTGTTGTTGAAGAAATAACGCCTTCCATATTCAGCGTATCACCTGCTAATCGTGCCACTGTTTTTCTCCCTGAACCATCCGGACCAGTAAAAACAAAAATCATTTCTTTTTCCTTTAAATTATACATAAAGACGCCTCCCTTAGTACCCTGTTCTCTCATTACTTTTTCAATATTTCGAATATTATAGAGCGAATGGTTTCAGCTCGACCTCTATATTATTTCTATAGAAACTAGAAATATCCTCTATTTATTCAAAAATAGTGTCACTTTAAAATAAAAAAGGTATTTTTAGACACTTGCAGTAAATTGGTAATCACCGCTATAATTAAATAAGAAAAAAATTACAACATTACTTTAATAGAGTAAAAGTGAGGGTTTTCATGGATCGAAAAGAAGCGCAATCATTGACTGGTAAACAAGTCATAGTTGATGAACAACAAGATGGAATATATTACGCTGAATTATTAGAAGTCATCACAGAACCACGCAAGCCATGGAGAGGGATTGTAAAAATCAATGGGATTTACGCCTTACCAAAGCAACACTATACAAGTGAGCATTTTAAAATTAGAAAACCTTTGTATGATAATGGACAAGTCATAGAAGTAATCGGATCAAAAATTTCAAAAAGCGATTGTGCCAATGTTCATTACAATTTGTCATTGCGCCAAGCCCTACAACAAGAAATTGCAGAAGCAACGAATGAACAGTCAGAACTCATTATTGAAATTTTGACTGCCTACTTGAATACGTTATCATCTGAACAAAGTCATTCAATTCACATGGCTTCAACTGATGTCGTTCGCTCCTATCGATTTCTTTTACAAGAACTTGAACAACCGTCATTTGATGCCTTAGAAAAAAGCATGGCTACATATGGTTTATCCCACGAAAACATTTGGCAATGCCATAATTCACTGGAGCCGCAAATGCAAAACGGGAATCGTAATGACTTTCGTGGTGTGAACTTTCTCATGTATAAAAATGATGCCACGGTGCTTGTTGTTCAACATCATTACGAACGTACGACGAAACATGACGATCAAGAAGTTCGCTTTGACCGATTTGAAATGACTTCTGATACTGGTATCCGTTCTATTATGTCCTATACAAATGAATTTACAAAAGATCGTTAAACCATTTTTAAGGCACTGAAAACGTAATACTTTTTCAGTGCCTCTTCATTCATACTTCCTCTTTTTTTTCATAAGAATACCATTGTAAAAACTTGCTCTTTTCTTCTTCATCAAGGTCGATTACAGAAAAACTTTTCCCAACGATACTAGAAAGCACACTCGCTTCTAATGAAGTTAATTTCCGAAAACGCTGTATGACCGATTGATGAGTTTCCACAGATTCAATTCGATTTCGTTTTAATAATACTGTCGTCTGACTCAGTTTCCGAAAGCGAAAACAAAGCGATTGACCTTCATAACTGACACCTGTATCTTTATACTGCACATAGGCTAGTACTAATAAAAACGGCAATAAACAAAAACTGTATGCCCCAAATGGAACAAAATAAGCGAGAATCCCCATAATCACAAGAGGCACTAGTGTTACTCGAATAATAAACCGTAGTAGTGCTCGCTTTGGTGCCTTTGTTAATGTTGAATGAAGTGCATAATCTGGCAGAACATCGTCTAAAAAGGCTGGTACATCTTTCATTCGAATAAGTGGGCACAAAATGGTAGAAAACTGCTCATCACTTGTACCCCCACCTTTGCTTTCTACATAGATGGTAGTTAGTCCAAACGGCTGTCGCAACAAACTATTGACTAGTCGTACCGCCGTCACACGTTGTGGGTTTAATGTAAGCTGGCGCGTTTCCAATAAACCCCGTTCAATAACAAGGTCATCTCCTAGTTTCTTTATTGTAAAATTGGCATACTTTAAAACGGTCATCAACACCGATATTGTCCAAGAAAGTAAAAATAAAAAGATAAAAATGATGATAATGTTAAAAAGTGCGGTTTCTGTAAAAAAGGAAAAAATGATATCATAGATTCGGTCAGGCAAAAACTGTGACACTTGTGGAAAAATCGCTAACAACGCCGAGAAAACTAATCCAAATCCACCTGATGTCATCCCCACTACAAGAAGCGCTTGCAAAGATATCTTCCATCGCACTTCTTCTTGTCCTATATGATGGTCAACGTCCTCAGCTAACACGCTTTCTTCAACCACTACTTCTTTTGCTTTTTTCCCTTGCAGTAACTGGCTTCGTAACAGCATCGCTTCTTCTTTTGTGACCGCTTGTAATAAAAGTTCAGGCTCACCACCACCACCAGCAGTTTCAATTTTAACTTTCACAAGTTTAAACAGACGCTGGATAACACCTGCACTCACATCAATGCTTTGCACTCGTTCTTGGCGAATATATCTTGTCTTCTTCACAAAGAAACCTTGTTTAATTGTTAATTCCCCTTCGTGTAAGGAATAACGAAAGGTTATCCAATGAAGTAAGCCACTTACGAAAGCAAAAAGCAACGCGATACTAAGTGAGACAACAATAAAAATAACATTACGATTAAAGCCACCTACAAAAAAACTGACGCCAATCGGTAAAATTAATTGTCTGATTGATGTTAAAAATGACACAAGAATCATAATAGGATGAAGCCGTTTCATTTCAATCATCTTCATCAGCTACCATGGCTAATTTTGAAATGGAATCCCGCAACTCATCCGCTTGCGCAAAGGGCAAAGCCGGTATCCGATGGACTGTTGCAGCAGTCGAGATCGTGACAGTGGCTAGTCCGTATTTTCGTAAAATTGGCCCATGCTCTGTATCAACATGCTGTACTCGTATCATTGGTACTAGTGTTCGCTTTACGATAAGAACACCGTGTTGTAAATCAATTTCATCATCCAATACATCAAAGCGCCATCTTTTCCATCGTAATATCGGCATTATCAAAATGGACACAATGCTATATATCATAACCATAGCAATGAGTACCCACAGTATCCATAAAGGAAAGGAAAAAAAAGATAGAGCCACCGCATAACCGATAGGAAATAAAGCAAATATGGCTGAGTCAATCCCTGCTTTTATTCGCCAAACAGGTAAGGCTTTTTTAGAAATTCGTTGTGTTGGTTCTCCCCGCAAAACAAAGTTCCCCTCTTTTCTTTATTCGTCGTCTGTTACGTAAATAATCGTAACCCCTAATTGTTTTAGCAAATCTAACACTTGTTTATTTAATTCATCATCATACACAAGCCCGAGTGATTCTACTAGCTCAAGTTCAGTTAAATAACCTTCTTGTGCGTCTTCAATGAGTTCAATAATATCGTCTAGGTTTTTTTCTTTTAGCTTCGATATAACTTGTTCTTTATCCAATTTCATCACTCCTACTTTTTTGTTTCTATGTATATTCTTCCAGCTTAACTACCATTTTACCTTTTTCAATCATAAAAAAAAAGAAATGACGCTTTTTCGCGTCAAATCTTTTACTTTTCTTTTACTGCTTCCGTCATTTGTTTCCAAACTGAACCTTTTGCTTCTTCCCCAGTTTCAATTCGTTCGATGGCCATTTTCACTTGCATGCTTACTTCGAATTCTGGATCATCTTCTGCTTGTTTTAATGCCTCAAGCGCTGTTTCGTCTCCTACTTCATATAAGAACATCGCTGCACGCCATCGCACAAGTTTGTTAGGGTCCTGTAAAGCTTTAATCATTGCTGGTATTGCCTTTGCATCGCCAATATCTGATAAACAGTCACCTGCTGTTCTTCTAACCGTCACTGAACTGTCTTCTAACGCTTTATATAAATAAGGGAGGACAATTGGTTTTTCAATCATTCCTAAGTACACTGTAGCTAAACGTCGAATCGACGCTTTTTCATCCTCTAATGCTTTTGCCAACGCAGGAATATCTTCTTCTGTTGGGTCAATCCGGTCAAGTGCGGCATAGCGTTTTTTCCAATCTGGATTCTCTAACATGCCCATCGTTAATTTTGAGAAAACATTCGTTTGTTTTTCATCTTTCTCTTTTTCTAGCCCTAAAGCAGAAGCAACTAAGCCCTCAAGTCTTTCTTCACTATACGCTGCTAGCACCTCTTCTTTTACTTCTTCACCAACTTCTTCTAATTCACCGTATCGAACATTTTGCTCGACCCATTTTCGTTCCATAACAACATTATCTGTTTCTTTCTGCGCACGAACAGCCGCTCCTTTAAATGAATCAGGTAAGCCAACTCGAACTTCTCTTTCTCCATCCGTTACTTTGATTTGCATTGGAATTCCTTTAAAGAAATGCAAATACACTTTCACTTCACCAAAACCATCTTGTTCTTGTTGTTGCGAAGCATTTGTAGATCCTACATCTTCACCAAACACTTCTCTTACTTTCGGTAAGATAAGTTTCCAATCCACTTTCGCATTTCTCTCAAGTGCTATAAAGTCTGCTACATGATAAACCCCTTTTATTCCTTCAATTATAAAGAGTTGTTGGATAAATTCAGGAGCATCACTTTTGTTTTTCACTGTATAGTTATTGCTTTTTCCTTGTGGTAAATTTTCATTTAATGTTAATTTCATTGTATTTGGACTTGGGGTTGGTTCTATTGATTTAATTTTCATTCGTTATTCTCCTTTCAACAGACGACACAGTTCTTGTATTATCGTAACATAATCATTTTTAATAAACCAATGTTCTGCTTTTGTTAGAGCTTATAGATTTGATATACTATGTAAAAACAAAGGAGGAGCATATGAAATACGCTTTTATATCTGATATACACGGGAATGCTGTCGCACTCGAAGCCGTTATTCAATCGATTAAGGAACAAAATGTCGATGAAGTTTATGTATTAGGGGATATTTGCTTTCGCGGGCCGGAACCTAAACGCTCCCTTGAACTTGTACATTCAATCGCAACAGAAATCATAAAAGGGAATGCGGATGAATGGGTCGTCAGAGGGGTCGCAGAAGGAGAAGTCCCTTCGCATGTAGTAGACATCATGAACAACGAACGTGACTGGACTGTGTCACAATTACAAAATTCTGACATCAAACAGTTAGCCGCACTACCACTTGATGTAACGATTTCCCTTTTAAATCACACACAAGTCCATGCATTCCATGCCACACCTTCTAGTTTATTTGATGTTGTCTTACCAGACACACAACAAATTGTGTTAAAAGAAAAGATGATGGTCCTTAACGAAGCATCGATTTATCTATATGGACATATCCATCTCCCATACATTCGTTATTTCGAGGGGAAATCCATCGCCAATTTAGGAAGTGTTGGTTTACCTTTTGACGGGTTGACGAAAGCGTCTTATTTACTACTAGAAGAAAACAAACAAGATTATCGTATGAGCATCGAACGGGTTTCATATGATGTCGACAAAGTCATTGAACAGTGTAGAAAAAGTGATTATCCAAACAAAGAAGTATTATTTTCTGTTATCAAAAATGGGACGAGCCCTTTTTCATAGGGCTCCTCCCATTTTTATACAAGGTGTGATACACCTTTCATGATATCGATAAACGAGCTTTTATCATTGTACGTAGCGATAATTTCCTGTTTTTCATTTAATAATACGGTTGTAGGAACTCCCATACATCGATACGCATCATATGTTTTTGTTCCTTCATCAAGAAGTACAGGAAATTGATAGTTCTGCTCTTTAATAAAGCGTGGACCATCATCCGCTTTCCCTTCTCTTCCAGTAACATTTACCGTTAAAAAATGAAGTTTATCCTTATCCATTGTTTCAAACATTTGATTTTTCTGATGTAAATCTTTCATTGAATCTGGACACCATGATGCAAAAAAAGTTAACATCACAGGCTTCCCTTTAAAATCAGCAAGGGAAACAACTTTATTTGTGTGAAGTTCGTGTAATGAAAATGGCGGTGCCACCATAATAAACCCTCCATTTTAACAAACTTTTATTGACAATGAGCGTCATACGCAGTTGTTAAGTTTACTACAATATCCTCAACAGTTCGGTCTTCAATTTGTTCTCTTGGAATAAAATGAACAACATCTTTTCCTTTTAATAGAGCCATGGAAGGAGAAGATGGCTCAATATCACCAAAGTATTCACGCATTTTTGCAGTTGCTTCTTTATCTTGCCCTGCAAACACGGTAACAAGATGGTCTGGTTTTGCATCATGCTGAAGCGAAATAATCGCTGAAGGTCTTGCTAATCCAGCAGCACAACCACAAACAGAATTGACGACGACTAGTGTTGTTCCTTCTGCATTTTCCATATATTCTGTAACCTCTTGCCCGGTAACTAATTCTTTAAAACCACCATTTGTTAATTCTAATCTCATTGGTTGAACAACTTGTCTCATATAATCTTCATAGTGCATCGACATGTTTATATCCCCTTTCACTTTCCATCCTTAGCTTTTTTTAAACAACCGGTTTCTATTCAATCACTTGTTTTTTTAATGTGTCAAACAAAAATGGGATAGAACGAAACGCATAAATTTCATAATGAATATGTCCATTTTGGATAATTGCTAAATAAGGAACGCTTTTGATTTTCAAATCTTGTGCTAACATTGGCATCGTATTTATGTTGCATTTCGCAATATGTAGACTTGGAAGCATTTTTTCTATCGTCTCCATCATAGCCGTTGCTACTTTACATGTCCCACATAATGGCGAGTAAACATAAAGGGCTACTTTGCCAACATCACTTGAAACATATTGATATGCTTCTTTTTTTGTTAATTCTTGCATTTCATTTCCCTTTCTTTTCCGGACTTCCCTCATTATACAAGAATTTCTCATGAAAGACGAACAATTATGCTTTTGAATTCGTTGCTAACACGTCTTGCAACGCCGCTAAAAACAAAGTAACATTTCGTTGTTTTGCATTAAAGCCCATCAATCCAATTCTCCATACTTTCCCTTTTAATTCACCTAATCCTCCACCAATTTCAATACCGTACTTTGTTAATAATTGCTTTCTAACGTTCACATCGTCTACCCCATCTGGAATGAGAACAGATGTTAATTGTGGGAGACGGTGCTCTTTTTGAACAAGAAGCTTTAGTCCCATTTGGTCTAACCCTTTATGTAATGCTTCACCAAAATGACGATGTCGCTCAAAAACTTGTTCCAATCCCTCGTTTATTATTAACCGCAATGACTCATGCAGGCCATATACCATTGTAATCGGAGCAGTATGATGGTATGAACGCTCTTCTCCCCAATAGTTTTGAATCATCGATAAATCTAAATACCAGCTTTGGACTTTTGTTTTTCTTTTTTCCATTTTATGAACTGCTCGTTCACTAAACGTTACTGGTGCTAAACCTGGTGGTGCACTTAAACATTTTTGTGTTCCGCTATAGGCGGCATCAATTTTTCTTTCATCAATTAAAGTCGGAACTCCTCCTAGAGATGTTACCATGTCACAAACGAACAACGCTTCATAATCATGGACAATTTGACTAAGTTGTTCTAATGGTTGAAGGACACCTGTTGATGTTTCAGCATGAACAACAGCCACAAGGGCAACATCGGGATGTTGTTCTAACGTTGTTTTAACTTTGGTAATGTCAATGATTTCACCCCAAGGAGCCTTTACTTCAATGACAGTAGCTCCACAGCGGCTCGCTACATCAACCATTCGTTGTCCAAATAAACCGTTTACACAAATAACAACTTTATCACCCGGCTCGACTAAATTGACAAACACCGTTTCCATTCCTGCGCTACCGGTTCCGCTCATAGCCAGAGTAAGCTTATTTTCCGTTTGATATACTTGTCTTAATAATGACATCGTTTCATTCATGACCGTTAAAAAAGCTGGATCCAAGTGACCTAATAAAGGTTTTGCCATTTCTCGTAGTACATTGGGATGAACATCACTTGGACCTGGCCCCATTAATACTCGCTCGTTTGTTTCACTACCCATGTATTTATCACTCCTTTTTGTCTTCTTTGAACATTCGCTGTTTAAGGCAAAATCCCCTTTTAATCAAAAGGAAGAAATAAATTTGATTTTTTTTTCGAAAACAGGTTGAATGCCTATACCTTTTTATTTCATTTACATATGGTAACAGTGTAAGGTCAATGATTAACTTTACAAGGAGGTATGAGTTATGACTCACACTTACGGAGGCGGATTTGCGTTATTGGTTGTGTTGTTTATCCTTCTTATTATCATCGGTTCAGCTTACACTTGGTAATAACTGAGGAGTAAACATGATATAAACCAAAAGGCTAACTATAGGAGGAATTCTTATGACTCACACTTTCGGAAGCGGATTTGCGTTACTCGTTGTATTGTTTATCCTTCTCATTATCATCGGTGCGACTTACACTTGGTAATGAAAAAATAGATGTACGTTAAAATATACAAAAAATCGTAAAGGAGGAATGAACCATGGGTCACGCTTACGGTAGTGGATTTGCTTTACTAGTTGTGTTGTTTATCCTTTTAATCATCATCGGAACAGCATACACTTGGTAATTACTCATCAACGCATGATATAAAACTCGAACTCGGTAAGGAGGGATGAGAAATGACTCACACTTATGGTGGCGGATTTGCGTTAATCGTTGTGTTGTTTATTCTCCTCATCATCATCGGTTCCACTTACGCTTGGTAAATAATATTAGGCTGTTGAGTAAATTAGCTCAACAGCCTTTTTCAGTTACCTTTTTAAAATCATATTATTTTGCATTTGTGATACCCGTTGTTGTGCACGGTGCAATTGGTCACGTTGCTCAGGCGTTGCGCTTCGAATTAAGCTGTTTAGCTCCTCATTAATTTCTTCTAGCTTTAACTGAGCCTCACTATAATCCTCTGGGTCACCTGCTTCAACTCGTTTTGCCAAATCTAATTGTTGTTGTGCAAGTTCAATCGTTTCATTTGCTTTTTCAACAAATTGATTCACTTGTTCATGTATGGCCATCTCTGTTCCTCCTTGTTTTGATGAGTAGGGAATGATATTAATTTGTCTGTTTGCTTAGTTTTTTATTCTTTTCATCAAAGGAGAACACATCAAAGTCGTTTGCTACAAAACAAGCTGGGAAGAACGCTTGCGCCTCTTGTTCAATCTCTTTCGTTTCGTCATGATATCTTGAACTAATATGAGTTAATAAAAGTTGTTTCACATTACAGTCAAGGGCAAGCTCAGTCACTTGTTTGACAGTAGAATGGCCGAATTGAGATGCCGTTTCTTCCTCACCCGTTCGAAACGTTGCTTCATGAATTAATAAGTCTGCATCACTCGCAAGTTGATAACTAGTTTCACAAATTTTTGTATCCCCAGCCACGGCAACGACTCGCCCAGGTTGACTAGGTCCTACAAATTGGGTCCCATCTATTTTCTCTCCATTTTCTAAAGTGATCGTTTGACCTTGCTTGAGCTGTTCATATATGGGTCCAGGCGGGATTCCCTTTTCCATTAATTTTCCAATTTGGAGTTTTCCACATTTTGGTTTTTCACAAAAACGAAATCCGAAACTTTCAATCGCATGCTCTAATGAAAAAACTTCCATTTTACCTTCCTTGTCGTCCCATAATATCCCTTTTTCGATTTCATATATGTACAACGGATATTTCAAATAGGTTTTCGATACGGCTAACGTTGTTTCGATAAACACCTTTATCCCTTTTGGACCGTATACGCTTAATGGGGAAGTCGCTCCTTGGAAAGAACGACTTCCTAGTATTCCGGGCAATCCATATATATGATCTCCATGGAGATGAGAGATGAATATTTTTTCCACCTTACTTAATGATAAGCGAGAATATAATAGTTGATGTTGTGTCGCTTCCCCACAATCAAACAACCAAACCTTCCCGTTTTGTTGGAGGAATCGTATTGCAAGTGCACTTACATTTCTTTCTTTCGACGGGATGCCTGCACCAGTCCCAAAAAAATGAATTTCCAACCTTGACCCCTCACTCCGTCACAATTTGTTCAGTGCTTCTACAAATGCTTGTCCATACTGTGGTAAATCAGGTGGTCTTCGACTTGAGACAATATGGCCATCTACAACAACCGCTTCATCAAACCAAATCGCTCCTGCATTTTCCATATCATCGCGAATGCCTGGCGTACTCGTCACTTTAACACCTTGTAATATTTTCGCTGAGATTAACACCCAACCAGCATGACAAATTTGTCCGATCGGCTTTTTCCTATCATTCATATGAGTGACCATTTCTAGTACTTCTTTATACCTTCGCAATTTGTCTGGTGCCCAACCACCAGGTACAAGAATTCCGTCATATTGACTAGGATCAATTTGCGAAAACGCATAGTCTGTTGTGACAGGGACTCCATATTTCCCATGATAGACGGTGTTTTCTTCCGGTCCTACGAGATGAACGGTAATTCCTTCTTCTCGTAAACGTAATACAGGGTACCATAACTCTAAATCTTCAAATTCTTCATCAACTAAGGCAATGACTTTTTTCTCCACTTTCGTAACCTCCTGATTATGTATATAATGTCCTACTTTCATTATACTATCTTCCCGTTTTGAAAGAAAACAAACAGAAATTTTGTTCTATCACAGAATCATAATCAATACAATGTGTGGTAAGGGCTGTCATCGTCAATTGGTCACTTTTCATTGATAAACCACCATGACAATGGGGAATACAGGAGGATAAATGATGGTGATGAAAACAGACACTAAAGGTAAACTGTTAGTCACTTCTATGGTTTTAGGCGCTGCCATGAATGTTTCAGCCCAAGTTGGGGCAACGGAAAAAAATTATGAAGAGCCAGAGAAATTAATTAAAGATCAAACTCTTCAAATGGACCAGAAACTAAAATTCGGTGACAAAGGACAGCAAGTTTTACATTTACAAGGTTTTTTATCTGCTTTTCAATATTACAAAGGTCCACATGATGGCATGTATGGGCTCGTCACGATGCAAGCGGTCAAACAATATCAATCCGCTCATGATTTAACTGTTGATGGCATTGTTGGAAAAGAGACAAGACAACATTTATTAACGTCAGCTGAAACGAAACTCGCTTCGGGTACACTCGTGAAATCGAATATAAAAGTGGAAACAAACGATCCGAACAAAGCTCTCATCTCTTCTGAATTATCTCCACAACTATCACAAGAAGAGACATTAAGCACGGAGCACTTATTACAATATGGGGATCGTGGTGAGGTCGTAAAACAATTGCAAGAAGAATTAAAAGAGTATGGTTATTATGAAGGTGTAGACGGAAAGTTTGGACCAAAGACAAAACAAGCAGTCCTTGATTATCAGCGAGCACACCAATTGCAAGTCGATGGTCTTGCTGGACCGGAAACGATCGGTCACTTACTTGAAGCTGAATCAGTAATAGACTATGCAACATATAAAGAAACGGTGCAAGTCCATGAAGTTCAAGTGAATGAAACTGAAGTGAATGCTACAACAGCAGCACAGGAAACTGAACCTTCTTCAAGTGAAAATCAAACCTCGAAACAAAAGGAAAAATCTGAGCCAAAAGCAGAGGCCGAACCGCAGCCAAAAGCAAACGGATCGACAATAGCCACCGCTAAAGATTTAATCGGTGTTCCTTATGTATGGGGAGGTACAACGACGAGCGGTTTTGATTGTAGCGGATTTTTACAATATGTATTTAAACAACATGGTATTTCCATTCCAAGAACGGTAAGTGAAATTTGGGGTGCGTCATCATCTGTATCTGAACCATCTGTTGGGGATATCGTCTTTTTCACAACGTATAAATCAGGACCATCCCATGCTGGTATTTATATTGGCGACAGAAATTTTATCCATGCAGGGTCTTCTACAGGTGTGACAACGAGTAGCTTAGATGAAAACTATTGGAGTACAAGATACTTAGGTGCAAAAAGAATTCAATAATTATTTGTATATATTTTTAAACAGGAGAAAACCAATCCACTTTAATAAGCTGGATTGGTTTTCTCCTGTTTATTCGAACGAACGCTCACTCACAAATTTTAAGATGATTGTGCATATGTTCCTTCTTCTACTTCATCTTCAACTGCCTGCTTAATTGGTGTCTTTTTATAACGACCAATGATTGTACTCGCAATCATAATTGCAGCAACAGACAGGACCGCATTTGACCATCCTACTAAAAGTCCAGCACATAAAATAATTAAGAGATCACTCACAAAAATCGAAATACCACGGTTAATCTTCCATCTTTGGTCTAGATATAATGCAAGAATATGAATTCCGCCTAAAGAAGAACCATTATTTAATACAAGCGTAACGCCAAATCCGATACTTAAAGCGGCAATAATCGTTGTCAGCCAGCTTGGCAATGGAACATACGTTATAACCGTTAACACTTCACTTATCATAGAAATTCCTGTTATCGACAGTAAGCTGTATACACTAAACCATTTTCCTAGTTTTCGTAATGAAATAATAAAGAAGGGTAGATTGACTAAGAAAAACCATATACCCCACGGTAATTCAGATGAAAATGTCAGAATTGATGCAATTCCAGCTGTTCCTCCAAAAGTAAAATCAAATACGGCTAGTAATCTTAATCCTAATGCTGTTAAAAATAATCCGATCGTAATAAGTATAATTTTCTTGAATGCTGTTGCCATTGCCACACCTGCTTTCTCCTATGCTCCACTTATAAGATTACGTCAAGAAACAGAAATGGTCAATGCATATGATTGTATTTATATTCATCTGAATTATTAGAAAATTATATCAACGACATAATAAAACATTGATTTTACGAAGTTTTCCGATAATTCATTTGTCAGAAAATCCTACATGATTATTCATTTTTTATAAGTGATTTTGGTGCCTATCTCATTTATGCGGTCAGAGCAGCCGTTATTTGTGAACATAATACCGGTTTCCGTTTTTTAGCGGCCACAGGAGCGCTTATTCACGCAAAAGCCACTCTATTCCTAGCGATAGATTATGAATAACTGCTCCTGTGTCCTCCAACGTTCCAAAACGCTAGCCATGTTCACAGATAACGGTTTTCATGGCCGCTTACTTAGCTAGTACCCCAAACATGTAATTCATTCTATGAACGCTAAACAATAAAAAAAAAAGACTGCCGAGATGCTCGGACAGCCTTCTATTCGTTAGCTCAGTGATTCCACTGTTTTGTAAATAACACCATTTCATCAGCCATTGACGCTAATTCACTTGATGCTTTTGCAATATCATTAATGACTAACGTAAATGACTGTAAATCAGTTTCAATTTCTTTGTTTTTATCTGAAGAAGCATTCATTTGTTCGACAATATCGGTAAGGAGCTTTGTCATATTTGTTATTTTTTCGTGACTTTCCACAACGACTTGCTCTACTTGAGTAAGATACTCATTATTCGTTTGAATGCGTCCGTTTGTTTCCTCAATTAACGCTTGTACTCCTTCAACAGAGTTATTCGTTTGTTCAGATAGCTTTCTTACTTCATCCGCAACAACCGCAAACCCTTTCCCATGCTCTCCCGCTCTCGCTGCTTCAATTGCTGCATTTAACGCTAATAAATTCGTTTGGTTTGCAATGGCCTGTACAATCGTGACAATTTCTTTTATTTCACTCGATGTTTTTTCCAAATGTACACTATTCGTTGACATCGCTTTTGTCATCGATTGAATGTTTGCAAAAACGTCCATAATTTCTGAGATTTGTTTATTTCCAGTCGTTGCTCGTTTTTGGACTTGTAACACCAATTCTGTCCCAATCTTTGATTTGCTAGCAACATCCTCGGATTGAGCTGTCGCTTCTTGAATGGAAGAATTTGTTTGTTCAGCTAAGCCACCTAAAGACGTTGATGTATTTTCAATTAAAGCAACAACTTCTTTTTTTGTTTGCTCTTCTTTTTCTCGTGCTTCAGAACTGATTTCATCAAACGCTTCAAGTACAATTTGCTGTTCAAGACTAATAAGTTTCGCAATCGCTTGACATGAAACCATCATCTCCGCCCGATCGAACACATACTTTTCGACAAGAGTCATGAGTGCATTTAATAAATTTTGATACGCACATAAGTACCATTTTTGTTCTAGACCAATACGTACGTGTGCTTTTGCAATATTAATTCTTTTGTTAATAAAAGAGTCATCAATGACACCGGTAAACATTTCAACAATATGCTCACGTAACGTAATCTTTAATCGCTCTACAGTTGAATGGTTTTGTATTATCGCTTGCAATGTCGGTGATACCATTAAGCTTTCATAAAACTCATCCATGATAGGTACGATTTCTTCTTCAACATAAGGCTTTAAGCTTCGCAATATGTGCAAATCCATATCTGTTACATTCGAGATTTTTAATTGTTTTACTAAATCAGAGTTTGAATGAATGTGAATTGAAACATTATGATTGTAAGATAAAACTTTTTGTGTGGACTTTTTACTCGTTTTAAACATGGTTTCCCCCATTTTCTCCCTAGTTTATATGCTTATCTATTTCTTCGACTAAATGTACGATTTCAGGCTTACTAACTTGAGCATCAGCTCCAACTAAATCCCCTTTGTGTTGCAATTCAACTGTAATTAATGACGAAAATATAATTACAGGTACATTCGCTAAAATAAAATGGTCCTTAATCAATTTTGTTAAGTGATGTCCATCCATTTTCGGCATTTCAAGGTCAGTAATGACGAGCTGAACTTGTTCTTTTACCCGATGTTCACCTTCATTCGCTAATGACTCTAAATAGTCCCACGCTGATTTCCCATTATCAAAAAAGGTTAAACGACTGTATCCTGCTTCAGATAACGTATCTTCAAGAAGCTTACGCAACACTGGTGAATCTTCAGCTATCACGATTTGTTTATGACTTCTTTCCCGTTCTCCCATTGACTTTATTGCGCTTTTATTAACTCCTGCTTCTGGTGAAATATCCACTACAATCTTTTCATAATCTAATAGCAACACCATTTGCTCATCCATCTTCACAACACCAATGGTTGAAGACTGTAATCCCTTTGATACTTCCGAAGGTTTTTCGATTTGTTCCCATGAAATACGATGAATGCGTGAAACGGATTCAACATGAAAAGCAACTTTGACTTGATTTAGCTCAGAAACAATATACTTATCTTGTTCAGGCTGTGCTGAAGGAGGATATCCTAATACTTTCGCTAGGTCAATAAGTGGTAATATTTCCTCACGCAAACGAATGATTCCTTCTACATTCGGATGGCTATTTGGAACTTTTGTAATTGGCAATGGTGTAATAATTTCTCGAACCTTTAGAACGTTAATACCAAAGAGCTCCTCCCCAATTGAAAAAACAATGATTTCCAGTTCATTAGTACCACTTTCAAGCAGTATTCCTTTATTTTCATTTATCATTTTATTCTCTCCTTTTACGAGTGAAGTTTACAAAACATCGAATAAAAATCCATATATTTAGGCTATTATTAATAAGAATACCATTCTTTATCGCGCTCGACCATCTTTTTTTATATTAAAACAATTTTTACTAACCGTACTAATGACCCATTATATTTGAACCGTAAAAAAAATAGAAAAAACGCCACTAAGAACATTTTCTTAGTGGCATTTCGTTTCAAGCTTAAATCAATAAATTAAATAAGCTTTGATTTTTATTAATTTCATTAAAAGGAAATCCTTTTTTTGTTAGTCTTTCAATTAATAGGTGGTAGTCTTTATCACGCTTTAATTCAATTCCTACTAAAGCGGGTCCACTTGATTTGTTATTCTTTTTCGTATATTCAAATCTTGTAATATCATCTTCAGGACCTAATACATCTTCCATGAACTCTCGTAATGCCCCAGCACGTTGCGGGAATTCAATGATAAAATAATGTTGTAGTCCTTCATAAATAAGGGAGCGTTCTCTCATTTCCTGCATCCGTCCAATATCATTATTTCCACCACTCACAATACAAACGACCGTTTTCCCCTTTATTTCATCTTTGTAAAAATCTAATGCTGAAATCGGCATCGCTCCTGCTGGCTCTGCTACGATCGCATTTTGATTATATAGTTCTAAAATCGTCGTACAAATTTTTCCTTCTGGAACTAAAATCACATCATCCAACATCGTTTCACAAATCGCAAATGGAAGGTCCCCTACTTTTTTTACAGCTGCACCATCGACAAATTTATCGATTTCAGCTAATTCTATCACTTTTCCAAGTTCGAGTGACTTTTTCATTGCAGGTGCACCAGCTGGTTCAGCTCCGATAATTCGTGTGTTTGGACTAATACTTTTTATGTACGTACCAACACCAGCAATTAATCCACCACCACCAATGGAAGAAAATAAAAAGTCGATCGGTTCTTCGATATCGTTCATAATTTCCATTCCAACCGTCCCTTGACCAGCGACAATTTTTTCTTGGTCAAATGGATGAATAAACGCCATTTGGTGTTCATTGCAATATGTCATGGCCTCATTAAACGAATCATCAAACGTATCTCCAGTTAAAACGACTTGAACAAACTCTTTCCCAAAAAACTTCACTTGGTCTACCTTTTGTCTTGGCGTTGTTGTAGGCATAAATATTTTCCCCGTTATTTTAAGGGCAAAACAAGAATAAGCAACGCCTTGGGCATGGTTGCCTGCACTTGCACAAACAATTCCATTTTCTATTTCTTTTTTAGGCAAACTTTGAATTTGATGATACGCCCCGCGAATTTTAAATGAGCGAACGACTTGTAAATCTTCACGCTTTAAATAAACATTACAATCGTACCGTTCCGATAATACTTGATTTTTTTGTAAAGGAGTATGAACGACTACATCCTTTAATGTTTGATTAGCAATAATAATATCTTCAAGTTGAATCTTTCCCATTACCAAATTCCTTTCGTTTTATCTCCTTATTTCCTCATTATGTAATCAATTTGCGATAACCGTTTCTCTGTATTCTCGCTTTTTTCCATTCACTATCTTACCATACTTTTTGTGAAAATACTTTTTATTGCGATTTTTTTTAAACCACTCTATAATTGAAATGGATAAATAGACCAAGTATGCATAGCAAATTTCGTAAAGCTCATACTTTATGTAAGTTCTTTATTCTAACTAGGAGGTTTCAACATGCTTAAAAAGTTTTCAATGATTAGTGCAGTACTTTTTACGTTCTTACTTATCCCTGTTTCCGCTTTTGCAGCTGGTGGTGCAGGTGGCGAAGAAACAGCTGCAGCAAGTGCTGACGGTGGTTTAACGTACTGGTTACTTGTTATCCTTTCCGTAGCAACACTTATTTATATGACTTACCTTTGTGCTCGTGATAATGGCTAAATGAAATTGGAAGGAGTGGGACAACCGCTCCTTCTTTTCTTTTCATTATCAAAAGGGGGAATGAACGTGTCTTGGGATGTGTTAACGATTATCGGAACAATTGCATTCGCTTTAAGCGGTGTCATTGTTGCGATGGAAGAAGAATATGATTTAATGGGCGTTTACATCTTAGGGCTAGTCACAGCTTTTGGTGGTGGTGCCATCCGTAATTTATTAATCGGTGTTCCTGTTTCAGCTTTATGGGAACAGGGAACATTGTTTTTTATGGCCATTATTGTCATGACCATCGCCTTTTTCCTTCCACACCTTTGGGTTACCCATTGGATTAAATGGGGATTACTGTTTGATGCGATGGGACTTGCTGCTTTCGCTATCCAAGGTGCCCTTTATGCTACGTCGATGAACCATCCGTTAAGTGCTGTTATTGTTGCAGCAGCTTTAACAGGTGCCGGTGGCGGAATGGTACGGGATATTTTAGCTGGACGCAAACCACTTGTAT
The DNA here is from genome assembly GCF_000621445.1 of Alkalihalobacillus bogoriensis ATCC BAA-922. Classification (GTDB taxonomy): domain Bacteria; phylum Bacillota; class Bacilli; order Bacillales; family Bacillaceae_F; genus Bacillus_AO; species Bacillus_AO bogoriense. The sequence goes on along the minus strand of NZ_JHYI01000019.1, from coordinate 93,434 downwards.
TGCGTTCGGAAATTTATATCGTTTGGGCTATGCTTGCCGGATTAGCAATCGGTCTTGGAATAGGAGAAGGTACTTTCGCTATTATTTTTCTCTTTCTTTCCATTGTCACGTTACGAATGTTGTCCGTTCATTTCAAATGGACACTACCACGACGAAAAGTCACCATTTCTCATAAAGAAAACCAATAGCGACATGTGGCTATTGGTTTTTTTGCTCTAAGATAAGAAGAGTATAAAAATTTTAGTGTAGCAGTGAAGCTTTGAAAGCTTATTCAAGGAGAGCGAAGGCTCCGCACCTGCGCGTTTCACCCCAAGAAGAGCACTTGGGGTTCACTGTCAAAAGCGGGCAGGACTCCGCACTTCGCTTGAAACAAAATACGCTCCGCGTTTTTCTTATCCTTTTGCAATAGGATGATGTGTATATGAAATCCAATCACTCCAACTACCAACATAAAGTTTTGCGTTATAGTCTAATTCTGATAAAGCTAGCACATTCGGACATGCCGTAACCCCTGATCCACAATACACAATAATTTCTTTTTCTTTTGGTAGGATCGTAAAATGTTGTTTCATATCGTCCTGTTGTTTCCATTTACCGTTTGCTGTTTTCGTTTCTTTCCAAAAAGAAGATACGGCCCCTGGTATATGTCCTGCCATTTTATCAATCGGTTCTTCGATTCCTAAAAACCGTTTATTTTCCCGAGAATCCAATAAAATCGCATCATATTGTTTGCTCACTACTTCTTCTACAAGTTTTGTTGTTGCGACCATATGCTCTTGGATTTTCACTTCATAATCAGAATGTCGAAACGTTGGAATCACCGAAGATGTTGGGAAATTGTTATCTTCCCAACTTGAAAAATTCCCATTTAACACAAATACGTTTTCAAGTCCGATATAACGTAGCATCCACCAGCATCTAGAAGCCATCGCTCCATCTTGATTATCATAAACAACGACAAACGAGTCGTCACAAATTCCTGCTGTTCTTACCTTTTGCAAAAATTCTACGATAGGAGGAAGAGGGTGTCTTCCTCCTACTTCCCTAACTTCCCCTGATAAATCTTTTTCTAAGTCAAAATAAAGAGCATTTTCAATATGTGACTTCATATACTGATTAAATCCAGAATGAGGATGACCTAGTTCAAATCGACAATCAATAACTCTTACGTTACTGTCATGTAGTCTGGAGTGGAGCTCTTCAAACTCTATGACCGATCGCATGATATCCCCGTCCCTTCTGGTTCTACTTTCATTTGACTTTCAATCGTTTGCAAAATATACTCAATTGATTTTATTGTTTCGATAACATTTTTTTTTCGAGCTCTCGGTTGACAAACTGTTATCGACATGCCCGTGATATTGTCAAACAAGTTGGTTATTTGCATCGTAAAAATATATTTTGGATTTTCAAACTCTAGCCATTCAAGTGCAAGCTCTTTCCATTCAGAAGCCTTGTAATAAACTTCATCTGCAAATGGTTTATATTCGATGAAAAAGCGTTCTTCATATCGTTCTTTTGTCATTTCAATATCAACGTAATCATACATTTTTTTATTAAGCTTACGTAATTCTTTCGTTAACGAAAGAAAGCGAAGCTGTTTTTCGTTATTCATCAAAACACCTCCGCTTTTATCTTAACAATGAATGATTAAATTGAAAAGAGTTGCATAAACGTCTTTTTTCTTTCTGGTTTTTCTATTATCACTTCTTCGTTTACAACTTGTTTTGCACATTCTTCCACCTTTTGCAACCGCATTTCAATTTTCTCAAGCATATTTGAAATTTGATCCAATTCAGTACGATGTCGCAACAGCTGATAACTAACAACTTCATCCGCTTTTTTGGATAATTTGCCTTCAAACTCTTCAATCCGATTCACCATTTCTTTTAACTGGTATTCATACTGATGGATAGGAATCATATCTTTTCTTTTTTCTTTTCGCGCCTGAATTCTAGAAACGTGTACATCTCTCATTTTTTTCCCGGCATTTAATTGACCTTTAATCTCGCGTAGCATTTCAACATGTGATGTACCAAATAAATAATGTCCATGTTCATTCATTTGACAACGAATATTAAAGTACTTAACCCACCTTTTTACCGTTGTTGGATTAACACCTAACAGTTCCGATACTTCCTTCGTCTTAAATACATTTTCCATTCTAATCCCCCCATTAAGATTGGATCACGCGACTCGAGCAACTCTTGTTATAGCTTAAATTCGAAAAGAATGACAGATCCCCTTCCTACTTGACAAAACTAGAACGGATTCGGCAAAGTAAGTGGAATTCATCTTTTTGTTCTAAATCCTCAACAATTTTCAAACAAAGACGTCGAATTGAATCGAATGAAGATGTTTTTCTCATACTATAGGAGAACGAACAAAAGCGGAGGTGAACATTGTGGCAGATTCTAAAGAACAGCAAAAAGCACAAGCAAAACGCCCAGATAGTCAAAAGTCTGAACAGCAACGTGGGTACGGTGATAAAAAATTAAATGGACCAAATCGTCCTGCTGAATAATAAGTGAAAAGATCTGTCCAATGGGCATTACAACCATTGGACAGATCTTTATTTTATCACCCCGTCTGGCAATAGACGATTTTCTGTTTTCACAGCAAATTCTAGCTGTGCCATTTTCTTTTTATACCAGGAAGTCATATCGATGTCATTTTGTTTTTCTATATCTTTAAAAAACGGCTTCATCTCCATCCCTTCATAATACCAATCCGTTATATTCTCTCTTTTATGTCCGACAATCGGAAAAGTAGTTCTTAAAAAAGGCGTTTTTTTGCCAATACTCCACGATAAATATCGCTCATAGTCTTTTCTTGAACCCGTATGCTCAATTTGCAGGCCAAACTTTCGAATCGAAAACGTATCATCAGATTCATATAATAGCCATGCTAATTGTTTTCCTAATTCAATTCTTTCTTTTACATCAATAAAATTTTTCACGTAAAATCCATATAACTTTCCTTCTATCGTTGGGAATAGTACATAACTGAAATGTAAATGTTCTTCCGTTATATATACGAGTGATTGAAACACATTTTTTTGAATTTGTGGATGTTCAATGACAGGCTTTTGAATGACATGCTGTTCATTAATGATAAGTGCCGTACATAATCTTTCAATTTCTGGACAATCCCAAAACCGTTCCCATTCCTTTTTCATAAAAGCGGAAACGTGAAAATCATCGAGCAAATGAAATAATGGGCGACCCCATTTTTTTGAATATTCGTAAAGCAATAATTGTGGATATGCATCAGAAAAAATACACCAATTGGCTCGTTCATATGTTAAAAAAACTCTAGATCGAAACTTTAAGCTTAACATTTCCTTAAACCAATTACTTTCTAAATCAGTCATATTCCACCCGGCATTTCGTGATACGAGACTCGCTAATAATGCCCAACGAATTTCTTTATGTCGTTTGTAAAATTGAGCATAAAATACGGTACGTGAAATATTATCAATGTTTCCCCGGGTTGTTATTTTTTTTATTTTTGAAATCAATTGTTTTTCGTCAAAAGAACGAGATCGTTGTATTATTGTCATTTCTCTCTTCCTTTCATGAAAAAATGGACAATTTGTAGTGAAGGTTTGCATAGAGATGAAATGTGAGAAACTATTAAAAACTGTGAGAGAAATTTTTCTTGAATTTTTCCGATAATACCATAAAATTTATGATATGATTACTTGATGGGATCATGTCTTACTGCTTTGATTGGAAAAAGGAAGGTGATGTAATGGCGATCCATTACCCAAACGGAAAAAAATATGAGAAGCAACCCCAACCCAATCATAGCCAACAAAAGAAAATAAGCTTTAGCAATCGCGGAATGACGTTTGAGGAAGATATTAACGATTCAAACGCTTATTACTTAGCTCAAAAAATTGCCGTCATTCATAAGAAACCAACACCACTGCAAATTGTAAAAGTAGATTACCCTACTCGAAGTGCTGCCGTTATTAAAGAAGCTTATTTCCGCCAACCGTCCACAACCGATTATAACGGTGTGTACGAAGGCAAACATATTGATTTTGAAGCAAAGGAAACAAAAAATAAAACCTCTTTTCCTTTAAAAAACTTTCATGACCATCAAATTAATCATATGAAACAAGTCATTGACCAAAAAGGAATATGTTTTGTATTGCTTCGTTTTACAACAACTGATGAAGTGTTTTTATTGGATGCTACCCATTTAATCTTGTTTTACAAACAGCAGCAAACATCCAGAAAATCGATTCCTAAAAAAGAAATTGAAAAACTAGGACACATCGTAACTGTTGGTTATCATCCAAGGGTTGATTACTTAAAAGTTGTTCATGACGTTTATTTTTAGCAACAGAGGAAATATTTATGCATGAACGACAAGAGAAAGGAAGAAACGCTCATGTCAGAAGATATGAAAACGAGAACAGGTAGAAGAAAAACTCAACAAAAGTCAAAAAAAGCAGGAAAAAATAAAAAACAGCTGTTTAAGAAAATTGTTATCGCATTTCTCATCTTTAGTGTTGTCGGGTTACTTGCAGGAGGCATTACTTTATTTGCCATGATTCAAGGAGCTCCTCCACTTGATCCAGATCGATTAATGTTCTCACAACCAGCACAAATACTAGATCAAGATGATGAATTATTCACACAGCTACAAGCTACTGAAAATCGCATTCGAGTAAATATTAATGACATTCCTGAACTTGTCGAAGATGCGTTTATCGCTGTAGAAGATGTTCGTTTTCGAGAGCATTTCGGTATCGACATTCGCCGCTTATTTGGTGCTGTTGCAGCAAATGTTCAAAGTGGCTTTGGTGCTGAAGGAGCAAGTACGATTACGCAACAGGTAATTAAAAATGCGTTCTTGTCACCAGAAAAAACGATTTCGCGAAAAGTTCAGGAACAATATCTTGCGGTTAAATTAGAGCAAGAGTATTCAAAAGACCAAATTTTAGAAATGTATTTAAATGGCATTTACTTTAGTGAAGGTGCTTACGGTGTTCAACAAGCTGCAATTACGTATTTCAACAAAGAAGATTTAGAAGAACTGACAATTGCAGATGCTGCCCTATTAGCTGGACTTCCCCAACGGCCGAACCATTTTAATCCGTTAAAAAATCCGGAAGCAGCAGAAACGCGTCGTAATATCGTTATTGGATTAATGGAACGTCACGGAAAAATCACAGCCGAAGAAGCAGAAGAAGCCCGTTCTATTTCTGTTGAAGATCAGTTAAATCCATCAACAAGAGAAACATATGCCTATGCGTCATTTCTTGACCAAGTAGTAAGTGAAGTCGATAATATTGAAGGAATTTCTGCGAGTGATTTATATACGGCTGGTTTAAAAATATACACAACGCTAGACCAAGAAGCACAACAACATGTAGAAGCTGTATTACAAACAGATGAATATATTCAAAATTATCCTGATAACGAAGATTTTCAAGCGGGTGTTACACTACTAGATACGAAAACAGGTGAAATTAAAGCAATTGGTGGCGGTCGAAAACAACCAGAAGTAAAACAAGCATTTAATTACGCCACAATGATTAAAAAGCAACCTGGTTCAACAATCAAACCAATATTAGATTATGGTCCTGGGATTGAATATCATAAATGGTCAACTGGGCGGATCTTTGTCGATGAGCCGCACAACTATACTCACGGAGAGCAAAATCCAATTCGAAATGCTGGTCGGTCACATGAAGGACCTGTCACGATGAGACGTGCTTTAGCTGTTTCATTAAATATTCCTGCAGTAAAAGCATTGCAAGAAGTTGGAGTTGAAGATGCTCAAGAATTTGCCGAAGGACTAGGAGTCCCTTTTACAAACCAAAAGGGTGAGCGCGTCGAAATTACCGAAGCCTATGGTATTGGTGGCTTCACAACAGGAATCTCTACTCTTGATTTAGCCGGAGCTTATTCTGCTTTTGGAAATGAGGGAGTTTATAATAAACCACATACGGTTCGAAAAATTGAGTTTCCTGATGGTAGAGTCATTCATACAAGTCCAGAACCAGAAGTTGCGATGAGCGATTATACCGCTTATATGATTTCCGATATGCTGAAAACGGCTGTCACTTCGGGAACAGGAACACAAGCGGCAATACCGAATTTACCGTTAGCTGGGAAAACAGGAACAACGAATTTTGCCGAAGAAGACTTTGAACGTTTTAAGATTCCTACTAATACGTATGCTGTACCTGATGTATGGTTTGCCGGGTATACAACAAACTATACTGCTGCTGTTTGGACCGGATACGACCGATTTGGAGAAGGTAATTACATTGGTCAAAATGACCGTTATATTGCTCAACATATTTTTAAAAATGTGGTGAGTAAAGTATCCGAAGGAAAAGAAACGGAAGATTTTGTCCAACCTGATTCTGTCGTTCGAGTCGGTATTGAGCGGACAACAGGATTACTTCCTAGTGATTTCACACCTGAGAGTGAAATTGTCTATGAATTATTTGTAAAAGGAACAGAACCGACGAAAGTGAGTGAAACATACCAAAAACTTGATAAACCAACCGATTTCATGGCAGCTTATAATGAAGATACGGATCAAATTGTCATGAGTTGGAATTATCCAGAAGAAACACGAGGAAATGTTTCGTTTAAAGTAACACAGAGCATTAATGGCGGTGAATTCCAAACATTAGATATTACAAATGATATGCAATTTGTCGTCTCTAACCCAGAACCAGGAGCAACATATCGCTTCCAAGTCATTGCTGTTTCTGATGAGTCGCCTGATTTGCAAAGTGACCCGGCTCAAGTGGAAGTCAGAATTCCTGAAGAAGAAATCGACATCCCTGATCCTGTTGATGATCTTCCACCTGATGATGATGATCAAACACCACCAGATGATGGTGACGCTCCGCCGCCTGATGATGACGATATTGATTTACCGATCGACATATTACCTGAAGATCCAGAGGACGAAGATGAAGACAATGGAAACGGTAATGGTAATGGCGGTGGAAATCGCGGAAATGACAATCGTAATAATGAAGAAGATAGTTAAAGGATAATCACTTATTGAAGAACCCGCATAGGACATTTCCAATGCGGGTTTTTACGTTGTCTTTTTAAAAGCATCCTAGCTATGCTCAAGTCTTATTGTTCCTCCTAGTACAATGATAGTAAGAAAGACTGAGTGAGGAAACCCACCTCACTCAGTCCTTTTTTGTTTCCTGCAAATCTGAAAGCCTGTACTCTACTCCATGTACCCCTTTATCATAATCAGGATACACTTCTCCTCCACAAGTTTCACTGGAAAACATTGTTGGTGTCATCGGATCGCCACCATCCATTAAATCAAAAGGTATCTTTTCCTTTTCATGACACACTAAACAAACATAGCTGATAGAAGCCTTCTATTGGACACTTCGCTCCAGGGGACCCATCTCATTTGTATGAAGGACACTTTCGCTTCGTTTTCTCCTTGTTTTGTCCTTCACCACTGTAGTAATAACAACGGCTATATTTGCATTTAACGAAGTTTGACGTGTTCGTTTCATAATAAATATATAAAGCTTAAGAAAAACACGCAGGTGCGGAGCCTTCGCTCTTCTTGAATAAGCTTTCAAAGCTCCACTGCTAGACCAAATTTTTATGCTCCCTCATTTGTCTCTTTTTGCGGTCAGAGCAGCCTTTATTTGTGAACATAATACGGGTTTCCGTTTTTTAGCGGCCACAGGAGCGCTTATTAACAAAAAAGCAACGCTATTCCTAGCGATATATGATGATTAACGGCTCCTGTGTCCTCCAACGTTCCAAAACGCTAGCAATGTTCACAGATAACGGTTTTCATGGCCGCTTACTTACGATAAACAACAAAATCACCAACACGATAAACCCGACACAAGTGTTGAATGATTCACTTCGGTCTTTTCTTGCTTGTCTCATAGTAAGTCCCTAATTCATTTTAAGAATTTATTAGAACAATGTTATACAAAAGTTGACTACTTTATAGTTTCTTTCAAACTTTATGCTTTCTTATATGCACAAAAAAAGGAGACATCTCCCCATGTCTCCGCTTTTTTGTGCATTTTATACAAGAACAGTTAAAGCTTGTTGCTCTTCTAGTAATATTTGTTGTCCCTTTTTATCTAGCATTTGTTCAAAACGATGCTTTTCTTGTTGTAAGGCAAGTTGTAATCGTTCTTTTACCATTTTTTCGATTTTAGCACTTTTTTCTTCGACTTGCTGATGAAGATTTTGTTGGGTTTCGGTGATCGCGATGGCAGCTAAACGACCTCCTTCTTTCACTAACGTTTCTTTTAATTGACTTATTCCTTTATTTTCAAAGAAATCCTTTTTTGACTTAATCGTAGTAAAATGATTGATTTCAATTTGAAGTGAAAGTGGATGAGTTAGAGTAAATGGTTCAAGGAACACTTCCTGACTACACGTCAAATAAGGAAACGACTGTTGCAAATCGATGACTTGTTCTCCAACCCACTGCTGTGCCCGTTTTTTCACCTTTTGCTCTAGTCGAATTAAATTTGCTTCAAGCTCTTGTTTTAACACATATTCTCCATGACCTTTCCACTCTCGAATCGCAGAGGTCAGACTTTTTTGGAGTTCTTTCTTTGTTGACCCTGTAATCGTTGCCGCATTAATGGCATGTGTGTAAAAATCATTTAACACATATAACATACGATCTTTTAAATAGACAGAGAGTTGGTCAAGCTCTTGCTGAATATCAAAAATGACATGTGAGAAGGAAGACTCCTCAATTTTTGTTTTTGCTTGAGCAATTCCCGTAAGAAGTTGCTTGTGTTCTTCTTGTTGTTTTTCTTTTTCTTCATTCATAAACGCTAAGCTGTTTTTTATAATTTCGGTGTACTGTTTTGTTTGTTCTTGAATAATAGCAAAGCTCAGTTCTTTTAGCTCTGCGATCGTCTGTTTATAAAAGGACTGCTCGAACGTTTGAAACCATCTATCTTCATTTGTCCCTTGTTTTTTTGCTTCTAATCCCTTTTTGGCAGACAGATGATATAACCGCGGGTTTTCAATCCCATTTCGTTGAAGTTGTTCATACACATGTTTGCGAACACCATTTAATTCATATTCACTGCCAGCTAAGTCAGCGGCATTAATGACGAAATATAATTTATCATGGGTAAAGCTTTCATTCACTTTTCCCATTTGTTGAAGAAAATATTGGTCTGCTTTTGAAAAAGCGTGATTGTAATATGTCACATAGAAAATGGCATCTGATCTTCTCAACTGGTGAAACGCGACATTCGTATGACGACCATGAATTGAGTTTACGCCTGGAGTATCGACAAGCGTAATGCCTTTTTTCGTAATGTCACAATCGTAGTAAATATCTACTTTTTCAAGTAAACACGCATTTTTTTCTTCCGCAATTAGCGGTTGTAATTGAGAGAGAGACACTTCAAATGTCGAACCTAATGGCCATGTCGTTTCTTTTAATGTTGCTTGGATTGTCTGTAAATACTCGGCGTACGTTTTTTGCCAGCTTGATTCATACACATGCCGTTTCGGCTTCCATTTGTCAATCGAATCTAGAGTCACATTTTCATCTAATTGCTCACTTACCGCTTTAATTTCTTCATCAAGTTGGGCAAATGATTTCACATATACATGTGCTGTCTCGTGAGCATGTTCAAGAGTCGATTGTTGTACAGTATTCACTGTCGCTGTTGTTGGGTGTGGTGAAACAGGTAAAATTGATTCTCCTAACAGGGCGTTAGCAAAACTAGATTTTCCAGCGCTAAACGCACCAAACAATGAAATCACAAATGTTTGTTCTTCATATCTTTCCATTCGATCAAGTAACTGTTGCCGTTCTTGTTGAAGTAAGACATTTGCTTTGAATGGCAATAAGCTTTCTTTAACTTTTTCTAACCACATTTCGGTTGCTTCATCATCAAAAGCAGGTTCTGCTCGCTCCGTTTTCTCAACTTCATTCCAAATCGTTTCAATCACTGATTCTGTCGGTAATGATACATTGAAACTATTGTGGTCGTCTTTATCTGGGAAAGTTTTTTTCATCGCGTCTTTCATTTGTTGTTCAAGCTCGTATGACCGCTCTAATGCAACTTTTCCTGTTTGTTCTATGAGTCGGTCATATTCTTTTTCGATCTCATTCATTTGTTGGATATACGTATCAATCACTTCATACTGCTTCAGCTTTTGTTGCAAACGTTCCTGTTCTTCATCCCAATACGATTGCATTCCTTGCTTATATTGCTCTAACACATTCATAGCCTGTTTTCGAACTGCTTTGACAATTTCATTTGTGATTTGTTTTGTAAACGTAAAGACATAATCGCGACTAGTATGGTCTGTTTTTACATAATCGAGAAATAGTTTTTCATTCACTTCAAAATTGATTTTTGTAATCGCTTGTTCAACCGCTTCTTTATTTGTTAGTTTTATTTTTTCTAATTGTTGAAAATAGGTTTGCACATGGAAAATAAGCTGTGTTTTTACTTTGTCTTGTAACTCTTTCAAAACCGCTTGAAGCCGCTTTTCTTGTTCTTCTTCGGTTTTCTTTTTCGTAAAAAACAACCCGACTTTAAAGGAGGATTGCATACTTTCAAGCCAACTTCTCGTTAAATCTGTCGTCGTAAAAGGAAATAGTGTGACATTGGCAAATAATGATTCCATTTCTTTTGAAAATGCTTGATCAATCAATTGGTCAGCTTTTGAAATTTTGTCTGCAAGCGTAACCGTTTCATCCCGTTCGACTAATTGTTGTTCGTCATAACCTTTATTATGAAGAAGTTCTTTCACTTCATCTATTCGTTCTTTTTTCTCTTCAAACAGGCGATGCTCAATCGCCTTCATTGTTCCTTCTACTAATCTTTCTTTCGCTACAGGCATCAATGATTCACTGTTATACAATAACGCTTTCATTTGTCTAGAAAATTGCGGAAATTCATTTAACGGATGATCTTGGTGTTTCATTGTTGTAAAATACATCCCTAAATAGGAAATATCCCAACTTCGAAAGACATCTTCAATCGATTGTGTAAATGTTTGGATCGATAGTTCCTCTTCGTTATGCTTATCAATTTGATTAATCACAATAAAAATCGGCTTTTTTTCTTTTGAAAGCTGCTTTAAAAAATATAAATTTGTTTCTGATTGTACATGGTTATAATCCATGACATACACGATGACATCGGTTGTGTATAATTGTTCAACGGTAACCGCTTCATGCGATTCATCTGTTGAATCAACTCCTGGGGTATCGAGAATTTTACTATGGTTTCCTAAAAAATCTAACGGGGCTGCAATCGTAAGCTCTGCTATATCGTGCCCGTTCATTCCCCATTCTCTAACACGTTGCCAAGGAATTTCACCTTCCCACTTTGTTTCTTCCCCGTGACGGTTTTTTACATGTAACGCAAGCGGCCCATTCATAATCGAGATAATGTTTGCGCTTGTCGGAATCGGACTTGTCGGCAATACTTCTGCCCCAAGTAATCGGTTTAATATCGTTGATTTCCCAGCAGAAAAGTGGCCACAAAAAGCGACTTCAAAAAATGACTGTTCTGCTTTTTTCTTTATTTTTGATAAGCGATGGATTTCTTCTTCTGATAAAGGAAGTTCCTTAAATAAAATCTCTTCTTCTTGTTCCAATTTCATAGCTCCACTCTCCTTCCCTTTACTATATCGAATTTCAGAAAAAATAAAAAGCTATAAACGCTCTTTGGCAACCATTCGAAAAAAAACTTTTTCTGCTTCTTCAAACAACGACTTCACTTGAATAAACGAGTGATAATGATCTGGTGTTTGTAATATAAACGCTAATCGTTCACCTATATTAAAAGGTGTATACGGCAAATCAATAATGTCTTTTTCTACATTGGTTAGTGTTGCTACAGGTTTTTCATTTGTCCAGTATACAGTGGTGATTAAAAGCGCAATCATTTCAATCATAGGTGCTTTTGCTTTTTTTCTGTCACGTTGTTGAAAATGAACATCAATGCCTTGAATTTGCTCCTTATAATGCTCGAATAAGGGGGGCACGTTTTTTTTACGCTCCCTCCACGGTGTATCTTGATATTCTTGTAAATAAAAAAGCATATCATAATAAAAATAACAGGAGATTACACTTTCAAGCATTGTTTTTTTCTGCATCGTAAAGTGCTCATCTTTTTCATAAAAAGGTGTTCGTTGAAATGGAATTGGCACTTTCATTTCGCTCATCATCATTTCCCCCGACTTTTCATTCGTTTTTGCCCTTCTCGGCATATATCAAGCAAAGGACAAATTTCGCATTGTGGAGATTGTGCTTTACAATGGTAGCGCCCGAAAAAGATAAATTGATGGTGCGCATCTGACCATTTTTCTTTCGGTATTTTTTTCATTAATGTTTCTTCCACTTGTTTTACATTATCTTTCCATCGGCAAATTCCTAATCGCTTTGACACTCTTTCTACATGTGTGTCCACAGCAATTGCAGGAACACCAAAAGCGACTGACACAACGACGTTCGCTGTTTTACGCCCGACACCCGCTAGTTTTGTTAATTCGTCACGGTCCTGCGGGAGAACACCACCATATTCTTCTAGCAGTGCTTGACAAAGCTTTTTAATATTTTTCGCTTTATTTCGGAATAAACCGATTGAGCGCAAATCTTGTTCTAGCTCTTCTAGAGGAACGGCAATATAATCTTCTGGGGTTTTATACTTACTAAACAGTTTCGGTGTTACTTTATTAACTAATGCATCTGTGCATTGAGCTGAAAGCAATACAGCGATTACGAGTTCAAATGGATTACTATGTGTTAATTCGCATTCCGCATCAGGAAACATTTCATCCATTTTTTCTAATACATACGATATTTGAGCTTTCGTTAACATACAATCTCTTCCTTTCTTACTTGGCAAACGAAAAAAAGGGTGAATAATAAGGTCCGAAAAACCTTATGAAGACACCCTTTCATTTGTCTCATCTTTTTGTACGATTATTTCTCTAACCAATTAAAGGTCGGAAATTTTTCTGTAGTAGGACGTTTCGTATCGATTCTTTGTTTTTGTTGCACTTTGCGAAACTTTTCTCCATATGCTTTCGCTTCTTGTACGGTCCGAACTTGATTTTTTTGCCATTCAAATAATATCCTGTCAATATACCGAAAGTTTAATTTTCCAGATACAACGGCTTCCCGTAACGCTGCAATAATCAACTCAGGTGAATGCTGATCATGGTCAATCCACATCGACAATGTTTCACATTCCATAGGAGATAAAGGTCGACTGAACTCTTGCTCATAAATGGAATAAACATTTAATTCTGTTTCTTCTTTTTTAGCCTCTTCCTGTTGACCTTGTTCTTCAGAAAGTAAATAAAATAGCTGTTCCCATAAAGGTTCTAATGAATAATATTCAGAAAATACACCATTTTCATTGTTTTCCTCAATTGTAAGAAAACCACGCATTAATAGTTGCCGGAGCAATTGTGAACATTGTAACGACGATAGCGTCATTCGCTTTGCTAAATCTTCTGGTGTTGGAAAAGAAAATCCTTCTTCTATATAAGAATGTACATGGATTAATAAAACGAGTTCTTCTTCATTAATTCCTAGCTCTGCATAATGTTGCAATAAAACTTTGGATACCGAGACATGTCCCATCGTCATCCAACGCAACAACAATTGTTTCTTCATTTTGCTACACCTCACTCTCCTATTGTACCATGAAAAGAACAAGGAGACACGACAGAGATGGATTAAATTCGACATTGGTAAACCAATGCTTTTCCGATAGGACATTTGTTCACTCGCTTTCCAAATATATCCACAGGTGAATCACCTTCAGCTTTCTAGTAAACGTGTTTTTTGTGAACACTAATAATATAGCCGTTTACACCCCACTCGCATTCCTGTTAAGCAAACTGCTACTTCTGCACAGCTTGAGTACTATAGATTTGTGTACACAGAAAAAAGCTGTCGGATTTTCTCGACAGCTTTTCTAGTATGTTATGGATATAATCGATTTAATAATCTTGGGAAAGGAATCGTCTCACGGACATGTTCTGATCCACATAACCATGCGACTGTTCGTTCTAAACCAAGTCCAAACCCTGAATGTGGAACAGATCCGTATTGACGTAAATGTAAGTACCATTCATAAGCCGTCTTATCAAGGCCATGCTCATTAATTCGCTGCTCAAGTAATGCAGCATCATGAATTCGTTCTGAACCACCAATGATTTCACCATATCCTTCTGGTGCTATTAAATCTGCACATAACACAACATCTGGATTTTCTTTAGATGGCTGCATGTAAAACGGTTTTAATGAAGTTGGCCAGTGGGTAATGAACACTGGCTTGTCGAAGCTGTCCGCAATCGCCGTCTCATGAGGAGAACCAAAATCTTCGCCCCACTTAATATCGTCAAAGCCTTTTTCATGTAAAAACTGAATCGCGTCATCATAAGTGATTCGAGGAAACGGCGCTTTGATTTGTTCTAATTTTGAGGTGTCTCTGCCTAATGTTTTTAACTCAAGTGAACAATGGGTAAGAACGGATTGGACAATATGTGCAACATATTGCTCTTGCACTTGTAAATTATCTTCAAATTCATAAAAGGCCATCTCTGGTTCAATCATCCAAAATTCGATTAAATGACGGCGTGTTTTCGATTTTTCCGCTCGGAACGTTGGCCCAAATGAAAACACTTTCCCTAATGCCATTGCAGCAGCTTCCATATAAAGTTGGCCACTTTGTGATAAATAGGCATCTTCATCAAAATATTTCGTATGGAATAGTTCTGTCGTTCCTTCAGGTGCACTTCCTGTTAAAATTGGTGGATCAACTTTAACAAATCCCTCTTTATTAAAAAATTCATATGTCGCTCGAATAATTTCATTACGAACTTTCATTGTTGCATGTTGTTTTTTTGAGCGTAACCATAAATGACGATGGTCCATTAAAAACTCTGTACCATGCTCTTTCGGTGTTATTGGATAGTCAACGGACTCATGAATGACCTCAATATTTGTTACCGTTAATTCATATCCAGAAGGAGCACGCTCATCTTCTCTAACAATTCCTGTTACATATAGAGATGATTCCTGTGTTATGTTTTTTGCTTTTAAAAAAATGGATTCCTCTACTTCTGCTTTGACAACAACACCTTGAATAAAGCCTGTCCCATCACGAAGTTGTAAAAACGCAATTTTCCCGCTTGATCGTTTATTTGCAATCCAAGCTCCAATGGTTACTTCTTTTTCAACAAATTGACCTACATTTGCAATTGTTGTTTTCACATTTTTCCCTCCAAAAACAGTTCTTCTATGTATACCAACCTTCATTATACCTTTCATTCGGACATGACGCAATTTTTGACAAGAATAAGCTTTCAACGCTTCACTGCTAGACCAAAATTTTTATGCTCCCTCATTTGTCTCATTTTTCCGGTCAGAGCAGCTGTTATTTGTGAACATGATACGGGTTTCCGTTTTTTAGCGGCCACAGGAGCGCTTATTCACGCAAAAACTAAAAAAATGGTGTAGAAAGAGGCAAACCTCCATTCTACACCATTATTGCATTATTTTGATTTTTTTTGAATAAAACGTTCAATGCGACGAAGTGCTTCTTCAATGGAATCAAGCGATGTAGCATAAGAAAGACGAACATTTTCCGGTGCACCGAAACCTGAACCTGGTACGAGTGCTACTTTTTCTTCTTCAAGTAACGCACTTACCCAATCATCAACAGAATCATATCCGCAAGATGTCGCGGCTTCTTTTGCATTCGGGAATAAATAAAATGCTCCTTTTGGCTTAACGCATGATAATCCTGGAATCGCAACTAATTGCTCATATACTTTATGTAACCGTTCCTCAAACGCTTGTCTCATCTTTTCAACAGAGCCATCATCTTCTGTGTAGGCGGCAATCGTTCCATACTGGGCATTAGACGTTGGATTTGACGTGCTATGACTCGCTAAGTTCGTCATCGCTTTAATAATCTTTTCAGAACCAGCAGCATACCCAATTCTCCAACCTGTCATTGAATGTGATTTAGAAACCCCATTGATAATAATCGTCTGTTCTTTCAATTGAGGAGAAAGCTGTGCGATTGAAAGATGTGTTTCGCCACCGTACACTAGTTTTTCATAAATTTCATCAGATACGATGAGTACATCTTTTTCCACACACACTTCACCTAAGGCACGTAATTCTTCTTCAGAATACATCGAACCAGTTGGGTTACTCGGTGAGTTTAAAATAAATGCTTTCGTTTTCTCTGTAATGACAGAACGTAATTGATCCGGAGTGACTTTAAACTCATTGCTTTCTTTTCCTTCTACATATACAGGAACACCGTCAGCTAGCTTAACTTGTTCGGGATAACTTACCCAATATGGCGTTGGAATGACCACTTCATCGCCCTCATCAAGAATCGCTTGAAATAGCGTATATAACGCGTGTTTTGCACCAGAACAAACAATAATTTCACTCGGTTTATATGTAATGCCTTGATCTTCTTTAAACTTTCCAACAATCGCTTGTTTTAACTTCGGTAAACCGGCTGAAGGAGTATATTTCGTGTGGCCTTCTTCCATTGAACGAACAGCCGCATCGATAATATATTGAGGAGTATTAAAATCGGGCTCCCCTGCTCCTAATCCAATGACATCATGACCTTCTTCTTTTAGTTCTTTTGCTTTGGCTGTTATTGCTAATGTAGATGATGGTGTTAATGTTGAAACACGTTTCGCTAATTTCATTTTATTTCCTCCCCTACTGTATTCATTACTACTATAATCGTTGTGATATTTGGATTCAACCTTTTTTAAAGGATGTTACGTTGTTTCTTTACGCAAACTGTATCGTTTCACAAATGTCCCATCGGAAAACGTCATATAGTAATAAGAATACCGATCTTCCTCATCAATATACGTTATTTCATAAACAGTTCGGTTATTTTCATATCCTAACCTAATTGAAATGATTTTTTTAGGGTCAAGTTCAGATAACGCAAAAGAACGGACTTGCTCTTTTGTAATTCCGTCTGCTGCATTTCGAACAATAATCGAGTCACGGTCTTCTTTGTTTATCCAAACGATAACATTTTCATTTTGTTCATTAACACCTTTTATGACAAAATAACTTTCTGTACCATGGTAAAACTCGACCGTATCTACGATTGTAAC
The DNA here is from genome assembly GCF_000621445.1 of Alkalihalobacillus bogoriensis ATCC BAA-922. Classification (GTDB taxonomy): domain Bacteria; phylum Bacillota; class Bacilli; order Bacillales; family Bacillaceae_F; genus Bacillus_AO; species Bacillus_AO bogoriense. The sequence goes on along the minus strand of NZ_JHYI01000019.1, from coordinate 76,281 downwards.
ATCTGTATTTTCGATTATAAAGTTACTAATTACTTCTTTTTCAGCAACGATTGGTGACCGAATGGTTTGATAAAAATAAGTAGACATACTAACAATAACGACAACGAACAAAACAATACCGAAAAAAACCCATTTTTTCATAGCAACCTCTATGTCCGATAAATCGTAAACACCATTTTTGACCGGTCTTTTTGATCAAGGGCTAAGCCAAACATTAAATCGTCTTCTTTTAACGTTCGATTTAACGCATCGACAATTTTATATACATCAGGTGTTTTCTCAATTTTCACTGTTGAAATTACATCCATTTTTTGTTCCATTTGTTTTTCCTCCACGTAAATATCATCCTTTTTGTTCAAGTTTTTTCTAATCATAACTACACATGTTTCGGTCATACTATAAATAACGCTCAACTAAAGGGAGGTATGAGCGTGACACATTGGATAACTCACTGTTCCACAGCTGAATTATTTCAACATGAAAAACAATGGTACGCTCTTTCTTCTACTCATCGCCCAGAAAAGGAAAAGACATTAGAATGTAATGTTAGGCAAACGTATTTTCCTTCTCTATTGCTCAAAGAAAAATAGCTTAAAAAATATTCTCTGCTCACACCTCGATGAATCCTGTTGCCCGCAGGATTCATTTTTATAATAACCGATTGTATTGTTGATTTAATTCAAATTGGATCTTTTCTTCGTCTATTGTTGTACAAACTTTATCTTTAACAAGCTGTTTTCCTTTAACATACACGTCGTTTACATCACGTCCAGATGCCGCATAAACAAGATGGGAGACAATGTGATTGTTCGGTTGCAAGTGGGGAGCATTAGGACAAATTGTAATAAAATCGGCTTCATATCCACACTTTATTTGCCCGACACCTTGTAGCCCTAACGCTTCGGCACCATTTGTTGTTGCCATTTGTAACGCTTTTCTCGCTGGCAAGACTGTCGAGTTTTGTTGTAGCCCTTTTTGTACTAATATCCCCGTTCTCATTTCTTCAAACAAATCTAAGTGATTATTCGATGCGGCACTATCCGTACCAAACGCTACTGTAATTCCTTTTTCCACCATTGTTGCTACTGGTGCAATTCCTGACCCTAATTTTAAATTGCTCATTGGGTTATAGGATACTGAAACATTATGTTTATGCAATAACTCCATTTCTTCTTCATTGACATGAACCGCATGGGCAACAATTGCTTTCGTTGAAAAAAATCCTAAATCGGCTAAATGGGCTACTGGTCGCTTCCCATATTTTCGTTCATTTTCTTCAACTTCAAACGCCGTTTCTGACATATGGGTATGTAACGGTAAAGAATGACGATGCGCTTCGTTTACGACCATCTCAATAAAATCAGGTGGGCAAGTATAAACGGCATGAGGAGATAACATTGTCGTAATCCTTCCATCACCTGCCCCGCGATACTCCGTTGCAAACTGAACCGCTTCTTGAATTTTGTCCTTTTGCTCAGCAACCGAACATAAACCGATCATCCCTCTTGTCATGACGGAACGCATGCCTGCTTGAACAACTTGCTCGGCCATATCTGCTAGATGAAGATGGTACATATCTAAAAATGTCGTCGTTCCTGACTTCATCATCTCAACCATCGCTAGCGATTGGCTAGCAAGAACAGCTTCTTTTGTAAAGCGAGCTTCTATTGGCCACATTTTATCTTGTAGCCACTGTTCGAGTGGTAAATCATCCGCATGACCTCGAAGCATCGTCATGCCTGTATGGCCATGCGTATTTATAAATCCAGGTAAAACCCATTTTCCTTTTAAATCAATATACGTTGTTTCCGGCTCATCTAAACGAGGAGGACCTTCATTCACTTGGACAATCTTGCCCTTATCATCAACTAAAAAAGACCCTCTCTCCCATATTTCATCATGTTCATTAAGTGTAATAATGACACCGTTATAAAAATATTGCTGATTCATTAAAAAATCTCCTTAAATTAAACGTCTCCGTCTTATTTTATTTCGTGATAATCGACGGAAACTCCTCCTGAGGGTTAACAGTTAACACTTCATAATTTTTCAAGTTAGAACGGATGGATACCGTACCCATTTTATACGTTTGATAAATATCAATCCATGTTTCTTGAAGACGGAAAATGACATCTTGACTTACCGTTTGACCGCGCTTTTGAAACAAAATCGCCACTTGAGGGTCAACTTCTTCTAAAAATAACTGAGACGTTCCTTTATCACTTCCGAAATCAGCAACTTTTAATATGGCTGACTTTAAATGATATTGCTCTGCTAATTGCTCTTCAATTTTTTCATTTGCTACACCCATATATAACGTTTTTAATTCCCCATATGTAAACACAAGTACAAATGAATCATAAGGATCTTCTCCTGAGTATAATACTTCTGTTTCTAATGACGGTAAAAGCTCTTCTTTCACTCCTACATCCCACACCATGATTTTATCGCTTTCAATCCCATACCGTTTTTCAATCGATTCTTTCATTCCAACTGGCACAATGATTTGTTCGACAGGATAATGGTCTAGAAGCCATATTAAGTTTCCACTGTATTCAGGTTCATCATTCACTAATATAAGCGAATTAATCTCTTCTACATGAAACATGTGCAAGCGTTTCGCAAAATCAACTTGGCTTGAGGGGTCACCAGTACCAATGAGAACAGTCCCACCTTCGCCTGATTGAATTAACGTTGCTTCCCCATCTGGGATATCAAAATATGTAAACGCAATTTCATCTTTACTAAGGTTATAATCCACTTCAAATTCAAAGCTTTCCCCTGTTACCGAACTGCTCACTTCCATTGTGGAACAACCATACAATTGCATGGAAAAAAAGCATACAAGCCCTATGAGCACGATGCGCATCGAAGTATCTCCCCTCTATTTATCTCTTGAGGTTAGTTTACGACATTTGCGCATAATATATGATTGATAATATTTTTCCAAATCCTTTTTAGAGCCAGCGTTTACAAATTTCCAACAAAGATTCCATTTCATCTTGATATACAGGAACAGATGGTAGAGACGAAAGAAACGCTCCCCCATATTTCGTTGTGATAACTCGCTTATCGAATACGATGACAACACCTTTATCATGGGAGGTTCGAATTAGTCTCCCAAAACCTTGTTTAAAACGGAGAATCGCTTGTGGTAGCGCCAATTCCATAAAAGCATTTTTCCCCGCTTCTTTTAATCTTTCACTACGAGCGGCCAACACAGGGTCGTCAGGTGGAGAAAACGGGAGCCGCACAATAATAAGGCAGCTTAAATCTTCCCCAGGAATATCGATGCCTTCCCAAAAACTACTTGTTCCAAACAAAATTGCTTTATCATGCTGTTTAAATGCTTTCATTAGTTTTGCTCGACTTCCACTATTCACGCCTTGCCCAATTAAATGAAAGTCCTCATCACTAAGGCGGTCTTTCACTTTCGCATATACTTGTTTTAACATGTCATATGATGTAAATAATATTAACATCCTGCCTTTCGTGACATAAGCGACATCCACAATTTTTTCAATAATCTCCGCTGTAAAGTGAGGCGAAGTGATAGGAGGTACATCCGTTGGAATAAGAAGTTTTGCTTGTGTTTCATAGTGAAAAGGCGATGGAACAATCGTCGTACTTGGCCCAAAGTCTTGTAAGCCGAGTCGCTCAATTAAATAAGAAAACGATTGTTTTACCGTTAGCGTTGCTGACGTTAACACAACACTTTTTTTATGCATAAAAAATTGATCTGCTAATAATTCGCCAATGTCAATCGGTTTACTATAAAGAAAGCTTCCATTTTTTGCACCACGTTCATCGGTTTCCATCCAGTAAACAAGATTTGGATCATATTCTAGCAATAATCGCTCTATTTTTGCTGTTTCTTCTTGCAAGCTTTGGAGCCAACTCTTAAAATCCGTTAATACGCTTCGTTCTTCTATTGTTAACCCATCTTTAATAAGCTCTAGTGGTTTTGCGAGTTTCATTCCGAGTTGTTCCATATTTTGACTATACATTAACATTCGTAATGCCACTTCTGTTATATTTGACCATAATGAACCTGACTCTTCATGTGCCATATAGCGATAACTAATTCGACCGATTTCAGTTTTTCCTACTGCTTGCTTTTCAACAAACGCACGCAACATCCGAAATAACTCGTCAATCTCTTCTTTCACTTGTTGTCCAACTTGAACGAATTGATGTAAGCTCGCTCCATGGTCTAATTCATATTGTTCGGCTACCATGTGAAATCGTTTAACAATTCCTTTCGTTTCCAACGTTCCGAAGCGGTTCCACAAATAAGCAAATGTTACATAATCGGTTTGTTCTCCGAGATGATCACAAGCGACTTCTTCTAAATGATGCGCCTCATCGATAATGACTTGGGAATATGAGGGCAATAATGACTTTTTATGAACTAAATCTGTAAAAAGCAAAGCATGGTTTGTAATGATGATATCTGCTTGTTGGGCATTTCTTCGTGCCGTTTGATAAAAACATCTTGAAAACCAAGGACACCTGTTCCCTAGACATGTTGCAGCATCACTTTTCACTTCATGCCAAAACGCTTTCCCACCAGAGGGCAAATTTAATTCTTCCACATCTCCCGTTGTTGTTTCCGTTAACCAAATTAAAATTTGTCCAATTGACAGAAGCGTATCATAATTATCCTCATCATAAGATCCCTTGACACGTTGTTCAAACTTCCTTAAGCATAAATAATGATTTCGCCCTTTTAATAATGCGACATGGAATGGAAATGGGGTCACATTTTTTAAAAGTGGGATATCACGATCGAGTAATTGTTGTTGAAGGGGTATCGTTTGTGTACTAATAACGACGGGTTTCTGTTCGTTTTTTGCCCAAAATACAGAAGGAAGTAAATAAGCGATTGACTTCCCTGTTCCTGTTCCTGCTTCAATTAGCAAATGCTTAGACTCACTTAAAGCATCATTGACTTCATCCATCATTTCTTGTTGACCTGTTCGCACTTCATAATCTGTAAACACATTAGCTAATTGTCCATCTTGATTCACTAAAGCTTCTTTATATTTTGCAAACGGCATTGGCTCATCTAAAGGCTGTCGTTTCCATTTTTTCTTTTTCCGTATAGCCAACCCTCTATAAATATCAAAATTGTCATCTTCAGTTTGAATTTTCACTTGTTTTTCTTGTAAAATTGGCAAAAGTAAGTGGTCGACATCAGATTGAAGCTTTGTCATAACGGGCTTTAGCTGTTGTAACGTTATTGTAGGAAGTTGCTTTAGTTTATGTAATAACGCTAATAATAAATGGGCAGTCACTTCCGCATCACTATCCGCTTGGTGTGGTCGTTCATGGTTTATGTCGAGCTTTTCAGCTAATTGATTCAGTTTATAGCCATCTTCTTTCGGCAAAAGCAACCTCGCTAATTCTACTGTATCGATGACATACCCTGTAAAAGGATGATGCCCGACATCCTCAAGCTCTTTTTGTAAAAATGACAAGTCAAACCGAACATTATGAGCAACAAAACTTGCTCCTTCTAACATCAACAGCAATTCTTTAGCAACAATATCAAACGTAGGTGCTTGTTTCACCATCTCATCTGTTATCCCAGTTAATTGCTTTATAAATGGAGGTATTTTTTTTAATGGGTTTACATATGTCGCAAACCGTTCGATAATCTCTCCATCCTCAATAAGAACCGCACCAATTTGAATGATACGGTCCACACCAGCAGTTTGTCCTGTTGTTTCTATATCAACTACACAATATCGTTCTGTCATTTGATCACCTCTAGTGGTGTCACTTACGTTAGTTTAATAACGAAGCTTGGCACAATGGGTAGTTGGATAACGTATGATTTGTTCTGTTTGCGACTCGTTGAAGTTCTTCTTTTTCTCCCCATGTACGCAATAACCATAAATAAGAAGTAAGAACATTTACATCATCTGATTGTTCAAGAAGAGTCGTAAACAAATCTTTTGCTTTTTCTCGCTCATCCATTAGTCCAACGTTCCATGCTAACCCATGCCAAACCGCGATATCATCATATCCAAGGGAAAGCAAACGTTCATAGCAATGTATTGCTGCATTATGCATACCAATCCACTCAAAGTCATACGCAAGGGTGAAGAGGATTTCTCTCGTTTCCACTACTTGTAACGCAGTTAACCACGCATTAAATGCTTGTTCTATGTCATGATTTGCTAAATAACAACGACCCATATAATAATATGTTTCCCCGTCATCTGGCATCGCTTTAATCACATCTTCAAAAAAAGCTAGTGCCATCGTTGGTCTAGATTGCAAATAATGACACATTCCTAAATTATACACTACATCGACATTATTAGTAAGAGTTAATGCTTGTTCAAAATGGGCAATGGCCTCTTCGCATTGTTCTTCTTGTACAGCTAAACAACCTAATCCAACATAGGCAAAATGAACAATCGATTCTTCGTGACTATGAAGCAAAAGTAAAAATGTTTCTTTCGCCCCAATCCAATGTTCAGCGTAAAGTTGTGAAAAACCTAAATACAAAAAGATGATTTCATTTGAAGATTGTTTACTCTCTTGTTTAAATTGTTGTACTGCCTCTTCAAACATTCCTAAGTCAAAAAACGAAGTTCCTTTTGATTCATATCGGAACTTTTTCATTTGGTGAAAAAAATCACCGATATCTTTTTCTAATAGTGCTAATTTTTCATCCATTTCAGCCCACTTTGATAACAATCGTTCTCTTCCTTCTTCTAGCGATTGGAAGTGAGCATTTCGTTCTTTTTCAGAAAGGTGTTTCCAATTTGCCTTTACATAATCAAATAACGAATCCCACTTTTGAAATGGTTCCATAAAAAAACCTCCCGCTAGATGATCTATACAAACAGTTTTCATCTAACAGGAGGTGAATATACAATTTACATGACGGTAGAAGCTGGCTCTTTCCCTAACATTTCTACAATTTTATTATTTTCATCCATAATGGCAACAGACGGTTTATAGTTCGCTAAATCATCTTGATGAACCATCGCATAAGAAATAACGATTATGACATCTTGCTCTTGTACACGTCTAGCTGCAGCACCATTCAAACAAAACACACCCGAACCTCTAGGCCCAGCAATAACATACGTTTCAAAGCGTTCCCCATTATTATTATTGACAATTTGAACTTTCTCATTTTCAATAATATCAACGGCTTCCATAATATCTTCATCAATCGTAATACTACCGACGTAATTTAAATTGGCTTCGGTTACACGCGCACGGTGGATTTTAGCTTTCATCATTGTTCGATACATTTTGTTTTCCCCCTCAACCTTCGATTATGACGTTATCAATTAGTCTTGCTTTTGAATATTGGACGGCAACGGCAATAATTGTTCTTCCTTCCACTTTGTCTATCTTTGTTAATTCTGGAAAGGCTAACACCTCTACATAATCAATCTGACCTAATGTTGTTTGTTCAAGATGTTGACGAACCATTGCTTCAATATTACCGGCATCACATTCTCCTGCTTCTATTGCTTGTTTGCCGCGTTGCAAACTGTGATAAATACAGGTGGCGTTCTTTCGCTCAGTCGTCGATAAATTCACATTGCGTGAGCTTTGTGCTAACCCATCTTGCTCCCTTAAAATCGGACAAGCAACGACCTTTGTGGCAATATTAAAGTCACGTACGAGTTTTTCAATAATAGCAACTTGCTGTGCATCTTTTAAGCCAAAATAAGCGTATGTCGGAGAAACCATGCCAAACAGTTTTAACACGACGGTTGCTACTCCATCAAAATGACCTGGTCTTGTTCTGCCACATAATTGATCGACACCTTCATGAACGACAACGGTCATTGCTGGTTTTTGTGGATACATTTCTTCAACCGAAGGATAAAACAAAACATCAACACCATGATCTTTTGCAAGCTGTTCATCTCGCTTAAAATCTCTTGGGTATCGCTCAAAATCTTCCCCAGGACCAAACTGTAATGGGTTAACAAAAATACTCATGACGACAAGGTCACATTGTGTTCTAGCTTTTTCTACTAAACTCATATGTCCTTTATGCAAAAACCCCATCGTTGGAACAAACCCAATCGTTTGCTCCCGGTAAGGCTTTAATATATGACGTAGTTCCTTTATTGTCTCAACAATTTTCATGATGTGGATATCCTCCCACCATAAAGATGATCTAATTGTTCCTCCTTCATTGTAAAGGAGTGTTTTTCTTCTGGAAAGTGGGAAGTTTTTACTTCTTGTATATATTCGGTTACAGCTGTTTGGATTTGACTTGATACATCAGCATATTGTTTCACAAATTTAGGAACACGATTGCTCCCATAGCCGATTAAGTCATGATACACGAGTACTTGCCCATCTGTATCTACACCTGCACCGATTCCAATAACAGGTATGGTAAGTTGTTCACTAATAAGTTTTGCGATTTGCTTTGGCACACATTCTAATACAAGCGCCATCGCACCCGCTTCTTCAGCTTTTTTCGAGTCTTCAATCAGTTGCTTTGCACTTTCTGCATCTTTTCCTTGGACGCGATAGCCGCCTAAAATGCCTACTGATTGTGGCGTTAATCCTAAATGAGCAACAACAGGAACACCAGCATTTGTTAAGTGTAGAATCACATTGAAAACGTCACCATTACCTTCAACCTTAACAGCATCCGCACCACCATCTTGCATGAGTTTCCTCGCATTGAGCATTGTTTCGTGAATAGACCCATGATACGTTAAAAATGGCATATCTGTCACAGTAAACGTCGCTTTAGCCCCTCTTTTTACTGCTTTTGTATGAAGGATCATATCATCTAACGTAACTGGAATTGTCGAATCATAACCTAACACAACCATTCCAAGAGAATCCCCAACTAAAATCATATCAACTCCTGCTTCTTCAACAAGTTTCGCAGATGGAGCATCATACGCTGTCACCATCGCAATTTTTTCTTTTTCCGCTTTCATCTTTTTAAAATCAACTGCTGTTTTCATTGTCTTTCCTCCTCTTTTTGACGAGAGAACAAGACTTAAACCGATAGGTAAAACCATTTTACCCGAAATAAAAAACCTACTAGTCCTTAAGAAATAAAAGGATAGTAGGGTATAGACTCAAAAAAAACGGTTTAAAATCAATCCCTCTGTCCTAGTCCTATTTTGGATCAAGGCAGACCATATTCATGAATATTATTAATAACTTGGTGCAGTTCCATGTATGGATACTACCCTACGACAAGATTATAACAAAATTTAAACAGTTTGGTAACATTTTTTACTTGATTTCAATATCAGCAGAATAAATCGAATGGATTTCACCAAAATCATCTTCTAACAACAATACCCCTTCATCTGTAATCCCTTTAGCAACACCAATTAATGTACCGTGTAGCGTTCTAGCAGTAATCCGTTTCCCAAGACTCACAGCATAACATTCCCAAACGGACTTAATAACCGAAAAGCCTTGTTGCAAATAATCATGATAAAACTGTTCTAACTCATAAAATAGATGCGATAACAAAAGGGCTCGGTTCACTTCCTCGCCTGCTTCAACCATTAAGGACGTTGCTTTGTCTTTTAACTCAACAGGGAAATGCTCTACCGTATGATTTATGTTCATACCGATACCGATAATGACAGAATGAACATAATCAGGCTCGGATTGCATTTCTGTTAAAATACCAACGACTTTTTTTCCGTTGATTAAAATATCATTCGGCCATTTTATTTCACAATCTAACCCTGTTGTTTTTTTGATCGCACGAACAACACTAACGGCCGCTAAAAGCGTTAATTGTGGTGCTTTTTGCGGTGGAATTTTTGGACGGAGAATGATGCTCATCGAAACACTTGTCCCTAATGGAGAATGCCATTCTCTTCCCATCCGTCCTTTTCCTCTCGTTTGTTCATCAGCGATAACAACATGGCCTTCTTCTGCCTCTTCTTGTGCTAGCCGGTGAGCAACATCTTGCGTTGATGGTACCGATTCAAAATAAGTTAACTGTTGACCGATACATGAAGTTTGCAAATGAACTTTTATATCATGAGGTTGAATCGTATTTGGATATGTAATAATGCGATACCCTTTTCTCGGGATCGCTTCGACTTCATAGCCTGTTTTTCTAAGTTCCTCAATATGCTTCCATACTGCCGTTCGAGAACAACCTAATTCTTTACTAATTTTTTCTCCAGACACATAATCTGTCGACTGAAGAAGTTTCAATAATGTTTCTTTTTTCACAATAAACCCTTCTTTCTACCCCATGCCACGATCTCATTTTTCTCATTTTGAAGCTTCCCGTAAAGCACCGCTGTTTCAACTTCATATAAAAACGCTTCAATCCACTTGCCAGGTTCTCGGGTTGTTTCTTTTAGTACCAACACACCATCGATCGCAAGGTCTTGCCGTTTTTTTAAGAGTAATCGTTCATATTCGTATACTACATTATTGATGTTTTCCTTTTTTTCCGGAATTAACAAATGAATAAGTCGTTCTACTTTTAATATATTGTCTTTCCCGCAGTCATAAAGAAGACGCAACGACCACCCATCTATATTTCTTTTTCTAACATAAGCTTGAAGCTCTTGTAATTCTTTTATAAAACGATTTGACTTTTTAAAATGGCGTAGTTGTGTTTCGGCAGGTTGATGCGAGTCTTGTAAAAATAACAACCACCGTTCCTGTAAAGTCATTTCTTTATAAAGAGGATGTTTCGTCCATTCCATGAATCGCTTAGGCAACATTGGCAAAGTTGGAAATTGGATTTGTTGTAAGATGGCGATTGCATTTGCACAATGCGGCCCTAGTAGCATTTTATCTAATTCTTTCGTTAGCCGTTCGGTTGCCACATTAGAAAGTAAAGCTTTCAACTCCAACATGGCTTGTCTTGTTTGTTGTTCAAGGGAAAAGCCATGTTGGCTTACAAATCGAATCGCTCGTACCATTCGCAATGGGTCTTCTTTAAACCGATCGATGGCACGACCAGAAGTACGAATGATTGATGAATCAAGGTCCACTCGATAATGATGAGGGTCAATGAGAGCAAAGTCCTTAGTCATTGCAATCGCATTGATTGTAAAATCTCGATAAAACAAATCTTGTTCAAGTGTCCGTGGTTCTTTCCCTTTATAACGACTCACCTCAAATAAAGCATCTTCTATTTTAACAATGACCGTTTCATGGGTTGTACCAACTTTTATCGTTTGTGGGAACAGCATGATAACCTCATCCTTCGTAGCTGACGTGGCAATGTCCACATCAGAAATCGGTCGTTGTAACATATAATCACGCACAGCTCCCCCAACAAAATAAGCTTCGTGGCCAGCAGTTATAAGTGTTTCAATGACAAATTGAGCCTTTTTGAAAAGATGTGAAATAAGACATCATCCTTTAACTAACTCATAATAAATCGATTCATATTGCTGCACTATTTTTTTTGAGCTAAAAAAATGTTGAACTCGCTCTTGAGCTTGATTTGACATTTGTTTGTGTAAATCCGGATCTTGTAATAGTGAAATTGCTTTATCTGACACTTGTTCGACATTCCCTACTTCACATATATAACCAGTTTCCCCATCAACAATGACTTCAGGAATTCCACCAATATTTGTTCCAATAACAGGAACACCACAAGCCATCGCTTCAAGCGCAACAAGGCCAAAACTTTCTTTTTCAGAAAGCAACAACATTAAGTCACTAATCGAGAGAATTTCCGCCACATGTTTTTGATTTCCTAAAAACCTGACATCATCTTGAATCCCTAACTCACGAACTAATTTACAGGCAACCGTTGTTTCTGGTCCGTCCCCAATTAAAAGCAATTTTGCTTTTTGTTTGTTACGAATGAGTGCAAAACTTCTAATAATATCACTAACTCGCTTAACCGGACGGAAATTAGAAATATGAACAACAACTTTATCGTCTTTCTCGATTCGATATTGTTGTCGTAAATCGAGGCGACAATGTTTACGATACACACGCTCATCAATAAAATTATAAACCGTCTCAATTGGTCGTTCGATATGTAATAATGAATGCGTTTGTTCTGCTAAACTATTGGACACGGCTGTGACTACATCAGACTGTTCAATCCCAAATCGAATAATTTCACTTAGCGATGGGTCATACCCTAGCACAGTGATGTCTGTTCCATGTAATGTCGTAACAATGTTCACTTTTCCACCGACCATTTGTTTCGCTAAGTACGCACAAATCGCATGAGGGACAGCGTAATGGACATGAAGTACATCTAATTGCTCGCGTGTAATAATTTCCGCCATTTTACTTGCTAATGATAAGTCATAAGGTGGAAATTTAAAAACTGAATATTGATTCACTTCCACTTCATGATAATAAAGATTTGGATAAACTTTATCTAAACGAAACGGCATACTTGACGTAATAAAGTGAACATCATGGCCATTTTCAGCTAATAGTTTCCCTAACTCTGTTGCAATCACACCAGAGCCTCCTACTGTTGGATAACAACTAATTCCTATTTTTAATTTTTTCATGATCAATCCCCTAAAATATCTTGTACAAGAATCGGTCCGTCAGCAAAAAAGCCTTCTCCGTATTGCACACCTACTTCTTTTCCAAACAACCTTTCTCTCGCTATTACCGTTTCGATATATCCATTAGTTAACGGTGTTTGTACACTCGTTTCTGTTGCTAAAAATTGACTTTTATACGCCTTAAGTGCTTCTAGTTTTTGTTCCATTGATTCACTAATATCAATGATAAAATCTGGTTTATGGAAACCATTAATTAAATAAGAATAACAACGTGTTACTCGAAAAGCCGATAATGGTTGACCTGTTTCATACTTACGAATCCCGGCATTAAATATCGCTTCTTTTACAAGCGCTGCACAGTGACCATGATCAGGATGCCTATCTATCTCATAAGGGACAAAAACAAGTTTTGGTTCATATGTCCGAATGACATCGACAATTTTATCAATACTCGCCTTTGATGCCATTAAGCCACGATCAGGCAAATCAAGTTGAACTCTTATTGTTTTTAATATAGAAGCGGCTTGTTGGGCTTCCGCTTGCCTTTGGGATACTGTTCCATTAGAAGAAAGCTCAGCATACGTTAAATCACAAATAACGGTGCGATATCCGAGATTCGCATATTTGTATATTGTCCCTCCCATCCCAATTTCAACATCATCAGGATGAGCACCAAACGCAAGTATATCCACTTTATTCATTTACGGTTGGCTTATCCTTTCCAGCGACAATTTCTCGCCAATGCAATTCTCCTCGTTCAAGCCCTTTTACGAGAATTTCAGCCGTCCCCATATTTGTCGCTAATGGAATATTTTGTACATCACATAAGCGAATTAAAGCGGCAATATCAGGTTCATGTGGTTGGGCAGTTAATGGATCACGGAAAAAGAAAATTAAATCAAATTTATTTTCTGCAACGAGTGCACCAATTTGTTGATCTCCTCCGAGAGGACCAGATTGAAAGCGAGTGACAGGAAGACCTGTTGCATCAATTATCCGTTGTCCTGTCGTTCCTGTCGCATATAAATCATGACCTTCAAACACTTGTTTATACGCCACCGTAAAAGCAACCATACTATCTTTTTTCTTGTCGTGTGCGATAAATGCAATCCTCATCGTTTCATTTCCCCTATTCGATTATATTTTCTAACCCATACACTAACGTATCAATTGTCATCACGGTTTCCACTGCGAGTTGGATTCCTGGCATAAAAGAAGACCTGTGTAATGAATCATGTTTTATTGTTAATGTTTGACCAACTCCTCCAAAAATCACTTCTTGATGTGCCACTAATCCCGGTAATCGTAAGCTATGAATATGCATCCCGTCTAATGTTGCCCCTCTTGCCCCTTGTAACTCTTCTTTTTCTTCTGGGTGCCCTTGGGATTTCGATAGTCGTACTTCTTGAATTAATTGTGCCGTTTTAATCGCTGTTCCAGAAGGGGCATCTAATTTATTATCATGGTGTTTTTCAATAATCTCAACATCCGGTAAATATTTCGCTGCCATTTGCGCAAATTTCATCATTAAAATCGCTCCAACCGCAAAATTTGGGGCGATAATCGCACCAAGACCTGTTTGTTCAGCCCGAGTTCGTAAAGCAATAATATCATCATCTGTAAACCCTGTTGTCCCTACAACAGGACGAACTCCATGATTAAATGCCGCTTCCATATGTTTTCTTCCGAAAGCAGGTGCTGTTAAATCAATTAACACGTCTGGTTTTGTTTCAAGAAAACAAGTATCAATATCTTCATAAATCGGAACCCCAACATCAGGTTGACCATCAATTTCAGCAAGTGTCATGCCACCATATTTATGATCAATCGAAGCAACGAGTTTAAAATGCGGGGTATTTAACACCATATTAACGGCTTCACTCCCCATTTTCCCTCGTGCACCTGCGATTGCTACTTTTATGTTCTCAGCCATATGCCTTCACTCCATCTCTTCTATTTTCGTCCATCTATTTTTATCTCTTGTTGCAAACTTGTCCATGACAAGATCAAAAGCTTCTTCTAAGTCAATGTTTAATGAATTGGCAAAGCAAATTAGAACAAATAAAAGGTCTCCCATTTCTTGTTCCATTGACCTTTCCTCTTCACTATCCTTTTTTGGTTTTTCTCCGTAAAAGTGATTCACTTCTCGAGCAAGTTCTCCAAGTTCTTCGGTCATCCGTGCCAACATTGCAAGCGGGCTAAAATATCCTTCTTTAAATTGACTTATGTAGGCATCCACTTCATTTTGCATTTGTTCCATACTTTTCTTTGCCACATCATTCCCCCCTCTATTCACATGTTAGCTAATTCGAATGATTTTGACAAATATTTATCCAGTTTGCCCGAAAATTTCTAATCGATTATAATATGATAGCACTTAATTTTTGAAAGGGGGATTTTAATGCCCTATCATGTTCATATAAAAAACATCTTTTTTATTTTACTCGGATCCGCCATATTATCCTTTGGTCTCGTTTATTTCAATATGGAAAATAATTTAGCTGATGGTGGATTTACTGGGATAACACTTGTCCTCTTTTTTATTTTTAATTTTGATCCTGCCGTCACGAATTTGTTATTAAACATCCCGTTATTTTTTGTTGGTTGGTATATTCTTGGACGACAAACGTTTGTTTATACAATTATAGGTACAATCAGTGTGTCTATATTCTTATTTATCTTTCAACGATTTCGCGTCACATCCATCCCTCTCCATGATGATTTAACATTAGCTGCGTTATTTGCCGGTGTGTTCATTGGAGTTGGATTAGGCATTGTGTTTAAATACGGAGGAACAACAGGTGGCGTCGATATTATTGCAAAACTTGGCTTTAAATATTTAGGCTGGAGTATGGGAAAAACGATGTTTATCTTTGACGCCGCTGTTATTGCATCCTCCTTACTTTATTTAAATTATCGTGAAGCGATGTATACGTTACTAGCGGTATTTATCGCCGCAAAGGTCATTGATTTAATTCAACAAGGGGCTTATTCAGCAAAAGCGGCGTTTATTATTTCTGATCATGTTAGTGAAATTGCAGCGACAATTTTGAATGAAATGGAACGTGGGGCGACCGTGTTAAAAGGGAAAGGAAGCTTTACTGGTGTAGAAAAAGAAGTATTGTACTGTGTTGTCGGAAGAAACGAACTCATCCGCTTAAAAGGTTTAATCGAAAAAATTGACCCCCATGCATTTGTGACCGTCAATGATGTTCAAGATGTCATCGGCGAAGGCTTCACATTAGATGAAAACAAAAAGCCATTACGGCAAACATAAGAAAAACGCGGGAGCGTCTTTTCTTTCAAGCGAAGTGCGAAGCCCTGCCCGCTTTTGACAGTGAACCCTAAGTGCTTTTCTTGGGGTGAAACGCGCAGGTGCGTAGCCTTCGCTCTTCTAGAATAAGCTTTCAAAGCTTCATTGCTATATCAAAATTTTTATACTCCCTTATAAAAGTATAGAGTTTTTGCCACAATACAGAACTTCGGACCCGCTACCGGGATGGGGGGCACGCTTTCCGCAGGCGGGCGTTGAACTAACCGGCACGCCGGTGGATTTCAACTTGCCCTTCCTCCTGCAGGAGTCGGCCCCCCATCCCGTCCGCTCTTTTTAGTGGGAAAACGAAATGAACTTCTCTTCAACAACTTATAAAAAAGTAATTAAGAGCTAACTTGACTTTATGACATGTTTTATAAAAGCATACTTTCGGTTGTAGAAGTCTAAAAGGTGTGAAAGAATTTCACACTAAGTGAAAACTTATTTTGTGATAAATCTCAAAAAACATGTAACTTATGAATTCGTCGTTTTCCATACCTGTGTATGCAACAGACAGAGCATTGAGTATGCTTGAACTCCTTTCAAAAGGTTTTTCGATGCCTTTTTCCAACTGCAACGAATGATAGCCTCATGTCGCACAAATAAACAGAAAAAAATAACGTAAAACCGCCTTTGAGATTCATTTCTCAAAGGCGGTTTGTCTACTTTCTAAACTTCTCAAAAACAGCTTTTTGAGAAGAAATTTATTTTCTTAATCGTCTCCGCTCATTCCGATATAGATAAGAATAAAACGTAGTAACTCAATGACAGCTACAACAGCTGCGGCAACATATGTTAATGCTGCGGCATCAAGCACTTTTTTTGTTTCTTTTTCTTCATGGTTACGGATAATTCCACTTGAAACCATTTGTTGCATCGCTCGACTACTTGCATTAAACTCTACTGGTAATGTGACAAGTTGGAACAACACCGCAAACGCCATAAACACAATCCCTAATAGGATTAAACCACTTGCTTGAAAAATTATCCCTGCTAGTAAAACAAAAAATGAAAAATTAGACCCTAAATTCGCTACAGGTACAAGAGTGTGACGGAAGCGTAGAAATGCATATTCTTCTGCATCTTGAATCGCATGACCAACCTCATGCGCCGCAACAGCTCCACCAGCAACAGATGTCCCATAGTAATTTTCCTCGGATAAACGGACAGCTTTTGCTCTTGGATCATAATGGTCCGTTAATTTTCCGCGAATCGGCTCGATAGTAACGTCGTATAGCCCGTTATCATCAAGTATTTTTCTAGCTACTTGCGCTCCTGTTAATCCATGAGCCGCACCAATGTTGGAGTACTTTTTATAAGCACTTTTCACTTTCATTTGTGCCCATAACGGGATTATAAGAAGAATAGCAAAGTAGAAAATGTAAAAAATCATGTCGCTATATCACCTCGAAGACTTGTATTTACCTTTATTTTATTGAACCTCGTTTATAAAGTCAATCGATTTACTCGCCTTTGTTTATCTATTCTTTGACTTTCACTTTTTGTTTTTCTGCTTTGTATTTTTTAAAGCCGACATAAGAAAGTGATGTGAAAATCATTCCGCCAATTGTAAGCATCACCCATAATAAAGAAGGATCTGCCCCGTCTTCTTGAATGCCATCATATAAAAGATGAAGTTCTTTTTCAATCACTTCTAATTGGGCTAGTTTCTGTTCATCTTCTAATAAGTCTTGCCGGTATTTTTCTAGAAAGGCAATGTGCGATTGGATTCGTTGAAAATTTTGCGGTTCTAAATCAATCATAATTGCCGGACGAATGACTTGATATTGACGTAAAAACTCATTGATTCGATGCTGTAATGCTTGATTATCTCCAGCTTCAGCCGTTTCTTTCATTTGTTGAAAGGAATAAAACAGTGATTTTTCGGTATTTTTCCATAATGGTTTCCCATCTGTCACAAGCGCATCTACGACTAAACGAAATTCTGTCGCCCGTAAAATTCGTTCTTCTGGTGGGACCGACACACCCGTTACCGCACCTTCTACTTGTTCAAAGGAATTTGTGACAATATGCAAATCACTCATCGTAAGATCTGAATTATTATAGCGGATAGATAAAAATTGTTCTGAAAAATACGTTAACAATTTTTTTGCATCTTCGTATTTCTCTTGTTTCACTAGCTGCAACACTTTATCTGAAATATGGTTTAACTCTTTCCATTTATCTTCATCAACCTCATTGTTTGCCATAGTCGCAGCTGGAAAACAAAACAACACAATCGCGATCACTACTAATATTAAACGACGCATTTTGGTCCCTCCTCTTCTTCTACTCTATCGTATGAAACGATGGACAAGAGTAGACCAAAAAAAGGGACAAGGATTTAAGATTTTATATTCAGTGTAAAACGGTCGGCTCGAACACCAATCATATACACGGTAAAAATCGAGAATAAGCTTAACCAAAACGTAAAATAGCCAATATGATGAATATATGGGACAAGACTGGATGCTACCCATGGATACATTCCGTATATATAATCAATCATTTCATTATGTATAACCCATACAGACACAACAACGAGATGCCAATGTTTAATTCGATAAAACGGACCGTAAAGAACTGCTTGAATGGCCATTCCTAGATGGGACAAAATAAGCATGTAATTTTGCCAAGATAATGTTGATCCCATTACACCTGCACCTATATTCATCGCTACCGCCCATAAACCGTATTTGATTAACGTCACCGCAGCAAACGCTTCAAGTAAACCCCAATTTTTCCCTTTTAAAAACGCAAATAAAACAAATAAAAAAAATAAACTAGCCGTTGGACTATCTGGAACAAATATTAGAAATTGCGGAGGCGTAATCGCCAATTGTCCTTTATACCAATAATATCCATAAATTGTACCAAAGAAATTAATGATAAATAAACTGCACAAAACCCAACGTTGACAAAAAAATGAAAAAACGTTTGTCATTTTCTTTCCTTCCTTCATAAAGAAAAACGCGAGAGCGTCTTTTCGTCTAGAATAAGTTTTCAAAACTTCACTGCTAGAGCAAAACTTTTACTTTCTTATCTTTTAAAAAAAGCTGACCGTTACCGAGTCAGCTTTTTTCATATCTTATTCTTCTGGGTCAAACCCGTCGTTCTCAATGTACTTTGCAAGAATTTCTAACTCTTCTTCCGTACCAGTGAACGTACCACCAGGCATTGCACCACGACCATTAACAATGATCTCTTTAATTTCTTCCGCCGTTAAGCCTGTTTCAACAAGCGCATACCCAGCTGAGCCACCTTCTAATTGATTTCCGTGACAACCAATACATGATTGGGTTGAGTAAATAGCATAGCCATTTGCATCTTCATCAATTTCATGTTCGACAATTGCCCCTTGTTGAGCAGCTGCTTCCCAGTCATGCTGGTCAACCGATTCCCATGTTAAGAAAATCGTCGCAATAATCGCTAGCAACATAATTCCTGATGCGATAGGGCGTTTAATTGGACGACGCTCTTTCCCCGTATCTAACCATGGTGCTAACATTAGCGCTCCAAAAGCTAAACCAGGCATTACAACGGCACCGATGACAGTGTAATCACCAGCCGCATACGTATACTTTAATAATTGGTATAAAAATAAGAAATACCAGTCAGGTAATGGAATATATCCAGCATCTGTAGGGTCAGCCATACGCTCGAGTGGAGCTGGATGTGCTACTGTTAAACAAAGATAACCCATTAAAAAGACTGCACCAACCATCCATTCTTTTAACAAGAAGTTTGGCCAAAACGCTTCTGTTTTTCCAGGGTATTCAGAATAATCTTTTGGGATGTTTTGTTTTTTCCTGTATTCAGGAGCAACAACACGAGAATCCCCTACAAACTTCATTCCTTTTCCACGATGCATCGATTTCCCTCCTTTTCTTCTGCCTTATCTTACAACGGACCAGAAATCCCTTGTTTACGAATCATATAAAAGTGAGCACCTAATAATCCTAAAAGAGCTCCTGGTAGGAAGAAGACGTGAATCGCAAAGAAACGAGCTAATGTGGAAGCCCCAATAACTTCTCCTCCAGCTAATAGTGTTTTCGCAAAGCCACCAACTACCGGAACACTTTCCGCAATTTGCAAACCTACAACTGTTGCAAAATATGCTTTCATATCCCATGGTAATAAGTACCCTGTAAAACCTAAACCTAACATAACAAAGAAAATTAAAACTCCTACAACCCAGTTTAATTCACGAGGTTTTTTGTAAGAACCAGTGAAAAATACGCGTAATGTATGTAAAAACATCATTACAATAACTAAACTTGCGCCCCAGTGATGCATTCCACGAACGATAACACCAAAGGCGACTTCATTTTGTAAATACGAAACAGATTGATAGGCGTTAATAATATCTGGAACATAGTACATTGTTAAAAACATTCCAGATAAAATTTGAATGACCGTAACGAAAAACGTCAGTCCACCAAAGCAATATACAAATGCGGAAAAATGGTGAGCTGGATTTACGTGTTCTGGCACTTCATGATCTGCAATATCTCGCCACATAGGCGTAATATCTAGACGCTCATCAACCCAGTCATAGATTTTTTGTAACATGAATTACGCCCCTCCTATACTTGTGGTCTTGGTCTTCCTAAATAAATGACTCCATCTCGCACTTCCAAATCATATTTGTGAAGTGGCTCGGTAGGAGGTGTATTTGGTACGTTCGTTCCATCTAACTCGAAACGCCCGAAATGACATGGGCAGAAAAATTGATTTTCATAGTCTGGATTTGTGTTCCAGTCAACCGTACAGCCTAAATGTGTACAAGTTGGTGATAATGCCACAATTTCTCCATCTTTTTCAAATACCCATGCAGCTTGAGTTACTTCAGAAGTATACCAAGCATCAACTTGTTCAAACGAAAAATTAACACGCTGTGGCTCTGCTGTCACTTCTTCAGGTTTTAATTTAATTGGTACCATATCTGTTTCTTCACCAACTTTTAATGCTGGATCTAAAGCAAAACGTGCCATTGGCATGACCATACCTGCAGCCATAAAGCCACCTACACCCATCAACGTGTATGTAAGGAATTGTCGTCTCGATACCTTATGGTCTTTCTCACTCACTCTCTTTCCCCCCCTACGTTGTCGTCCTCTTCGGACAAAATTCACACATTATATACTAGGACATACTTATGATAATATAATGTTTGCCAATGTGCAAGATAATATGAATTTTGTATGAATTTAGGCACAATATTTACATTATTTTACAATGATCAGTTGTTAACTTTGCCATTTCTTTGTAATGATAGGAATTAATTGCTTAATTTGGTCTGATACCGTTTCCATCTTATATTTCGAATCTAAATGCTCTAATGGAATCGTAGGCAACCAAATGAGCAACCCGCTTAATTGTTGCTCAACGGTACGCCACTCTGAATCAGATGTTAAAAATATCAAATGAGCTAGTCCATTTTCTTTTAAATGTGTTTGCCACGTTTCTAACCTCTCTAGCTTTTGTTCGATTGTTTCTTCTTTTAAATATGTAAAGCTAGGAAGTTCGATTAATCGTCCTCGAAATTGACGTTCTAACTCAAATGAAATCGTTGAAATAAATTCCCCCATGGCGACAACTGATTTCATTTCTTGTGTTTTTACAGACATTGGTACTAGTGGAATAACTGCTGTGTCTACATATTCTTTTGATTGAATATATGTATCAATGTCCATCGTTTGCCACTTCATACAATCTTCACCCTTTGTTCTTTTATAGTTTCTACTCTATGTTACTGGATATACAAAAAAAAGAAAACCCTATGAAAAATAAATGAAGCTACTGAAAAAGGAAAACTCCTTTTTCAGTAGCTTAGCTCAATCTTCCGTCATGAATTTCTTTAACTGATTTGTCAGCTGGATAAACCGCTCACGATCTTCTTCATCAAGAGCGTTATCAATTTCATTTTGCAATTGCTTTTTTGCAAATGAGTGTAGTGATTTCTCCAACACAAGTTCAGCTAAAATTCCATCAACCGTTGCCATTTCATTGTTTTCAGGAATAAATGGATTTTCTTCAAGAACAGCCACATAATGATGGTTTACTTTCGAACCGATAAAGTTAAGTTGAATGTAAACGTCTTCGTCATCATGCAAGCGAATATCATGAAACGCTTTTTCAGCATCCATTGTCACATGCTTTTTTTTATGAAAACTAAAAGGGACATTTTCAACATCAGTCGTAGAAATAATTAATGCCTTTGGACAGTACTCTGCTTTTTCAACAAAATGGACCCGTTTCATTAACTCATCATCACTAATTAAATAATTTAATAACCATGCACACTCTCTTCGCTTTAATTGAAACGTTTTTAAAAACCATCTTAAAAAGTCTTTTTTTTCAACGACAGAAATAACGCTACTCATCATTATTCCCCTCCTTAGTCGAAAATCCCTTTGGCTATAAAAAACGACGCGATTACCTTTATTTACTTACTACAATATTCGTGATTTCCCTTTGTTTTTCCTTTATTATATTTCATTTTTTTACGGGCTATTACTCTAATTCTTCACGTATTTGTTCTAAGTATTCAACTAAATGTAATCGCTCATCGTCTAATGAAATTGCACGTTGTAAAAGTTCAGTACCTTCTTTTCTGTAACCACTTTCCATTAAAAACATTCCATAGTCTTCACAAAACTCAGCATCGTCAGTAAAATGCTCTGTTACTTTTGTGAATGCTTCACTGGCTGCATCAAATTTATCTTCTTTCCACAATCCATGCGCTTGATACCACGTTAATAATGGGTCTTGCTCTCCAAACTCTTCGATATGTTCAATTAATTCTAATAAATCTTCAAACCGTTCTTCATGTTTGAAATAAGAGGCTAATGTGCGGACTGCTTCAAAATAAGAAGGGTTTAAGCTAATAACTTGTCGTAATAAATTTTCCGCTTTGTTCGCATCTCCTGTTTTAAAGCATAATTTGGCGCCATGAACATAAAGACCTTCATTATATTCATCAATCTTTAAGCCTTCTTCTATAGTATGCAGCGCATCCTTGTATTTGTGCAATGCTTCATATGATTTTGCTAAATATGGATATAAACTACTAAATGAAGGATCTTGATCTTTTACTTTTTTAAATTGTTGCACCGCCGTTTCAAAGTCTTCCAGTTGATAGACGGTATACGCATACCCAAACCGACTCATTGGGTCGTCATGATCCTTTAACCCTTTTTGATAAAATTCAATCGCCTCTTCAAACTCTCCAGCCGCACTAAACGCTTCTGCTAACCGTAATTCAATATGAAAAGCTTCAAATGTCGGTTCATTGGCATATAACGCTTTTTTTAAATGAGGAATGCTTTTTTGATAGTCACCACGCTCTAAATAAAATTCACCTAACCCTAGTGACACAATCGGTTCATTTGGCGCTTTTTTCAGCGCGTTTATTAATTTTTGCTCTGCCACTTCTTCTAACCCTTGCAATTGATATAAATCCGCTAATAATAATTGTGCTTGAACATATACACCATCTGTTTCCTTTATTTCTAATAACATATCAATCGCTTCATCTTCTTCATCCATATCAATGAGAAGCTCAGCTAAAAAAATATATAATTCTCCCTCATCTGGGTACAACATAATAAGCTCGTCCATTATGCGTTTGGACGCCTCTAGATGTCCTAATTCATAATAGGCTTGCGCCACCATATATTTCGTTTCATGATCGGCTTCTATTTCGATTTGTTCGAGTTGCTTTAAGCCTGCGGCAATTTCACCTTGCTCGATTTTTTTAAACGCTTGTTCAATTGTCAATGTCCGATTTCCCTCCTACTTCGTTACAAGTCCATATTGTCATCATACCAAAATGATACGAGTAGGAAAAGAAAACGACCTCATACAATCACTATATTGAATAAGCTTCAGAAATCGATAGATAACTCCCCGGAAGACGAACCCTTTGTTCTCGACCATAACCAGGTTTATATTCTGTAATATTTCCAGCTTTTATCACTTTTCCACGTAAAACGACAACATCGACTTTTTCACTATCATGTTCATCCGTTAATATATAATCAACATCACTGCTTACGAGTAACGTTCCTTTTTTCGGATATAACCCTAACCTTTGAAGTAGTGCTTTAGGAAATGGGACATAATCAGCTGGAAAGGAAAAGCATGTTGGAATCTGGTATTCTGTCGCGTAATATTGCCATAATTGACTCCACTGTTCCGCTTCTTTTTCAGACTGACAAACATGATCCCAATTCGGAATAATAAGAGGTTGATAAAAATGCATGGCATCTTTAATTTGTTGCCATATCTTATGTTGAAGCTCTTTTTGGTCAGTAAAATCGACAAGGACAATAGGCACTTTATGGCGTTTGCATAAACGAATAAAAGCTGGGGTTAATGTTTTACTATTTGTACGAACACCGACAACAAAATCAATACCACTATTTATCATACGATGCCTTGCTTTTTTAATAAGAGGGGTAAATTCTCGAATATTATAAATCTCGCAATAAGTAACAACCGTTGTACAACCTAATGAAATTAATTGTTTCATCCTCTTTTTAAACATCGAAAAATGGGTTTCTTGACAAAGATTCAGGTCATTCATAACATGGCTTGGTTGTAATGAAAACCCGTCAATATTCATTCTCATCCATTGAAGTTTTTTCATCTTTGTATTGATATACCGAATCGAATCAGATTCAAATAAATACGAACGATTCATTTGAATGCCTTCTTCTGTTATTCTTTTTACATTTTCAACGATATACTTCACACAATCCCCTCCTAAAATCAAAGCTTCTATAGACAAGCTATGAAGGGGACGTAAAATAAATAACTGTATTCTACAAAAAAAAGAACCTATCCGAAACGATAAGTAAACGCTTTCAAATAGGTTTAGCAAGATGCTAAAATTATTAGTATGGATAGGAGTGGAGAGAAACCATACGCTTAATTTTTATTATAACGTAAATCTTTTTAATGTCAACGATATTTCAGAAAAATTTGAAAAGGAATTTAAAACTAGCAAAAGTGATTCCATGATAAGTTCAATTATCATGGAATCACTCTTTGTGCACTTCTATATTTATTTTTGTAATGATTGTAGCTGTGTAAAAAAATTAGGGTATGATACGGCTATCGCTTCACTTTCTTGTACTGTAACCGTTCCAGTTGCAATGCAGCCGGCTATCGCCATCGTCATCCCAATTCGATGGTCACCATAGCTCTTTACAGTACTTCCTGTTAAGTCAGATTTCCCATAAATAATCATGCCATCATCTGTCGCTTCAATTGAAGCACCAAGCTTTAATAACTCACTTACAACAGTGTCAATTCGATTTGTTTCTTTTACTTTTAATTCTTCGGCATCTTTAATTACTGTTTTTCCTTCTGCTTGTGTAGCAAGAAGAGCGATAACTGGAATTTCATCAATTAATCTAGGAATGATGTCTCCACTAATTTCAATTCCTTTTAATGACGAAGTCGAAATTGTCAAATCTGCTACGGGCTCGTCATTGATTGTTCTTTCATTTTCAATGACTAAGTTCGCGCCCATTTGCTGTAACACATCAATGATGCCTGTCCTTGTTGGGTTCACACCAACATTTAATAATGTAATCGAACTATTAGGCACAATCGCACCAGCAACGAGCATAAACGCAGCTGAAGAAATATCTCCAGGTACAACGATATGTCCACCAGTTAACTGTTGACCTCCTTGAACCGAAGTTGTTCGCCCATTTTGTTTGACGTCAACTCCAAATGCTCGTAACATGCGTTCTGTATGATCTCTCGATACATGTGGCTCTGACACGACCGTTTCTCCCTCACTTTGTAAGCCAGCGAGAAGGATACAAGACTTTACTTGTGCACTTGCTACTTTCGATTCAAACTGAATCGCCTTTGTTCCCCCACCACGAATCGATAATGGCGTTAAATTTCCGTTGTCTCTTCCATCAATCTTTGCCCCCATTTCTCGTAATGGGTTTGTCACGCGAGACATCGGACGTTTTGCTATTGATGAATCACCAATAACGACACAATGGAACGGTAATGTCGCTAAAATGCCAAGCATTAACCTTGTTGTTGTTCCCGAGTTTCCAACATCTAATATATCTACAGGCTCTTTTAATCCTGCATACCCTTTTCCTTCAATCGTTACTTTATCATCGTTTTGTTGAATCGAAACTCCTAGCTTCTGAAAGCAAGATATCGTACTTAAGCAATCTTCTCCTGGCAAAAACCCTTCTACTGTCGTTGTTCCGTTTGCTATCGCCCCAAACATCACTGCACGATGAGAAATCGATTTATCGCCTGGAATCGTAATCGTTCCTTGTAAACCGTTCGTTACTTTTTGCACCGTTTGATCCACGCTATTTCTCTCCTTACTCATTCATATAGGTCTCATATAATTCTGAATGAAGTTTCTCTTGCGCTTGTAACCGATCTTCTTCAGAGCGGAAACTTAAGCGCAATGCCCCCATAATATCTTCTCTTGTTTCAATAATTCGAATATTCGTAATACTAATGTTTTCATCGGCTAACATTCTTGTCACGTCAGAAATAACACCTGGATGGTCCGGAACATCAACAAATAAATCGTAAAAAGCAGGAATTGCGCCTTTTTTATGTACAGGTAACCCATCTCGAAATAGCTTTGCCGTTTGAAAATACTCGTGAATTTTTTCATTATCGCCTACTTCGATAAGCTCTTTCACATACGTCATTTCCTCTTGCCATTTCTCCAATAAGTCTAATAAGCTTTCTTTATTATGAAGCAAAATATCACGCCACATCACAGGACTTGCTGAAGCGATTCTTGTAATATCACGAAATCCACCTGCAGCTAGCTGAGACACTAACGGATCTTCTGCTTCAAACTTAGCCACTTGATGAACAAGGCTTGCTGCTACAATATGAGGAAAATGACTGATCGCGCCTGCAAGTTTATCATGTTGTTCAGCAGACATTTCAATAAATTTTGCCTTTGTTCCTTTCAGCCAATTTTGCAGCTGAATCACTTTATTCATTTGTGATGTCTCATAAGGGGTCAGTATATAAAACGCATTTTCAAAAAGATGAGCTCTCGCTGCTTCTACACCACTTTTGTGGGAACCAGCCATCGGATGACCACCTATAAATGTTACACCTTTATGTTCTAAACAGCTTGCCTTTTCGAAAATTCGCTTTTTCGTACTACCAACATCAGTAATAATCGCCCCTTGCTTTATGTTCATTTGTGCAAGTTGCTCTAATAATAATTCTGTTTTTGAAACAGGTGTGGCAAGGATGATGAAATCTGCTTGTGCAACACCTTCTTCAATTGAATTTGGGACCTCATCTATAATTTTTAAAGATAATGCCATTTTTACTTGTTGTTCATTAATATCAAAGCCTAGTAAATGTGCATCATGCTCTCGCTTAATCGCGAGAGCAATTGATCCACCTATTAATCCTAGACCAATGACAAAAGCAGTTCGTTTCACTGGTCATACTCCTTTTTCTATATGGCTTACTGATTTTCTTCAAGCCATGCTGATAACAGTTTTATAATTCCGTTGTTTTCTTCTTCGTTTCCTACCGTTACTCGAATACAAGTTGGGAATCCTAACGCTTCTCCAGAACGAATAATATAACCACGCTCTAATAAATATTGGAATAAGACATCTCCAGATACATTAAAATCAATTAAAATAAAATTCGTTTGTGTCGGGTAATATTTCAACTTATATTTTTCACAAAACGAAGTGAATTGGGCAATCCCTTGTTTATTTTTTTCAAAACACTCTTGAATAAACGCTTGATCTTCCAATGCAGCAATCGCTGCGACATGAGAAAACGTATTATTATTAAAAGGCGGGCGAACTGGATCAAGCAAAGAAATGATAGATGGGTGCCCAATGCCATAACCTACTCGTAAAGCAGCTAATCCATATGCTTTCGAAAATGTACGCAGAACGATTAAGTTTTTATATTGCTTTAATAATGGAAGCGTTTCTGGGAAATCATTTGCTGTTACATATTCATAGTAAGCTTCATCAGAAACGACTAATACGTTTTCTGGAACTTTCTTTAAAAATTGCAAAAACGCTTCTTCATTTACATATGTACCTGATGGATTATTTGGATTACATACCCAAACAATTTTCGTGTTTTCATCAATCGCGTCCGCCATCGCTTCTAAATCATGAACACCATCAACAGAAGGGACTTCACGGACTTCTGTTCCTTCAATGACAGCATTTAATTTATATTGTGAAAAAGTCGGATCTGCAGTGACCGTATTGGAATCTGGTGTCAAAAATGCTCGACATAAGATTTGAATGACTTCATCAGAGCCATTTCCAAAGATCAGTTGATTTTCATCAACGGAATGAAAAGATGCAACGGCACTTCGTAATGTAGCTGCGTATCCATCTGGATATAAAGCTGTATTTGAAGCTGCATTTGCAATTGCTTCTGCCGCTTTTTTCGAAGCGCCGAAAGGATTTTCATTTGACGCGAGCTTTACGACTTTTTCTAAGCCGAATTCTTTTTTTACTTCTTCAATTGGCTTTCCAGGCTTATAAGATGGTAAGCCAATTAACTGTTTTTTTACGTTCATCATTAGCACCCCTGTTACGTTTATTTTCCTATTCTCCTATCTTATTACGAAATGAGCGAGAGGACAAACGTTTTTATTGAAGAGAGCGCTTCTTTTCTCGTATTTTCAGCTTTTAATTGTCGTTCCAATTCCTCGACAAGCTTGATGATTGCACTGCCGACAATAATTCCATCACAATGAGTGGCTAACGCATCGACTTGTTCTTTATTTGAGATTCCAAACCCGACAGCAATCGGAATTGTGCTATGCTGTTTCACTTCTTCCAAAAACTCATAGACGGACGGGGAGAACTCATTTCGAACTCCTGTTACACCGAGAGAAGACACACAGTATAAGAACCCTTGGGCATGATGAGCAATTTTTTCAATTCTTTGCTTTGATGTTGGTGCTACTAAAGAAATAAATGATAAATCTGCGTTTTCACATAATGTTGCAACATGCTCACTTTCTTCAAACGGAAGATCAGGAACGAGTAATCCGTCAATTTCATATTGTTTTGCTTGTTCTATGAAACGGTCTTCACCAAATTGAAGGAGCGGATTATAATACGTAAACACAATGACCGGAATCGTTAAACCTTGTGCTCTCATTTTTGGAACTAACTCAAGCGCTTTTTGCAATGACATCTGATGCTGTAACGCCCGTTTTGCCGAACGTTGAATGACTGGCCCATCTGCAAGTGGGTCAGAATAAGGAATTCCTAACTCAAGAACATGTGCACCCGCTTCTTGTAATGTAAGTGCAAGATCAATCGTCACTTCAGGTGTTGGATCCCCTGCCATAATAAAAGGGATAAAAAGCGGGTATTGTTTCGTTTCCATTACTTGTTTCATTCTTATCGTCATATCGTTTCACCTCGAAAGTGCTTCATTAACGTATGGACATCTTTATCTCCACGACCAGATAAACAAACTAAAATCGATTTGTCAGGTGATAATTGCTTGGCACGTTCAAATGCTTTTGCTAATGCATGTGCACTTTCAATCGCTGGAATAATCCCTTCTGTTTCCGATAATAGCTTTAATGCGGATAACGCCTGTTTATCTGTTATCGCTTCATACCGAACACGCTCTATACTTGCTAAATATGCATGTTCTGGTCCAACTCCTGGATAATCGAGTCCCGCTGAAATTGAATATGGCTCAATGATTTGCCCGGCCTCATCTTGAAGTAAATACGTTAATGAACCATGAATAACACCAAGTGTACCTTTGGTAATTGTTGCAGCATGTTCATTTGTCGACACACCTTTGCCTGCTGCTTCTACACCAATTAACGTGACATCATCTTCTAAAAATGGATAAAACATTCCAATCGCATTACTTCCTCCACCAACACAAGCGATGATTTCATCTGGCAAACGTCCAATTTCTTGAACTATTTGCTCTTTTGATTCATCCCCGATAATGCGTTGAAAATCACGAACCATCCGTGGATAAGGATGCGGTCCGACAACAGAGCCAATCAAATAAAACGTGTCTTCGGCATTCGTAACCCAATAACGAATCGCTTCATTTGTCGCGTCTTTTAATGTTTTACTCCCTGAAGTAGCTGGAACAACTTCTGCACCAAGTAATTCCATCCGGAATACATTTAACGCTTGACGCTCCATATCCTCTTCACCCATAAACACTTTACATTCCAAGCCAAACCGAGCAGCGATCGTTGCAGTTGCTACACCATGTTGTCCCGCACCTGTTTCGGCTACAATTTTCTTTTTGCCCATTCGTTTTGCTAATAATGCCTGACCCATCGCATTATTTAATTTATGGGCACCTGTATGCAATAAATCTTCTCGTTTTAAAAAGATTTTCGCTCCACCAAGCGTTTCAGTTAAATTTTGCGCAAACGATAAAGCTGTTGGTCGACCTGCATATTTCTCAAGATGTTCATGATATTCTTGATGAAAGCTGTCATCATTCATCGCTTCTGTAAATGCTGCTTCGAGCTCTTCTAATGCATTCATTAATGTTTCTGGTACGTATTTGCCGCCAAACTGTCCAAACCTTCCTCTTTCATCAGGAAATATACTACTCATATGACTCGATCCTTTCTTCTATCTGTTTCATAAGTTCAGATGATTTTTTACCTTTCTCTTCAATCCCACTTGACATATCAATTCCATCGGGCTGATACACGAGTAACTCTGCTATATTAGATGGTTGTATTCCGCCAGCGATAAACGTAGGACGTGCAAGTTTTTTTCCGGTTTCAATATAAGATGGTAGGTGACTCCAGTCGAATGTTGTTCCCGTTCCCCCCCATTGACCTTTCACTTTACTATCAATGACAAATCCATCAACAAAAGGGGCATATTGCTCCATTTTTAACCATGCCTGTTGTTCATGATGAATCACTTTCCATAACGGCACTGCTAATTGCTTTGATAACATTTCGACTTGTTCTATCGTTTCATTGCCGTGCAACTGAATGATATCAAGAGAAACACCAGAAAGAACACTAGTAATCTCTTCAAGAGAAGCATTCACAAACAATCCGACGAGTTTTTGTTCTCGCTGTAAAGGGTGAGATTTTATCCACTTGGCTACATCTGATGCTGTTACCTTTCTCTTACTTTCTGCAAAAACAACGCCGATAAAGGACGCCCTACTTTGAACAGCAAGGGCAATATCTTGTTGTGAATGGTTCCCACAAAACTTAAGCTTTGGATTCAACATTGACATCTCCTAGCAATTCAACAATTCCATGTTCAGGTGTCTTTGCCCTCATTAACGACTCTCCTACTAAAACCCCGTTTGCTCCCGCTTTTTTCACTCTTTCTGTGTCCGCAAACGTATGAATGCCACTTTCACTTATAAATAAACTTTCTTTCGGGATATATTGGCTTATTTCTTCGGTTTGTTGTAACGACGTTTCAAACGTTTTTAAGTTTCGGTTATTCACACCAATGATTTGAGGTGTAAATAAAGCTAACATTTCTTCTAATTCTTTTGGTGAATGCACTTCAACTAAACATTCAAGTCCTTTGCTATAAGCAAGGTCATATAACTCTTTTAATCGTTTCGGTTCAAAGACAGCCGCAATAAGAAGAATGGCATCTGCGCCGATTAATACACTTTCTTCAATTTGTAATTCGCTTATAATAAAGTCTTTACGAAGAATTGGAAGAGTAACGTTTTGTTTAATCGCTGTTAAATAATCACGATGACCTTTAAAATATTGGACATCGGTGAGGACAGATATCGCATCTGCTCCCCCTCTTTCATACCCTTTTGCAATATCAACTGGCCGAAAATCTTCTTTAATTATCCCTTTTGAAGGTGAGGCTTTTTTTACTTCTGCAATTAAGGCTAATTCGCGGTTGCTCGCTTGCAAACTGTTGAATAACGATTTTTTCTCGACATCAATCGCAGCTGGAAGAGTTAGAGCTTCAATTTCATCTAATTTTGTTTCGATAATTTGACTTAACATCGATTAGACCTCCTGTTTTTCTTTTAAACGGTTATAATGAGCCGAAATACTTCCAGAATGAATGGCAGTTCGGACAAGTTGAACGCCTTCTTGAATAGAACTTGCTTTGTCAGATAAATATAACGCGGCTCCCGCATTCAAACTAACAATATTTGTCGCTGTTTCATTTGCCTCACCTTTAAATATCGCTTCAATTAACTCCGCGCTTTGTTCTGTTGTTTCCACTTGAATATCTTTGAGTGGGCCTCTTGGTAAGCCCATTTCTTCCGGTGTAATCTTGTATCTTCGAACTTCGCCATGATTCAATTCAACAACATCTGAATATGTTGTAATTGATAATTCATCTAATCCTTCTCCGCCAGTAACAAACATCGCTTTTGTCGCTCCAATTTCCTTTAGCGTGTTTGCCATTTTTTCAGCAAAAGCTGTATCATAGACTCCAATTAATTGGGCATTTGCATTAGCAGGGTTTGTTAATGGACCAAGCAAATTAAAAATCGTCCGAAATCCAATTTCTCTCCTTGGCATAACCGCATGTTTCATCGCCACATGGTACAGCGGCGCAAATAAGAAACATAAATTATGCTCTTTTAATGATTCGACCGCTTCACGAGGACTCGTTTGAATCGGAATGCCCATTTTTTCAAGGACATCAGCGCTGCCACTTTTTGATGAAACAGCTCGATTTCCATGCTTTGCAACTTTAATTCCTAATGATGACAATACGAGTGCAGAAGCTGTGGAAATATTAAATGTATGACAATTATCTCCGCCTGTCCCGCAAGTATCTAATACAAAGGACTCTTCATGTGGAATTGTAATCGCATGTTCTTTCATAGAAAGGGCAAATCCGATCATCTCCTCTACCGTTTCACCGCGGAAGCGCATAATAGATAGTAAACTAGCAATTTGGCTTGGCGTTGCTTCGTTGTTCATGATGACGTCCATCATCGCTTTTGCTTCATCTGTTGACATTGTATATCCTGATACACATTGGGATAATATCGATTTAAACATGACGCACCTCCACCTTTTTACCAAACATTTCTTCTGCCACTTGAATAGCTTTAATAAGAGCTTTCGCTTTATTTCTAGTTTCTTCCCATTCTTTTTCTGGTACCGAATCAGCAACAATTCCCGCTCCTGCTTGCACATACACTTTTTTGTTTTTTATGACCATCGTTCGAATCGCAATACAAGAATCAATATTTCCGTCATAGCCTAAATAACCAATGGCTCCCGCATAAATACCCCGTTTTGTCGGCTCTATTTCATGTAAAATTTCCATCGCGCGAATTTTAGGTGCCCCTGATACTGTGCCAGCTGGAAATGATGATTGTAATGCTTCAATTGGATGTACTGTATGAGAAAGCTGCCCTGTAACTTTGGATATGATGTGCATAACATGAGAGAACTTTCCAATCTCTAACAATGTTGGTGTTTCCACCGTTCCATATTTTGCTACGCGACCAATATCATTCCGAGCGAGATCAACTAGCATATAATGTTCAGCGCGTTCTTTTTCATCCGCTAACAAGTCTTCGGCTAATTGCTCATCTTCTGTTTCCGTTTTGCCTCTTGGTCGTGTGCCGGCAATGGGATGAATTTCTACATGACCATCTTGCACTTGAACGAGACGCTCTGGTGAACTACCGACAATTTCATACCCATTTACTTTGACATAAAATAAATAAGGAGATGGGTTGATCATGCGCAACACTCGATACAGTTCGAGTCCAGAAACCGTTATCTCTCTTTCAAATCGTTGCGATAATACCGCTTGAAAAATATCTCCAGCACGAATATACTCTTTTATTTTTTCGACATCTTGTAAAAAAGTATGTTTTTCATAGTTGGACGTTACTTGGTCAAATTGAACTTCTTCTTTCATGTTAGGTGGGGTCAACAACTGATGATCCACTGTCACTTTTGTCATGTTTTCAACAAGCGCATTTATTTTCTTTTTTTCTTTTTCATAAATTTGCCTTGCTTCTTCTTGTTGATCATTTGTTTTTGCGTGATGGACAATATAAAGCTCCTTATTTACGTGGTCATAAGCAATAATCGTTTCACAAAATACAAAATGTAATTTCTCTTCTTCTACTGACCCTTCCTGTTTTAAAACCGGTTCAAACACTTCTACGGCATCGTATGAAATATACCCTACCGCACCGCCTTTAAATGGAATGGGAACATCTGTTGGTGCCACTTGAATAACATCAATCGCAGCATCAAAAGCTTGCTTCAATGAATGTAAGTCAGAAATGATCGGTTGCTCTTGATTGGCAACCGTATATTGACCTTGTTGTTCAGTAATAAAGAAAATCGGCGTTAATCCTATAAAGGAAAATCGGGACCAAGGGGATTGTTCATCTTTGCTTTCAAGCAGGAACACCGCATCCTTTTCTAGCTGTTGAAATAATTGAATTGGTGTTACCGTATCGGCAAAAAAATGTCCGACTATCGGAACAGTCTTATACGTGGCACTATCGTGTAAAAACGATGCTTCAGTGGTAGTTATCATTTTTTTCACTCCTTTTTTAAATGAGTGAAAATGAATGATGTAGAGGGAGATATTATTCTTTTACTGTATATATAACAAAAAAACCCTAAGACTGAACAGTCCTAGGGTAGATCTATCCTAGACATGCTTTGCTCAGCTCTCCTCAACTCGCTCATTCATTCTCAACTATTACTCTACTCTTCTCATATTAATCTTATAATGTTTCAGATTCTTTTGTCAATTGTAAATCTGGGCGTAATGTAATTGCGTTGCGTAAATATACGTGTTGGATGTCCTCTTGTCTTTTTTCCGTGTTTACGGTCATCATGACTCGTATACAGGAAGCTAAACTATTCGGGACAGGAATTTCTACTGAACACATCACAGGGACAAACTTCCACCCTTCAAATTTACGCAACGCTTTTGCAGGAAACGTAGCATGTAAGTCATCTGTCACCGTAATGAGCACATGGGCAACATCATCTGGTTTGATTTGATTTTTTTCAATCATTTCTGCTAATAATTCTTCTGTTGCCTCTAGCATATGAGCTTCTTTATTTTCCGTTACGGTTATTGCTCCCCGAACTCCTCTAATCATGACTTTGGCTCTCCTCTCATTTGTGTCTCAAGAAGTGAAACTAATTGTGTTTCATCAATTGAGACAACCTCCGCCTCTCCAATTTTCCTCACTAATACCATTCGAATTTGTCCGTGCTGTGTTTTTTTATCTTTTTTCATCACAGAAATTAATTCTTCCACCTTCAATGAATGAGGAATTGTTGTCTCAAATCCAAATTGGCTAAACCACTTTTCTATTTCGGCAATCGGCAATCGAATGGAAAAAACAGCTTCACTTAGCTTTAACGCAAAAATCGTTCCAATCGCTACCGCTTCACCGTGGGTTAATTTCCCATACCCCATCGTCGCTTCAATCGCATGACCTAACGTATGACCGAGGTTAAGCAAAGCCCGTAATCCCGTTTCTTTTTCATCTTTTGATACAACTTCAGCTTTAATCGAAATGGATCGCTCTAATAACTGTTCTGCTTTCTCACCTTGAATATCTGCAAACGATTGAATTTCCGTTCGTAACCAACGATAAAACGAAGCATCCCAAATTAAAGCATGTTTCATCACTTCGGCAAATCCAGAACGCCATTCTTTTTCAGGTAATGATTGTAACGTATGATAGTCATATAATACCGCTTCAGGTTGATGAAACGCTCCAATCATATTTTTTCCTAATGGGTGGTTTATCGCTACTTTACCACCAACACTACTATCATGAGCTAATAACGTCGTTGGAATTTGAATAAAGGGAATCCCTCGCATATATGTAGCAGCGACAAATCCAGCTAAATCACCGACAACCCCACCGCCAAGAGCTAGGATGAGCGAATGTCGGTCTAACCCTTTTTCAAGAGCAAACGTTTGAGCTTCATAATATAACGAAAACGATTTAGATTGCTCCCCGGTCGGAATGATAAAATCATAAACTGGGATATCCTGTTGTACACTTGTTTTTACATCCTCTAAATATAACGGGGCTACTGTATCATCCGTAATCATTAATATGGATGATACACGTCCGCTCAAAACAGACTCGATAATTGTTCCTACTTTACGTCGAATCCCCGCTTCAATGATAACAGAATAGGATTTAGATTCTGTAGAAATGGATACTGTTGTCATTAAAACAACCTCGCTCTTTCATTATGCGCTTCGATGTTTTGTGTTAATTCGTCCACTCGGTCACTACCGAATTTCTCTAATAGAGCATTGGCAATTTCCCATGCTACAACAGCTTCACATACAACACTTGCAGCAGGAACCGCACAGCTATCAGAGCGTTCGATACTAGCGGCAAATACTTCTTTTGATTCGATGTCTACACTATTTAAAGGCTTATATAAAGTTGGAATTGGTTTCATGACACCACGAACAACAATTGGCATGCCATTTGTCATTCCCCCTTCAAATCCACCTAAGTTATTTGTTTTGCGGGTGTAGCCTTTTTCCTCATCCCAAATAATTTCATCATGAACTTGACTGCCTGGGACTGATGCGGCTTCAAACCCAATCCCAATTTCAACCCCTTTAAAAGCATTAATACTCATAACCGCAGCTGCAAGTTTTGCATCTAATTTCCGATCATATTGAACGTGAGACCCTAACCCTATCGGTACACCTTCAATGACAACTTCAACAATTCCACCAATTGAATCGCCATCTTTTTTCGCTTTATCAATCGCTTCCATCATTTTTTCACTTGCTTGTTTATCTAAACAGCGAACTGGTGAAGCTTCAGATCTCTCTTTTACATCTTCAACAGAATCATATGCTACATCTTTTGCTTTCACGCCACCAATTTCCAATACATGACCTGCAACCCGAATCCCACATGTCGATAATATTTTTTTCGCAACGGCCCCCGCCGCAACACGAACGGTTGTTTCACGAGCAGAAGAACGCTCTAAAATATTTCTCATATCACGATGACCATATTTTATCGCTCCATTTAAGTCGGCATGGCCTGGACGTGGTCTTGTAATGACTCTTTTCATTTCTTGTTCTTCTTCTTCTGTAATCGGGTCAGCACCCATAATTTTTGTCCAGTTTTTCCAGTCTTTATTTTCAACGACTAACGCGATTGGTGCCCCAGTAGTTTTCCCATGGCGAACACCACTCATAAATTGGACACGGTCTTTTTCAATTTGCATTCGGCGCCCCCTACCGTAGCCACCTTGTCTTCGTTGTAGTTCAACATCAATATCTTCTGCTAATAAGTCTAGATGTGCAGGCACCCCTTCAATTATCGTCGTTAGTTGGGGACCGTGCGATTCACCCGCTGTTAAGTATCTCATGTTCCACTCCTCCTCAATTTCCTCCGAGCTTTTCTATTTCTTTAGCGCTTTTATGCACTAAATTATATCATAACTCTTCCCGTTTGTCTTTCCGATTTTTCAGAAAATATTACTTATGTAGTATTTTTCTTTCCTTTTAAAAAAAACTAGGAATATATCCTAGTTTATAGCTTACGATAAAAAAATGTATCTTCTGTGTCAAGTCCATACTTTCCAGGGTTAAAAATTTGTTCAGTACTTCCCACAAATAAAATTCCCCCAGGTCGAAGGGCATTACTAAATTTTTGATAGAGTATATCTTTTGCTTCCTCAGTAAAATAGATCATCACATTCCGACATACGATCAAATCAAATCCGGTGTCAAACTTGTCAGCCAATAAATTTTGCTGTTGAAAACGAATCGTCTTTTTTAGGTCATCTTTAATTCTATAGCCGACATTTTCTTTCGTAAAATAAGCGTCTAGATGTTGTTTTGGAACTTCTTTTAAGGAGCGATCCGTATAAAAACCCACTTTCGCTCTTTCTAAAATTAATTTATCAATGTCCGTTGCTAAAATCGAGACTTGGCTTGCTTTTGGAAGTTGTTGAACGGTAATAGCTAGTGAATACGGTTCTTCACCTGTTGAACAGGCAGCACTCCATATTTTCAAGCGATTTTGGTGCTGTAGTAAGGAAGGTAAAACTTTTGTTTGCAATACTTCCCATCGTTTAGGATTACGAAAAAATTCCGACACATTTATCGTCATTTTATCTAGAAACTCATCAAGTAATGCTGCATCTTTTGACATCGCTTGAAAAAAACTAGCAAAGCTATCAAAATCTTTTTTATCCCGTAACGACGTCAATCTCCGTTTCATTTGTGCTTCTTTATATTGCGCTAAGTCAATACCGGTTTTCTTTTTAATACTTTCAATGAATCCATTATAGTCATCCATCATGGTGTTTGTCTCCTCCGATATCAGTTAAATGATATTACTCTCTTTTTATCATAATATCGGCTAGAAAACTAGAAATTTCGACATTACTTAAAAACTTTTTGCAAGATGTAACAAAAAAGCAACCAGCAGGTTGCTTTTCATGTCTCGCAGCATAGCCGTCCGACACTATCGGACATACGTTCTGCTATTATATATATAAGCGACGATTGTAAAAGGCTTGCGGACATTTGTTCCGTTATATCATAGGAATACAAGCTTTTTTTCTTATTTTTAGTGACTAACGGAACAAATGTCCGTAAAAAAAAGAAATTAGCTCTATTTTTTAAAAATAACGGAATAGATGTCCAATACGAGCCTCCGCTACTAGTTCATTTGATTACACCCATTTCGTAATCGTTTTATCAAATGTCACAATTTCTTCTTCCTTAAAAAACAGATTAATTTCACGTTCTGCGCTTTCTGGTGAATCAGAACCATGGATGACGTTCATCGACATTTGCACTGCATAGTCACCACGAATTGTGCCTGGTGCTGCTTCTTCTGGTTTTGTCTTACCCATCATTGTTCTTGCCGTACTAATGACATTTTCACCTTCCCATACCATCGCAAACACTGGTCCAGAAGTAATAAAACCAACTAATTCTGGGAAGAATGGTCGCTCTTTATGTTCAGCATAATGCGTCTCTGCTAACTCTTTTGAAATCGTTAACAATTTTGCACCCACTAATGTAAACCCTTTCTTTTCAAAGCGAGAGACAATTTCTCCAATTAAATTACGTTGAACACCATCAGGCTTGACCATTAAAAAAGTTTTTTCCATTATTTTTTCCTCACTCTCAAAATTAATTTTCTATGTATTAAATCCCAAATCATTATATCAGAATAAAAGCCAATCGGCAAATATAACATAACACATTAAATAAGTACGTTATACAATAAGGAGGAAAAACTCGATTCCTCCTTCACTTTTCAATTAAAAATTTCGTTGCCCAATATAAGCGGCAATATCAGATAAGTATGTTTTTGCTTCTATGTTCGGTAGCCCTTCTAATGCCTCATATGCTTTGTTTAAATAGCGGTCACTCATTTGCAACGAATATTCAATTCCACCTGAAGCTTTTACCGCTTCTAAAATAACATGAACCGCTTCTTCGTCAATATAAGGATCATCCAGACGTTCCATTAGCAGCGTTTTAATCTCTTGATTATGTTGTAACGCATAAAGGGCAGGTAATGTTACATTCCCTTGAATTAAATCTCCTCCAGCAGGCTTTCCTAACTGTTTCTCAGTGCCGATGAAATCGAGTACATCGTCAGTAATTTGAAAACTCATGCCGACAAAATAACCAAATTGGTATAAACGTTTTTGAGTCTGTTCATTTGCATTTGTAGCCATTGCACCGAGCTGACAACTAACAGCAATTAATAGCGCTGTTTTCCTTTTAATTCGACGTAAATATGTTTTTAAGTTTTGGTTCCAATTATATTGGTGCCGAATTTGTTC
This sequence comes from Alkalihalobacillus bogoriensis ATCC BAA-922, assembly GCF_000621445.1. Taxonomy (GTDB): domain Bacteria; phylum Bacillota; class Bacilli; order Bacillales; family Bacillaceae_F; genus Bacillus_AO; species Bacillus_AO bogoriense. The sequence goes on along the minus strand of NZ_JHYI01000019.1, from coordinate 36,650 downwards.
AATTTCTCCGACACACATTTCAATCATCGCATTCGATAAAATTTGATGTAGCGCTGGGTTTTGAAAAAAGGTTGTCGTCTCAATTGCCTTGCCAAAAATAAAATCGCCTGTATACATCGCTACTTTATTATCCCATTCTGACTTTACTGTTTTTTTCCCTCGTCTTAGTTCTGCATCATCAATGACATCATCGTGCACGAGTGAACCCATATGAATAAGCTCAAGAGGGATTGCAATGTTTTTTAACACATCAATGTCATAGTTCCCAAATTTTCCCGATAGTAACACGAACACAGGGCGAATTCGTTTTCCTCCGGCTTTTAATAATTGGGTGGATGCTTGCCTTAGGATGACTTGATCGGATTGAATTGTTTTTTCCAATCCTTTTTCGATTGTAACGATGTCTTCTTTTAATTTTGTATAAATCTCAGCTAAATTCATGTTATCCACCCTAAGTTCAAATCGTATGATATCGGAAAAACTCGTTCCATAATAAAATCCGTTCTACCTTATTTGATAGTAATCCTTGTTCATAAGCTAATTTATAATAATAAAGCAATCCTTCTTTTTGCTTTTCATCAAAATCATAACTTAACCCTTGAAAATAATGACTCCAGTATTCCGTTGTGCCTCCAATCGTTTTGCGAATATCTGCGATCATCGGCAAAAACGAATCTTCCTGACTTTTTCTCTTACTAAACAAAAATTGCTCATATAATTCTTCTAATATCTCACTTTTAGATTTAACAACTTCATTGCGAACGGCGAGTACAGCGAACGTCATTGGATAACCCGTATATTTATACCATAACTCTCCTAAATCATAACGATAGTACTCTTTTCCAACAGCCCAACTTGTTGTGATCGCATCGTCACCAATGAGTAAACATCCATCATAAGACGACATCATGTGTTGGAAGTTTGGTGTAACGACTTCATATTGAACATCAATTTGTACAAATCGTTTGATGATAATGCGTAATAAATTGATGGAGGTTGCTGAGCTTGAAGTTAATGCCACTCGCTTGCCTTCTAACTGTTCAAGCGGATATTTTGAAAATAAAAATATTGAGCCGACATCACGATACGAAGATACAGATAAATTTGGAAGTAACGTATATTCAGATGCATGCTCACCGTAAGCGAAAGAAGAAATCCCACCTAAATCAACAGTTCCTTCACTCATATCTTTATTTAATTTGGCAGGAATTTTTGGAACAAACGATAAGCCAATCTTACTTAGTTTGTTACGGTCCAAATAGTAATATAACGGTAAGATATTTGTATATGATATTTCCCCAACAACTAACGTCATCTGTCTTCCCCCCATCGGGTAAATAGCTGATGTTCGATCCCAGCACTATCTAATACTTTACCAACAACAAACCGTACTAAGTCTTCTATCGTTTTTGGTTGTTGGTAATAACCCGGCATCGCCGGAACAATTGTCCCTCCGACTTTTGCAATTTTCAGCATGTTTTCCAAATGAATTTGATGTAACGGTGTTTCTCTTGGAACAAGGAGTAACGGCCTTTTTTCTTTTAACATTACATCTGCCGTTCGTTCTAACAAATTGCCAGATGCACCATGTGCAATTCCTGATAACGTCCCCATCGAACATGGAATAATAAACATACCGTTATTTTGATACGAACCACTTGCTATTGGAGCTGCATAATCATGGAGAGGATGATAGTAAAGTTGCTCACGATGAGTAGAGAATAATTCATCTAAAACAGCTTCACGATTTGAAGTATCAAGTTGTAACTCCTCTTTAAATACTTGCCAGCCCGCTTCAGTAATAACAAGATGAACTTTATAAGATTGACGCAATAGTTCTTGTGTCAAACAAACACCATACATGGCTCCACTTGCTCCTGTAATGCCAACAGTATAAATTCCTTTTTCCTTGCTCATCGTAATAAATCTCCTATTGTAAAGACTAACATAACTATACTTAAAATTCCGTTCATCGTAAAAAAGGCGACATCCACTTTTGACAAATCATCAGCCGAAACAAGGGAATGTTCGTACACCATAATGGCCCCTGCTATCAAAACACCAATAAAGTAAAGCCATCCTAATGGACTCGTAAAAAACAAAGCAACTAAGGCGAGAAAGCTAATGATGTGAAACGCTTTTGCGATTAGTAAAGCCTTTGCAATTCCAAAATAACTAGGTATGGAATATAATCCTGCATTCTTATCATATTCGGCATCTTGTGTCGCATATATAACATCAAAACCGGCCGTCCATAATGCGACAGCTAAAAATAGTAAAAACGCATCCCATGTCAGTGTCCCTGTAGTACCAACCCAACCTCCTAATGGAGCGATGGCAATCGTGATTCCTAATACTAGATGACATGCCCATGTAAATCGTTTTGTATAAGAGTACAAGACAAGAAAAAAGACTGCAACAGGTAATAAATATACTGCCAACATATTTAATTGATAAGCTGAAAAGAATAAAAGCGCAAACGATAAAACAATAAAAGCTAGTACTTCAATTTTAGAAAGTAGCCCAGCTGGAATGGCTCGTTCTTTTGTTCGCGGGTTTTTTTTATCTATAGCCGCATCAATTAAACGGTTTAAGGCCATCGCAGCACTTCTAGCACCAACCATTGCTAACGTAATCCAAACCCATTGCATTGGCTCAGGCCATGTGCCATGAATAACAAAACTACCTAGTACAGCTCCTAAAAAGGCAAAAGGCAATGCAAAAATGGTATGCTCAAATTTAATCATTTCAAGTATTATTTTTATTTTTTTTATCACAGTCATTTCCCCAATTCTATCTGTCTAGTTAATCGACTTTTTATGTCCAATATGAGTAGCAGCTACACCGCCTGAATACGCTTTTACTTCAACGTTTTCAAAACCAGCTTGCTCAAACATCCGAGCTAGTTCGTCTCTTCCAGGAAAATTCATCGTTGATTCTTGTAACCAAGAATATTCATCATAACTTTTTGCAAATAGCTTTCCAAATAACGGCATGATTTTCCGAAAATAAAAAAAATATAGTTGTTTAAATATAGGCATTGTCGGTTGAGATGTTTCTAGACAAACAACTTTCCCTCCCGGTTTAACGACTCGATACATTTCTTTTAACACTTGTTCATAATCTGGAACATTTCGCAATCCAAATCCGATCGTAACATAATCAAATTCACTTTCCTGAAATGGTAGAGACATCGCATTCCCATGTAATAGTGTAATATTTTTAAGGTTTGCCTCTTTTACTTTCTTTTCACCGACGGCTAACATATTTTGACTAAAATCAAGTCCAATGACAGTCCCACCAGGACCAACAGCTTCAGACAATGCAATTGTCCAATCTGCTGTTCCACAACAAACATCAAGAGCAGTAGCATCTTTTTTAACTGCCATCCTTTTCATCGTGTCTTTTCTCCACGCTTTATGCCGTTGGAAACTAATCACAGAGTTCATGACATCATATTTTTTGTAAATCGATTCAAATACTTGATGGACTCGTTCTTCTTTAGATTGTGTCATACAATTACCCTTCTTCCGCTACTTTTTCTTCAACCATCGTTGTAGAAGCTACTACTTGTTCTATAAAATCGGTAATAAAGTATTCTTTAATTTCATTTTTCTTAACTAACATCGTCAATTGTTCAAGTGTAGCAAAGATTTTCTCATTCAGCATTTGTTCTACTGTGTTAGCGTTTCGTTTCTCTGAATTTACATTAACATCGAGCGGAAACGAACTTTTGTTCGCACTCATTTGCGAACGTTCTAAAATGAGACGTTTTAAAAAGAAGTATTCTGAAATCGTTTCTTTCCATTCATCCAACTTATAAAATAAGGCGATGTTTTGAATTAATTCTGATTCAATGATAGAAAGGTCTTGTTTCCATTGTTCATATGAAATACCGTCATTTTTATAAACGTTCATTTTATGCTCATTAATTTTTTGAATGGAATAACTATAAATTCGGATCATATCTGTTTCGCCTACATCAGCTAATAAATAGTAGTAAAGACTGCTATAATAATCTCCTGCTAGAACGGTTAACTGTCTCGTCTTCTTTATAAAATCTGAATTTAATGGTTGGAGGGAGACATTCTCATGGGCATCTAACGCCGCATCAACAAGAATGGCTGACAACGCATAAGCTTCTAGTTTTTTTATTGGTATTTTCGATTCAAGCATGGCAAAAAGAAATCGAAGCTTGTCCTTATCCACACTTGGCTTTGCACTATATTGTTTAAGAAAAGGATGATCTGTCATTGAATAAAAAGCAGTTATGCATTCATTCACATTTTCATCCAAGAACGTCCTCATTTTCATTGCTAGTCCCCCACCTGTCATAACTGTCCTTGTTGGTTTCGTTTCCATTGTCGCCCTACATTATACCATAAGAATAGAGTCTCGAAAAACAAGTAAAATCCTGCCATTCCCGGACATAAAGAAAAGCAGGAAATCCTGCTTTTATACTTCGGTATCCATTTCACCATGGCTTGTTTGGATTACGGCTTTTCCTCTTATTTTAACAGCGGAAGTATGTTCCGTAAATTGGGCAATCATAACTTCCCCTTTATCTAGCTTTTCGGAATGATGAAACCGCGTATCAGATCCTCTTGTTAGTCCAATGACACTTACCCCATCTTCCTTTGCTTTTATTACAAAAAAGTCTTGGTCCGACTTCATCGTAAAGCCCCCTTTTTCCCATGTCTTTTGTTTTATTGTAACGATAATCTTCTCATTATGCTACAGTAAAACATGATTATTCTTTAATTAATGAGAAAACTTCTGCACGGGCTGCTGCATCCTCAGCAAATACGCCACGAACAGCAGATGTGACTGTTTTGGCACCAGGCTTTTTCACCCCACGCATCGTCATGCACATATGTTCTGCTTCAATAACTACGATTACCCCATGCGGGTCTAATGTTTCAATTAATGCATTGGCTACAGAAGAGGTAATCCGCTCTTGTAATTGTGGACGTCTAGCAACTGCTTCCACAGCACGAGCTAATTTACTTAAACCGGTTACTTTACCCCCTCTAGGAATATAACCAACATGAGCTTTTCCGAAAAATGGAACAAGATGATGCTCACACATTGAGAAAAATGGAATATCTTTAACAAGAACTAATTCTTCATGGTCTTCCCCAAACACCGTTTGCAAATGTGTAGCCGGGTCTTGGTTTAGTCCTTGAAATACTTCTTCGTACATTTTTGCTACTCGTTTTGGTGTATCTAATAAACCTTCACGGTCCGGATCCTCTCCTACTGCTTCAAGAATTAACCGAACGGCCTGTTTAATTTTCTCGTGATCAACCGTACTCAATCTTTTCTGCCTCCAATCGACATGTTTCTTAATATGTAGTCTAACCGATTTTAGCACAGTTTGTTCAATAAAATCAAAAAAGAAAACTCCTACAATAAGGAGTTTTTCGAAAATTTCTCTTATAAAATTATAGCAATTAATCCACCTGAGCCTTCATTTATGATTCTTTCGAGCGTTTCTTTTAATTTATAACGCGCATTTTCAGGCATAAGCGATAATTTAGCTTGAATTCCTTCTCTCACAATGGAGTTCAAAGAACGTCCAAAAATATCAGATTCCCAAATCGATAATGGGTTTTCTTCAAAATCTTGCATTAAGTAACGGACAAGTTCTTCACTTTGTTTCTCTGTCCCAATAATAGGTGCAAATTCCGATTCAACATCGACTTTTACCATATGAATGGATGGCGCTACCGCTTTCAGACGAACACCAAATCTTGATCCTTGACGGATAATTTCCGGTTCATCAAGACTCATATCCGAAATGGCTGGAGCAGCAATACCATATCCTGTTTGTTTCACCATTTGCAATGCATCTGCCACTTGGTCATACTCGGCTTTCGCATGGGCAAAATCTTGCATAAGCTGAAGTAAATGGTCTTTTCCACGGATTTCTACGCCAACAACTTCTTTTAAAATTTGGTCATATAAATTATCCGGAGCATATAAGTCGATTTCAGCGACCCCTTGCCCCATTTCAATGCCTGCAAGTGACGCTTGCTCAATAAAGTCATAGTCACCGAAATGACCTACAACACGGTCAACATCACGAAGTCTTCTAATATCTTTTACTGTTCCTCGAACAGCTTCTTCATAACTTTGTCGTAGCCAATGGTCATTTTTTAACACCATGACCCAACTAGGTAAATTAACATTTACTTCATGTACAGGGAATTCAAATAGTACTTCTCGCAACACACTGTTAATGTCCTGCTCTGTCATACTTTCAATGCTTAAAGCAAGTACAGGGATGTCATGTGTTTCTGCTAATTCATGACGTAATGCTTGTGTTTCTGGGTGATGCGGATGGGCACTATTGACAACCATAATAAATGGCTTTCCAACTTCTTTTAACTCATCAATCACTCGTTGTTCTGCATCGACATAATCATGACGAGCAATGTCACCAATCGAGCCATCCGTTGTAACAACAACGCCTAATGTTGAATGTTCTTGAATAACTTTCCTTGTTCCAATTTCTGCAGCTTCCTGAAATGGAATCGGTTCTTCATACCATGGTGTATTAATCATTCTAGGACCATTCTCATCTTCATACCCTTTTGCACCAGGTACTGCATACCCAACACAATCAACTAAGCGAACATTTACGTCTAATCCTTCATCAACATGAAGAGAAACCGCTGTATTTGGTACGAATTTAGGTTCTGTTGTCATAATTGTTTTTCCTGCTGCACTTTGCGGCAATTCATCTTGAGCTCTCGTTTTGTCCCCATCATTTTCAATATTAGGAATGACAACAAGCTCCATAAACTTTTTAATAAATGTAGATTTACCGGTTCTTACAGCACCCACCACTCCGAGATAAATATCGCCTCCAGTTCGTTCAGCGATATCTTTAAAAATATCAACCTTTTCCAAGTAAACCCCTCCCGATCATATATAGATTTAGAAATTCGCACCTATTAAATAACTCTTGGACATTATATACATATGATGTTGTCCACTAAATATGACAGACTATATTAAAATAGATGGAATCAAGTTATAAAATTTCATAGAAGAATGATTGCGAGTGGAAATCTGCTCTTCCCTTTGTATGTATATGAGACACAAGATTGAATATACCGATTAAATATAAAAGCTAGTAAAGAAAAACGCTGGAAGCGTCTTTTCTTTCAAGCGGAGTGCGGAGACCTGCCTGCTTTTAACAGTGAACCCCAAGTACTCTTCTTGGGGTGAAACGCGCAGGTGCGGAGCTTTCGCTCTTCTTGAAATAGCTTTCAAAGCTTCGCTACTAGACCAAAATTTTTATACTCCCTCATTTGTCTCATTTTCGCGGTCAGAGGAGCCGTTATTTGTGAACATGATACGGGGTTCAAGTTTTTAGCGGCCACAGGAGCGCTTATTCACGCAAAAGCAACTCTATTCCTAGCGATATATGATGATTAACGGCTCCTGTGTCCTCCAACGTTCCAAAACGCTAGCAATGTTCACAGATAACGGATTTCATGGCCGCTTACTTCGCATAAACAACAAAATCGCTTTTCTCATAGTCCCCCAAACCCCTAATTCATTTTAAGAATGTATTAGAGCAATGTTATACACAAGTCGACTATTTTATATTTCCCTACACAATAAAGAAAAACGCGGAGCGTCTTTTCGTTTCAAGTGAAGTGCGGAGACCTGCCCGCCTTCGCTCTTCTAGAATAACCTTTCAATTCTTCACTGCTATACGAAAACTTTTGTACTTTCTTATTTTTTAAAAAATAAAAAGGTGAATGAAAAGACTTTCGCCTTTTCATTCACCTCATAATCTCGCTTATTTTCGCCCATACACTCGATCCATAAAATATGTTGGTTCTCCTGTTTCTTCATCAATGGTATATGGAATCGAAAAAACAGGAACAAAATAAGATTGCTCTACTAATATGTCTCGAATATCATCCCCATACTCATACAAATGATCTTCATCTTGTAATAGCGCCATATTTAAATCAATCGAGTAGTCCAATAACACTTGCCCACTATTATCGATAAGTAAAGGCAAATAATTATTAAAATATGGGCTACGCACGCGAGGTGGCTCTTTATATCCTAACTCATCAAACCGTAACGTAAACAACCCTGTATCCACCATTTCTCCAATCGGTGCAAGCTCATTTTTTCTCATATATTGATTTAACCTCGTTTGTAATTCACGAACATCATTCATTACGGTTAAATCAATTAATTTCACTTCAGGTGCTTCGTCTACATTAACTAAAACATATTGGAAAACACCACCGTTTTCAAACGAGTTTCCAGGTGGTGATTGGATATACCTCGGGACAAGCAAACTAAAATCAACCGGATATTTTTGATAGATTGGTGTTTCCGCATCCCTTGTTTTTATCGGTAACACACCTGTATCCACCTGATATTGATTCACCGCTTGTTGAACAGATTGAATTTGGTCAGGGTAAGGGATTTGATTTTCAGCACGCTGGTCTGATGGGTATAAGCAACCTGATAAGAAAAATAGCATGATAACACTAAAACTCATTTTCGCTGCTTTACTCATATTATCAACTCACATTTACATTATAGTATTTAGCCTATAGCTGTCGGTCCACCTATAACAATGACTGCAACTATTAATCCTGATACAACAAGGCAAACAAAAGCAATCGTTAACCCTATCCCTTTAAATATCCCTTTTAATTTTTCACGGCTGTATATAGCAGTAACTGCAGATACGAACATTAAAAATAATCCGATAAATGAAATCCACATATTCATCATTGCTTGAGACATTATTTATTCCTCCCTTTGCCACATCATATTATACCATAATCTATTTAACAAAATAGGACAAGAGCTTGTCCAAAACTTGAAAATTTCATTTTTCTAACATAACAACGGTTTATAACAATATAGAAAAAGAAAAAAGTTGGAGATTGGGGCACACTCCAACTTTGACTAAATACGATTCCTTCGCCAACCCTAAAGATTAGTTTTCGTACAGTACAGTATATGTTATTAAATCTAGTCTGCATAAGCTAATTGCCTAGTCGTACGATTATTTTTTAAACATTTTAGAAAGAGATGCGAAATCCATTGGCATTTTATTATTAACGATAGCTTCAACGATTTGATCTTCTTTTTCTTTAGGTACTTCTTTATTGGCAAGCTGTGCAACTTGGGCGATTAATTGTCTTACCGTTGCTTCATCTTGTAAATTCGCATTGCTTACAGAGTTAGCTAAGTTGAACAGATCTTCCTGTTTTACATTTGTCTTCTTTTCGAGATTATCGAAAAAATTGTTATTCACGTAAAGTCCTCCCCTATTGTTGGTGTCACAATATCGTATGCAACATAGAGGACTTTGTGCAAAACATCAAAATGAAAATTACAATTAGCTTATAATGGAGCCGAAAAATTGAGATAAATCTTCAACTTCATGTTTTTTCCCTCGACCCATCAGCTCTTCTACAGCCAGTTTAGGATTTTTCTTTTCAAAAACAACAGAATAAATGGCTTGGGTGATCGGCATTTCCACATTTTCTTGTTTTGCTAAGAAATAGGCTGCTTCCGTTGTCCGAATTCCTTCAACAACCATCCCCATCGTTTCCAATACCTCTTCCACTGATTTTCCTTGACCTAATAAATGACCTGCTCTCCAATTCCGACTATGAATACTTGTACATGTTACAATTAAATCACCTAATCCAGAAAGTCCCGCGAAAGTTAACGGATTCGCTCCTAATTTCACACCTAGCCGAGCTATTTCCGCTAACCCTCTTGTCATTAAAGCCGCTTTTGCGTTATCGCCATAACCTAATCCAACAATTAGGCCCGCACCAAGTGCAATAATATTTTTTAACGCCCCACCGAGCTCAACACCGATTAAATCTGAATTTGTATATACTCGAAAATGTTGATTTATAAATAAGTCTTGCACCTTTTCGGCGGCATCTAAGTGATAAGACGAAACAGTTACCGTCGTTGGTTGCCTTGTGCTCACTTCTTCTGCATGACTAGGGCCAGATAACGTTAATACAGCTTTTACTTTATTTTCATCCATCTCTTCTTCTATCATTTCAGATATGCGTTTTGAGCTTCCTGGTTCAATGCCTTTACTTGCGTGAACTATCGTTATCGGCTTTGTGCTCACTTGACTAATTTCCTTTACAGTTTCACGAATCGCTTTCGTAGGAACAACGAGTAGTACAGTCTCAACCTCATGAAGGACTTCCTGTAGATTTGTATAGCCAACAATGTTTTTTGGCAATGTAATATTCGGTAAATATTGATGGTTTGTATGATTTTCATTGATTTCTGTCATTTGCTGCTCACGCCGTCCCCATAACCGAACATGATGACCGTTATCTGCCAATACAATCGAAAGGGCTGTTCCCCAACTCCCTGCTCCGATTACAGCGATGTTTGCCATTTATACAACATTCCTTTCCTTTGAACAACCTTGCCATCCTATGCCTTTTTTTGACCAAGTTTGCTTTCTTTCCCTTGAACAAGGCGAGAAATATTTGCTCGGTGTCTCCAAAATGATAGCACAGTGACAACCCAAGCCAAATAAAAATAGGACATAGGATAATCATATGTATTTTTCAACAAAATAATGGCAATCGTTGTAGTTAACATAAATAAAAGTGACCCAAGTGAAACAAATCTTGTAATTGCAATCGTTGCGATCGCAACACCACCTCCGATTAATGCAGGAATAAAGGCTAAAGATGCAAGAGCACCAATCGTAGTCGCAACACCTTTCCCACCCCGAAAGCCGTAATAAACAGGCCAGTTATGTCCAAGTATCGCTGCCAAACCAGCTAAAGCAGGCACAAGTCCTGGGCCTGTTATAGCCACCGTAACAAGGACAGCTGCAACCCCTTTTGCCACATCTAAGAGCAGAACAGTAATTGCTGGTCCAACCCCTAACACACGCAACGTGTTTGTTGCACCAGCATTGCCACTTCCATGCTCTCGGATATCAACCTTTTTAATTTTTTTTGCGATGATATAACTAAAACTTAGAGACCCTACTAAATACGAAGCAATAATTGCTATTACTGGAACAAAAATTTCCATAGTCCTCTCCCTTACGTCCGTTATTCATTTTTTCTTCTAGCAAAGATTTTAATAGGTGTTCCTTCAAAGTCAAACGTTGCCCGTAGTCTATTTTCTAAAAAACGCTCATATGAAAAGTGCATTAATTCTGGCTCGTTTACGAAGAAAACGAATGTAGGAGGCCCAACAGCCACTTGAGTTACATAATTAATTTTTAATCGTCTTCCATTGTCAGTTGGAGTCGGATTCATCGCTACCGCGTCCATAATCATGTCATTTAAAACACTCGTTGATACTCGCAAATTATGATTCTCTGAGACTTTTTTAACAGTTGGTAATACATGTTGTAATCTTTGCTTTGTTTTTGCTGACGTAAATAAAATCGGTGCATACGTTAAAAACAAAAAGTGATCCCGAATTTTTTGTTCGAATTCTTTCATCGTTTTATCATCTTTTTCAATGGCATCCCATTTGTTTACAACGATAATAACAGCACGACCAGCTTCATGCGCATACCCTGCTATTTTTTTATCTTGTTCAATAATTCCTTCTTCTGCATTTAAAACAACTAAGACGACATCTGAACGTTCGATTGCTTTTAAGGAACGAAGCACACTATACTTTTCGGTACTTTCATATACTTTTCCTCTTTTTCTCATCCCGGCAGTATCAATTAATACATATTCTTGTTCGTCTCTTGAAAACGGCGTGTCAATCGCATCCCTAGTCGTACCAGGAATATTGCTCACAATCACCCGTTCTTCACCTAACATCGCATTGACTAAAGAGGATTTTCCAACATTTGGTCGACCAATAAGCGAGATCCGAATCGTATCTTCATCATAACCCTCATCAATGTCGTCAGGAAAATGTTTAATCACTTCATCCAATAAATCACCTAACCCTAAACCATGTGTTCCAGAAATCGGGTACGGTTCGCCAATTCCTAAAGAGTAAAACTCATATAAGTCTTCTCGCATTTCTGGATTATCAATTTTATTTACACCTAATACAAGTGGTTTTTTCGAACGAAATAGTATTTTAGCAACTTCTTGGTCCGCATTTGTCACACCTTCACGACCATTTACCATAAAGATGATGACGTCCGCTTCTTTTATCGCTAACTCTGCCTGTTCTCTCATTTGATTCAGTAAAGGTTCGTCACCAATTTCAATTCCGCCTGTATCAATTAAATTAAATTCTTTATTTAACCATTCTGCTGAACTATATAATCGGTCTCTTGTCACACCTGGGACGTCTTCAACGATCGCCACTCTTTCTCCTACAATTCGATTAAAGATCGTTGATTTACCAACATTTGGTCTCCCAACAATCGCTACAACTGGTTTTGGCATTTCGTCACTACCTTTCAATTTTTAAAACCCTGTTTCAATTTGGTAACATAACTAATATATTCTAACAAAAACAACGAACTTCGACAATATGTCGACCTTATTTGATTACACGCCCACTTCTCGCTGTGATTTTTCCAATACTTTCTTGGACACCATTTCAGTTAATACCTCAAAGGAATACCAAATAAATAACAGAAAAATTGTGACAACGAAAGCATCAAAAAACAGTAAGTGTCCAATTGTTTGCTCAACATAAATCGTTTGCAAAAAATGTGTTATGACAATTTCACCTTGGCACGCGCCTACAATAAATACAGGAATGCGCTTAGTTCGATCAGATACTAGCGCTAATACAAGTGCTGAATATAATAAACCAAGCATCCACGACCGATCAAACAAAATGATAACAGGGTCAAATATTTCGAATAATTGGAATGATATTCCAGCAAACGCGAGAATTAAACTAACAACTAAAAAATAAAATTGATTTCTTAAACGGACCGATGTTAATAACACATATCCAATCAGTAGACAAAGAATAAAACCAACAGATATAGAATGCCCGAAAACTTGGATTTCTAAAGAAGCTAAAATAAGTAAACATAAGATCAATACACTATACGTTGTTCTTTTTTTTCCTTTTTCCATAAAAAAATAAACACCGATCCAAAACATCCAACAAAACCAATAAAATAAAGCACCCTCCATAATATCACCTCGACGTTACCATTATTGTCGGATTTTCAGCTTATAATCACGTTTTTTGGAAATGAGTGCATCAATAATTCGTAAAAGGATAATACTACTGTGCAAAAAGGAGGGAATCCAATGGGTAAAGACCGTCAAGAACGAAAACTGAGAAAAGAAGGTCATGTCGAATTAGATCGTGACCAAAACTTAAAATACGGTGGAGCAACAAAATTAGAAGGACCTGAAGACGCAAGAAAACGTCAACGATAAGAAAAACGCGGAGCGTCTTTTTGTTTCAAAGCTTCATTGCTATACCAAAAATTTTTCTTATCTTTTAAATAAAAATAGGGAATCATCGGTCTAAAACGAGACCATTTGATTCCCTTTCCCATTCGATTTTATTTCTCACTATACCCTTTTGGATCGCATCCTCTTTGTTCCAACCAATGATATGTGTTTCCACTAATGACGAGAGGTGTTTGCTGTAAACTCGTAATATTAGGACAACCTAATGCTGTCATAAGGATTTTCATATCGTCTAATAGTTCAATAATCGCTTCAAGAAGACCCTCCTGCCCTGACTGAAGTAGAATTTGTAAAAAATACCCAGCGAAACCTAACGCAGAGGCTCCTAGTGCTAAAGACTTCACTCCGTCTAAACTATTTGTAAGTCCGCCTGAAGCAATAACAGAAAGATCCGGTTGACTTTTTTTCACTTCAACAATGGAAGCTGTTGTCGTAATTCCCCACTCGTTAAAATAGTCGAGTTGTTTTTTTCTTCGTAAATTTTCAATTTTTGAAAAATTCGTTCCACCGAATCCACCGACATCTACAACCGTAACACCGACATTAGCTAATTGTGTAGCGGCTTCTTTACTCATGCCAAACCCGACTTCTTTTACGATGACAGGTACATCACTTTCTTTTACAATCGCTTCAATTCGTTGTAACGCATTCGTAAATGTGCGGTCTCCTTCTGGCATAACAAGTTCTTGGACGACATTTAAATGAATTTGGAGTGCGTTTGCCTCAATCATCTGAACAGCTCGTTTTGCTTGGTCTACTGTTGCCTCACTTCCAAGATTGGCAATGAGCGTTCCTTTTGGATTAGACTTCCGCACTATTTTATATGTTTCTTGTTCTTTTTCATCTTTTATAGCCGCCATTTGTGAACCTACCGCCATCGCAATCTTCGCTTCGTTTGCGACTTCTGCTAACTGTTGGTTAATATTCTTTGTTTTCTCTCCACCGCCACCTGTCATTGCATTGATAAAAATCGGCGAACATAAAGGGAGTTCGCCGATTTCGGTAGTCATATCGATACAATGATAATCACTGTTTGGCAGGCTTTGGTGAACAAATTGGATATCCTCAAACCCATGATTTCCTTTTTGTCCTGTTGTTATCGCATGATGAATATGTTCTTGTTTACGAATTGCCCTGCTCAATAGGGATCACCTACGATTTATATTTTTTTAATTGATCACCAATCATATCACCAAGAGAAAAACCACTATGTTCATCGTCTCTTTGATATTCTTGATGATTATTGTCTTCATAAGTATCTTCTTCTAATGCACGAATACTTAATGATATCCGTTTTTCGTCCACATTTAAATCTAACACTTTCGCTTCTACGACTTGACCTTCTTTTAATACTTCACCTGGCGTACCAATATGTCGATTTGCGATTTGTGAAATATGAACTAACCCTTCCACCCCAGGAGCCACTTCAATAAAAGCACCAAACGAAACAAGTCGTTTAACTTCTCCAGAAACAACATCTCCAACTTTCACTGTTTGGGCTAATGTATCCCATGGTCCTGGTAATGTATCTTTAATCGATAGCGAAATTCGTTCATTCTCAACATCGACAGAAAGAATTTTCACTTTCACATTCTCCCCTTCGCTCACTACATCAGCAGGAGTATCAACATGTTGGTGTGAAAGCTGAGAAATATGTACAAGACCATCTACACCACCAACATCGACAAATGCACCAAAATCAGTTAATCGTTGAACCGTTCCTTCAACAATGTCACCTTCTTTAATTTCTGTAAGCACTTGTTTTTTCTTTTTGTTATCTTCTTCATCAAGAACGGCACGTTGTGAAAGAATTAGTTTATTATTACTTTGGTCGATTTCCGCTACTTTTAAGCGAAGTGTTCGTCCTTTATAATCAGAAAAATCTTCGACAAAATGACGTTCAACAAGAGACGCTGGGATAAAGCCACGAACACCAACATCCACAACCAATCCACCTTTTACCACTTCTGCCACTTCCGCTTCAATCGTTTGTCCACTCTCAAATTGTTCTTGTAATGTTTGCCATGCTTTTTCCGCAACAACGGCTTTTTTTGAAAGTACAAGTTCAACGTCTTCAACTTTGGTTACTTTCAATTCAACTTCATCATCAACTTGTAATACATCACTTACTTTTTCAACATGAAGACTGGATAGCTCACTTATGGGAATGATTCCGTCTACTTTGAAGCCTACATCGACAAAAGCTTGTTTATCCTCTACCTTTGTAATCTTTCCTGTTACGACATCCCCTACTTGAAAGGATTTCATTTCATGATTATTTTCTTCAACCATTGACGTTACCTCCTTCAATTCCTGCTTATTTGCAGAACCATCTTCCTCGAAAATTTTTTATAAACACTTTCACGTTGGTGAAAGAAATTTAACTGTAAGATTTTAGTTTGATTGATGTTGTTCTAATAATATACGAATCTCATTCATAATCGTTGCTGTTGTTTCCTCAACTGATACCTTTTCTTCTTTTAACGGTGTCATATTAATCGGTTTTCCATACACGAGTGTAAGTGGTTTAAAAAGCTTGTACGGGCCAACAATGGCACATGGGATAACAGATGCTTCTGTACGGAGAGCAAAAAATCCTGCTCCTGCTAAACCTTTTTGCAATTTTCCATCTTTACTTCTTGTTCCCTCTGGAAATAAACCTATCATGTTTCCTTCTTTGAGCAATGTCATTGCCGTTCGCATCGCTTGTTTATCACTCATACCACGACGAACAGGAAATGCACCAAGGATAGGTAGAATTGTTTTTAAAACCGGAACGGTAAATAATTCTTGTTTTGCCATATAACATATATTTCGTTTAATATATGCCCCTAAAAAAGGGGGATCAAGATTACTAATGTGGTTGCAACAAAGCAAAACTGGACCTGATTCCGGTATATTTTCTTTTCCAATCACACGCACTTTATAAAAGGTTGATAAATAAAGGCGGCTAACAAATTGACCAAAACGATATAATTTCATTCCTTTATACCCTTTCATTCACTAATTCTAGTATATGTGTTACAACCTCATCAATTGTTAATGTAGTTGTATTTATTTCAATGGCATCTTCTGCTTTTTGCAGAGGCGCAACCTCTCTACTAGAATCTAACTCATCTCGTGTTGCAATTTCTTGTTTTAATGTTTCTATATCAGAAGGAAGACCTTTTTCAATATTTTGCTCATGTCTTCGCTTTGCACGTTCATCAACTGAAGCGGTTAAAAACACTTTCACTTCTGCATTCGGCAATACATGAGTACCAATATCTCGTCCATCTAAAACAGCTCCACCTTCTTTTGCCATTTCTCGTTGCATGTTTAACATGCTCATTCGAATCGCTCGATGTTTTGCTACAGTGGAAACGAGGTTTGTTACTTCTGATGAACGAATTGCTTCTGTCACATTTTCATCATTTACAAAGACATATGTCCCTTCTTCAGACACTTTTAACTGAATCTGAATTGTATCTAACAACTGACTTAGCAGTAGCTCGTTTTCAAGATTAATCCCTTGTTTTATAGCAAAATATGTTAAGGCTCGGTACATCGCCCCAGTATCTATGTATAAATACGATAGGTGGTCAGCTACTCGTTTCGCTACTGTGCTTTTCCCTGCTCCAGCTGGCCCATCAATCGCTATGTTTATTCTTTTTTTCATAATACACCCCTAAACTATCATCACATAATCATCAATAAATATGATACCATAATCATTTTACATGGTCTAATTAAAGACCTTTTCGATGAAGTAAAGCTTGCCTTTCAAAACAGTAGCGTACGACTCTTTGCCTGTCTCGCTCATGAATCGAGGAGAACTCTAGTGATGCTCTTTCCCTCGTTTCATCTAATTTTTGAAAAACCCGAATTATATTGCATGTTGCACGAATATAAAAGATTTCGCCTGATTTCATATGAAGAACAAACCAGCAAATCACTTCTCCTTGGTCTGGTAAGTTTTTTCCTGGTGGTACGCTAATTGCAATTCCGCCCCCACTTAAATCAAGACTTAATGTAGTAAACGGTTCAAATGCGCCATCTGGACTGTGAACAGCGACATCGACACCTGTATCCACTCGCACATAATTTCGACGTTGAATCCGACTATACTTTTCTTTTCCTGGGTCATGCAAAATAAAAACAGGGATATTTTCTGCTCGTCTTTCTTCTAATTTTGTTTCAAACGAATATACCGCTTTGTCCTTTCCTACAAACCATCCGTAAAACTCTGTCCCAATATAAAATAATCCTGGTTTATTTGTTTCAATATGAATCGGATGATCTATGATGAGCTTGTCCCCTTTACGGTCAACAAGTCGACATTTATATTCTTCATGTTCATGCTCAGAAGAATTTTTTAATTGAAGATGAATCGTTGCTCCAATCTCGATCAATGGTCATTTTCCTCCCATATTCCCATAAATAGGGTCACTTCCATTTCCCAGTGTTTTTCAAGGAAAGGAATATTTTTATTATACTATTATTATGGCACGAATTGAGAAAAAGAAGAAGCGTATTTGCCTCTTCTTTTTAAAAAAATTATCCAATTTGATAAACGGGCTGTGGCTCCTGTAATTTCTCGACAATTTCTTCTTCTCCATCTTCTGCATTAATAAAAATTCTAAATGTATCTTCTCCTAATACACCGTAAAATTCATAACACAGAACTTCTTCCCCTATTTCATTACGAATAATCGCGATATGGTCTTCCATCACTTCTAGTCGTGGATTTAACCGTTCCATCGCTTCTTCCATTGTAATTTCCGGCTCAATATTTTCTCGTTCATCATGATGATTAATTAAATAATCCATTGCTTCATATGCGATGACATCACCATCGTCAAGAGCAACCTCAACAACAATGGAATCTGCGTATACTCTAACATTTTCTTGAACATAGGCAAACTCAAATGCACCAATTGAATCATATTGAGCACTGTCGACAATTTGCATGCCGTCAATTCCATTTTGTTCTAAAAATTCTTTCGCTCGTTCACCAGCTTCATTTAAACTAATATTTTGTTCTGAAATTTGACGGTCTTGTAAAAACCAAATTGGATGCCCACCCTTTCTAGTCATCCCCATATAAAAATGAGTTTCATGGTTCGGATCATCAATCGTAAAATTATAAGCTTTATAAGCTAACCCATTTCCTGTTTCTGCAGTTGAAACTTCGACTTCTCCGTTCACTCCGATAAAATCGAGCGCTTTTTGTTTTGCTTCTGTTTCAGAAATTTCAGGTCCGTTTAAACGCTCCTGTAAACGCTCAGACTCGTTCACATTCATTTGTGAAAATCCAGCACCCCATTGAGTTTCACTGTACCCTTTTACAGTTTCATTCACGATTTCAAACCCATTAATGACAGCATTGTCTAAAGGCTCACCTTGTGCAGCGGCCAATTCCATATCGATATCTAACCAGCGTAAATCATTTTGAAGTAATGTTGCTTGTGCTCTTCGTAATTCCTGCTGGATTTCTTTTGAGCATTCGTATAACTCTTCCATTAGCTCGTATTCCTCATCAGTAATAGGATCTTTGTCTAAATCTCGTACAGCCGTTTTATAACTGAATCGACCAACATCATATAAGAATTTTTCTGTTTCACTTAAAGGCAACAACCCTAACGGAAGTTCACCTAACTGACTTTGAGCTAACGATGTCACGCGCCATACATCAGCTAATTTAGGCGATAATGTCTGCCTTGTGTTCATCGCTAACACCGTACCAAGGTCTTCTTCTAACTGATCAACATGATAAACTAAGTTATGAAAAGCACGTTGATAGTTATTTTCTGCTTGTATGGACAATAGTTGTGCTTGTTGCTGTTCATTATATCCCCATATTCCTGTTGCTACGATTCCAATTGCGAGTACTCCTATAATAATTGAACGTATCATCTAATTGTCACCTCCACAAATTTAGTTACAGAATATATGTTTTCCAATGCGTTTGATTTGTGGTCTTGTCCAAATCCAACCTGAAGTCGCTGTATCTGGATTGAAGTAGTATGTTGCTCCACCAGACGGGTCTTGGCCGTTTAGTGCATCAAGGACGGCTCTTCTTGCATTATCATCTGCACCTAAGTTAATTTGTCCATCGGCTACCGCTGTAAATGCTCTTGGCTCGTAAATAACACCAGGAACTGTATTTGGAAAGGTCGGACTATTAATTCGGTTTAAAATTACTGCTGCGATCGCCACTTGACCAATATAAGGTTCTCCTCTTGCTTCACCATAAACAGCTTGAGCCATCAGCTGTAAATCTGCGTCTGAAAATCCACTAGGGACATTCATTGCTTTTTGTGCATTAATCTCGTTGCCTTGTTCTTCTGGTTGTTCCTCATATGGAACAGGCTCCTCTGTTGTTGCTTGTTGTTGCTGGCCTTGTTGTTCTTGTGCTTGCTGTTGGGCTTGCTGTTGCTGACCTTGTTGTTCTTGTGCTTGCTGTTGGGCTTGCTGCTGCTGACCTTGTTGCTCTTGTGCTTGTTGTTGGTCTTGTTGTTGCTGGCCTTGTTGTTCTTGTGCTTGTTGTTGGTCTTGCTGTTGCTGACCTTGTTGGCCTTTGTCAGTGGCAGAACCCTTTTCCCCTTTTTGAATATGAAGTGGGGTATTCCCGTAATGCGTAAATTTCCTTCCTTCTCGGAGTGCTTTATGAACAAATTCTTTATCATAATTTGTTGCACGTTCTAACATGTCTTTCATTTTCGGGCCGACTAAACCGTCAACATCTAACCCAAATTGTTCTTGGAAATTACGTACAGCCCAATATGTGCTCCATCCAAACACACCATCAATTGTTCCATTATAATAACCGTTATACTGCAGTCTTGCTTGAAGCTCTACAACATCATCGCCTGTAGCTCCACGTTGAATAATTTGATCAGAAAATGCAAAGGCTGAGTTCCCTGCCGTACTCGTTATCATTAAGATTGTAATGATAACAATAAGGGGGTATTTCATCTGTTTCATCAAACCAGTCATGTTGTTATAAACCTCCTTACGAATTTTCATGATTCATTGACAAGACCATTTCGTATGGATAGTGTTTGTTAATGATCAAATTTTATACAATTTCGGTTAAATCCTAGTTACTTTCCCTTAGAAAATAATTTAAATAAAAGCAAAAAGTTGTGTTCTAACCTATCCTTATCCTTTATATCCTTTTTACTGAGGAGGGATGAATATGAGCAACAAAAAAAGATTAGAAAAACTCAATAATGAAGCTTATGAATTAATGGAGATAATGACGAACCCAAGAAAACAAGTGGACATGGACGCGGAGAAAGCACGATTAGCCATTGACAATCTGTCAAGAGCGGTAATGGCACTTATTGGAGAAATAAATGAGCATTCAATTAAACCTGATCGAATTGACTATATCGAGGAAAAAGTTGGGGATGCCCTATACTTAACAACAGGAAAGGAAAAAGTGTTTTAATAGTAATTAGTCCTGTCGGTATCTCATTTTTGCGGTCAGAGCATCCGTTATTTGTGAACAAGATATGGGTTTCCGTTTTTTAGCGGCCACAGGAGCGCTTATTCACGCAAAAGCCACTCTATTCCTAGCAATTTATTATGTTTAACTGCTCCTGTGTCCACCAATGTTCCAAAACACTAACAATGTTCACAGATAACGGTTTTCGTGGCCGCTTCCTTACCATAAACATTAGCGCTGTTACCCACAGGTCGACGTTTCCTAAACAATCAAAAAAACCTCCTCTCCGTTTTAAAAAACGTAAAGAAGGTTGAAAAATGAACAGATGGAATCATATTATAAATGTAAAGAAAGTTTTTTTACAAATACCAAGTTGTTTCACACCATTATCATTCATAAACAAATCTGAACCCCTTGATTTTTTAATACACGTTAAAATATCGGCCTTCCGGATGTGCAAAAACCATTGCTGTGACGGACGCTTCTGGTTCCATCATATATTCTTCGGTTAACTGAATGCCAATTTTCTCAGGCTGTAATAACGAGAATAATTTTGCTTGGTCTTCTAAATTCGGACACGCCGGATAGCCATATGACACACGAACACCTTGATATTTAGCAGAAAAGCGGTCTTGCATTGTAAAATCAACAGAGTCAGGGAAACCCCATTGGTCCCGCATTAATTGATGTGTCCGTTCAGCAAACCCTTCCGCAAGCTCTAGGGCAACTGCTTGGATTAAATGACTATATAAATAATCACCTTCATCTTTTGCAATTGTCGCTTTTTCGCGAACACCATGCCCTGCTGTGACTGCAAAAAATCCGACATAATCCATTTCACCTGAAGAAACTGGACGAAGATAATCAGCTAAACATAAAAATGGTGCTTTCTTTTGCCGAGGAAACGTAAACCGTTCAATTTCAGTTTGCTTATCTTCCGGATTATAAATAATAATATCATCCCCGTCTGCTTGTGCAGGGAAAAATTGATACATCGCATGAGCTTCTAATAAATCTTCTTGTTTTGCTTCCTTAAGCAACTCGTCAATTTTTTCTTTTAATTGAACTGCTTTTTCATTTCCTTCTTCTAATAATCGACTTACTTTCCCTTGTAAACCAAGGTGTTTACCCATTAACATTTGCAAATTAATGTATGGCTCTAAATGAGAAATTTTATATTGCCGTAAAATATGTGGTTGTAAATCTTTTGGTGTATAAACGGGTACGGTTGTCGATACATCTGACCGTACTGGAACAACCACATCCTGCCCTTCTGTTGTTTGAACTTCCTCTTCTGGGACAATGGCTGTTTTAGCAGCAATCATTTTATCGAGCTCTTCTTGTTTAACTAGTTTATTAGCAAGCTCTAACCCGTTCATCGCATCTTTTGCATATAACACAACACCATCATATTCTGGAGAAATTTTATTATCCGTAAACTTCCGTGTTAATGCAGCCCCTCCAACTAAAATCGGAATCGAGATGTTTTGCCCTTTTAAGTCTTGAGCTGTTAATACCATTTGTTGAGCTGACTTTACTAGTAATCCTGACAAGCCAATTGCATCAGGTTTTTCTCGTTTTACAGCTTCAATCAGTTCATTTGATGTCACTTTAATGCCTAAGTTCACAATTTTAAAACCGTTGTTACCTAAAATAATTTCAACGAGGTTTTTCCCAATATCATGAACATCCCCTTTAACCGTCGCTAAAATAATTTTTCCTTTACCGTTGTCATCTTCTTTTTTCTCCATATATGGCTCTAAAAAGGCAACAGACGCTTTCATCACTTCGGCACTTTGTAATACTTCTGCAACAATCAACTCATTATTATTAAACAAACGTCCGACTTCATCCATCCCTACCATAAGGGGACCATTAATAATTTGTAATGGGTCTTGGAATTTTTCTAAGGCCAGCTTCAAATCTTCCACTAACCCTTCTTTTGTTCCTTCTACGATATAGGTCGCTAGTCGCTCTTCTAAAGGAAGATTGGATGTTTCTACTTTCTTTTCTGCTTTTTTCCCACGGTAAAACGCTGTAAATTCAGCAAGTGTTTCATCATTTGTTTCAAATAACAATTTATCTGATAACAGCTTTTCATTCGCTGGAATAGAGGCATACCGTTCTAGCTTTTCTGTGTTAACGATCGCATAGTCTAGCCCTGCTTGCGTACAGTGGTATAAATAAACCGCATTTAATACTTCACGCCCGACAGGAGGTAAACCAAAGGAGACATTACTTACACCAAGAATCGTTAAACATTCAGGTAACGCTTCTTTAATCAACCTAATCCCTTCGACTGTGGCATTTGCTGAACCTATATATTGTTCATCACCAGTACCTACCGGGAATACTAATGGGTCAAAGATAATATCACTCGGTTTTAATTTATATTTATGAACTAATAAATCATACGAACGTTTGGCCACTTCTAGTTTTCTTTCCGCTGAAACCGCCATCCCCTTCTCATCAATCGTTCCAACGACAACAGCTGCTCCAAAGCGATGAATAAGTGGGACGATTTTTTCAAAACGTTCTTCTCCATCTTCTAAATTAATTGAATTAATAATCGCTTTTCCTTGAGAATACGTTAGCGCCTGCTCAATTACTTCTTCATCTGTTGAATCGATCATGAGAGGAACTTTCACTTTATTTACAACAAATTTCAAGAAATGTTCCATATCTTCTAACTCTTCTCGGTCCGGATCAGCTAGACAAACATCAATAACATGTGCCCCACGTTTCACTTGAGCCCTTGCAATTTCAGATGCTTCTTCATATTTCCCTTCCGCAATTAATCGTTTGAATTTGCGGGATCCAATGACATTTGTTCGTTCTCCTACAAATAAAGGACGCATACTATCATCATAAATTAATGGTTCAATCCCTGATACCGCATGGCTTCTTCGTTCATGTCGTTGTCTCGGCTTAAATCCTTTTACCGCTTCTTTAATCGCCGTAATATGGGCTGGTGTTGTCCCACAACACCCTCCAACTACATTTAACCAACCTTTTTCAGCAAAAGCGGCTAGCTTTTTCGCTAAAGATTCTGGTGATTCATGATAATGACCTTCCTCATCGGGTAACCCGGCATTAGGATAACAGCTGACGAAAGACGAAGCTAAATCAGATAACGAGCGCAAGTGATCTTGCATAAATTCTGGACCTGTCGCACAATTCAATCCGACTACAGTCGGGTGCATATGCTCTAACGATAAATAAAAGGCTTCAATATTTTGACCAGCTAGCGTTGTTCCCATCGGTTCAATCGTTCCAGAAACGATAATTGGCATTTTAATGTTTAAATCTGAAAATACTTTTTCAATCCCTAAGTATGCCGCTTTGACATTTCTCATGTCTTGACTTGTTTCTAATAGAAGCAAGTCAACGCCACCTTTAATTAATCCACGTACTTGTTGTTCGTATGCCTCTACTAGTTTTTCAAATGTAACGCCACCAGTAACAGATAATGATTTTGTCGTTGGGCCCATCGCACCCGCAACAAATCTTGGCCATTCCTCAGTTGAAAATTCTAAGGCTGCTTTTTTGGCCAATTGGGCCGCTTTAACATTAAGTTCTTCCGCTAAATGTTGTAAATCATAATCTTCCAATACGATATCCGTTGCCCCAAATGTATTCGTTTCAAGAATATCGGCTCCTGCTTCTAAATACGCACGATGGATATGTTCAATGACTTGTGGAGCGGTAATATTTAAATATTCATTACAACCTTCATACTCTTCACCGCCAAAATCATCGGCAGTTAAATCGGCTTGTTGTAGCATTGTCCCCATCGCACCGTCTATTAGTAAAATTCGCTTTTCTAAGTGTTGTTCAAACAAAGATTTTGCCATCATTAACCTTTCCTTTCTCGTGTAAACCAAACAAACTTACCTTTCTTCGGCTAACGATTCTTGTTTTTGTAATTGTTTTAATTGAACTTTATTCTGAATATATTGTGCTAATTCAACGGTCATTTCATAACGTAAAAACGGTGTAATTAAATAAATTCCGTTAAACAAATCAAATGCTGTATCAATCAAAGATTTCGCAATCGCAATTCCTTCTTGCTGTGCCGCTTCACGGTCTTCACCACATTGAGCCATAATCGCACGGATTTCATCTGTTAATTTAATACCAGGTACTTCGTTATGCAAAAATTCAGCATTTCTCGTCCCTGTAAGAGGCATAATGCCAATATAAATCGGTTTACTTAAATGTTTTGTCGCTTCATAAATGTCGATTAATTGCTGTTCACTATAAACAGGTTGACTCATAAAATAGTCCGCCCCACATTGAATTTTCTTTTCTAATCGGTGTACCGCTTTTTCGATATGTCTAACATTCGGGTTAAACGCAGCAGCAACAGAAAATGCTGCTTTTTGCCCTAATGATTTCCCTGAAAAAGACACCCCTTCATTTAATTGTTTAATTAAACGAATTAAGTCAAATGATGTTAAATCATAAACAGAAGAAGCACCAGGGAAGTCCCCAACTTTTGTCGGGTCACCTGTTATAGCTAACACTTCATTAATGCCTAATGTATGAAGACCCATAAGATGAGATTGTAGCCCGATTAAATTACGATCTCTACACGTAATATGCACTAAAGGTTTTGCACCGACTTGTTGTTTAATTAATGAACCAAGCGCCATATTATCAATACGTGGAGACGCTAAAGAGTTATCGGCTAATGTGATCGCATCAATCCCAGCTTCAGATAGTTTTTTTGCTCCGACCATAAATTTCTCAATCGATAATTGTTTTGGTGGGTCTAACTCAACAATTACAGATGTTCTTTTCGTTACAAGATCAGCAAGTCGCTGTTTTTGCTCTGGGCTTTTTATTTCAATCCGATTTGTCGTTTTTGATTTTAATTCTTTTGTAGTGACTGGTTGTAAGTGAGCAATCGCTTCGGCCATCGCCGCAATATGTTCTGGCGTTGTACCGCAACAACCCCCTAGTAGGCGAACCCCTTCTTTTCTAAACTTCTCAGCACTTTCTCCAAAATAAGCAGGATTGGATTGATAAAAAAAGCGTCCATCTCGGTAATCCGGTAAACTCGCATTTGGGAAGGCTGATAACATCATGCCATCTTGAAGCGGGACTTCCTCAAACGACCGAAGCATGTGGTATGGGCCCATTCGACAATTTAAACCGACGATGGACGCACCAAGATTTCGTAAAGAGTGAAAAGCATCTGCTACTTTTATTCCACCATGGAGTACACCAACATCCCCTAAAGACACTTGGGCAATAATCGGGATATCTGTCAAAGTACGAATATATGCAACAGATTGTTGAATTTCCTCAAAATCATAATACGTTTCAAGTAATAAGCAATCAAGGCTATCTGTTTCTAATAGTGTAACAACTTGCTGCTGTAGGCTTTTAGTGATATCACTCATGGATATATTTTGTTTTTGAACCCCACGAATACCACCAATCGTCCCTGCTACATACACATCTTTGTTTCTCACTGCTTGCTTGGCATTCTTGACGGCCGCCTCATTCAACTGTTTCACTTTATTTTCTAGTCCATACTTTGCAAGCTTTAGTTCATTTGCAGCATATGTATTCGTTTGTATGAGGTTAGCACCAGCCTTAATATATTGTTCGTGCACATGAAGTACCATTTCTTCGTTCGTTATGTTTAACTCTTCGTAACAATAATCTACCCCTTGTGAGTAAAGAAGCGTCCCCATTGCTCCGTCTCCGATGATAATCTTGTGTTTTAAATCTTCCAACAACCCCATGTGCCCCACTCCTTCCTTTTCTTAGGAATTTTCAAGCTTTTCAAATGCTTGTTCGAAATCTGTAATGATATCATGTACATCTTCAAGTCCAACAGATAATCGAAGCAAGCCATCTTGAATTCCTCTTTCTTCTCTCTCTTCTTTTGACATTGCGGCATGTGACATCGTAGCTGGATAAGATAAAATCGATTCTACCGCTCCTAAGCTCACTGCAAATACCGGTACGGTCACATGTTCAACAAATTTTTTAACTGCTGCTTTATCTCTTAGTTCAAAAGACAACACAGCTCCCGCTCCAGATGCTTGACTTTTTTGCAAAGCATACCCAGGATGAGTTTCTAAACCAGGATAATAAACTTGCTTTACATGGTGTTGTTCTGATAGCCACTCCGCGATTTGTTGGGCGCCTTTTGTAGAATGGTTCATGCGAACAGATAATGTTTTCATGCCCCGCATTACTAGCCAGCAATCTTGAACACCTAAAACCGCCCCAAACGAATTTTGTAAAAAGGCCAATTCTTCCGCTAATTGCTCATCTTTCACGACAGCTAAGCCAGCCAAGACATCACTATGTCCTCCAATAAATTTTGTAGCACTATGCAAGACGATATCGACGCCTAATTCTAACGGACGCTGAAGTGCTGGTGTTAAAAATGTATTATCTAAAAAGGTTAAGCATTGGTGTTTTTTCGCAATCGCGACAACACCTCGTATATCAGTAATTTTTAATGTTGGGTTAGAAGGAGTTTCCATATAAAGCAATCGAGTATTTGCTTGAATGCTTTTCTCGACGTTATCTAAGTTCGTCATATCCACAAACGTATGTTCAATTCCAAGACGCGTCAACACTTTCGTTACTAAGCGGAACGTTCCACCATATACATCATTTGTTAACACTACATGGTCTCCTTTTGACAATAACATAAACGCCGTTGAAATCGCCGCCATACCTGAAGCAAAGGCAAACCCTCTCTTTCCTCCTTCTAACTCGGCAATTGTTTCTTCTAACGCTTCTCTTGTTGGATTCCCTGAACGGCCATAATCATAAATTCCAAAAGAATCAAACTCAAATTGATGAAAGGTAGAAGCATGCTGAATCGCTACACTCACTGCTCCTGTCGTTTTGTCTACTTTATGGTTGTTATGAAGTAGCTTAGTCTCAAACGAAAATGAGTCACTCATTGCACGTCCCCCTCTTCGACATACTGAAAAGCTTGCTGTAAATCTTCTATTAAGTCTTTACTATTTTCGATTCCAACAGAAAAACGGAGCAGTCGATTACAAACCCCATTTGCTAGGCGGACCTCTTCTGGAATATCTGCATGTGTTTGCGTGGCTGGGTATGTCATCAAGCTTTCAACCCCACCCAAACTTTCAGCAAAGGAAATAAGTTGTAATCGCTGAAGAAATGGATTTACCCATTTTTCTTCTTTAATTCGAAATGAAATCATGCCACCTCGGCCTGGATATAAAACATCAACAACACTATGATGTTGTTTAAGGTAAGCCGCAATTTCTTTTGCATTTTTTTCATGTTGTTCCATCCGTAAGGCCAATGTTTTCATCCCACGAATTAATAGCCACGAATCAAAGGCTGACAATGTTCCACCAATACCATTATGGTAATACGCAATTTTATCACATAGTTCTTGCCCTTTTCCGACAATTAAACCTGCAATCACATCATTGTGACCACCTAAATATTTTGAAGCACTATGAATAACAATATGAGCACCTTCTACAATTGGTTGTTGTAATAAAGGTGTGTAAAACGTATTGTCGACAATGAGAAGAAGATTGTGTTTCTTTGCGATATTTCCAAGCGCTTTAATATCCGCTTCTTGCATAAGCGGGTTTGTCGGTGTTTCAATAAATAATGCTTTTGTTTTAGTCGTAATCTTACTTTCAAACTCTTCTAAATTTCTAGGGTCACTATATGTAAATTGTAGCCCCCATTTTCTCCAGCCTTGTTCAAATAATCGATAGCTCCCACCATATAAATCTTGAGAAGCAATAATTTCATCTCCTTGTTCAAACAATGAAAAAACAGTTTGAATCGCAGCCATCCCTGAGCTACAGGCAAACCCGCGGTCACCTTCTTCAAGTTTAGCAATCGCTTGTTCTAATACTTCACGGGTCGGATTTCCTGTCCGAGCATAATCGTATCCAGTTGATTCACCAATCCCTGTATGGCGATAAGCTGTCGAAAAATAAACCGGTGTATTTACAGCTCCTGTCCGTTCACAAATACGATTTCCAATTTGAACTAAAGTTGTTTCAAGCTTATCTTTATTCATGTTTGTTTCCTCCTTAAGTATTAAAAAACCCTTCTTCTTAACAATAAGAAGAAGGGTGACCTCGCCATGTCTTCTTCTTATCTTTCAAGCATCTGCTTGAAGGAATTAGCACCTGACCGTTTCCGGCTGGTTGCTGAGATATCATCGGGCCAGTCCCTCCATCTCTCTTGATAAGAAATTAATATAATTTTAAATTAGAACTTGTTATTAAAAGTACAACAATTTTTGCGGAATTGCAATAGTATTTTGATAATTTCTTCTCCTTTACTAAAATACATTGGTAAAGCATTACAGCGATACATGATTTTTACTTATTCTGGTGTAACATCTACTTTTAATTTATCTTCATTCCCACAAACACAACGAATAAATCCAGTTTCGTATCCACCTGCATCTTTTTTTCTGCCACGTAAAATATACTTTTCCCCGCATTTAGAGCAACGGATAACCACTCGAAAACGTTGTTTCATAATAAAACTCCTCCTTATCCTTGTCCAGCAAGCTTTACTTTATGAAGGGCAAACCACCATAAAAAAAACATAAAGGGTACAATGATAATATGTATATATTTATCTGCTGCTATAATAATAAAATCATACATTCCATGTAGTACAATTGGGATAGAAACAGATAGTAATAATAATAATTTCACATTTTGCTTTTTTTCAAACTTCGCTAGTCCTAAATAATATCCCATGATAACACCAAATAAAGCATGGCTACTGACAGGCAGCAACGCTCGAAAAAAAAGCTGTATGCACGCCATTTGCAACTAAATACAAGAAATTCTCCACCGTTGCAAACCCTAAAGCAAGTGCAACTCCATATACAATTCCATCATACGGCTTATGAAACTGGGTATGATTAAACGTAAAAGAATATAATAAAAACCATTTAAAAAATTCTTCCGTTAATCCAAATAATATAAATGACCGACCAAATGGACTCGTTAATAAGTTTTCAGTAATAAAAGCATGTTGAATAACCATAATAGGAAACACAAGCAAAGCCCCTATAATAAACACTTTTAATACCGATTTAAATGTTAAAAACGTATAATTATTCCGCAAATATAAATAACATAATATCGCCAAAGCAGGCGCAACAGAAGCCGTTAAAATCCCAATCACTACTAGTCCAACCCTCTCTGTCACTTGAAAATGACTTTCATTTATCGTAACATGAGCATTTTCATTATGTAAATATAATCATTTAAGTTGGTAAAACAATTTTATCCATGTTATACATTATAATAGGGAGGGAAAAACATTGAAAAAAGTTTTAGTTATACAAACTGGCGGCACTATTGCCATGCAAGAAGACGAAAGAACGGGAGTTGTTCAACCGAATGTAATGAACCCACTTTACTCTACAATTGAGTCATTATCTTCCATTGCTTCTGTTGTCGTCGATGATTTCATTAATTTGCCATCACCTCATATCACACCCGTTCATATGTTTGATTTGTACAATCGAATTCAAACACGGATCAACAGTGAAAATTTTGATGGTGTTGTTGTGACACATGGGACAGATACGTTAGAGGAAACGGCGTATTTTCTTGATTTGTTAATGAATCAACATATTCCTGTTGTGGTGACAGGAGCGATGCGGTCTAGTAATGAATTAGGATCTGATGGCCCACATAACCTTATTTCTGCTGTGAGAACGGTCGTTTCTCCTGAAGCTTCTGACAAAGGCGTTCTCGTCGTATTAAATGATGAAATACATACAGCAAAAAATGTAACGAAAACACATAGTAGTAATATTGCCACATTTCAAAGTCCTCAATACGGACCGATTGGAATTGTGACGAAAAAAGGCGTATCCTTCCACCATATGCCTGTTTCACGTGACTGCTATACGATTCAATCTGTCTCCAAAAATGTTGCTCTTATTAAAATGTATGCGGGCATGGATCCAACACTAGTCGAAGCCATTGCAAATACAAATGTAGATGGACTAGTTATCGAGGCTTTTGGCCAAGGAAATGTTCCACCACAACTCGTCCCTATCCTTCAATCTATGATTGAAAAAGGAACACCTATCGTGCTCGTATCCCGTTGCTTTAACGGAATCGTTCAAGATACGTATGGATATGAAGGGGGCGGACACCATTTAAAGCAAATCGGTGTTATCTTTACAAACGGTCTAACTGGTCAAAAAGCAAGGTTAAAATTAATGATTGCATTAGAAACGACAACAGACCATGAGCAATTACAGTCGTTATTTTTACAATAAGGAAAATAAACATGGCTAGTACATAAGCGTCCTTATGTACTAGCCAGTCATTTTAATCTTCATTCAAGCGAACGGCAAGTTCTTCTGCTATTAATCCACCATGGAAACGACCATTTTCAATAAAGATTTCATTTGCTTCATTTCCCGCTGCAATTACACCAGCAATAAAAATCCCTTTTACGTTTGTTTCCATTGTTTCTTCATGAAATAACGGCCTTCCTGTTTCACCATCAACTGTTACTCCCATTTTTTTAAGAAACGAATGATCGGGATGATATCCTGTCATCGCAAAAACAAAATCAGCAACGACTTCTTGGATTTGTCCTTCGACTTCAAATCGAACTATTTTGTCTGTAATTTCTTTTACATTTGCTTTAAACTTCATGTTTATTTTTTCATTTTTAATTAGTGAAACAAATTCAGGTAATATCCATGGTTTCACACTACTAGAATAGTCTTCTCCACGATAAAGAACTGTCACATTTGCCCCGGCATTTTGTAGTTCTAATGCTGCATCAACGGCGGAGTTTTTTCCTCCAATGACGACAACATTTTTGCGGAAGTAAGGATGTGCTTCTTTAAAGTAATGAAACACATGTTCTAAATCTTCACCCGGAACCCCCATATAGTTTGGGTTGTCATAATAACCAGTTGCAATAACAACCGCTTTACTCTCATATGTTCCTTTTGAAGTCGTTACAATAAAACGATGGTCTTGTTGTTTTTCAACAAGTAATACTTTTTCATATGTTTGAACGTGAATTTTTTTTCGTTTGACAACATCCCGATAATAAGAAAGCGCTTGGTTTCGCTTCGGTTTTCGTTCAACAGTTACAAAAGGAACATCACCAATTTCTAGTTTTTCACTTGTACTAAAAAACGTTTGGTGGGTTGGGTAGTGATAAATCGCGTTTACCACATTCGCTTTTTCGATAACGACTGGACGAAAGCCTTTATCCATTAATGCGATTGCAGCAGATAGTCCACAAGGACCTCCACCAACAATAATAATATCTTCTTTTTTCATAGGACACCTCGTCTTTACGCGACTACTTTCTTTCTCACATCTTAACGAATCTTAGTCAATATTTCCAGTATTAAAACTCAAAAAAGGCCGAGACACTCCACTTGTAAGAGTCTCAGGCCTCTTATTATTCATTTGTTTTTCTTACGCTTTTTTTATTGATAATTGAACGAGCTTTTCAATCATATCATCATATGACAGCCCTACTTCTTTTGCTGCATCAGGGTATAAACTTGTCGGAGTCATACCCGGCAATGTGTTCACTTCTAGAATCACAGGATCAGTACCATCATGAGGAACAATAAAGTCAACACGAGAATAAATATCGCACCCTAACACTTGATGAGCAAGCACAGCATTTTTTTGTAAATAAGCTGTCGTCTTCTCATCGACTCTAGCTGGAACAATATGTTCACTCATGCCTGGTGCATATTTAGACTCATAATCATAATATTTATTTTTAGGGACGATTTCAACAACAGGAAAAGCGGTTTCTTCACCTTTATTACCCATTACCGCAACAGTTACTTCTTTCCCACTTATAAACTCTTCCACTAACACTGTTGAATCAAACTTAAATGCTTCTTCAATTCCAGCCATCAATTCTTCTTTCGTATCAGCAATTGTTAAACCGATAGTAGAACCTTCTTGATTTGGCTTTACCACAGCTGGAAATGTTGAAAACGGTAATGAGAAATTCGTTCTGTCATAAGAAAAATCATACGCCACTTTTTCTTGCGCGACCCGAATCCCCGCCTCTTTAAAAAACAATTTCGCTTTTGCTTTATCCATCGCTAAAGCTGAAGCTAACACACCTGAACCGACATAAGGAATTCCATATAAATCTAAAAGGCCTTGTAATCTACCGTCCTCACCAAGTCTTCCATGTAAACCGATATAAACCATATCTACATCGAGTGCGGCCACTTCAGCGATACGTTCAGGGTGAAAATCGATCCCAACCACATCATGACCTTTTTTTGTTAACGCTTCGATAATTCCTTTTCCTGAAGAAAGAGAAACTTCACGTTCTGCGGATGTTCCACCATATAATACTGCAATTTTCATTTGTGACTCACTCCTAAAAACCATTATGTACCTATAGTATATTCGCCTAATAGTAATTTGGAACTTTACTATAAGCCTATTCAATTTAAATTAAACTATATCATACCATTTATTGAGCGAGAAAAGGATGTAAAAAAAACAAAAAAGAAGGGCCACGTTTTTAATAAACGGGCACCATCATCACGTTACCTCGCAACAAACGTATGATATATACGGTAAACTGCCTCTAGTTCCATTAGCATTTTTCCATATTCAATGACTCGATACGTCGTTAATGTCGCTGGACTACCATACTCAGATAAAAGGGCGATAACCGCTTCTTCATCTATCTCATCAATATCATAAACCTCAAACTTCAAGAAGTAACGGTTTTCGTATGAGAATAACGTTCCTCCGTATATGCCATAGGAGTATAATCGAGTCGAAACATCAATGACATCTTCAAAGGAAGCAAACTCATAAAACACATCATCACTTTCATCTAACGTCACTTGCATTTCGATATATCCATCTTCAAAGTCATCTTCAAAATCATCGGTTGCTTTTCCCTTTGTTACAATGATGACCATACCTTGAGCTGGTAACGAAAAGACTTCGACTGCCACAGGCCCATCTGCTTTAAAACCGAGTTCATCATCAGCTTCTAACATCATTTCACGAAATAAATCGTGAACTTTTGGTCCGTCTAACCATAGATCTTCCTTCGTCATCCCTCTTTCTTGTAAATCATCATAGGTTAAGAAAATTTTTATTTTATCAAAAGCTAAGCGTTCCAAACGCATATAAGACCCTCCCTATAGCGGTCTGCACTCCGCCGAACAACTCTTTTGAGTTAGTAATAAGATATGTGAGAACCTCGTTGTTGGTTCACCATTCCCCAAAACAAATTCCCAATCTTGTTAACGATATAAATATTGTGACAGCCATTTCTCCCAATCATCTTTCGATTGTCCTACAATATGTTTTCCATACTTTTCTTGATTCTTCAAAGAAAGTCGGTTAACAGCTGCCCCCCCTAATCCAATTGCGATATCCGGAAACTGTTTGCTTATTACATCTAGAAGTGAAAGTGTTTCTGGTAAATTAATCGTCATCGTACAAGATGTAAAGAAAAACTTTGCCTTTACTTCTCCAATAACAAATTCTACATCCTCTTTTGGAATCCCTGCTCCTAGATAAATG
Organism: Alkalihalobacillus bogoriensis ATCC BAA-922; assembly: GCF_000621445.1. Classification (GTDB taxonomy): domain Bacteria; phylum Bacillota; class Bacilli; order Bacillales; family Bacillaceae_F; genus Bacillus_AO; species Bacillus_AO bogoriense. The sequence continues at coordinate 2,238 of NZ_JHYI01000019.1, read as the reverse complement.
ACTTCGAACCCTTTCCGACGTAAAAATAATGTAAACATTAACAAGCCTAATTCATGTTTTTCTTGCGGTCCACATACGGCTACAACTTTTGGCAAATAACCATCTACAGGAAAGCCATGAAAGATATTTCCAATTTTTGTCCGTAAAAACGACGTAACAAAATGTTCATGAGCAATTGTGATTTCATTATTCTCCCACATATCACCGACTTTTACTAATAAAGATCCTAAAATATCAACCATGACTTTATCAATATGAAACATGCTAAAAGCTTGATTCATTAATTCATGGGCTGCATGCTCTCGAAACTGTAACAACGAGTGTAGAATTTCGTTTGTTAATTGAACAGAATAATCTTCATTTTTTACAGTTTCACCACTATCAAACGAAAAATTCCCTTTTTCTAATAAACCAACAGCTTGTCCGATCGTAAATCCTTTGTTTACCTTTTCTAATAACCAACGCAAAATCGCCACATGCTCATCTGAATAAAGCCTGTGGCCTGCTTGGTTTCGAATCGGTTCCACGATGTGGTATCTTCTTTCCCACGCGCGTAATGTTCCAGGTTGAATACCTAACATATTCGAAATTGCTTTTATATTATATTTTCCTTCGTTTGTAGCCATGATTGTTCCTCCACACGATATTCCTTACGTGTAGTATAGCTAAGTTCCTAACTTGTGTAAACTTTGTATAATAAACGCTTAATCATACTTTTTCTTCAAAATAAGAAAATGAGTTTGGGCAGGCGCTCCTAATCGAAGAGGAATCGAGCGTGTTCCATAGCCATTACTAATTAATATTTTTGTTCCGCTTCTATCCTTCCATCCACCAGCTTCTCGAATACCCCAACCAAAAAGCCTGATTTGCCCACCGTGGGTATGACCACTTAAAATAAGCTTAATGTTATCTTTCTCTTGCACTTCATCCATAATATCCGGGTTATGGCTAACAAGAATTTTAAAGCCATCTTCACTATCCAAAAGAGCTAATGGTAAATTATCACGTCCGACACCAACATCGTCCACCCCAAGAAGCACAAGTGTTTCGTTTACTTGATGAAAAGAGACGGCTGTATTATCTAAAATTTTCACTCCAGACTCTAATAATAGCGCATCTAATCCACGAAAATCTCCATCGTAATCATTGTTACCCCAGACAAAATAAACTGGACCGACTTGTTTTAGTTTTTCTAGGTTTTCTTTCGCTCGATTTAAGGAAACACCTTTTTCAATAAAGTCGCCCCCAATAATAACAATGTCTGTTTTACCTTTCACCTCATTAATAATGTCATCATGGATGAGACGTTCATGCACATCAGAAATAAAAAAAAGGGACATTCCGTCAAAACTTGACGGAAACCCCGAAAGAAACACTTCGGTTTCAATCACTTGATTTAGAAATGCTTGCTTTATCATATAAAAAAGTAAACCGAGTGCTGCGACTCCAAATAATCCTATAACGAATCCCAAAATTGCTCCTCCTCATTCTAAGTCCAAGCGATTACAAACTTTTATCTTTTGATACAAATTGTTGTGAGCTTTTTGCGTCTAGTATACCATACAGTAAAGCTAAACCACATGTCACGATAGCGACTACCCACTGTGTCATAATTAATAGGAAGAAACAACCGAGAAGGCACATCAAAAAAAAGCACTCTTCCGCTTTCATTTTCCTTTGATATCGCCAACGTGGATAACTGTGTTCGAGAACATATTGAATGACTTTGGCAAATGCCAGAAACCCAAAAATAAACAACAATACAGACCCTAATAAATGAAAAGGAGCAAAAACCAGCTCCCCGATAACATACGAAAATGTCCACCGTTCAGGGATGGGAAAAAGCTGAATAGAGACAAAAGCAAAAAGCAATCCTACAATCATAAGCAAATATTGTTTCCAAGAAAATATCTTCACCGTTATCCCCCTTCCTTCATTTCCATATACCTTATTCAATCTACCCTGTTGATACAACAAAAAAATTAAGAAAAACTGAGTGAGGAAACCCACCTCACTCAGTCTTTTTTGTTTCCTGCAATTCTGATAGCCTGTACTCTACTCCATGTACGCCTTTATCATACTCAGGATACATTTCTCCTCCACAAGTTTCACAGGAAAACATTGGTGGTGTCATCGGATCGCCACCATCCATTAAATCAAAAGGTATCTTTTCCTTTTCATGACACACTAAACAAACATAGCTGATAGATGCCTTCTATTGGACACTTCTCTCCAGGG
>NZ_JHYI01000018.1 GCF_000621445.1 Alkalihalobacillus bogoriensis ATCC BAA-922 | reverse complement strand
ACTTATCATGAAGAGTTGGATTGTTGGGTTGTCATTTGGGGAGAAAATAAAGGGTATAAGATGCGTTGCGGAGACTGGTTTGATCTTCATCTAGGATATGGTCGGACGCTTCCTTGTCGCTTGGAACTTGGAAGGGATTGGTATATCCTTACTGGTCGAAATGACGTAAGGTTTTATCTCAAGAAAAATGAAACGTATCAAGTTGATGTGAAAGAATCTTAGGGGAGCCGTCAAGTGCTTCCCTTTCATTTTGGACAGTGAATCCGTCAGTTTTAGGACAATTAGCGCCATCAAGTTCCAGACACTTTGGAACGTCATTAACAATGAACATTTAAATGATTCTATCGGACATAAAATATTTAAAGAATTATTTTGTGCACCGATTCTTGGCGTGGCTTTAAAACGTATACTGCTGAAAAAGGAAGGATATTTATCAATTCAAATCAGATGGTAACGTTCTAACGGAAGGGTTGTATCGCAGAACGTTAATAACTACCATTGACGATTAAAAGGGTGGCTACAGCATTTTAATGGTGGTAATTGTCTAATTATAGCCTGGTTTCAAACTTTAGAAAAGTAAACACCTATAAAATGAAGCTAAAATTAACGACTTTATAATTTAAAGTAATTTAATTCCAAATATAGAAATTCATGATACAATTAGATTATGTAAGTTCACGAAATAATCTCATAACTTGACGATAGGAAAACATAAAATAATGCTTAATGTTGAATGGAGGTGAATTACAATGATGGTTATTGTACCTTTTCTAACGGCTCTGATTCCAGGCATTATTATTTTGATGCTTACCTACTGGTTGAGTAAAAAAGGGTTTCCCCTATTTATTAGAATCTCACCTGGAATTATAGCAATAATAGCTGCGCTTATCCTCTTCTTTATTGGATTCTTTAACATTAGAGGATTCGAAGGTGCAGCTTATGGCTTTCTTGCTATATCTATAGCGATTTTTTCCATTCTATCTTTTATAATTGTTAATAATGTTAAAACTGTTGCACGTTAAGTATAAACTTGCTAAAGGTAATTTATGGTTATAATGTATGGATTTTCAATGTACTCTTTAGTTGAGTATTCCTTTAATATCCACGAAGCGGACTTCTATTCAATTGGAAGTCCGTTTATTACATTATAAATCAACATTAAACTTTAACAGAGCCAAAGAAAAAAGGAACAGTTTCTCACTATATAATTCAGATAATGTGGAGAAAATCTAAAAAAAGTCAGTTTTAAGTATTCATGAGAGGTGTTGAGATGTATTTGAGGTAATGCTTCGGAACAATGGTGAAGAGGTGTGCTTAGGAGTTGTCATATCTCATAAAATGTCTCGAAGACGCTATTCCGTATTTGGTGTTTTTCTATGAAAAATATTCGAGTGAAGAACCCTATGAATATGGGAAAAGAATTGCTTATTGTGCTGAGAGCTTACTTCAAGATAGGCGTTTGTTTTATGTTAGAATTGACAAGAGCAAAAAGGAGGAACCTAAATTGTATAAAAGATATTCTTGAAGAAGTTTTACTCTTTTGATTTTAAGTTTACTGGCTTCTCTTTCTATGGTTTTTTTAGACCCAATTGCTACGGCAACAACAGAGCGAGTTGGTTTCTTGATTATTGTTTTTATAATTGTGGCTTCCATAACTTCTGTTGCACTTGCAGTTGTGAGTTTTGCAAATAGGAATGAAAAGAAAGGTATAGCTATAATTTCCTTGCTTTTAATCATTATAAATATATCAATCATTATTTTTTTCATGTGGTTTGGATCGAATTTCGTATAATATATAAATATCACTACGGAGTGCAATAGCTTAGGGCTGTTGGACTTGGCAGTTCTTGTTGTTGTTGAAGTACCAGCCGAATACTAAAAAAAATAACAAAAAACATTGAGTTATAATTCTAACGGGTATACTTCAAAGGTGAAAACAAACCATTCTCATATCCTTTTCGACGACTTGCTTCATCCGTATGAAGTGTACAGTTCCTATTTGATATTCAAGTAACTCCCGTTCAATAAGAAAGCGACCTAATCTGGTAGCTTTTGAAAAGTAGAATAGATTTTATTCATTTATATTACTTTTTTTCCAATACAGCGAAGTAATTCTCTTCATTATCTGCAAAGTTAAATACTCTACCAGATGGCATATTTACAATTTCCTCTACAGTGATTTTTTTATTTGTCAACTCACTGTGAAATTGTTCGAGATTCTCAGAGAAAAACATTAACATTTTATAATTAAACCCCATTGTTGAATAAGGAATATCACCATCAAAATCGATAAATGGCTCGTCTCTATACCAACTAAATCCTTTTTTACTTTCTGTTACACTTGCAACACCTAATGTTTTACTCTGTTCAAAAAAAACTATCGTTTCACCACTATAGTCCTCAACTGATAATAAAATTGCATTTGAACCTTCTTGTTCCAATTCATATTTAATTGCTTCATCCTTTGTGTTATACCATTTAGAGTTATCTTGGGTGCAACCTACCAAAAAAGTAATGAAAAAAAATAACAGAAATAGTTGCTTCAAAAAACCACTTCCCCAAAAAAGTTTACAGAAACTCCTCTTAGTTTAATTATGGTCTGTTCCAAAATAAAAACATTATCGCGGAGAATAATAAATAAATCACAAACAGCATCGGAAAAATAATTAATGAAATCCTTCCGAATTTATTCTTTTTACTAAACAAAGATAAAATAAACGAAAATATCAAGAAAATAAAACTAATTAACATTGTTATGCTATCTTTAATAAATGAATTTCCCGTTACTATATAGATAATAAAGAAAATAAGACCAATAATCAGACTAATAAAAGAAACCAACCCGATAGTACTCTGTTTATTTGGCAATTGTATCTCCGCCTTCCTGTGAGAATTTTCTCATATTAATAACGCATTAAATATCTTTTAACGATTTCTAGCCTATAGTTGAATAGTATCTACTTTAATATTTCAGACAAAATCTCCTTGTGATTATTTGAAAGTCTTATCAACTCGAAACTATCCGTACTTAATAAACTTTTAATGTTTTTCATTTCATTCCACGCCAAATCATAAAGAGTTTTATCAATAATTCCATCTGATAAAGCATTCTCTATTTCATCTGCATCCTTTTCAATAACTTCTCCAGTTGGCAATAGAACAATGTCTAAAAATAAATCGTCCATCCAAGGAACATCATTTTCAATTCCGTTACGCAGACATATATCGATATACCATTGGACTATATCTCCTTTGGCATTAAACATCGTTGTTACCGAATGTTTTTCCTCCAATGGAAATTGTTGCAACCACATATAACCATCATTTACAATACATACATTTTTTTCACCATATCTAACCGATAATGGTTCAGTTACTTTTATTGTGTTTAATAAAGTAATATACCCTTTGAATTCTTTGCTATCTATATATAATTGTGAATATTTCCTTTTAGTTACTCGTTTCCATTCAGAGCGGTCGCCAAACTTTCTTTTTAACATTATACTCACTCCTTGAGATTAATTAACTATTTACATTATTTTTATAAAAACTTAGTGGGTTTTGTTCAACTCTTTTGCTCGTTAAACAGGTAGTAAAACTCCCTATTCTAGGAAAGCGCGCGTTGGCATAACAAATTGCATTTCTTTATAGCTTTATCTTTCCGATTAGGAGCAGTTGAAGGTTGTTCTAACTACGCATTATCAATGAAGAAGGAGATATTTTCTGCGAAGAAAAAGCGCCACGGTAGGAGTTGAGTTGCAATATTATTTAGTTCGTCCAGTTAGTTCAAGGAATTTTTGATAGGCGTCTTCGTTTTGTACTAGTTTATAAAATTCTATCTCTTTTTGTTCTCTTAACATTTGGAGGTCAATAGTATCTTTTCCTGCGGTAGGTATGTTTGATGATATCGTTTTACGTAATAATTCTGTTAATGGCTCACCAATTACTCGTTTAAAATTAAAACCTAGTAATTGTAAAATGTTAAATGTTTCTTTGGACAATAATGGTTTCAATATATTGATACTCTGTATAATTTTTTCAGAGTTTTCTTGTCCACTTTGCTCCAATACTTGTTCTAACAATGGAACAATACTTTCAGTAATATATTCAATATCTTCTTCAGATATTGTTTTGGAAATCAATTGCTCTTCAAAATGCTTGGGATATTTGAATTAATTCGTTTTTTTCGGCAATTAATTCAGCAATAACTTCCTCTAATTTACTAATAGTTTCCTCGTTATTCCCCTTTTTTTAGCAACTCGAATTCTATCCCAAATTGACTCGACACTGTGTTTACCCACATTCTGCCATCTTTGCACCTAAATTAAGTAATTCTGTATTAGTCTCCATTCAAACAGCTCTCCTTTATCGAATCTATACTCCTTTTTAATCCTATATAACTGCTTTTTAGTTTAACACCATTTTCCAAGTGTGTGGTGTGCAAAAAAAAAACGAGCTGTCTCCATACAGCCCATAGTTTTACTAATGCCCCTTTTAGCTTAAGTAAAAATAATTCACAATAACTAATTACATCATTACAGCGGCAATATAAACATAAAGGAAGAATACAACTGGAATGAGAGTAATAATTAATCCTATTACCCTAGTTTTTAGTTTTAATTGTAAAAATAAACCGATTACCCAAATAAACAACCAAATAAAGATTGTGAAGTCATTGGTAGAACCTTCTCCAATCCCACTAAATCCATACCCAAGAATACTAGAAATCGTAACAAATAGTCCAGTAATCACATTTACGACAATTAACATTGTTTTGTTCAATATTCTAACCCCCGGATAATAAGTTTTTTTCTCATGCAATAAGCTGCTAGTTAACAGAATAAGCAATAACATTGTCAAACTAACGCAGGTTAGCTTAATAATTAAAATTTTACGTTTGTTCAGACTTATGCTTGTTAAATATTTTTATAATTATGCCAATAAAGAAGAAAACAATGGCGTTCGCTAATAAGCCGAGAAAAATGAACGCCCCTGCGTATCCTGCACCTTCGTGTGTCGATGTAGAGTCGAAAGTTCTACTAAGTTGCAAAAACAGATAACCTAAAGAAAATCCAACTATTGGAGCAAGAAACCCCATCAATATACCGGATAACCAAAAAGCCATTTTACCAGTCTTGTGAAAATGTATAGCTATTCCATCAAAAATTAAAATTAATGCCACAAGAATAAACAATATCAAAGCATCACCACTTCCTACATCATTACGGCAAACGAGGCCACCTTTTTCGCCTTTGGAAATTCAATCTTTCTTAAACTAACCGCCGTTTCTTTAAGTGTATTACTTCACATAACCTGTCAAAAACTTACTTAATTATAACATAAATTACAAAATTTATAACATGAATTTCCAAAAGTCTTTTACATGGAAAATAACATAAATGCAGAAAAAAGAATAATAATTTGCACCTTTTAATTTAGTAGTTACGTGTCATAAGGGGTTTTGTTTTCGAAGAGTAAATGACAAAAAAAATAAAATAGCGTACAAAATCGCTACTAATATTGTGCGTTTTCGAGGGTGTATAAACATTTGAGGAGTTGAGGGTATTATGGAATTTAATGTTAAAATAGAATAAGAAACTTTTATTCAATTAAATGGAAAGGTATGTAGTTAGTTTCAATCAGAGTGTTTAAATAGTAACTAGGTAGTGGAAATAAGGGTATTATCTAAATCATAGGGGAGGTGTGAAGGTTATGTCTTTAAATAATTATGCTAAAGTCATTGTGAATATTGGGGTTACAGTTGAAAAGGGAGATTTAATTAAAATCAATTTTTCACCAGAACATTTACCTCTAGTTCGTGAAATTTCAAAAGAAGCCTATAAAAATGGCGCGCAATATGTCTGTCTTAATCTGCGAGACTCTGAAGTTGAAAAGGTTCGAGTACGCTATCTAGATGAAGAGTTTTTAGAAGTTTACCCAAAATCAGTTGTTGAAAATGAATTGAACTATGCGAAATCTGGCTATTCAACTATAACAATAGTTGCACCGACGTTTTCGGATAAGGATTCTAATTGTATTGAAAGAACAATGATAGTCAATAAAACAAAGTCAATTGCTATGAGCCCTTGTAGAACTTATGGTATGGAACATCATAATAAATGGGTAGTAGTCAATGCGCCTACAAAGGAATGGGCACTACAAGTTTTTCCAAACTGTCCTGAAAATGAAGCTATCGAACTTCTCTGGAAATATATATTTGAAGCAACAAAATCGAATATGGAAAATCCTATATTATCCTGGAAGCAGCAAAATGGTATGTTGAAAAGCATAACAAAAAAGTTGAACAACTATAGATTTTCTGGATTGCGATTTGTTAGTGAAAGAACGGACTTAACGGTTAGGTTAGCCAACAACCATGTTTGGTTAGGTGGTTCAGAAACAACAAGAGATGGAAAGGAATTCATGTCAAATATCCCTGTTGAAGAAGTTTGGACAATGCCAAATAAGTATCATGTAAATGGAAATGTTACCACTACAAAACCAATTATTCTAGAAGGACAAACTATTCAAGAATTAAAGCTGTTCTTTGAAAATGGGAGAGTTACAAAAATTGAACCCGAACACGAAGGCTTTCTAAAGTTTCTTCAAACTGATGATGGCGCTGGAATGCTTGGCGAAGTAGCACTTGTTTCAGCGAATTCAAGTATTGCTAAAACCGGAATCACTTTTAAAAGTACTTTGTTTGATGAAAATGCAGCTTGTCATATTGCCTTTGGTCAAGCATACATTGATAATATTTTGGATGGGTATATAAAAACAGAAGAAGAGTTAACAGAGCTAGGTATGAATAAGTCTGCTGTTCATGAAGATATAATGATTGGTGACAGCTCCATGAGTGTGTTCGGATTATTAGAGCAGGAAGAAATTCTAGTAATGGAAAAAGGCGATTGGAAAATTTAAATTTAAGATATTCCAATTTTGATTATTACAAAAAGGATATGTTAAGAACTAAGGACTATGGTTGAATATACAGTGTACAGTTCTGAGTTGTAATTCAAGTAAATGTCCGTTAGTTGAAAAAAAGTCAATAAAAATGAATCGAACGAAAACGCTTGGATAAACTATCCAAGCGTTTTTGCATGCTACATCAAGTGTGGAAAATGGTGTTAATTACACTGCGAAACCATAAAATAAATAGGATTATAATTTCCATTAGATTGGCTGGTTGTTTGGTAGCATTACTTATAGCTAGTCTGGGTGGACTTTATAACAAATGGTACGATTCCATTTGTTGCAACTATAACAACTAATATATGTACTAACAGTGCAACATCTGGTGCGAAAATTCGAATCGTTCTCCATGGACTATTCATAACATAAGTCAGAATAGGTATAATCGCGACTGCTAAAATAAATAAAAAGACACCATAGGAGAAAGTCCACTTCTTATTTGCAATTTTTTTACGTCTAATAATTATATGGATTACAGTTAAAGCTGCTAATAGAATAGTTGCACCCAAAATAATCCATTGAAGACTATAACTTGGTTTCGATAACTGAATAGGTTCAGTCCCCTTCATTATAGAACGAATTCCTTCCACCATCGAATAAACTTGGTAATCATCCATGATATGATATTTATTTGTCAGAAGGACTACCGCAACTTCTTGTTCTGGTATAAAAAACATTTCTGCCCTAAAATCTGATGTTGCTCCTCCATGGAAAAGAAAATGTTCCTTTGGGTAAAACCTCCAACCTAAGCCGTATGTTTTACCTTCTTTTGGTGGTGATTTTATTAACTCGAGGTATTGTTCTGATAATAAGTCTCCGCCTTCTAACATGAATGTTAAAAAATTTGACAAGTCATTTGTACTGGAAGCTAAATAGCCGTATGGTGCTCCCGCATTATCATAAAAACCGTCACTTTTTATCGGTTTGCCAAACCATGACTCGAACCCAGATACGTATCCTTTATCAACCGCTCCTTTATAGTCAGCAGCCGAATGATTCATGTTAAGTGGTGTAAAAATACTCTGATTTAAGTATTCTGAAAAAGTTTGGTTTGTCACTTTTTCAACGATTGCTCCTAAGAGTAAATAGTTAGCAGAGTTATATTCGTAAACTTCTCCAGGCTCATGAAACAATTCCACACCACTGAGTTCAGTAACTGCTTGAGCAATTGCTCCCATGCTTTCCCTCTCCATGTCAGTCACATTAAAACTATCATATCGCCTAATACCACTTGTATGTTCTAATAGATGCAAAACTGTAATTTTTTGTGAACTTTTTGTTTGATAGGTAAACGATGGGATATAAGTTTGAATTGGTTCGTCCAGCTTGATTTTACCATCTTCAACTAACGTCATGATAGCAAGGGCTGTTATCGGCTTGCTTAATGAACCAATAAGAAAGGGGGTATCTGAAGTGACACTTGACCCATTGCTCATTATCCCCCAATTACCTTCATAAAAGTTATCTCCGTTTTTTATAATTTTCAGTGATGCTCCAGGAATGTTATATGTTTCTAAAGAATTCTCGATATATTTCTCTATTTTTTGCCTAGTGTCGTCCGTATTGGCAAAGGCATTAATAGGATTAGATAGATAAAGTATAATGACTAATAAAACAATTGTTTTTTTCATTGGAATTTGCTCTCCTTGTAATAAGTAATAACACTACTACCTACTTATCCTCTAATAGTCCATTTGAAATTTCTATCAGTAAATCATACGCATTATCTATATCAAATTCATTATCTAGTATTTTTTGAAGGGCTAATCCGTCAAAACAAGCTAATAAAATACTCGCTAAAGCATTTGCCTTACTAGGGGTATTGATGAATTTTTGCAAAGGTTTTGACAGACTCTCTCTGCCAGTTTGTAAAATGTTCATAACGTCCTTTTGATAGGGCTCTCCTTTTAACCCTAGAGAATAAAGCTCATATCTCCATAGATACAACAGCGGGTCATTTTCCACCCTAGACTTAATTTCAAGTAAAACTTCTGTAGGGTTAATTTCGGAAGTTTCTTCTGTGCCATATTTTCTGTGATATTTAGTTTGAATATCGTTTTGTACGGAGAAAAGTAATTCCTCCTTATTTTTAAAATAATAATGAACCAATCCTGGTGTTATATTAGCATCTTTAGCAATATCCTTTATCGTAGTGTTATTAAAACCCTTAGTGCTAAATTCTTTATAAGCAGAATCTATTATCCGTTGGCGTTTACCTGTATCCCTATTATTCAATTCATCACCTCATCATTAATTGGTTAACCAACCAAATTATAATAGAAATTTTTAACAAAAACAATACATCAAATGCTAATATCAAATATACACCTAAACTTCTCCGCTTGTTCCATGACTCTCCTCGTTTGTTAATTTACTGTCTTATGGCTTATTTGCATCATTTAAGGAAACACGTTAAGGATTTACTTAGAGCAATCTAGTTGAATATATAAAACTTATGGATATGTATGGGGGTCAGTTTTGGGAGAGAAAAATAACAAGTAACGATTATTTTTCAATGCTGAATTGCAATGATTTTAGGGCTCTACTTTCGTTGAGATATCAACAGCGCTCTCGAGTTGATACATACAATCGTTTTACCATCATTTATACACCCAATCACCCCCAGAATCAATATTGTTAATGTTTTTTGGGGGTGATTCGGTGTCGAGCGCTTCGGCGGGAAATACATTAACCCCATTGACCAGTTGTAATCTTGATAAAAGGTATTAGATTTAGCAAATACGGGATAATCATAATCGGTGTCGTAACCAAAAAGGCTTTTAAATTACCTTCTTTTTTTCTATTAATAATGAAAAATATTAGGTTGAACAACATACCCATAATAAAAAATGCCAGTGATGCTTCAAACCAAGTTTTTACAGGATAGAACTCTTTTGGTGCTCCTGCACTCATATAACCACCAACTAAAATGAGGAATTGATTGAATATGTGAACTAGTAAAAAAATCATATATTGTTTTGTCATTATCACTGCTCCTTTATAAACTTAATACCTCAAAGGTTCGTAATTTCTTTCAATCTAACACTAAAAATTGCGAACATAACAAGTGATTTCGTTGTTAATTCGTTTGTTAAATTACTTGCTAAAATGGTTGTGTTTTCTATTTAAATCCTCCTTAAAGACCTGGAAATATTAAGTACACTTTTGATTGTTTAAAAGGTAGGTTAAGCGTCTAAATTAGGGACATTATATTTCTCCTAAATTAATTTAATCCTAATTTCACCATTTGTCTATACAATAACATCCCACGTGATTGATGTTTATATATAACTATAAAAATATCCACCGATTATATGTAAACGGTGGATAATATTATTGCTTTTTATCAAAATTATATGGTAAAAATAAATTTGCAGTTAATTCACAAAAAAACATAAAACTAATATAAATATCTATGTAAGACTGCTCCAAAGATAACCAAATAGAAGTGGTAGTATATTAACAACAAGAAGTTTCCAAACCCCTAAACTCGTAGAATTTCATCAATTTCATTTTCTGTAACTCCATAGTCAAGTAATAGCTTTACTAAGGACCCCACTATTGACCTCATATCCATAACTACTGTCAAGAACACCATTGATAGGTTTAGATACTCTTTCTAGTTGTCCACTTTGGTTATGTCTAATATTGTGGTCATTAGTAAAACCAAGCCCAAATAGGTCTACTATTCTTTGTAAAATAGATACGGTTTTCTTGCTGAACTTTCTCAACATAGAAGGAAGATGATAGTTCAAAAATCCTTTGACTTGTAACCCCTAATATTCCGGCTGCTTGTGCAATACCAGCTAGAGAAATCTTACTATTCTCTTTGATGACAAGTATTTTTGGAGCGAAGATAATTTGTTCAAGTGCAGTAGTGACTTCGTTTTCTGCGCCTTCAAGTTGAGTCGTAGCTATACCAATTTCTGCTAATAAATGTTCTAAATGAAGCTTGTACGCTTTGTTGAGGAACATAGGGAGAAAATGACTTTTTTATAAATCAAAATCTATAACTGCAAGAAAGTAATCCATTTTGATCAATTTTTCAAAATGGATTACTTGTATATATCATTATATCCTTGTTTCCTTGTCTCTTGATTATTATAGGAATTCGAATAATTTAGGTAATAGCAAAAATTTAATTCTATTCAAAAAAAGTTTTTCTGCAAGTGTCACAAAATGAGCTTTCAAACGACTAATTACAAACAAATAGGAAAAGAAGGTGATGATGGGATTGTACAAAGATAAGCGACAATTTGTAATGGGTTTGTACGAAACGTACTACGATGACGTGTACCGTTTTATTCTCTATATGCTTGGTGACAAACAATGCTGTGAAGATTTGGTTCATGACACGTTCGTAAGAGTATTTATGGCATATGATCGGTTTGATAATCAGTCGAATGTTAAAACGTGGTTATTCGGCATAGCCAAACATTTGGTCATTGATGAAATTCGAAAACGCAAACGAAGGAGGTTTATTTCGTTTGTGAAGGAAATCCCTTCCCCTATTAATGTGGAACAGAATTTTGAAAATAAAGAAGCTGTCTCCTACCTAATAGAGTCCATTCAAAAGTTAAAACCCAATTACCGGGTCGTTATTATTTTGAAGAAAGTGGAAGAATGTTCCACTAGACAGATTGGAGAAATTCTGGGGTGGTCTGAGACAAAAGTTCGTAAAACATTATCACGAGCACTGCAATCTTTGAGAAGAATGAAAGCAATTGAAGAAGGAGGCGACCGTATTGAGCAAACATTATGATGAACCGTGGGAGCAGCTCCAACAAGTTAGGTCAACGAAAGAACAAAAAGAAACAACGAGGACAAAAATTTTGAAAACACTTGAGGCTCATACGGTATATCGTGATCACAGAAACCATTATCCAATGAAAAGTATCGTAGCTACAACGATATTTTTTATGATTAGTGGAGTTTTTTTATGGCTAATTTTACTAGAAAGCGGACAACTACAAACGGCATATGAAGAACCAATCGGTACTGAACTGTTCACTTGGAAACTGGACGATGTCTATCCCGAGAAATCAGATGACGGTATGCTCCTTTATCGGAAAGGTAATCCGGTTGAAGTAGGAGCAGTGAAGGAGGTTACAGAAGAGGAGAAAAATGAGATCGTAACTAGCTTATCGATGCATGTTGAAGAAACACTTGGAAATTTTCCTTACCCCGGAACTATGTATATTGAGCATGTTAAGATGGATGTTTCGTTACGATATCACTTCTTTATGGCATTTACCGATGAGAAATGGATACACATTACCTTTGATTACCCTCAGCTTGAATATGCTGAAATTTTTTACGCAATGTCCACTATAGAGTTCAAAGGGAAAGAACCATATGTTCATGGTGAACAACTCTATGTCACACACGGATATGGAGACTTGTTGTATCCTGTTGGATTGGAGCCAGTGTCTATTTCACTTGAGAAAGAAATTTATCACTGGTCGAATGCTTCATCTAAGCTATATTATGACTACTTAGGTAAGGTTGTTGATGGACCTGGAAATTGGCAGCAAACAACAGTTGATGGACTTACTCATACATTTGTTCATGGAAGATGGGGAACCGAATTAACGATAACTTTAGATGAGAATGAAATAATATATGAGTTTGTTAATCATAATCGAGAGGAGTAACTTTGACTGTTTGGAAATTTACCAAGTCATCACTCATGGAAAATTCGCTTCCATAAATGGGGTGATTTCATTAGCAAACGAAACAAAAATTGATTTCTGTGATGTATATATGTTTAGTAATACTTCAAAGTCTGGAAAGGTAAAAGAAATAAAATCATATAGACTATAGCCTTTAATTAATCGTTCCAATGTTCAACAAATGATATTGGCCCCAATGTTTCTAAAAAAACTCTTGAATAATATTACTTAAACGAAAGAGGACGTTAGAACAAAAATCTGTTGCTTTTGTTGTGGGGATGTCAAGGAAGGATTGAACGAAAGCCTGATTTACTAAGGTTTTTCAGAAATATAGAAATAGTGAGATGCTGGAAGTTAAACGCTGGCCTCTCTTTTTTTCGTTCTTTGGAAACTCATCAACATTTCGTTGTATCGCTTGACCTCTTTGCCTTCTGCCGTGAAATATAACTAATCCCATTTGAGGTGCAATTTCCCCTGAATTTAGGAACTAAATTTATTGACCTTTTAGGTAAATGAGATATAATAATATTGACCTAACAGGTAAATGGCAAGTAGGATTATCAAGGGAGATTGAATATGTCTATAAAATTATTGGATTTAGAACCTTTAAGGCGCGACGCTATCTTAAATGCAGCCTTAAAAGAATTTGCTCTAAAAGGGTTTGACAAGGCATCTACGAATGTAATAGCAAAAGATGCAGGTATTTCTAAAGCCTTGATGTTTCATTATATAAAGAATAAACAGGAACTCTTTCTGCTTGTGTATGATTACTTCACCGAAATTCTTAATAAGGAATACTTTATGAAAATGGATTTTACGAAAAAAGATATTTTTGATCGGCTACGGCAATCGTATCTTCTTCAACTAGAACTAATAAAGCAATATCCTTGGATTTTTGAGTTAAACAAACTTTCGAACGCTACAAACTCTGATGAAGTAAACAAAGAACTTGAAAAAAGAGAAAGAAAAAAGCAATCTTCATGCGGTACTGAAATATTTGACATGATTGATGAATCTAAATTTAGAGCAGGGTTGAATATTGAAAAGTGTAAACAAGTTATCTTATGGGCTAATGTCGGATTTACAAATGAAATATTAGAAGGAATCAGGAATTCAGAAGCTTCAAATGTGGATTATGAGCGTATCGTTTCAACGCTTGACGAATACTTTGACGAACTTAGAAGAATTTTCTATACGACAAGCGATGAATAAGACGTGGAATGAGAAAAATCCCAGCGTATGAGTAAGTACTGGCACTTGTCATTTTCCAATAATGTAGTGAAAAATGGATGGAAGGGAGAAATGAGATGATTAAAGCGCATGAGCCGATAAGTGTAGAGTTTCCTTTGAGAGGAGAATGGCTCTCTCCTAACACTCCAGGGACAAGGATTCCGAGCCACGGAACAAACAAGTTAGGAACAAGATATGCTTATGACTTTATACAAGTTGATTGGGAAAGAACAGGCTGGCCCGCCTATCGTGTTAGCTTGCCACAATATCTTTTTTTTGGGGTTTCCTTAAGGGATTATTACTGTTGGGGCCAAGAGGTATATGCACCATGTGACGGGATCGTTGTCCAAGCAGAGGATGGTTATCGAGAACGAGCACGAACGAATTTGCTATTAGATATGTCTAATGCTTATAAAAATGCTCATTATTTTGAACCGAAAAAAGACGACATACAATCCGTTGCTGGTAACTACATCATCATGAACTGTAGTGAAAATGTATATGCCGCGTTAGTACATCTTCAAACCGATTCTATTCAGGTTTCAGTTGGTCAGAGTGTAAAAAAAGGTGAAGTTATTGGAAGAGTGGGTCATTCAGGAAATTCTTTTGGACCTCATTTGCATTTTCAACTGATGGATAGCAGTGACATCCTTACTGCAAATGGATTGCCTTGTGCTTTTGAACAATATGAAGTTTTCCAAGATGGTGCATGGCAAAAAGTAGTTAATGGCATTCCAACAAATAAAGATAGGATAAGGTTTGGTTACTAAACCGTCTCAATATCTGATTAGTAACAACATAGGGAGAGATACACGGTCACTAGGGGGAGTTTTAAGTGAATAAGGTGCATGGTGACCCCTTTTATTGTCAAACGCCTATGATGTTCACAGATAAGAGCGTTGGTGTCCGCAAAATACTAAGTTTGTCGATATTGTGGAATATATAATACAAATCCAACTGCAAACGGCATCCCAACTCATTTTGTCATCGATTGCAATTTTCAGAGGCAATCTCAATCAGGACAGTACCGAACGCAAGCAACATAAACTGAAGGGAAATCATAAGAATCCAACACTAAATTGAATCGCATTTGCTAGTTCTTGAACACTAGTACTTTATTGAAGAAGCGCTTCTTGACCAAAAAGCGATAAAGCTCCTCTTCTCATTCTGCAGAAAATCAATTAATCTATATAAACAGAGCTTTAAAAGTAGGAGATGACAAACATGAACCCTATTTTAGTGGTGGATGATGAAAAAGAGATTGCGGATTTAGTGAAGTATTATTTAACAAATGAAGGCTACGATGTATGCGTATTTTATGAAGGAAACTCTGCTTTAAAGTTTATCCAATCCAATCAGATTGAGCTTGCCATATTAGATGTGATGTTACCGGGGGTAGACGGTTTTTCCATTTGCCAGAAAATCCGTGAAACCTATCATTATCCGGTCATTATGCTGACAGCAAAAGTAGAAGATATCGATAAAATTACCGGGCTAACGCTTGGAGCGGATGATTATATTACAAAACCGTTTAATCCATTAGAAATGGTAGCAAGAGTGAAGGCACAGCTGCGGCGTTATAAGCGATATAATCAGAGCAGTGGCACAACGATTCAGCCGATTCAACAGGCAAAGGAATTTGATTTTGCGGGTTTAATCATTAATATCGACACCCGTAAATGCACACTTTATGGAAACCCACTATCATTAACGCCGATTGAATTTTCTATCCTCTGGTATTTATGTGAAAACAGAGGGAAGGTTGTGTCTTCAGAAGAGTTATTTGAAGCGGTATGGGGTGAAAAATATATAGATAATAATAATACGGTAATGGCTCATATTGCACGACTTAGAGAAAAAATGAAAGAACCTTCAAGAAAGCCAAAGTTTGTTAAAACAGTATGGGGGGTGGGCTACACCATTGAATAAAAAGTCTAATAATGTAGTGAGGGTAGGATTATTTAGAAGAATTTTAGGGAGATTTTTCATTACGATTTCTATTTTTTCAATTGGATTAATTACTTTCTATATAGCGTTTAGATACATAATAAATCAATTCATTTGGTATCCTACAGACTTCGTATACGTACTATTAAGACCAATTGGACAAAACCCTTTACTGTTTATCGCGCTTATATGGATAGGTGGAGTTTTTTTCATCTTCCTCTATTACTGGTGGAAGACGCTTAGTTATGTTGATAATATTGTTGAAGCAAGTAAAAAGCTTGCTTCCGATAATAATGAAAGTATCCATCTTCCTCTTGAACTTAAACAAGTGGAAGATCGGATGAATTCAATGAAAGAAGAATCAATTCGAAACGCAAGATTAGCAAAAGAAGCAGAACAAAGAAAAAATGATTTGCTCGTTTATTTGGCTCATGATTTAAAAACACCATTAACTTCTGTTATTGGTTATATCACATTGTTGCGAGATGAGCAGCAGATTTCTCAAGAGCTTCGTGAAAAGTATTTATCTATTACGTTGGATAAAGCGGAACGGTTGGAAGATTTAATAAATGAATTTTTTGAGATCACTCGATTTAATTTAACCGAGCTAAGTCCTGAAAAGAGTTCCATTCATTTAACAAGAATGCTAGAGCAGATAACGTTTGAGTTTCATCCACTTTTTGTGGAGAAGAATGTAACGTGTCAATTAGACATTGAACCGAATCTTGAAATTTCATGTGATGTAAACAAGATGCAGCGTGTTTTCGATAATTTAATCCGTAATGCCGTTAATTACAGTTATGAGAATGGCACGATTTTCATCCGCTCAAAAAGAGAAAAGGACTTTCTTCATCTTCATTTTATTAACAGTGGTCGTACTATTCCAAAAGATAAGCTAGAGCGGATCTTTGAACAGTTTTATCGGTTGGATACTTCTCGCGCGACACATACAGGTGGTGCTGGTCTAGGTCTAGCTATTGCCAAAGAAATTGTTGAATTACACGGGGGAACCATTACGGCCTATAGCGAAGATGAAAAAGTTGAATTTATTGTCGCACTACCATTCACCTCGTAAGGAATTTGTAAGAATTAATTCAGAAAAACGTATCCATTCCTTGATAATAAACGAAAAAATAACACTTTATGTTCTAGTACGATAGATGTACAGAAACATGAAGTGTTTTTTTATTACACAATATCATGGCGGTTTAATCGACATTGCAGTATAAGTGCAACTAAGGCTCAGTCGGCGCCTAAATGTTTGGCTTTAGCAAATTTTCTTAATAACAGTAGGGGGAATGAAATAATGGAAAAAATAATTGTAGCCGTGGTCTTTGGCGGTTGTTCAAATGAATACGAAGTATCTCTTCAATCCGCTCATTCAGTTATCTCTCATATGGACAAGGAAAAATATGAAATAATCTTGATCGGTATCACTAAAGAAGGGAGCTGGTATCGATATGATGGTAGTTTGGAAAAAATCGAACAGGACACTTGGTGGAAAGATGTTTCAAACTGTACACCTGTTGCCTTCTCCCCAAATCGTTATAGTCGTAAAATAGTTCAATATCAGCTGGGTGAAATTATAGAAATGACGATTGATATTGTCTTTCCTGTTTTGCACGGTAAAAACGGGGAGGATGGCACACTTCAAGGGTATGTTGAACTGGCAGGAATTCCTTTTGTTGGCTGTGACACCTTTTCTTCTGCTTTATGCATGGATAAAGATAGAGCACATAAATTAGTAGCGCATGAAGGTATTCGTACACCTCGGTCAATTGTTTTTTCAAATAATGATACTGAGGAGCATATCTTTGCATTATGCAGTCAGCTTGAGCCGCCACTATTTGTTAAACCTGTAAAATCTGGCTCCTCGATTGGTATTACACTTGTAAAAGAAAAAGAAGAGTTGTTTAAGGCAATAACAGATGCATTTTGTCATGATGATCGAGTCATCATAGAAGAATTTATCGAAGGATTTGAGGTGGGATGTGCCATTCTCGGTCATGATGACCTTACCGTTGGGGAAGTTGATGAAATCGAATTAGCGAATGGATTTTTTGATTTTAATGAAAAATATTCACTTGCAAACTCGCGAATTCATATGCCAGCTCGGGTTGACGCTAATATAGCAAAAAAAATAAAGGAAACGGCTATACAGATTTATCGGACACTTGGTTGTTCTGGATTGGCGAGAGTCGATTTGTTTATTACAAAGAATCAAGATATTGTCTTTAACGAAGTGAATACCTTTCCTGGTTTTACAGACCATAGTCGTTATCCGGCAATGATGAAAGGAATTGGCCTTACGTTTCCGACTATTATTGATAAGTTGATCCAATTAGGGTTAGAGCGATGAGAACAATAACTCTACATAAGGACGATGTGTTCAATGGCTATTTAGTCTTAGTTAACCGCACCAACCCAATAAAAGGACCATTGTTTAAAAACATAAGCACACTCGTACCTTTTTCAATAGTTGATGAAAAGATTCTGCTCGAAAAAAGGGCAAGTGCCTCTCTCATCCATTTAATCGAAAAAATAAATAGTAAGGAGAAGATTGTTCCCGTTAGTGGGTATCGAAGTAAGGAAGAGCAAGAAACGATATTTGAAGAATCATTACTAGAAAACGGTAGGGATTTTACTGAACGATATGTAGCGTTTCCCAATTGTAGTGAACATCAGACGGGACTTGCCATCGATTTAGCTGAAAATCAACCTGTCATTGATTTTATACGCCCTTCTTTTCCTTATAGTGGAATCTTTGCCGAGTTCCGAGAGCTTGCTGCTGATTATGGGTTTATTGAACGATATGAGAAAAACAAAGAGGAGCTAACAGGAATCTCACACGAACCATGGCATTTCCGATATGTAGGATTTCCCCATGCTAATAGGATTCAAAAGCTTGGTTTCTGCCTTGAGGAATACATTCAATTTCTTAGAGATTTTCCAATAGGTGGGACTCCTTATACATTCATAGAAAAAGAATTGGAATTTAATGTTTTTCATGTGCGAGCTAATGAAGAATGGACGACGATTGAAATACCTGAAGACTGCTTATATCAGATATCTGGAAATAATGTTGATGGATTTATCGTAACGATTTGGAGCAGACCTCTATGAGCTTGAATCATAAATCAGGAGCGATTGATCAGTTCCGATTAATCGCCGCGTTTCTTGTGGTAGCGAACCATACTTCTCCGCTCCTCACTTTTGGTGAGGATGCTGATTTTATTTTAACGCGTATCATTGCTAGAATAGCGGTTCCGTTTTTCCTTATGGTTAGTGGATATTTCTTATATAAACAAATAGAAAGTGGAAATAAGCTTTACATTTGGTCTTTCTGTAAGAAACTTGTTCTTTTATATATTTGCTCAATCGTCCTGTTTTTACCACTTAATCTTTACGCTGGACATTATAAGAGTGAAGGTTGGGGATTTTCGTTTTTGAAAGATTTGTTAATTAACAGTACTTTTTATCATTTATGGTATTTTCCAGGGTTGATTCTAGGCGTTCTGATTGTTGTCTTTTGTATGCGGAAAATTGGTTTGCGCTTAACGTTTTTTTTATCCCTTTTTCTTTATGTGATTGGATTATTTGGAGATAGCTACTATGGTGTTATTAAACAAATACCTTATTTAGAGTCTTTCTATAATACTATTTTTTCTATTTCAGATTATACGAGAAATGGTTTGTTTATGGTCCCGCTCTTTCTTACGATGGGGATGCTTATCTATCAAATTACTAAACGAGGTTCATTTACAAAGAACATCTCATTGCTCTTTCTTTCCCTTGTATTCTTAATTGTTGAGGGACTTTTGCTTTATCATCATTCCCTACAACGTCATGACAGTATGTATATCATGCTTCTTCCAACAATGTATTACTTGTTCCTCTGTTTATTGCAAATAAAGGGAACAAGCAGTAGAAATATACGAACTTTATCGGTCATCATTTATATCATTCACCCTTGGATGATTGTTATCGTTCGCTTTACATCTGATTTCTTAAATTGGAAACACTTGTTTGTTGAAAATAGTCTCCTTCACTTTTGTATGGTTAGTTTTCTTTCATTCGCTGTAGCATTGATGATGGTGTATTGGAGAAAAGAGACAGCTTCTTCTACTAGTAGAGCTTGGGTTGAAATTGATTTACAGGCATTAAGAGAAAATATAAGGGCATTAAAAGAACTGATACCATCCGATGCGAAATTAATGGCAGTTGTAAAAGCGAATGCATATGGCCATGGTGCTGTTAAAATAGCGAGAGAATTAAATAAGCAAGGAATTAAATCGTTTGCAGTAGCTACGTTAGCAGAAGGAATCGAGCTACGCAAGCATAGAATCAAAGGTGAGATCCTTATATTAGGTTACACCAATCCAGCAGAAATTCATCGAATTAAGCAATACCGTTTGACTCAAACTGTCGTCGATTTGTCTCACGCAAAGGAATTAAACAAGCATGGGGTAAAAATACCGATTCAAATTAAGTTAGACACGGGTATGCATCGATTAGGCTTTAATCCAGCCAATAGTAAAGATTTAAAAGCGCTGTATAATTGCCAAAATTTAAGAGTTACAGGGATTTTCTCACATTTATCCGTATCCGACAGTTTGACAAGTGAAGATATTCATTTCACGAACAAGCAAGTCGAAACATTTAATCAAACAATAAAGTGGTTAGAATCACAGCTACTTCCGACTGGAAAACAACATATCCAAGCAAGTTATGGAATTTTAAATTATCCTACATTACAATACGATTATGTTCGAGCTGGTATCGCACTTTATGGAGTCTTAAGTAAAAACGATAAAGTTTCTAGCAACGTTAAGTTACAACCAGTTTTAGCCCTCAAAGCTAGAATTGCAGTAGTGAAACAACTAAATCCCGGTGAATTTATTAGTTATGGCAGAGCCTATCAAGCAAAACAAAAAATGAAAATTGCGATCGTTACGATTGGCTATGCAGATGGACTTCCAAGAAACATAAATAAAGGTTACGTTCTTATTCAATCACAAAAAGCTCCCATTATCAGTCGAATTTGTATGGATCAACTTATCGTCGATATCTCCCATTTAGAACATGTCCAAATCAGTGACGTAGTAACTCTAATCGGAAAAGATGGGAAAGAACAAATAGCTTCCGAAGATGTTGCAGAAAAGAGTGGGACGATTACGAATGAATTATTAAGTAGACTTGGTTCACGCCTGGAATATGTTTATAAGGGTGGCGCTCAAACGGTTACTGACCGCTGGAGGAAGCTTTTCGATTAGAAGGAATTTCAGAAACGACCTTAATAAGTACAACACGTTCTATGGATTCAGGAAACACAACGCTAGGCTTGCAAGTTACTATCCGAAACTTTTGAGTATCATAAAGCAAGAGCTGGTTACTATGTCCCTTGAACAGAGATTCCCCCCTTTCTGTTAAACTTGTTGGAGCCTTGTTAAACAAAACAGAGCAAAATACAAGTTGAAATGTTGAAGCTATTTTTTGTTTAGTTAAAGATATTAAATAATTAAGGGGTTTTTCCATGAAAAATGTTCGAGTTATATAAAGTACTGCAACGAAAACATGATTGCTATGACCACTAATTATGTAACTTTGAATCAGTTGCACTCATTGACAGGTTGATGAAAGTATATGTTCCGTCAAACGATTTGTTTGTCGGAATTTTTTTGTGCGTCAACCATTTCCTCAGTATAAATTCATTTATTTTCTTCTCCAATTAATTGGCACGACCAGATGGCGGTGGTTACCCTTTGTCTACGATATGTTTGTATAAAATTATGATTGACAAAGTATTAGGCAGGAATTACTATTGATAATAGTTTTCAATATCATTTAGGAGAGGAACAATTACATATGCCAAACTCAAAACAGTATATACAATTTTTAATGATGGCACTTATTCTATTATTCGCTTTAGTTGGTTGTTCAAATGAAACTGTAGAAACTGATAATTCACCTTCTACACAGGTAAGTGATAACAAGATTACATTTGCTTGGCCAAGAGACATTGGTGAAATGAATCCACATATTTATAATCCATCACAATTATTTGCACAATCTATGGTGTATGAACCTTTAGTTAGCTATCATGACGGAGGAGAATTAAAGCCCCATCTAGCAGAGTCATGGGATATTTCTGAAGATGGGAAAGAGTACATCTTTACTTTGCGAAAAGGTGTTAAATTTTCTGATGGCACAGATTTCAATGCAGAGGTTGTTAAGAAGAACTTTGATCCCATATTAGCAAATAAAGATACTCATAGTTGGTTAGGAGTAATATCAAAGATTGATAAAATAGAAATCATTGATGAGTATAATTTCAAATTAGCATTAACTGAAGCCTATTACCCTACTATCCAGGAGTTAGCAGTCGTCCGTCCAGTTCGATTCCTTGGTGAAGCGGGCTTTCCAGAAGATGGTGATACTTCAAAAGGTGTAGTTCATCCAGTTGGAACAGGACCGTGGATTTTGGAAGATTATAAAGTAGATGAATATGCTACTTTTATACGTAATGATAATTATTGGGGTGAACTACCTTCTGTGGAGGAAATTACTGTTAAAGTCATTCCAGATGCTGAAACACGAGTACTTTCTTTTGAAAAAGGAGATTTAGATCTCATTTATGGTGAAGGCGTTATTAATATTGATTCTTTTAACCAATTAGAATCAACAGGAAACTATGAGACTAGCGTTTCTGAGCCTGTTGCTACTAGGCAGTTAGTTATGAATACAAATACTGAACAGCTTTCAGATGAGCGTGTTCGTCAAGCATTACATTTTGGATTTAATAAACAAGCTATGGTCGAAGGCGTTACATCTGGGTTGGAAGAAAAGGCTGACTATCTCTTACCAACAAATTATCCTTACACTTCAAAAGTGAATGTAACTGCGGTTGATTATAATGTTGAAAAAGCTAAAGAATTATTAGATGAAGCAGGATGGAAGTTGCCAGAAGGAAAAAACATTCGAGAAAAAGATGGGAAACTATTAGAAATTGAATTAATGTATAATTCTGCTGAATCCATTCAAAAAACAATGGCTGAAACATTACAATCTGAGTGGGCAGGACTAGGGGTTAGTTTAAATATTGTTGGAGTGGAACTTACAACACAAGTAGAAAGATTCAAAGCAAATGATTTCCATATGAACTTCTTTAGCAACTACGGGTCTCCTTATGATCCACATACCTTCGTAAATATCATTTCTACAGAAGGTTTTGGATTTAGTGAAGCTATTTCAGCTTACCCTAATAAAGAGGATCTATTAAATGACATTACTAAAGTAAAACAAACAACGGATGAAGCTGAACGCCAAGAATTATATACTACAATATTAAGCTCATTACAAGAACAAGGTGCGATTGTACCTATTTCGTATATTAAACAAATAGCTATTTATCAAAGTGATATTTCTAATTTTACATTTCCTGCTAACCGGGATGAACATCCGTTTACAGGAATTAGCGTAAACGAGTAAGAGACTGGAGAGGTATTCATGGGCACTTATGTCTTGAAACGGATTTTTATGATTGTTCCAATTTTTCTTTTGGCGACATTACTAACATTTACAATGATTAATTTATCACCAGTGGATCCTGCTGAAGCATATTTTGCCGCAGCTCATATTCAAGCAACAGAAGAGATGTTGGAACAAAAAAGACATGAGTTTGGTTTAGACCAACCTCTCCTAACCCAATATGTGAATGCCATTATTAAAATATGCCAACTTGATTTTGGTATATCTTATGTTACGAATAAACCAGTATGGGAGGAAATTTCCTCTAGAATGCCAGCGACGATCCAGTTAACAGTAGGGAGTCTTTTCATAGCTATTTTAATAAGTGTTCCCTTGGGGTTTTTAGCAGGAATAAAGAAAAATAGTGGAATTGACCATTTTAGTCGATTCCTCTCTTTTATTGGTGCATCCATTCCATCATTTTGGCTTGGATATTTATTTATTTTCTTTTTCTCTGTAAAACTAGACCTATTCCCAGTTGAGGGTAAAGGCTCCTGGGAACATTTAGTTTTACCTTCAATTACACTGGCATTCCCTTTAATCGCTTTATATACCCGATTACTACGTGCAAGTGTTCTTGAAAACTTACAAGAGTCGTATGTGCTTTTTGCCCGAACGAGAGGACTTCCTGAAAAAATTATCATGGGAAAACATGTACTTCGAATTGCCATTTCTCCGATGATTTCTGGACTTGGAATGAATTTAGGGAACTTAATGACCGGAGCGATTATTGTGGAGGTCGTCTTTTCATGGCCAGGATTTGGACGGTATTTTATAGATGCTGTTTTTAATCGTGATATTCCTGTGATCCAAGGTTATGTGCTGTTAGCGGCGGCCCTATTTTTAATAAGTAACTTAATTGTCGATTTAATCCAAATGTATATTGATCCACGCATATCTAGAAAAGGAAGACAGTTTCAATGATAGCAACGTTCCGTGAAAAATTAAAAAGTCAAAAAGTGATTGTCATTTGTTCAGTTATTTTGTGTGTATTATTGTTTATTACTATCTTTGCTCCTTGGCTTGCACCGAATGATCCAATTGCAGTCAATTTAGTTCATAAACTACAACAACCTTCTCTAACATATCCATTAGGAACAGATCATTTAGGTCGATGTACATTTTCACGTATCTTACATGGTGCAAGAATTTCGTTAGGGTATGCTTTAATTATTTTTATATCAGCATTAAGCATTGGTTTGATTATCGGAATTCTTGCAGGGTATTTTGGTGGTTGGATAGATCAATTGTTAATGAGATTCGGTGATGCTCTAATGGCAATTCCAAGTCTTTTGTTTGTTCTTGGTTTTGTAGGAATTTGGGGGGCGGGTCTTAAACAAGTTGTATTAGGGCTAATTCTTGTACAATGGGTTTATTACGCTAGGATAATACGTGGAATGGTATTAAGCCTGAAAGAACGAAACTATATTATGGCTGCGAAAATCAGTGGATCTTCTACTTGGACCATTGTAAAGAAACATATTTTTCCTAATGTTCTCCCACCACTAGCGGTAATGGGCACACTTGAAATGGGATGGGCGATTATGAGTTTATCCTCCATGTCATTTCTAGGGTTAGGAGTGCAACCACCTACACCGGAATGGGGGGCGATGATTCATGAAGGGAAATCTTATATTCGGACACACCCAGCTTTAATGATTTACCCAGGATTAATGATAATGTTAGTGGTTGTTACTTTCAATTTATTAGGGGAGTCACTATCTGAACGTTTTGGGGTTAAACGTCGCTAATGAAAAGGATTGTTAAATGATGAATTCAAATGAAAGAGATGTTTTATGTGTGAAAGATTTGCATGTGCATGTAGCCACAAGCAAAGGTGTTTCCACACTTATACAGGATATTAATTTTGAGGTGAAAAAAGGTCAAATTCTAGGCCTTGTTGGGGAAAGTGGTTGTGGTAAAACCGTTACAAGTATGTCCATCCTACAGTTACATGATAAAAATAATTTGCAAATCAAGGGAAGTATTACTCTAGAAGGAAAGGAATTAAATGGCCTTGAAAACAAAGAAATGCGAAAAATTCGCGGGAAAGATATTGCTTTCGTTATGCAAAACCCGATGAATGCATTTACTCCTGTTTTTACGATTGGTCATCAATTTATTGAAACAATTAAATCTCATACGTCATTAACTAAAAAGCAAGCAAAAGAGCTTGCGATGGATGTCTTGGAAAGTGTGAATTTGGAAAACCCCAATAAGTTATTAAAAAGCTACCCTTTCCAATTAAGTGGCGGAATGCTTCAACGAGTGATGATTGCTATCGCAGCATGCTTACAACCTTCTGTGATTATTGCTGATGAACCAACTACAGCCCTTGATCTTCATAGCCAGTTATTAGTACTGCGATTATTAGATAAAATACGTACGGAATATGGAACCGCGATTTTACTTATTTCTCATGATCTAGGAGTTATATCAGAGATGGCTGATGATTGTATTGTAATGCAAAATGGTAGAATTGTTGAATCAGCAAATGTGTTAGAATTATTTGATAACCCAAAACACGAGTATACGAGGCAGTTATTAAGAACAAGGCCGACCTTATATTCTGAGAAACAACCATATACTTATATGTTGTGATTACCGATTACATACTCGGAAGGTGAAACCATTGAGCTTATTACAGGTAAAACAAGTACACCTTAGCTTTAATTCTAAGAAACTATTTAAAGAAAACACCCTATCAAATAAAGTTCTTAATGATATTTCCTTTACTATTGAAGAGGGAACATGTTTGGGCTTAATAGGTACAAGCGGAGCCGGAAAAAGTACTTTAGGAAAAGTAATTCTCGGAATTCAACCTCCACAACAAGGTCAAGTTTTGTTTCAAGGATATGATATATATAATATAGGGAAAGCAACACAACAAAAACTACGTCGTGATTTACAAGTTGTATTTCAAGACTCATATTCAGCAGTTAACCCGCGGATGACAGCTGAACATATTATTAGTGAACCACTAGAAAACTATGAAAAATTAACAAAAAGAGAACAAAGAATAAGAATTATTGAGCTTTTAGAAAGAGTGGGATTAAGTGAAAAGGATTTAAAAAAATATCCACATCAATTTAGTGGCGGACAACTACAAAGAATAAACATTGCTAGAGCGATCGCTCTTAATCCAAAGTTAATTGTTCTTGATGAATCAGTAAGTAGTTTGGATATGGTAACACAAGGCTTAATTTTACAATTATTAGAGAAATTGAAACAGGACTTCGGTTTAGCGTATCTTTTTATTACCCATGATATTAAAGTGGCTTTTTCCATTTCTGACCGTATAGGTGTACTTGAAAAAGGAGAATTAATTGAACTTTACAATTCAAAAGATGATTTTTTTTCATCGCAACATCCTGTTGTTAAAAGGCTAAGATCTTCTATTCTTTCGGAACACCCACGCTTTCGTAAACTCATCGGGACAACATAAGAACATATCTAAATATTTTTTTTATTAGTATGTTTTGGTCTGTTTCCGTCTTTTAACCAAATCGAATTTGCTTGCCTATACCTATTTTTCTCCTTTGAGCCCGATAATGACAGTCGTCTGTTTTGCAGGTTGGTCGACTACTTCTCATATGTCCGGTGCTTCCATATCTCAACGGCAATCCAAATACAACCGATTGCAATCAGCAGACCGTGTGCGATTCGAAGTGGTTGTGAGGCAAGGTATTGGGGAAGATATAAAACAATTCCAACTGCAAGCGGCATCCCAGTCCATTTTGTCATCGTTTGGGATTTCCAGATGGCAATTGCAATCAGGATAGTACCGAGCGCAAGCAGCATGAGCCCAAGGAAAATCATTAGAAAGCCAGGACCAAATCGAATCGCATTTGCTAGTTCTAGAACACTAGCACTTTGTTGAAGAAGTGCTTTTTGACCAATGACCGAAAGCGCAAATACCTCAGCACCGTAAAACGGCAAAGTGAATCCCATCCCTAAATAGCTTAAAAGTACTCCAGTTAACGCTACTTTTCGTGCTTTGTTATTTTCTATTGTGTTATATAACCCTATTAATCCTAAAGGCAATAACAGAAAAGCGATAATCCCTAAAACATGAGAAAGCATCCAAGCATTTGAAGCAAAGGCAGCGGCACCTTGCAATGTTGCCTCGTCTGAAAATGGTCGAAGTGCCGGATACAAAAAGAATAAAATCCCAGACAAAAATAGTGAGAGAACAGCGATAGGACGTAAAACAGGTTTCAATGGTGTTGCTTTGTTCAGCGTTTCTTGTAACGTTGGACCAGCAGTCTGATTCATTTTTTCCACTCCTTATATAAATCGGCATTAAAACTAATGGTATTAGTTTTAAGTATATTATAACTAATGCCATTAGTTTTGGATATAGATGATTTGTAAATTTTTTGTAATATGTAAAGTGAACAGGGTCTGATTGTTGAGTGGTCTTTGAACCGTACTTGAAAGTGGAATTTGATTTATAAATAGAGCTGCTGAAGCAATAATAGAGAATCCAAAAGAAGAGCTGTAGGTAAATGTCTTTGTGATACGTTGCCAAGTGAAATAGATGCAGAAATATATCACCTGTTTAATAAAGTATACAAAGAACAAGTACTGCGACCTGCTGAAATCCAAACATTATATTCAAATACGATCGTCGAAGCAAAAGTTTACCTAATAGTGATGGTTTGTTATGTGTATCGTTATATTTTTACAAACAAAGGAAAAAAGGTGTTATGGTAAGCTGAAGAGTATTGGTGAATTGGCAATAGGAGTAGCTCATGAGAGTAGTGGCTTACTGAAGAGCAGAGCGAGCATGGTCCGTGGGGAATCAGCTTTGTATAAGTTAAAAATTAACATCTATTTTATCAAATAAATTAGATGGAACTTTATAAATTTAGTAATTCTTTTTGTTATTTATTATTCCTTACAAATTAAAAAATACAAAAGTATGAGATATCATTTCCTTCTCATTCAACAAAGTATTCGCTTTACGTATGTTGAATATTTTGTTGTATTAAGTATTGTTCACTTGAGGTTTTTTTAATATCTACACTCTAGAGGCGTTTGGAACAGACAAATAGGAATTATGGTTAATTGACTTTCATACCTTTTGGTAAAATATAGGAATAAAGTTTTTTTTTTTTAAAAGGTGAGAAATTTCCATTTTTTTCTGGTAATATCTTCTTGTGTAGTTGCTAAAAAAGTCGAGAAAGAAGGGAACATGATGAAATACCGCAAATTGGCGATTGCGATGTTAAGTATATCGCTTATTACCGCTTGTTCAAATGACAGTAAGACAAATCCTAGTAGTGATGAAGAAGAAACATCGGTTATTAGGAAATATGAGTCAGTTGAATTGCCCGTACAAATTTATACAGATGAAAATTATCGCTCAGGACATGATGCAATATTTACTCGTACAATTGAGTCAATAGAAGTAACTAAGTTTACAGAGAGTTCAGTAATTGATTTCATCGATCGTTATGATCGTGAAATTCAAAACATGAACCTAGATTTAATTAACGATTACAAACAAGTGATAATCTCTATGTCACACGCTCTTGAGAGTGAAACAGCTACACAACGACTTGAAGCCTTCATCTTAGATAAAAATAGCCAAATTCTTTTTAATAATGATCCAATACTTAACGAAGTTGTTAATTATCAGCTGCAACAGGCAACATTAGAACGTCGTATGGGCAGAAATTCCGAAACAGAAGGAGATGTAATACTGGCCATTCCAAACGAACTTTTCGAAGGAATTTTACAACTAAAAACAATAAGCAGGAACAACTCGGATAATGAGGTTATTTATCTTGAATTGAAATAGAAAGTAGGTGAACTTTTTGCCGGGTTGGATACAAAACATGATCGATGCTATAGAAGATTGATTTCTTGCAACTATTACAAATTTTGTTACATGGAACTTTCAACTAACACACTACCTTTTTACTCATAGTATAAAAAAACGATTCTTTGAATAAGAAATATAGGATTTGGAAGAGAAAGTTTTTTCAACGTTCATCAACTAAAAAAGTCGGACATATAAAAATATAAACACTTATGTTTACGCTTTAATAAGGTGGGTATTTATATATACAAACAAAGAAAGGCGTGGATATAATGTTAAGATGGTCAATCATATTTTTTATCATTGCAATTATTGCCGCTTTTTTCGGCTTTATCGGAATAGCTGGTGCAGCAATTGAGATTGCTAAATTTATCTTTTATATTTTCGTCGTCTTGTTTATTATTTCGCTTATTGCTAGTGTTGTAAGACGATAGAAACGAATCTGTAATGACGACTATTAGATTTATCAGTATCAAAAGACTCTTAAATCACACGTGGAGTGCTATTGACTACTAACATGTTTGTTTAGCATTAAACGGAAAAATAGTGAAATACATTTTATTAAGGAAAAGAGTAATCCTTTACAGAGAGGGATTGCTCTTTTCCTTATATGTAGTAAAGAAAAATATTAAAGCCAAAAGTTTGACTTCGTTCAAGTCTAGTGATAAATTTACCTATATTATAGATATTATGAGTCTTTAATATCTTTTTAAAGTGAGGAGGTTATGTATGAAGTATTCAAACGCGACCAATTATGCCCTGCATACGATGATACATCTAATGTTGCAGCCTAGCGGGAGTTCGGTGGGAGTGCAGGAATTAGCTGAAATGCAACATCTTTCCCCGACGTACCTTTCTAAAGTATTAACTAAACTTACGAAAGCGGGTTTAATCGAGTCTACGCCTGGTGCGAAGGGAGGCTACAAAATTTCAAGAACAAAGCATGAAATATCTTTTTTAGATGTGATTCATGCGATTGAAGGGGAGACTAGCCTATTTGATTGCACCATTCATCATGAAGGCTGTTTGATTGAGAGCGTCATGAGGCAGGCAGAGGAAAATATGAAAGATGAACTGGCCTCAAAGTTGCTGATTGATATTGCAAAAGAAGCAGAATCCCTACAGAAACTAGCAAAAAAATAAAATGATTATTTGAGGAGTGAACAAGATGATGGTAGATTGTGCTGTAATTGGTGGAGGACCGGCTGGGTTGAATGCTGCTTTAGTACTTGGCAGATCAAGACGCCAAACGATCCTGTTCGATGACAACAAACCGAGAAATGCGGTGACTTCCGAATCCCATGGATTTATCACAAGGGACGGTATCCATCCGCAGGAATTCAAAAGGATCGCCCAGGCAGAATTAAGCAAGTACCCGGACGTGACGATTGAAAAACAACGAGTGTATCGCATAAATAAGGAAAATGAATTCTTCCAGGTGGAAACAGAGAAAGGAGAAGTATTTACTGCCAAGAAGGTCATTCTTGCAACAGGATTTAAGGAAGTTCTTCCTGAAATCCCACGGGTAAAAGAGTTCTATGGCAAGAGCCTATTTAGTTGTCCTTTCTGTGATGGCTGGGAATTAAGAGATCGTCCGCTAGCGGTGATTGCAGATGATAAAAAGGCATTTCATATGGCAAAAGTTGTATCCAACTGGACAGATGACGTAATTATTTTTACGAACGGCAGTAATGTACTTTTTCAAGAAGAACAAGAATTGCTAAAAAGTAAAGGCATCCGGATTAATGATAAGAAGATTGTCACTCTCATTGGTGAAGAGGGGATGTTGGAAAAAATTCAGCTGGAAGATGAAACAGAAGTAAACCGTGAAGGAGGATTTATAACTGCAGAGTGGATACAGGCTGCTTCTTTTGACTCGCTCGAATACACATTAAACGAGCAGGGCGGAATTGAAACGGACAACTGGAAACGGACGAACATTGAAGGGGTGTATGCTTGTGGAGATACGCGAATTGCTGGCCCCACCCAATTAATATTGGCAGCGGGTGAAGGGTCTATGGCTGCCATTGCTGTGAATGCAGACCTAATAGAAGAAAAGTTTAACGACGAGAAACAGCACAATTAAAAAAACAGCAAAAAAAAGGAGGAGTAATATGGAACATTCACATGGAAAGCACAACAAAGGAAAAGTAACATATTTGGAAAGTCCTGAACGGAGAAAACAATTTTCCCCAGAACAGCTACTTCAAATAATCCCATTTAAAGAAAATGACACTGTATTGGACTTCGGTGCCGGAACTGGTTATTTTTCTATTCCTACAGCAAAAACGATAAAGGGCAACGTATACGCTTTGGATACCGACACAGCCATGCTTGAAATTATAAAGGAAAAAGCCTTAAAGGAACAGCTCACAAACATTGTCCCAGTCCATGGAAGTTTAGAGGCCCTTCCTTTACGTGAAGACTCTATCAATATAATCATTGCATCTTTAGTATTGCATGAAATAAAGCCACTTGCACCGGTATTACAGCAAATGAAACATTTACTGAAAAAAGATGGATATCTCATTTGTCTGGAGCTTGAACCAAAAGGAAGTTCAAAGAAAGCTCCGAGAATTACGTTGGAAGGAATGGAGCGAGAAATGAAGGAAGCAGGATTTAAGGTGAAAGAGAAATTATTTCCGGCAGAAGCTCTTTATATGATTATTGCAAAGAAAGAGGAATAACTGATTATTTTTTGTTTAATTACAGATATTAAGTATCTGTAAAGTATTTAATTAATTTCATGCAACACCAGCTTCATAAAAGAGAAACGAGCCCTTACTTCCTAATGAACCCCCCGTTGCTTACTTGTAAAGTGGTTTCTTCCCTAAGCTAGAGCTTAGGGGGTTTTTATTTTAAAAGGGCATACGTATTGTAAACAGTTCTAAAAAGAGCAGGGATTAAAAAAGTGGATTCCTGTCACATCTATTTAATGAATTGGCATGTATCCTATTTTTTCTTCATTCTCAGTTCCGCATTTTGGACATTTATCATGAATGACACCTGTATATCCGCAACTATGACACCGAACAGCTGGGTAATTTATACTTCCGTACCCCATGTGGTTTTGTTCAGAGACAATAAATGCAATAAATAATTTCACTAACGATTTGCTATTCGTAATTATATCTGTTATTGTTAAA
This sequence comes from Alkalihalobacillus bogoriensis ATCC BAA-922, assembly GCF_000621445.1. Classification (GTDB taxonomy): domain Bacteria; phylum Bacillota; class Bacilli; order Bacillales; family Bacillaceae_F; genus Bacillus_AO; species Bacillus_AO bogoriense. Next base: position 105,126 of record NZ_JHYI01000018.1, on the reverse strand, counting down.
GAAGTTATTTTTGTTCGGTATACAGGGAAAGAAAAGTTTTAAACTCTCGCCTTTGATATCTATTTGAACATCAATAGTAATAAATCGTGGAGTAAGTCCACACAGGAGGAAACAAACATGCAACAAGGTACAGTAAAATGGTTTAACGCAGAAAAAGGATTTGGCTTTATTGAAATCGAAGGTGGAGACGATGTATTTGTACATTTCTCAGCGATCCAAGGCGAAGGATTTAAAAGTCTAGAAGAAGGTCAACGTGTAACTTTTGATACAGAGCAAGGTCAACGTGGACTTCAAGCAACAAACGTAAACAAAGCATAAGTACGATAAGGACTCTATTATAGGGTCCTTTTTTTATATGCTAAAATCAATAGAGACTGCTAAAAGTCACGTTTGTCAGCATCGAAGAGAAATTAATATAAGTAAAAACGCCTAATAGAACATAAATTTAGGACAAAGGAGTAATAGAAAATGACTGGAACAAAAAGAGATCATATAAAGCCAGGTTCCAAAGTGAGAATCGTAGAAAAACAAAACCAGCGCTCTGGGGAGTTAACGGAAGGAATAGTCGCAAATATACTGACAAATTCAGCGACTCATCCTCATGGTATAAAAGTAAAGCTTGAAAGTGGAATTGTTGGTAGAGTGAAGGAAATTTTGAATGGATAAGTGTTGTATTGAGCCAGTTACCATTTTAGTTTAATTTGTGTTTAAATCGGAATGTTGTAATATTATGTACAGAGTACCGTGGTTGTGTTACGGGGACCGGACAAGGAAATAGGAGATATATACTGTACATTTAAAAATGTAGAAAGTAGATATTTCATATTATGATAATGAAGATGCAAAACTTTCAGAAGGCTCAATAACCACCAATAATTAGAAAGAGTATTTGGATTTTATCAAGAGTGTTAAGGAAATTTGGAAAGCAAGTCTTAAAAGTGAATCCTCTTTAGAACATTTTTTCTGGGGAAAGTGAATTTTATATTGTTTCAAATAGTCTATTCGTGTAGCCTAGGCTATAGTTGTCGGTCCTTATTAGTGACTGTGAGGAATCACATATCCACTATACGGACCTTTTCAGAGATTGAAACGACTATGGGGAGGTTATTTTTATGAAAAGCAGGAAAAACCTTGGATTTATGATTGTAGCGGCTATTATTCTCACTTTATTGCTGGCAACATTTAAGTTTGAAACAAAAAACGCAGAAGCAGGAAACTTTTATGCTAACTTTCGGAATGATTTATTATTAACCCTGGATTTACTTGAAGTTTTATCAGAAAATCAAGAGGCTGATGAATATGTTTTAAAAGAGAACTTAGAAAATATAATATTGAGCATTGAAAAAATAATTGAAGATGATACTTTAAAGCCGAATATCGATACTTCATCTCTTCTTGAGTCAAAAAACACTCTAATGGAAACCCAAAATATTAATTTAGTAAAAAACAAAGCAAGAGATGAAGAACTTCATCACGTTTATGATGCAAAACATATCATTCATGCATATGCTTATTCTCTTTACAAATTCGGAACAGAACCTTATTACAATGGAAATGAAGGTTTAATAGAGGAATGCTATAGAGATTTAATAGAGAAGTTAAATAATCGATGACCGCCCGACCACAAGCATAAATAAACCAAGCCCCAATGGTACACTGGATAGTCGATGGCGATACTATCATTATTATTAATAAGAAGGTCTAGAAACACTTGCAAGTAAAGAGAATAAAATATAGACTTGGATGACTGTAAGAAAAAAATAATGAGTTAAAATAGATGTTGAATATGGGGGTTCTTATAATTTCTTAAACCACACTCAGCTTGAATTATATGAACATGACGAGTTTTCTATTTTTTTATTTGGCTTATTTTCCATTAAAAAAAAGAAATCGTGGGAATGAAAAACAAATTAGGGCAAAAATCCCTTATTAAATTGTATAATAGTAGTTAAATAATCAATAACCAAATGGAAAGGGTAATTTGAATGAATCCTATTTTTCGTTTATCAATAGTAAGTGTAATCATTGGTAGTATGATAGTTGGTTGCCAATCTAATTCTACTCACAGTTCAGATAGTCTAAAAGATAAGAGTCTTGATATAGAAACTGTTGAAAATGTGGAAGAAACACCAAAAGTGCTGAGTGAGGAAGAAGCTAAAGAGATTGTCAACGGCACGTTAGATTCTTTATTTAGTAAACTTGATATGATTGGAATGGAACATTCATGGGGACAAACTAAAAGTCCAGATTATATTTTAATAGAAAATCAAGTAGAAAACATGGTTACCGATGAATTTTCTTCTATTATTTTGAGCGATTTTGTAAAAGAATACTATTGTAAATGTGGTTCATTTCGACCTCTTGTTAACACAGAAGTTCGATTTGCTTTTGAACAAAATGATGAGCAGTTAAAAATAACGGCATTTGAACCAGCAGCGGGTATATTAAGTGGTTATAAGTGGGAGTTTGAGTTTGTTAAAGATAAGGATATATGGAAGCTACATCATTGGGAGAGTACTCAATTAGAAGGGCTGGATATTGAGTTTACGGTTGAAGAAGCAAAAGCCTTCCTGTCTAATGATAAAGGAAATCCAAAATATGTAGACGAATATGAAGATGGAGATGGAAATAGTATTTACATATTTAACATGGTGAATGCCCCTGAATTGAGCCAAGTTGGATTTCATTCGAAAGACACGTCATTACTTGTGGGCACCCGTCTAAAGAATGTAAATCATGAGATAGTGCAGAACAATGAGGGAATTGCATTTACAGATTTGTATTTTGAATCGCCTTTGTTTATTAGGTCTAATACAGATAGATATTATTTAATTGAACGATATGGTTACCCTATATCTGAAAACGAAACTACAGAAGGGATGCAATTTGAATATGTCGACTCAACGTATTACTTGAATAAAGAAGGAACTGAATTATCTAAAGTTGTTATAAATGAAAGTAAAGCAGAGAGCTTTTATTATGATTTCAATGAAGTCATTGATGTCTACGTCAATGATCCAGAAGTGTGGGAATATTCTTCAGAATACACGTATGAAAAAAAGTCGGATAACGAAGGACACCATTTGATTTTAAAAGATGTGTATCAGAAGTCTCGTATTATTTTTACTTCCGAACATCAAAGCGGGAATCCGATTAAAAAAATTACATTCACGTTTGATTAATGTGGGCAAAAGGTTGCTGTTGATGATACGGCTTCCAACCATGAGATCTTTTCAGAAAGTCGGAGTGGGGGATAGGAACTAAAGTGTAAATTTAATGAATGTAAACGTTTGTTAGAGTCTTCGTCTTGATGAAAGGCTCTTTTTTTGTGTAAAAAAAAAACGCACTATACATTGCAATATAGTAGTGATGATTCCTTTTATTATTAGTATAAATATTAATTGAATAATTTTTTAGTTAAAGTTATGATAAGGATAGTATAGTGATGGTTTTATCGATTATGCAGAATTGTACTAGAGGAGAAGTTATTCTAGGAGGGGATATGAAAGTTAGATTAGTAGTGTTGGATTTGGAAGCGTTACCAAATTTAATTAATGTTTATATTAATGACTAACCAAGGAAGGGGATATTCTTATGTTTAATTCAAAACCATTTGAGGGCGTTAACTTTTACGAAATAGACTGGGATTTGAAAGGTCAATTATGGGCACACGACCCGGTTATTTCTAGAGAAGGCGATTGCTGGTATGTGTTCCATACAGGGCGTGGTGTTCAGATAAAATCATCAAAAGATGGTTCGAATTGGAAGGCGGAAGGTTCAATTTTTGAAAGTTTACCAGAATGGAGTAAAGAGTATGTTCCTGAAAAAGAAGAAGATAGTCTTTGGGCGCCAGATATCTCTTATTATAATGGAATGTATTATTTGTACTATTCAGTTTCTACGTTTGGTAAGAATACATCTGCGATAGGGCTAGTAACGAACAAAACAATTGACCCGAACCATCCTGATTATGAGTGGAAAGATGAAGGATATGTGATTCATTCAACAGCTGACGATAACTTTAATGCGATTGATCCAAACTTAATCGTGGATCATCAAGGACAGCCTTGGCTAAATTTTGGATCATTCTGGTCAGGAAATAAATTAATTAAGTTGGATCCTGAAACGATGAAGCCGCAAGAAGGGGCAGAACTCCTATCTATCTCGAGTCGACAAGAAGAACCGAATACGATTGAGGCACCTTTCATCGTATATCGCAACGGCTTTTATTATCAATTTGTATCCTTTGATTTTTGCTGTCGTGGAGTCGATAGTACATACAATATCGTTGTGGGACGTTCGAAGGAAATCGTCGGTCCATATGTTGATAAAGACGGTACTTCTATGATGGAAGGAGGAGGAACGTTACTTGATGCAGGAGATGAGCGCTGGATTGGTCCAGGACATTGTGCGGTTTTCTTATCAGGTGACTCATCGATTCTCGTCAATCATGCCTATGATGCCTTAGAGGAAGGGAAGCCGACATTACAAATAAGACCTTTGTATTGGGATGATGAGCAATGGCCTTATTTGAAATAAAGCTCTCCTTTTTCGAGCGGTAATATTATTTAAGTACTAACTTAATAGTATCCCCTTGAAATAGACTTAAAAAATGATCTTCCAAGTTTATTTAAGGGGCCTTTTTTTGTTTTTTCCACGAATTAAACTGGAAAAATGATTCGTATTGTTGTTCCTTCTTGAGGCTTACTACTTACTTTAATTGAGCCATCATGAAGCTGAACTAACTGTTTTGTTATGGTCATCCCTAACCCTGTTCCCGTAATAGTATCGTTCGTATTGGTGCCACGATAATAGCGTTGAAATAGTTTATTTAAAGTTTCTATGTCCATACCTATACCGTCATCTTCAATTGTTATTTTCATAAGATGTTCTTCAATTATGTCGATAGATACTTTAATAGTAGTACCAGAAGGATTATAATTGATGGCATTCGCTAATAGGTTATCAATAATCCTTTGAAACCACTTTGGGTCAATGGTTGCTAAAGCCTTCCCGTTATAGGGGGAAAAGGCGAATTTAATATGGTTGTTAGATGGGTCATTGATAAAATGAATAATGGAACGGCGAAGGAATTCGTTGATGTCTACAATTTCTTTCGCAATTGGAAAAGCTTTATTTTTTAACCGGTATGATAATGTTAAATCCTCTAGTAAATCCATCATATAGGCTGATTTTTTTGATATAATTCCAGAAAACTCTCTTGTCTCTTTTTCTGACCAAGTATACTCTTTGGATTCAAGCATTTTCGCATAACCTGCTATGGAAGACAAAGGAGTCTTTAAGTCATGAGAGATTCCACTGATCCATTCTTCTCTTGTTTTTGTCATTTTCCTGCGGTCAATTTCATTTTGTTGTAAAGTTTCTGTTAATTGGACAAGTGTTGCAATCAGTTCCTTATACATTTGATATTTTCTTTTTAGTTTCCCATTTTTATTATAGATACTAGATTCATACGGATGGTTATATATACCGCTACCAAGGTTTTGAATCCACTTTATCATCGTAATTAATGGAATTCCAAATTTATGAGCATACCAGAATGTTCCCACTATCAACAGAAGAAATAACATGATGGGAACGATTAATAATGTATTTCCGATTGTTTTCAGTACGCCTGTAGTTGAGTCCAAATTCGAATTAGAAATGCCGACAATAATTGTTTGCTCTGTTTCTACATTAAAGTAAGAAGCAACTGAAACTTGTGGAGATCCCGATAAGTTAACCAAGTCCTCAATAGAGTAGATACTTAGTTGGTTATCTGTCCCGTATTCATCCTCTACTTTTCCTACTGGATTAAGCAATTGAACCCAGGCTTTTTCCTCATCCATGAACTGAGTTAATTGGGTGGAAAGGTTAAGCTGACGATTATTCCAATCAATATCAGACTTCACCTCGTTTAGCAAAATTGTCTCAGTATGTTTTCGACCGAATAAAAGCAAAAGTGGTTGCTGGTGCGTTTCATCTAATTTCCAATGCGTGTATTCTATAGGAGTAGAGTTGTTTTGAAAAATAATAGCAGCAAGCTCGCTTTCCTTAAAATGTGTAGGGTATTGGTACGGAGTGTTGTAAGATCCAATAACCTCTCCATTTCCTTTTACAACAAGAAGCCAACCGTTTTGATTCTTTGTCATTTCTTTTAACTTATGATCAAATGTCACATTGTCATCTTGAATCGATATTTTGTCTGAAAAAAAATAATTATCTGCTTTTGAAAAGTCTTGTGTGTACTCACTTTTCGCAATAGAATATCCAATAAATGCCCAAACAAACACTAGAATAAATGAAAAAAAGGTGAAAATAAGAATAAGTTGAACGAAAAACTGTATGATAAAACGTTTATGTATGTTCATATTTGCCACCATCAGAAACCAATTTATAACCCAGCCCTCTAACCGTAATAATTTGAACGGGCTTACTAGGGTTATCCTCGATTTTCTCACGCAGTTTTCTTATATGTACCATAACTGTATTGTCTTCGCCTAAATATTCTTCACCCCAAACTTTTTCATATAGTTGACTTTTGCTGAATAGCTGATTTGGATGTTTACAAAAGAAAAGTAGGAGTTGATAAACTTGAGCAGGCAATTCTACCTTTCTATCCATAACCGTAACTTCTGCAGATAGTGTGTTGACTATAAGTTGTCCATACTGATAAATCGTTTGAGAAGGAGGAGATAACTTACCTGAATGTCGCCGCAGGTGTGCTTTTACTCTTGCAACGACTTCAAGTGGATTGAAAGGCTTTGTAATATAGTCATCCGCTCCAAGGGCAAAGCCAGAAAGCTTATCTAAATCGGTTGAACATGCAGTTAGAAAGAAAATAGGTGCATTCGTTGTTTCGCGAATTAAGGGACAAATTTCAAATCCACTTCGACCTGGAAGCATAACATCCAAAAAGATTAAATCGTAACGCTTTATTTGGCATAAGCTGAGAGCTTCTTCGGCAGTAGAAGTCGTATCTATCTGTTTGAATCCTTCTTTGTTCAAAATTGTTGTTAACATATGTAAGATTGCTTGTTCATCATCGACAATTAATAATCGTGAATCGTTCATTGGGACGCTCCTATTTCATGAAATATATAAGTAATCATACCATTTACTTATCAAAAGTGTGGAAATTAAGGAAATATTAAGGGGGAATTTCAAAAGCGATAAGAAAGAGTGCTTATAATCATAGTAGATTAAATATTTAGTTGAAAGGGTGAGAGAGTTTGAGTGCGAGTTCCAATATTGTGTTGATTGTATTAAATGCTCACACATAACTGGTTATGTTCGGTTCATTTGTTGATTTTCGATAAGCAGGGTCATGTGAACCAAAGATAAATAGTTAAAATGAGAAAGTATTATGGTTAATAAGGAAAATTGGTCATGAAAGGAAAAATGAGGAATGTACGTTATTGGAAAAAGAGAGTTTATTAGTTTATTTAAAGGAATTAAATCAATCATTATTATTGTGTTGTTGTTAGTTACTGCCTTTTATTCAGCAAAATACGCGGATTTGTTAACGGTTGCGACAGAACTTACAGTAAATGAAGCGGAAAACGTTCATACATTTGGTATATTGTTTATAATCTTATTTTTTGGTCAATTATTTATCATGGGGCTCTCGCATGATAGCATTAACCGAGAAATTTACGATCGTACTATGCGATTTCTAGTAACAAGAACGTCAAGAACCTCTATTGTTTTAGGGAAGTTTCTCGGCACTTGGCTGTTTTGGCTGATTTGCCTAACCGTAGCATTTTTACTAACTAGTATTTTTTCAAAGACTTTTAATGTTTTTATATTTTCGCAAATAATGAGTTTATTATCATTCCAAATTGCCCTAGCAATTTTACTTTCTTCCCTAATTACAAAGCCTGGAATTACGATGTTTTTAGGAATTATCATTGGAGTGGTTGCACCTATTTTTGGATTTTGGTTTTCTTTGACTTCGAATACATGGATTGGTTCGATGAAGTATCTCACACCATATTATTATTTAGTGAGAGATGATTTTACCTTTGTAATTATTTTGTTACTTGCCGGAAGCATGCTCTTGATTGCTAACCAGGTATTTAAAAGGAGGGAATGCTGATGAATGCTATCGAAACAAAACAATTAAAAAAAATGTATGGTGGGGTTTCAGTTGTAAAAGGGATTGATCTTACTGTTGAACGAGGAGAAATTTTTTGTTTTCTAGGTCGTAACGGTGCAGGGAAATCAACGTTTATAAATATGTTAACTGGCATTATACAACCAAGCTTTGGAACATATTCTTTACTAGGTGTCAAAGGTCCAAATCATCAAGTGAAGAAAAAAATCGGTGTAATGCCTGATTATTCTTCATTATATGCCTCTTTAACGGCAGTAGGACATTTAAAATATCTTTCTTCTCTTTCTGGAAAGAAAGTTGAAAAAGAACAGTGTATGGAAGTTTTAAAGAAGGTGGGCTTGGAATTACATGCCAATAAAAAGGTTGCTAAATTTTCTTTTGGTATGAAAAAGAAATTAGGTATTGCACAAGCGATCGTACATGAGCCGGACTTAATCTTTTTTGATGAACCAACTTCTGGATTAGATGCTGAATCTGTAATACATATCCATCAACTAATTAACGATTTGCAAAAAAGAGGGAAGACGATTTTCATGACATCTCATAACCTTGATGAAGTAGAAAAACTGTGTACAAGAGTAGCGATTATGAAAGAAGGACAAATTGTTAAAATTGGTACAATGGATGAACTCAGGGGATATTATAGCTCACAAATCACCGTAAAGCTCAAGCATTCCCGAATAGAAAAAAGGAACAAGATGACACTACATCAATGGCTAGAATCAGTTGGAACAGATGTAGTAATGGAAGACTACTATGTAACGATTACAGTTAATGAAGAAAAAAAGATTTCAGAAATGATACGAGCATTTAATCAATATAAGATAGATGTCCTTCGTGTAGAAGTGGAAGAGCCATCACTTGAAGATATATTTTTGGATGAACAGTTATAACAAACGTAGAAGGATTCTAATTTCAGAAGTCTTCATATTGAATTAATATCTCTAAGAATTCTGGCTGGGTGATTAAAAATCCAGTCTTTTTTTATTAAATAAAAGGGGAATTCAACAAGTTATATAGTATTTATACATTTATGAAATTAAATTGAACTTAGAGGTGTTTGATATAGAACTTTTAGACTTGTTTTACAAAAAGTATACTCATACAGTTCAAGCTTCCGATTATATCGAGTGGGCGACGGAGCATTTACATATGGATATCCTCGAGATAAAGAAGTTAGCGAGTATGAGTGTAGAAGGCTCACTTAATATTTTTGAAATTGAAAAAATGTTTGCTGATATTATGGAGGCGTTGCAACAAGCGCCCCCTTCAGAGAAAGAATGCTTTCTCTATCATGTGAAAAGCCTACATAAACAATTATTGCTGCCAAATAAAACTGCAATTTCAATTGTAAAAGAATTGTACGATTGTACAATCGAACATGACTTGATGGAAGAACAGCTGAATTGGCAAGGAATTAGCGATGCCATCGATGATTTTCAGTATGGAGACAATCAAAATGGTTACACCGAGGAAAAGATTAAGAAGATGATCATTCCCCAGGCCCGTAAGCTATGGCATGGGAAATTTAGTAATGTTGAATGTAAGGAAATCATTGGACAAAAAATAACGGGCATTGATTCCGATGTTCATTTCATCATTCAATTGGAAAAAGGTGCTATTATTATCGAGTGTCCTTGGAGAATTCGCAACGTGGATTCAGTTCTGTTAGGAGAAACAGATATCAAATCGAACCAAATAGAGTGGAAAGCGGTAAAGGAATTATTGAAAGGGAAAACAATTGAAGACGTTCATATATTTGAACAATGCCCATTTCTTATTATCCAGTGTGACGATCTTTTTTTAGATGTGTTTCATGCCAGTTCACATTTTGATGGCTGGACGTTAACAGATGAAGATGGTTTTTATTTGTTTTCGATGTATGGGGGAAGCTTGGCGTGAAACTATGTGTTTGTTGGCAGGTGGAAATGTGGTGAATAGTATTATGAAAAAGCTCGTCGTGTTTATATGTCTTTATATTAAGTTACATTCCGTTCATAGTGAATTCAGCTATAGGCTTTCTTCTTACAGCACTGTTATTTTTTTATTTGACATTGAAACTAGTAAAGCTCATTTCTATTAATGGCTTCCATGAATTAGGGCTATATCGTCATCGTAAGTGGGGCTCTTTTTTGATTAGTGGAGTTTTCATTGGTTGTTTTTTAAAATCTTGTAGTGTTTGTCATTTTGTCTGTTTTAGATATTGCTTCACTTAAATTCGTTTCTGTACAAAATATCATTCCTATTCTTTTATTTGCTCTATTCACTGCAGGTTTTACAGCGTTTGTAGAAGAACTCATTTTCCGAGGTTATGTAGTAAAAATTCTTAAGGAATACCTATCATGGAGATGGATTGTCTTAATTATATGTGTCTTATTTACGTTGTACCATCTTCCACAATGGGGATTGCCTCTTCCTTATTGGATTCGATATTTTATAATGACAGTTGTTTTTACATTGCCCTTTATTGTGACGAAATCATTATGGTTAAGCATTGGCATCCATTTTGGAGGTAACTTTACATATTATATGCTATTAACTGAGTTAGGGTTTTTAGCAACTGAGAAAAATGACTATATAATAGAGACTATGGGTTGGGTATCATTAGGGTTTGCGTTTGTATTGCTTTGTTTTATTTACGTGTTTTTACAAAAGGTAAAACATTATGTACATAAATAATTGTTATTCCTTATTTTTAGAAAAATCAAAAATAGTATTGACATTAAACTAAGTTTAACCTTTATCCTAATAAGTGTAAAAAATTGAATAGAAAGGGTGATTAATATGTATCGATGGGACGGAGGATTTATTATGGTGGAACCAGAACGGTTTCATGAAGCGGTTCAATGGTATGAAGAAATACTGGGGTGGACATGTATTGATAAGGTAATGTCTTGGGTTGGTCGCAAAGCATTTATGAAGATGCCGAGGTCTGGAGTTGTCACGATTAAATCGTTTGAAGGTGAATACGATCACCTACAATCCCAAAGTAATGTCGGTAATGTAAGCCTTGGATTTGCGACGTATGATTTAGAAGCAACACTACATTTTCTAGCTGATAAAAATATTACGTTTACGGAGATAAATGAGCTACCGAATGGACAAAAGTTTTGTGACATCTATGCCTTTGAAAATACGAAATTAACAATTGTGGAAGAATCAAGGGGAGAAGATACTGTAGAATATCCACCATCAGGGATTGTCGGCTTTGGAACGGTGAACTCAATCATTTATGTGAGAGATCCAAAGTTTTCAGCGGAGTGGTATGAAAAGCATTTAGGTTTTGAAGTCAGAACGATTGATGAGGAAAACGGGTATGCACATTTACAAACAGAAGATGCATATGATCGAAATGCGTTACATGAATGCTTTTGGGATAATATATGGCTCTTGCAAACAAAAGACGTGGTAGAAAAGCCAAATGACAATAAAGCAAGAATCTATTATGATATTCGACCAGAAGTTTTCTTTAAAGAATATAATAAACTGATTAAAAACGGAATAAAACCTTCAGAAATTGCTGGAGATCCGATTAATGGCTGGGGTGGCTTTCATATTTATGACCCTGACCATAACCGGATTAATGTTTGGTCATATATCCAAAATTAAAATATTGGCAGGAGTACATATGCATTTCACAATACAAGAGTTTTCAAAAAGAACAGGACTACCCCCAAGTAAACTGCGATTTTACGATAAAAAAGGATTGCTAAAGCCGTCGACTAGGTTAGAAAATGGATATAGAGCATATACTCCTGACCAAATTCATTGGGCAAAAATGATAGATTCATTGAGACAAGCAGATATAGCCATAAGTGAAATAAAGCAGTATAGTGAAGTCGATGAACAAGCGAAGAAATCATTGATAGAGAGCTGGAAGGCAGACTTAGATCAAAGAATGGCAACATTAAATGCTGCCCGTAAATATGTAGATGGAATCCAAGTTAATAAAGCCCAAACTCTGTTATTATCAAAATGGGAGAAAGAAAAGCAAATTGTTTGGAAACAAGTTGAGGCAGAAAGAGTACCGCATCCGTTTCAGCGATTTTTCCTTTCTAGTAAAGAACAGCTACAATCACTTGGTTGGAATGTAAGTGAATATGTTTTTGTGAAAACAGACCAAATTACAAAAGAAAAAATAATGGGAGAAATAGGATTTGAAGTGGTAGGTAGTTTGCCTCCACTCGATTGTGATGATATACGAGTGGAACGGTTCCCTCCAACACTATTTGCCGTCATGCAAAATTGCAAAGCAGATGATGCCTTCCTTTGTTTTTCTTATATTCAAGTCGTCATCAAGTACGGCTTTCAACCAGCAAACATTAAATTCGAAAGGTATGCAAGCATAGAAGCCGAGCAGTTTGATTATTTGATTCCGATTGTGACATAGGTATAATCGTTAGTTTTATCGTCACTATTACATTTAGTCTATTAACTTTCAATGATTGCTAGAAGTTGGAGGATGTTCTTTTGAGAATAACCAAGGTACTTATCTGGTTGACTGGGAATATATTATTAGGTTATGTGTTGATTAAATATCATATAGTTATATTGATTTTAGTATTTTTTTCGCTCTTTTTTATTTTTGGAGAAGACCATGAGTTAGCAAGAGGAATTGGCTTTTTATCGCTATTTTTCATTGTATTTCTTACATTAATAGCAGTATATGTAGGCTTGTGCATTTTGTTTAACATAATAATGTATATGTATCTCTCTATGAAGAAAGGGTTATATATCCTCGTTGCTTTCTCCGTATGGGTTTTTGGAATAGGACTAGGATATGGAATTGATTTGCCTATACCGCAACTCGTAAAAGAAACACCAAACTATAATACTAATAATGATTACATTGATTATAAACCTAACGAAACAGACATTGTACTTAAAGATAATACACTTACAAATGTTCCCTTGCTTGAAAAATTTATTGATATTGCTGGACAAAAAGGAAGTGACAACGAAAGCCAGATTAGAATTGTTACATATGTTGCTGAGGGTGCAATTATTTACGACTTGCAATCGAGATATGATGCGACTGTAGGACATAGATGGATAGATGTTACTCCTGATTTGAGCCACTATACTCCTGGAGAAGAAAGTTATCAAGATGTCTTCAACAGCGGTCCACAGCAATGTGGCTACATGGAAAAGGATACACAGTCTGAGGAATGGTTTTATAAATTATATGAATGCCGTACGAACTGGGAATATCGCATTCTACCTGTTGTAGAAGAAAAACTAAATTAAACCCGAAACTGAGATTGAATTAAAAGAAGAAAGAATTTCTTTTGATTCAATCTTTTTTAGTGTTGGATAATTAGTTCATAGTCAGTTCATATTACTTCAATAAAATGATGTTACGCAATTTTACATGACTTTGCAAAGTAGCCTCTCTATTTAAAGTCACAATCGTTAACAGAAAAACATAAAAAAATGGTAAGAGGAGTCAATGACGAGATGGATGCCTAAAACTCGTTGCCGTAAAAGTGAGGTGTACAATGAAAAAGGGGAAAAGAGTTCTTAGCATACTTATCATATTTTTCTCTGTATATTTAATTTATGCTTTCATGGCTGGTGTTGTTTTATTTACATTTCTTCGTCCACAACCGAGCTTCATTCATGAGAGTTATCAGGCCGAACGCTTCTTTGGAGATGGAGTTTCACAGGACGGAGTAGTTCTTCTAGAAGGTCGTGTTGAATCAGGTGCTGCTCGAATTCATTTAATGGAAAATGCACAGGAATCCATAGATATTTCTTATTATACGATTCATCAAGGTCTTGCTAGTGAATTGTTCTTTGCTAGTATTATTGACGCAGCGGACAGGGGAGTCGAAGTGCGGGTTCTTCTTGATGGTCTCTTTCATAATTTACGCAACCATTCGAAGGACATTATCTACGCCTTTTCTACTCATCCTAATATTGAGTTAAAGTTCTATGAACCTTTTGATGCTCTTCGTCCATGGACATGGAACAATCGCCTACATGATAAACTAATTTTAGTCGATTATGAGTATGGAATGATTGGCGGCCGGAACATTGGTGATATATATTTTAGTCATGATGGATATGAAGGGGCATCGAATGACCGTGATGTACTCATCGTTAATATGGATAAAGAAAATAAAGATCAAAGTGTCATCAAGCAAATGAAAAATTATTATAATGACGTTTGGGACCATGAATTTTCAAAGGATGCCGTTGATGAAATCACGGATAGACAATCTAGGCTTGGAAAAGAAAAAGCACGGGAACTTAGAGATTTTCACACTGAAATGCAAAAAGACCATTCTTCGTTATTTCAACAAGAAATCAATTGGAATAATAAAGTGGTGTCAACAAATCAAATCCTATTCCTTCATAATCCACTTGAACGACTAGTAAAAGAACCATGGGTGTGGCAAGAGTTGACCCATTTAATAGAAAGTGCGGAGGAATCCGTCATTGTTCAAAGTCCCTACGTGATACCGAATGATAACATGATGAACTTTCTGGACATGGAGCAGAGTTCTGCTTCAGAAATACAAATCGTAACAAACTCGTTAGCAGCGACGCCTAATGTGTTAGCTTTCTCAGGTTATACAAAATATCGTGAAAAAATAACAAATAGTAATATAGAACTGTATGAATACCAAGGACCTTCCGAATCCCTACATGCCAAAACGTTTATTATTGACAACAGGCTAACGGCGATTGGTTCTTTTAACGTAGACCCAAGAAGTGCGTTTTTAAATACGGAAATGATGGTTGTGATTGACAGTGTTGCATTTGCTGAGGAAGTTAGCAAAAATATAAAACAACAGATTGAGACAGAAAGCTTAAAGGTTCAAAATGACGGTTCATACGAAAGTCACCCTGATGTTGAAGAGCAACAAACGTCGTATAGGAAAAGAGCTACGGTTCACATTTTATCTTGGTTTAACTTCATATTGGAAGATTTACTTTAGCCGGCTATTAATGTTAAAAAAGCTGTTTATTTGGAATTCGATTCCAATTATAATGCTAACATGAGGATGTAGGAAGGGTGGAAGTATGGGTAAAATAGTAGCTATCGGTGGTGGGGAAATAAGCTTACACGAAACATGGCATATTGATCAATTTATCGTGCAATTTTCAGGGGTTTTGCATCCACGAGTATTATTTATCCCGACCGCAAGTAATGATTCAGAGGGATATATTGCAACTATGAAAAAGGTTTATGGCGAACAACTTGGATGTGAAGTGGATACATTGGTGCTCGTGAAGGGAAAAATGCATGAAAGTGAAATAAAACAAAAGATATTATCCGCTCATATCATTTATGTAGGTGGAGGGGATACGGTAAAGATGCTTGAAGTGTGGCGAGATGATAATGTTGATTTCTATCTTAAACAAGCATATGAACAAAACATAGTTCTTTCTGGATTAAGTGCGGGTTCAATTTGTTGGTTTCAAAAAGGTCATAGTGAGGGTAAAAGCGAACATAACCCTGATGGATGGTGGGACAATCAGCAACCAATCGGACTTGGGTTAATACCAGCGATACATTGTCCTCATTATAATGAAAGAGGCCATGAACAGTTTGATAAAATGTTGAATCAAGAAACAATACCAGGAGTGGGTATTGAAAATAATTGCGCTATTGTAATAAAAGATAACTTATATAAGGTTGTTAAAACGGATTCAGATAGCAAAGCATACCTATTGCATAATCGGAATGGGATGTTCAATAAGACAGAACTAACTGCCAGTGAGTTTGTACCAATAAAAGATTTGTTTCAAAGAGTAGACTAGCTATAGACGAGGAGTAAAATAGAAAAGATTGTCACTTCGGTTTCTCAAGAGTATGCAACAAACGATGACATTAGTCATTTGAAAAAGAGGTAGTGATTGAATTGTGAGGTGTGCTTTCACATTTTGCAGTTTAGCGGACATACGTTCAGCTATTTAAACAAAAACTAGCGATTTACAAATGTTATTGGACATGTGTTCCGTTAAAGTAGAAAAAACAAGCTCTATTTGTCTTGTTTCGGGTAAATAACGGAACGTATGTCCGTAAGAACTGAAAGAAGTGCGTTTTTTCCTCAAATAGTGGAAAGAATGTCCGATAGCTTGGACCGCCTAATAACTAAGAGGAAAATGCGATACTTACTGTTTTTGGAAACGATGTGATAGAAATGAGCTATTATTTATTTACACAAATAATAGCTCATTTCTTTTAATTTAATCTAATGAACTACAATGCCCTTTTTCAGTTGCTTTTTCATGTTGTTATTCGAATTTAATGTGTTCGTTTTGATTTGCTTCCACGTCTTGAGTTGTAATCATTGCCTTTGTTGTTATCGCCAGCATCACCATGTAATTGTCCGCCTCGCTCTGGTACGCTTTGGTTGGCGCTTCCGCCTTGATTATTCCGTTTTGTCATCCCATACACCCCCTCAACATAAAGTATTATTAGCATCCCAATAATCGATAAAATTAGTATGAACACGGATGAAAATTGAAATTTACAAGCGATGTAAATATTATAGTGGAAAAATGATCCAAAAATATCTTTATTGTTTCTTTATTACCAAGTATAATATGGAGGTAGTAATAAAAGGCACATGCACTTATATTATTTTTATGTGTTGTGAGAAGGTTAACAAATGATGATTGGGGGTAGTAAAATGTCAGAAGAAAATGAAGTGGTTGTTGAACAAGTAGAGCACGTTGAAAAGCCAAGACCTAAATTGGAAAGAAGAGAAGGTGAACCGACGGCTGCTTTTAAAGGAGCAACTTGGGCTGCGTTATTGTTAGGGGTTTCTTCATATTTAATTGGTTTGTTTAATGCAGGTATGGAATTGAATGAAAAAGGGTATTATTTTGCAGTTTTAGTTTTCGGTTTATATTCAGCGGTTTCATTACAAAAAGCGGTGAGAGATAGAGATGAAGGGATTCCTGTTACGAATATTTATTATGGGATAAGTTGGTTAGCATTAGTAATTGCTATCTCTTTAATGGCAATCGGCTTATATAATGCGGGGAGTATTATTTTAAGTGAAAAAGGCTTTTATGGTATGGCTTTTGTTCTTAGTTTGTTTGCTGCTATAACGGTGCAAAAGAATATAAGAGATACGCAAAAAGCGCGTGATAATTGGCATAATCAATAAAGAACATGAAAGGGACACTACAATGTGAATTGTAGTGTTTTGTTTAAAAGTTAAGAAAGTATAAAATTTTGGTGTAGCAGTGAAGCATTGAAAGCTATTTCAAGAAGAGCGAAGGCTCCGCACCTGCACGTTTCACCCCAAGAAGAGCACTTGAGGTTCACTGTCAAAAGCGGGCAGGGCTCCGCACTTCGCTTGAAACGAAATGACGCTCCGCGTTTTTCTTATAACGACAAAAACTACGTACGGACATCTATTCCTCTATTTATAAGATAAATCAAGTTTTTCAATAGCTATCGGACATGTGTTCCGCTAAATAGGGAAAAAGTAAGGATTTTCTGGATGGATTGGTTAAGTAGCGGAACACATGTCCGTTAAGAATCGGAAAAATCCTAATTCTTGTCATATAACGGAATAGATGTCCGATGCGCGATTCTCTACTTATCGCAGTTCTTGGCATTGCGCTACAGTTACACGCTGCCCTCTCTATCACTAGAGAGGACACAAATTCAAAAAAAAAACCGTCATCACATTTGATGACGGTTTTCTATTTATTAGTTTCCTGCTAATTCAGCTTTTTTAAGTTTAAGGTCAAAACGGTCTGCGTTCATCACTTTAACCCAAGCTGAGATAAAGTCACTTACAAATTTACCTTTGTTATCATCTTGTGCGTAAACTTCTGCAAGTGCACGTAGGATCGAGTTAGAACCGAATACAAGGTCAATTCTTGTTGCTGTACGAACAACTTCACCAGTGTTACGGTCGCGGCCTTCGTAAAGGTTATGGTCAACTGGCTTCCACTCTACACCGATATCAAGTAGGTTTACGAAGAAGTCGTTAGATAACGTACCTACACGGTCAGTGAATACACCATGTTGTGTGCCACCGTAGTTCGCACCTAATACACGAAGTCCACCGATAAGAACTGTCATTTCTGGAGCTGTTAAGCCTAAAAGTTGGGCTTTATCAACAAGAAGTTCTTCTGGAGTTACGCTATATTCTTTCTTTTGGTAGTTACGGAATCCGTCAGCTACTGGCTCTAACACTTCAAAGCCTTCTACATCTGTTTGTTCTTGTGTTGCATCACCACGACCTGCAGCGAATGGAACAGTTACATCAAAGCCTGCTTCTTGAGCTGCTTTTTCTACTGCTGCAGTACCACCAAGTACGATTAAATCAGCAATGCTTACTTTTTTATCTAATTGGCTTTGAATGTTTTCATATACAGAAAGAACTTTTTCAAGTTGTTCTGGTTGGTTTACTTCCCAGTTTCTTTGTGGTTCAAGACGAATGCGAGCACCATTTGCACCACCACGGTTATCTGAACCACGGAACGTGCTAGCTGAAGCCCATGCTGTCGTTACTAACTCACTAGTTGAAAGACCTGAGTTTAAGATTTTTTCTTTAAGTTCCGCTACTTCTGCATCTGTTAAATCATACTCAACTGTTGGTACAGGATCTTGCCAGATTAAATCTTCTTGTGGAACTTCTGGGCCAAGGTATCTTGCTTTTGGTCCCATATCACGGTGAATAAGTTTAAACCATGCACGAGCAAATGCATCAGCAAATTCTTCAGGGTTTTCATGGAAACGACGAGCGATTTTCTCATATGCTGGGTCATGACGTAATGCTAAGTCTGTTGTAAACATTACTGTTGGAACTTTCTTAGATGCGTCTGCAGCATCCGGAGCTAAATCTTTTTCGTCTGGGTCAACAGCTAGCCATTGATATGCGCCTGCAGGACTCTTTGTTAACCACCACTCATATCCAAATAATAAATCGAAATAGCCATTATCCCATTGGATTGGGTTTGCAGTCCAAGCACCTTCAAGACCACTTGTGATCGTGTCGCCACCTTTTCCACTTCCGTGAGAACTTAACCAACCAAAGCCTTGTGCTTCAATTGGAGCTGCTTCTGGGTCTGGACCAACATGAGAAGCATCACCTGCACCATGTGCTTTACCAAATGTGTGGCCACCAGCAATTAAGGCAACTGTTTCTTCATCGTTCATTCCCATACGTCCAAATGTTTCGCGAATGTCGCGAGCACTTGCAATTGGATCTGGTTTGCCGTCTGGACCTTGTGGGTTAACGTAGATAAGACCCATTTGTACCGCAGCAAGAGGATTTTCAAGTTCGCGGTCACCAGAGTAACGGTTGTTCCCTAGCATTTCTGTTTCAGAACCCCAATAGATATCTTCTTCTGGATGCCAGATGTCTTCGCGTCCAGCTCCAAAACCAAATGTTTTGAATCCCATTGTTTCTAACGCAACATTACCAGTTAATACAAGTAAGTCTGCCCAAGAAATTTTGTTACCGTACTTTTGCTTAATTGGCCAAAGTAGACGGCGAGCTTTATCAAGGTTTCCGTTATCTTCCCAGCTATTAAGTGGAGCAAAACGTTGGTTACCTGTGCTAGCTCCTCCACGACCATCGCCTTGACGGTATGTACCTGCAGCGTGCCATGACATACGAATGAAGAATGGTCCGTAATGACCGTAGTCAGCAGGCCACCAATCTTGGCTATCTGTCATTAAGTCTCTAAGGTCTTGCTTTAATGCATCGTAATCTAATTTGCTAAATTCTTCTGCATAGTTAAAGTCTTCTCCCATTGGGTTAGACTTTCTGTCATGCTGATGAAGAATGTTTAAGTTCAACATATTTGGCCACCAATCTCTGTTTGTTGTACCACTAGATTTTGGTGTTGTAGCACTTCCATGACCAAATGGGCATTTTCCACCTGTGTTATTTGTATCCATATTTTTCCCCTCTCTTTTGAAAAAAATGTTTTTATAATTATTCTTCTCTATAGTCTAGATGAGAATAATTATTGTTATGTAATCATTATAATAAACTATCGATTAAAAAGAAAGAATAATAACTTAAAAATATAAATTTTTTTTAAGAATATGATGATATCAAGCTTTATAGCGATTCGATTCTCTCTTTCTCTGTGGGATTATGGCATTTTATGGAGAAGTTTTGGTAAAAGATAGAATGAAGTAGTTCTCATTTGACTCAATCTTATTGAATATGAAGAAACTCGTCATAAACAAGTACATGACTATGTTTATGATAAGGGAGATGCTGGAATGATAAAAATTCTCTTTTTGTATACCCGAATTTGAGAAACGTGAAACAAGTATTGGATTTTAATATTAAAACCATTTAATTGTACGTATTTAATGTGAGTTAATATAAAAATAACATAAAGTTGTACGTACATTTTTTGTTGTAAATTAGGAAGTTATTTCTTATAATAATGGTATCAACGATATGTGATAGATATTGCTTCTTGTTTTCATAGAATGTTGGATTTTTACTAAACTATGTGTACTGGGGGAAATGAAATGAGTATTGATGTAAAACAAATGATTGAAAGTGGGAAAACAGTTCTAGGGATTGAGCTTGGATCAACTAGAATTAAAGCGGTTCTTATCGGAGAAGATAATGTACCGATCGCTTCTGGTAGTCATGAGTGGGAAAACCAATTGGTTAATAATATTTGGACGTATTCTGTAGAAAGTGTTTGGAAGGGTTTACAAGATAGCTATCAACAATTAATTGAAAACGTGAAAGAACAATATGGTGTGAGCATAAAAACCATTGGAGCTATTGGATTTAGTGCAATGATGCATGGTTATATGGTTTTTGATAAAGAAGGAGAACTGCTCGTTCCATTCCGAACGTGGCGGAACAACATGACTGAGCAAGCTTCCAATCAGTTAACAGAACTATTAAACTATAATATCCCGCAAAGATGGAGTATTGCTCATCTTTATCAAGCGATTTTAAATGGAGAAGAACATGTGAATCAAATTGCGTTCCAAACAACACTGGCTGGATATGTGCATTGGAAATTAACGGGTGAAAAAGTATTAGGTGTTGGGGAAGCGTCTGGTGTATTCCCGATTGATCTAAGTACGAAACAGTATAATGAAACGATGCTTACGCAATTTAATGAATTAATTGCCTCGAAAAACTTACCGTGGAAACTTGAAGATGTTTTGCCAAGTGTGTTGGTAGCAGGAGAAAACGCTGGTACTCTTACAGAAGAGGGAGCAAAACTATTAGATGTCAGCGGTGAACTACAAAGCGGCATTCCACTTTGCCCGCCAGAAGGTGATGCAGGAACAGGAATGGTGGCAACAAATAGTATCGCCAAACGCACGGGGAATGTATCGGCTGGAACTTCAGCATTTGCAATGGTCGTGTTAGAAAAAGATTTATCAAAAGTACACCCAGAAATTGATCTTGTAACAACACCGACTGGAAACTTAGTCGCAATGGCGCATTCAAATAACTGCTCTTCTGATTTAAATGCATGGGTTGGGTTGTTTGATGAATTTACGAAAGCACTTGGGATCGAAGTTGATAAAACAAAATTATATGAAACTCTTTTTAATTCGGCTCTTAGCGGGGACCCTGACGCTGGTGGCTTATTATCCTATGGTTATCTTTCAGGAGAACATATGACCCATTTTGAAGAAGGTCGTCCGTTGTTTGTTAGGTCTACTGGTTCTACTTTTAATTTAGCGAACTTTATGCGAACACATTTATTTACAGCTTTCGGTGCGATGAAAATTGGAATGGATATTTTGTTTAAAGAAGAAAAAGTCGAACTTGACGAAGTGTTAGGTCACGGTGGATTGTTTAAAACAGAAGGTGTCGGCCAACGCTTTTTAGCAGCAGCTTTTAATGTGCCTGTTTCTGTTATGGAAACGGCGGGAGAAGGTGGAGCATGGGGAATTGCATTGTTAGGATCGTATATGATAAACAAAAACGATAATGAAACATTAGAGAGCTTTTTAAATGACCATGTGTTTGCTGGCCAAACAGTCAAAACGGTGTCACCTGACCCGATTGATGTTGAAGGATTTGAACAATTTATGGAGCGATATAAGCAAGGTCTTGAGATTGAAAGAGCGGCTGTGAATACACTTCGATAATAATATATTGAAAAAAACGCGATAAGGAAGAATCCTTATCGCGTTTTTTATTTAGTATAATATTTAAAGGTTTTATAGTAAAATAGAATTAGTTTTAAGTACCTATTCAGGAGTTGGAAAAATGAATATAGTAAATATGCTTTTCTTTAGTTTAGGATTTCTTTTCATTTTACTAGCGTTAGTTATCATCATCGTAAAACTTACAAAAGGAAACCATGTTTTTTCTCCGTTATTAGTATCGTGTATTGTATTTGGTTTTCTATCGGTAATAGCAGGTGTTGTGTTCATGGTATTAGATGGAAATGAAAATGTCGTTCAAGTTACAACAAATGATGTAGAACGGCCATATTCTGAGATAGAAGCGAAGAAGGTAAATGAAGAAATCGAAATGGAGCTTGGACTAGAGAGTCATGAAAATGATTTGCTCAAAGTAGCGCGGGAATTGGTTACGATGGAGATGGACAAACAAATTGGATTAAAGACATGGGAAATAACAGAAAACTATGTGTATTCCGATTATGAAACGTATAACATCATTGACTATGATAAGTCAGAAGGCGATATGAGAGTTGTATGGATAGTAGGAAATGTTAAAGCGACTTCTGAAGATGAAATAACCATGAATTTTGGTTATGATTTAGAACTTTATCAAATGGACGGAGATTCTACATGGTATATCGGAACACATTGGGGAGTTTTAAGTCATCTTAAACTAACAGAAATTCCAAACAGTGAGTCCATTATTGCACCACCTAGCGAAACAGTCAGTAGTCAGGGCTCTAGATTAGAGCAAACGGATTTAATAGATAGTGAAGTTTTTGGAGCATGGCATTGGAATGATGGTGATGATTTTTATATGATATTAAGGGATGATTATACGTATAGTTATATCGAAGAAAATGTAAGATTTGTGACAGAAGGAACTTTTTCTATAAAGGAGTATGATGACGGGTATGAGATAACCGTGCATCATATGCCACTGGATTATTATAGTGTCATGTTTATAAAACTTCTCGATAACGACCGTCATCAAGGATTCGAAGATGGATTTAGCTGGGATGCGATAAGGATTAATGTTGAAGTAGCAGAGGGGATTTTAAATAGTATTAAAGGGATTTAAATGGAGAGGTATTCGTAGTTAAAGCGAGTACCTTTTTTGTTTGGAGTAAAGAAGAATATTGCAATTGGATATTTATGTTAATATAGTGGAGGGATGATATATAAAGCTGAGAGGTGTATAAGATGTACCTTATTTTAATGTATGTATTATTTGTTGTAATGCCTTTTTATAGTTTTATTCGAATGATAAAGAGCTTTATAAAGAGTCCGAGTCCTAGGTCACAAAAACAAGAAGAAAGACAAATCAAATACAAAATTTTTGATAGTATTTTTTCAATATCAATGTATTATGTGTTAGTCGTTGGTTTGTCCCTTGATGGTTCAGGAGAAATAGCGGGAAAACCTTTAAAGATGTATGAGCAAACAGGGAGCTTTAAGAATGGTTATGCTTCATTAGCGATAGAGTACGTTCCTTCTATATTTATTTTGTTAACATTAGGCTTATTTAGTTTTACATGCATTACCTTGTTTTATGATTGGCTTTCACCGATTGTATATGTGTTTTGTAGCACTTTGGTGATAACTAATATATTTCTAGGTATCATGTATTTGGCTCATACTGTTACAGTAAATAACGGGCTAAATTTGGCGGTGTATTTATTACAAATTGGGTTTAGTTCATTATGCTTTCTATATATTGCAAGGTTAAAAAATTCCCTAGATCAATTTTATGAACGGGAAGAAATGGATATAAAATATAAAAATATATTTCTCCAATTTTTTGCGAACATAACAAATAACTATAATCGCATGTCGAAAGTATGGATTGTCTCTTTGTTTCCAATCATGGTAATCATACATCTTATATTAATTTTATTTGGTCAACGACCAGATAGTTTTATACGAGTGTTTCTTGATACAAGTTCTTTTAATTACTCCAATATTCCACCTCCAGAGCCAGAAATGATAAGTAGGGATAATGATGGACATTATTTATGTACCGTATCAGCACTCGGTCACCCTAACATTGTAAAGCCAGTGCGAGCGGGGATAAGGAGGGGGAGGAGAATCCCTGTAAATCGTCAATTGTTAGTTGCGAACGCATTTGAGAATATTTTAGAACAATATGTACCGAGAGCACATAAAGTTATTCGTGCGGTTTACGATAAGTATGGATATCCAATTAGTCGGCATATTCATTCGAAATGGTCAGCAGATATCGTTTATCTTTTAATGAAGCCATTAGAACTATTGTTTCTTATCGTTCTGTACACGGTAGATAGGAATCCAGAAAATAGAATTCATGTGCAGTATAGTGAGTTAAGGAGAAACAATGGGAAATAACAAATTCTTTAGGAGTGGAAAAAAGGTAGGAGGCTGAGGAATGCTTTGTGTGGTAATGGGGATAAGTAGAATGACGATAAATCCTAAAGCCCATTATTATCTTAATCTATCATACTTTAACGGACATATATTCCGCTATTCAGTCAAAAAACATAAGTTTCAAAAATCTAACGGACATCTGTTCCGTTATTAGCTGAAAATTGAAGTGATTTTAACGGTTACTGCCCAAATAACTGAACGTATGTCCGATAGGTTTGAAAAAACAGCCTAAAAACGTAAAATAGCGGAACAGATGTCCGATACGGTTTTCTCCTGTATTCCTAACCCGCACATTACGCAATCACTTCTTCGGTTTCCCTCACGATCATCCACTGGCCATTGATGAGTTGCCAGTTTTCGGTTGTAAACAGTCTTGCGAGTATGTCTTCTTCTTTAATCACGAGTAATTCATAAAAAACAACAGCATTTTCATTATTTCGAAGTCGGATGACTCGATGTTTAAACTGTTTTTGCGCCCCTAAAAAATGCTCAACAGATTGTTTCATACCGTCTAATGAATCTTGCTTCGTGAAGAACATTGGTTTATTGTGGCTTCCATTAAAGAAAGCAACATAATAATTTTCGGTCATTCGGTCTAGGGCGGTTGTGTTTCCTGTTTTCATAGCTTTATTCCAGACTTCGATGAATTCATCGTGCATTTGAGTAAATTGGTTTAGTGCGTCCAAGTTTTTACCTCCATTTCCACAAAAATTCATATGTATAACTATTCCATGTTGCATCCGTTTTCCCTTCGACAAATATTGGCTAAAAAAACAAAAAAAATTAAGATATATTAGTGGTGAACGGGGGAAGTTCGCTATATAATAGTACTATTATTTCATTGGAGTGTGATGTTTAGATGGACGATGTTCCGTCGAGTTTGATTGCGTTTTTAGTCATGTTATTAGGTTTATCGGCATTTTTCTCTTCTGCTGAAACAGCATTTTCGAGTGTGAATAAAATTCGCCTCAAAAATTATGAAGATGAAGGAAGGAGAGGAGCGAAAAAGGCGGTCATTATAGCTGAAAACTTTGATAAGACGCTGTCGACTTTGTTGGTGGGCAATAATCTTGTGAACATTGCAGCGGCAACACTTTCTTCACAAATTGCCATCAACGTGTTTGGTCCGAGTTTAGGTGTTTTTATTAGTACTTTTGTGGTGACGATTTTAGTGTTAATTTTTGGTGAGATTATCCCGAAATCGTTAGCAAAAGAATTTGCAGAAGGGTACGCACTTAAAACATCGGGAATTTTATTTTATCTAATTATAGTATTGTATCCCGTAACTTGGTTGTTTTTGCAATGTAAAAAATTAGTCACTTTCTTTATAAAAAATAAAGAAAATACACCATCGGTTACTGAAGAGGAAATCAAAATGATTGTCCAAATCAGTGAAGACGAAGGTGTAATTGGGAAACAGGAAAAAGAAATGGTACATCGGTCTTTAGAGTTTGACGATATTATCGTGCATGACATTTTAAAGCCACGTCCAGATATGGTTGCAGTCGAAGTCAATCAACCGATTCCTGAAATTATGGATATTTTCCTAACTGAGCATTATTCGAGAATTCCAGTTTATGAAGGGACAATTGATAATGTAATAGGGATATTGTCTGAGCGTGATTTTTTAACAGCTTATATTAAGAAGCGCGAAAATGTCGATATTAGAAATCTCATAAGAAAGCCATTATTTGTCGTAGAATCGATGAAAATATCGACGTTATTAAATGAATTACAAAAACAAAAAATTCATATGGCTATTGTCATTGATGAATTCGGTGGAACATCCGGATTAATTACAATGGAAGATTTATTAGAGGAAATTGTAGGAGAAATTTGGGATGAACATGATGTCAGTGTGAATCAATTAAAACAAGTTGACTCAACAAGTTATATGATTGATGCAGATGTATCGATTGATGAGTTTGCAAGGTTCTTAAACATCGACACACCAGAAACGAATAATCACACTGTTGGTGGATGGGTGATTGAGGAATTTCAACGGATCCCAAAAGAAGGTGAAGAATTCATCTACCAAAGTTTCCATATAAAAGTTGTAAAGGCGGAAGAAAGAAGAGTTCGCCAAGTTCTTCTAAAGATACAAACGAATGAAAAAATAGTTGTGTAATTATGTCCCCCTATATTTAGGGGGATTTTTTTATGGTCTAGCACTGATGCTTTGAAAGCTTATTCTAGATGAGCGAAGGCTGCGCACCTGCACGTTTCACTGTCAAAAGCGGGCAGGGCTCCGCACTTGGCTTGAAACGAAAAGACGCTCCCACGTTTTTCTTATTGTGGACGTGCTTGTAATGGTGTAAACATAATTAACCCTACTTTCATCATCACGTAACTCCAAAGGCTGACACCGAAAAATAAAAGGAATATCGGAATAACATTCATGAGTAAAAAGTGTCCATATGAGAGTGTGACTAACAATACCGAATAGTATGGATGTGAAAAAGCGAATAAAAGCGAATTTTTATAATAGGACGATGAAGGATATTCAAAATGTACAAAAATCGGAAAAATATATATAAATATAAGTCCGTACACTACTGAAACAATAAGTAGAAAGTAAAACAAGAATAAAGGTAATGTATAGTCTGCTAGTAAATGCAAACGGAAATTTACGAGTAATAAATACCCGATGCCAACAAACGGAAAGAAAAGAAGATTTCCTTTCCAAAAGTTCGTTTTATAATAAAGCCAAAATGCTTTGCTTGTTGGTGGGGTGTCCTTCATCAGCCATTGTCTGATAACAGCAAACATACTAATCGTAGCTGGAATGATCCCGAAAATAATGAACCCAGCCGCAGAAAATATTATCCATAGTAAGTTTAGGTAAGCTAAGGACATCAACCATTCACAAAAGCGGTGAAGTGGTTTGTTCATTTCGTTCATGAAAGCATCCTCTTTTCTTTAGACATGACACAACGAAAGCCAATATTGCTCGCAGAACTATCGGCTGTGTTAGAACTTCTTGCAGCATTGCGGTACCGATTACAATAAGAAGCGTGACATAAGAAGGAGCCGCCGCGCATTGCTTTTACTTTTAGATAGTCCTCGTGATGTGAATGAGGATAAAAGGAACTGGCGCACCACTCCCACACATTTCCGACCATATTGTATAATCCAAATCCATTTGGTGGGAAAGTATGAACGGGAGCCGTGCTTATATAGCCATCCTCATTTGTATTTTCATGAGGGAATGTTCCTTGCCAAATGTTACAGCGGTGTTCACCGTTTGGTAAGAGTTCGTCGCCCCAAGGATAGCGTGCCGACTGTAAGCCTCCGCGTGCGGCATATTCCCACTCGGCTTCTGTTGGTAAGCGACAATCAGACCATGAACAATAAGCGATAGCATCATTCCAAGAGATATGTACGACAGGGTGGTCAAGCCGGGAGTCGATTGTTGAGTCTGGTCCTTCAGGGCATTGCCAACTAGCCCCCTTCACGACCCACCACCACGGTGTTTGTGGTGCGATTTCCTTTACGGTTTTTGCGGTTTTTTTGGACACAAGAAGGTGGAAGACGAAGGACCAGCCATATTTCTCAGCATCCGTTTCATAGCCTGTTTCTTGAACGAATACGCGAAACTGTTCGTTTGTTACTGTGTAGGGTGAAATATAAAAAGGTTCCACTGTAACCGGTCGTTTTGGTCCTTCTGCATCAGAAGAGTATCCTTCATTTAAGTCTGCCCCCATGATAAATGTTCCGCCAGATAAGTATTTCATATTTTTATACGGGTGAGAGGTATGGGAGGCAGTAACTTGGTTACGTCGCTTTCTTATTTCCGAGATACTTTGTTGTCTTTGTGGTGTACAACATGATTTTTTTTGGTTTGTTTGCATGGGAACGTTCTCCTTTTTATGTGGAAGACTATAAATAGGTAAGGGCTTCGCTATGAATATATCTGTTTGTTGCCACGATTTCAGCACGGTTTAATAGAGAGTGTGTGCGACCAGAAAAATCACTACATATTCCACCTGCTTCTTGGACAAGAAGAATTCCTGCTGCTTTATCCCAAGGCTTTAATCCTTTATACCACATGCCATCGATTTTTCCTGAAGCTACATAGGCAAAGTCAAGACATGCAGAACCAGAGATACGGAGAGAACGGCATGTACCAATTTGTTTTTCGATACGAGGAAGAATTGTTTCTTTATCGTTCCAGTCTGTATCGGTAAATCCAAAAGATAGTAAACTATTTTTATAATCAAAGGTAGAAGAACAGCTGATTAAATTATTGTTTAAAAAAGCACCTTGGCCTTTAATAGCTACATAAATATCATTTACTATGATGTCATATATAATGCCTATTAAAATATCTTGTCCATATGTCAGTGCTATTGAAATGGAAAAGTGAGGGAAGCCATGAATAAAATTTGTTGTTCCATCAATAGGGTCAACGATCCATGTGAATTGATTGGAAGAAGGTTCACTGTTTTGTTGAGAAATCGCTTCTTCTGTAATAAACTCGTGCGTTGGAAAATGTTGTTTGAGGCGAGTGGTAATAAACTGGTCAATTTCTTTATCAACACTTGTCACTAAATCTGTTTCGCTCGCTTTTTCGAAAACGTTAAATCTATTTTCTTGTATGCGATATTGAATTAAGTGGCTTGCTTTTAAAATGGTAGACTTCGCAACGGATAAATAATAGTCAAGCTCTAGTAAAGTTTGCATCAAAGTTTCTCTCCTTACGGGTGTTGAAATGTAATTAACCTCTAGACATCTAATAATTACATGCATTTTATCATTGTTAGAAAAATTTCGTAAGGAGAGAGGAATCGATAAAAAGTGAAAAGTGGATATAAACATTTATAAAGCAAGGGTTATAGGGTTATGTTAAATTTTTGTAAAAGTAGTATTACAGAGTATTCACAATAATAGTTTCGATAAAAATGTAAAAAATGAATAGAAGATGTCTATACAACAAAAGAGAGTTTAAGGATGTTATTTTTCCTAAACTCTCTTTTCGTATGGTGATTTATCGTGTACGTCTTACTCGGAATTTAAAAATGTCATTTCGTAAATAATCGTAACTAAACATGACGGGACGATTGAGCTCATCATAATGGAGTTGTTTTAATAACATAACGGTCGTTTGAGGGTGAATGAGTAATTTTTGACAATAACGATCGATATGAAGAGGAACTTCTAATTCGGTATCACTACGCATGAATTTAATATTACATTCCTTTTCAAGAAAAAGAGTTAATGAACCAGTAAGTTCTTTTTGTTCAAATGTGTCACCGACAATACTTTTTGGCATGATATTTAAAGAACAAACGACAGGTTCTCCATTGGCGGTTCGAATCCTTTCATGATGAACAACAAGGTCACCTTCTTGAATGGATAAATACTCAGCCCATTCTTTTGTAGCGGGAACAATATCAAAAAATTCTTTTTGTTCTCCTTCAATGAGTCCAGCTAATTGGATGAGTTGTCCAATTCTTGTTAGCTTTTCTAAACTGTTTTCTATAAAAGGTAGCGGCGATGTAATAAATGTACCAACCCCGTGTTTGACATAAACACGACCTTCACTTTCGAGTAGCTTCACTGCTGAACGAAATGTCTCGCGGCTAACATTAAATTTCTTTGCCATTTGAATTTCTGAAGGGAATTTCTCCCCTACTTTCACTTCTCCATTATCAATCATTTTCTCTATTTTTTCTTTAACAAGTTGGTAGCTTGGTTTTTCAGTTTGCACTTTCATTTAAACACCTCTAGACTTCTTATGTTGAATTGATTATAGCATTTTACATGTGTGGAAGAAATGTTTTTTTATGAAATGATTTAGTGTATAAAAGGTTAAAAGGCTTTATATTAGTATTTTCAATAGGTTAATTAACAAACTTGTAACAAAGTTTATCATTTTTTTACATTGATTCAATATTGTCTTAAAGAATATCTAGTAACATCAGTCACAGTAGATGTCTATACATCATCAAAGGGAGGTCACAGATGCAAAAGGAATCATCACTGAATATGAAACAATCTGTAAACATAAAAGAACAGTCAAAGATGAAGTTAGTAAAAAGAAGTATGCCATTATATTTCATGCTATTACCAGGGATACTCTACTTCCTCATTTTTAAATATGGTCCGATGTTTGGATTGTCTGTTGCTTTTATGAATTACGACCCGTTTAAAGGTTTTCTTCAAAGTGAATGGGTTGGACTAGCTCATTTTGAAAGACTATTTCAAGAACGAATGTTTTTAAAGTTGTTGTGGAATACGTTTGTTTTAAGTATTTATGATTTACTATTTTATTTTCCGGCTCCAATTATATTAGCACTGCTGTTAAATGAGGTCAGAGTTCGCTATTTTCGGACAACAATCCAAACGATTTTGTACACACCACATTTTGTGTCATGGGTCGTTATCGTAGGCATTACAGTCATGTTGTTCTCCACTCAGTCTGGTGGAATTAACAATCTATTAGCTGATTCAGGCTGGAATAGAATCGAACTAATGACTGACCCAACTTATTTTCGTCCTTTGTGGGTCATACATAATATTTGGAATGGCATGGGATGGGATGCGATTGTGTATTTAGCGGCAATGTCTTCTATTAATCCACAATTATATGAAGCAGCAAAGGTTGATGGGGCTTCAAGAGTTCAAATGATGTGGCATATTACGATACCTTCTATATTATATCTTGTCATTATTATGTTCATTTTAAGGCTGGCTGGATTTATGGATTTAAGTTTTACACATATTTATTTATTACAAAACCCTTTGAATCTAAGTGTTTCGGATGTGTTTGATACATATGTGTACCGTGCGGGGGTTATTGGTGGTCAGTTTAGTTATACAACGGCTGTTGGGCTCTTTAAATCAATGGTTGGATTAACGATGGTGATTATCGCAAACCAAATCACGAAAAAGTTAGGAAAAGAAGGGGTCTACTAATGAAACGATTTAAGCTAACAGAGGACCGCATGTTTGATATCGCCGTATATATCATTTTAACGCTTATTACTTTAGCTGTTTTACTTCCTATCTTATATGTGTACGGAAGCTCCATTGCCGACAGAAGTCAGTTTGTAACACGGGGATTTTTCATTATTCCAAGAGAAATAACCTTTGATGCGTACATTTATTTAATGAATAATGAAATTTTTGTGAGGTCTTTTAAAAATGCTGTTATTATTACTGTTTTTGGAACGGTAATTAATATGGTTTTTACGACGTTAATGGCTTATGCCTTATCGAAAGAATGGCTGCCTGGCCGTTCGTTTATCAATTTTTTAGTGTTGTTTTCCATGCTTTTTAGTGGTGGCATGATTCCACTTTACTTAATTGTAAATGGTCTTGGATTGCTCGATAGTTATTGGGCGCTTTGGTTAACAAGTGCAATCTCGCCATTTTATTTAATTGTCATGCGTGGGTTGTTTAAAAATATTCCACGGGAGCTTGAAGAGGCTGCCAGAATGGATGGGTGTGGGGAGTGGCGCTTGTTTTTTACGATTGCATTGCCATTAGCAAAACCAGCTTTGGCAACCTTTACGATATTTTACATTGTCGCCCACTGGAACTCTTATTTTGACGCCGTTTTATATTTGCACGACCAAAGTCGAATGCCATTACAAGTTATGCTGCGACGATTAATTATTCAAGATGAAGATTTATTAGGGAGTGAAACAGCTGATATTTTGTTTAGCCCAGCTGTTCCGATGGCTGCCATCGTCATTACAATTACTCCATTGCTCATTATCTTTCCGTTTTTTCAAAAATATTTCAATAAAGGCTTTCTACTAGGCTCTGTTAAAGACTAGTATTCCATGGAGGGAGAGGGTAAAAAACAAATGATGTAGTGTAGGAATGTTGAGTTGAGTATGTGGTGTGGAGAAAAAAATAAAAACGTTGTGGAGGGAATTGAAATGAAAAAGTTTGGTTTTATAAATGTGGTGCTGTTCTTTTTAGTTTTAGCTTTTACAAGTGGCTGTGCTCAACAAGAAGAAGCGAGTAGTGAAAAAACGGAACGAGACACAAAAATAGAAAGCGAAGGCAACAACGATAGTTTCGAGCCTTATAATTTTGAGGAGCATTTAACGATTTCAATGTTAACAACAGGTTCTCCTATTCCATATGAGGATAATCCTGTCTTTGAATTAATTGAGGATAAGTTTAATGTGACATTTGATATTCAATATTATGACCGTGGAGATTTTGAAGAGTATTTAAGTACATTAGCAGCAAGCGGAAACTTACCTGATATATGGCGTTTTGGACATAATGACCCACGGATGTTTTCTGACTGGGCCGAGAGAGGCGCTTATTACGATGTAAAGCCATTGCTTCAATACCATCCTGACTTAGAAGCAGAATACCCAACATGGGCGTGGGAAATTTTAAATCCATCTGGTCACTATTACGGTGTACCTGAATACCGTTTGCAAACGAGAAATATGTTAGCCATTCGTCAAGATTGGTTGGATACTCTCGGATTAGATGTTCCTGATACGATTGACGAGTTTTATGAAGTGGCCCATGCTTTTACACACCAAGACCCGAACGGAACAGGAAAAAATGATACGATTGGTTTTTCAGCAATGGGTCTTTTTTCAGAAGATGGAACAGCTTGGCGTGGTGGGGCTTTTGGCTTAGCGCGTGAGTGGAAAGATATCGATGGAGAACTTGTCCCATATCAAGCCCAACTAGATGAATTAACAGAATATATTTCTTTTATGAGAAAGGCTTACGAAGAAGGAGTACTTGATAAAGACTTCATGCTACATACAGATTGGCGCGATGCCAATGAAAGATTAAGTAATGGCATTGCAGGAATTGAGTATGTGAATCCAAACAGTGTTCATGAAAAAGAAGCTGTTGATGTAAAAGAACATGATCCAAACGCAGAATTAACATTTTTCCCACCGCCAGCAGGTCCAGATGGGAGTCGAACAACACCAACCCGTTCTAGTTTTTTCAAAAAGGTCATCAATGCCAATGTGAGTAAAGAAAAGGCTCATCGTATTCTAGCGATATATGAATGGAACATTACAGATGGTTATGAGATTACACGCCATGGAATAGAAGGTATTCATTATACTGTTCATGAAGATGGGACGGTAGAAAAACTAGATGCATGGGATGAGCATGAACCTGCCTCGATTGGGACGAATCTTATTCGTGGATGGAATGAACTTCATAGAGCATATTGGTGGTTAGGGGAAGAATTTGAGCAAACTCTTGCTGCTCATTATGAAATGAATGAAAAATATATATGGGAAGATGATAATCCAGCTTTAATTTCGGAAACGAATGTCAAAATCGGTGGTCAATTGGATGCTGAATTTGAGCAGATGATGACAGAAATCGTAGTCGGACGTAGAGGAATGGAAGATGTGGAGACTGCTGTAAACCGTTGGCTGAATGATGGAGGCCAAAAGATTATCGATGAAATGAACGAATTATATGAAGAATATAAAGCAACACGGTCTTAAGGAGGAGTATAGGAATGAACATAGATTTTCACACACATGGAAAATTAAGCAAAAAGGCAGAGTTTACGTTGGAGGGGTTCCAAGAGCATATTCAAATGGCAAAAGAGAATCGCTTAGATGCTATTGCCTTAACTGAACATTTTAACACAACTAATTTTGAAGTTATCTATGACACTCTAGATCAGCACTATCCATATATAGAAGATTATTATGTAGTTGAAGGTGTAAAAGTGTTCCCAGGTATTGAAGTCGATATTTCAGAAGTTGGTCATATATTACTAATAGGGACGAGAGCTGACATTTTAGATATTAATGAGAAGTTGTCTGCACATCGTTTGAAAGAAAACTTTATTTCTTTTGCTAGTTTACTAGAGCTAGCTGACCAATATGAGCTTTTAAAAATTGGTGCACATCCATTTAGAGAGTCTAAGAAATTATCTCATCTTCCTAAAGAACAATTGATGCAATTAGACGCGCTGGATTTAAATGCTACCGATTTATATCATCAAGGTTTAAAAATGAAAGATGAATTGTTTCAATATGCTTATTCACTCGAGCTTCCTGTTGTTGCTGGAAGTGATACGCATCAATGTCTTCAATTCGGGAGTATTTATAATGAATTTAAAGAAGAAGCCAATACGATTGCTGAATTAAAGCAAGTAATCGCACGAAAAAAATATGACATCGAAATTTCACCTTGTTTACAAGTGAAAGTGCAAGGGGCAAGAATGCTAAAGAAAAAGATGAAAGCGGTGATGGCTGTATAAAATGAAAAAGCAGCAACCAAATATTCTACTTATTATGTTCGATCAATTACGAGCAGACTCAATCGGATGCGCACAGAATTCCTCTGTGCGTACTCCGAACATTGACAAGTTAGCGAAACAAGGTATTCGATTTACCCAAGCCATATGCAATAGTCCAACATGTGTACCAAGTCGTGCATCAGTAATGAGTGGAAAGTATCCGCATCGATTAGGGGTGTTAAATAATCATTTTCACTTTCCAAAAGATGAAAAAACGTATATGCAAGCATTACGAAGAGCGGGTTATCAGGTGGCAGGGATAGGCAAGCTAGAGCTTCACAAACCAGATCAACAATACGGAAAAAACGGGGATGCCCCGATAAACTATCATTTAGGATATACGATGCCATTTGAAACGGAAGGGAAGATGTCTTCTGCTAAGTCAAGGTCAGGCTCGTTTCCTATTCATGAACATGAACTAGTTGGTTCGTATCAACATTATTTATTTGAACGAGGGAAATTAGAAGAGTATATGGTTGATTATCAACATCGAGATAAGCAACCTGTTTGGTATTCAGCCCCGTCAGTTCTTGAGGAAGATGATGTGGCAGATGCGTTTATTGGACAAAAAGCATGTGAATTTATTGATAATGTATCAACAGAATATCCATGGTTTTGTTCGGTCAATTTTTTAAGTCCTCATGATCCGTGGGATGCTCCTATGTCCTATTATGAATTGTATGATGAAACGATATTTCCACCTTCAATAAAAGCGAAGAATACAGGAAAACCGGATTGGATAAAAAAAAGACAAGAAAAGCATTTAAAAGGCATGACAGATAATAATGTGGTTGAAGTGAAAAAGCATTATGCAGGGATGATCACTCATTTAGATCATTGGGTAGGGAAGCTGTTGCAGTGTTTGAAGAACAGAGACTTAGATAAAAATACAATTGTCATTTTTACATCCGATCATGGGGAAATGTTAGGGGATCATGGGTTGTTTCAAAAGCAAGTGATGTATGAAAGTTCAATTAGAGTACCGCTCATTATTTCAGACCCAACAGCGACAACCTGGAATGGTGCCCTTTATGAAGGATTAGTTGAACTTGTTGACCTTTATCCAACGATATTGGATATGGCAGGGGTCTACTATGAGCAAGATAAGCTAGATGGAAAGTCGCTCTATCCTTTATTAGTTGAGAAGGAAAGGCACCATAAAGACTATCAATATTGTGAGTGGGAAAATTGTTGGATGATACGAAATGAAAATTACAAACTCATTTTCAATTATAATGACAGCCATGAATTGTACAATTTACTTGAAGACCCAAATGAAGAACAGAATATCATTGAAGAGTATCCACAAATCGCAAAGGAATATTATGACATGGCAAACCGAATAAAAGAACGATAACTAAAAAAGAGAAGCGAGTTTAATCAGAAGCAGGGAGATTAAGCTTGCTTTTTTTACATATAAAAAAGATTTTGTTATAGCAGTGAAGTTTTGAAAGCTTATTCTAGAAAAGCAGGCAGGTCTTCGCCCATCGCTTGAAAGAAAAGACGCTCACGCATTTTTCTTTATTCAACTAACAGCTTTTCTTCAAAATGATCCAATGCTTCATTAATAAGGAGAATGTCATACATTTTGTTTTCGATAAAATATTGAACAATTAAATCAAATGTTTCACTTTGTGACAGTGAATACCCAGCCGAATTTAATAAATCTTCTGTTTCATCAATTTGTAATTCAAGTGCTATGGCTAAGGTGAGTATCGTGTTTTTCTTTGGACGATACCGAGGTTCATTTTTTATTTTGGAAAAATGTCTGCGGTCAAGACCAGCTTTTTTATAAATTTCAGCATCAGTTTTTCCTTTTTTATCAATATAGGTAAACAGAACGTTTTTTAGTGTAGGTTTTCGTTTTGTTTTTATAAACGACTTTAAGTCTGTCGTATTGAGCATTTCTGAAACGATAAATTCAGATTCAAGCGGTGCAAACGATTTAATTTGAAGATGTAAGTCTAGATACGATTGAATGTCTTCAAGTACTGTGGAATCAAGCATAATAGTCACCTCAAAATGTCGCTTTTCAAGCGACCATTTTCATCATCATTCTCGTTATGATTATACCATGAATAACGAAAGGGTGATGAAAATGAATCAAACGACAGAAATCATTTTTTTACTTGACCGAAGTGGGTCAATGTCAGGGTTAGAAGAAGATACGATAGGTGGATTTAATACATTAGTAAAAAAACAAAGCGAAGAAGAAGGAAGAACCGTTGTAACAGCCGTTCTTTTTGACAATAATTATGAAATGCTATGGGATGGAGTGGAAGCAGACACGGCAGTATTAACAAAAGACAATTACTTTGTTAGAGGTAGTACCGCTTTACTAGATGCCATCGGTAGAACAATTACAACCGTTTCCACAAGAATAAACAATACAGAAAAAGAAAACCGTCCAAATAAAGTTTTATTTGTTATTACAACAGATGGCTATGAAAATGCGAGCCAGGAATATTCCTATAAAAAGGTAAAAAAATTAATCAAAAAACACGAAGACAAACATCAATGGGAGTTTTTATTCATTGGAGCTAATCTTGATGTTGCCAAAGAGGCGACTAGCTTAGGAATAAGCGTAGAGGATGCGATAATCTTCGATGCGACAAGTTCAGGTGTTGAAAAAATGTATAGTCAAGTTAGTGAAGAATTGGTGCGGAGAAGACAGTTTAAGTAAGGTGCAAAAAGAAGAGAGCCACACGTCCTAGACTCCTAGACGTGTGGTTTTTGAGTTGGATTGGACGGGGGTGAATATATTGGACATTTTGTTGTTTATATTTAAGGAAATAAATCATTTTTACTGGATTTCCCAAGTTAACCGAACGAATGTCCGACCTGAATAGGTAAAATTTCCTGAATACCACTCAATATAAAGCAGTGTTTTTGTGTGAAAATATTCACTTTTGCCAACAAGAGCGCTATAATGTCAAAGGACTTATTTCCATTATAGGAATGATTAAAGTTTTAAAAAAATAAAGTAAGCATGTGGATTTGAATGATATTTTAGACATGATAAGGAGATGAATAAGCAAAAATGAACGAAGGTTATGAAACACCACGAGAGCCATATCGTACGGAATGGCAAGAAGTAGAAGAAAAGAAGCATTCTGTTTTAGGAATCCTTTCGACGAGTCTAGCAGGGTTTATGTTATTTGGTTCATTGATCGCTCTAGGATTACTAACATCAGCAGTTGGAGATTATGTTACATTGTCTGAAGAAACTTCATATTCTTATGAGGAGATAATAAACATGGTTTTATTGGATGGAATTACTCAGGAACAAGTGGAAATGTTTGAAATGGCCGATATGAAATTTGGATTTTCAGTGTTCTTTGCTTTTCTTTTAGGATTCGGATATTTAGCTGGGTTAGTTTTGGGGATTATTGGTGTATGTAAAAGAGAGCATAAAAAAATATATCCGATTATCGGGCTAGTAGTAAATGTAGTTCTTCCTATTTTGTTTTTTATCGTAGCATATAATAATTTTTTTGCCCCATTGATGTAAGTTAAAGGGTAGTGTAACTAAGGAAGAAGTATCAGACATTTTTCCGATTATTTGCTTGAAGCATTTGAGGATGCTACGGAGACTGGGAGGTTACCTATAAATTGTGCATTTTTCAAAATGCATACAGGCATCTCGAAAACACAAGTTTCCAAGTGGAATATGTAAAAAATGTATCCATTTTTTACATGAAAATCTAATGAATTGTTGAAATGTGTATGTGAATTAATATATTTAAGAGTTAATAGAGACCCTGTATGGGCCCGTTATTATCCATAATTCAAGCGAAACCTTGAAAATGCGTTGATATAACGAACGCATGACTGAGCACGATGAAAATGAATTATTAAAAAATAGGAAATCTTCCTAAAGTCACTCAATATAAACCAGTGTTTTTGTGGAAAAATATTCACTTTTCCAAACAAGAGCGCTATAATGTCAAAGGACTTATTTCAAAAAAAAAAACGATTAATGTTTTTTCATTTTTTTTAATAAAATAGAAATGCAGATGTGAATGAAATTCAGACACGACAAGGAGAGGGAAAAATGAACGAAGATTATCAAACACCAAGAGGACCGTATCATACGGAATGGCAAGAAGTAGCAGAAAAGAAACATTCAGTTTTAGGGATCATTTCTACGATTCTAGCGGGGGTTATGTTTTTAGGTTCAGTGCTCTCTATAATATTGTTGGTGTCAGCTGTTGGCGATTATGTTGCATTGTCTGAAGAAACTCCATATACATATGATCAGTTAACAGACATGCTTGTTATCGACGGAGTCACACAAGAACAAGCTGATACATTTGGAGCGGCCGATTTGAAATTTGGATTATCAGTTATCCTTGCCTTTGTTTTAGGGGTGGGTTACTTAGCTGGATTAATTTTAGGGATAATTGGTGTATGCAATGCGAATTATAAAAGATTATATTCGATTCTTGGGCTAGTTGGGAATGCAGTCCTCCCTGTATTCTTCTTTATCGTAGCAATTATAATATTTTCGGCCCCACTGATGTAAGGTGTAGATAGGACATTGCTAAGGAAGCTCGTATCGGACGGTGGTTCCGTTATTAGCTTGAATTATGAGCATTAGAGATTGCTATCGGACACTAGTTCCGTTACTAGCCAAAAAATCAGGCGAAACCATGATAATGTGTTGATATAACGGAACGTATGTCCGATAGCATTGGAAAATCAACGGTTTTGATTAAAATAACGGAACAAATGTCCGAACGAGAAACCGAGAAGCTCATTTTACAAGAGCTTCTCGGTTTTTTTTATGATAACCTTGTAATCTTCACCTTTACACCATTTTTCGGTCGTAATGTAATCGCAGGTTCAATTTGAACTTCTTCTTTTGATGATAGCGACACATCAAACTGCTGAACGATTGTTCCTAAAATAATTTTTGCTTCGGTTAATGCAAAGTGATTTCCGATACAAATGCGAGGACCACCACCAAAGGGAAAGTAAACGGTGTTCGGCAATGATTTTTCAAAATCACCTTCCCAACGGTCAGGTTCGAAGGAATGGGGATTGTCAAAATAATCAGGGTGCCGGTGCATCGCCCATTGGCTTAATGCTAAATCAGTTCCTTTTGGAATGTGATACCCATTTAATTCAACATCTTGCATTGGCCCGCGAGAAATCCACCATACTGCTGGATAAAGTCTCATCACTTCTTTTAACACATTATCCATATAGGAAAGTTCACTAATGTTTTCCATTGAAAGTGGCGCATCTCCGACTTTTTCCTTTACTTCTTTACGAAGCTGTTCTAGAATATCTGGATGTTGTCCTAATAAGTAAAAGGCCCATGTTAATGTGTTAGCAGTAGTTTCATGACCAGCTAGGAAAAACGTCATCATTTCATCCCGTAGCTGTTCGTTTGTCATGCGGTCACCATTCTCTTCTACATTCATCAAAATGGAAAGTAAATCATGGCGTCCATCTAAATTAGTTTGGCGACGATGTTCAATCATTTCATAAATCGTTTGATCAAGACGATTTACAGCTTCTTGTAGTCGTTTGTCCCCAGCTGTTTTTACATGGCTGAGCTTCAGCAGACCTAGGACCATTTTTGTAACACTTGTCATTTGTTTGTTATATTCGTTTTGAACGGTTTCCATCGACTCGCTAATTTCGTTGCTATCATCATGATCATTTGTGTCATAGTCAAACAAAGTTTTGGCGACAATACGCATAGTTACAGCCATTAGTTCTGCATGGATGTCAATTTCACCATTTTCCCACGCATGCACCATTTGTTGCGCATGGTCACTCATTGTCTCTGTATAGGTTTTAATTTCGTCCATTCTAAACAAAGGTTGAGTCAAACGTCGTTGTTTTTTCCAAAAATCACCTTCACTTGTCACAAGACCATTTCCTAACACTAAATGTAAGATAGGATCACGATAGTAGCCTTTTGTAAAAAGTTTATTTGTATTTTTTAATACAAAATCAATGTCTTTTGGATCGGTTAATAAAAATGTGTCACGGTTTTGCTCAACTTTCAGACGAATGACATTGTCGTATTTCTCCACGCACTCTGTTACAAACTGTAAAGGGTCTTTTCCGAATTGAAGTAAGTTCCCGGCAAACGGAAGTCGCGCTGGACCAGCTGGAAGCTTTGTCATCTCACCATCTCCTCAAACATTGTCTTTTTTATTTATAAGCTTTATTCCCTTAAACGTATGATTTTAAAAGCAAAATAAGAATGAGAGGATTGGCTCGATCTGAAGATTTAATAAAAGATAATTATCTATTCGTATAAAGCCATATAGGTAATGTTAGTATAGGGATGATGAGGACATATAAGAATAGTACAGCCCCTATTCCTTTATGATGTTTACGTAACCATAACGAGTACATCACCGTATAGTAACTGGTGAAAATACATATGAGTAGTAAAATCCAATACATTTTTTTTGTCCTTTCCTTATCTATTTATTTAGAGGACTTAACTGTTTTCCAAAGCCCTTAATATTGACTTCCACTGAGACATTTACCTCTGCACTTGGATATTTACTCATCCAATCATAATTTGAATATTGTTGTATCGTAAAAAAATTCTTTCTAGCAATTAATGACCAGTGGAATGGGTCAGCTTTAAATTGTTCTTGTGTTTTCTTTATAAAATGGTCAGCAGAAATTTTAATTTGATTTTCAATACTGTTTTTGAGTTCCTCTTGTTTTCGTAAATCTTGAATATAATCGATCTCACTTTTTATAGCCAAAACCTCTAAACGAATGGGGAGGATAACTTCAATAATAGGATTATCTTGGTCGGTATTTATAGATATTTCAGGAGATTTTTCATTTAAGATTCGGACAGTAATATGTTTATCCTCTTCATTTGGATCTTGAAAAGTGGCAATCATAGAACCAACTTCAATATAAGGTCTGAGCATAAGAGAAAGTCTCGTTTCTTCTGCGGTAATTGAATCAATCATCTTTCC
Source organism: Alkalihalobacillus bogoriensis ATCC BAA-922 (assembly GCF_000621445.1). Taxonomy (GTDB): domain Bacteria; phylum Bacillota; class Bacilli; order Bacillales; family Bacillaceae_F; genus Bacillus_AO; species Bacillus_AO bogoriense. The sequence goes on along the minus strand of NZ_JHYI01000018.1, from coordinate 63,268 downwards.
TTTTTTGATGACGGCTGCTCCGTAAGATTGAACAGGGTTTCCACCTTCTTTATTAATTTCTCCAGCTTTAAAGCGAGCTTCGTTGCCATCAGTCCCCTCTTCTTTTTCTGATGTACTATAAATAGCTAGGAAAAGTCCCTGATCCTCTTCAAGTCGGTGCAAAAAGTCATGCATCGTTGCTTCTGGTATGAAGCCACTTTCTTTCCATCGGTCTTTCATCATCTCAAAGTATTTATGTGGTCTTGTTTCTAAAGTTGGGTTATTAGCTCGAAGAAATGAAGAAGCTTTTTCTTTAGAAACAATAAAAGTTAATCTTCGGTCAAATTCTCGGTCCCGTATAGAAGGCTTAATAAAATCAACTAGTTGGTCTGAACGTGCTAATTCTTCACTGACAACTAATACTTTCATGTGTGTAAACACTACTTCTCTTGAAATGAAGGAATTCACCATATCACGAGCGACGATAAAATCAGGAGCAGTAATCGTAATAATTTCTGATGGGGGTTCATCTGTTGCACCTGCTGTTTGAGTCTCACCAGCTTCAGGGTTTGCGATTTGAAATGTAACATCCATATGCTCGTTATCATCGTTTAAGTCAATTCCCATTGCAACAATATATCCGAATTCTTCAAGGTCCTGTCGATCCCAGCAGCCCATTAATATAACACTACTTAATAGTAAGGTTAGAATGATTTTTCGCATGAAAATACCCCTTTGCCTTTGAAACAATCCATAAAATAATCGGCAATCCCATTATAAATTGCCAGATAAATTGCAGAAGAATGATGTCTCGTAAAAAATACGTTGTATCTGTCGGGTTTTCTGGTAGTAGTCCAATTAATAAAGTTAAAGTCGCAAGAGGAAGTAATAAAGGCTTATAATCTTGAATGTTAAACATATAAGCAACAATTTTGACTGAAAACAATAGATAAAGGGCGAAGCGAAGAACACATGTAATAATCCAAAAACCAAGGAAAAGCCCTTCGTAACTAGTAATGATCGTTCCAACCTCTAACATTCTCGTTAGCTGTTGAAAAGGATATGCAATTTCCCTTACTGATGGATAATCGAACATCATAACAAAGTATGCATAAGTTACAGCCATTTCCATAACGACGAAAGCAAGGCCAAATAAGGAGGCCATCCGAAAATTTTTCTCCGTTCGAGTCGATGTGAAAAATAAAGCCAATAGTATAAATTCAAAGTAAATCGTTTGGTACGTGAAGGATTCTTTTACAATGACATCAAGCCCAGGACCAGCGATAGGAAATAGATGTTCAACCCGAATATCAAGAATGATAAATATAAACAGCAGGAACAATACAACTTTAATATAAGGTAAAATAAGCCAAGACGTTCTTCCGGTTGCTTCCAGACCTAGCTTTGCAATTGCAAAACTTCCCCCTATTAAAAATAAAAAAATAGCAATAATCGGCGTTTTAGGAAAAAACATTGTACTAATGATATTTACGGTTGTTCTTTCATTTAAAGCATTTGAAAATACGATGGCAGCCAGCATTATCAAACAAAATAAAAAACCAATATATTTTCCCATGATGGTGAACGTTAAATCGACTAAATGTTTATCTTTATGTTCTTTTAGTAATGAAAGTAAAAACAAAAGAGGGATGATAACAATTAGTCCCGAGAGGATTGGAATCATCCAAGTAGCATTCATTCCTGCTTCTATAAGGATCATGGGAGTACCATCGGAAAGCTTAATTCCTACCATAAGGGCTAGCATGGCGAATAATTCCCGGGTACCCAATTTTCCATCCGTTGGCTGAATCATGTTATCCTCCTTTTGCTTTAGTGTCATGTCTTTGCTGTTGCTCTGGCTTGACATAAAATGGTCTTAGCCATTGTTTCCAAACTGGTGGTCGGACAACAATATCCTTTGATGATGAAGAATGTGGAGCCATTGGAGCAAAGAAAGGAACTCCGAAAGAATTCGACTTACTTGCATAGGCTATAGCAAATATTATAAAGATACTTAACCCAACAAACCCTAAAGTTGCAGCAAAAAACAAACAAATAAATCTTGTTAGGCGAATAGTGAAATTCAAGTTAATATCTGGTATAGCAAAAGAGGCTAAGCCGGTAATGGCCACGATAATAACTAGAATGGGGCTAATGATCCCTGCTTCTACTGCGGCTTGTCCTAAAATGAGGGCTCCAACAATTCCGATTGTCGGTCCGATCGGTGTTGGGATACGTATGCCTGCCTCACGAATAAGTTCAAACGATATTTCCATCATGATCACTTCTACTATGACAGGAAAAGGTACCCGTTCTCTCGTAGCTGCAATCGCGAGAAGTAAATCAGTTGGAAACATCTCTATATGATAATTGGATATCGCTATATAAAGCGAGGGAATAAATAAAGCAATATAGAAGGACAGAAGCCGCACAATTCGAATAAAATTTCCAAATGCCCAACGATGATACGTATCTTCGGCTGTATGGAAAAAGCTCCAGAAAGTGATAGGTACGATTAAACAAGCCGGAGAATTGTCCATTATTAATACGACATGTCCTTCATTTAAAAAAGCCGCAGCTCTGTCAGGGCGCTCGGTATAAAGAATAGAAGGTAATATTGAATATGGTCTTTCTTCAATATGTTGTTCTAGAATAGCAACGCCTTGAACCATATCAACGTCAATTTGATTAATACGATCTCGAACATTTTCAATGATTTCATTATTAGCGATTGATTTAATGTACAGAAGTGAGACGGAAGAAATCGCCTTTTTCCCGACTGTAATCGTTTCAGTAATTAAGTCCTCATATCGTAATTGTTTTCGAATTAAAGAACGGTTTGTTGAAGCTGATTCAGTAAACCCATCCATTGGTCCTTTAATGACTTTTTCTGTTTGAGGTTGTTCAACAGAACGAATTTCAAATGCTGTTGTCTTTAGTAAAAGTGCGACAGGCATATTTTCAACAAATAACACAGCTTCTCCATTAAGTAGACTATTGACGATTGTTGAATATTGACCGGTTTTCGTTATATGTTTTACGGATAAAACTTTTTCCGCTAAAGTAGTGGAGAGGTCTAACTCAAATTGATAAGAACCAGAGTATTGCTGTAATGGTTGAATAATATGAAATTCAATTTCACTGTAATCGACCATACCATCAATATAGAATAAAGTTGTTTCTCTGTTTAAAGCATGAATAAACAGTGTTCTACAATTGAAATCCGTATTTTTAGGATATGAAAACGAGTTTTTTAATTGTCTAATGGATTGTTGATAGAAAGTTTCATTATGTTCTGGTGTGAATACTTCATGATGTCCTTTTTTTATATGATTGATTTTATTAAGTCGTCGTCTCAACAATAAGACACCCCCATCCTACCATGACAAACTAATTTTTCCTCATTAAGCAAAATTTTATGTAAAAACCCACCAATTCGGTGGGTAGTAGAGAATTTGTTCAGGAATAATGAACTAATTACATTTCATTAAGGTTAGGAAAAGAAGGTTTTTGGAGAGAACAATACATCGCCTCATTTGCGAGTTCTGGAGCATAAGCGCTTAATTTTTTTATGAAATAACATGACTCTGGAAAATGGTGTTCAAGGAATCGTAAAGTTGTGCGGTTTAAGACTTCAGTGTCTTTGTACCGTTGTACGACATCTACAATAAATAAGTTCATATCAATGCTTGCTCTACCAACGTCTCGTGCAAGTCGATCTTGGCGTGGAAGACCATGTGGCATGACTTGTAAAAAACCTTTCAAATGAAAGTTTTGCAAAATAAATCCTCGAAACAAAGAAATAAATTGGTCTGCTTGACTGGTCACTTCAATTTCAATTGGGTCCATAATATTTCGTAAAAGGACGGCATGACCGACTTGATCTTCTAACCATAAATCCAATAAATCCACAAATGGCATTGGTGGATATTCTTGACCTTGAGTGTAATAATGTAAGATTCGTAAATACTCCCGATTTTCACTTAAAGTCCCATTTAAGTATGTAGGAGTAAGGTTTAGATTCACTTTATTTTGTAGTCGTAAATGTTGCATGTAGCTTTCAAATTGGTAATATCCTTGCGACACTTCAAGTGAAATTTGAGAAAATTCCATCATTTCTGGTGATGAAGGAGGTAATTGAGGGTCAAGTTGTCTTAGTTGGTGTAATACATTTCCAAACGCGTTAACATACTCATCGGCCATTTGGACCCATTGTACTTCTTCAGGTGACAAATGGTCTCTTACAAAATAAGCATGGTCCTGAAGAATTTCTAACCAAAATAAATGCTCTTCCCACGGAGGTATATAAGCTGTACTCATCGATGTTGTCTCCTCTCTCACTTTATATTCATATCTATGAGCGATTTGAATATAAAATGAAGAGAAAGTGAAAGAGACAAGAAGAAATAACGAATCAATAATGTTCTAAATAAATGCTATGCAGCTGGGAACGTTTCTCCGGTGTAAGACCAAGTGCATTTTGGAAGTAAGAGTCAAGACCGCCAAATTGCACATCGATTTCCTGTAGAGCGGCATTTAAATATTCTGCTCTTGCTGAAACAAGTGCATCAATATAATCTAAGTTAATATTCATTTTTTCAAGAAAAGAAAAGTCCTTTGATTTGGTTAATTGACTAAGCGTAAAATGGTCATTTGTGAGAAGGTAGTCATCCATAACGGTTTGTTTCGGTACGTTTAACGCTAACAAAATAAGAGCAGCACCAATACCTGTACGATCTTTTCCGGCCGCACAATGAATGAGTGTTGGTTCTCCTAGTAATAATGTGTCAAACATCTGACCATATTCTTTTGACGATTGGATAAATTGTTTATACGCTTCAGAAAGAAAGCCGCCTGGTTGTTTATTGTCCATAAATTGTTTAATAAACATAAGACCATTTGCCTTTTTTAAGTCTTCTCCAAACTGGCCTTGCATGATAGGGAGATGATGTTGCGTAATCCCTTGGATGGTAGGGTTTGGCTTATGCTCAAGTTCCTCTTCATTACGAAAATCAATAATATGACGAATGCCACTTTTTGAGATATGAACGATATCTTCGTTTGTAGCCCCGTTTAGTTCGGCGGAACGAAATAGCCTTCTCCACTTTATTGTTTTTCCATCTATTGTTTTATATCCTCCTAAATCGCGAAAATTATAAATACCTTGGAAAGGAAGGGCTCTTTCTACGTTTGTCATGTATTTTCTCACTCCGTTACATATAAGTTAAAGCGGCGTTAATTAAGTGAAATTTATAAACGCTATGAAAGCTTAGTCTTTTCGATATAATATTCCTCTCTCAAACAATATGTGTGATAGGTTTGTGTACATTTTTGTCCGATACAACCAGTTGTCATAGGCATAACTACATAAACCCTTCACGAGAGGAAAAAAATATCCGTTTGATAAATACGGCGATGTCGAATATAGTAAGGATAGGTGAAAATCGAATAATGATTGAAAATAGGTGCTAGATTACAGTTTGTAATCAGCTTAATAGGGAAGTCGGTGAAAATCCGACACGGACCCGCCACTGTATGGGGGCTAGTGTAACTAGTACTCTTTCATAATGCCACTGGAAAATGAATTCTGGGAAGGTTTGAAAGAATAAACCCTAAGTCAGGAGACCTGCCTATTTTAACATCACTGAGAACCTACGGGAATTAGGGAGGTGGTTAGAATGCACAAAGCATGTTTGTCTATGGAAAACAAAGAGATTCGATGTGAATAAAAGCATTTCTGGCCTCAACTAGCCAGAAGTGCTTTTTTATTTACATATAAGAAAGCATAAAAATTTTGATATAGCAGTGAAGTTTTGAAAGTTTATTCTAGAAAGAAAAGACTATGAAATGATGGAGAGGAAAAAATGAAAAAAAATTCAGGTTTATTTTATTTTGTTATGTTACTGATATGTTTATTAATTTTTGTTTCGGGGTGTAGGGCATCAAATGAAACGGCGAAACAAGAAAGTGAAAAAAATACGCTAACAATGGCTTATACGTGGAACCCAAGTGGAGTCGATGTTCATCGAGGGGATAGCTGGCATGTGATGAGGTCAGGTGCGGCGGAAACACTAGTCGGCTTAAATGAAGACTTAGAAGCAATTCCATGGCTAGCAAAATCATGGCATGAAAAAGACGAGACAACTTGGGTCATTGAGTTACAAGAAGCTGTAACGTTTCATAACGGAAATAAAATGGATGCCGAAAGTGTAAAAGCGTCACTTCTTCGTTCGCTTGAATTAAATCAACGTGCAGTTGATTTGTTAGATGTACAAGTTATTAATGTTGTGAGCGATTATGAAATCGAAATTAAAACGAACCAACCGAATGGAGCTCTTATTGCACATCTAGCGGACCCGACAACAACGATATTGGATGTATCCACGGTGGAGGAGGAGTCGTACCCATCACTTACTGGTCCATTTAAAATTAAGGAATTTACGAAAGACGAATCATTAGTAGTTGAAAGATACGAAGAGTATTGGGGAGAAAACGCCTTACTAGCAGAAGTTACAATGAAGTTCATAACAGATGGGAATGCACGATTGATGGCGTTGCAATCCGGTGATGTCGATGTTGCGACTGACTTGCCATTAGATAGTGTTGAATTATTAGAACGTGATGATAATCTTGACGTGTTGACTGCGCCATCTGTTCGTACGCATTTAGTTTTATACAATATGAATTCGCCTTTATTTCAAGATTTAAAATTAAGACAAGTTGTTGACCAATCTATCCCAAGAGAAGAAATTATTGAAACAGTCATGAAGGGGATTGGGAATGTAGCCCATGGACCGTTTGCTGATGTTCTTTCTTTTGGACTTTCCGAACGCAATGGACCAACCGATTCAATAGAGGAATTGATGGAAAAAGCGGGATGGGAGAAAAATTCAGATGAAATGTGGGAGAAAGATGGCGATATTTTTGAGTTTGCGTTTTTGACGTTCCCACAACGTCCAGAGTTATCGGTTATGGCTGAAATTGTTCAAGCAGAATTAGCAAAAGAAGGCATTACAGCACATATCAGACAAGTTGAAAATATTGATGATACGTTAGCCAATGATCAGTGGGATGTGGCTATGTATAGTATGTTAACAGCCCATACGGGAGATCCACAATATTTCTTGAATATTTTCTATCAATCCGAAAGTCCATCTAATGTGAGTTTTTATAAATCAAAAGAGTTAGATGAAATGATTCAGACGTTAAATCAAACAACAGAAGAAAACGAACGAGAACAATTGGCCATTTCCATACAAGAAAAAATTAATGAAGATCTTCCTCAGTCTTTCGTTGTTCATCCAATGACAGTGTTTGGAGCAAAACAAAATGTCACCGGATTTATACCTCATCCAATTGAATATTACTATATTCATGCGAATATTGACTGGGAATAAGCTGGTGAAACAATGACGCGATTTATAGTGGAACGACTGCTACCACTAGCACTAGTTATAGTCATTGTCCCGACATTGACATTTTTATTGTTGCGCTTGGCCCCAGGTGACCCAGCACAAATCATTTTATACGAAAATGGAGTCCCTGCCTCGGAAACGGCTATTGAATCATTGCGAGAAGAGCTAGGATTAACAGGGACTTTATCGTCTCAATATGTTGAGTGGGTTAGGCAAATGGTGACAGGGCAATGGGGGACATCGTTTGTTTCTAAGCAACCAGTTTTAGAAGAGCTCACGCGTAGATTACCTGCTACTTTAGAGTTGGCGATTGCAGGACTCATTATTATGTTACTGTTTACATTTACATTAGGCATTGCAACGGCTATATGGTCAAACGGATGGGTGGATCGCACAGGGCGTTTTTTTGCCCTATTTGGTTCCTCGATTCCATCTTTTTGGTTAGGTTTTCTATTACTCTACTTTTTTTCAGTGAATTACCAATGGTTCCCGTCGATGGGGAGAGGAACGTGGAAACACCTTATGCTACCAGCTTTGACATTAGGGTTTGGACTCGGAACCGTATATGCCCGAGTGTTACGTTCAAACGTACTTGAAATGATGCAACAAAATTTTGTTAAAGCCCAAAAAGCGCGAGGCTTCTCAACAAGGAAAGTGGTATTGTCGAGTGTGTTAAAACATGCATTTTTACCGATTGTGACAATGGTTGGAACAAGCTTTGCTTTTATGCTTGGAGGGAGCATTATTGTTGAAACTATTTTCTCTTGGCCAGGATTAGGTCGTTATATTGTCGAGTCGATAAAATATCGCGATTACCCGGTTATCCAAGGATATGTTCTTTTTGTTACGGTTCTTTTTGTTACGATTCATTTAATTGTTGACTTTATTTATGTCATGCTAGATCCGCGCTTACGGGTAAGGTAGGGAGGAGGAGACATGAAGAAGGCTTTGTCAGTTGATAAAGGCTTACTTGTAGGAATTGTCATTTTTGTACTTTTTATCATAGTAGGATTATTTGCTAAATGGATTGCTCCTCATCCCCCATTAGCCATTCAGTTAGATGTTCGTCTACAGCCTCCTAGCGTGGAGTACTGGTTTGGAACCGACCATTTAGGGCGATGTATTTTTTCGCGGATTATTTATGGGGTCCAAACGACGATTACTACAGCTATAGCGATTACATTGATAACATTACTAATTAGTTTGCCAATTGGATTAGTATCTGGTTATTGGCGTGGACGTGCTGATCAATTTTTTATGCGGGTTGTTGATGGAACGTTATCATTACCTGATGTTGTGTTAACGATTGCAATTGTGGGTATATTAGGCCCTGGATTTGTGAATATGGTGATTGCGATTGTCCTCGTTCGCTGGGCTAATTATGTTCGTTTTATACGGAGTTTGGCTATAAAAGCGGGAAAAGAAGAGTTTATATTATCGGCACGTATGTCAGGAAATTCGCATCTTTCAATATTGAGAAAGTATATTTTTCCACAAATTAAAAAGCCAGTGTTTGTCTTTATCGCCCTTGATTTAGGACGTGTTGTATTGTTGATGGCTGGCCTTTCTTTTTTAGGACTCGGTGTTCAACCACCAACACCTGAGTGGGGCGTGATGCTTCATGATGCGACTAGCTATTTCCAATTAGCCCCACATATTATGATTTTTCCAGGCTTAGCAATATTACTTTTTGTTTTATGCTGCCAACTGACGAGTGAACGTTTGAAAAAAGAAACGTAAAAGGAGAGAAATGATGATAGAAAAACCATTATTACAAGTTACTAATCTTCAAATTTCAATTCTCCAACAAAAACAGTGGTGTTCTCTCGTTCAGGATGTGTCGTTTTCAATCACTCAAGGTGAAACCGTAGCACTTACAGGACCAAGCGGTTGTGGAAAAAGCATAACCGCGCAAGCTATCGTAGGATTACTTGACTCGAGTTTTAAAGTAACGAGGGGAAAAATCATTTATGAAGATAGAGATGTACTCTCGTTTCAAGAAAAACAGTGGTTGCTCCTGCGTAGGCAGGATATTAGCTTGTTTATTCAACATTCATTAAGTGGATTAGATCCCATTCGGACTGTACGAAAACAAATGCTAGAAACAGTCAAACTAAATCAAGCAATATCAAAAAAGGAAAGAGAGTTTTATCTTTCCTCTTTACTAGAGAAAGTGGGCTTTCATGACCCGGAGTTAATTTTATCCTCATATCCATTTGAATTAAGTGGAGGAATGAGACAAAGAGTATTGCTTGCACTCGTTCTCAGCTTACAACCAAAAGTCATCATCGCGGATGAACCAACAACGGCACTTGATGTTGTCAATCGCGAGAAAGTGATTCAATTGTTTAAAAGTCTACAACAAGAATTCGGCTTAACCTTGTTACTAATTTCCCACGATGAGCAAAGTGTAAAAAAAATCGCAGACCGCGTGTTGACGATGGAACGAGGAGGGATCCTTACATGACATTATTGCAAATCAAAAATGTCTCAAAAGTGTATCCTGTTAGAAAAAGAAAGATCCGTGGAGTAAAACAGCAAAACTACATTGACGTATTAAAAAATATAAACATGAAGGTCGAACGTGGTGAGAGTGTAGGCATTGTCGGAGAGAGTGGGAGTGGAAAAAGCACATTAGCAAAAGTGATCATGAATATTGAACGTCCTAACACTGGAAATGTGTTTTTGCATAATCGAGAAGTAAGTTTGATGAAGGACCTCGAAATTTACAAAAGCATGCAGCTCGTATTACAAGACCAGTCTCAAGCATTATTTCCAAAACGAAAGGTAGAAGAAATTTTACGCGAGCCGCTTCAAAACTATTTTCCTAGTAAAACCTCAACATGGCGTAATGAGCGAATCAATACATTGTTAGAACTAGTAAACCTCGAGCCTTCATATTTACAAAGATATCCAACCGAATTAAGTGGTGGTCAAAAACAACGAGTATGTATCGCAAAAGCATTAGCGGTTGAGCCAGAACTAATCATCTTTGATGAATCAATCGCAAGCTTAGACCAACCATCTCAACAAGAAATAACGCAGATGCTGCAAGAGATTCAACAAAGAGAAAAATGTTCATATTTGTTTATCACCCATGACTTAGATTCTGCCCGGCAGCTCTGCGATAGAATCATTGTTATGTATAAAGGTGAAATTGTCGAGATGTTTCATAAAGGAGAAGAACATAAAATGACCCATCCATATGCGCGATTATTGTTTCAAGTCGAAGATACAGAATCTGTCTTTGATGGAATGGTAAAAGGTTTATAGAAAGAAAATTCCGTTCGGACATTTGTTCCGTTATTTTAAGCTAAATCGCTGTTTTATCAGAGTGTTCGGACACCTGTTCTGCTATTACCTTGAATTTTGTCTATAATGCGGGAAAAAGAATGAAGTAACGGAACAGATGTCCGATACGATTGAAGAAACGCTGTGTTTTGGGCAAATAGCGGAATAGGTGTCCGTTAAAAACATACGTTCCTTCCATTGGGCTAAATAGACTAGACAAAAACGCTTAAGATTAATAGTAATTAGTTCGTTATGAGTAAATCCCCCTAATTTCATTGTTTTTTACAATAGAAGTTACTATAATACTAAACTGTGAAAAGAGTAAAATAATGGGATTGAGGTGGGGTATTGTGAAAAAAAGAATAGGATGGATGTCTAGGAATAAAGTAAGTTATACACTTATCATAGCTTTAATTGGATTCGTTATGGTTGGTTGTAATAATACAGAGTCTTCGGGAGCGGAAGAACAGCCTGTAAATGAGCAACCGAGCGAAACGGCTTCACAAAAGAATGATAACCAAAGTGAACCTGTCCAAGATGAGCCTGCAGTAAGTGAACCTGAAGAAGATACGAATGAAGGTAATGAGGGACAAGACACAGAACCAGTTGAAGCTACAGAACAAGAGCAACAGCCAATAGCAAGTAATCTACCTGAACCAATTGAAATCGATGAAACGGTTTATCATGATAATGGGACGATTTTAACATTAGAAAGTATGAGTTTTCATGAAGAATACATAACGGTGAATATTAGTGTTATCAATGCGGCTGAATTTGATATTAATCTTGTTAATGGTGGACGTGATGCTGCCGTACTTGAAGATAATACGGGGCTGTCCTATTATTTTATGCCACCACATCGAAACGAAAGAATTGAAATCAAAGAAGGAGAAAAGATGACGGGTTCATTAATATTTGTCGGTATGCTTCCGGAAGAGGCAACATCAGTAAACTTTATATTAAATGATAAATTTGGTGGTAAAGCCGATTATGAGAGAAGTCCATCTTTCGAATTCCTAGACATTAAAATTCGGTAATGAGGATGAACACAATGAATGTAGTCCAAAAATTCGAACGAAAAGATCGCAAATGGATACTGTTAGCAATCATGATGTTACTTTGTTTTTTAGGAGCTTGTTCACTGTTTGAAGAAGCTAGTCAAGATAGTGAAGAGGGAGTACAGACAGAGGATAGAGAAGAGCAAGGAACAGAAGATGAACTTGTTCAAGATGACGGAAACATGGACGAAGAAGAAATATCTGTTTCTGTTGTATCAGAAGTAAAAATAGAAAAAATGGATATTGGTAACTCGGAAGTGTCCGTTTTTACAGCTGAGCTACCTAGAAGTCGGATTATGATAACAGGAGATGTGGAAGATTCCGACCTCAACATGGCGATATTACAAGCATTAGATGATTTTGAGGCGATTACAACAGACGGTGGTACAACGTTAACATTACCTGATCATATTTTGTTTGATTTTGATTCATATGAACTAAGCTCAGATTCCTCTAAAGCGATTGAACAGTTACTTCAAATTGTTGAAATCTCTGAAGGTGATGTAGTTATTTCCGGTCATACCGATAATAAAGGAACACCAGAATACAATCAAGAATTATCTGAAAAACGTGCTCAAGCGGTAGTGGAAGAACTTGTTGCCAATGGAGCAGACGAAAGTAGATTAATAGCAGAAGGATACGGAGAAACAAAACCCGTGGCGAGAAATGCTTATCCAGATGGAAGAGATGACCCGGAAGGCCGCCAGAAAAACCGTAGGGTCGAGGTTGTTGTGAAAGGTTTTTAATAAATTCAGCTTATCAAAGGGTAGCTATTATTGAAATAGCTGCCCTTCTTTCTTTTAACAAATCGTGTTTTATTGTTTATTATTCAATAGTTTTTTCCAATTAGCTTCAAGCTTTTGCTATAATTAAACAGGTAACATTTTCTTATTATTGATAATCATCCCAACAAGTGAAAATCTGGAAATGAAACACAGTGACATTCTTTTTCGTATATAAAAGAAAAGTTCTTGAAAGGGGGCGACATCATGAGCATACTCAAACGGTTTAAAACGATTATGGCGATGAAATTCGGTGAATCTTCATCTGAAAAAATAGTCAATCAACATTTAAAACAATTAGACCAAGACCTTCGAAATGTAAAAGTCGAATTGTCCACACTCATTTCTGACGAACAACGTGCTCAACGTGCAGTAGCGGAATGTCGAGCTGATATGGATAAATTTGAACGATATGCACGAAAGTCGTTGGAAGAAGGTAGAGAAGATGAGGCTAGGAAGTTTCTCGAGAAAAAAACGACACTGGCAAGAGAAGAAGTACAGCTACAATCCAAATATGAAATGAAGAAACAAGTCGCAGAACAATTGAGGGAAATGCATGATAAGCTAGCTTCGGACCTACAACAATTAGAGACACGTCGGTCATTGTTAACGGGAATGGCAACAGCAGCAGAGACGCAAAAGAAAATCAATGAAATGGGTTCACCTACCCATGCAGTGAGCGCTGAACTTGACCGTATGGAGGAAAATGTCGACCGTGCTAAATATGAAGCCGAGGCGATGGCAGAATTAACTAAGGAATCATTGGATGAAAAACAGGAGCCAGATGAATCACCCTCTTACGAAACAGCAGATGATGCATTACAAAAGCTAAAGGAAGAACTTCAAAATAATAAAGAGTACGAGTGAAAATAAAAAAATAGTAACTAAGTCAAAAGAAAAAGAGGTGACCTTGGGTGATTGTCCATTATAAATGTCCGAATTGTAGTGATGATATGGGCTTTGATAGTCAATCTGGTAAACTATCATGTCCGAGCTGTGGTCGGAATGAAACAATCGAAACATATGATGAAAATTTAATTTCGATGACATTTGAAGAAGAAGAAGCAAAAGAATATCATTGTGAAAACTGTGGTGCGTCCGTTATTACTGAAGCTGATACGACGGCAACATCATGTAGCTTTTGTGGTGCGGGAGTTGTCTTGATCGACCGTTTATCGGGAGAGCTTGCCCCTGCGAAAGTAATTCCATTTACCATTAGCAAAGATGAAGCGATGGCGGCTTTTAAAAAATGGTGTAAAAATGGGAGATTAACTCCAAAAGGGTTTATGTCTGGAAACCGGGTAAAAGAAATCACAGGCATGTATGTTCCATTTTGGATGTATGATTTAAATAGTAAAGTTAAAGTTCATGCAACAGGGAAAAAAATCCGTACCTATACGAGAGGCAACTACATCTATACAGAAACAAAGTATTATGATGTGTTTCGGGATATTAATCTTGATTATGCAAAAGTTCCTGTTGATGCATCAGAACGATTAAATGATGAATTAATGGATAAATTAGAGCCGTATAATTACTCGGATTTAAAACCGTTTAAAACACCTTATTTAGCTGGTTATTTAGCAGAAAAATATAATTTTACAGATGAGCAATTATTTTCACGTGTGAAATCAAAGATTCAACGATTTATAGACTCTTATGTACGCTCAACAATATCCGGATACAGTTCGGTTCATTATAATCGTCAAGATATTAACACTGAGCAAAGAAAAAGCTTTTATGTTTTACTTCCGGTATGGATGGTGTACTACGATCATGATAAGCAGGAGCACACATTTGCGATGAATGGGCAAACCGGTAAAGTCGTAGGAAAACCACCGATAAGCTATGGAAAAGTAGCTGCTTGGTTTTCAGGTGTTGCTGGAGGAACTTTTCTCGTTATGAAACTCATCTCACTCGCCTTTGGGGGTGGGTTACTATGATGAAAAAAAGCGTTGCAATTATTCTCTTTTTTCTTCTTATACCTTTAACAATGACGTTCGCTGAAACAAAACAATTGATTTATGATTTTGCCGAGTTATTAACCGAAGAAGAAAAGTTGGCACTAGAAGAGATGGCTCATGAATATGCTACTAAACATGAAACCGACTTTATTATTCTAACAACCAATGGAACGGACGGAAAAGGCATCGAGAGGCTTATGGGTGACCTCTACGACAATAATAAATTAGGAAATAATCGACCTAATGGCAATGCAGTTATATTATCGATTGATATGGACGAAAGAGAAATTAATATATCAGGGTTTGGAAAAGGAGAAGATTATCTTGATTTTAACAGACTAGAAGTTATTCAAGATGAAATTTTTCCGTATTTAGCTGACGGTCACTACAATCGTGCGTTTCAGATATATATGGAAATGGCAGATGAATATTTGTTGAGTGAACCAGCAATATATTCTGAACAAAACATCTTTTTTGAGCTTTGGTTTCAATTGCTTATTTCTATAGCTGTCGGAGCTAGTGTTGTTGGGGTAATGCTTTACAATACAGGTGGAAAAGTAACAACAAATCAAAGCACGTATATGGATACAAGAACATCACGAGTCGTTTCAAGTCGAGATGCCTATGTGAGAAAAACGGTTACAAAGCGGAAAAAACCTTCAAATAACAATAAAAACAGTTCAGGTTTTGGTGGAAGTGGGGGACGAATGACTGGTGGCGGTCGTTCCCATAGTAGCAGTACAAGACGATTCTAACGCAGAAAAATAGAAAGGGATGAAGAACATGAAATCATTTTTTAAAGGTCAATTATCAAGTGTAATAGAATGGAAAGAATTTCGCGATGACATGTTATTTTGGAAATGGAATGAAAGTGAAATAAAAAAAGGAAGTAGATTAATCCTTCGTCCTAGTCAACATGCAATTTTTTTACAAAGTGGAAAAATTGAAGGGATTTTTACGGAAAGTGGAAATTATGATGTGGAATCTGATATTATCCCGTTTTTATCTACATTAAAAGGATTTCGCTTCGGGTTTAATACAGGAATGCGAGCTGAAGTTTTATTTGTAAATACAAAACTATTTCAAGTAAAATGGGGCACAAAAAGTCCGATTTATCTTAATGTACCCCAACTCCAATTACCAGGAGGGGTACCAATTCGTGCAAATGGAACATACAGTTTTAAGATTGATGACTATATAGGGTTAATCGAAAACATTGCCGGGATAAAAGAGAGTTATGTGGTAGAAGATGTGAAGTCCATTGTTTCCGCGAACTTAAATGCCCTTCTTATGAAATGGATTCAAAAAGAAGGGAAAGATATGTTTAATCTTCAAGCGAACGCACTTGAAATCTCACGTGGTTTAACAGAGGATTTTGATATGAATGTTATTAGTAAAGGAATCAAAATCACTGAATTTAATATTGCTAGCATTAGTTATCCAGACGAGATTAAAGCAAAGATAACTGAAATGGCATCACAAGGCATGATTGGCAATGAGGACCGTTATGACCGAATAAGGATGACTGATGCGGTGACAGACGCAATTCGTAATGGTGGAGGAAATAGTGGTGGCAGTGGTATGGGAGGAACAGCAAACGAAATCGCCGGTATGATGATGGGCATGAATATGGCTGGCCATATGATGAAAGGAATGAATCAACAGATGAATCCAAATTATCAACAACCACAACAGCAACAACCATATCCGAATCAATATCAACAACCACAGCAGTTACAACCATATCCAAATCAGTATCAACAACCACAGCAGTCACAGCCATACCCGAATCAGTATCAACAACCACAGCAACCACAGGCTCAACCTCATAGTCAACAAGGGGAGGCTTCAGGTAATCCAGGAAGTGCAAGCAGTTCATCGATTCCAAATTTTTGTCCAAATTGTGGAGCGAAAACAAGCGGTATGAACTTCTGTGGGAACTGTGGGCATAAGTTAGCATAAAAGGAAGTTCTAGAAAACGAATACCGAAAAGCTGAATGTCCTTTGCTTTTGATAGCAGAGGACGTTTTATTTATGTTTTTTTGTTCTTTATTAGGAACTAGAAACAAGTTATAAAATGTGAAAAACTTAGAAAAAAGGAGAAAAACAACGAAATAAAGAATATATTGTTCTTTATAACGTATAAATGAATGATTTTAAACATTTTCAATAGCTTGAAAGCGGATTATAATGAAGTTGTTGATGCGTTATTAAGAACAAAAAAATATTCTATTGTTCTTAATTAGAAACTAATGTAAGGTTGAAATCTTTGCATCGCAAAGATTCACATAAATCATTACATACCCAAAGGGGTCGAAAGGGAGGAATAATAATGAGTATTAAAAAGAAATTAGGTATGGGAGTTTTATCAGCAGCACTAGGAATTTCATTAATTGGTGGAGGAACGTTTGCGTATTTCAGTGATACTGCAGTTCAAACGAATACATTTGCTTCAGGTACGATTGATTTAGATGTAGCACCAGAAGTGATTGTTGACCTAGAAAATTTAAAACCTGGTGACTGGATGAAGAGATCATTTGAACTTCAAAACAATGGGTCACTTCCAATTAAATATGTAACTTTAGGAACTGACTATACGGTAACTGATTTAAATGGGAATGCAGTAGACCCAGAGCTAGCAGCTCAATATGCAGATTCTATTATTGTCCAATTCTTAAAAAATACAACTGGAAACAAAGATTATAATGTCATTCTTGAGTTATCTCTACATGAATTAAATACAATGACTCCGGAAGATTTAGCTACAAAGTTAAATAAAGAAGTGAAATATGTTGTCCTACCGATCGTAGGCAAGATTCCAGTTGGGTTCCATGATGTGAAATACCAAGGAATTGGTGTTAATGAATCTCATGATTTCGATGTGAAGTTCGTTTTTGAAGAAACAGGTGAAAATCAAAACCATCTACAAGGTTTAGAGCTAGAACTTACTTGGACATTCGAAGGCTTCCAAGAAGATGGACAAAGAAGATAATGATAAGGAACACAAAGAAAGGTGAGGAATTCTCACCTTTCTCCCTATTTATTACCATGAGTTTATAAGGAAACATTGTAATTTCATGATAATAAATAGAAGAGGAATATAGGAGGGGTAGATAATGAGAAGTCTTCGTAGTGTAAAAAAAAGCAAAAAATATAAAAAGTTAATTGTCTTTGCGCAAATCCTTGCGATTTGGTATGCATCCATTCTATCACTTTCACTTGTGACATCAGATACTGTTGCTTATTTCAATGATCCAAAAAAGACATCATTTTCTATTCAGTCTGGGACATGGTGGGATGGTAGCAAACTTACATTTGTAAAACATAACACTGAAAATATCAAATCTTGTGAACCAAATTCTATTACGGCTCAAATAAAAAATGAAGGCTTTGACATGATGGATGCAACAGAATATGAAGTTGTCTATTGGCCCACTGACAACCGAAATCCTCAACATAAAGGTGATGTCATCTATGAAGGAGTTATTGATCCAATCGGAAAAAATGAAATCGTTACTCTCCAGTTTGAAGCAGAAAAAGAAGGTTCCTATAAATTTAAAGCATATCAACGTCCAGGCTTTAATGATAATTATGATACGCGAGAAGCAATTTGGAGTCATAAAATTATGATGAACTGTAAAGGTAAACAAGAAAAAGAAGCAAACAGTGATGTGGCAGAAGAAGTCGAGGAAAGTAAAGAAGAGGTAGAATTCATAGAGAAAGAAGAGAATGTTGAAGCTCCTATAATAGAAGAGGAAGAAGTAAACAGGAAAGAAGAAAAAGAAGAGTCTGCTGAAAATAGTAAAGAAGAAGCCACTGAAAAATCAGTAAATGAGAAAGAGAAAGAAGTAATAGAAACTTCAAGTGATGATAGTTTAGAGGAAATAGTAAATTCTCAATCTGAAAAAGAAGGTGAAGACGAATGAAAGCCATGATGAAGTGGAGTAGTCGGCTAATCAGTTTTGTATTGTTTATAACATTGATATTTTTAGTTTTTATCGTCATTTCTACTAAAGCATCAGGTGGGGATCCTGAACTATTTGGCTATCAATTAAAAACAGTATTGTCTGGATCGATGGAACCCGAATTTATAACAGGGTCAGTCATTGCTGTGAAACCTGGTGGAGATATGACAAGATTCACTGAAGGTGATGTTATTACGTTTATGGAAAATGAAACAAAGCTAGTAACCCACCGTGTCATTGGTGTGGTTGAAAGTGGCGAACATGTAATGTATGAAACAAAAGGGGATAACAATAACGCACCAGATAGTAGTTTAGTTTTATCTGAAAATGTCGTAGCTGAATATACTGGATTTACAATTCCGTATTTAGGATATGTCGGAAATTTTGCGCAATCAAAAGAAGGAGCTGCATTATTGTTAATTTTACCGGGTTTATTCCTTGTTCTGTATTCAGGTGTGACAATGTGGCAAGCGATTAATCAACTTGAAAAAGAGAATAAAAAGAGAGCAAAAGCTGAAAGAGCGGAACAACTAAACGAGTTAATGTAAAAGGTGATATAGTTTACTACGGATTGTAGGTGATGAGATGGGAAAGAGAAAAAAAGGAATAACTGGCTTTATCATAGGAGTTTCAACATTACTAATTGTATTGTTCAACATCCAAGCAAACATGCATACCTTTGCGGCAGCTAAGTCCATATTCATTTCCACGTCTCCTGATAATTTATTATTTGCCGTAGACAATATGAAGCCAGGCGATTGGTCAGGACGGTCTTTAACTATTCAGAATCGTGGAGACTCAGATTTTTATTATAATACAGAAGTAACGTTACTTAGTGGTTCGGAAAAGCTATATAATGAGTTTTTATTAGAAATCAAAGACGGAAATGTTCTTTTATATGAGGGGAAAATTAGTGAATTTACGGGTATTGTTCCGCGGCATTTAAAAGCTCGCCATGAAGAGAATCTTGACTTTACGATTCGTTTTCCCACTCATTTAGGGAATGAGTTTCAAGGCTTAGAGTTTCAGTCAGAGTTTTTGTTTTTTGCGGATGGTCAAGAGGGGATTCAACCTGAGCAACCAACAAACCCTAATCCAGAAAACAGTGATGGGGGCCCACAAAAACCAATAGATTCAGGCGAAGGTATAAAAAAAGACACAATTCTCCCTTCCACAGCAACAAACTCCTATAATTATATTGTCGTTGGCATCTTAGCTGTTGTTTTAGGCTCAATGATTTATATGTATCGGCGAAAAGAGAAAGAAAAAGAAGCTTCACATTTATAAAAAGGGGAAAAATAGAGGAGATATTCACTTGAATATCTCTTTGTCGTTTATACAGAAAACGGGATGATTGTCCTATAGTTTTAATAACAAATTGAACAATTTTCATCATTAATCCAATTTTCTGCCATGTTATAGTTAAAGTTAATGGTATCAATAGAAAAATAGGAGGAGTACGATGAAACAACCGTTAACTTTAATTGGAACATTATTTTTTCTTTTTGCTCTTATCCTTACAGGCTGTAATTCTGGGGAAGAAGTAGAAAATACTCCAGATGAGCCAGAACAACCTAATGTTGTAGAAAAAACAGATGATACTGAGGAAGAAGAAATAGAAGAAGTCATTGAAGAAGAAGTAGCACCAGAAGCAGATTTAGGAGATTATGAGGTAGAAATGACGGCGAAAGCGAAAGTGGATGGAGATTTTATTCGTGTGTTAGGAGAAAGTAATTTAGTACCTGGATCAAGAATTCGTGTCCACCTTGAATCGATAACAAGAACGGGTCTTCATGTTCCAATTAGTGATAACACAACCGTTGATGACCAAGGAAACTTTGAAGCTCGGATTAATCCATTAGACTCTAAAGAGTTTCGTCTTATCGTAAGTTTTCGTGCTGATCAACGAGATGAAGTTCTAGCTCATTACGGAGAGGGGAATGCGAAAATAGAAGGTCCCCTTGTTTATCGTGAGGAAAACAATGAAGGCGAAATTCAACAAATAGCAAAACTAGAAAAAGTCATTCAATTAAAAGAAGATGTTTCAGAGTTTTCCTTTGATATTCCAGAAAGAATAGAGCGACCGGAAGATTATGGAGAAAATAACGTTTGGATAGAGGCAGAGATTACAAATGATCATCGTTATATGTATGTTCATGGTCGTTCGAATTTATTGGAGGGAACAGGACTATTTGCTGAGTATTGGTATTCAGAAAATGATCATTTACCGCAAAATAATTCATTTAAACCATTAACTAATATTAATCCAGACGGAACATTTGAAATTATGGTTCGCTATACTTCACTTGGAAAAGAAGGTTTTGTTCATCTGTTTACACATAGTCCAAATAGTAAAGTTCCGACAGAAATGACAGAAGCTTATGGAGAAAATTATGAAAAAATGGAAGGGGACATCGTTGTTGAGCGAACGGATGGTTCCAAACGGATTTCTACTCGTGTCTACCTCGATCCACCTGAAATAGAAGTCTCTGATGATATCCTATTAACAACTGATGATGGCGAGACGATGATGAGTGTACTAGATGATATGTTGTTTGACTTTGATGAAAGTAAATTGAAGGATGATGCAAAAGAAGTGTTAGCAGATATAGTGAAAGTGTTAGAGACATTAGAGGATGGTACGAGCATAGAAATCCGGGGACACACAGATAGTCAAGGAAGTGAAGACTATAATCTAACGTTATCGGAAGAACGAGCTCAATCTGTAATGGACTTTATATCTGAAAATGGATCTATTGATCATTTGGAGTTTGAATTAATAGGATATGGTCAAGCGAAACCTGTTGCTTCAAACAATAATGAAGACGGAAGAAAGCGAAATCGCCGTGTTGAAATTGTCATTAATCCGAATGAATAATGGTTTGGTTTTGACTTTCGTTGCGGACACCTATTCCGCTATGTACTAAAAAAACAGCAGTTTTAGTTTAGCTAAAGGACATCTGTTCCGTTACTCTCTAAAATTAAGCCTCCTTTTGTTGCAAAATGTGAGTATAACGGAACAAATGTCCAATAGCAACTAGAAATCGCTCGATTATACAAGAATAACGGATCGTATGTCCGTTAGGGTAAAAAATGCAGACTAGGACTACTGTCACTTGGGAATATACAAGATATTGACTATAATTAGGAAAAGCTAATAAAAGTATGGTGATCCGATTGAGGAAATTTTGGTTGTTTAATTTGTTAGTCATGAGTTTATTGCTTTTATCTTTTACGATATTGCATGTCCATGGATATCGGCAACAAGATTTCTTCTTTTTATTGTTTACAATTGTTGTGTTAGCAACATTGTGTCATTTTAATTATAAATATAACTATAAGAACAGAAACGAATAAAAGACCAGATATGTTTACGAATCCATATCTGGTCTTTGTTTTAGTTGTTTTTCAATCTCTTTTGGTGTGACAGGTTTTCCAAATAAAAAACCTTGCATTTCATCACATTGCATGTCTTTTAGAAGTTCAGCTTGACTTTCATTTTCAACACCTTCAGCAATGACGGCAAGCTTTAAATTTTTTGCTAGCATTATAATCGATGTGATAATGGTTTGATTTGAATTGCCTCGTTCTAATTGATTTGTAAACTCCCGAGCAATTTTTAAAGTCGATATTGGGAAAGAGGCTAGACTTGATAATGCTGAATAACCGGTTCCAAAGTCATCGATGGAAATGGTAATACCACTATTTTTAAAGGTTTGTAATTTCAGAATAACTTGTTCAATATTTTGAATCGCTGTTTCTTCGGTTATTTCAAATTCAATCAAATTTGGATTCACATTTTTTTCTTGTAAGATCATTAAGAATCGTTCAACGATGGAATCTTGTTGGAGTTGTACAGGTGATACATTTATTGCGACTTTTAAAGTGTATCCTTGTTCATTCCACAATTGTATTTGCTTACAAGCCTCAATTAACACCCATTCACCAATCGGAATAATCATTCCCGTTTGTTCGGCAATTGGAATAAAGTCAACAGGAGACACAATCCCCATTTCGGGGTGATTCCAGCGAAGAAGGGCTTCGACACCGACAATTTTTCCTGTTTTTGATTCTACTTGAGGTTGGTATAGAAGAAAAAGCTCATCTCTTTTTAATGCTTTTTGCAAATCTTTTTCCAATTTCCGCATCTTTGAAACCGTCATTTTACTTTCGTCATAAAACTTATAATGGCCTCTTCCATTTTGTTTTACATCATACATCGCAGTATCTGCTTTCTTCATTAAACCTTCTGTCGTCGTATCGTCGAATGGAAACATGGAAACTCCTACACTAGGAAGGCTTTTAATTTCATGGCCATCGATATGATACGGTTGTTGCAATGTCGCTACAATTTTTTCAGCAAAACGAATGATGTCTTCCTTTTGAGTAATTCCTTTAACTAATAATGTGAATTCGTCGCCACCTTGTCTAGCTATGGTATCGGTTTTTCTAATCACTTCTTGTAAACGCTTTGAAACGTTAATTAATAATTTATCACCAATATCGTGTCCTAGCTTATCATTTACCGACTTAAAATGGTCTAAATCCAGATAGACAATAGCAAAGCGTTCATCTTTTTGTTTTGCTTCTTCAATTGTTTCATCGACTTGTTTCTCAAATAACATCCGATTCGCAACACCTGTTAATGAGTCATGGTAAGCAAGATGTTTGATTTTCTCTTCATTTTTTTGTTGTTCAGTAATATCTTTCCCGATTCCAAAAATCCCAACGACTTTATTTTTTACAAGAATCGGGATATTCGTAATCCTCATATAAAAGAGGGTTCCTTCTCGATTATGAATCTGAATATCATAACGTTGGGGGAGACCAGCCATTACTTTTACAAGATGAGATCTAACACGGTCGCGATCGATGTCATTCATAAATAGACTATACGATAGACCTATAAGTTCATCTTTTTTATAACCTAATAAATTTGAACAGGCTGCATTCGCACTAGTGAAATGGCCTTCTAAATCGACAGAATAAGCTGCATCAGGATGAAATTCAAAAAGTGACTTATATCGTTGTTCACTAAGGTCAAGTTCATCTGTTTTGCAAAGTAAATTTTGAATTAAACGACGGTTTTCTATAATGACAATAATTTGACGAATGATAAGAAGAAGAATCGCCAATAATGTCCCAATTTCTAGTGAGTGTAGTCCTCGTTCCAACTTATCGGTAACTAACATGAAAGTAAACAATAAAAAAACTAACAAATAAGGAAATGCGATGCGACTACTTTCAATGAAACGATTTGGCCTTAGTACTTTATCTTCATTTTCATCTCGATATGAAACGACCCCACAATATCCAACAAGAAAAATGCTTCCTGCAAATAATGGATCGATCCAATCCCCCGATGAATAGTTGCTTGTCATAATAATATACAGATAAACTAAATCAGCAAAGCCTAGAAGAAGGAATCCTAAAAACATAAAAAATACGACAGAACCATTCAAGTAGTCCTTGCTAATTCCAAAAAACAATAGAATGGCTGCGAAAAGTAAGGCTAGGTCTATTATTGGATATGCTAATGATACAAGAACAGCTCCATCGATCGTACCATCAGAGGATAAAGTTGGTTCTATAACAAAATGCCAGCTAAAAGTAATGGCAACAATCATAATGATGGCTTGGTCAAATACAAACGTTAGTAGCTTTGTATTACGCCTATTACTGAAAATAAGAAGAAAGAGAGCGGCCAGAAAAAAGAGACCTTGTAACATATAAAATAAATCTGGATATCCAGGAAATGGGACGTTTACTTGTAACACATTTTCATAATAAGTCCAAATAAGCTCGGCAATGATAAAGCTACTCGTCCCTAATGCCAGTAATAGCCAAAAAGAACGATGTGAAGGTTTACTACGATGACGAGCTTGTAGTAGCCAAATCGTTGCTACAATTCCAGCTAATATAGAAAGAGTATTACCACCAATAGTCAGAATCGTTTCGTCGTGTTTCCAGATAATAATCCAAATATAATAGAGAATGATATAGGAAACTAGAAAAATAAAGGACAGAGTGGTTTTCTTTTGTGTTTTCATCATATACAGCTCCTAGCATTCAAATGAACAAGGAAAAAAGTTATAGGTATTTTGTACCTTAATAATACTAAAAAAATGAAAATAAAGATATAACTTTTAATATAAAAATAGATTGGGATTTTTACACAAATAAGTAAAAATTACTATCGTTCTTAATATTGTATATGATAAGATAAAAAACAATGATTTTAATTAGAGGAGATCAAGATGCGTATCTTTCGAATATTAAATAATAATGCTGTTGTTGTCATTGACGGGACACAAGAAAAAATAGTAATGGGTAATGGCATTGCTTTTCAAAAGAAGAAAAATGACATCATCGCAAAAGCAAATATCGAAAAAATATTTGTATTGCATGATCAATCTTCAGAAAAGTTTCAACAATTATTAGCAACACTGCCTGAAAAACATATTGAGTTAGCCGAACAGATTATTAGTTATGCAGAAGGACACCTAGAAGAACCGTTAAATGACCATATTCATATTGCGCTGACAGATCATTTATCTTTTGCATTAGAGCGGCTTGAGCAAGGATTTCCAATCAAAAACAAACTAACAAATGAAATTAAATTATTGTACAAAAAAGAATTTGAAATCGGGCTTTGGGCAAAGGATTTGATTAAAGAGGAGGTCGGAGTCGATATTCCACTAGATGAAGCCGCCCATATTGCCCTTCATATTCATACGGCAAAAATTGGTGGTCATTCGATGAGTGAATCACTTGAACGAGCTTCAATATTGCGAGATTTTGTTGAGCAAGTCGAGTCTGTCATGGGTGTGACGATTGAAGAAACAAGCATTAATTATCAACGGCTGATCACGCATCTTCGTTTTGCGTTACACCGAATAGAACAAGGAACTGATTTTGACCCAATTGATGAGGATATGTTGAGCTTAATTCAAATCAAATATAAAAAAGCGTATGAGTGTTCCAACCAAGTGGCGGTGTTTTTACAAAACGAATATGGAATCGTGTTCCCACCTTCGGAAATTGCTTATATTTCACTTCATATCCAAAGATTGTCACAAAAATAATTTGTCGTTTTATATTGACGATAACGTTTTCATCTTGTAAAATGGCAATTAGTAATTCGTAACTTTATATCGTAGGATTGTTACTGCAGATGCAGGCAAGACCTAAAATGTGTAAGGCGACATAGGTAGATCGTCTAATCTTGACCTACCTATGTGTACTTTATATATTTTAGGTCTTTTTTTATTATACATTTTAGGGGGGAATTGTAATGAATCATCAAGAAATAGCAAAACAACTCGTTGAACACTTAGGTGGAGCCGACAATGTTGTAAGCGCTACTCATTGTGCAACACGTCTTCGTCTTGTCATTGAAGACGAAAGCCAAATTAACAAAGAGGCGATTGAAGATTTGGACGAAGTAAAAGGAGCGTTTTTGAGTAGTGGTCAGTTTCAAGTTATTTTTGGCACAGGCACTGTAAACAAAGTGTTTGCTCATTTTGGTCCACTCGTAGGGGCGAATTCAGAAGAGAAAAAGGAAAACGTATCTCATAGTGACGCGGCGAAACGTAAAATGAATCCACTTGCTCGCTTTGCGCGAACATTATCAAATATTTTTGTTCCGATTATTCCAGCGATTGTAGCATCTGGTATGTTAATGGGGCTATTAGGATTGATGAACACGTATAATTGGGTGGACCCTGAAAGCGCCCTTTTTATGATGTTAGACATGTTCTCGTCAGCTGCTTTTATCATTTTGCCAATATTAATTGGTTATAGTGCAGCAAAAGAATTTGGTGGGAATCCGTATTTAGGGGCCGTTATTGGTGGAATTATGACGCATCCCGCTTTATTAAATCCATGGGGATTAAGTAATGCTCAACCGGAAACGCTTGATTTCTTCGGATTTGGTGTTGAAATGTTAGGGTATCAAGGAACCGTTATTCCAGTATTATTAACGGTTTACCTCATGTCCAAAATTGAAAAAGCGTTACGCAAAGTGATTCCAAACGTAGTTGATTTATTGTTAACACCGTTTTTAACAGTCATTTTAACTGGATTTATTGCACTTCTAGTTATTGGCCCATTAGGTCGTGGTTTAGGAAATGGAATTACAATGGTACTAGATTTTGTCTATGGTACAGCAGGTCCAGTAGCTGGTTTAATTTTCGGAGGACTATATTCAACGATTGTATTAACCGGTGTTCATCACAGTTTCCATGCGATTGAGGCGGAACTATTAGTGAACGTTGGTGGAAACTATTTGTTACCAATTTGGGCGATGGCAAACGTAGCTCAAGGTGGTGCGACATTAGCTGTTTTTGTGAAAACTAAAATTCAAAAAACGAAGAGTATTGCTCTTCCAGCTGCAGTTTCCGCATTTCTTGGAATTACAGAACCAGCTATTTTCGGGGTGAACTTGCGATACCGTCGCCCATTTATCGGGGCAATGATTGGTGGTGCTCTTGGTGGAGCCTATGTTGTTTTCACTCAAGTGATGGCAAATGGAATTGGGATAACAGGTATTCCGATGTTTGCAATTGCGAAAGATCCAGTTAATTATGGAATTGGATTTTTAATTGCTCTATCAGGTGCATTTATAGCAACATTGTTATTAGGATGGAAAGAAGATCCAAAAGAATAAAAAACATGGGATGTCAGAGATTTTTTCTGACATCCTTCAACTTTTTAGATAGTTTAGGTTACGATAAGAAAAGGATGTTTTACATAGGAGGAATGAATGGGATGAAAAAAGGAATTCTTTCTTTAGGAGAAGCACTTATTGACTTTATTCCGTTAGATGAAACGAATACTACCTATCAAAAAAGCCCTGGCGGAGCTCCAGCTAATGTAGCCGTAGGGGTCTCTCGATTAGGTCTGCCTTCCACATTCATAGGAAAAGTGGGAGATGACGTGTTAGGACGTTTTTTAAAGGAGACATTAGAAAGCTACTGTGTTAAAACAGAGCAATTAACTTTAACTAAGGATGTTCGGACAGGTGTTGTGTTTGTTACAAATGCAAAAGATGGTGAACGGAGTTTTGATTTTTATATTAATCCGAGCGCGGATAGGTTTCTAGAAGCAAATGAAATAAATGAAAGCGTGTTTGAAACAAACAAAATCTTACACTTTGGTTCAATATCCATGATTAGCAGTCCAGCAAAAGAGGCGACAAGATTTGCGGTTGAAAAAGCAAGAGAGCATGGGTTAATAATTTCTTATGATCCGAATTTGCGCTTAGGCTTATGGAATTCTGAAGTGGAAGCAAAAGAAACGATAATCTCAATGTTGAACAAAGCACATATGGTGAAAATTTCTGAAGAAGAATTAGAATTTATTACTGGTGAAGCAACTATTGAAGCTGGTGTCGAGAAGTTGAAAGACTATCAAATTCCTTTGCTTCTTGTCACATTAGGTGGAAAGGGAAGCTATGTGTATACAAGGGAAGGTTCTGCTCATGTTCCTGCACTGAAGGTGAAAGCGATTGATACGACAGGGGCTGGTGATGCGTTTGTATCGGGAATGCTTTATTCGTTACATGAATATGAAGGGCGTATTGAGACATTGACAGTACAAGAAGCAATAAAGATGGCTGCTTTTGCTTCCGTATCTGGTGCACTCGCGGCTTCAACAAAAGGGGCGATGACCGCACTTCCGACATTACTTGAAGTAAAACAATTATTAAAGGAGGATGCGGAATGACAAAAGATGAGCAATTGCGAAATAACGTAGTTGAACTGGTGAAAAAAGGTCAAGAGATTGTAGAAAAAGATGAGTATCGGCTCCATTATCATATTATGCCACCTATAGGATTGCTAAATGACCCAAATGGTTGGATTCAATTTAAAGGAGTTTACCATTTATTTTATCAGTGGATGCCATTTAAAACAGGACATGGGGCCAAATTTTGGGGACATTATACAACGAAGGATTTTGTGGAATGGACACATGAGTCAATCGCACTAACCCCTTCTGAATCGTATGAAAAAGACGGTTGTTATTCTGGAAGTGCGATTGAACATAACGATCAGCTGTATTTATTTTATACAGGAAATGTGAAAAATGAAAAAGGGGAGCGGGAAACATACCAATGTCTTGCGGTCTCAAATGATGGTCTTTCATTTGAAAAAAAAGGACCAGTTATTACTCTACCAAAAGGATATACAGCTCATTTTCGCGACCCAAAAGTGTGGGAACAAGATGGTCGGTTTTTTATGGTGATTGGTGCTCAAACAACGGATAAAAAAGGAGCTGTTGTCTTGTTTTCATCCGATAATTTAATCGACTGGAACGACGAAGGCCTTCTTGCTGGTGGGGGATCGGGGAAGCTCGCCAATTTCGGCTATATGTTTGAATGCCCTGATTTGTTTTCGTTGGATGGGCAAGACGTTTTTGTTTTCTCCCCACAAGGGATAGAAGCAGAAGGAATGAAATATCAAAATGTCTATCAAGCGGGGTATGTGGTCGGTCGATTTGATTCAAACAATGGGACATATGAACATGGAGAATTTGAAGAATTAGATCGTGGCTTTGATTTCTATGCGCCCCAGACGACAGAAGACGATAAAGGAAGACGGATTTTGTATGCTTGGATGAGTGTTCCTGACCAAGATGAACAATCGCATCCAACGATACAGTATGGATGGTTACACAATATGACATTGCCTCGTGAGTTAACTATCCGAGACAATAAGCTGTTGCAACTTCCTTTAATCGAATTGCAGCAATTACGAAAAGGTGAAGCCGTTTCTCACCAGGTGGCAATGGATAAGCAAAGAGTTGAGTTTGAACAAGTTAAAGGCAAATCACTCGAACTAAAATTAGACGAAATAGCCGTTGAAACTGGAATGTTTGATATTATCTTTGGGTCAGCAGCAAGAGTGATATACTCTAGTGAACAAAAAATATTTACATTAGAGAGACAAAGTTATGTTGATGGTGTAACAGAAAAACGACAATGTGCACTTCCGAAATTAGAATCACTACACATTTTTCTTGATACATCATCAATTGAAATTTTCATTAATGGGGGGGAAGAAACGTTCACTGCTCGTTTTTATCCAGCAACAAATGAAGACTCGGTTCGATTTGGAGCAACAGGTAAGACGTTGTTTAACTTGAGGAAATGGGAGTTAAAGAAGTTGGTCGTAAAACAAAGAGAATAGCAACAAAAAATGTAGAAAAAGGCGTGATGGTTCACGTCTTTTTTTTAATGAGGGAGTATAAAAATTTTGGTCTAGCAGCAATACTTTGAAAGCTTATTCTAGAAAGAAATATTGAGTACAGTTAAAGCTACGTTCAAAAATATTGCCTAGGAAACTTGAAATCTGTCAAAATGTTGAAAGTTCTTTCGGTATTATTTCCCGAAAAATAGTAGAATAATATGGAACATAGTCGAAGCAAGGGAGGAAAATGAGAATGCTCACTCTATATGTAACAAGGCATGGTGAAACAGAATGGAACATTGAAAAACGATTACAAGGATGGAAAAACTCGAACTTAACAGAAAAAGGGCGTCGGAATGCTATACTGTTAGCGAATCGCTTACAAAACACGAAGTTCGATGCTATCTATTCAAGTCCCAGTGAACGAGCGTTTCAAACAGCAGAAATCATAAAACAACAGCGCAGCATATGTATTTTCAAAGATGATAACTTACGAGAAATTCATTTAGGTGAATGGGAAGGGCAAACACTAGAACAGTTAGAACAACAATTTCCTCATGAGTACTTTGCGTTTTGGAATACACCACATTTATATACAACGGAAACAGGAGAAACATTTTTTGACATCGAAAAAAGAGTAGATGCTTTTTTGCGATCGGTTGTTAAAAACCACAAAACAGGTACCGTTTTAGTTGTTAGCCATTCGGTATGGATAAAAGTATTACTAGCGAAGTGTAAAAACTTACCGCTTAAGCAACTGTGGCAACCACCATATATTCATGATACAAGTTTAACGATCATGACCATTAGTGGGAACGACTATAACATGATAGTGGAAGGCGATATCTCGCATCGTGAATAATATTTATTCGGGGAGGTAAGCATGACAAATATTTTAGTTGTTGGATCTGCAGGTATTCTAGGGCAAATGATTTGTAATGAAGTGATACAGATGATGCCAACATCTCGACTATTGATAGGAGATTATAAAAAAAATCGTGGTGAAAAACTCGCCAGCACATATGGAGAAGTTGCCGAATTTCGTTATGTCGATGTTCACGATGAATTATCTATAGAAAAAGCCCTTTTACATATAGATATCGTCATTGTTGCCGTTCAACAAGAGAAACCTCTCATACAGAAAATGTGTATTAAACAAAAAATCCCATCAGTTGATGTCACAGTATTTCATGACTTTGTTCAACAAGTAAAAGAACTACATCCAACAGCAATAGAAGAAGAGGTACCGACAGTTGTTATGGCTGGTTTTTTTCCGGGATTATCAGGTGTAATGGTTAATCATACGATTCAACAGTATTCAGAAATTTCTGAAGTGCATGTAGGACTGTTACAAAATACAAATGCGAAAGCTGGTTTAACAGGAATTATCGATATGTTAGCGATTATTAGTAAAGAGGTTGAATGTGAGCACCGTAAAGTTAAAGGCTTTTCAAAGAAACGGAAAATGGACTTTCAAAAACTATCATTAAATCAAGAAGTGCGGCTAATTCACCATGATGAAAGTAAATGGCTTCAAACTGGTTTAGGGATAGAAAACGTTTATTATTGGACTGCGTGGAATAAAAAGGCTTTTACTATATTACTAGCGATTTTAGTGAAGACAGGTTTGATTAAGAAAATAAAAAAACAACATGTAGGAGCATTTATCCCTCATCATCGAATTTCACCGGAACATGTTGCCCTTACTGTTGAAGTCATTGGAAAAATAAGAGGAAAAGTACATAAGAAAACATGTACCATTACAGCAGATTCTGATTATGGTATAACAGCGAGTGTTGCAGTGGCGATTGCGAAACAATTACTCACGAAAAAGGAGAGTGGAGTATTGTTCCCGTATGAACTTGTCACACTTGATGATTTGCTTTTACATATGAAGCATCGCGAAATTAAGGTAGAAGTGATAGAAAAACAAGTGAAGTAGGGAATTTGAAACCAAGTGCAGGAGTAAATAGTTAGGAAAGCAACATGCTATAATTGGTACCTAGGAAGTTAGAAGGGATGAATGTTGAAAATGAACAATGAAAAAAAAGCGACAGAATTAGCTCAGGAACAACTTGATGCCTATAACGTAGGAGATATTGAACGATTTTTACATGTCTATGCAGATGATGTTGTTGTTATGGAGTTTCCGTCACAACATGTGATGTATAAAGGAAAAGAAGGAATGCGGGAACGTTACACACAGTTATTTAATGATAACCCAAATAATCATGCAGAACTTTTAAACCGAGTTGTCAAAGGAAATATTGTTATAGATCATGAATTTGTAACAGGAAGAGAAAATGGTGTCGAATTATATGCGGTCGCAATGTACGAAATAATCGATGATAAAATAAAACATGTTTGGTTTGTAAAATAAAATGGTTCAAAACAAGGAAATGAAAAAAGAAATTCACGTAGTTGGTGCTGTTATTGTACATGAAGGTACGATATTATGTGCACAGCGAGGACATTCAAAAGTGTTACCGTTAAAATGGGAGTTTCCAGGTGGGAAAATAGAAAAAGGAGAGAGTCCAAAACAAGCTCTACAACGTGAAATAGAAGAGGAACTTCAATGTCAAATTGAAGTCGGTGAACAAATTGAGTATACGGTGTATGAATATGATTTCGGCATTGTTCATCTCACAACCTTTTATTGTCAACTAGTAGCTGGTCATCCTACTATAACAGAACATATTGAATTTCGGTGGTTACAAAAAGAAGAACTCCATACATTAGACTGGGCACCCGCTGATATTCCTGCTATACATAAAATCCAAAAGTCAAAAAACAGAGATTAAATTCTCTGTTTTTTTGTTGTTTACGGTAATTAAGCGGCCATGAAAACCGTTATCTGTGAACATTGCTAGCGTTTTGGAACGTTGGTGGCCACAGGAGCACTTAATCATAATATAAGGCTAGGAATAGAGTTGCTTTTGCGTGAATAAGCGCTCCTGTGGCCGGTAAAAAACCGAAACCCGTATCATGTTCACACATAACGGCTGCTCTGACCGCAAAAATGAGATTTGAAGAAGGTTTACATTGAAAAGTTTCCGACTTAAACCGATATATATATATAGAATCATCACAAGAATATAAAGCGTTGTGGAGGGAACATCAGTGATAAAAGAGAAATGGTCAAATATAAGTATTGGGGGAAAATACTTTATTGTATTTGCAATCATGGCAAGTACGTTTCTTATGTCTATTGTTATAACGTATTTGTTCTTAAATAATACAAATAAAGAAATGGAAAAAACGTTAGTGAAAAGTGAAGTTGCTGTGCATGCAAGTGACATAATTGCTTTGTATCATGAGAAATACACATTAATACCCGAATATTTACTTTTAGCAGAGGAAGAGAAACTACATGAGTATTTAGAATATAGCAAGCAATTCGTTGTTGTTGCAAAACAGTTACAACAACATTTGCCTGAAGAGCAAGTGACGACATTTAATCAAATGATTGAAAATAATCATGAACTTGATCAATATTTCTTTAGCATCGTAGTACCAAATGTTCAGCAAATTAATACTGCTGAATTTCAAAAAATTCAAGCGGAAGTGAATGCATTAAAAACCGAGACAGCACTTCTCGGAGATGAATTACGAATCGCAGCAACAACGTTTAATCAATCTGCCATACAATCTGCCCAAAATGATTTAAGAACGATTATTATTATATTAATTTTCTCAACTACAATTTCGATCGTAGTATCCGCTGGCTTTTTAATTTGGATTAGTCGTGGTATTAAAAATAACCTTCAATTCATTGTTAATCGAAGTAAAGAGATTGCTTCAGGGCAGTTAAATAATGAAGAATTAGCGTATGTTGGAAAAGACGAGATTGGACAACTTTCACATTCTATAAATGTAATGGGGACAAACTTACGAGATATGATATCAGAAGTTTCAACCTTATCAAGTGAAGTGGATGTCCAAAGTAAAACTTTGCTTCATTCTGCAGATGAAGTGAAGATTGGGAGTGAACAGGTTGCGACTACGATTGAAGAAATGGCAAAAGGCTCAACAACACAAGCTGACAGTGCGGCTAAGATATCGGAAAATACTCAAGACTTTAGTGAGGACATTCGATTAGTTGGAGAACATAGTGAAAAACTAGTTGTCTTTTCAAAAGAAGTGTTACAAGTGTCTGCTCAAGGTGATAAACAAATGAAAGATTCATTAGGACAGATTGGTCTTGTGAATGAAGTGATGGAATCATCTGTCTTGAAAGTAAAAAGTTTAGAAGGAAAAACACAGTCAATTACTGAAATCGTCCATGTAATTAAATCGATTGCGGAGCAAACAAATTTATTAGCGTTAAATGCATCAATTGAAGCAGCAAGAGCAGGTGAAGCAGGAAAAGGGTTCGCTGTTGTTGCAACAGAAGTTCGCAAGCTTGCAGAAGAAGTAACACATTCTGTTGAAAATATTGCTGGAATTGTTTATTCAATTAAAGAAGAAACGACAACGATGGCCGATGAGCTTCAGCATGGGTACGAAGAGGTTAATAAAGGAACACTGATGATAAAAGAAACAGGTAAGGAATTCACAAACATTAAAGTGAAAGTAGAAGAGATGTCAGATAAAATCAATGAAGTGTCATTTGTGTTCAAAAAAGTAGAAACATCAAGTCAGACTATTAATGAATCCGTTGAAAATATTGCTGCTATTTCAGAGGAATCGGCAGCAGGAGCAGAAGAAATCGCAGCTTCTGTAATAGAACAAAGTCAGTCGGTCGATACAATTTCAAAAAGTGCAAAAGCATTATCTTCACGAGTAGAGCAAATGAATTTATTAATAAAACGATTTCGTTTATAAAAGAATGAAAGGAGGAAATCTCATGGGTATATCGATGAAATATAAAATGTTATTGGTCATTGCTTTCTTGTTTGTAACAGGGTGCTCACAAACAGAACAATTGTCGATTAGCGAAAATCAGAATAAATTAATATCGAACCAAGAGGATATTTATATAGGATTTTTACTAGATACACTTCAAGATGAGCGATGGTATAACGATAAGGAATTGTTTGAGAGTGAGGTTGAGAAACTAGGAGGACGAGTGAAAACTCTTGCTGCAAACGGAAGTAGTGAAGTTCAAATTTCACAGGCAGAGCTGTTACTTGAAGAAGGGGTGGATGTTTTAGTTGTCGTCCCTCAAGATGCTGAATCGTCAGCAATAATCGTTGAAATGGCACACGAAAGAAATGTGAAGGTTGTTTCGTATGATCGCTTAATCCGTAATGCTGATTTAGATTATTATATTTCTTTTGATAATGAAAAAGTGGGGGAACTACAAGCGACAGAAATTTTAAATCATGTCTCCTCTGGTGAGTTTGCGTATGTAGGGGGAGCAGAATCTGATAATAATGCGGTATTGTTTAGAGCTGGAGCTATGAAAGTGTTACAACCACTAATAGAAAAAGGGGACATTACACTAGTTTCTGATGGGTATACTGATGGTTGGAACCCTGCGGTAGCAGAAGAAAATATGGATGAGACTTTACGAAGGAATGGTAATCAAATTGATGCGGTCATTGCTGCTAATGATGGAACAGCAGGCGGTGTTATTCGAGCGTTAGCAAAAGTAGGTTTAGATGGACAAGTGCCTGTTTCTGGTCAAGATGCAGAATTGGCTGCGGTGCAAAGAGTAGTTAACGGGACACAAACGATGACCGTATATAAATCCATTAATATGCTTGCTGAACAAGCAGCAAGTGTGGCCATGAGGATAGCAAAACAAGAAGAAATTGAAACGAATCATACAATTGAAAATGGGAAAGTAAGCGTACCATCCATCCTTTTAGAGCCAATTACAGTGACAAAAGATAATGTAAAAGAAACTGTCATTAAAGAGGGGTATCTTAAGGAAGAAGATATTTATAAATAGATTTTATCTCTTAGACTGCTTAGTATACTAGGCAGTCTTTTATAAAAGGTAAGAAAAATTTTGGTCTGGCAGTGAAGCTTTGAAAGCTTATTCTAGAAGAGCGAAGGCTGCGCACTTCGCATGAAATGAAAAGACGCTCCCGCGTTTTTCTTAATTGTTCTAAAATTAACATTAAATTTACATAATATTTACAGTGAGAAGGTATAATTGAACCCGACGAAAGTCTCAGTGATTTTGGGAGGGGAATATGGACAGTCAAAGAGGGAAAGAAAAGGAAACAGGCTTGACCCGATATTATTTTTACATTGCCGAAAAGCTAAATGTAGGAACTAGGTTAATTCTACTATTCGTCACATTATTAGTTTTATCTGTAGCCACAGTTGCTATTAGTTCTTATGTAAAAGCAGAGGATATGGCAATTGAGATGATGGAAAACAGACTCGTACGAGAAGGTGACTTACTTCAGTCTATAGCAGAAAATTTAAAGTTCACCTATGTTAGTGATCATGATTATTTTATTCAGCAATTAGAAAGTAATGTACGAAGGCAGAAGCAAAAGCTAGAAGAGGATGGAATTGAAACGGAATTTTTTTATTTAGTTGAGAAGGAAATTAGGCCGTTTCAAATTAGTCAAGACGCTAGCATTGTTATTCCAGAAACAGAGTTAAATAGAATAAAAACAGAAAGAAATGGTGTTTATCAAACATCAATAGAAAATGAAAAATACACAATGACGTTTCAAGAGGTAAAAGAAATTGAAGGAATTTATCTCATGGTTACATCGACCCGGTCTTATTTAAGCCCAGTTTATAACATGGCTTTATTTTCCTTTATTATTACTTTGGGAAGTATGATTATAGTTTCATTGTTCCTTATTTTATTTGTTCGCTCGATAACAAAACCATTATCGATACTTCGAACTAAAATGAAAGATGTGAGAAATGGGACTTTGGACCAAGCATCTTTTAGTATGAAGACAACAGTTCCAGAACTTGTATCTTTACATAAAAGCTTTTCAGCGATGATGATTCAAATGCAAGAAATGATTCGCGAAATTAATGATACAACGGTTCAATTAGAAAAAACAGGTGATGAATTAATGTCTTCATCAGAAAACGCACTATCTTCGAGTCAGCAATTAATTTCTGCGATTAACATTGTTACAAAAGGTGCAGAACAAACGGCAACAAGCTCAGAAAATAGTGTTGGAAGTTTTAAAGAAATGAAATATAAGATTGAATCGATGATGAAAAAGATGGACACGGTGTTTGCAAGTGCAAATACGATGAATGATTCAGCCGTACAAGGGGAAGAAAAAGTTTCACAACTAATCGCGACGATTTGTACATTTGAATATGACTTTGAACGATTAACTGAAACAGTCAATCAAGTCCAAAGCTATTCACAACAAATTTCAAAAGTTATTTTGTTAATACAAGGTGTTGCGGAACAAACAAAACTGCTCGCACTCAATGCAACAATTGAAGCTGCTCGAGCAGGCGATGCAGGAAAGGGATTTGCTGTTGTTGCAAACGAAGTTAGGAAACTCGCGGAACAAAGCTCATCTGCTATGGAAGAAGTTACAAACTCAATTGCAAATATGGAAACGATAACAGCTGAAGCATCTGAGGAATTTGAGCAAATACATAGCAAGATGAAGAAGAATTTAAATGTAGCAAATGATTCTAAATCTGCATTTGACCAATTGATGGAAGAGATTGAAACAGTTAGTCGTAATCTTCATAGTATGAATAGTAAGCTAAAAGAAATTGAGATTGTCTTCCCACAATTAGAACAATCGGCGGAAGTGTTATCGTCGGTTTCACAAGAGACATCAGCAAGTGCAGAAGAAATGCTTGCCATTAGTGAAGGTCAAATGCAACAAATGGAAAGCACCACAGAGATTGGAGCAAAACTAGCGAAGCTATCAACGTCGCTTTCGTTGATTATTAAAAAATATAAGGTATAAATAAAAAAGAGACAGAATTTATTTTCTGTCTCTTTCGTTAATCTTATAATTTTTCAACTAAAGCATAAACTGATTTCGTTTTTGAGTTATATACAGCTGTTACTAGATGTGGAATTCCTGAAATCTTATATTCCTTTGTTACAGAATTTTGATTTTGAGTCGTTGGGTTAGAAATATTTCCACCCTCCAAAGTTTCTTTTACCACTCGTTTTGTTGTTCCATTGCTATAGTGAATCGTATAAGTAGCCACGACTTTAAACTGATTAGGTCCTTGTGCTTCTAAATCAATACTAATATTAGAAATTCTTTCAACTACAACAACAGGCTGTTCTACTATAGGAGCAGCCGGAACAGTTAAAGAAACTTCTTTTGAAATAGTACCAAACAAGTCTGTAACTGAAGCAGTCACATTGACAAAAGTATTAGGTGTTAATCCAGTTTTTGTTACTGTTTCAGTTCTAGTATCGCCTTTACTATCAACAACCGTAATTGGGAAGTTGACTTTATATGTTCCTGATTCATTATTAAATGACCAAGTGGCCTCTTCACTAGTTACCGTGAAGTCACGGTTAGCGACAGGAATATCTGTTACTGTTGTTTGAGTACCAGGCACTAGAAAAGAAGCTTCGGTACCACTAACTTTTCCAGTTTTTGCATTGACAACAGGTGCGCCAGTAGACCACGTTTCAACCTCATCATAAGAGAGAGTGAATTCATTAGTTTCACGGTCATAAGAAGTCCAGTTTCTGTTTTCTGCTAAAGTAGAGACTACATAAGGGATATGAACGGATTGTGTAACAGCTGTTGCACGTGTGTGAACATCTCCAGCTGGTTTACCGTTTGTGTAAATCGTATACGCGGAAATGTTGTAGTTCACATCACCTTTCCCATTTGCAGGGACAGTAGCAACAAAACTCCATGTTTTATCTGCTAATTTTGTTACAGAAACATTCTTGGCAGTTGGAATGTCAACGACTAGTTGGGGACCATCAATAACGACTGTGCCACTAAGTTGAAACTCTGATGCATAACGAGTGACGACTACGTTATCATAAGAAATTACACCAGTTACTCTTTCTTGTGCCGTTCTTGCTGTTTGTGTTTCCTTTGTTGGAGCTTTGGAAGCAGCTTCAACAGCAGCGCCTACTCCAAATACTAAACTAGTAGCTAAGACAGTTGTGACAATTTTCTTGCGGTTGATTTTTACCATGTTCATTTCTCCTCTTAAATAAAGTTTTTTAAATAAGAGGGTCGGTTACACTACTAGCTCCGTATAGCCCAAGTGTCCAAATAAAGACTATACATCAAAGCACCCCACTTGCAAAGCGAGGGTCGGTTACACTACTAGCTCCATATAACCCAAGTGTCCATATAAAGGTTATACATCATTGCGCCACCTTCAACATAACTTTCTACCTATAAAGTGTATTTACACTAATATACAATCAAAGTTTGATAAGTTTTATAGTGTAAAAAGTCCTATTAACTTTATTATACTTACAAGTGAGGAAAACAAAAGGTATTTTTTTCGACAAATTCCTACTTTTTCTTATGATGACAATTCTTTATTATCCTGCAATAATTTATGCTGGTCAGTGAGTGGAAGAGTAAAGGATAATATACAACCTCCATAAGGACCGTTCATAATCGCAAAATTACCATCTAATGACTTAATTCGTTCATTCATCATAGTTAAGCCAAACCCAAGTTCAATTTTTTTAGGCATATAGCCATTGTCTTGCAAGGTAAAATGCAATTCTTCATCGACCTGTTCCAATGTAAAATCAAATTCAGTTGCTTCGCCATGTCGAAGGCCATTTGTCAATCCTTCTTGTAGTGAACGATAGATGGCTAGCTCTTGTTGTGGCGTAAGATAAGGTAAGTTTTCTTGAATGGTATAGTGAATCGTTATACTTGCTTGCTTCCTTGTTTCTTCCATTAAAGAGATAAGACTTGTTCGTAAATGTAGAAACGAATGGTTGTTATGTAGTGTCTTAACGGATTTTCGAACGTCTGCCAACCCTTTTTTGACATAGTCCTGTGCATCGTTTAGTTTTTGAATACCTTCTTCAATTTTACCTCGGCTAAGAAGACGTTTAGCTGCTTCTACACCAACGATTGAATTCGTTAATGTATGCCCGACAGTATCATGTATTTCTCTTGAAAGTCTAACTCGTTCTTCCATTAGTGTTTTTTCTTCTAACTCTGAAATCGTAAACTTTAGTTGAGTATAGGTTTTCTCTAATTGGTGTTGATTAAGAACGGCATGTTTGGCTATTTTACTTAAAGCAAAGAAAAGTGCATATTCCAAAAAGCGTGGTAGTACATATGCAATTTCAGAAAAATGAGTTGGATTAACATGGAGATAAATACCAAAAACAAAACAGAAATAAGCAAGAATACTAAAGGGAATACTGAACCGTTTATCTGACCTATATACGACTTCTGTAATAAGAATAAACAAGAACATTTGTGGTACAAACGAACCATCAATAATTTGAATTTGGAATGCAATTATTAATTGATTCAATAATAGTAATTTTGTAGAAAACCTTTTAATTGGAAGTTTAAAAATACTATAACGAAAAAGATGAATCAAAAAAAATCCAGCACAAAGTATAGAAAGCGTAAGTTTATCATTGGGATTGGAGTTGTGCACGATAAAAATAGCGATAAGCATCGTGATATACATTATCCAATTAACGGTACGTTCTGTTTTTCTATGCATTGTTTTTTCCTTTCTAACAAACGAATGGCAGTTGAGTTGTGCTATTATTCCTATTATAACATTTTCCATACAATCCAAAAATAACAAATGATATTGTCGAAAGATTGTTAAAAAAACAATAGAAAAAAAGGTAAGTGCTCTATCTAGAAATGTTTGTAGAGAGTAGGTAATATGAATAATGTAGAGGATGATAAAACGGATGAAATACTAACAGAAAAGACAGGTGATAACATGTTGGAACAACAATGGGAACTACGCTTAGAGCTCTTAAAAAGTTGGATGTTTGAAGCTGGCGAGCGACAAGTGGAAAGAATGAATGAAGGGTTACAAGTTGAACAAAAGTCAGCAGCAAATGATTTAGTAACTGAAATGGATTTATGGACAGATGAGTTCCTTCAAGCAAAAATTAAAGAAAACTTCCCTGATGATTCCATTTACTCAGAAGAAATTGGTCAATTACAAGGGAACTCAGGGTATGAATGGGTGATTGATCCAATTGATGGTACAACAAATTATGCGCATGGATTTTCTATGTTTTGTATTTCAGTTGCAGTTAATTATGAGAAAGAAACAGTCATCGGCGTTGTCTTAGCACCTCAATTGAAACAGTGCTATGAGGCAATTCGTGGGCAAGGTGCTTTTCTAAATGGAAAAAGACTGTCGGTGTCTTCGATTGATTCCATGCCTAAGGCGATTGTTGCAACGGGGTTCCCCTACGATAAAGCAACGCATCCGGAAAATAATGTCAAACAATTTAATGCTGTCATTTTAAAAGTAGGCGACATTCGTCGAACAGGAAGTGCAGCTCTCGATTTATGCCATGTTGCTGGTGGACAGTTTGAAGCGTATTGGGAATATAAAATTAACCGCTGGGATTTTGAAGCTGGATTATTAATTGTCCAAGAAGCTGGTGGAAAAGTGGCAAAGAAAAAACTCTCAAGAGGGTATTTAATCGTTGCTGGTAATGAAGTTATTTTTGATGGATTACTGGAATTAATAAAAGAGTAGTGAAGTATAGCTAGAACTACTTTTTAT
This sequence comes from Alkalihalobacillus bogoriensis ATCC BAA-922, assembly GCF_000621445.1. Classification (GTDB taxonomy): domain Bacteria; phylum Bacillota; class Bacilli; order Bacillales; family Bacillaceae_F; genus Bacillus_AO; species Bacillus_AO bogoriense. The sequence goes on along the minus strand of NZ_JHYI01000018.1, from coordinate 21,997 downwards.
AACGATTTAAAAGAGAATGGAACCTATTTCACTTTCAAAAAAAGGAAAAAACATCTACTTTCTTGAATCATTGATAAAGTCCTTTTAGAATGGAGAGATTTGATGCTACAACCAAAAGATAAAATCATATTTATTGGGGATAGTATTACAGATTGTGGAAGAAGAGAAGATAAGGAAGGAATAGGGGATGGGTATGTTCGCCTCATACGAGATTACTATTATACACAAGGAAAAGAGTATACAATTATTAATAAAGGAATTGGGGGGAATCGTGTCGATGATTTGGCATCAAGATGGGAAAGTGATGTCATTTCATTGCAACCAGATTGGGTTTCGATATCGATTGGGATAAATGATGTGTGGAGGCAATTAGATAGACTTGATATCGAACAAATTTATCCTGATCGTTTTGAACAAATTTATTCTGATTTGCTGGAGCAAGTTCAAACGAAAACAAAGGCAAACCTCATTTTAATGGAACCGACGATTATTGAAGAGGATATCCATTCAGAAGGAAATCAGTTATTAGTCCCGTATGTAAAAGCTATACACCATCTTGCTAAAAAATGTGGAGCAATAGTTGTTCCAACACATAAGGTGTTTTTAACGTTTCTAAAACGAAAAAGTGATGTGGCGTTAACGACGGATGGTGTTCATATGACATCTGTTGGAAATATGCTTATGGCACAAACCTGGCTAGATACAATAGAAAGATAGGAAAGGATGAACAACGTGAGCAACCAAGTTATTGTATATTCTACTAAAAATTGTGTGGAATGCACATATGTGAAAGAGTTTCTAACAAAAGAAAACATTTCCTTTGAAGTTAGAGATGTATTGGAAAAACAAGAATACCAAGAAGAAGTGGAGAAGTTTGGCTTTTTAGGAGTTCCTGTTACGGTGGTAGGAGAAAAAGCAGTGAAAGGATTTACACCTGAGTTAGAGCAATTAGTTAAATTGGCTAAACAAGAATAATGGAATGGAGTACGATTTGAGCTTATAGTTGAATCGTACTTTTTACATAGTTGGAAACTATATATGGAAGATCCTGTTTGGTTTACGTATTGACAGGCAAAAATGGATATGGTAAATAAATAGATGATTAGCACTCTAGAACGGAGAGTGCTAAAATGTATGTAACTTAAAAAGAAGTAGAAAAGGAGAGAGTAACATGGAAAAAAAGCAATTCAAAGCCGAATCGAAACGATTGCTAGAAATGATGATTAACTCCATTTACACACATCGGGAGATTTTTTTACGAGAGTTAATTTCAAATGCAAGTGATGCAATTGATAAACTATATTATAAAGCATTAACAGATGAGTCTTTAACATTTGATAAAGATAGCTATTACATAAAAGTAACGCCAAATAAAGAAAATCGGACATTGACGATTACCGATACTGGAATTGGGATGACAAAAGAAGATTTAGAAACGCATTTAGGTACGATTGCAAAAAGTGGATCATTAGCGTTTAAAAATGAAAATGAGATAAAAGATGGACATGATATAATCGGTCAGTTTGGTGTAGGTTTTTATTCAGCGTTTATGGTTGCTGATATGGTAACTGTCACAAGTAAGGCGCTAGGAAGTGATGAAGCGTATAAATGGGAATCTGACGGCGCTGAAGGTTATACGATTGTACCAACAACAAAAGAATCAGTAGGAACGGAAATTACGTTAAAAATAAAAGAAAATACAGAAGACGAGAAATACGATGATTATTTAGAAGAGTATCGTTTGCAATCGATTATCAAGAAATATTCGGACTTCATTCGCTATCCAATTAAAATGGATGTTAAAACACAAAAACCAAAAGAAGACGATGAGAATGAACTAGAAGAAGTTGTAGAAGAGCAAACAATTAACAGTATGGTACCGATTTGGAGAAAAAACAAAAATGAATTAACAACAGAAGATTACGAGAACTTTTATGCGGAAAAGCACTATGGCTTTGATAAACCATTAAAACACATCCATTTAAGTGTAGATGGGACAATCCGTTATAATGCAATCTTATATATTCCAGAAAAAACGCCATATGACTTTTACACGAAGGAATATGAAAAAGGTCTAGAACTATATTCAAACGGTGTTTTAATTATGGAGAAATGTTCGGACTTGCTTCCTGATTATTTTAGCTTTGTGAAAGGGATGGTCGATTCCGAAGATTTATCATTAAATATTTCTCGTGAAATGCTACAGCATGACCGTCAATTAAAATTCATCGCCAAAAATTTAAAAAGTAAAATTAAAAGCCAACTCTTAAGCTTATTAAAAGACGAGCGCGAAAACTTTGAGAAATTTTACGAGTCGTTTGGACGTCAGCTAAAGTATAGTGTGTATAGTGATTTTGGGGCAAACAAAAATGAACTTCAAGATTTACTTTTATTCTACTCTTCAAAAGAGAAAAAGCTCGTGACATTAGCTGAATATGTCGAGCGTATGCCAGAAGAACAAAAATATATCTATTATGCAACAGGTGAATCACACGAGCGAATTGAAAAACTCCCACAAACAGAAGTAGTTTTAGAAAAAGGCTATGAAATCTTATATTTCACTGACGACATTGATGAGTTTGCGATCCGTATGATCATACAGTATGAAGAAAAAGAATTTAAATCGGTATCTAGTGGAGATTTAGGCATTGATTCAGAGGAAAAAGAAACAGAAATTGAATCGGAACAACAAGAAAACAAAGAGTTGTTTGATTACATGAAATCGATTCTGTCTGATAAAGTAAAAGCAGTCAAACTGTCTAAACGTTTGCGTTCACATCCGGTTTGCTTGTCAACAGAAGGAGAAGTTTCTATTGAAATGGAGAAAATCTTAAATGCGATGCCGGACAATCAAAATATAAAAGCTGATAAAGTGCTTGAAATTAACAGCAGCCATGCGGTATTCGCTTCATTAAAAGAAGCATTTGAAAACGATAAAGAAAAATTAAACTTATATACAAATTTATTATATAACCAAGCTTTATTAATTGAAGGACTTCCGATCCAAGACCCAGTTGAATTTACGAATGATATTTGTAAAGTGATGGTTTAAGAAAAAGGGTGGCAGAAATGTCACTCTTTTTTTGTATGAATCTCGTATTCTATGTATGTTTCACTGTTTCCCATTATATTCTACAATCAAATGTTGTGAAAATGATAGCAATATTAGACAAAAACTGATATATTATAAGCAAAAACGTGAAGGAATTACAATATGAAAACAACAAATCAAAAAACGAGGGTTTCAAAAAGAAAAACGAAAAAGAAGCGTAAATTTCTATTCTTTTTAATCCCTTTTCTACTCATAGCGGGAGCAGGCGCTTATTTTATTTATGAGTACCAAGCTGGATTAAAGTTATCACAATCTGTAGCTGCTATTGACGAAGACATAGAATTTAATGGTGTAAGTGATCTAACAGGAAAAGTAAATGTGTTGTTACTTGGTGTAGATGCGAGAGAAAATGAAGAGGTTTCTAGAACCGATACAATTATGATTGCTCAATACGACCCTGAACATAATACAACGAAACTCGTATCGATTATGAGAGATACGTATATTAATATACCGAATTACGGGCAATATAAAATAAATTCTGCAAACGCCTTAGGTGGACCTGAACTATTAAGACAAACGATAAGTGAAAATTTTGGCGTCGATGTTCAATATTACGCTCTCGTTAATTTTGAAGCATTTTCGCAAGTCATTGACACTGCTTTTCCAGACGGTGTGGAAGTAGAAGTAGAAAAAGCGATGGAAAAAAACATCGGGATCCGATTAGAGCCAGGCTTACAGAAATTAAACGGAGACCAACTACTTGGATATGTTCGATTCCGAGCGGATGCAGAAAGTGATTTTGGTCGTGTTCGTCGCCAACAAGAAGTGATGGAAATCTTAACAAATGAACTAGTTAGTGTACAAGGTGTACTAAAGTCACCAAGACTACTTGGAACGATCCAACCATATATTCAAACGAATATTGATAACCCAACTGTTCTCTCAATCGCTTCTTCGCTATTGTTATCGGATAATATGGAAGTGGATACGTTAAGAATTCCAGTTGATGATTCATTTGAAGACCGACGATATCCAAATGCTGGACTGGTCTTAGAAATTGATGTAGAAAAAAACAAGCAAGAAATTCAAAACTTTCTCAGTGGCACTTCAGTAGAAGCAAGTGCAGAAGTTGAAGTTAACCCATAAAAGAATGAAGGTAAACGCATTGGGATAAAAGCCAATGCGTTTTTTGCTTTTCCTTACAAATAGTATGAAATCAATATTCGTATGAGTCAAAAGTGTTCTATGAAGGACAGAACGAAGCGAAAATCGGAGAGAAGTGTCCTTCATAAGCACGATGAAGGACAAAAGTGAGCGGAAAACGGTGTAAAGTGTCCTTCATAAGCGTGATGAAGGACAAAACGAAGCGAAAAATGGTGTAAAGTGTCCTTCATAAGCGTGATGAAGGACAAAAGTGAGCGAAAATCAGTGTGAAGTGTCCTTCATTGGAGTGATGAAGGACAAAATGAAGCGAAAAACGGTGTAAAGTGTCCTTCATAAGCACGATGAAGGACAAAACGAAGCGAAAAACGGTGTAAAGTGTCCTTCATAGGAGTGATGAAGGACAAAAGTGAGCGGAAAACGGTGTAAAGTGTCCTTCATAGGCGGGATGAAGGACAAAAGTGAGCGAAAAACGGTGTAAAGTGTCCTTCATAAGCGAGATGAAGGACAAAAGTGAGCGAAAAACGGTGTAAAGTGTCCTTCATAAGCATGATGAAGGACAAAACGAAGCGGAAATCAGAGAGAAGTGTCCCTCATGCCTTTATTGAAACGTGCTCTGGTGGAGACTCCACTTTTTCTTTGGAGTTTGTCTCTTTTTCAAGCTGATTATTTACATAGTGGCCGATCCAGATGCTAGAAACCTTTGTTGCAATTGAAACTGAATAAAACAAGTATGGATTTGAAATAGTGATTAGGTTTAGTCGAATGAATAAGGTCTCTAGACTAAGAAAAGAAAGAATAGTCGTGGTTGTAATGGACCATTTTTTCTTAACGACAGAAAGAACAAAGAAAATGGCACAAAAAGCACTATAGATTGTTGAGAAAAAGACATGGGTACGGTAATGGTTCTCATAGAGATGAATATTGAACATACAAGTTTTTAAAATAGCGACATGAAAAAAATTCATCGTTGCATAACAAACAAATATAGAAAAAAATAGCGTAAACATTTCAACTAGCTCAGTCTTATCAACAACGACTTTTCGCTTCCAAAATTTAGCGATTGCGTAAAACGAACGAATTCCGATAAAGGTATAAGGAGTCGACCACCAATAATGTTTATAAACCTTTTCTTTCATAAACCATCGTTCAACCAAAACTAAGAACGAAGTAAAAAACCACGCCCATCTCGCTTTTAAATCCAATATAGCGTACAACAAACTTGTTGATGGAACGATAAACAACTGTGATGCACTTGAACCGAATACATTATCAAAGTATTTATTTTTGAAAATATTAGGCTTATATTCGTATGCACGTGTAACGACTAGAACAAAAAACTCAAATATATAATTTAATCCAGTGTAGGCCAAATAAAGGGGAACAAGGAAACGCTTCTTTTCCTTTGGTACTTTTTTATAAATGAAGATGAGAGTTAAAATAGATAGAAAGTTCAAGCCTAAATAAAACATTCGATTTTTCATAACCTCATCCCCCTTGAAAAAATATTTTGTAGTAAAAAACATTCTAATTCCCTTTTGGTTTTCCCGAAAAAAGGATAATTCATTCAAGGCGTACATGTGGAGGAAACAGGGAGATAGTAGTAAGATGAAAGAAAAAGAAGCTGGGGGAGAAGTATCATGCAAAAAGCAGTTGAGATCACGCATAATGGTCAATTTTTAAGAGGAATGGAACATATCCCAGGCGATAATAAAAGTCCAGCGGTTATCTTGTTTCATGGGTTTACAGGTACAAAGCTAGAACCACACCGGATTTTCTTGAAAATCTCAAGGGAGCTTGAGAAAAAAGGGATTGCTTCATTTCGTTTTGACTTTTTAGGAAGTGGCGAAAGTGATGGGAATTTTGAAGATATGACGGTTATGTCAGAGTTGAGGGAAGCCCATTCCATTCTCGATTATGTGAAATCCCACCCGGCTATTGATGAAAATCAAATATATGTACTCGGCTTTAGTATGGGAGGGCTTGTCGCTAGTCTTCTCGCAGGGGAACGAAACAGTGAGATTGCCAAACTAATTCTTCTTGCTGCTGGGGGGACGATTCCACAATTAAGTCAACAATTAAGAGCGCAATCTCCATATTTAAATGAGAAAAAAGTGTATGACATTGGTGGAAATTTAGTGAGTGAACAATTTTTTGACGAACTTAAAGATCTTGTTGTATGGGAAAATGCCGCTCGCTTCAAACAGCATGTACTATTAATTCATGGAACAAACGATGAGGCCATTCCACCTAATGCCTCGATAATGTATAAAGAATATTGTTATCCAAACGCAACCGTTCAATTTATCGAAGGGGCTGACCATGGCTTTAATTCTTTTGTTTGGGAACAAAAAGTGATTTCCTTCATTATAGAATTTGTAACGAAAGAATAAAGAGTGACTTAAAAGGAGGAAAAAGCTTTGACTGTAATAGCAGAAGAAGTCCCAAATTCGATTCCAGAGAAAAAGATTATTTTCCTTTGGAGTTTTGCCGTTTGGCTTGTTGTCATGAATACAACGATGTTTAATGTTGCCCTACCTACGGTTATGACGGACTTAGCGTTAACGTCAACAACCGCTTCTTGGATTATTTCTAGTTACTCAATCGTGTTTGCGATCGGGACATTAACGTATAGCCGTTTATCCGATTATATCCCAATTGCAAGGCTTTTGTTTATCGGGCTAATTATGGTGGGAAGTGCTTCGATAATTGGATTTTTTGCTCACGAGTTTTACTTGTTACTACTGGCACGCATATTTCAAGCTGCAGGAGCAGGGGCTGTATTAGGATTAGGGTTAGTGTTAGCAAGTAAATATATTCCTTTATCAAGGCGAGGCCGAGCAATGGCTTTTATTTCGTCTGCTGCTTCACTTGGCTTCGGTCTAGGCCCAGTAATAGGTGGAGCGATTACAGAATATTTAGGTTGGAACTATTTATTTGCTGTGACCGCTATTGTTTTTTTCTTACTTCCATTTTTTCATCGATTACTGCCTAAAGAACAAGTGACTCGTGGGAAGTTTGATGTTGTTGGGGCATTGCTAACAGGAGTTTGTGTGACGAGTAGCTTATTATTTTTCACATCATTCTCTTTTTATGTTTTAGCGGTAACGATTGTTGTGGCTATACTATTAATAATACATATTCAAAAAGTAAAGATGCCTTTTTTACGCCCGGAGTTATTTTCGCATCATCAATATGCAAAACTCCTTTATGTTGGATTCATTGTGTTTACTTTACATTTTTCTACGCTATTTATGATGCCGATTATTTTAACGGATGTATATAAAATGGATGCAGCTCGAGTCGGACTCATTATTTTTCCGGGCGCGATTTTATCAGCTGTTGCAGCTCAAGTGATCGGGCGTATTATAGATCGCTTCGGAAATATGCCTTTGTTTTTAACAGGGCATGGATTACTCTTGATTTCCACAATTTTATTTTCGCTCACAGCCCAGGCTTCTCCATTATCTATCATGGGTTCGTACATGTTTATGAGTGTGGGCTTTTCCTCTTTAACTGCAAGTATGTCCAATGAAGTTACTAGAATATTACCACCAGCATCTATCGGTTCAGGGATGGGAATGTTGCAATTATGTCAGCTATTTGGCGGCGCTTTTGGAGTAACATTTTCAGGTGTTTTACTAAAGATAGAGCGGGGGATTTGGCCTGGTTTGCTTTATCAAGAAGTGTTTTTTTACTTTACTATTATTGTCTGCAGTTCTTTTCTAACGGCACTGCTTTACAGACAAAAACTTAAAAAGAAATAAAGTCCTTTAATTTATAATAAAGGACTTTAATGGCTTGTGTTGTGTTCACTCACTTAAACCCCATTAGCCTTTTCACTTCATCACAGTTTTCTTTCGATGTTAATCGTTCAAGTAGAGTGAAAGCAACATCAAATCCAGTTGCAGGGTTGTAAGAAGTAATGACATTTTGATCCATCACTACAGGTTCGTCTGGTATGACGATGGCTCCAAAGTCAGCTAATTGTTGTTGGCGAAGCGGGTTTAAATTATACGTCGTCGCCTTTTTTTCTGTTAAAATGCCGCTTTTTCCTAATACGAGGGAGCCAACACAAATGGCAGCAATCCATTTACCTTTAGCATCAAAGTCTCGAATGAATTGAAGCACTTCTTCTTGAAACGCATCCTCATAAAAATGAGCATGTTCAAACCCACCAGGTAAAGCAAGGGCATCAAAGTCATCAACGGTCACTTCTGATAGTTGTTTTTCAGGTGTAACTGTAAAGTTCCAGGTACAGGTTAATGTTGGTTTAGTGCCAACCGTAATAAGTTGCGTTGTTCCATCTCCTTCTACGGCATTCCAACCGAAAACGTCTGTGAAAACACTCGCTTCTACTGCTTCAAATCCATTAGGCAAAAGTAAACAAATTTTTTTCATCTCATAACCTCTTTTCGAGAAATCAACATAATCATACTATATTGTTTTAAATTGGTAAATGAGTACTTGTGAAATTAAAAAATAAATAAGTGTACGGATTCTGTTGCTCCATACACTATAATTCTATTTCTTTACTTATAAAAATGATATTGATTTTTTCCATTGTCCTTCGCTTTATACATGGCATGGTCTGCATGAATGATAAGCTGTTGGGCATCTTTGCCATCCCTTGGAAAAAAGCAAATGCCGATGCTTGATGTCACCAAAACAGGTTTTCCTGAAATAGTAAACGGTTCTGAAATTTCTTTTAAGAGTCGTTCTGCAAGAAGGCTTATCGTAAATTCATCGCCATGTTCGACAACAATGATGAATTCATCACCGCCTAATCGTCCAACATGTCCATCCTTTTTTAAACAAGCTAATATTCGCTGAGCTAAATCAATTAATAAGGCATCTCCAGCAGTATGGCCGAACGTGTCATTCACATTTTTAAACCCATCTAAATCTAAAAATAACACCGCTCCAGATTGATTATCTGTTTTCGGATGATCAAGTGTGTTTTGTAAAAACTCGTGAATAAATTTCCGGTTCGGCAAGTCGGTTAGAAAATCATAATATGCCATTCTTTTAATTTTTTCTTCTGCCTTTTTCCGTTCTGTTATATCAAAAACAACGCCATTTATTTTTACAAGCTTGTTGTCTTTATCGTATATAGGTGTCGCTTTATCTTGAACCCATCGGATGTCCCCATCAGGACGAATGATGCGGAATTCTGTATTCGTTGAATTTCCTAATAAAGCTTGTCGATTCATTTCATCAACGATATCAACATCTTCAGGATAAACGACTTTATTCCATAAATTTGGATTTTGTTTGAAGTCATCACCAGTATACCCATATAACAATTCGATTCCAGTTGAGATAATAATGGTGTCTGTTTTTAAATCGTGAGACCATATCGTTGCATCTAGTGAATTAAATATATTTTCAAGGTCTGTGTGCTTTTCTTTTAGTTTATCTGCTAAAAGTCCGATAGAGAATGCCAATATAAATTGAAGAAGTGCACTGGAGAGAAACACAAATAACTCAGAAGTCTTAAGGCCAAATTTGAAAAACTCGTTCAGTTCCCATATAAAGTGGAAAGCAATGGAAACGATTGCAATAGTTAGACCACCTCGTAAGCCTGAGTAATAGGATGTTAATACAACAGCCCCTAGATAAATAAACCAGAGACTTCCGATTGGTGTTTCATAGAGGAACATGTCCACAATGAGAGGTGCGAGTAATATAAGGATAATGATAATTTTAACTTTGTTTGGAACTTGTCGTAATGAAGCTAACACGTTAAGTAACCTCCTTACCAAATAAAAAGAACACCCAATGGATGTATGGAAACAGACCAGTAATGAGCCTTTTTCATTTGGCCTGTGTGTTAGCTATTGTAAACACGGTGTTAATACTAAAATACCACTAAAGTTCTATAAATGGAATCAAATTAGTGAAAAACATCCTTTTTCCTTAAGAGAAACTTGTGAAAAAATCAAATAGTGTAGATATTTAGGTATTTATACCTGTTCTTTCGTATGATATATTTATCATAAAAGTTTTTGTTTAAAAGAATAAAAAAGGGAGAAGGGAAAATGTGAAGAAGCTGATATGTGTTTTTGTGACGTTATTAGTATTAGGAGGTTGTGGAACAAAAGTAGATGTATCGTCCTCCGTAGAGGAATTCCGGTCAGAGAGAAGTTATTTTGCTGAAGAACAAAAGCAATTAAGGGATGAACTTATTGTTGATGATATTGGTCTAGATTCTTTCGTTAATGAAGTTGAGGAAACGTTTGGAACACCAAGTTATGTTGCAGATTTTTCTCCTTCTAGTTATGAATATCGCTATGATGAAGTCGAATTTGTACTATTTGAAGATAAAGTTAAATGTATTGGTTTAACTTCTCCCGTTTTTTCAACTGAATCTGGTGTCAAAGTAGGTCAATCATTTGATGAAGTTTTCCCTCATTATATCAACCGAGAATATTATGTCACTGCCGAGTCAGACTTTTTGCTCGTTGTAGAAGAAGACTATATGATGTTTTTTGTGTTTTTAGCGAATGAACTGCATGCAATGGGATTAGCAGAAACAGAGTATTATGAACAAGTTGGTGATATGACATTACATGAAATGAAGGAGTATATAGCCAGTACATATAAAAATTATGAAGAGGCAGTGTATGATGAAAATGATTATACCTACGAACAAAATGATGAAGAACAATTTCACCATAACTCCATAATCGGTAATCATGACCATTTATATGCGGCTATTATAGATGGAAATTCAGAAAAAGCCATTCAACTCGTTACCGAATATTCCTACGACTATAACGAGTTATTTAGTCCATCTCTGCACCCATCGCCTTATTTTCAAACGAATTTCATTCATACAGCTGCGTATTATGGTGACCTTGAACTAGTAAAAAAAATGGTGGAGTACGGTGGGGATATCGAAAGTAAAGACCCTGACGGCTATACTGTTTTATTTAAAGCGATTCAAACGAACAAATCAGAGATGGTTGACTATTTGCTTGAAAATGGGGCCGATCCCCATTATTTAGTTTATGATCAAACAGAACGAGCGATGTCATATAGTTACACTCCACTAATGATGGCGTCTGTTTATGGTAATCTATCTATAATTGAATCATTGCTTTATCGTGGTGTGGATGTAAATGCACAGAATATATTCGGTGAAACAGCATTAATGTTTGCGGTAAGAAATAATCACATTGAAGCAGCCTCAACATTAGTCGGTTTTGGAGCGGACCTTTGGTTAACAGAAAATACAAATCGATATACAGTTTTTGATGTGGTTGAATATGAAGAGGAAATTAATGAACGGATGAAGCAGTGGGTTAAATCCTTAAAATAAAGAAAACACTTGAGCTTTTATGACTCAAGTGTTTTTCTTTTTAAACATAAAAGAAAAAAATTTGGTATAGCAGTGAAGCTTTGAAAGCTTATTCTAACGAAAAGACGCTCGCGTTTTTCATATATGACAAATGTCATATACGAGTATTGACGTTTATGACTTATTAGTTTAGATGGAATTTTCTATAATAAAGAAGGAACAATATGAGAGATAAACGATTTATTTCTAGGAGGAAAACAGGATGTCTTCAAAAAAAATTGCAAAGTTAAAAAAAGAGGTTGCCCCATTTGAAAAAACAGATACGAAAGCAAGTATTATACAACTGTTTAATACGCTAGGTCCATTAGTTGTTCTATGGTATGCTGCCTATTTGTCCTTGTCCATCTCATATTGGATTACGCTTCCCCTACTTATTGTTACTTCAGGATTTGTAATACGGACCTTTATTATATTTCATGATTGTTGTCATCAATCATTTTTTAAAAGTCGATTAGCGAATGATATTATAGGAACGATTACAGGAGTTCTTACTCTTGTACCATATCAACAATGGAAACAGACACATTCGATCCATCATGCTACAAGTTCTAACCTTGACAAACGAGGAACTGGTGACATGTGGATTTTAACAGTCGAAGAATATAAAGAGGCATCAATTTGGAAAAAAATTGCATATCGAGTTTATCGTAACCCACTTGTTATGTTTGGAATTGGTCCAATCGCAGTTTTTTTAATAGAATACCGCTTTAATCGTAAACAAGCGAAGCGAAAAGAACGAATCAATACGTATATTACAAATATCAGTATTGTTGCTTTATATAGTTTGTTAATTTGGGCTATCGGTTGGCAAGCGTTCCTTTTAATTCAAGGACCAGTATTTTTCGTGTCAGGTTTACTAGGAATATGGTTATTTTATGTACAACATCAGTTTGAAGATTCATACTTTGAACATGATGAAGAATGGAGTTATGTTCAAGCTGCCGTTGATGGAAGTTCATTTTATAAGCTTCCAAAACTTCTTCAATGGATAACCGGTAACATTGGATATCACCATGTTCATCACTTAAGTCCTAGAGTTCCAAATTATAATTTAGAAAAAGCCCATGAAGCGACACCGCCATTGCAAAAAGCAACAACGATTACCGTGATGACAAGTTTAAAATCACTTCGTTACAGATTATGGGATGAAAGTAAAAAAACATTTGTCAGCTATAAAGATGTAAAAGAAATCGTGGATAATAAGTTGATGGAACGAAATCCACAAAAACCTCAACTCAAATAATTTGATATGGTATAATTTAGGTGAATGACAAAGGGGGATAAAAATGAAAAGCTGGAAAGAAAAGTTCCGCAAAAGTACGGGACTGAGTCCATATGTTTGGATTGTTTTCTATATCCTCCCCTTTTATTTTGTCTTCCATGCATCCTCGACCCCACAAATTATTAGTGGAGTTGTTATGATTGTCATTTATTTTGTTTGCTACGTGCTGTCCTTTGTCTCAAAAGGATGGCTTGTCTATTTTTGGACCAGTATACAAATTGCAATTTCAACAGCGATGAATTTATTATTTGGTTATATTTACTTTTTCCTTTTTCTCGCTTTTTTTATCGGGAATTTAAGAAACCGTGTCGCCTTTATTACATTATATATTATTCTATTAATTACGACGTTCGGAACAAGTTATTATGGTTTTATCACCCATCCCGTCTTCATTACGCAACTGCCATTTGTCTTTTTGAGTATTATTGCTGTGATTTTGTTACCGATCAGCACGTATAACAAAAACAAAGAAGAGCGTTTACAAGGGCAACTGGAGATGGCAAATAAGCGAATTACTGAGCTCGTGAAATTAGAAGAACGACAGCGTATTTCAAGAGACTTGCATGATACACTTGGCCAAAAGCTATCATTGATTGGATTGAAAAGTGATTTAGCAGCAAAATTAGTGACAAAAGATCCAATAAAAGCACGGGCTGAAATTAAAGATGTTCAAAAAACAGCAAGAATAGCGTTAAAAGAAGTACGTGAATTAGTAACAAAGATGCGTGGAGCAAAATTAGAAGATGAAATATTCCGTGTCCGACAAATACTGAATGCTGCCTCTATCTCTTTTCAACTTAAAGGTAATTCAAAATTACCAAATACATCTTTAATTGCTGAAAATGTCGTCAGTATGTGTATAAAAGAAGCTGTCACAAATGTCGTAAAGCATAGTAAAGCGACAGAATGTACGTTATCAATTGAACCGACAAGAGAAGATGTGATCGTAAAGGTAACAGACAACGGAATTGGTATACCTGATGGAAATCAACCAGTGTATGGAAGTGGTCTAAAAGGGATGAGAGAACGGCTAGAATTTGTAAATGGAACATTAGAGCTTTTATCTGATGATGGAACTACAGTTATCATCCGTGTACCGAATAATGCGAAACTAGTGGATGAGGAGGTGGAGGTATGATACGGGTCGTCATTGCAGAAGATCAAAAAATGCTACTAGGAGCACTAGCGGCCTTAATTGACTTTGAAGAAGATATGACAGTTGTCGGAAGTGCCAACAATGGCGAGGATGCCATTCGTTTAGTGAAAGAGCATCATCCTGATATATGTATTATGGATATTGAAATGCCAGGGAAAAGCGGCTTAGAAGCAGCCGAAGAATTAAAGGAAATGGATTGCAAAGTCATCATTTTAACGACGTTTGCAAGGTCGGGTTATTTTGAACGCGCAGTGAAAGCGAAAGTTCATGGCTATATGTTAAAAGATAGTCCGAGTGAAGAACTTGCAAGTGCAATTCGAAATGTTATGGAAGGAAGAAGAATATACGCTTCCGAATTAGTCGATGAAGTATATGGCGAGGAAAACCCTTTAACAGATAGAGAAAGCGAAGTCCTTACGCTAATGGCTGAAGGAAAAAGCACAAAAGAAATTGCTAGTAAACTATTCATTACGAATGGTACGGTCCGTAATTACATCTCATCCATCCTCGACAAATTAGAAGTAAGTAATCGAATCGAAGCAATCACAAGATTCAAAGAAAAAGGATGGTTTAAATAAAAGGCACATTCGAAAGGTCCGGTTTTGACCTTTCGAATGTGCCTTTTGGCTAGGCGGAGCCCTGCCCGGTTTTAAGTCCGGACGAGTGCTTTTCTCGTCAGGACGAGCAGGAGCGAAGCCGTTTGTATCGAAGGAAAAGGTCCGGTTTTGACCTTTCGAATGTGCCTTTAAACAATTGGATTTGCTAGAAGGTGCTACAGTTTAGTACAATAGAATTTGAATGCTAAGTTTGGAAAGAGGGTTAATTATGAATAAGCAGTCCATTTATGGATTAACATTTGAACAGCTAACAGATTGGCTTATGCAATATGGACATAAAAAATTCCGTGCGTCTCAAGTATGGGATTGGGTATATCGCAAAAGAGTAACGGACTTTTCGCAAATGACGAATGTAAATAAAGATTGTATCGAATTGTTAGAAGAACATTTTGTTTTTCAAACATCGACTGTGTATACAAAACAAGAATCAAAAGATGGAACGGTTAAGTTTTTATTTCAATTACAAGATGGTAACTTAATTGAAACGGTGTTAATGAAACATAAATACGGTCTATCCGTTTGTGTAACGACTCAAGTTGGCTGTAACATCGGCTGTAGCTTCTGTGCGAGTGGTTTATTGAAAAAGAGCCGCGATTTATCAAGCGGTGAAATCGTCGAACAAATTATGAATGTACAACTCCACCTTGATGAGGTTGGAAAAGAGGAAAGAGTCAGTCATATCGTAGTTATGGGTATCGGAGAGCCGTTTGACAACTTTGACAATATGGTAGCCTTTTTAGATATTGTGAAAGACCAAAAGGGGCTAGAGATTGGAGCGCGTCATATTACGGTTTCAACGAGTGGGTTAGCGGACAAGATTTATGAGTTTGCTGATTTACAGTTGCAAGTAAATTTAGCGATTTCCCTACATGCTCCAAATGATGAGTTGCGAACAAAGATTATGAAAATAAATCGTGCCATTCCGATTGCTAAACTAATGAAGGCAGTCGATTATTACATTGAAAAAACAAACCGTCGCGTAACGTTTGAATACATTTTATTAAAAGATGTAAATGACCAAAGAGAGCAAGCTGTTGAGTTGGCCAATTTAATTGGTGACCGTAAAAAATTAATTTACGTCAATTTAATTCCTTATAATCCGGTAGATGAACATAGTCAGTATCAAAGAAGTGAAAAAGAAGCGATTCTTGGTTTCTTTGACACGCTAAAAAAGCGTGGAGTTCATTGTGGTGTTCGCTTAGAGCATGGAACAGATATCGATGCAGCGTGTGGTCAGCTTCGAAGTAAACAAATGAAGAAAAAAGTGCAAGTATAAAAAGCAAAAGCTAGAGGCATAACCGAAAGTAGGTATGCTTCTTTTTTAACATAAAAGAAATCATAAAAGTTTTAGTATAGCAGCGAAGCTTTGATAACTTATACTATCTTAATGGACATCTGTTCCGCTATTTTAAAAAAAATAAGCATTTGTGGTATGCTTACGGACACTGGTTCCGTTACTTTAAGAAAACGAGCGGATATTAGTGCTATTTTGATGAAATAGCGGAACGTATGTCCGATAAAAAATCAAAAAGGCTTGTTTTTACTAAAATAGCGGATCACATGTCCGTTAAGGAATTCGTAGAGCCTCTCTAAATAGAAAAAGGAAAAATGATATGAAGAAATATAAATATTTGTACGCTTGTACCGATGAAGAACGGGCTTTATGTGAGCTTGAAATGAGGTCCTTTTTCGGGTTTCACACAAAAACAAATGAGCTTGAATCGAGTATTGGCTTTGATCCTTCAAGAAGCCCATTTATGAAAGGAAAAATTGAAGTCATCTTTGAAACGGAAACACTAGAGCATTTACTAGAAAAGCTTCACAATTATACGATACTCGATTCTTTTAAAGTGACATTGATATGCGATTCTAAGCAGTTTACGTTTGACGAACGAAGAGAAGTAGAGAAAAAAGCGGGACTTGCAATAAATGGGATAGCAAATTTACAAAGCCCTGACAAACGTTTAGTGATAATGTATGATCAACATCACTTTGTATTCGGCCCATACGTTGAAAGCGAACCAGTTTGGTTTACTCACCAACAAAAGCCACACAACTATTCAACAGCTTTAAGTACAAGAGTAGCTCGCGCTGTTGTAAATATTGCAGTCCCTAGCATTGAAAACGTCAAGGTAATTGACCCGTGCTGTGGGATTGGAACTGTTTTAATTGAAGCTTTATCGATGGGAATTGACATTACAGGTAGTGATTATAATCCATTAGTGATGAAGGGACTCCGAGAAAACATTCGTCATTTTGGATTTGAACCCAAAGTACAGCTATGTGATATAGGTGATGTTTTTAAATGCTTTGATGTAGCAATAATTGATATGCCTTATAATCTATGTTCGGTTTTATCAGCAGACGAAAAGGTTCATATCGTTTCGAGTGCCAAAAAGATCGCAAAAAAGATTGTTTTTGTAACAATTGAACCGCTAGATGAGGTGTTAGAACAAGTTGGACTAACGATAATTGATAGATGTACGGTCAAAAAAGGAAAAACATTTACACGTGAAGTCATCGTTTGTGAACATTCATAGATGAAGTAGGAGGAAAAAGAACATGGTAAAAATGATAGCAACCGACCTAGACGGGACCTTATTAAATGAATATGGTGTCATTAGCGAACAAAACAGTGAAGCAATCAAGAAAGCACAGCAACTAGGGATTCCTGTTGTTGTTGTGACAGGACGTTCATATGTATCGGCTAAAAAACTAGTGGACGCAGTTGGGATTACATGTCCAATTATTGGATTAAATGGAGCTCAAACATTTACAGAAGAAGGCGTCTTGACGAAGTCGATTCCGATGCATAGAGACATATATGAAAAAGTCATTGAAATGTGTGAGCAACAGGCTACTCATTTTGACATTTATACAAGCAAAGCCAATTTTACGAAAAGTGAAGAAAGTGC
The DNA here is from genome assembly GCF_000621445.1 of Alkalihalobacillus bogoriensis ATCC BAA-922. Lineage (GTDB taxonomy): Bacteria > Bacillota > Bacilli > Bacillales > Bacillaceae_F > Bacillus_AO > Bacillus_AO bogoriense. The sequence goes on along the minus strand of NZ_JHYI01000018.1, from coordinate 4,448 downwards.
ATTTGAAACTCTTCTTGGGTTTATAAAAAGGTCTCCTCACTACAATGGGCAATTGGATGAAGCAAGAAAAATTGCCGAGCGCTACATAGAATTTGAAGAATTCAAACCGGTAGAAAATCGCTTTACTACGATTACAGAAGATGTGACTGTATTTAAAGTTATTTGTTTCTCTCCCGATGACGAACGATTAAAGCGCATTCGAACACAACTTCAACAGATAGATGACCTTATTATTACAGCGTCTATTAAAGAAAATTTAGAATTTAATTCGAAAGATGCCAATAAAGGTGCCGCCCTTGCCAAATTTGCAGCGGAATTACAAATCCCAATGGAAGAAGTGATGGCGATAGGCGATAATTTTAACGACGTCACTATGCTTCAAATGGCAGGTCGAAGTGTGGCGATGGGAAATGCAGAAGAAGAAATTAAAGAGATGTGTCATTTTGTTACAAAAACGAATGTGGAGCATGGTGTAGCAGAGGCAATTGAGGAAATGTTAGCAGAGTTAGAGTAGTCGGGTTAGGCGTAACGGACTTCTGTTCCGCTAAAGACCCCATTTTTCACTATTCGGTAAAATTATCGGACATGGGTTCCGCTAATTGTCCATATGGGTAAGATTTTTATGTCATTTTTGCAAAGTAGCGGAATAGATGACCGATAGCTCAATAAAATAGAAGAATTTTATTAGAATAACAGAACAGATGTCCGAACGTCCTACAACTGAAAAACTCTGAGTGGAATTCACTCAGAGTTTTTCATTTGCTATGCAGCTTGTGGTTGCTTTGTTGTATCTTTTAGAAGTTTGGCTTGAATCAATCGTTTGCGAACTGTAATTCCAATCCAACTTGCTAAAAAGGCTTTAATTAATCCACCGATAATAAATGGTGTTGCTCCAGCACCAATGGCAGCTGTCCATGATAAGTCCAACACAAACTTTAAGTGAATCGTACCAATGACTAACGTAACTACCATTCCGACAGTATTAGCGACCAATGCCCACAATAAATTAAATTTTGTTTTTTCTAAAATAAGTCCGGTTACATAAGCGGTCACGATAAAACTAAAAATATAGCCTCCTGTTGGACCAATTAATACTTGTGGTCCACCTTTTGCTTCGGCAAACACGGGTAAGCCGAATGCACCTAATAACATGTAACAAAACATGGCTATCGCTCCGTACCGGCTTCCGATAATCGTAGCGGTTAATCCGACTGCTAATGTTTGAGCTGTAATAGGCACAAGCGGGAGCGGGATTGTCAATTGTGACATCACAGCCGTGAGTGCAGCGAATAAAGCACAAATAATGATGACTCTTAATTTACTATTATGATTTTGCATAAGTCCACCTCATCAATAAAATGTTAACCTGATCATTGTATAGGTTAACATAAACGTGAAAAAAGATAAATAAATAAATTATCCGTGTAAAAAAAGATAGAGTGAATGACCGGATATGAATCTCGTAAATTGTTATTTAAAAAATAGTATGGAATATAAATTGCCATTGTTGTAGATATACGATCCGTATAAACGTATAATGCTGTTAAAAAGTACATGTTTTTTATGGAACTATTGAATTAATAATAGTATTTTGAAAAATGAATCAACTTATAAACATAAAAACTAATAAAACTTTATACATTATTATTGATATTTATAAATAAACATGTATAATAATTATTATTAGAAAATTATTTTAAGATATAAACAGGGGGATAACGATGAAAAAAATATTTAAACCATTTAATCTAGCAGTGGTAGCAATGTCATGTGTACTGTTAGCAGCTTGTGGAACGTCAGAAGGAACAACGGGTGGTTCTGAAGGAGGAGTTGAAAAACCTTTAGTAGTAGGAACAGATGCAGCATTTGCTCCGTTTGAGTATATGGATAAAGGAGAAATTGTTGGTTTTGATGTTGATTTACTTGCTGCTGTGATGGAAGAAGCAGGAATTGAGTATGAATTAAAAAATGTTGGATGGGATCCGATTTTCGTGATGATTGAAAATGGTGAGATTGATATGGCAGTATCAGGGATTACAATTACAGAAGACCGATTGCAATCATATGATTTCTCAACTCCTTATTTTGAATCGACTCATATGATGGTATTCAAAGAAGGGACAGAAATTGCAAATGCAAATGACCTAGTAGGTAAAAAAATAGGAGTACAAACAGCTACAACTGGTCAAGAAGCAGCAGAAAAAATTGTCGGTGCTAATCATCCTGACATTTCAAAATATGAAAATACAGCTCTAGCTTTTATGGCGCTACAAAATGGCGATGTTGAAGTTGTCGTTACAGATAATACGGTTGTCAATGAATATGTAAAAAATAATCCTGACAGTGGTGTTCTTGGATTAGGAGATTCAGAAAATTTTGAATCAGAGTTTTATGGGTTCTTATTTAAAAAAGATAGTGAATTAAGTGCTGATGTAAATACAGCTTTTAAAACGATAATGGAAAATGGAACATACAGTGACATCTATGAAAAATGGTTTGGTGTGCAACCAGATGTTGATCTATTATTAGAATTTATGGAATAATGAAAAAAGTAGCGTAACGTAGACACGTTACGCTTTTTTTCTTGAAAAATTAATGAAAAAAGGACAAGGAGTAATGAAATGGATATAAGATTTGATATTATTGTAGATTATTTACCGTTCTTTTTAAAAGGTGCAATGTGGACGGTTATTCTTTCGCTATTAGGGATTTTAATCGGAACAGTGATGGGGTTGTTTATTGGACTTGGAAAAATGCTAGACAATAAATGGTTAAGAATACCGTTTATTTGGTATATTAACTTTTTCCGTGGTACACCGTTTTTTGTGCAAATTTTATTATTGCATTTTGGAATTTTACCATTATTCTTATCCCCTGTTAATCCGATCCTTACGGGTGTCGTGGCGCTATCATTAAATTCAGCTGCTTATATAGCAGAAATTTTCCGTGCTGGTATACAATCCATTGACAAAGGACAAATGGAAGCAGCGCGCTCATTAGGGATGACACATACACAAGCGATGAAAGAAGTCATTTTACCTCAAGCTGTGAAGCGCATGGTTCCGCCACTTGGAAATGAATTTATAGTGTTATTAAAAGAGTCATCTTTATTGGCTGTAATTGCTGCACCTGAGCTGATGTATTGGGGACGTATTGCGATGGGACAATATTACCGTCCGTGGGAACCTTATATAACGGTTGCTTTAATCTACTTAGTGCTTACATTGTCATTAACATATTTATTAAATTATATAGAAAAGAGGTTGAACACAGAATGATTTCGGTGAAAGGGTTAAAAAAGGCATTTGGTGAAAATGAAGTATTAAAAGACATTAATGTTGAGATTAAGCCGCAAGAGGTTGTTGTTGTCATCGGTCCTTCTGGTTCTGGAAAATCTACTTTTCTACGCTGTTTAAATTTACTCGAATCGGTTTCAGGTGGAGATGTTTTTATAAAAGGGACAAACTTAACGAGTAAAGAGACAGATATAAATGAAGTGCGAAAAAATGTAGGGATGGTGTTTCAGCAATTTAATTTATTCCCACATAAGACAGTACTAGAGAATATTACGGTGTCACCGATAATTGTGCGAAAATGGTCCAAAGAAAAGGCAGAAGAAAAGGCAAAAGAGTTATTAAAAAAGGTCGGGCTAGAAGATAAAGCGGATGCTTACCCGAACTCTTTATCAGGCGGGCAAAAGCAACGTGTGGCCATTGCGCGTGCTCTTGCGATGGAACCTGAAATCATGTTGTTTGATGAACCAACATCAGCTCTGGATCCGGAAATGGTTGGGGAAGTGTTAGAGGTTATGAAACAGCTAGCTAAAGAAGGTATGACGATGGTTGTTGTCACACATGAGATGGGATTTGCAAAAGAGGTAGGAGACCGTGTCATTTTTATGGATGGGGGCTATATCGTAGAGGAAAATGTTCCAAGCAAATTGTTTGATAACCCGAAACATGAAAGAACGATTGGTTTTTTGAGTAAAGTATTATAGTGTTCAATGATACCGTACAAAGTTAACGGACATCTGTTCCGTTATGATACGGAAAAGTGGCTATTTTGAAATGCTATCGGACATCTATTCCGTTATTAATCTCCTAGAGATGATATACAAGGAGATTTTCCGTAAATAGTTATCATGAACAAAACTGGCCCCTTACTCGTAAATCGTAGATTAATTCGGTTAGAATGTTTACTGGAAAAGTAAAAAACCAAAATCAGAGCTACATTACGAAAAGGAGCCATTACTATGAATGATAACACAAAATATGTAGGTTTAGACGTGTCTAAGGAAAATATTGCAGTTGCAATTGCATACCCGGGTAGAGAAAAGCCATGGTATCGTGGGGAGATTCCAAATACTCCAGAGGCTATTCGAAAATTAATGAAAACGTTAGGAAATCCTGAAGACTTAAAAGTCTGTTATGAAGCTGGTCCTACGGGCT
>NZ_KK211280.1:113903-160439 GCF_000621445.1 Alkalihalobacillus bogoriensis ATCC BAA-922 | reverse complement strand
TGAACCCCCCAAAAAAACTCTGTCCGCAGGTAAAAAACCTTGTCCAAGGGTAAAAAACTCTGTCCAAAGTATTTTTAAGGTGAAAGGGATAAGGGGTAGAGAAAAAGCATGAAGGAGTCTTTGAAAGTGTTGATAACACTGACATTGGCTCTTTTTTTCATTCAGCCATTTACCCTAATTCCTTAATCCTTACCTCTACTACGGACAAACATTTTTACCTTTTTTCATCGCTCAAAACCCTAATTCCTGTCCCCTTATCTTTTCTATTCTGGACAAACATTTTTACCTGTAAGAGTGTGGTAAAAGTGGGGGGAAGGCTTGGGGGAGAAGGGATTGAGAGGGATTGGGGAGTGGACAAAGATTTTTACCGATCTACATAAATTAAGCCCTTTTCAGCTCCTTGTTCTAATGGCCAATATACTATACGACCTTAATGAAAAAGGATCAGTGCAGCATACCCGTGCTCACATTGATCCTTTTTCTTTCTTTAAAAGTCCAAATGTTGAAATTATACTGTTACTAAAATTGTCACAATCCTGTTACGAGTAAAGGGACGAAGCATTTGTTTGTTCAACGATTTTCATATAAACTATAAAGGAAGTAGTACATAACAAATCTATGATAAGGAGGAATATTATGTATAATGCGATTTATCAATCTCACGCAGGATCTTGGGCTATCACGTTGCTGTTATTTTTTATTGCGTATTTGTTAATTGTAACTAACAAAGACAAAGCTGGTAAAATTGTTCATATGATTTTGCGTTTATTCTATGTCATTATGATTGTGACAGGAGGATGGTTACTTTTTGCCTGGTATTTAAGTGAGCTCACTTTTATTATTAAAGCACTATTAGCGTTAGCACTGATTTACTTCATGGAAGTTATTTTAACACGTGCTAAAAAGAAAAACCTTGACCGCAAAGTCAAAATGTACCACTGGCTGCAATTTGGTGTTACTGCGCTGTTAGTTGTCTTGATTGGATTTAATGTATTATCGTTTTAACGAAAAAACCCTGCAAAGCCACAAGCTGCTTTGCAGGGTTTTCATTTGTTATATCTAATTAAAGGGTCACTTTCGCATTCGCTCTTAATTTTACTTCATCTACAGTAATTACACGATTTTTAGGTAAATCAGAGCTAATCAATAGCTGTAACAGGTAAGGAGCGACTTCACTTGGGTCGTCACCTCTAGATTGGAGTTTTGTTTTCATGACACCTGGGTTAAAGACCGTTGCGCTAATACCATTTTTGGCTTCTTCTTCTTCAGCAGTAAAGGTTAACGCTTCTAAAGCAGCTTTACTTGCGCTATATGCACTAAATCCAGCAGCACCTTGGCGGGCTAATCCAGAAGTAATTGAGATAATCTGACCAGACCTTTGTTGCCTCATGATTGGGATACACGCACGCGTCATAAGGAAAGCAGATGTTACATTGTTTTCAAAATGATGAGTCCATGATTCTAATGTAGAATCCACAATGTCATAATTTTCAAAGACAGCAGCATTGTTAATGAGAACATCAATTGTTCCAAATTGACTTATCGTCGCTTCAATGAAACGATTCACGTCCTCCTCAATAGAGACATCAGCTTGCGTTACTAAAAATTGACCCTGATATGGAGATAAATCCTTCTCCATCTGTTCGATACTTCCGATAGAACGGCAACAAATGGAAACTTTCCCTCCTTGCTTTACTGCTTCTAAGGCAGCTTCGCGTCCTAAGCCTGTTCCGGCACCAGTGATAACAATCACTTTTTCAGATAAAGCACCCATTTTTCACCCTCCTTTAATAAAAACCAATAGATACTTAATTGTAACTAAAGTTTACAGAAAAGTCAATGAATTAAGAAAATATAACCAGGATAGAATGTTTCGTAAAATTAGTTACGAATATTTTAGTGGTTTTACGAAAGAAAAGAAGTGAAATACGAGAAATCATAGATTGGTAGGGAAATACCTACGTATAATGGATATAATAAGTTGGACAAAAAAGCGGAAAACAATGTAGCGAAGCGCATTAATTAAGGGTAATGAAACGGTAAAATAAGCACTTTTGAAATAAAGTAATTTTTTTGAAAAAAATCTATTGACAAGAAACTTTTCAAAAGCTACTATGAAATTAACGAAACCGGTTTAGTAGAAATAAAGATAAACCACTTTGAGGAGTTGTGAAAATGTTAAAATTTCCAAATGATTTTGTCTGGGGAACGGCCACATCTTCATACCAAATAGAAGGAGCAGCTAGGGAAGATGGTAAAGGTGAATCGATATGGGATCAGTTTTCTCGTATACCTGGGAAAGTACATAATAATGATACTGGGATAATCGCGTGTGATCATTACCACCTTTATGAAAGCGATATCAAACTTATGAAAGAGCTTGGAATTAAATCTTATCGATTTTCGGTAAGTTGGCCAAGAATATTTCCAAACGGTACGGGTCAAGTCAACGAAAGGGGTTTAGATTTTTACAAAAGAATCATTGATACGTTATTAGAAAATGGGATAACACCAGCACTTACAATGTATCATTGGGATTTACCGCAAGCCCTTCAAGATAAAGGTGGATGGACGAATCGAGATATAGTTGATTATTTCGTTGATTATGGAAGTGTTTTATTCAAAAATTTTGGAGATGTCGTTGACAACTGGATTACTCATAATGAGCCTTGGGTTGTTTCGTACTTAGGATATGGTTCAGGAGAGCACGCCCCAGGATATCAGGATTTTCCGTCTTTTGTCAAAGCATCACACCATTTATTACTTTCACACGGTAAAACCGTTCAGGCTTTTCGTGAAAGCGGTATTATAGGGAAGGATATCGGAATAACGTTAAATCTTAACCCAGCATACCCCGCTTTTGATGGAGAAGAATATGAAAAAGCAACTAATATTTATGATGGATTTATGAATCGATGGTTTTTAGATCCTGTTTTTAACGGGTCATATCCTAAAGAAATACTAGATTTATACAGCCAGTTTGTGTCATTAGATTTTATAAAAGAAGATGATTTAAACACGATTGCAAATCCAATTGATTTTTTAGGTATTAATTATTATTCAATTACAAACATTATACCTGCAAAAGATTGTAACCAACATTTTTTAGGATTTGAGTCTGTAAAAAAAGGCCTTCCAACGACGGGGATGAATTGGGAAATTTATTCTCAAGGGTTATATGATTTATTGACGAGAATAAAAAGTGATTACAATGACCCGAAAATTTATATCACTGAAAATGGTGCGGCTTTTGATGATGAATTAATTGATGGTAAAGTGAATGACGAAAATAGAATTAGCTATGTCAAAGAGCATTTAGATGCATGCCATCGTGCGATTCAAGATGGTGTGAATCTAAAAGGATACTACTTATGGTCCTTTATGGATAATTTTGAATGGGCGTATGGTTACGATAAAAGGTTTGGTATGACCTATGTTGATTATGAGACTCAAAAGCGAATTCCTAAAAAAAGTGCTTATTGGTATAGCGACGTCATAAAAAACAATGGTTTTTAAAGCGTTGTACTCTTTTAAGGAGGTGAATCACAAAAATAGGAAAGAACGGATACTTAACGACTATTGGGGTAAATTATGAAAAAAATTAAAGGGGGAACAGAAAATGAGAAAGTTAAAGATGTCTTTAGCAGCACTTTTATCCGTATTTGTTATTGCAGCTTGTAATGGTGGTGGAGATGAAACGCCAGCAGACCAAGGTGGCGACACTGCAACAGGTGGTGGCGATGGCGAAGCGGTTTCAATTACATTCTGGGAATTTGGAAATACAGGATACGATGTACTTGCAGCGGAATATATGGAAGCTAATCCTCATGTTTCAATTGAAATTCAAAACATAGACATGAACGATCTACATGATAATTTATTTACGACACTTTCTGCAGGAAGTGGTGCTCCGGATTTAACTATGATTGAAGTTAATGAAATTGAGCGTTACCGAGATGCACAAGATCGTTTCCATAATTTAAATGATTATGGTGCAAGTGATGTCCAAGATAATTTCCTTGATTGGGTTTGGAATACAGGTTCAAGTCCAGATGGCGATTTTGTTTTTGGGTTACCGACAGATATCGGTCCAACAGTAATGTACTATCGTACAGATGTGATGGAACAAGCTGGTATTGGAAGTACTCCTGAAGAAGTTCAAGCAGCAATTTCAACATGGGAAGACTTTGAAAATGTAGCAGCACTGCTTGCTGAAGAAGGAATTTTAATGGCTGATGGTGCCGAACTAGTATACAATGCCCGTCGTGACCAAGCTAAAGAGCAGTATTTCAACACGGATGATGAGTTTATTGCAGAAAACAACGATATTATTCGTGAAGCATATGATTACACAGCAAATTTAATTCAACAAGGTTACGTCGGTGACATTGAGCTATGGACGCCTGAATGGTTTTCTGGAATGGCTGATGGTAGCTATGGTGTATTATTAGCTCCAGCATGGATGCAAGGTGTAATTAAAGATAACGCTCCTGAGCCAGAAGGCATATGGTCGATTACAACAATGCCAGAAGGTGCTGGAAACTGGGGTGGATCATATTTAGCTATCCCTGCAGAGTCTGATGTAGCAGAAGAAGCTTATAATTTTGCTGAGTGGCTAACAGCTCCTGAGCAACAATTTAAAGCGTTCCAAGGTTATGGATTATTCCCATCAGCGCCAGCTGTATACGACGAGCCTGAGTTCCAAAGCTATACGGATGACTATTTTGGTGGTATTGAAACGGCAAGAATTTTCTCAGAGGCTGCACAAGCGGTTGAGCCAGTTTATAAAGGCCGTAACTTCTATTTAGTTAACGATGAGATTCAAGAAGCTCTTACACGTATCCATGGCGGTGGAGATGTTGATGAAGAGTGGGATGCTGCAATGCAACGTGCAAAACAACGTCTAGAAAGACAATAATTTCTTATAAAGCTAGGATATGACAGTATTCTGTCATATCCTTTGCTTTCAACATTAAGGAGGGACATCAGCATGGAATCAGTGGGCAAATCCAAGTGGTTAAATGAACGCAGAAAAAATGCGATTTCTGGTTACTTGTTCATTTCGCCGTTTTATATTTTGTTTGCTATCTTTGGACTTTTTCCTATTTTATTTAGTTTTTATATTGCTTTTTTCCGTTGGAATGGTCTAGGGCCAATGGAGTTTGTTGGGTTACGTAACTTTAATTTAATTTTTCAAGATCCGATTTTTTGGAAATCACTTTCTAATACGATTATTATCGGTATAATGGGGACATTACCTCAAATTTTCGTCGGAATTCTATTGGCTTTTGCCCTTAATTCAACATTGATTCGCGGTAGAAATATATTTAGAACAGCTATTTTTATGCCATATGTTACTTCAATCGTATCGGTTGCCATAGTCTTTGGAATCGTATTTAGTAATCAGCCATTTGGCTTGGCCAACTTTGTTTTAGACTTCTTTGGTGTTGACCCTATACGTTGGTCCACTACGGAATGGCCTGTTAAAATCGCAATTGCCTCGATGGTTTTTTGGAGGTGGGTTGGTTACAACACGATTATATTTCTAGCGGGAATGCAAAGTATTCCAGGAGAATTATATGAAGCAGCAAAAATTGATGGAGCAACAGTTCGGCAGCAAATTACACTCATTACTGTTCCAATTTTGAAGCCATTTATTTTATTTGCGGTGTTTACAGCTACAATTGGAAGTTTACAGCTTTTTACAGAACCGCTTGTATTTTTAGGAAGAGGACTTCGAGAAGAAGGGATTACTGTCGTTGCCTATTTGTGGCGAGATGCTTTTGTCAATAATGCATTTGGACCAGCCTCAGCAGTTGCTGTCGTCTTATTTTTCTTAATTATAATATTCTCAGCGATTAACTTGCTCATCACAAACCGTGTTGGACGTTCAAAGAAAGTAGGTGTTAAATAATGGCAGCAGAAGTAGGGACAAAAGGATTTTCGATTCAAAAATTCATCGTTTATTTTATGCTCGTTTCAGGTTCATTGTTGTCGTTATTCCCTTTTTATTGGATGTTAGTGATGGCAACAAGGCAAAACAGTGAAATCAATCGCGTTCCACCACCATTTACACCTGGTAGCGATTTAGTCTTAAATTTTCAAAAGGTATTAGATAATATTAACTTTTTCCAAGCAATGGGGAACTCGTTTTTTGTGGCAACAACTGTCACTTTTGGTACTTTATTTTTATGTTCCCTAGCAGGGTATTCTTTTGCTAAACTAGACTTTAAAGGGAAAAATATATTTTTTGTCTTTATTTTAGTGACAATGATGATTCCTCCGCAACTTGGATTAATTCCACAATATTATATCATTACTCAATTAGGGTGGTTAAGTGATTTACGAGCACTTATCGTCCCAGGCTTAATTAATGCATTTGGGATATTCTGGATGAGGCAATATATTAAAGAAGGGGTCCCGTTTGAGTTAATTGAAGCATCGAGAATTGATGGATGTTCTAACTTTAGAATTTATTGGAATATAGTTGTTCCAATGATATTACCAGCGTTTGCAACTTTAGGTATAATTGTATTTATGAATGTATGGAATGACTTCTTGTGGCCACTTGTTGTTCTTCAAGACCAAGCATCTCATACATTACAGGTTGCACTACGTTCATTAAACGATAACAGACTTAGAGATAACGGTATGATTATGTCAGGTACATTTTGGGCAACAGTCCCATTAATTCTTGTTTTCTTATGTTTCAACCGACTCTTCATTGATAGCTTAACTGCGGGGTCTGTTAAATCGTAACGATTTAAAAGGAGAAGGGCCTATGAAGGTGACGATTAAACAAATTGCGAAAATAGCAGGTGTTTCTCAAGCGACAGTTTCTAAAATTATTAATAATTATGATGATGTTGGAGAAGCAACAAAGAGACGAGTGTTAGACATCATGGATCAACATGGCTACCGTCCTTCGTACTCTGCGAAGACGTTAGCCAGTAATCATTCGAATTTAATCGGAGTGGTTTATGCAGGGAAAGTAAACGCTGATTTTAATCACCCTTTCTTTGTTGATGTTATGAACTCTTTCAAAAAGTCAATTGGTTTTTTTGGGTATGATTTAATGTTCTTTTCAAATGAAAAATTTAACTATGAAAGTGAAGATTATTTAGCAAGATGTCGACATTATCAAGTTGAAGGTTGTATTATCATTGGCGGAGAAGAAATTCAAGAATCAATTTATGATTTGGATAAAAGTGAGATTCCGTGTATAGGAGTAGATATTAAACTGACAGGAAATCGGTCCGGTTATATTATGACCGATAATTCTCAAATCTCAGCAAAAGTAGTTGAGCATTTTTATTTACAAGGATATCGTGATATCGCCTATATTGGCGGTAAAGTCGATTCAGAGGTTGGTACAATCCGCTACGAATCATTTAAGAAAGTTGTAGGACAATATGGCTTACAATTGAATGAGGACTGGATTATTTTTGGAGACTATTTTAAAAAGAGCGGTTATGAAGCTATGAAACAACTGCTTTCTAGGAAACCCATTCCCGAAGCCGTCTTTGCGGCATCTGATTTAATGGCATTAGGAGCGATTCAAGCGATAAAAGAACAAGGTTTACGTGTGCCTGATGATATTGTTGTTATCGGCTGTGATGATATTGAAGCGGCTGGGTATGTAGAACCTCCTTTAACAACAATCAGACAAGATAAAGAAAAAATTGGGAAATTAGCGGCTCACATGTTAGTTGATTTTATCAATGAAAAAATTCACTCCACCTCTGTTATGGTAGAACCAGATTTAATCATTCGTGGCACATGTGGGAAAGTGAATAATGCTATCATGACAAAAATGATTGAGTAATCTGTGGTATTTACAGATTACTATTTTTTTGAAGCTATTCGGTATGAAATAGATTCTGAAACGGTTAAACTAATAATGTAAACTAAAGCAAAGCTAGGTGTTATAAATGAAGCAAGCCTTTGTTTTCTCCGAATGGATTTATAAATTTGTCCTTCTAAATATATTATGGCTCGTGTTTTTTCTTGTTGGGTTAGGAATCTTTGGTTTTATGCCAGCGACTGTTGCTGTATATTCTATTGTTAGAAGATGGTTTATTGGTGAACGTGACGTTCCGATTGTATCATCGTTTATTCAATACTATAAGGAAGAGTTTTTCCGTTCAAATAAGGTGGGACTCATTTTTCTTTTTCTGTTTACCATCCTTTATTTAAATTTTTACTATGTTGACTTAAATCCAGAACCACTCAGCAATATTTTGTTTTTTCTTTATTGTGCAATGGCATTTGTCGTTGGCGTGACATTTATTAATGTTTTCCCTGTCTTGGCCCATTTAGAACTAAAAACGCTTGGGTATATTAAAGCAGCTTGTGCTCTTGCTTTTCTTCATCCAATAAAAATGGCGATGCAATTATTATGGATTTTTTGTTATTTGTTAGTCTTGCATCAATTTTTAGTTTTATTACCGGCATTAGGGGTAAGTATACTCATTTATTTTCTCATGAGAATTAATTTTGATACGATTCAACAATACAGACAAGATCATGAAGTAGGTTCGTAAACACCGTTAAAGATATCTTTAACGGTGTTTTTTATATTAATTAAGTAGGCAAACCAAGTGTATTTCTAAAAAAAAGAAAAAAATGGTTTACTTTTAAATAAATATTGGTTAAAATTACCTCTGTAAGTATAATTATTTTAAAAGGAGGCGAATACAATGATGAAAGCTTTAACTATTTTTAAACATCAATTGAATAATCAAGTCATGTGTTCGAATCCTATGGTTTTGAAAGAATTTTATTAATTCAAAAATTACAATAGCTTTGCTATGTAAAACCACAGGTCTGTCGACCTGTGGTTTTTTATATAGAAAAAACAAAAAAGGAGGAGAAGGAAATGATGATAAGAAGTGCAGTATTCGTATGGTACAAAAAGGTGAAGGGCCTCACCTAATCAGCGTAATGAAAAGCAAAAAGGAGGCAATCGGTTATGAGATTTCAATTTTTCATTTTTACTGTTACAGTTTCGAAACATAAATGGAACGCATGTGATATTGAAAAAGCAAATCAATACGAAAAACGACAAAAGCAATTAAAGACAGTAAAAGATCGTTTTCGTGATGTGAGACATGTGTAATATAAAAAGCTGAGTGGACAAATACCACTCAGCTTTTCTAAAAGATAGAAAGTATAAAAATTTTGGTCTAGCAGCGAAATCTTGAAAGCTTACTCTTGGAGAGCGAAGGCTTCGCACTTCGCTTGAAAGAAAAGACGCCCCCGCGTTTTTCTTATTATACGATACGCTTGCGAATGAATGAACTTGTCATATCAATAATCGTAACAACAACGATAATGACAAGTAAAATCATACCAACTTCATCCCACTTACGGTTAGCAATGGAAATGGTAATGAGTGTACCGATACCACCTGCACCGATAATCCCTAAGATTGTTGATGCACGAACATCGATTTCAAATCGATAAATCGCATAAGATAAAAACTCAGGAATAATTTGTGGGATAACCCCATAAAACAATACTTGAATTTTATTTGCACCATTTGCTTGAAGTGCTTCCACAACATGCATATCAATCGATTCAATTACTTCAGAATACAGCTTTCCTAACATCCCGATAGAGCCGATTGCGATAGCAAGAACCCCTGCAAAAGGTCTTGGTCCAACAGCAGCAACGAACATAAGAGCAAGAACGAGCTCTGGGAAAGCTCGAATCCCATTTAGGACTCCTTTTGAAAAATTATTAAGTAAGCGACTTTTCACCATATTACTTGCTGCGAAAAATCCAAACGGAATCGCTAGTATGGCAGCAAGAAGAGTCCCTGTATAGGCCATTTGTAGCGTTTGCCACATTAACCCCATCACTTTACCGAACGCACTCCAGTCTGGAGAAAACAATTGCGGAATGACTCGTCCCATATTTGTAAGGGTCCTTTCACTGAATACACGACCCCAGTTCACATCAATCGAGACGAAAGTCCAAATATAAAGCGCAACAATCGCGACGGTAATTACTATGTTACGGGTTATTTTCCAAGCCGAACGTTTTTTCTTTGGAGGCAATGTAAGTTCCATTAGACAATTCTCTCCCTTATCTTATTACTAATGTAGTCAATGACAACAACGGCTGCAAATATAATAATAATAATGGTCATGACCCGTGGATAGTTGAAGAAACTTATTTGTTGTTGAAGTAATAAACCGATACCACCAGCCCCGACAAAGCCTAATACCGTTGAGGCACGGACATTTACTTCAAAAACATACAAGCTAAAGGAAACGAACTGTGGTAATACTTGTGGTAATACAGCATACCAAATGACTTGTATCGTATTTCCACCTGAAGCGCGAATAGCATCTAATGGATTCATATCAATAGCCTCAATTGTTTCATACATCAGTTTAGCCAGGAGACCTAATGAGAAAATGAATAACGCCATAATCCCAGGAAAAACACCAACACCGAAAATTCCAACAAAAATAATCGCAAGTAAAATATCAGGAATCGTTCGTAATACGTTCATAATAAAACGAACGGGCTGATGAATCCAAGCCTGTGGAAACAGATTTGCAGCCGAAAGTAAAAAGATAGGTATACTAACAATAGCAGCAAATGTTGTTGCAATAATCGCCATGTGTATCGTTTCTACAAGCTTTTCCCATACTTGTGGGGCATAACTCCAGTTTGGTGGGAAAAGATCCGTCATGATGCGTTGAAATCCGCCCCAACCGTGAATAATGTCCATTGGTGTTGACTTCGTTGCCCAAGATGTATAAGCATAAACACCAACAATAGCAAAAAAGATAATGGTCATTCTTAATTTGGCTTTTGTTGAAACAACACCAGCTAATTCTGGTTTACTCATCGTCTTGACCTCCTACAAGGTCATCCTCTCGAATTTTTCGACCATATATTTCTTCAAACGTTTTCTCAGATACTTCGCTTGCTGGACCATCAAACACGACTTCACCTGCACGCATTCCGATAATTCGATCCGCATATTCCATTGCCATGTCAATAAAGTGTAGATTAACAATCGTTGTAATATTATCTTCTTTGTTTACTTTTCGTAAGTAGGTCATCACTTGATGTGATGTTGGTGGATCAAGACTCGCAACTGGCTCGTCAGCTAAAATGACTTTAGGTTGTTGTGTTAAAACACGAGCAATGGCAACACGCTGTTGTTGGCCACCACTTAATTGATCGGCACGCATATACACTTTTTCAGCAATATTTACACGCTCAAGGCTACGATAAGCCAAAGCTAAATCTTTTTTCGGGAAAATATTTAATAAGCTTTTAATTGTTCCTGTATGACCTAGGCGACCAGAGATAACATTTTTCATGACTGTAGAACGTTTGACTAAATTATAGTTTTGGAAAATCATTCCAACTTCAGTGCGTAATTTACGTAACTTACGCTGATTGTACTTTAGAATATCATCATCTTCAATTCGTAATTCTCCAGAGGTTGGTGTTACAAGACGGTTCATACTCCGAATTAGTGTAGATTTCCCCGCACCAGATAATCCTACGATGACGACAAATTCCCCTTGATTTATTTTAAGGTTTACATTTTTTAAACCTTGTGTACCATTTGGATAAACAAGTGATACATCTTTAAATTCAATCATCTCATTCCCTCATTTCTATATCTTGTAGAAGGTTATCCCCCTCTTTTATTTTCTTAGCATATTGTATAAGAAAACAAAAGAGGAGGGAGAATAGAATTCTCCCTTCAATTAATTATTAATTAATTTGATCTTGGAATTTTTCGTACACACTACGAACAACATCATAATCACTGTCTTCTGCTGTGTCGATTCCAGTCCAGTTATACACAGATTCCATAATTTCAATCATTTCCGGATCGTCATTGAATGAAAGGAATACTTCAATGATACGGTCAATTAAATCTTGTGGAAGATTTGTTGAAACCGAAATCGTGTCGTTTGGAATATCGTCAGTGTAGTCAAGGATACGTAATTCATCCATTACTTCAGGGTAGTCCTCTTCAATTGCAGTACGAGCATCATCAAATGTAGTCGCAACATCAGCGTCGCCTTCTAATACTTGAATTAATGCGTTATCATGTCCTCCAGCTGTAATTAAGTTAGAGAAGAAGTTTTCTACATCTGTTACACCATAGTCATCCATTAATTGTGCAGCTGGGAAAAGATATCCACTAGTAGAAGTTGGATCAGCAAATGCCCAAATTTTACCTTCTAAATCTTCAAGGGATTGAATGTCAGAGTCAGTACGAACAACATATTGAGCTTTGTATGTTGAGCTACCATGACGAACAGATTTTAAAACGGCTTGAATATGGTCATAACGCTCAGTTCCTAATACATAACCAAATGGAGGAAGGAAGCCAATATGTACTTGGTTGTTACCCATAGCTTCAACTGTTGCAGTATAGTTTGTCATCACTTCACCACGAACAGGAATTCCTAATTCTTCTGAAAGACGATCTGCAAGTGGAGCAATTGTATCAGCAATGTTTGCTGAATCTTGAGAAGGAACAAATCCCATGACTAGTTCATCTGGATAGTCTGCTTCTGTCGCTTCTTCTCCAGCTGCCTCATCTGTTTGTTCTGTTTCTTCTGCTTCTGGTTCTGCACCTGGTGTTTCTTCAGGTGTGTCTTCTCCTGTACCACATGCTGCCATGAAGAAAGCAAGAGCTAGTACAATAAGTAAAGATAAAAGTTTTTTCACGTTTTTTCGACCCCTTTTGTTAAAATTGTGTAAAAATTTCGTACATCAACGATTATAGTACAGAAAGGGAAGAAAAACTATACTTATGTGAGAAGTTTTTACATCTTTAGAAAGTTAATAAAATCAAAGAAACATAAATATTATCTTAATATTTTCTTAATAGTAGATTAATATAAAGTTCCAATTTATGATATTTCACAATAATTTTTAAAAATTATTATAAAAGAAAGGAAGCGATACCAATTTTAAGCTTCACGAATGATTTTCGTTGTTTTCGTCAAGGCTAATAGTAGGGAGGTGAGACGACATGGCAGTAGATGTATTATGTGAAGTGAATAACTGTAAGTTTTGGGCACAAGGAAATCAATGTGCCGCTGACCGTATTTACGTTGTAAGTCATACTGGAAAACAGGCTGAAAAGCAAGAAGAAACAGACTGTAAAACATTTGAACCTGAAGCGTAAGATTGACAGAGAGCAGCTATTGACGGATGGCTGTTCTCTTTTTATTGACTGACAGGAAAATATGTCTTCTCCTATCTTATTATTGATTATCATTATCGATAATATTCACAAAAAACACATATTTAATTGGTAAGCTCAATTTTAGTAAATTGTGTTAGAGCGTTATAATTGCACTGTTTCTTCCTATTATGTAGTATAATTGAAAGTGCTGTTGCTAGACTGAAAAAGGAGTAAAGATAAAATGAGTAAACAAGACGAAAAACGATTAGAGTACTTGTTATTTTCCGCGTGGGCGATATCAGTGATTGCAACTGCAGGTAGCCTTTATTTCTCGGAAATAGTCGGATATATTCCGTGTGAACTTTGTTGGTACCAACGGATTGCGATGTACCCACTCGTCGTACTATTAGGAATAGCTGTCGTTAAAAAAGATTACAAGCAAGCCATTTACGGACTTGGTTTATCAACAATAGGGATTATCATTGCAACGTACCACTATTTATTACAAAAAGTTCCGGCATTATCAGTAACAGACTCTTGTGGGGTTATTCCGTGTACTGGTCAGTATATAAACTGGTTAGGCTTTATTACGATTCCCTTTTTAGCCCTAACAGCATTTATTTTGATTACGATTATGCTAGTGTATATGATTTTGATTGAAAAAAGGAGAGAACAGGATTGAAAAAAGTTATTATTTTCTTATCAATTATCGTTGTTTTATCTATTGGAATTATTTTAATTACAAATGCAGCAAATGAACGACAAGTAGCCGGTAACCCATTTGGAAAAGATAAACTTCATCCAGAAACGATTAAACAATTAGATAACCCGAACTATCAAAATATAATTCTTCCAGAACAACTAGAAAATAGACTTGAAGAAGGTGGGAAAACAACGGTTTATTTTTATAGTCCTACATGTCCTGCCTGTGTTGCAATGACTCCGATTATTGTGCCTATGGCAAACGATTATTTCGTAGATTTAAAAATGTATAATTTGTTAGAATTCGAGCAAGGTTGGCAACAATATGGAATTCAATCAACCCCAACAATTATTCATTTTGAAAACGGTCAGCCTGTTCAAAAACTAGAAGGGTTACCACCAGAAGGAGAAAGAGAAGCAATTCTTACCCAATTTTTAGAAGAAATTAAATAAAGAAAAGGGCTAGGATGGTAAAACATTCCTAGCCTTTTTGTTTTTGGAATAAAGTAAAGTTTTTTGTTAAAAGTTTTAATAAATAAATACTATCAATTCAGAAGAGAATCATGTATTATATAGTTAAATAGTCACGTTACTTATTTAGTGGTTTTGATGGAAATAAATACTTATTTATTTCCGACTATGCTATTATTATGATAAATAGTGAAGAATATTGTCAAAGAAAGTAAGTAAAGTTAGAAATATAGAATGTTGAGGTGAATAGGGTCTTGAGTCATGCAGAATATTTAGACGTATTTATTGATGAAAGCCAGGAACATTTGCAAGCAATTAATGATAATTTGTTAAAACTAGAAACTGCACCAAGTGATTTGTCGATTGTTGGAGAAATTTTTCGTTCCGCTCATACTCTAAAAGGGATGGCAGCTACGATGGGTTACGAAGATCTTGCACATTTAACTCATAATATGGAAAATGTGCTTGATTTAATTCGAAATCAAAAGTTAGATGCATCCTCAGAAGTATTAGATGTTGTATTTGCTTCTGTAGATGACCTTGAAGAAATGGTAAATGATATATCGAGTGGCGGTACAGGAAAACGTGACGTAACAGCGACTGTATCGATGTTAGAGCAAATCGAAAAAGGTGAAACACCAACGCCGCAAACTAATACGGAATCACCAACATCAGCTGGTACTGTCTCTTTTGATGAGTCTTATGATCAATTTGAGTTAACTGTTCTTTCTCAATCAAAAGAACAAGGTTTTACCGCTTATCAAGTCAAAGTAACATTAGATGAAAAAACAATGTTAAAAGCAGCTCGTGTGTTTATGGTGTTTGAAGTGTTAGAACAAGTTGGGGAAGTTATTAAATCAACACCACCAACAGAAGAGTTAGAAGAAGAAAAGTTTGAGAATGAGTTTTTAGTTACCGTTTTATCACAACTTGATGCAGAAGAAATTAAACAAAGAATTAATAAGGTTTCTGAGGTTGCTGACGTTCAAGTTCATACACTTGATGTGGAAGCACATTTGAAAAAAGAAACGGCTGAAAAAGAAAAGAAAGTAACATCCACTAGCGCAACACAACAAGTAGAAAAGAAACAAGAAGGCGAACAAGTAAAGAAGGCGAATGAAGGAAATAAAACGATACGTGTTAGCATTGAGCGTTTAGATATTTTAATGAACTTGTTTGAAGAGCTTGTTATTGACCGTGGTCGGTTAGAGCAAATTTCAAGTGAATTAAAAAATAATGAATTAAACGAAACGGTTGAGCGCATGTCTCGCATCTCAGGAGATTTGCAGGAAATTATTTTAACAATGCGAATGATGCCAGTGGATCAAGTATTCAACCGTTTCCCTCGTATGGTTCGTAGCTTATCTAAAGATTTAAATAAAAAAGTCAATCTACAAATTATCGGTGCAGAAACGGAGTTAGACCGTACGATTATCGATGAAATTGGGGACCCGCTCGTACACTTAATTCGAAATTCAATTGACCATGGTATTGAAACACCTGAGAAGCGTCGTGAATTAGGGAAACCTGAGGAAGGAACAGTTGTCCTTCGAGCGTACCATAGTGGAAACAATGTCTTTATCGAGATTGAAGATGATGGTGCAGGAATTAACCGTGAACGTGTATTAAATAAAGCGTTAGAAAACGGTGTAATCACTGAAGAAGAAGCATCGACATTAAATGACCAGCAAATTTATAGTTTGTTGTTTGCCTCAGGGTTCAGTACAGCAGAAACAATTACAGACGTGTCTGGCCGTGGAGTTGGTCTTGATGTTGTGCGAGCAACGTTTGAATCATTAGGTGGGGTTGTTTCTGTAGATTCAACACTTGGAAAAGGATCTATTTTCTCTATTCAATTACCATTAACTTTATCGATTATTGATGTAATGTTAGTTGAAGTTGGGGTAGAAAAATACGCAATTCCACTTTCTTCGATTGTGGAAACAGCCATTGTTAGTAAAAATGAAGTGTATAGTGCTCATAATCAAAAAGTCATAGATTTCCGAGGAAAAGTCGTACCTTTAGTTTTCCTTAAAGATATTTTTGAAGTCCCTTGTGAAGAACAAGAAGATGAGTTTTATTCACTAGTTATTATTAATAAAGGTGATAAAGTCGCAGGTTTAGTTGTTGGCTCATTAATTGGTCAACATGATATTGTTCTTAAGTCATTAGGAAATTATTTGAATGAAGTATTTGCGATTTCCGGAGCAACGATTTTAGGAAATGGACAAGTTGCGTTAATTGTAGATACAAATGAATTAATTAAATAAACAATGTGAGGAGGGAAATGTCTGTGTCAAATGATGTGGTAATGAAAAACGATTTAAAACTTATTATTTTTCAATTAAAAGATGAAGAATATGCGATTGAAGTCGATGTTGTACAATCCATTGAACGCATGCAGCCTGTGACACGGATTCCAAGGACGTTCCCATTTGTAACAGGCGTCATGAACCTACGTGGTGTCATTACACCTGTTATTAACTTAAGAAAACGGTTTGGAATTGAAGAAAAAGAATTTGATGAAGCAACAAGAATTCTTGTGATTTCTAAAGATGGTATTGAAATGGGCTTTATCGTGGATGGAGCTAATGATGTGATGGATGTTCCCGTTAGTAAAATCGAGCCTACACCAGAAGTGGTCGGTGGAGTCGAAGCGGAATATTTACGTGGAGTCGTAAAAATTGGAAATCGCTTGTTTACATTATTAAATTTAGATAAAGTAATTAAAGAATAGAACATTAATTATTCGAGTTATGGGGTGGATTATATGGCGTCAGTGTTAATTGTAGACGATGCAGCTTTTATGAGAATGATGATCAAGGATATTTTATCAAAAAATGACTTTGAAATTGCGGGAGAAGCTGCTAACGGAGCCGAAGCAATTGAAAAGTATAAAGAGTTAAAACCGGATTTAGTAACAATGGATATTACAATGCCTGAAAAAGATGGCATTCAAGCATTAAAGGAAATTAAGGAAATTGATGGAAATGCAAAAATCATAATGTGTTCAGCAATGGGACAACAATCAATGGTCATTGATGCGATTCAATCTGGAGCTAAAGACTTTGTTGTAAAGCCATTCCAAGCGGACCGTGTTATTGAAGCAATTAAAAAAGTACTAGGGTAATGGTGTTGTAGGGGGAGTTGGAATGGACGCAAGGCATGTCAATGCAATTACAAAAGCGACGAAAAGCATCTTATCTAGCCACCTTGGTTTAGATGTAAAACTCTTGAATCCTTTCGTACAAAAAAAACTTGTGCCTACTAATGATATTACAGTTATCCTTGGCATCTTTGGACAGTTAGAAGGACAATTGATTTGTACGATGGAAGAAACAACGGCAAAATCAATCATTTCCACAATGATGGGTGGATTCCCGGTTGAAGCCATTGACGAGATGGGATGGAGTGCAATTCAAGAGTTTGGAAATTGGGTCGCCGGCAACACAGCTACGGAATTGTCCCAAGACTATGTGATTGATGTAACTCCACCAGTTGTAAATAATGGAACATCTACGTTCCATTCAACGAGTTCATTTATTACACTCCCATTAGAAAGTCAAATCGGTCAGATTGATATTCATGTGACGATTAAAGAAAAGTGATAAGAAAAAAGACGAAAATCTTCGGATTTTCGTCTTTTTTGCCTTTATGGAGGTCGGCCTATGTAGATTTGGTGAGGGGATGAAGGACATAAGGAAGCGGAAAATGAGGAGAAGTGTCCTTCATAAGGGACATGAAGGACAAAATGAGAGGAAAACCAAGGAAAAGTGTCCAATAGAAAGGTTCTATTGGACAAAGAGAGAGAAAACAGAGAGAAAGTGTCCAATAAAAAAAGCTCAATTGGCCAAAATGGGGAAAAATAAACATAAAATGTCTTTTATAGATCAGGATTCATGCATACAACACTCTTACTTTTCTTCTTCACCTTAAATCGTTATGATAAGGAGAGTGGAAGCGGGCAGGAGTGGAGTGTGAAAAATGGTGCAAGTACATACATGGAAAAACATAGCCGCGATTGCCATTGGTGGAGCGGTTGGGACAGTAGCGAGGTTTTTTGTCAATTTTATAAGTTATGCTACTGGGTTACCATTAGGTACGATGATTGTGAATGTTATCGGAAGTTTTATGCTCGGTTTGCTCTCTGGATGGGTTGTGAAAAAAACTCTTAAAGAATGGGTCAAGCTTGGATTAGGTGTTGGGTTATGTGGAGGTTTTACGACGATGTCGACCCTTGCAGCTGATACGATGTTTCTCTATAATCATGAGGATTTGTCATTTCTGATATTATATCTTTTTCTTTCCGTTTTTGCTGGAGTTACAATGGCTGGGCTAGGGTGGTATTGTGGTGAGCGTTTGATAAAACAAGACAAGCCACTGAAAGAGGTGCAGAAAGAAGAATGATATATGTACTATTAGCTGGTGGAGGAGCATTAGGGGCGGTTTGTCGTTATAGTGTAGGAGTCGCAATGATGAAATTATTTCCACATCCTAAAATACCAGTAGCGATGCTTGTGGTTAATTTACTTGGGTCATTTGGTTTAGGGTTGTTTTATGGTAAAATGTTTGGACTCGTTTCTTTACCAGCCTATGACAGCATGCTTTTCCTCAGTCTAGGTGTTGGTTTTTTCGGAGCATTTACGACGTTTTCCACATTTAGTGTGGAATCCTACCATTTATGGAGAGATAAAAAGTGGATGGCCCTTCTACTTTATATTAGTATCTCAATTATAGGTTCGATTCTAGCGTTTTTTGGAGGGTTTTTGTTATTTGCCTAAACAAAAGAATAGAAAATTGTATAGAATAAAAAAGAAGGAATAGAAAGGATGGTATCAATGAAAGTAAAAGCAGCTGATTTACCAGGGATTGGGAAAAAAATGTCGTTTATCACGGCGGAGGGAAGTATGCTAGTGTTAATCATCCATCATACAGGAAAACGGGAATTATATTTTTTCCAAGATGCAGATGATGATGAAGCCGATTTTTCGATTAATTTAACGGCTGATGAAACGCGTGAATTTGGAGCTCAATTATTAGGTGCGGTATTTCAGCCTGTTGACGCCGACAAAATGGTATTATTTAAAAGTCAAATTGTAATGGAATGGCTTGAACTAAAGGCAGAATCACCAATTGCGGAAAAGACGATTGGAGAGTCTGAAATTCGAAAACGTACAGGTGTGAGCATCGTCGGAATTTTCCGTGATAACGAAGTCATTGCAAGTCCAGAAGTCAATGAAACACTAAAGGCTGGCGATACACTAATGGCCATTGGAAAAAGTGAGCAAATCCAAGCCTTTGAAAGCTTATGTAACGGGAAGGCGGTGTAAGGATTGGACCTGCACATGCCTGAAATGTTAGGAGCAGGGTTAATTCTTTTACTCCTTTTTATTATCGGCTATGTTGGAATGAAGGTGAAAGTTCCAGAAGTAATTACATTTATTTTATTAGGAATTACTCTAGGCGGTTTATTATCGGGATCTCATTTGCTTCATTTCATCGGTGAAATTGGAATTGTATTACTCTTTTTTATGTTAGGAATGGAGTTTCCAATTAAGCAATTAGCAGGGGTAGCGAAAAGAGTAACACCCGCTGGAACATTAGACGTCGTTTTAAATTTAGGGATAACAACAGGAATATGTTTACTATTAGGAATTGACCCGCTCATGTCCTTTTTAATTGGTGGGGTTTTATATGCTACAAGTTCTTCAATTACTGCCAAATTACTAGAAAGCTCGAAACGAATGGCGAACCCTGAATCTGAATTTATGTTAGGGCTATTAATTTTTGAGGATTTAGTTGCCCCTGTTCTTGTCGCCATTTTAGTTGGATTAACAGCAGGTGGGGCGTTAACTGTTGGTGGATTATCATGGTTGCTTGTAAAAGTTATACTTCTTACTGTTGGAGCGATTGTCATTGGACAAGTAGTCTTTAAAAAACTGGATACATGGTTTGACCGTCATATGAACAGAGATGTGTTTGTCCTATTTATTATAGGGGTTGCTCTTGCTTATGGTGGGCTTGCCCTTTATTTAGATTTATCTGAAGTGCTAGGCGCTTTTCTAGCTGGGATAATGATTGCGGAAGTTAGAAAAACACATCAGCTAGAACAATTAATATTACCAATCCGAGATATTACTTTACCGCTCTTTTTCTTATATTTTGGAACAACGATCGAGTTTGGGGAAGGAGTTCCGATGGTAGGTACTTTACTCTTGTTGCTCGTTTGGTCAATTATCGCTAAAATTATTGTCGGGATTTACGGCGGAAGATGGTATGGCTTATCAAAGCGGGTGGCGCTACGGGCTGGCTTATCCTTAACACAGCGTGGAGAATTTTCCATTATTATTGCGAGTCTAGCCACAGCTTCTATTATGGTTTTTAGTAGTGTCCTCATATTAGCTTCAGCAATGATTGGAATTATTCTTTTTCAGTTTGCTCCTAAAATATCAAAAGCGATTTATGGAAATAAACAGCCGAAAGGAAAAGTGAAAGTACCAAGTTAATTGAAATTGTTAAAAAAAACAAAAAATAGTATACACACATTATCACCTTCTTTTTTGAGAAGGTGATTTTTTAGCGACAAGGGCACTTATGAATGTAGGCCACCACTATTCTATTAAAGGATTTTTTAAAGCCAATAGTTCATTTTTCAACTTCGGGACTTTTCTTCAATATACTGAAAAATTTGCCGTTTCAAATGAATGTTTAAATATTGTTTTGTACATTCATAGTCTTTTGTTTTCACTAAGTAAAAAGTGAAAGTACCATCGTTGCGAAGTTTTGTGATGTGAAGCTTTGTTACTTTCATTTGTTTTCTCACGTTTGCTAGCTCTTGACTAATTTGATCCATCACATGAACAGTGCGCTCGATGTAAAGCATTTTTAGTTTTAAAGGAACTTTCTCTAAAGAAGCTAAGTCAAGTTCAAGTACCCTTTTGGCAATGGAGAGCAATACAAAATGGTAGATAACTTCTTCTTGTTGTTTAGTTAACATGTGTATCACCTACAGATTATAAATAAGAACAAATGTTCTCTTTGTATTGTAAGTGATTTTCATTGGTAAAGCAAATGGGAAGTGGCGGTTAAATGTGAGTTAGTAGGAGTTTTGAAACAAAAAAGATATAATGGAACTATACTACACGGTGAGGTGAACGACATGAAAGTATTAGTATCAGGATTTGAACCTTTTGGTGGATTAACGACAAATCCGACTGAACAACTTGTTCAAGAAGCAAAGAAGTTTTCAATTGATGGTGTCACAATCGAAACGGTTTTATTACCGGTTGTGTATCATCGATGTACGGAGCAACTAATTGAAGTAATCGAGCGAGAAAAGCCAGCTGTCGTGCTTTCGCTAGGTTTAGCCTATGGACGAAGTGAAATCACACCAGAACGAATTGGTATTAATATACAAGATACATTTGGTGAAGGAACGAAAGGTGATAATGAAGGAAGAAAGCCAGTGGATGTACCGATTGATCCAAATGGTCCAGATGGATTATTTTCAACATTACCGAACCGTCTTATTGTGGAAGCGTTGAAACAACATCAGCTTCCAGCGGTGATTTCAAATACAGCGGGTACTTATATTTGTAATAATACATTGTATGGGGTTTTACATTATATTCAACAGCATCAGTTGCCAATAAAAGCAGGCTTTGTCCATATTCCAGCGACACCAGAGATGGTGATAGACAAACCGGACATCCCAAGTTTACCTTTTGAACAACTAAAAAAAGCGTTACATATTATCATAGAAACAATTAAAGATAACGGGTGATAAAGAAAAACGCTAGAAACGTTTTTTCTTTCAAGCGAAGTGCGGAGCCCTGCCCGCTTTTGACAGTGAACCCCAAGTGCTCTTCTTGGGGTGAAACGCGCAGGTGCGTAGCCTTCGCTCTTCTAGAATAAGCTTTCAAAGCTTCGCTGCTAGACCAAAATTTATATACTCCCTCTTTTGAAAAAAATGGCATTGGAAAATGCCGTTTTTATGTTTACATCGGGATTACACCGGGTATTTCATAAATAAGTGAAAATGTAAAAAAGATTGGAGGGGCGTTTATGAATCATTCTGCCAGGTCCGAAAGAATTTTAAAGCAGCTTGCCTTAATACAAAATGACCAACACACTCCGCTACGAACGATTTTTTCTTTATACGCCCAAGCTATAATTGAATTGTCGTTGTATCACTGGCAAAAAGAGCGATTTCTAAAAGACATAGATGAAGCATTAGAGAAAAAAAACAAAGAGATGTTTATGACGGTTACGACGAAATACAATCGTTTTCTAGAGCAATATAAAGACGGTAAAGTGTTAGAAGAACGAGGGTTACAGTGGAAAATTAAATTTGAAGAATAACACGACTCCATAAAGAAGGGAGTCGTGTTTCTTTTCTATCCTATCCAGCAGAGGTTTATATCAAGGAAGGAATTCATAATTCGAAACGAGAAAACTAACTCGGCTTATCGAACAATTCCGACCCCTGAATAGCGTTCTACAGACGATTTTGCATCAGACGCGGTTTGAACTTGATATGAATATGGAGCAACATAATTTGTCGTTGAACGTAAATGACTAGAAGGTGTATTGACAAATGTATTACCTCTAAGGTTCCAATATCCTGTTTGTGGACTTCCATAGTACCAACCAACAGCCGTTTTAATCTGCCCTGTTGTTGGATCGACTTGTCCTGAGCCTACATTTTCAAAATAATTATTTTCTACAAACACTCTAGCACCCATTCGACTATTAATCGCTGTGTCATTAATATCTTTAAAATAATTGTTGAACATATGGACATCAGCAAATCGAATAAGAGGTACACGTGAGTTTAAGTTGTGAAAGTAATTATGATGATACGTAATATGGTTTGGAGCTAATGAAGCATTATCGGTATGTCCGACTAACATCGATTTCCAGTGATTTTCGAATTTATTCCATGACACTGTAATATATTGTGAGCCTCTTTTTATATCGACTAATCCATCGTAATAATCTGGATTCCCATTTCCAGGAAACTCACTGAAAAACTCATTATGATCAATCCATACATTGCGGCTGTTTTCTGTAATTTCGATCGCGGTGCCTTCTCCTTCACGAACATGATGGATTTTTACGTTTTGAACAATGACATTATGTGCATTAATCAATCGCAAGCCAATCCCATTAAATTCTCCACTCGTCCCTTGACCAATGATAGAGATATTTTTAATTGGATGTGCTTGGCCACGATGATTTTTTACTTCGATACTATTACTTGAAGAATTTTGCTGTGTGATTGTCCCTGTTATATAAATGGTCATAGGCTCATCAGGATTACTACTTCTGCTTCTGTCATTAATATGCCTTTGTAACTGTTCTCCTGTAGAGGCATACACGACTTTTCCACCTGCCCCACCTGTTGTCCCTCCATTCATAGCAGCAAAGCCAATAGGTTGGTGAAAATTACCTGGAAAAGAGCTTGTTTGAACTTCGCGAATAATCCATGTTTGATTAGGATTTCCTAAATCGTCCCATTGAACAACGTTGGCCCCATTACTATGAGAATGCTCAAAAACTTCTAATGCTTTTCCACTATGTCTGCTTATGAGCTTTTGTCCTGAGCTAGATGGTAAGATACTCCACTGCTGATTGCTTCCGCCATTTCGGTCCCATTGAACAATGTTACCGCCATTTTCTGTTGATCTTGCATAAAGATCAAGTGCTTTCCCACTGTTTCTATTTACAATTTCATAATATCCATGTTGGTTTTGTACAATCCGCCATTCTTGGCAACTACAATTCGTTAATTCCCATTGTTGTACATTGCCACCATTTTCCGTTGCGGCATGTCCAACTTCAAGGTATTTTCCGCTATTGGCATTAATGATGTGGTAATAACTATTTTCTGAATAAGAACTAGCCTCTCCAGTTGAGGAAATAGCAAAGCTTGCGATGACCAATACAATGACTAAGAAAAATTGAGATACGCCTGTTTTTTTCATACAATCACCCTTTCAAGGATTAGTTTATTCATCTAACAACGTTGTTAATTTGCGATGAATACAACAAAGATAACAAAGACGATGGAAAAAACCTATGGTTGATATAGCCTAAAAACAATGAGAGAAAGAAAAAAATAATACAGTATACCTATAGGGATTCTTTATCTTTTTCTTGTTTTTTCGTTTTATTTGGAGAAATTTCAATCTTTATTCCTGTAATGACATTGAATGTTTTGTATACAAAGTTTCATAGTTTCTTTTCACCATCAGTAATGGACATCGAAAAAGGGTTCGATAGAATGAACCAATTAAGCATTGTTTTTTATAGGATATCGAAAATTTGATGTAAAATATGAAAAATATGGTATAATACTGAGTATTAAGAATGATTCGGAGGGCACTAATATGGCCGTGTGTATTGATAATAATTTAATCGGAAAAGTCACGATTATTACATTGAAAACAGGGATTATCGTGGGAGAAATTGTGAAAATAAACAAAGAGTATTTTGCTATGAAAGTAATTTCAGATCGAAGTAGTGGGAGTATTGACTTAGACTATTTATACCAAATCCAAATTGAAAATGAGCAATCTACGGATGTTTATGTGCTTCTCGCTAAGATCGAATCTATTCATAATATGGATGCGACAATGATGATGTTTATTCGTCCGATTGAAGAGAAAAAGCATAGCAATAAAAGACAAAGTGATAGAATCAAATTAAGTGCAATCTATGATTATTCCATTTCAATGTCATTTAAAAAGTTCCCACCAATTGGGCAAAAATGGATACGGGGAAGAGCTTCAGATATTAGTACAGGTGGAGTTCAATTACTGGCATCAGACTATATTAGTTCTGGTCAGCTAATTGAAGTTCAACTTGATAAGCCGTTTGTGAACGAAAGTGAAATCATTGTAAGTCGGATTGTTCATGTTCGTAAAGATGGGGCTGATTATGTTTATTCTATACAATTTTTAAATATTAGTGATAAACATTCAGAAAGACTTTTTGAGTTTGTCCAGCTGATGAAGTCTACGATCTAACAAACGAAGTCATGATGTGACTTCGTTTGTTAAATAGTTATACGCATTGTAATGAATCGCATTTTTCTTAATATACGTCTCATAAATAAGCAAAAGAGCCAGGTTGTCATCGCCGATTTGTTCGGTTACTTCATGAAATGTTTCCTGTAAAAATCGGTCTATTTGAATAAGCTGTTGCATTTTTATAGAATGATAGTCCATTTTCTATTTTCCTTTCTTGTCGTTCGATTTCGTAAGCGTTATCATATTAATAGTAGTATTCGCAAAATTAAAAAAAGGTAAACAGAAAAAGGAAAAATAAAAGACTAGAATTTCTCTATAGGGGGATATGATGGAAAATATTTATATTGTTGAAGGTGCTAGAACAGCCTTTGGGTCGTTTGGAAAGTCGCTTCGTACAAAAACAGCAACAGAGCTAGGAACAATTACTGCAAAAGAGGCACTTAAAAGGTCAGGATATGCTCCTAAAGAGATTGATAATGTTGTGTATGGGAATGTCATTCATAGTCATACGAATGCTGCGTATTTGGCAAGGCATATTGCTCTAACGGCCGAAGTACCAATCGAAACGCCTGCGTTAACGGTAAACCGTCTATGTGGTTCAGGTATGCAAGCGATCGTAAGTGCAGCCCAAAGCATTGCGTTAGGAGAGTCTGAGGTGGCATTAGCGGGTGGTGCTGAAAATATGTCATTATCACCGCATGTTTCGTTCACTAGCCGCTTTGGTGGTGTAAAGTATGGTAGTCTTCAGTTTGCAGATATGTTAACGAGTACATTAACAGATGAACTTGCAGGTTGTGGGATGGGGATTACAGCGGAAAACTTAGCGGCACAGTATGAGATAACGAGAGAAGAACAAGATGATTTTGCATTGTTAAGTCAGGAGCGTGCAAAGAAAGCGGTGGAAAGTCAGCGGTTTGCAAAAGAAATTATTGGTGTTGAAGTCGAAGGTTCCGTAATAGATCAAGACGAACATATTAAACAGACGATAACTAAAGAAAAATTAGCAACATTTTCACCGGCTTTTAAAAAAGAAGGTACCGTAACATCAGGTAATGCAAGTGGGATTAATGACGGGGCAGCGTCTGTTATTGTTGTTCATGAAAACCGTTTATTAGCAACAAACAAGCCATTAGCGAAAATTACGTCATGGGCTGTGGCAGGCGTTGATCCGAAAAAGATGGGAATTGGGCCTGTGCCAGCGATACAACAAGCATTGAAACGAGCGAACTTGACAGTAGGAGATATTGATCTTTTTGAGGTTAATGAAGCATTTGCTGCTCAATATATCGCTGTAGAAAAGGAACTCCAGCTTAACCGAGAGAAAACAAATGTGAATGGGGGGGCGATTGCACTCGGACATCCGGTTGGAGCAAGTGGGACGAGAATCGTTCTTTCCTTAGCTTATGAATTGAAAGCAAGAGGTTTGAAATACGGAGTTGCCAGCTTATGCATTGGGGGCGGCCAAGGAATCGCGCTCGTCATTGAAAATATGAATAGTTAAAATTAAAAAAACAACCGATTTCTAGTGAAGAAGCGGTTGTTTTTCCTTGACAATGTATAAAGCGCTTACATAAAATGAGTATATACAGACTGACTAGTCGGTCACAGATGAAGCCGAGAATAGTAGGTGATGGAATGAAAGAAAAACCAACAAAAGAACGAATTATTGAGGCAGCCCTTTCGCTTTTTGAAGAATGTGGTTATCATGCAGTAACAGTTGATACGATCGTTCAAAAAAGTGAGACATCTAAAGGAGGGTTTTATCACAATTTCAAGTCAAAGGATGAGTTACTTTATACGATCCATGATTCCTTTATCACGTATGTTCTTGATAAAGCAACAGAGGCTTACGAGAAGTATGACAGTCCAGAGGAGCGATTATATGAAACAATAAAATCATTTGTCATGATGTTTGATATGTATCGATCCCATGTCACTGTTTTTTATCAAGAAAGTTTGTATTTATCAGCTGAATACGAAAAAGTTATTAAGGAAAAAAGAGATAAATATAAAAATATGATGATGACGATTGTGAAGGAAGGAATTGAATCAGGTGTTTTTCGAAAAGAAGTGCCTGTAGAAATTATGTCTATGGCGATTTTTGGAATGATTAATTGGACATACAAATGGTATAAAGCAAGTGGGAAATATTCGATTGAGGAAATTTCAATGATGTACGCAGATATTGTCATGCATGCTGTTTTAACAAAACAAGGAATAGACAAAGAAGAGAATGAACGTTTCTTTTTGAAAACGAAGTAAATGGATGAGGTGACTTGAATGGATATGTTTGACAAAATTGAGGAAATGGAAGATAGAAGGGATAAAGTAAAGCTTGGCGGTGGAGATGCTAGAATTGAGGCACAACATGCTAAAGGAAAACAAACAGCAAGAGAGCGGATCGACTTCCTATTAGATGAAGGTTCGTTTGTGGAGTTAAATCCATTTATTGAAAATCGAGGATTAGACTTTGGAATTGGGGAAGCACCTGGAGAAGGAGTTGTCACAGGGTACGGGAAAGTGGAAGGCAAGCTCGTCTTTGTATTTGCACAAGACTTTACGGTATTCGGTGGTGCATTAGGAGAAATGCACGCGTTAAAAATTGCAAAAGTAATGGACTTGGCAGCTGAAAATGGGGCACCTATTATTGGTTTGAATGATTCAGGTGGTGCACGTATTCAAGAAGGCGTATTATCGTTAGATGGATACGGCCATATTTTTTACCGAAATTCAATTTATTCAGGTGTTGTTCCGCAAATATCTGTTATCATGGGCCCTTGTGCAGGGGGAGCTGTATACTCTCCGGCAATTACCGATTTTGTGTTTATGGTTGAAAAAACGAGCCAAATGTTTATTACAGGTCCAAAAGTTATCGAAAGTGTGACAGGTGCAAAAATTAATAGTGAAGATTTAGGAGGAGCAAATGTTCATTCTTCTGTAAGTGGAAATGCTCATTTTACAGCTAGTTCAGAAGAAGAAGTGTTAGAGGAAGTCCGACGACTCATTCGCTATTTACCATCGAATAATGAAGAAAAACCTCCTGTCCAAAAGCCGAAAAATGAAGTGCCACTTGATGAAAGAATTCAAGAATTAATTGATATTGTCCCGGTTGACGGTACGAAAGTATATGATGTTAGAAAAGTCATTACGCAAATCGTAGATGATGGCGATTTCATGGAAGTTCAAGCCGCTTTTGCGAAAAATATTGTTGTTGGGTTTGCGAGAATTAATGGAGATACGGTTGGAATTATCGCGAATAATCCAAAGATGATGGCAGGTGGACTTGATATCAATTCATCTGATAAATGTGCGCGTTTTATTCGTTTCTGTGATTGCTTTAATATCCCTTTAATTACATTTGAAGATGTAAGTGGGTTTATTCCGGGAGTTCAGCAAGAGCATGGTGGCATTATAAGACATGGTGCAAAAATTCTTTATGCGTATTCAGAAGCGACTGTACCGAAAATTACTGTTATTTTACGGAAAGCATTTGGTGGGGCTTATGTCGCATTAAATAGTAAAGCGATAGGTGCTGATTTAGTGTTTGCATGGCCAAATGCAGAAATTGCAGTGATGGGACCTGAAGGAGCTGCCAATATTATTTTCGCAAAAGAAATACGAGAAAGTGAAAATCCAGAAGAAACAAGAGCGGCCAAAATTAAAGAGTATCGAGAACGATATGCAAACCCTTATGTTGCTTCTGCGAATGGAATTGTTGATGATGTCATTGATCCAAGAGATACGAGAAAACGACTAGCTAGCGCATTAGAGATGTTAAGAAATAAAAAGAAAACAAACCCGAAAAAGAAACATGGCAATATTCCACTGTAAAAAATGAATGAGGGAAAGGAAGGTATACGATGGAAGAGAGAAAACAATCGAACCGTTGGGAGTCATTTGCAGAGTTTCCCATACCAACATATGAGCAGTGGAAAACAGTAGCGGAGCAGTCATTAAAAGGAGCAGCGTTTGAAAAGCTCTTAACTGACACATATGAAGGAATTACACTTTCACCGATGTATCAAAAAGATGCGCTTGAAACCCTTGAATATATAGAAAATTGGCCTGGTGAACGCCCTTTTGTTCGAGGAAATGAGAAAAAGACAAAAGTGAAGCGGGCATGGGAAATTAGTCAAGAAATTGATATGGCATCACCAAGGAAATGGAATGAAGTGGCTAAGCATGCTCTTTCAACGGGGCAAACCGAATTAAACATGGTTGTGGACGTTCCAACAAGAAGAGGAGAAAACGGGCGAGGATCAAACCACGCAGGAGACGCGGGATTGTCTGTCTTTTCGAGTGAACATATGGAAGCAGCACTCCAAGGCATTGCAATGGAAGAAGTCCCATTATTCGTTTATTGTGGGGCAACAGTGTTACCTTTGTTAAGTATAATCGGAAGTGCAATAACGAAATCGGGTACACCTCTTCATAAACTAACAGGCTGTATTGGCGCTGACCCGGTCGGGGAATTGCTTGAACAAGGAGAAATTCCGTATACGATGCAGCAATGTTTAAAGCAAATGTCTGATGTTTTAACTTGGTCAAAAGAACATACACCATCTTTACAAACGATACTCGTTCGCGGCGAAGTGTATCATAATGGCGGAGCAAGTGCAGTGGAGGAGTTAGCTTGTACATTGGCGACGGGAGCTTTTTATCTTGCCGAATTGAGCGAACGCGGTCATGATGTTCAGCAAATTGCTTCGTCGATTCGTTTTTCATTTGCTGTCGGTTCTAATTATTTTATGGAAATGGCAAAATTACGGGCTGCCCGTTTATTGTGGTCAAATATTGTTCGCGTTTTTGGTGGGAATGATGAAGCACAAAAAATGTGGATCCACGGAAGAACATCAGCTTGGACAAAAACAAAATATGACCCGTATGTCAATATGTTACGGGGTACTACAGAAGCATTTGCAGCAGCCGTTGGTGGGGCAAATAGTATTCATGTTAGCCAGTTTGATGAAGCATTGGGAAGTTCAACTGAGTTTTCGAGAAGGATTGCTCGCAATACATCGATTATTTTACAGGAAGAATCTCATATCGGAATTACGTCAGACCCTGTTGGCGGTTCTTGGTATGTCGAATCATTAACAAATGAAGTCGGAAAACAAACATGGGCTATTTTTCAACAGATCGAAGCTAAAGGTGGAATATTTTCCGCGACTCAGCAACAGTTTGTTCAAAAGATGATTTCCAAAACAGAACAGAAAAAAATAAAAAACGTGATGATGCGAAAAGATGTCATTGTTGGGACAAATCGATATAGTAATAAAGAAGAAAGAGCAGAGACAAGACATTCAGATAAACAAGCGTATTTATCTGAACATTTAAAAGCGAGTGATCATCTATCTGAACAAAACATCTCTCTATCAGCAGGAACAAGTGTTGTCACGCAATTAATCGAAGCAGCCAAAGCTGGAGCATTACTTTCTGACTTAGCGAAGGCATGTAACAAAGGGACTGCAAAAGAACAAGAGCAAGTCATTAGAATAAAGCCAAATCGAGCGGCAATTCCTTTTGAACGGATTAGAGAAGCTTATGAGGGATGTAAACAGTCTGGAAATGACCCGATTGAATTACCATTTCTTTTATTTGGTTCGGTTGCAAGTCATAAACCTCGTATGGATTTTGCTCAAGAATTTTTTCAAGTAGGAGGGTTTGATATTTCCTTCTATCGAAATGAAGAGTCAACCGAAACAGTCTTGGCAAAAGCGAAGAAAGAAAAGCTTATCGTTTTATGTGGAGCAGATGAGGAATATCGTCAAGAGATTCCAAACTTTATAAGTGACGTAAAGCAACAAATACCTGATTGTCTTGTTTATGTTGTTGGCTTACCAACAGAGGAAGAACAACAACAATTTAAAGAAGCGGGTGTCGACCGATTTATTCATCGAAGAACGAATTGTTATGAGGAACTTTGTTTCCTTCTAGAAAAGAAGGGAGTGACGCTAACATGACAAAGCCTAATTTTTCGGAGTTAAGTTATGAAGAGCTTATTAATCAACCGAAACAGCGAAATACAGAATCAACGACTAACGTCACGTTCTCAACAACAGAGAAAATCGATGTGAAGGACGTGTATACAAAAGCAGATATTGCTCCAATGAAACATTTAAATTATGTCGCAGGGATTGCCCCTTTCTTTCGTGGACCATATCCTGCTATGTATAAAACAAGACCATGGACGATTCGTCAATATGCGGGCTTTTCAACAGCAGAGGAAAGTAATGCATTTTATCGTCGTAATTTAGCTGCAGGACAAAAAGGGTTGTCGATTGCGTTTGATCTCGCAACACATCGGGGATATGATTCTGACCATCCTCGTGTTGTTGGGGATGTTGGGAAAGCAGGAGTGGCAGTTGACTCCATTTTAGATATGAAAATTTTATTTGATGACATTCCATTGAACCAAATGTCCGTATCGATGACAATGAACGGTGCGGTTCTCCCAATTATGGCCTTTTACATTGTAGCGGCAGAAGAGCAAGGTGTCCAACAATCAGAGCTTTCGGGAACGATTCAGAATGATATATTAAAAGAATATATGGTTCGAAATACGTATATTTATCCACCAGAAACATCGATGAGAATTATTGCTGATATTTTTGAGTACACATCGACTTATATGCCGAAGTTCAATAGTATTAGCATTTCCGGCTACCATATGCAAGAAGCAGGTGCGACAGCAGACATTGAGTTAGGCTATACATTAGCAGATGGTTTAGAGTATGTGAAAACAGGCTTGAAAGCAGGAATTGATATCGATAAGTTTGCTCCTAGATTATCTTTTTTCTGGGCGATTGGAATGAATTATTATATGGAAGTGGCTAAAATGAGAGCAGCAAGAATCATTTGGGCCAAACTAATGAAGCAATTTAACCCTAAAAATGAGAAATCGCTTGCATTACGAACACATTCACAAACATCGGGTTGGAGTCTTACTGAACAAGATCCCTTTAATAATGTAACGCGAACATGTATTGAGGCGATGGCAGCGGCTTTAGGTCATACTCAATCATTGCATACAAATGCCCTAGATGAAGCCATTGCACTTCCTACTGATTTTTCAGCTCGCATTGCCAGAAATACACAATTGTATTTACAAGATGAGACAGGTATATGTAATGTGCTTGACCCGTGGGGTGGTTCTTATTATGTGGAATCATTAACAGCCGAACTGATGGAAAAAGCATGGGCTCATATTGAAGAAATTGAACAATTAGGCGGGATGGCAAAAGCGATTGAAACAGGATTGCCAAAAATGCGAATTGAAGAAGCGGCAGCTAGACGACAAGCTCATATCGATTCAGGTAAAGAAACGATTATTGGTGTGAACAAATATCGGCTTGAGCAAGAAGAGCCAATTGACATCTTAAATATTGATAATACAGCGGTTCGTCAAGCCCAAATTGAGCGCTTAAAAAAGCTTCGTACAAATAGAGATGAGCAAAAAGTAAAAGAAACCCTTAACGCTATAACTAACGCAGCTGAAAGCGGAAAAGGCAATTTATTAGCATTAGCGATAGAGGCTGCAAGAGCAAGGGCAAGCTTAGGCGAAATTAGTGATGCGGTAGAACATGTATCAGGTCGACATAAAGCAGTCATTCGTTCGATTAGTGGTGTGTATCGGTCGGAGTTTGGTGAGCAAGAACAAGTTCAAGTCGTCCGTCAGCTTGCTGATGAATTTGCGGAACTTGAAGGTCGTCGCCCACGTATTATGGTCGCGAAAATGGGGCAAGACGGTCATGACCGTGGAGCTAAAGTGATTGCAACAGCGTTCGCTGATTTAGGTTTCGATGTCGATATCGGACCGTTGTTTCAAACACCAGAGGAAGCCGCACTACAAGCTGTGGAAAACGATGTTCATGTCATCGGTGTAAGCTCATTGGCAGCCGGACACAAAACATTACTTCCTCAAGTCGTTGAGCAATTGAAACAGTTAGGACGTGAAGATATAGCGGTCGTCATTGGTGGCGTCATTCCGGCCCAAGATTATGACTACTTACTTGAGCATGGCGCAGCTGCGATTTTCGGTCCGGGAACGGTGATTCCTGTTGCTGCGCAAAAAGTAATCGAAGAAATAAAATATCGGTTAGGATATGAAGACGAATAAACAAAACGGGGAGGGGGCAATCGTTCATGACAAGAAACAACAAACCAAGACGAAAGCAATTAACGGTAGATGATTATGTAGACGGGGTGTTGTCTCAAAACCGAGCGATTGTCGCACAGGCAATTACGTTAGTGGAAAGTCAGTCCCAAAAACATACTGAAATAGCGCAACAAGTGTTAACGAAGCTTTCTCCACATACAGGTCAATCGATTCGGATTGGATTTACAGGTGTTCCTGGTGCAGGGAAAAGTACGTTAATTGAATCGTTTGGGACGATGTTATGTGAACGAGGTCATCGTGTTGCGGTCTTAGCAGTAGACCCTTCAAGTACGCTGACACGTGGAAGTATTTTAGGGGATAAAACAAGAATGGACCAGCTTTCTAGACATCCAAATGGCTATGTGCGTCCCTCGCCCTCAAGTGGAACACTTGGTGGGGTCGCCAGAAAAAGTCGAGAGACGATGTTAATATGTGAAGCGGCAGGATATGATGTTATCATTGTAGAAACAGTTGGTGTTGGGCAAAGTGAGATAACGGTTCGTTCCATGGTTGATTTCTTTTTAGTTATGACATTAACAGGAGCGGGTGATGAGCTCCAAGGTATGAAAAAAGGCATTCTTGAACTCGCAGATGCGATTGTCATTAATAAAGCAGATGGTGCAAATAAACAAGCTGCTCAAATGGTAAAAACAGAGTTTAATCGACTTCTACATTTTCTTCCACAAGTGACAGAAGGTTGGGAAACGAAAGCTTATACTGTTTCGGCTTTAACTCATGAAGGTGTTCCGGAGTTGTGGGAGTTGATTTTAGAGTTTAAGGAAAAAGGTGAAGAAAAAGGCTTTTTTCAAACGAGGAGAACAAATCAGTCAGAAGATTGGGTGAAGGCTTTAATTGAGGAACAACTCATTCAGCGATTTTATCAACATCCGCAAGTAAAAACATTATGGCCACAATTAAAAGAGCAAATGAAAAATGGAGAAACAACTCCAACTGTCGTTGCTACAACATTACTTGATGAATATAACCAATAGGCAATATAGGGTGTTTGAAGAGGACGATCTTTTCAGACATCCTTTTTATTGCAGATTAGTTAAATAAGGAGGGGATTCATTTGAAAAAAGTAGCAGTTATTGGTTCTGCTGGATCAGGAAAATCCACTTTTGCTAGAAAACTAGCAAAGCGGCTCAATGCAGATGTAATCCATTTAGATACGTTATTTTGGAAACCGGGTTGGGTCGAATCATCGATGGAAGAGCTTCAGGTGAAGCAAGAGCCTTATTTGCAACGTGAGCGCTGGGTCATAGAAGGAAACTACAGTCGAACATGGCACCGTCGTTTTGAAGAAGCTGATACAATTATTTTCCTTGATATGCCAAGATATCTTTGCATGTATCGTGTAATAAAGCGGTATGTAACGTACAAAAATAAAACGAGACCTGATATGTCTGAAGGGTGTCCAGAAAAACTAGATTTTGAGTTCTTAAAATTTGTATGGCATTACCCGAAGGAAAGAAGAAAAAAAGCATTAGATGTGATTGCTCTATACTCGAGTTCTAAACAAACAATGGTTTTTCGAAAGCGAAAAGAAATCAACCAGTTTCTATGTAGCTAGCTAGAAGAGTGAATAGTATTATTTTCCTCTTTATCTTGCTTTAATTAGTGTGTTTTTCAACGTATAATAAGTGGTATGGTTCTAAAAGAGGGGGAGCAAATGACTAGTTGCGATTATTGTACACAGTTACCAGACATAGAGGAAAAAGGGAGATTATTCCTTTACTATAAAGGAGAAGAATCGATTGCGATAGAAAATCAATTGAAAATAATGAATCGAGAATTTTCGGTGGATAACTCCATATTTTGTATCGATTATCAATCAATCGAGGATGTGCTGACATTCCTTACACAAATGCATGAGCTGTTGCCAATGCAAGAGCAATCTAAAATATACGGAACCTGGTCAAATAAAACAAACCGTCGTTTTTCAAAGATGGTTTCTTTCTCTGAATTGCTTACTCGAATTAACCATATTGATTTTGTAACGGTTATTAATCATCGTTTGTTTACTCAACATTTGCAGCCGATTATTTCACTAGAAAATGACGAAATTTATGGATATGAGTTTTTACTTCGACAAACAAATGACGACTTTCCTTTTCAACCTGGAAAACTATTTTCCTTTTCTCAGCAAGCAGGATTACAATCAATGCTAGATAGCCAAGCACGTATTTCTTCGATTGAAATTAGTTCGTCTTTGCTAGAAACCGGTCAAAAACGATTTATTAATTTTTTACCGTCGTCGATTTACGACCCGAATCATTGTTTGAAAAGTACATTTAAAGCGGTAGAGCAGTTTCATGTAGATCCGAGTGATTTAGTTTTTGAAGTGGTCGAAACTGAGAAAATAGAAAATATTGCTCATTTAAAGACTATTTTTCAAGTGTACCAAGCGCACGGTATCCATGTTGCATTAGATGACTTAGGCTCTGGTTATGCAACGGTAGAAGTGTTACAAGAGTTAAAACCAGATTTTGCGAAGATTGATCGTCATTTAATAGACCACTGTGATGAAGATAAGAATAAACAAGGGAAAATAAAGCAAATCATTGAAATTGCCTCAGCATACGATATTACGCTTCTTGCAGAAGGCATTGAGAGAAAAGAAGAGCTAGAATATTGCAAAGATGTCGGCATTTCTTTAGCGCAAGGCTTCTACATTGGAAAACCTAATCCAAAACCGATTAAGGAGTTATTCTTGTAAGGAGGAATTTGGTGTTTGATACTCATATACATCTTGACCAATATGATTGGTCAAAGCTATCCACTCTAATCGCTCATTGGCAAGAACAAGGAATTCAACACGTAATGGCGGTGTCAACGAATCTATCTTCTTCCTATCGAACATTAGAATTGCATCATCGTTTTCCAGAATTCGTTTTTCCGGCTTTAGGATATCACCCAGAACAATCCCCAATTGGCGAACAAGAAAAACGAGAGTTAATTTCTCTTATTAAAAAGGAGCATCAACAGATTGCAGCGGTTGGTGAGGTGGGTCTGCCCCATTATACAAAAGAAAAACTATCAGCTTCTCAACTCGAATTAGTAGAAGAGCATTTTATCGAGTGGGTTGAACTTGCAAATGAAGTAGGTCTTCCGTTAAACATTCATGCTGTTCATGATTCAACCGAAAAAGCACTTGAGTTAGTAGGGAAGTTTCCGAATCAGCGAGCACATTTTCATTGGCTAAAAGCACCCTTTGAAATCAGGCAGAAGGTAATCAAGAGCGGGTGCTTCATTTCTGTTACCCCAGAAGTTTGTTATCGAACACGGGATCAACAGCTAGTAAAGGAAGTCCCACTAACACAGTTACTCGTTGAAACAGATGGACCATGGCCTTTTGATGGACCTTTTAAAGGGAAACAAACGACACCATTGCTTGTAAAGGAAATTGTCAAAACTTTAGCACGGATTAAAGGGCTTAGCAAAGCAGAAGTGGAGAAACAAACATTAGAAAACGCGTATCGGTTATATAAAAGATAAGAGGGTAGGGATAGGTGCGTTGTTCGTTGTCATCTAATGGACATCTGTTCCGGTATTTTAACGAAAAGTACAGTTTCTGAGAAGCTATTGGACATTGGTTCCGTTAAACGTGAGAAATCAAGTGATTTTGCTATAGATTTGACTAAACTAGCGGAACAGATGTCCGTTAACATAAAAAAAGAGATGTTTTTTTATGAAATAGCGGAATCTATGTCCGTAACGTTAAGTGAGAAGCCTAATGGAGTTCCATTAGGCTTCTATTCATTATATAAGAAACTAGAAAAATTTTGGTATAGCACTGAAGCTTTGAAAGCCTATTCTAGATGAACAAAGGCTCCGCACTTCGCTTGAGACGAAAAGAAGTTCACGCGTTTTTCTTTAACGGAGGGCATTTGAATTGTGTGTTATAGGGTTCTATAGGACAAAACAAGAGTGAAATCGGTGAGAAGTGTCCAATAAGAAGGTTCTATCGGCTATGTTTGTTTATGTGTCATGAAAGGGAAAAGAGATGTTTTGATGTGGTAAGAGATGTTGGTTTAATGAACGGTGGTGACCCGCTGACACCACCAATGCTTTCCTGTGAAACTTGTGGAGGAGAATTGTATCCTGAGTATTATAAAGGGGTACATGGAGTAGAGTACAGGCTTTCAGATTTGTAGAAAACAAAAAAGGACTGAGTGAGGTGGTTTTCCTCACTCAGTTTTTCTTATTATGATCGATTCATATTGTTACAAGTGAATTTTTGTTTTAGTAACATATCCCCAATTTGTCCATAATATGGTTTCCTATAAAAAGCGGCTATACGTTCAGACCAATTGCTGTTATTTTCACCATCTGTCCGGGCGGAAGTATAGTCTGACATCATTTGGTCATATGTATCTAATTTTTCTTTTTGTAAAGCCGCATTGTATTTTTCTTCTTGATAGACAATTTCCTTTGGTAACCTCGGCTTTTGTTCAGGATTTTCATTTGCATAACCGATACATAGACCAGAAATCGGAATGACGTATTCAGGAAGATCGAGAAGTTCAATAACTTCAAGGGGATTTTTACGGATTCCTCCGATTGGAACAATGCCTAGCCCGAGTGATTCCGCTGCAGCAATCGCATTCCCCATTGCAAGACCGACGTCAGTAGCACCGACAAGTAATGAATCGACATCGTCTGTGACGGCCAACGGTACTTGTTGTTTTTCACTTGCAAGCTTTGCTCGATAAAAGTCAGCACAAAAAACAAAAAAGACAGGCGCTTCTTTAACAGCTATTTGATTGCCGACTAGTTCGGCAAGTTTTTCTTTCCGAGTCTCATCTTCAATGGCAATAATGGAAACTTGTTGACCGTGAATCCAAGATGGGGCAGCTTGAG
Organism: Alkalihalobacillus bogoriensis ATCC BAA-922; assembly: GCF_000621445.1. GTDB lineage: Bacteria > Bacillota > Bacilli > Bacillales > Bacillaceae_F > Bacillus_AO > Bacillus_AO bogoriense. The sequence goes on along the minus strand of NZ_KK211280.1, from coordinate 122,032 downwards.
CTGCTTCGACTATCATATGTAAATCTTCTTTTTTGACCGGTTTATTTTCATACCGACGGATGGAGCGATGGTTTACTAATGTTTGAATCGTTTCATTCAAAAGAAATCCCCTCTTTTCCTTAAAGTGTACGATATCATCATACGTTGTGGATGAGAGCGTTGCAAATATGCTGATTTGAAATGTAAAAAATAGACGATATACCACACTCAATTGGATATATATGTTAACATACAAACGTGAAAACTTTATTCGGTTTACTTTTGTTAAGGAGGTAAAATAAGGTGGAATTATTCATGTTGATCGTGTCGTTGATTTGTATACTTACGGCGTTTGTCATCATCGTTAAAAAAAGAAAAAAACTAACTAATAAAGGTGGAGTAAAAAGCTGGATAACACCAGTATGTTTTTTTCTAATACCACTACTAACTATAATGGCTTACACGTTCGATTTCATTTTATTTTCTGGCTTCGTTCATTGGGGAATGAATGTAGTTCTGTTCGTGATTGCAGCCTATTATACAAAATTCCTTCCTGTTCCAGAGTGATTTTCTTATCATAGCATCACGGAAAAGGGGGGAGGTTACTAATCGTGCTAACATTTAAAAAACTAAACAAAGAGCTAGATGAACTCGTTAATTTTTACGTGACGAACAGTTGGACATTTCACGCTTCTCCTACAGTGTCTAAAACAGAAATCATTAATCGCTATCATTGTGGATGGTATGAAGAAGAGAAGGAAACATATTGGATTAAGGAAAACAGAAAGAATATCGGGTTACTCATAATAAGTGACATTTCCGATACAATTCCATTGCTATTTGATATTCGTTTATCAAATGATGCACGGGGAAAAGGATATGGAGAACAGGCCGTTAAGTGGGCTGTCAACCATGTATTTACACATTCAAACGAAAAAATTAGGATTGAGGCTTATACTCGTCATGATAATTATGCGATGAGAAAAGTATTTTCAAAATGTAATTTTCAAAAAGAAGGGTACTTACGAAAGGCTTGGGAAAATGCTGACGGGTCCGTTGAGGATTCACTCGTGTATGCTATCATAAGAACAGACTGGGAACGAGGAACAAAGACGGCAATAAAGATGAACGATGTCCCGTTTTAATCTATAAAAAAGGTGAGATTTCTTGTGCAAGGCACAAAAAGTCTCACCTGTATTATGCGCTTACGCTACGAAATAAGTAACGCGTTTTGTTTACATGAAAAGGACTGAACCTTTTGTTGTTTCGGATCAAAATGAAAGATAAGCAAAGTGTTTTGTTCTTCAAGTTGACCTTGTTCTACAAACTTAGGAACATTGTATGGAACAATTTCAATCATCGTATGTTTATGCAGTTCTTTTTCCGAAAGCTGTAAGTTAGCAAATGTTGTGGAGACAACGGTAGGCTGATCGGCAAGATGTTTTAAAATAGATGATTGTTGTTGTTTATCTAGCGAAAATGGCCACCACGTTTTTCGTGGCTTATGTTTATGATTCATGAAAAAGTCGTACTTCATTAATGTTTCAACGATTTTCATTTGCTCGATATTGCGTGATTGTAAAAATTGATGGAGCCGAGTAAATAAGTCTTCTAACTGATGTCCGATTTTTGCCCAGCCTTTTTCATCCCAAAAATCACCAAACTGTTGAAAAAAGTCAAATGGCGACTCAAATACGGTTGTGACTAGATATTCAATCGTATGGTCCATACGATGAGCATTCCAATATTTTTCTAATACATCTTCCACTCGTTTAATTCGTACGATATCACTAAAAGGAAGGATATTATTTCCTAGGATTTCATATGGGGAATGGTCCATATAAATATAGCGGTGGTCATCGGCACGAAGGCGTAATCCAGTACCACGTAACATTTTTAGAAACCCTAATTGCAGTTCTTCTGGACGAAGAGCGAACACATCGTTGAATGTATTGCGGAATGAATCATAGTCTTCCTCAGGTAGTCCCGCAATTAAGTCAAGATGCTGGTCTATTTTTCCGCCTTCTTTCACCATTGTTACTGTTCGTTTTAGTTTTTCGAAATTTTGTTTCCGTTTCACTAATTCATTTGTTGCATCATTTGTAGACTGAACCCCAATTTCAAAACGGAAAACCCCTTTTGGAGCGTGCTCATTAAGAAAATCTAACACTTCAGGCCGCATAATGTCAGCTGTAATTTCAAATTGAAACACACATCCATTATGATTGTCGATTAAAAATTGGAAAATTTCCATTGCGTAATCTCGTTTAATATTAAACGTACGGTCGACAAATTTAATAAGCTTAGCTCCATTGTGAATTAAGAATAATAAGTCTGACTTTACTTTTGCCATATCAAAATAGCGAACCCCGACTTCAATGGAAGATAAGCAAAATTGACAGCTAAATGGACAGCCACGACTCGTTTCAAAATAAGTGACCCGTTTGCCTAAGGCAGGGAGATCTTCTGCAAAACGATATGGTGAAGGCAACTCTTCAAGATTTAATTTTGGACGAGGAGGATTCATAATGACCTCATCCTCTTTCCGATAAGCGAGACCAAACACCATATGATATTTTTTTGTTGTTTGCAGTTCTGTTAGAAGATGTTTAAATGTTTCTTCCCCTTCACCAACAATAATAAAGTCAACATTTGTTAGTCGAGATAACCAGTAGTTTGTGTCATAGCTTACTTCTGGCCCACCTAAAACAATGGTGATTTCAGGCTTTACTTTTTTTATCATCTCGATCACTTTAATGGTCTCTTCAATATTCCATATATAACAACTAAACCCGATAACATCAGGGTTTCTGTTAAATAAATCTGAAACGATGTTCATGACAGGATCGTTAATTGTATATTCGACGATATCTACAGAAAAGTCTGGTTCTGCATAGGCTTTTAAATAACGGAGTGCCAAGCATGTATGGATATATTTTGCATTTAACGTTGTAACAACAATGTTCATCGGACATACCTCAATTCTAAAAAGGAAAAATTACTTCTAGTATCATACCATATCTTTTGCTCTAAAGAACATTAGGTAATTTTTCCACTCTACCTTTAAAAAAATCAATGATGCTTTGATTTATTTTTCAGTTCAGTTATAAATGTGGACGCTACCGTTTTGAGGCGTTCTTCTAATTTTTTATCTTGAAGAGTTCCATCTGGAGCAAAAGCATCATAGGCTGCTGGAATGGTTGGACTTTGCGGAAGTGCCCAAGCGTGTAAGTTTCGACAAATTTGATGAAGGGTGTTAATCGTATTTGTCGCACCTAGCTCACTTCCCGCAGTCGTCAAAATTGTAACGAGTTTCCCTTTCATTTCTCTAGCGCCTAAATAATCAAGGGCATTTTTCAAAACGCCAGAAACACTTCCATGATATTCAGGAGAAGCTAATATAACGCCATCAGCTTCAGCTATTTTTTTAGTAAAGGAATGGACAATAGGGGGATGCTCTTCTTTTGTAAGATTGGCATCAAAAAGGGGGAGAGACACTTCGGCAAAGTGAATCATCTCCGTTTCGATCCCTTCGTCTTCTATTATTTTGGTCATGTTTTCAACTGCTTTTCTTGTCGTTGAATTTTTCTTTGTACTTCCAATAATTGCTACTACTTTCATTCTGTCACCTCTCCTTGTTGAACGTATTTATTCTTATTTTACCATTCACACACTAGAAAAAAAGAATAACGCTCTTTTAAGAGAATCATATTATCCAATATGACCAAAATGAGAATTATCTATGCAAAAAGGGTGTCCAAAAGAATAATCTTTATGAACACCCCTATTATTATATTGAAAGCTTTTCTGCTTCATCCTGTATTTGATGACCTAAACTAGTAGAAAGCTTTAAAATGCCATTCCCTTGTAATGTTCGTCTATACTGTAATGATACTGTTCGCTTTATAAGTTGTGCATAAAGCTCGGGCTCAGTAATGGTTCGCTCAAATTCTTGTTCAAATTGCTCAATGAGTAAAGCACATGCACCAGATACATGTGGTGTGGCCATTGATGTCCCTGAGAGGACTGCAAATTCATTGTTTAAATAAGTGGAAAGGATGTCTTCGCCAGGTGCAACAAGGTCAAGTTCACAATTTGAATTACTAAAGCGCGACATTTCTTCTTGTAACGAGACAGAACCAACTTGAACAACTTCTGGAAAAGCTCCAGGATAAGCATACTCATTTGTTCGATCGTCACCGTCTCCATCATTTCCACTTGCACAAACAACAAGTATGTTAGAAGCAATTGCTTCTTTAATCGCTTCGTGCATTTGTAAATCAGGAATTTTGCCACCAAGAGACATATTGATGATTCGGACGCGTTCTCCATTTGGCCCGACCCAATTTTTCGCAAAATGTATCCCATCTGTTATCCATTGTGATTCAGCATACCCTTGTTTGGCTAACACTTTCACAACTAACACTTTGGTAAATGGGGCAACTCCGATAATACCGGCATTGTTTTTTTCTGCACATATTGTCCCACATACATGGGTGCCATGGCCATTGTAATCTTCATAAATATCAGAGGCGAAATTGTCATCTGAAGTGAAGTTATAGCCATCTATGATTCGATGTTTCAATTCCGGATGACTCGTATGACACCCTGTATCAAGAACAGCAACAACAACATCTTTTCCGTAATACCCTTGCTCCCACATGGAAGGGGCTTCAATTAATTCAATGCCAGGGGGAATTCGTTTTGTTTCATGGACAACCGTTTTTATCGTATAAGGAATAAGGTGAAATGCGCTCATCATATTCATCCTTTCTGTCAAAAAAGTGACATATATTCCTATCCTTTTATGAAATTTTTTGTGTTTTAAAAAAAATTAGTCTTTTTTATTTTTATTTATATTATAATGAATCTGTAAGCAATTAAAATCCTTTAGGCGATTTCTTTAGAGGAATCGTCCTTTCTTTTTGTTTTGTTCTTAAGTTTTCGACTGTTAATTAATCCGAGTGTAAAAGTGGAAAAGAGCGACGACAAAAGGACAAGGACTTTCAATGTTTGCTCTAGCCACTGAAACACAATGCTCACCCCCTTTCGAAAACAAAAAAATCCTAAGACAGTGAAGACAACTGCTAGGACGAGTAGTGGGATGATATGGTAAGGATAATTATGGAATATATGTCAACATGATTGTACCATGGGCTATAAAACCAAACAACAATATTTTGAATATTCATTCAAATTAACTATCAATACTTGTTCTATATAATCAATTTTTCATATCATTTTTATGATTATGCTAGTCATTTATTAGCTATTTTTTCATTATATTGAATTTATTAACCGAACACGTGTACCAAAAGGCATGTAAACTGGAAAGCAGGAGAGTCGTTATGATTGTTATCATGAAAGAAATGGTGACAAATGCAGCAATTATTGCTTCATTTGTATTTGTCATTGGTTATATATATCGGGCAAAGCGGATTTCCGTTCGTTCTCCTATGAAAATGAAACTAGTTATCGGAATGTGCTCTGGTTTTTTAGGATTTTTATTAATCTTTTATGGGTTTCAAATACAAGAGACAATTATTGATATGAGATATATTGCTGTTATGATTGCTGCATACACAACAGGGTTACTTCCAGCATTACTAGCGGGCACGATTATAGCGATAGGACGATTACTTGTTCATGGCGTTACAGTATCCTCAATAACAGCTGTTGTAACCATTATAATTCTTGCCTTTGGAACAGGAATAATCGGTCAGCGCTATCAGATGCAAAAATTTTCTTGGACTGCTATGACAGCCTTTGCATTACTTGTTGGAAATGGAACATTGTATTTTTTATTAAAAGATATGAATATCCTTTTAATCTTCAATGTTATTTTTTTACTCTCTTCTATTTTTGTAAAAATTTGTGTGAATTATGTTCGTGAGGCTAATGATGTTTATCGTAAAATGATAAGATTATCAGTAGAAGACCATGTAACAGGTTTGTTAAATCGAAGAGGTTTTTTTCAAGAAATGAAGAAAGTATTGGAGAAGGTAGAAGCAAATGAGTCTTCCTCTGTTTCGTTTATTATTGCGGACATTGATTATTTTAAAAAAGTTAATGATACATACGGTCATTCTGTTGGAGATATTGTTTTAGAAGAAGTAGGAAAAATGATAAAAGAAAGTATGTCAAAAACAGATGTTGTTGCTAGAATCGGTGGTGAAGAGTTTGGTCTACTAGTCTCTACTAGTTCTCAAGAAGAAGCGCTAATGATTGCTGAGAAAGTACGTGAAAAAGTAGAACACTATGAGTTTTGTGCTGATGGTACAATATTTACAGTCACACTTTCACTAGGAGTAGCAATGTATGAGCCTTCCTTGGATGAAGCTAAACTATTCCGATTAGCTGACCAAGCTTTATATGAAGCAAAAGCAATGGGAAGAAACAATGTACAAATAGCAAACAAGGAGTGATGAAAATGAGATTTGTAACCTTTATTAAAGATGATGTGGAAACCGTTGGGGTTTATGAAAATAAACAAATCATTGATATTCAACAAGCAGCTTCTGCAATGGGACTATCTCATCGTTTTCCAAATACATTGGTTGATTGTATACAAGACAATTCTTTTGTTGATAGAGTAGAAAAGGTGTTAACTTGGGTAACAAACACAAAAGGGAAAGAGGTTGTGTATGAATGGGATGATCCGAATATTACGGTTATTGCGCCAATTCCTAGACCTCGAAAAAATATATTTTGTATCGGGAAAAATTATGCCGCTCATGCGATTGAAATGGGAAGTGAAGCCGATATCCCTAAAGATCCAATTGTGTTCTCTAAGGCACCAACAACGGTTATAGGTCCAGACGCAAAGATCTATCATCATCAAACCGTAACATCAGAACTAGATTACGAAGGTGAAATTGCTATTGTGATCGGGAAAAAAGGCAGAGGGATCGGAAAAGAAGAGGCATATGATTATATTTTTGGCTATACATTACTTAACGATGTAACGGCTCGTGATTTACAACGAAAACATAAACAATATTTACTAGGAAAAAGCTTAGACACGACATGTCCAATGGGACCTTGGATTACGCATACATGTCAAGTGGAAAAAGGAGTTCATTTCCATCTTGAAACGAAAGTGAACGGCGAAGTGAGGCAGTCAGCTTCAACAGAGCAATTTATATTTGACATCCCAACGATTATCGAAACGATTTCTCAAGGAATCACACTTGAACCAGGTGATATTATTGCAACAGGAACACCAGCGGGAGTAGGTAATGGGTTTTCTCCACCGAAGTTTTTACAATCTGGGGATGTTATTGAAATATCAGTAAAAGAATTAGGCGTGTTACGAAACCAAGTTGAATAATGGAGGAGAGGAGCAATGTTATGGAATCCAACGATTTTCCCTCACTTGAAACAGAACGATTGCATTTAAGAAAAATTACTAAAGAAGATGCGACGAGTATGTTTACCTATTTATCGGATGCTGAAGTGATGCAGTATTATGGCTTAGCACCATTTCGATCGATAGAGGAAGTGTATGATGAGATTGATTGGTACGATTCGTTATGGAAAGAGAACAAAGGAATTCGTTGGGGGATTACACTGAAAGATGAAGGCAAAGTTATTGGAAGTTGTGGTTTTCATAATAAAGTTAACCGCCATTTTCGGACTGAAATCGGATTTGAATTAACGAAAGAAAAATGGCAAAAAGGAATTGCAGCAGAAGCGTTGAAACCGATTCTTTTATACGGATTTACCGAGTGGGAATTACAGCGAGTTGAAGCGTTAATCGAACCAGCAAATATAGCTTCACAACGTCTAGTCGAAAAAATAGGCTTTCAACAAGAAGGTTTGTTACGAAGTTATGAATATGTTTGTGGTCAATTTGATGATTTATTTATGTACTCATTATTAAGGCATGAGTTTACATCAATAAAGAGAGCGTAAAGGAAAAAGGGTCATTCTCGATTGGAGAATGACTCTTATCTCAACATATTAAGAAAGCACATAAAAATTTTGGTATAGCAGTGATACTTTGAAAGCTAAAGAAAAGACGCTCCGCGTTTTTCTTTAGCTTTTTATATTTATTATGAAACGAACACGTCAAACTTCGTTGCAATATAGCCGTTGTTATTAATACAGTGATGAAGGACAAAACAAGGAGAAAACGAAGCGAAAGTGTC
>NZ_KK211280.1:0-113643 GCF_000621445.1 Alkalihalobacillus bogoriensis ATCC BAA-922 | reverse complement strand
TTCATAAAGGCGATGAAGGACAAAACAAGGAGAAAACGAAGCGAAAGTGTCCTTCATACAAATGAGATGCATCCCCTAGATAGAAGTGTCTAAAAGAGGGCTTCTATCAGCTTATTTGTTTAGTGGGTCATGAAAAGGAAAAGATACCTTTTGAAATGGTATGAGTTTTTGGTTAATGGATGGTGGCAATCCGATGATACCACCAATGTTTTTCTGTGAAGCTTGTGGAGGAGAAATGTATCCTGAGTTTTATAAAGGGGTACATGGAGTAGAGTACAGGCTTTCAGATTTGCAGGAAACAAAAAAGGACTAAGTGAGTGGGTTTCCTCGCTCAGTTTATCTTAAAACTTTTGGTCGAACAGTGAAGCTTTGAAAGCTTATTCAAGAAGAGCGAAGGGTGCGTACCTGCCCGTTTCACCCCAAGAAGAGCACTTGGGGTTCACTGTCAAAAGCGGGCAGGGCTCCGCACTTCGCTTGAAACGAAAAGACGCTCCGCGTTTTTCTTATTATTCTACTTCAAGTTCAAACGGAAACTCCCAGATGATTTCTTCAATGCGATGGCGTGAAAGTTTAATAGTAAAAGGGTCAGGAATCGGTTGAGCAAATTGAAATTGCACCGACATATGATTGTTATCATCGCTAACATGTGTCAGGGAGGATAGTGGGTAAAGCTCTTCCCCGTCTTTAATTAAAGTCATTTTTAGCCCATTAACAGGATGGATATCTTCCAAAACAATCGATAATTTATCCTTGTCCACTTCAAATTTATGAATCGTTAACCCATTATTATGAATTGGTTCATGTGCTTGGTCAAAGCTAATTGATTCAAAAATAATGTCACGCTGATAAATTGGCTTTGTAAAGAAACTAACAGGAAGAATCGATGTTTCCTCAATGATTTCAGGAGTAAAAAACTGTTTAAAATAAACAATTCCTTCTGGTAAAGGATCTCCTTCAAAATCGACGGTCATCCGCTCATTCGTTAACGTTTCATAAGCATTGCCTTCATAATCTGTAATTGTCCGTTGTAATGTAAATGTGTAGTTGTCTTCTGTGATAGGAGTAGAACCAAGTTGTTCAATAGAAAAATAAACAGAGAAGCCAGACTCCCCATCTTGCTCTTCAGGGATCATTTGTAGATAAGAGACTCGGATGTCTTCGTTTTCCATCATATGAATATCTATATCTTCCTTCTCTTGTGAAACAGTAGAACAGCCTGCTAATAAAAAGAGAATGATTGCAAAATAAATAAATTTGTTCATGTCTCACCTCTAGGTAGATGCTATAGTGTATTCTATGATTTTATCGTACTGTCAAAGTTTCGTAAACATAAATAACAAAAGAAACAATTGCCACATTTTAACGTGTGATAAAAATCACTTTCTTATTTAAAGTTTTATAATAAAATCGAAACAAAGGACTTTAGTAATAGTCTGATTATATCATAAAAGGAGAGAAAGAAATGATATTTAAGCCAGTCGTTTCAATATTAAACAAGTTGAGTTATGCAAAAAAGTTTGCTCTTATCTTTTTGGTTGTTTTTATTCCTATTGTCATATTATCAATCATAACAACTACTAACTTACAAGCAGAGTTAGCGTTCACAAAAAAAGAAAAAGAGGGGTTAATGCTACTAGAAGCTGTTTATCCTCTTATTCAGTCAACTCAACAACATCGTGGTTTAACTGTTACTTATTTATCAGGTGATAAAACCGTAGAGAATCAAGTAATAACGAAACAACAAGAAGTGAATGAGCATATCCAAACCGTTGGCTATTTACTAGGAGAAGCTAAACATGATTACACGACTAAAGAATCGTGGAAAAATATTATGGAAGACTGGAATCATATAGAATCCGATGTGTTCAATTATACGGTTAGTGAATCGATTCAAAGTCATAATGAATTGATTGCTTTAATGATAGAGGAAATTGGATTGATTGCAGATGAATCCAACTTACGTTTAGATTCGGATTTAGAAAATAACTATAGTATCTTTTTACTTGTCCAAAACTTGCCACAAATTACGGAATTTATGGGAACGGCTCGTGCTGTAGGTTCGAGAGTTATCACAAATAAAGAAATGACGCATGAAGAAGAAATTCAACTCGTCTATTTAACGAGATTGTTAGATACTTATCTTTCTGATACGACAAAAAGCTATGATGCCATCTTCACATATAATCCACAACTACAAGCACAATTAAGTGTTGCGAGTGAACAAGCAATAGCAAAAGCATTGCAGATCACAAATATAATCGACAGAGAAATTATTGAAACAGAAACGATTACGATTTCGCAACAAGAATACTTTCAATTAACGACAGAAACGATTAACAGTGTTTTTGACTTAATTTTGTTACAAGAAAATGTATTAGCAGCATCATTAGACCAAAAAATTACTAGTTTAGTCATGATCCGTAACATAACATTATCGATTGTATTGTTTGTTTCTATTTTTATGATTTATTTATTCATTGGATTCTATCGATCTGTTCAAGAAAATGTACAAAAAATCGAAGAAATAACTGGAAAGATTGCGAATTTCGACTTGCGAGAAGAAGTATCATTGACTTCAAATGATGAAATGCAAAAGATAGCGATCTCAATCAATAAAATGTTACATTCGTTCCGTCATATTGTCGTCAATAGTCAATCATTGTCCCAAGAAGTAGGAGCGTCTTCCCAACAACTAGTAGCAACGATAGAAGAAGCAACAGAAGCAACAGGACAAATCTCTTCATCAGTTGAGGAAGTTGCATCTGTAGTTGAACAACAACTAAAAAGTTCCAATGAAAATGTTGATTCGACGGTTGATGTCGATAAAGGAATTGTAGCGATTACATCGAGAGCAAATAAAGTATCAGATTCGTCAAAGTATGCAAATGAGCAAGCTGAATTAGGCGAAAAAAATATCCAAAAAGCAATTCAACAAATGAAAACGATTGATGAAGCAGTCGTTCAAACAACAACAATAATTAAAGATTTAGGAGAACGATCAAATCATATCGGTACAATGATTCATGCGATAACAGGCATTGCGGACCAAACCAATTTACTTGCTTTAAATGCAGCCATTGAAGCTGCAAGGGCAGGAGAACATGGAAAGGGGTTTGCTGTTGTTGCTAGTGAAGTGAGAACATTAGCAGAACAGTCTTCACATGCAGCAAAGCAAATTCAAGTGTTGCTTTCAGCAATAAAAAATGATACTGCACAAACAATGGAAGCGATGGAACACGTGAATCAAGAGGCAAAAGAAGGAGTAGAAATAGCTGTAAATACAGAAAAAACCTTTTTAACGATTTTAGAAGCAACAAAACAAGTAGGAAAAGAAATTAGTGAAGTTACCGGAGTGTCCTCTAGTATAATGGATAAAATGAAGAAATTGCGAGTGTCGATTGAAGATACCGCGACGAAAACAAAAGTAACGGAAGGAAATACTCAAACGGTTGCAGCGTCGACCGAACAACAGCTTGCTTCTATGCAAGAAATTACGTCTTCAGCAAATGAACTTAGTGCCCGTGCTGAACAACTTCAAAACTTAGTGGAACAATATAAAGTATAGAAAAAAAGGGGTGTCACAACGACAATCGACCTTGTGACACCCCTACACTTTAGTTTCTTACTAATGCTTTTTTTCCTTGTGGTACATCAGGAAGTTCATTTACAGAAACAACTTCTTCTGTCCGTTTTTTAGGCTTATCCCAATATTGTTCATTGCCTGGTAAATCATCGAACCAAGCAGCATCATCAGGGCAATCCAATACCATAAACTTACCATAATTACCATCACGAGACTGATGATATTTTAAATAGGCTTTTCCGTCTTCAATCGCTAAAATTTCAATTTTTCCTGATGTGTGACTCATTGAAAGTCTGACGCGTTTCCCAAGGCCAGATGTTTTCGCTTTTGCTTGTTCTACAATCTCGTACGCTTCTTTTAATGAAAGGACAAAGTCGCGATTCCCAGCAACTGGTCGATTAATAAAGAAATAATATGGTGTTACACCAGCCCACGATAATTTATCGAGTAGTGAACCAAGTACTTCAGGGTCATCATTAATGCCCCGTAATACAGGCGTTTGGTTGACGACAATCGCACCAGCATCATGAAGCGCTTTAAAGCCTCTTTTTGCTTCTTCGGTAATTTCTACTGGGTGATTAATGTGTGCCATAATATAAATGCGATTATCAGGTGTAGAATATTCACGAATTAATGAGAGTAACTCTTCATCTTCATAAATTCTCATTGGATTAAATACCGGTAGTTTTGATCCGATTCGAATAATCTTAACATGGTCAATCGAACGTAATCTTTCAATAATATAACGTAATTTCTTTGTTGCTAGAATAAGAGGGTCTCCACCAGTTAATAACACATTGTTAATTTCAGGTGTATTAGCGATATAGTCTAATCCAGGATCGACATCAGACATCGCTTCTTTTACATCGTTCCGGAACAATCTTTTTCTAAAACAGTATCGACAGTAAGCTCCGCAAACTTCAGAACAGATTAATAGAGCTGTCGTCGAATACTTGTGTTGACAGCCAGGTACAGCGTAGTTCGTGTCCTCATCGGAAGCATCCCAGCGCCCATATTCCTCTAGTTCACCTTCGTTAGGGATAACGAGTTTACGTATAGGATCGTTCGGATTATTCCAATCAATTAAACTTAAATAATACTCATTGACACGAAAAACAAACTTGTCCGTAATTGCTTTTAATTTCTTTCTTTGGTCCTCAGGTATATAGTCTAGCTTGTCAATGTTCATAATGTACTTAGGTTGTGCCATCGTATTGCCCTCCTTCGTTTTTCTATGATTTGACAAAATCATTATATCAAGAATAGTAAAATGCCGTCAAAAAAGAAAGAAATCCTTCCATTTATAGAAAAATGAAGTGTATATTTCATATTTTACTATAATATTTGAGTTTGTTTTTCATGAAGAAGAGGAAAGTTAAGTGTTCTGTCATGGTATAGATCTCCTATTTGTTGTAGTATAAAGAGAAGAGGTGACAGGAGGGAGGGAGACGGATGCTAGAAAGTGAAGTATATCAACGTATGATTGCAAAGCAATCAAAGATGAGCAAATCACAAAAAAAGATCGCAAATTATTTAACTAGCCACCCAGAAACGGCCCCTTTTTTAACCGCTTCAAAGCTAGCGAAATATTCGGGAGTAGGAGAAGCGACTGTCGTTCGGTTTGCTGTTTTTTTACAATATAGTGGATACCCAGATTTTCAAAGGCATCTTCAGGAAGCGCTTCAACGAAAATGGACGTCAGCTGAAGTGTTTGCTAGGACAACAGATGAAAATGATAACCCAGAAAGTGCGTTAAAAGAAGTGTTATCTGATGATATTCAAAACTTAAAATCTACCATTTCTCAAATGGATGAATCTGTTTTTCAGCAAACAGTGCAAGACATAATAAACGCTAAAAGAGTTTATATTATTGCTTATCGAAGTGCGGCAAGCTTAGGAATGTTTCTGCAATTTTATCTTGACTTAGTATTACAAAATACAGAGTTAGTACAACAAGCAGATGGGGTATCAGAGCATTTGCTTGATATATCAGATGAAGACGTTGTGATTGGCTTTGGATTTGCAAGATATACAAAAAGAACAGTGGAAGTTTTAAAATACGTGAAAACAAGGGGAGCAAAGACGATTGTCATTACAGACCATATGATGTCACCCCTTGTCCCATATGGAGACAACACCTTATTAGCATCAACTGAAATCAATTCTTTTATTGATTCATTCGCAGCTCCGTTTAGTATCGTAAGCGCAATCATAACGGCGGTGACGCGGTCTGAACATGAAAAGGTTGAAAAAAGATTAAAGCAACTTGAAGGGTTATGGGGTAATTTTGATGTGTTTCAGGAATAGGAGAGAGAGTTTTTGTGCTATCGGACATTTATTCCGTTATTCCTTCTAAAACATCCACTAAGACAGAGCCTATGGACATCTGTTCCGTCAATTCACTTTTTTTTTAGTGTTTTGACTAGAATCGAGTCAAGTAACGGAACGGGTGTCCGATAGGTTTTGAATTGACTTGATAATCGATGGAATAGCGGAACCGATGTCCGATAAAAAAATAAAAAGGCCAAATCATCGATTTGGCCTTTTGGCTGTTGAGAAAGTCTCCACAGTTTTTCTGAGGCTTTGAAAACTTATTCTTTATGCATTTGCTTGTGTTCCTTCATTCTTTTTACTTCTCACATATTGAAGGACAGTAATTAAAATTAATACTCCAAGTCCAGGTAGTGAAACACGAAGGTCACCAGGATAAATAAGCAATAATCCTGAAACGAATAAAAGAATTCGCTCGTAAATTTTTGGTGATGTAATAAAGTAGTTCATCATAGCTGCACTAATCGCCATCATCCCAATTAAAGCTGTAATTAATGGCGGAATTAATGTCGCGAACGTCCAATCTTGCAAGACAAGGACAGGACTATAGACGAACGCATATGGAATAATAAAGGCGGCAATCGCCAGCTTTAAGGCGTTCACCCCTGACTTCATCGGATTCGCCCTCGCAATTCCTGCCCCTGCATACGCCGCTAAACATACTGGCGGTGTAATGTCAGCCACAATACCAAAGTAAAAGACGAACATATGAGCAGCCATAACCGGGATATCAAAGGCAATGAGTGCTGGTGCTGCCATCGAAGCTGTCACAACATAGTTAGCCGTTGTTGGAAGTCCCATCCCAAGTAAAATACAAGCGATCATTGTAAAGAATAAGAGAAGGAATAAGTTTCCATTTGCTAATTGCAAAATTCCTCCGGCAATTTTTCCACCAAGTCCTGTAATAACAACAATACCAACAATAATACCTGCACTAGCACAAGCGGCAATAACAGGGAGAGCGACACGTGCCCCTTGTTCAAGCGCATCTAAAACGCCAAGTACAGACATTCTTGTGTCTTTGCGGAATAGTGAAATGAAAAAGGCGGCAAAAATCCCCCAAAGTGCTGCGGTTGTTGCTGTATATCCGGCTAGTAATAAACCGATAATCGCAAAGAGTGGCAAGAGTAAATCAATTCGTTTCATTAAACCAGTAAATGTCGGAAGTTGATCTTTTGTTAAACCAAGAATGCCACGTTTTTTCGCTTCAAAATGAGTCCCCATAAACACACCAGAAAAATAAAGAAGCGCCGGTATAATCGCAATAATAATAATGTCACTATATGGTGTACCTGTATATTCGGCCATAATAAATGCAGCAGCACCCATGATTGGTGGCATAATTTGACCACCAGTAGATGCGGAAGCTTCAGCTGCTGCAGCAAACTCTGGCTTAAAGCCAGCTCGTTTCATCATGGGAATCGTAAATGACCCTGAACCGACCGTGTTTGCAACTGAACTTCCGGTTACCATCCCTTGTAGAGCACTAGCAGTTACCGCTGCTTTTGCGGTTCCACCAGTCATTCTTCCTGTGGCCCCAAAAGCAAGGTCATTAAAAAATTGTCCAATACCCGTTTTTACTAACATGACACCAAAGAATAAAAATAAGTATATAAATGTTGATGAGATTTGAATTGGAATCCCAAACACAGCTTCAGATGTAAAAAACATACTTGTAAATAACCGCTCTGGACTAAACCCAGCATGACCGAAAATCGGGATGCCACGTCCCCACATTCCGTAGGCAAGAGCTAGGCCAGCGATAATGACGATAGGTAAACCTACCGCTCGTCTCGTCGCCTCAAGTAATAATAATACACCTGTAATCGCGACAAATACATCTAAATCTGTATAACCACGAATAATTGCTTCGGATACTAAGCGTTGATAATTATAAACAATATAAAAACACGAACCCATTGCTAAGAAAGCAAGTATAACATCATACCATGGTACCCCAGCTTTTTTTAAATTGGACCGCTTGGCTGGATATAAAATAAAAATTAACCCTAATGCACTTCCTAAATGAATCGCACCTTGAACTAATGAAACATAAGGACCTCGAAAAGCCGTATATAACTGGAAAATAGTCAAGGATATGGCTAGGATTGTTACGACCCAAGCCCATTTTTTTAAATTCATACGGTATGCTGATTCTCGGTCATATTTAGCTAACAATTCTTGAGCATTTGAATCTTGTTGTTCTTTTGACATGAGGTTCACCACCTTAAAATAATAGTACCCTGACGAAAAGAGGGGATATGGATAAAGGACCTTTCTCATCATAAACAAAGTAGAGTATAAATTACAACTAGTCACCTTAATAATCCTCTTTTTTCGTCAGCGATATCTTAAGCGAAAAAAAAGACCGGACAGTTTGCCCGGTCCTTTATTGATGGTTAGTTTAGAATTCCAATTTCTCTAAAGTACTTTTCAGCACCAGGGTGCATTGGTAAACCATCTGAACCATTTAATACATTTTCGATTGTTAAGTGTGTTCCTTGTTGGTGAGAAATGCCACCAGCATTTTCATAAAGAGATTTTACAATGTCATCCCCTAAGTCTTCATTGATCTCATCTGTAGACCCAACAAGAACAGCATATGCTGTTACTGTCATGACAGGTGCATCTAAGAAGTCATAGGAATCAGCTGGGATTTCATAACCAGCATATCCGCTGTTTGCTTCGATGTAGTCTAGTGCTTCACCTTCGATCGGTAAAATGACGACATCACGTTGCGTGGAAATATCAATGATGTTACCTGCTGGAAGACCTAATAGACCAAATGAAGCATCAAGCTGTCCATCTTGTAAGCGACCTGCAGCATCTCCAAAGCCTTCTTCTAGTGCTTCATAGTCACCATCTTGAATTCCGTATGCTTCTAAAATTAGCTTGGCAGCAGATTGTGTTCCACTTCCTGGTGGTCCAATCGCTACTTTCTTTCCTGCTAAATCTGCAATCGATGTAATTCCAGTTCCTTCTGTCGTTACAACTTGCATTACCTCAGGATAAATATGACCCATAAAGCCGAAATTCTCAATTGCACCATCTGCAAACTCACCTTCACCGTTTGCAGCATCAAGAGCTGGTAAATGAACTGTCATACCTAGTTGAAATTCGCCACGGCCAATTTTCGCAAGGTTTTCAACAGATGCACCAGAAGCAACAGCACTAACGTTAAAGCCTTCAACGTCAACATTGTCATTCATAACTGTCGCCATTTCTTGTCCTAATGGATAATACGTACCCCCAGTACTTCCGGTACCCATTTGCAATTCTGTAGCGTCACCACCGCCACATGCTGCGAGCGTTGCTGTAGCAAGAATTGAAACGAATAAAAACTTAAGTTTCTTCATTAAGTTGTGTCCCCCTTATTATGTATTTTTTTGATGAACATTTGATGAACAAAGATTCACCTAGTCCAATTTTATAGAAGAAGAGCTTGTTTTGTCAAAGAATAACGACATGAATATGGGAAAATCTATAAAAATAGGAAATTAGATATAAAATCATGAATGGCTATAAAAAGATAATACGCCTTAAACATACCTGTTTGTTAGTATGCCGACAATTTCCTTTTTTACACTTCAAGTTGCGGATATTTATTCTGCTATTTTATGAAAAAACGGAGCAAATGTCTGTAAGAACGGGATTACAGTTCTCTAACGATTCATGTTGTGGAAAAGAAAAAAGCTGTCATTCGACAGCTTTATGTGAAAATATATTATTCATCCCATTGTTGATACGTTTCAATCGAATCAACTTGAATCGGTGTATCTGTACTAACGTGACCAAATAGTGAAGGGGAAATTTCACCGTCAACAAGGATTTGCGTTTGATTGTATCCAAACTGTTCCATGATAAGTGCAATTTGGTCTAGTAACATTGCTTCTGTACCTGATCCTAGATTCGCATTTAATAGTTCTTTTGAAAATGAAACATGAGGAATGTTATTTTCTATTGTAACCGATTGAACAGATACATTGTCAGGTAGTAAAGAGACGAGTCCCTCTTCTTTTGGACCTTCAATCCATGCCTCAAAAGTCTTTATATATAATTCGCTTTGTGTAGCTTCTACTGTAACAGGAATGCGGTACATATCCATGACATCTTGATCAGAAAAGACAAGCCATACAGAATGAGAAGAAACTGTTTCTTCAACGACCTCTTGTTCATCTGTTTCAGTAGTGTTTTCATTTGGCTCTTCTTCTATTAACTCGTCCTCTTCTACTGGTTCGTTTTCAATGATGTCTCCGTTTTGTTCTGTATCAATTCCATTTGTCGTTTCATTTGAGTCGATAGGGTCTTCGTCTTGACCACAAGCGGCAACAAAGAACAGGGAAAGCATTGTAATAAGCAAAAGTTGTAATATGCGTTTCATATAATTCCTCCTAGTGTGTAAGTAAAATTAAAAAGGGGAAGCCCCCTTTTTTATATGTCCTGTTTAAAATTGTACAGCAAATCTCTTAAATTTCAACCAACGATCCAATCATGCAGTTTGTCGGTCTTTTTTTGAAACAAACGCCATGTTTTGCCACTTTTTCCCTTTCCAACGAAGGAGCATAATTACACCACGTAACCACTCATCGGCGATAAATGCAATCCAAACCCCAATTAATCCTAATCCAAAGTGGATACCGAGGATATAAGAAAGAGGAACGGCGACACCCCACATCGATAAAATCCCCATATACACTGGGAATCTCACATCACCAGCTGCTCGAAGCGAGTTAATAACAACCAGGTTAAAAGCACGGCCTGGTTCTAAAATAATTGTTAATAAGATGAGTATACTTCCGAGCGCAATAATGTCTGAATTGCTCGTGAAAATGCCAAGCAAATCTTCTCGAAATAAAGAAAAGACACCGGCCATGACTAATGAGATCAAAATCGCGATATTTAAACTTTTAATACAACGTTGATAAGCTTCTTTTATTTTTCCAGCGCCTACTTGGTGTCCTATCAAGATTTGGGTACTTTGGCTAACTGCAATGGAAAATAAACTAATAAACATCATTAAATTTTGAGCATACACTTTTGTAGTTAACGCTTCTGTTCCTAACATCGCGATAAAAAATGTAATCATCAGCTGGGACGAGTTGTATGAAATATGCTCACCAGCAGAAGGAACACCAATTTTTAATAAATCGCCAAGCTGTTTTTTCGGATATTTGCGTAAAAAGGAAAAAGGTAAATCTCCATTTACTCGTTTATACAAAATAACCATAAGAATTATAAGACCAATTCCACGACTGACTGTTGTTGATATTGCAACACCTGTCACTCCTAATACGGGGAATCCAAATGGACCGAATAATACGAGATAGTTCCCGATAACATTCAAGACATTCATCCCAATCGTGACATACATCGCATCCTTTGTGAAACCGTGGCTTTTAATGATGGCCCCAGCTGTCATTAATAACGCTTGAACGAAGGAGAAACCACCGACAATAATTAAATAAATCATGGCAGGTTCCATTAGTTCAGCTGGAATATTCATCAATTTTAAAATAGGAGAACTAAATAAAGCAATTCCGATACTTAATAAAAGCGCAAAAGCAAAGTTAGCAACAAGAGAAACAACAGCAATACGCCCTGCTTCTTGTTCTTGTCTAGCCCCAATATATTGAGCAATGAGCACACTCGTTCCAACTGCAATAAATCCAAACATAACGACGATGAGTGAGAGCACTTGGTTTGCGACACCAACAGCGGCTACCCCTTCATCTGAATATTGACTGAGCATCAATGTATCGGCACTCCCCATAAGCATATGAAGGAAAATCTCAATGAATATTGGCCATGTTAAGGCAAAGAGAGTTAGTTTTTTTGTGTTGTTTGTTTCTTTAGGCATGGTAACCCTCCTGATTTCATAAAAAATAAAGTGATAACAAAAGTAATATAAGTATACTTTGAACGTGGTACAATAGATAGATAAAAACACGATTCACCTTTAACAAATCCGACTTTTTTATTTCCAATTTTGGAGTGAGAAAAATGAGTATATTATCGTTCAGTTGTCCCCCTTATCCGACGTTTATTAAAGCAGGAGAAGCATTGTTTAAAAAAGGAGATAAACATTTTTATCGTTCTGGATTTTCTGTTTTTGATTTAATCGTAGTGAAAACAGGGTGTTTACATATTCAAGAAGAGGGGATTAGTTATAACATAATGCCTAACGAGTATTTGATTTTATCACCAGGCTTAGAGCATTCTGGTACATATCCTTGTACAGAAGATACGGTGTATGATTGGGTCCATTTTTCACTACCAGAGGGGTATGTCGTAAAAGAACAAGAGGAAATTGATTGGTCGAAAATAGTAAAGCGAGAAGGGACATATACTCGTCCAGCTTTATTTGAATTTCAAATTCCTAAATATGCACCTTTGCGCAATGGAGAAACTTTACTGCGAGAGTTGTCACAGTTAATTGCATTAGGAGATGAAAAAGATCCAGCCAATCAACTAAAGGAGCAAATGGTTTTTAGTGAATGCATGAGATTGCTACAACTGGAAGCTATTACAATTCCGACTAGTGCTGAACAAGTGACAAATCAGCTTGTTTCTTTTATCCATGCTCATTATCAAGAGCCAATCAAAATTAATGATATTGCAAAAGAGCTGTTGTTTCATCCTGATTATGTGACAAGATGCATGCAAAAAACAATGGGAATCACACCGATTCAATATGTAAATCAGTATCGGCTTCTTCAAGCCAAACGGCTATTAGCGAGTACAAATAAAAAAATTAATTCGATCGGAAAAGAAGTTGGTATTTCTGACGGAACGTATTTTTCGAGGTTATTTAAGCAATATGAAGGAATTTCACCTACAGAATACCGACGTGTCGTTTCAAAAGAAGAACGAAAAAGTAAAACCATTTCAAACGAGAAATAAAAAAACATGTTATAATTGGGAAAAAATTGCTTAAATTGCAAAGGGGTGGGAGAGTGCCTCAAGGTAAATATTTTCGAATAGGATATGCTTTAATTATCATTTTGTTGATTATTTACTTATCGACGTTAGTTGATTTTATTTTTCGACCGATTGCGGTTCTTATTCAAACGCTGTTTGCACCTATTATTTTAGCTGGTGTTTTATACTATTTATTTCGACCGTTTGTAAATTTATTAGCAAAAAAAATGCCACGCTCGCTCGCGATTCTTCTTTTATATATTATTGTGGCGGCCGTCTTAACATTTTTGTTTTTATTAGTCGGTCCAGAATTGCAAAAGCAGCTGAATAGCTTTATGAAAAACATTCCACACTTAATGAATGAAATTCGTACTTTAATAAATAATTTACAACAAAATGAATACTTAGCACGATTTCAATTAAATGAAAATTTTTCTTTTGAACAAATTAGTTCTGAGTTAACGACTACAATTAATAATGTGTTATCGACGATTGGAACAAATTTAGCATCCTTTATTGGATTTATTACTAATGCAGTTCTCATTGTCATTATTATCCCATTTGTCCTTTTTTATATGTTAAAAGAAGGAGAAAAAGCGCCGGCACAATTTTTAAGGCTGCTTCCGAAAAAGCAACAAGAAGATGCTAGACGCATTTTAGGCGATATGGATAAAGCGCTAAGTTCTTACATACAAGGTCAAATTATCGTAAGTTTTTGTGTGGGGGTTCTAGCTTATATTGCTTTTTTAATTATTAAGTTAGATTATCCATTAGTGCTTGCGTTAGTGGCGATGTTTACGAATGTTATCCCGTTTATTGGACCTTGGATAGGCACGATTCCTGCGGTTGTCGTCGGGTTAATTCACTCACCGTTTATGGCGTTATTAGTTATTCTTGTGATTATTGTCATCCAACAAATTGAAAGCAACTTAATCTCACCTCAAGTCATGGGACGAAAGCTTGCGATTCATCCATTAACGATCATTCTCCTCATATTAGCAGCGGGGCGATTTGCAGGCCTACTCGGGTTAATATTAGCTGTCCCAACGTATGCGGTGTTAAAAGTCATCGTTAGTCATATTTATCGGTTATGGAAATTGAGAAAACTACAGTCTGATTGATAAACTTGCATTCGTAGTGGGGTTTTCGGTAAAGTGGGGTATATAATGAATAGATAGGTGGGGTATTGATGGCTGAAGAAAGAGATGGTATTCCTCAAATTGAGGCATCCGAATTAGAACAATTACTAAAAACAAAAGACGACAATACGGTTATTGTCGATGTAAGGGAAGTAGAAGAATATGTGGAAGGGCATATCCCTAACATTCCGTTAGTTCCAATGAGTTCAATCCCGATGGTTATTGATGAGTTTGATAAAAGTAAAGAGTATGTGTTTGTTTGTCGAAGCGGTGGCCGTAGCCAAAATGTCTCGTTATATTTTAAAGACCAGGGCTTTGAAAAAGTGATTAATTTCTCTGGTGGCATGTTATCATGGCACGGTGAAACAAATGAAGGAATGGAAAATGTCGTGAAAGACATTAAAGATTTATATAAATAGTAAAAAAAGAGTTCAATTCGTGGGTGAATTGAACTCTTTTTTTAAAGGGGGAATTGGAGAGAAGATGAATTTTATCGCGTTTATGAAGGACAAAAGCGGGTGGAAAAGTGGAGAAAGTGTCCTTCATCGCGGTTACGAAGGACAAAACAAGAGCGAAAACGAGTAGAAGTGTCCAATAGAAGGGCGCTATTGGACAAAACAAGGCCAAACCGAAGAGAAGTGTCTAATTGAAAAGCCAATCTAAGAAAAAACACATTGGTTAACCCCAATGCGTTTTTTTAAAATGCAATAGTATAATGAATGAACTTCTTTTATAAATGGTCGGTTTTCTTTGAGTATTGGTGTTTACCAAGCTCGGCGTTTTTTTCGCGTAGACGGTTTCTTTGTTGGTTTTTGGCATTATTATCTTTTTTCTTTTTATCATCATCTTTTGTGACAGACATAAAAAAACCTCCTTTTTATTGAAGCTACTCTTAGAATGTGCTTCTTCACAGAAATCATACGATGGAATGTTTACAACTAATGAAGAAGGGTATTGATATACTAACACATTCATAGGAGGAGATAGAAATGAATGGAAAAAATATTGTGATTAGTTCAATCAGTGTTGCTGTTGTCGGAGTCACGAGTATTTTATTTTTAGATAAAAAAAGCCGTAGTAAAATGAAAAGAATAAGTGGACAAGCTATAAGTAAATTAAAACGAAACAAAGAAACGGAACCCATCCGAAAAGAAATTGCAGATCCGAATGATGAAAAACAAGCAAAGATGGTCAGTGAGGGCTCTTTATATGCAATTCAACGATATAATGAGCAACAACAAAAGACGTCATAATAAAGAAAGCACTGAGAGGGCAAAATCTTTTCAGTGCTTTTCCCGTTAGCAAAGAAAGCCTAAATTAGTCCTTTTACATTAGCGTCTTCGTCAAAAAAAATGTTATAATTTTCTAGAATTCAGAATGAGACGAAGGTGGATGGATATGATAACAATTAAACAAGAACATGTAGCATCGATTCCGGTTTTACATATTGCCCAGGAACAGCAACAGCTAGCCCCGTTACCGCTCGTTTTTTTTATTCATGGTTATACAAGTGCGAAGGAACATAATCTTCATTATGCCTATCTACTTGCAGAAAAAGGATATCGGGTAATTTTACCTGATGTAATTTATCATGGAGAACGTGAAGGGTCTATTGATTATAAGACAAGAGAATTGAAATTTTGGGAAATGGTTGTTCAATCTATTAAAGAAATTGGTGTTTTAAAAGAAGAATTCGAGAGGAAATCACTTATATTAGATGGATTAGTTGGAATGGCTGGGACATCAATGGGAGGTATTATTACATACGGAGCTTTAGCAAAATATCCATGGATCAAAGCGGCAGCTTCCTTAATGGGAACCCCTTATTATCAACACTTTGCCAATGAACAAATTAAAGCATTATCTAAGCAAGGAATTCGACTGAATGAGCAAGAAATTCAAATGCAAATTAACGCATTAGCCGAATATGACTTGTCTGTACAAATGGATTCACTTAAACAACGTCCATTATTTATTTGGCATGGTGAAGAAGATAATGTAGTGCCATATCCATATTCAAAGAAATTTTATGATCAAGTTCAAGCATTGTATCAAACGAAACGAGAAAATTTAGCATTTATGTCAGAAAAGTCGGTTGACCATAAAGTTTCACGTTCGGGAATTCAATCCACAGTTGAATGGTTTGATAAAAAATTAGTGTAGAAATTCCAAGGACGAGGTGGAAGATGGAAATTTTAAAAAAGTTAGTTGTCATTATCGTTGGGGCCATATTGCTAGCTGTGGCTTTAAATATTTTTTTAATCCCAGCGAATGTGTTTGCGAGTGGTTTTACTGGGGTGGCACAACTACTAGCAACCGTGTTACCGATATCAACTGGGGTCTTGTTGTTTTTATTAAATATCCCTGTCGCTATTTTAGGATGGATGAAAATAGGGAAAGCATTTACGGTGTATAGCTTTGTTAGTGTTGTGCTTACGATGTTTTTTTTAGAAATTATCCCAATTATTGAAATCTCTCAGGATATATTGCTAAATGCTGTTTTTGGGGGTGTCATCGTTGCTGTTGGAGCTGGTATTACATTGAAATACGGTGCTTCTACAGGAGGATTGGATATTATTGCACTCATTCTTTCCCGGATGAGTGACAGGCCTCTAGGCATTTATTTCTTTGTTCTTAATGCCATAATTGTCATTACATCAGGGCTTTTATTTGATTGGGAAAAAGCATTATATACACTTGTTACACTATATGTCACATCAAGAATTATTGATGCGATTCATACAAGACATGTCAAACTAACGGCCATGATAGTTACGACAAAGCCTGAAGAACTGAGAGAAGCCATTCATGAAAAAATAACCCGAGGCATTACGCGGCTTCCTGCAAAGGGTGGCTACTCACAAGTTGATAAAGAAATGTTACTAACAGTCATTACAAGGTATGAACTTTATGATTTAAAACAAGTGATTCAATCAGTTGATCCACAGGCGTTTACGAATATTGTAGAAACAGCAGGCGTATTCGGATTATTTCGGAAGGAACAGTAAAGGAAGAAGGGATAATAATGAAAAAATGGGTGTTTTGGTTTCTAGTTGTTTTCATGGTAGCCGGTTGTGGGACAAATGAAAGTGTGAATGGAGGGGAAACAAACGTGGAAGAACAAATGTGGAAGATGTT
The DNA here is from genome assembly GCF_000621445.1 of Alkalihalobacillus bogoriensis ATCC BAA-922. Lineage (GTDB taxonomy): Bacteria > Bacillota > Bacilli > Bacillales > Bacillaceae_F > Bacillus_AO > Bacillus_AO bogoriense. The sequence goes on along the minus strand of NZ_KK211280.1, from coordinate 96,534 downwards.
AGCTTTAACTTTAGAGGTCGAGGAAAAAGAAAATGCTCTTTCGTTTTTATTTCAAGTAACAAACAAAGGGGAAGAGGATGTATCGATATTATTCCCATCTGGGCAACAATTTGAAATTACAGTAAAAAATGAAAATCAAGATGTAGTATATCGATATTCTGAAGGGAAAATGTTTACGATGGCATTGATTACAAGTGAACTGGCCCCAAGTGAGACGTTAACTTTTAGTGATACGTGGAATTATAAAATGCTACAACCTGGTGTTTATCATATTGTTGCCTCCCTTGATGCGATCGAAGTGAATGGTGAACAAGTAAATAAAGGTGAAATAAAAGTAGAAAAAACAGTAGAAATTCAAAAGTAACATGAGCTTTAATACGAAAATTGTTGAAGAAAAAACTGTGTCACTTTTAAATGAAAGATAAAAGGGAAGCCTCCACAGTGCAAAAACACGAAGAGGCTTCCCTTAAGCATGCCTAGCCTAGGCTTCTTTATCATCATTTTCTTTCCATTGAGATTTGCCAGCTTGTTCAATTGCTTTTAAAAAGGAGACCCACTTCTCGTCTAGGCCATCTTTATTTTTCACTGTTCTTTCCGTATGCGCAGGGAGTGTCCCTCGCATTTTCCAAAATGACTGTAAATTATGTTCCTGCATGTCAATCCCCCAAAACTTTAGGTTACAATCGTAATTCAAGCAATTCTTTTAACTCATCAACCGATAACTCTGAGAGTTGCTTTTCTCCAACTGTTAATACTTCTTCCGCTAGTTTTTCTTTTCGCTGTAACATGGCGTCGATTCGCTCTTCTAATGTTCCTTTTGTGATAAATTTATACACAGTTACATTTTCGGTTTGACCGATTCGGTAAGCACGGTCGGTTGCCTGCTTTTCTACTGCTGGATTCCACCAACGATCATAATGAATAACATGAGTGGCGGCGGTTAAATTCAAACCGACTCCACCTGCTTTTAAAGATAAAATAAACACTTTAATCTTTTCGTTTTCTTTGAACTGACTAATCATTTGCTCCCGTTTTGTACGCTGTAATCCTCCATGAAGAAACGGGACATCATATTTTAACTGTCTTGAAAGTGCTTGTTGAATTAAATCGCCCATCTCTTTAAATTGGGTAAAGATTAATAGTTTTTCATCCCGATCAATAATTTGTTCAACAAGAGTCATAAGCAAATCCCATTTTTCTGACCGATTATCAAGCGACTCTTTTTCTTTTAAATATTGAGCAGGGTGATTACAAATTTGTTTCAATTTTGTAAGACTACTTAAAATTAAGGCGCGTTTTTCGATTTCTGTTCGAGTATCAATTGAAGAAAACAAATCATTAATAATTGCTTGGTACAAACTCGCTTGTTCAATTGTTAATCCAACTTGATAAGTTTGTTCACTTTTTTCAGGAAGTTGCAATTTCAATGACTCATCTGACTTTTTCCGTCTTAGTATAAATGGGGATATTAGTTGTTGTAGCTGTTCAAGCCGTTCTTTGTTCCCATCTATTGCTTCAATTTCTTTGCTGAACGTTTGGGTGAACTGTTTGAACGAGCCAAGATACCCGTGATTTAATAAATCAATAATCGACCATAATTCTTTCAAACGATTTTCAATGGGTGTCCCTGTTAAAGCAAGGCGGTGAAAAGCTGTTAATTTCTTAATCGCTTTACGTTGTTTAGTTTCAATATTTTTTATATGTTGGGCTTCATCTAAAATTAATCCGTTCCACTTGAACTGTAAAAACATATCTTGGTCACGGAATGCTAGGGCATAAGATGTTATAATCACATCGATTGAAGAAAGACTTGATGTAAATTCATCTTCTGCCAAGCGGCTTGCTCCGTGATGAATGTAAATGGATAACAGTGGTGCAAACTTCTTTAACTCTTCATGCCAATTCCCAATGAGAGAAGTGGGACAAATGAGTAGAAAAGGAGCTTTATCAAGATGTTTACTTTGTTCAATGACAGATAGAATATAGGCAATGGTCTGAATGGATTTTCCTAATCCCATATCATCGGCTAAACAAGCGCCGAACCCTACTTTTCTCATTTGTAATAACCATGACATTCCTTGTTGTTGGTATGGGCGTAATGTCCCGCAAAGTGATGTTGGGGTATTATGGATAGGCACATTTTTATTATAAACTTCCTGTAATAGTTGTTGAAACTGTTCATTCCATTTTATATCGTAATGAAAATCGTCGTCCTCTTGCGTAATATCAAGTGCTTGTAGGGCAGAATAAGAGCTTTTCTGTTGTTTTTCTAATTGAGCTTTTAACTTTTTTGCTTGTTGAGGGTCCCAAAACATCCATTTTCCTTTTACATGGATAAGAGAATGTTGTTCATCTACTAGTTTTAAAAAGTCTTCTTCACTAATGACATTCCCCCCAATTGACACTTCATAATTAAATTGAGCTAGGTTTTCCCAATTCATAATGGGATCAGGTGTTTGTTGAAAGGGTTTGTCATCTTGATCCATTTCAATTTGAACAGATAATGATTGCTGTGTCCGATTTTTCCACCATTGTGGCACAGCAATGGCAAACCCGAGCGTTACCATTTGTTCATATTGTTCAGTTAGAAAATAATAGATTTCTTCTTTTGTTACATCGATTGATGGATTTGTTGAAGACAAATTTTCGAGAAACGGGATTTTCCGTTGAGCCATTGCAATTTTTTCCTTAAGTGTTGGGATTGGATTTGTCCGCCATGGATGATTTCCTATTTGCAAATCTTGCATTGTCACAACATGATTCGGATTATTCCGGTCTTGGACAAATAAGGAAACTGTCCATCTTCCATTTTCATTAACGGGTTCTTCAACCGCAATGCCAATTTTAAATGGAGTAACAGAAACAGCGCCGATTTGTTCAAGCCATTCATTTTCCTGAATATATTCTTCGACTTTCGTTGCTTTTGTTTCGAGTGCTTGCAAATGAGTTCGCACAACAGTTGGTTTTTCAGATTGTAACGCTTGAAAGGCCGAGTTGACATTTGAGTCAACTTGTATAGTATGACGGATCAGAACATCTGTTATCGATTGAACAATGGGTTCTAGTTCAATTGCATAGTCATGAACTTCTTGTTTTTGTTGTAATGTATATAAGCTTGGATGTGATAATGCGACCGATGAAAGGGGGATACATGCCTCCCATGTCGATAAATCAAAATCTGATAATTGCCATTTGCCTGTAACAGAAGGCAAGAACTGTCCGGCTATAATTTCATCTCCAATTTCTTCTAATAACCGGATCCAAAAAAGTAAGTCATCATCAATAATCCATTCTGTTCTGTTCTTCCATGATAATAATGTAGGAAGGTGCTGACCTATACGGTTTACATCGATTTTTACACCTTCAATTGGAAATCGAAAAGACGTATCTTCATTGTTGGCTTGATATACCGTTGCTTCTCCGGCTTGTGAGTGAAATTGTCTCTGAAAGATAGGGACATGGATCATCGCCTTATCCACTTCAATAAACGTTCCATAATAGGATGTTGGATCATTTTGAAACAATTGTAATTTTAATTCAAATGGAGAATATAAAAACGGATATTGAAAATTGATAAAGTCTTGATATTTTTTATGTTGTTTTTGTTCTCCCCATACAAACAAATGATTATCGATCCAACCACCATGAAGGATGATTTTGTTTGGATTATAATGATAAGTCAATGGTTTTCATCTCCTGTATTAAAGCTCGATATGTTTTATATAGCTGTTTCAGTTGACGAATATACTCATAAAATTGGTCGTTTTCTCCAATGGTGTTATATATGCTTTGAAGTTGCTTCATATAAACGACGGCTTCTTCGTAATGTTGTCTCGTTTTCCGTTCCACTAACCGAACAATAAACTGATGATAAATCGGAATAGCCGCCTTCGGGTTACGGGTTTGAATCATAATAAGTAACTGTTTTTTTTCCTCACTTAGTTGTAGCGGTGATTTCTCGAACATGAGAAAATACTCAACAGTTTCATCAACTCTTTCTTCAAGTAACAAAAGTTGCAATAATAGTCTCTCTGTTGCTGGGTTATGAAGTTGTTGCTTTAAAGAGTTCAATAATGAAGGTAATCTTTGGTTATTTGAACCTAAACCGTATTGTTGTTTCAATCGTTTATATTTTTGAAAACTCGGTTGTTGAAGCCATTTTTCCCAAATTATATCGGAAACATCTTCTCTCTCGCTATTTGTATGAACAAGGGATTCAGTATAAATGTCTTCGAGTTTGCCAAGTTTTTCATGCTTCCAAAAAGGCTTAAAATAATCAAACCAAAGACGGAGCATTTCCCATTCCTTCGTATGTTTTAAAAGTAAAAAATGATCATAAATGTCATGTGGTCGTAACATTTGTTTATATGGACGTAATAAAGAGAGCGATTGAGACCCATCTCCAATATAAAGAGCGACAAGACTTGTAAGTAGGGATAAAGAAAAATGAGATGGCCACTTTTCTTGTGATTTATTTAATTCGTTTAAATAATTCGTCAGTTGCTCATTTGATGTCATCGTCAATAACCATAGCCGTATCACCTTATCCCAAGGGGATGATGGGAGATGAAGGTTATCAATATAATGATATAGGAGTTCGTTTGAAATATATTGATGTTCTTCTTTGTTAAGTTGACGTCCTTTTTCAATAAGGTCTTGTTTTCGTAGCTCCAATAGTCCATGGAAAAACTGTGAGAATCTTCGTTCAAACGAAGAGTATGTTGAAAACTTTTTGGCTAATGATAAAACACCATTAATGAAAATGATGGTTGCATCAATCGATTGGGTTGTTAGCTCTAATCTGTCAATGACGACAGAAGCAGATTGCGCGATTTCAAACTGGTGTCGATCCGTTAAATAGTTTGAAGTTGTCATCTCTCGGTATACAGATACAATCGCTGTTTCCATAGTATGATATTGGTCATCTGTTAAAGAAAAAACGTTCATTTGTTGCCACCACCGTTTATTGTCATCCTTTTATTGTAACCCCCGTAACGAAAGAAGAAAAGTCTAAGGCGGTGAAAAAAGGAAAGTTTACAAAATGAGGCAGGATTTTTACGGAAAAAAAAGAAAAGGAAAAGAAAGTCGTAAATGAAAAGGTGGTGAATCGAAATGTTGATAATAAGCAAGAGGGTTCATATTGAGCAGTTTCTCACTTCTTTTTCAGAGTTTGCGAGCTTTGATTCGCAAGGACACAAATATTATTTCGTATTTCATGACCGTGAAAGAGGAGGACAGTTAACACTAATGAATACAAATGGTAACTGGTCTATTCATGGAAAAGGGGATAAGTATTCGGATATAGCAGAGACGTTTTTGGCAGTAGAAGAAGTATTGCCACTCCTTTGGAAGCATCGTGCTGCCGTTAATCATGCCATTAAAGAAATAAGGACAAAGGACCAACAACAGTCTGGATAACAGAGAAAGGTGACTCATGAAGTGAAAACTTTTTGAGTCACCTTTCCGTTAGCCATCGCCTGTTGTGTTATGTAAAAGGCATTATAAAAAAAAGGAAGAATACATAAATAATACAAATATCGAACTGATGACAACGATGATTAAATTTGCACCAAGATAAGCAATCACGATAGCTGTTATAGCACCAATAATCCCAAACCAAATCGATTCATGAATAAATAGTACCCCAGGAAAAATAAGGGCACCAAGTGCCGCATAAGGAACATTTCGTAACACGGCTTGAACAAAAGGGGGAATTTTTTCAGTATCAAGTAAAATAAGAGGAAGTAATCTAGGTATGTAAGTTACAATCGCCATTCCGATAATGACATACAATAAAGGTAATTCCATTATGTTCTCCCCTTTCTTTCGATAAGTTCAATAGCGATAGATGACCCAACTGTAGCACATATGATAGACCAGCCTGTTGGCAGGAATAATGAAAAAATTGAATTTAATAGAGCTGCTAAGATCGCGAGAGACACAACTTTGCGATGCTTTTTTAAGGAAGGCATTAATAATGCAATAAACATTGCATAAAGAGCAATCGCCATACTTTGTTGGAGGGAGTCTGGTAATATCGCTCCAACGTAATAGCCAATGGCAGTATTAATTACCCAGCTTGAATATGCGATGAGGGCAACACCAAAAAGAAAAGCGGCTTTCATTTTCCCTTCTTGTGTGGTCGTAACGGCAAAAACTTCATCCGTAATCCCAAAGGCTAGTCCTGCTTTTTTTATTGGGTGGGTATCCACTAGCTTTTCGCTTACAGATGCACTCATAAGCAGGTGGCGGATGTTGACAATAAACGTGGTGAAAATGATTTCAAATGCACCAGTGCCGATTGCAATTAAATTTAACGCCATATATTGAGCTGCGCCAGCATAAACAAATACACTCATCGCAAATGTTTCGATAAACGAGAGTCCAGTACTTTTAGCAAGTAGACCAAATGTAATGGCAGCAGGTGTATAACCAATCGCAATTCCGACTCCTGCCATTAACCCTTTATAAACGGCTGAATTCGGGCGTTTTTGAACGGTTGCAGTGTTCATTTTATCTTTCCTTTCTTCTAATGTGTAAAATATGATATACTAATTGTATGTGATAACATACAAATCGGCAAGGAGAATTTTATATGGAATCTGTAAATTTAAATGACAGGATTGGAACACGTTTAAAAAAGATTCGTATGAGTAGAAAGTTAAGCTTAGACAAACTTGCTCAAATAACAGACGTGAGCAAACCAATGTTAGGGCAAATTGAAAGAGGAGAATCGAATCCGACTGTAAGTACATTATGGAAAATTGCAAATGGATTACAAGTACCTTTTACGACTTTTATTGAAGAAGAAAAACCACAAGTTAAAGTTGTGAATCGAGATACAATTAAGCCATTGCCTGATGAAAGTGGTCAGTTTTTAGTGAGACCGATTTTTCCAAAAGAAATCGGGAAGCCTGTTGAATGTTTTTCAATAACATTAAAACAACATTGTCATTACTGTTCAGAGGCTCATCCTGAAGGTGTTGAGGAATATATTTTTGTTGAAAAAGGGAACATGTCACTTACTGTGGCCACACAAGAGTTTGTCTTACATCAAGGTGAAGCGATTCAATTTGCGGCTCATTATGAACATGAATACAAAAACATTGGAGGAGACGATTGTATTTTAGTGATGATGATTTTCTATCGATAAAACTGTGTGGAAATGTATATGCTAATACCGAGGTGAAGGTATGAAATTTGTAGAAGATCTATTTAAGATGTATGCCAAAGACATTAATAGTGATGAGGATGCGCTTCTCCTTGTGTCTGATATTGTAGAAAATACAGAACGAAAAGAATTGGAAAAGTATATTAAAGACATGTCAGATGATGAAGTGATGGAGATGGTCATGTTATACATGTATGAAAGATTGCGATTGCTGTTGCATGAAAATCGGTATAAGGAAAGTAGTATCGATGAGACTCATCGGATTTTTCATTAAGCAGAGGATAAAAGAGAGAGTGAAGGCAGAAAAAATTGCAAGCACCATGTCCGTGCTTGCCTCTCCAATCGGAGAAATATGAGGTTGCTAAGCGCATTACAAAAATTGAGAAACTTCGTTATGACGACTTACTAATTTTTTTAAACGCTTTTTATGTTTACGAATTTGTGCTTCATCTTCAGATTGGATCGCTTCATGAAGTTCCATTAGCTCGTAATCGATTTCTAGTAGTGTCATATGATAAATGGTTTTTGGTTCTAATTCATGACCATACTCCTTGTACTCTATAATAGAGCCATTTTTATTCATAATGATTTTGTCACTCCCATCAATTTCAATAATGGACTGAATATCTCCAGTACGATAAGAGGTAATATAAAGCGGGCCACCAGTAAACTTTTTTACTACACCATTTCCACTGAATTCAGAAATGAAAACCTCAAGTGCTTCAACGATGATTTCATTGTTTACTTGTAAGTGGTCAACATGGAGGGTAAGTGAATCATCACTGCGTTTAAAGGGAATTTCGTAAAGAGCATCTTCGTTGTCGATGATAAGATAAATCGTTTCATCTTCGTAGCGCCAAAAGAGTGAGAAGTTTTCATCCATCATTTTCTTTATGAATTCGTGGAGTGCATCTTTTGATAATTTGATGTAAAGGTCATTGAATTCAGCTTCATAAAATGACTTATTCATAGTTAGTACACTCCTTACCCATCAATTGTGTAAATTGTGTAATTCTAGGTTGATATTATCCTATGCCTTAAATTTAAAAAAAGAAGTGCAGACGTTTAGAAAAAAAGAAAAAAATCTGTTTTTTCCATGGACAAAATAAAAAAACTGCCAGTATACGTCGGCAGTTTAAAATCTGAAACCATATCGTTTCGAGATAATATCGTAAAACCCTAATGAATTATAAAGGGCTTTAGTTGCTTCATTATTAATCCCTGTTTCAAGTTCAATTCCTTTAATTTTTTTATTCTCGGCCCAGTAAATGACGTTAAGAAGGATCTTTTTTGCAATCCCTTGGTTACGATGTTCTTTATGAACGTATAAATCATTTAACCAAAGATAATGTCCTCCTTTGTCAATACTAATTCCAATATTAAAAAAGGCAGCGCCTAGTATCGTATTATCTTTTTCTGCAACGAATATATGTGCGCTTGAACCTTCTTGTAGGGCTAAATTAATGGCTTCTAAAAGGATCTCATATGCATTCTTTTCACCAACTGACTCCATTTGCCCCATTAATAGATCAGCAATTTTATTTCGAAGTGGTTGGTCTGAATCCTTAGGTACCTCATAAATCTTCATACCATTTCCCCCTTTTTGTACAACGAATCGACTTGTTTTCTGTCTCTTTTATTTCCTAGTTTCTAGAGTAACATAAAAGGACTAGTTGGGATAGGCTTTCCGCCACTTTACCTTGGAAAGATATTTGTTAGGAATGAAGACTAATCCCTAATTCCTCCTCCAAAAATAACGCAATCCCTTCTTCTTCATTTGTTGCAGTGACAAATTTGGCGACTTGTTTCGCCTCTTTGATACCGTTCCCCATCGCTACCCCTTTTCCAGCGTATTCGAGCATTTCTAAATCATTATCTTCATCACCAAATGCAATAATTCGTTCTTTTGGGATTTGATAATAATCTGCAATCTTTTTTAACCCGACCGCTTTATGTATGCCAGCTCTAATGATTTCAATGACATGCCACGGTGCTCCCCACATTCGTTGGTCAATGACTTCAGCGTGTGCATCTTGAAGGAGTTTTCTAAGTTCTTGAACGTGATCTTCTTTAGGATGGACTAATATTGATGTCGGATCTTCATCTAGTAAAGAGTGTAGATTTCCATGCTTTACAGGAGATTGTCCCATTGTAAACGTATCAATAATCATTTTATCTAAGTAACGCAAATAAAAGTCGTCAATCACTTCAACCATAATATTTTGGACACGGAAAGCTTCACATGTTTCAATGATAGCTTTTGCAGTTTGTTTATCCATTGGGGTATGATGATACCCGAAGCTACTATTAGTAGGGTGATGGACAAAAGCACCATTAAAGTTGACGATAGGTGTATTTAAAGATAATTCATTGTAATATTGCAAGCTAGCACGGTATGGACGTCCGGTGGCAATACATACAATATGACCTTCTTCTTTCGCTTTCAGTATCGTTTCTTTTGTCCGAGTTGAGATTTCCTTTTTTTCATTTAGTAAAGTGCCGTCTAAGTCTAATGCGATTAAATGTTGGTTTGACATATAAACTCCTTTTATTGAAAAAATTGGTCGAGAAAAGGTAACAAAAAAGACATCTTTCTAGCTTAGGAAAGAGAGTATAATATGCTATAGTATTTGTTAGTGTTTAAACTTTGAATACCTTTTTTCTATACTTATATTATATGGTACATTGTACAATGTATTGTAATCTTTTTGTTAATCTTTTTGTTTAGGAGGAAAAACATGATAGATCTATTATTTTCTAACTTTAGTTTCCGGGCTTTATGGACTCCTGAGCTTATCCTTATATTAGGAGTGGTTGGACTTCTTTACTTGCTTCTCGTAGAAAAGTGGAGACATCGCTTCCAAGATTCTACACCAGTAAAGGTAAAGCAAAAAATATTCTTTTTTCTAGGTTTATTTATGCTTTATTTAGGGTGGGGTAGTCCACTTTATATTGCAGGTCATTTAATGTTGACATTCCACATGTTTCAAATGGTATTTGCTTATATTTGTGCTGTCCCATTATTTATTTTAGGTACCCCAAAATGGGTCTTTCAAGCAATAGGAAGAAAGCTAGAAGGGACAACCTTCGTGAACTATGCGAAATATGTGTTTAACCCATTGGTGGCTATCCTTTGGTTTAATGGGATGTTCTCGATTTATCATTTACCTGTTGTTTTTGATACGTTGATGAAAAATGTAGCGTTGCATAGTTTATATGAAATCGGATTATTACTTGGAGCCTTTTTAATGTGGTGGTTCATGTTAGCCCCATTACCGATGAAAGGACAACTAACGGACTTGCGAAGAATGCTTTATATATTTGCCAATGGGGCCTTTTTAACACCTGCTTGTGCTTTAATTATTTTTGCAGGCTCGCCGGTTTATGCCGTCTATAGTGACCCAACAACTTGGGCTGTTGTGATGGCGTATTGTTTACCACCAGGAGAAATGGTTCCATATCAATTACTTGGTGAAAATGGTTTTTCCCCAATGTCTGTCCATCACGATCAGCAATTAGCGGGTGTTATTATGAAGGTCATTCAAGAAATTATTTACGGTGTGACAATCGGGTATGTGTTTAAACAGTGGGTTTCTAAAGAAAAACAATCTGATGGACCATCCATTAGTGACATTCCAGTCACACACCAAATTCGTTCATAGTGATAGACAAAAGGAGTTTTTAAAGTGAATAAAGTGATAGTAACGTTGATTATTGGCCTTTCGTTGTTATTGGCAGGCTGTGGCTGGTTGTATGAATCAGGGCCAAAAGCAGGTGTTGATTTAACAGAAGCAGAACTTTTTGTCCCTGAATTTGAATATATCAATCAAAATGAACAGTCAGTAAGCAATGAACAGTTACAGGGGACTGTGTGGATTGCGAATATGGTATTCACTCGATGTCCGACTGTTTGTACAACGATGACACCAAATATGAGAATGCTTCAAGATGCGTTGGCAGAAGAAAAACTTGATGTGAAGCTAGTATCATTTACGGTCGATCCTGAATTTGATTCACCTGATATTTTAAAAAGTTATGGTGAGAACAATGGCGCAGAGTTTGACAAGTGGATGTTTTTATCTGGCTACACTCAAGAGGAAATAACAGAGTTTGCGGCAGAGGCATTTTTAGCACCTGTAAGCAAATTAGAAGATAGCAATGATATGATTCATGCTACTAGTTTTTATTTAGTCGATGAGACAGGTCAAGTCATCCGTAAATATGATGGATTGGCTCTTGATCCAGACCCAATTGTAGCTGATGTGAAAAAGGTGTTAAAATAAAGGAGATGTACGAATGAGCAAAAAAGTATTTCTTTCTTTCCTTTTGCTTATCTTAGCTCTTGGAGCATGTGCGAATGAGGAAAGTGAACAAGTCAGTCCTTGTCAAAACCCAGTTGTTCCGATTGAAGTCGACTTTAGTTGGAATCCTGAACAAAGTGAGCCAGGAGTAGAAGTTGTCTTTAATGTAGTTGTGACACACGAAAATGTACCAATCGTTGATGCCGATGAAGTGAATATTGAAATATGGGAGCATAATAATCCTGATTATCACCATATGAAAAATACAGAGCATGTTGAAGATGGATTATATACTATGCCGTGGACGTTTGAGCAAGAAGGTGTATATTATGCGTACTACCATGTAACTGCTTGTGATATGCATCGAATGGAAAAAGAACTGATTGTAGTTGGGACCCCTGATGTCGATGCAATATTAGCGGAACCTGATACTGTTGAGGGAGCAATGAGCGGCGACCATGAATCAGGAAATGGCCATGATCATTAAGTGATAGTGGATAAATACTGAAAGCCTAATTTTCTTTTGAGAAATTAGGCTTTCAGCATGTCTACTGTTTTCTTATAAAAAGCTAAGAAAGCAATACTAAGGAAATTATACATTTAACAAAAGTAGCTTTTTCGACGACTAAAAAAATAGGCTTTTCTACTAGTTACCGCTAAATCGGCGTTTGAATATGAAAAGAGTATAAAATGAAAATAAAAATAAAAATACAGTTGCATTTATTTTTATTCATCCTTATAATTATACTCATCATAAAAAAGTAGCGGAAAAAATGAGGGGGAGATGTCATGAGAGCGGCTATTATTGGAGCGACAGGATATGGGGGAGCAGAACTAATCCGGCTATTACATAATCATCCAGAGATTGAAGTGAGTTCCGTACACTCTTCTTCACAGCAAGGAACAATTATTAATGAAAGTTACCATCATTTAAAAAACATTGTGGATTTACAACTTGAAGCGATAGATCCAGTTGGAATACGACAAAAGGCAGAGCTTGTTTTTTTATCAACACCGCCTGGGGTCTCAAAAGACATTGTACCAGGACTATTAGAACAAGGTTTAAAAGTTGTTGATTTATCAGGTGATTTACGGTTAAAACAAAGAGAACAATATGAAAAATGGTACGGGTTACCAGCAGCACAGGAAGCTTTACTAGAGCAGGCTATATATGGGTTAACAGAGTGGGAAAAAGAAAAGGTAGCAAATGCAACAGTGATTTCAAATCCAGGCTGTTATCCAACTGCCTCTTTATTAGGTGCTCTACCATTAGTAAAAGAAAAACTCGTTGATCCGTCTTCAATAATTATTGATGCGAAATCGGCTGTGTCTGGAGCCGGAAGGTCACCAGCATTGAACTTTCATTATCCAGAAATGAATGATAACTTTAGAATTTATAAAGTTAATGAACATAAACATATTCCTGAAATCGAGCAAGGGTTAAAAAATTATGATGAGCGTTTTGATACGATTACCTTTAGTACTCATCTTGTTCCAATGACAAGGGGAATTATGGCAACCATTTATGCCAAAGCAACAAGTCCAATGTCAGAAAATAACTTGCGTGAGTTATATGAGGATTGTTATGCCAAATCTCCATTTGTAAGGATTCGACCTGAAAGAGAATATCCATCAACAAAAGAAGTATATGGTACAAATTACTGCGATATTGGGGTAACATATGATGAGAGAACAGGTAGAATTACAGTCGTATCAGTTATTGATAATTTAGTAAAAGGCGCTGCAGGGCAGGCTATCCAAAATGTAAATGTTATGCTTGGATTAGAAGAGAAAACGGGGCTCGATATTATACCGCTTTATCCATAAGATAGACGGTGTTGAAAGTTCCACACAAAATATGAGGTGAAATGAACATGCAATCAGTAAGTCAACAATCAAAAGTCACGCTTGTAGAAGAAGGTAGCATTGTGACTCCAAAGGGATTTTCAGCGACGGGAATTTATACAGGAGTAAAAAGAAAAAGATTAGATTTAGGTGCTATTCTTTGTGACGTTCCAGCAAGTAGTGCTGCAGTATATACATTAAATAAGGTGCAAGCAGCACCATTAAAAGTTACCCAAGAAAGTATAGCTGAAGAAGGAAAACTAAGAGCGATTATCGTTAACAGTGGAAATGCTAATGCTTGTACGGGAAAAAGAGGGCTAGAAGATGCCTATGAAATGCGGAGACTCGGTTCAGAAAAGTTTTCTCTTCCACTTCATCAAGTAGCGGTTACATCAACAGGAGTTATCGGTGAATTTTTACAAATGGAAAAAATCACAGATGGAATCAATCAACTCGAACCACAGCGAACATTTACAGGTGCAAATCAATTTAATGAAGCGATCTTAACGACAGACACGGTAAAAAAACACACGTGTTATAAAACAACGATTGATGATGTAGAAATTACTATTGGTGGAGTAGCCAAAGGTTCTGGTATGATTCACCCAAATATGGCGACAATGCTTGGGTTTGTTACAACTGATGCGAATATTGAACCTAAAGAGCTACAAAAAGCATTGTCATTTATTACAAACAAAACATTTAATCGGATTACTGTTGATGGAGATACATCAACAAATGATATGGTTGTCGTCATGGCTAGTGGGTTAGCAGGAAATGATTCATTAGATGAAAATCATAAAGATTGGCCTTTATTTATAGAAGCGTTAGAAAAAACATGTGAAGCGTTGGCGAAAAAAATTGCTCGTGATGGAGAAGGAGCAACAAAATTAATTGAAGTAATCGTCAATGGTGCCAAGAGCGATGAAGAAGCTGGGAAAGTGGCAAAAAGCATCGTCGGCTCTGACCTTGTGAAATCGGCTGTATATGGAACAGATGCGAACTGGGGTCGTATTATTTGTGCGATCGGTTATAGCGGCGCTGATATTGATCCAGATACGATTGATATTGGGTTAGGTCCAATTGAAACATTAAAAAACAGTCAACCTCTTTCTTTTTCAGAAGAAGAAGCAACAAACTACTTAAAAAATGAAAATGTTCAAATTAACGTGAACTTAAACGTAGGTGAAGGATATGGAAAAGCATGGGGCTGTGATTTAACATACGATTACGTAAGAATTAATGCAGGATATCGTACGTAAAAAGTTGAAAAGGGAGAGAGCAATGAACGAAATTGTAGTAGTCAAATGTGGTGGCAGTACAATTGGGGAATTGTCTGATGATTTTTATTTAAGTATTAAAGCGTTAAAGGATTCTGGAAAAGCACCTGTTATTGTTCATGGTGGAGGACCTGAAATTAATAAAATGCTTCAAGTATTAAAAATTAAAAGTGAGTTTGTGAAAGGCTTACGAAAAACAACTCAAGATGTTCTGGATACCGCTGAAATGGTGTTATGCGGAAAAGTGAATAAAAATTTAGTCGCAAAACTGCAATTAACGGGATTAAATAGCATCGGTTTATCAGGGTGTGATGGTAGATTGATAAAAGTAGAGCCAATAAATGTTGAGCTTCTTGGTTTTGTCGGGGAGCCGATTGGAATCAATGAACCGATGCTTCAACAACTTGTTGATAGTGGATTCGTCCCTGTTATTGCTCCAATCGGACTAGGGGTAGATGGACAACGCTATAATATAAATGCAGATAGTGCAGCTGCTGCAATTGCTGAAGGGTTAGGAGCAAAACAGTTATTATTTGTGACAGATGTTCCTGGAATTTTAGATAACGGAAATTTACTAGAAGAAGTAACAACTGAAGAGGTAAATGCATTAATTGAAAATGGAACGATTTACGGTGGAATGATTCCTAAAGTCCATGCCGCGATTAAAAGTTTACAAGGACAAATTGAAGAAGTTATGATTGTAAATGGCAAAGGCTCGACTCTAACAAAAGATGGTCGTATTTCAGGAACAAAAGTAATAAAAGAGAAAATACCAACGCGTGTCGTTTAGAAGGGAAGAAGAAAAATGAGCGCTATATTTCCAACATATGCACGGTGGGAAATCGAAGTAGAAAGTGGGAAAGGTACGACTTTAAAAGCAACAGATGGTACAGAGTATCTTGACTTCACATCAGGCATTGCCGTTTGTAATTTAGGACATTGTCATGAGGCTGTTGTTGAAGCAGTGAAAGAGCAGGCAGAGAAATTGTGGCATGTATCTAATTTGTTTCATATTCCATTACAAGAGGAAGTTGCCGAAACGCTTGTTCAGCATTCAGATGGGCAATATGTGTTTTTCTGTAATAGTGGGGCTGAAGCAAATGAAGCAGCAATTAAACTTGCTAGAAAATATACTGGAAAAACAAAAATTTTAACATTTGCTCAGTCGTTTCATGGTCGAACGTTTGGGAGTATGTCAGCGACAGGGCAAGCGAAAATACATGATGGGTTTGGACCATTATTACATGAGTTTCAATATTTACGATACAATGACATTCAATCAGTGAAAGACGCGATTGACGATAATGTAGCGGCAATTATGCTTGAAGTTATCCAAGGTGAAGGTGGCGTAAATATCGGTGACCATGCTTTTATTCAAGAAGTAGAAGCATTGTGTCAGGAACATGAAGCTTTACTTATTATAGATGAAGTTCAAACAGGTATTGGAAGAACTGGAAAACCGTTTGCATACCAACACTATGGCATTTCACCTGATATTGTTACTGTTGCGAAAGGATTAGGGAACGGCTTTCCAGTAGGAGCAATGATCGGGAAAGAGAAGTTAATAGAGGCGTTTAGCCCAGGAAGTCATGGTTCAACATTTGGAGGCAATCCATTAGCGATGGCTGCTGCCAAAGCAACACTAACGACAATTTTCACGGAAGATTTTTTAAATAATGTGACAACGAATGGTGAATACTTTATGCAACAACTAACGACAATCTTTAAAGATTCATCACTTGTAAAAGAAGTGCGTGGGAAAGGTCTAATGGTTGGGATTGAATGTACAGAAAATGTAACCGAAATCCTAAAAAAACTGCGCGAACAACAAATTTTAGTTTTAAATGCAGGTCCGAATGTTATTCGGTTATTGCCACCATTAACAGTGACAAAAGAAGAGATAGATTTTGTGATTGAAAAAATGAAAGAAAATTATTGTATTACAATATAATAATTTTTTTTATACATGAATGAATAAAAATACCGTAACGAATATAATTATACGAGCATAGTAGAGTAGTGAGGAGGAACTTGGATGAAAGGATATTTAGTACTTTCCACAGGGGAAACATTTGAAGGCGAGTGGATCGGAAAAGATAAAGACGTCTATGGTGAAGTTGTTTTTTTTACGGGAATGACAGGCTACCAAGAGGTAATGACAGACCCTTCCTTTAAAGGGCAAATTGTTGTCTTTACGTACCCTTTAATTGGGAACTATGGGATAAATCATGTGGATAATGAGAGTGAGCAAACACAAGTATCAGGATTAATAATGAGTGAATATAGTAGCGAAGGGTTTCACTATGAATCAACACAATCGATTGAACAGTCATGTACAGGGGAACAAATTCCAATGCTTGTTGGTGTAGATACAAGAGCAGTTGTCAAGCGCATTCGTGAATTAGGAGATATGGGAGCGATTTTAACGACAAATGTAGAAACGATTGATTTTTCTTCCTATGAAACAATCGGTAGCCGACACTTAGTAAAAGAAGTATCGACTGAAAATTTTGAAGAGTATGGGAATGGAGATATTCACGTTGTACTCGTAGACTTTGGCTATAAAAAATCAATTGTCGATAGTTTAGTTCATCTAGGTTGTCGTGTGACAGTCGTTCCTTATGATACATCAATTGATACGATTGAAAATCTTCACCCAGATGGCATTTTGTTATCAAATGGACCAGGAAATCCAAAACAATTAATACAAGAATTAGAAACGATAAAAACCCTTGCTTCAAAATATCCTACTTTAGGCATTTGTTTAGGGCATCAATTACTTGCCCTAGCCTTTGGTGGCGATACAGAGAAACTACGGTTTGGACATCGGGGTGCCAACCAACCAGTTCAAGACCTCGTCACGAATCAAGTGTATATGACATCGCAAAACCATAGCTATGTAGTAAAAGAAGAAAGTTTGCTAGAAACAGGATTTACGGTTCGTTATAAAAATATTAATGATGGTTCTGTTGAAGGGCTAGCCCATTCTTATTATCCAATTACTTCGATTCAGTTTCATCCAGAAGCACATCCGGGACCAAGTGATAGCGAACAAATTTTTACTCAGTTTTTTCAGGAAATGAGCAGCAAGAGGAGAGAGAAAGCATATGCCTAAACAATCGACCATCTCATCTGTCTTAGTCATTGGCTCTGGCCCAATTGTTATCGGGCAAGCCGCAGAGTTTGACTATGCTGGAACACAAGCATGTTTGGCGTTACGAGAAGAAGGCGTAAACGTCATATTAGTAAATAATAATCCAGCAACAGTCATGACAGATGAAGCTTGTGCAGATGTTGTCTATTTTGAACCATTAACAGTAGAAACGATCGAAAAAATAATTCAAGTTGAAAAACCAGATGGATTGCTAGCCACTCTTGGAGGCCAAACTGGTTTAAATTTAGCTCTTGCACTACACAAGCAAGGCATTTTAGAAAAATATGGAGTGGAGTTATTAGGGACACCAATCGAATCCATTATTAAAGGTGAAGATAGAGAAGAGTTCCGTGCTTTAATGAATGAATTACATGAACCCGTTCCTGAAAGTGAAATCGTCTCAACTGTAGAGGGAGCGGTCCAGTTTTCTCAATCAGTTGGGTTTCCAATTATTATTCGTCCGGCTTATACACTTGGTGGAGCTGGTGGTGGTATAGCCAATACAGAAGAGGAACTTCGTTATATTGTGAAAGGTGGGCTTAATGCAAGTCCAATCACACAATGTTTAATCGAAAAAAGCATCGCGGGCTTTAAAGAAATCGAATATGAAGTAATGCGAGATGCCAATGATACTTGTATTACGGTTTGTAATATGGAAAATATCGACCCTGTGGGTGTTCATACAGGAGATTCAATCGTTGTTGCTCCGTCGCAAACATTAACAGATGTTGAGTATCAAATGCTTCGTTCGGTTTCTTTAAAGATCATTCGTGCTTTAGGTATTGTCGGGGGTTGTAATATTCAATTTGCCCTTGACCCAAATAGTAAGCAGTATTATTTAATTGAAGTCAATCCGAGGGTTAGTCGTTCATCTGCTTTAGCTTCAAAAGCTACAGGATATCCAATTGCAAGAATGGCAGCCAAACTCAGTTTAGGTTATCACTTACATGAATTATTAAACCCTGTCACAGGCCATACGTATGCAAGCTTCGAACCTGCTCTTGATTATGTCGTTGTAAAGTTCCCGAAATGGCCATTTGATAAGTTCGCCTATGCTGACCGAAAATTAGGAACTCAGATGAAAGCCACTGGAGAAGTAATGGCGATTGAGCGAAATTTAGAAAGTGCATTGCAGAAGGCGGTTCGTTCATTAGAAATTAAAGTAGAAGGCTTAACAATGCCGAGTCTTTCTCACTGGACGAAAGAACAATTATGGGAAAGTACAATTCAAGCAGATGACCGTCGATTTTTTGCGATATTAGAGCTTTTGCGTCAAGGAGAAACGGTGGAAAAGATCCATGAGAAGACACAAATTAGTTTATTTTTCTTACAACGGTTTTACAAACTTATTGAGTTAGAAAATAAAGCAAAGTCTTATACGTTACAGACAGTGACGACAACTGAGCTTCTTACTTTAAAGAAACATGGCTTTTCCGATCAATGGTTAGCAAAAATATGGGGGACTACCCTTTCAGCCGTGAGAGAAAAACGAAAAGCGTACAGTATCCTCCCATCCTTTAAAATGGTTGATACTTGCGCTGGTGAATTTACGGCAAGTACGGCTTATTATTACTCGAGCTGGACAGGTGAACATGATGTTGATCCAACGAGTAACAAAACAAAAATCCTCATATTAGGTTCAGGACCAATTCGAATTGGCCAAGGAATTGAGTTTGATTATAGTTCTGTTCATGGTGCACTCAGTTTAAAAAAATTAGGCTACGAAGCGATTATTATGAACAATAATCCTGAAACGGTTAGTACTGATTATGAAATGGCTGACCGACTATATTTCGAACCGTTAACGATTGAAGATGTTTTAAATGTCATTGAAGTTGAAGGAATTGAAGGAGTGATTGTTCAATTAGGTGGGCAAACTGCGATCTCTCTCGTTCAAGGATTAGAAGAAGCAGGAGTGCCATTGTTCGGAACCACACTCGATACCATTGATGAACTTGAAGATAGAGGACGATTCTATGATTTTATGAAACAGGTTGGTGTACAGCATATTCCAGGCGTGACAGCAACAAACAAAAAAGAAGTGGTTCATTTTGCCAATGATCTTGGTTTTCCAGTCCTTCTCCGTCCTTCCTATGTTATCGGTGGGCAAGGGATGACGATCCACTCGAGTGAGGAAGAATTAAAAAGTTATTTAGAAGAAAATGATACAACTGTCGTTTATCCGACTTTAGTTGATGCTTATTATCCTGGTGTTGAAATTGAAGTTGATGCCCTAACAGATGGAAGCGACGTGCTCATTCCAGGTATGTTTGAGCATATTGAAAAAGCTGGTGTTCACTCTGGTGATAGTATGGCTGTCACACCACCTTTCTCACTTACAAAGGAAGTGAAAGATAAAGTAGTAGAGTATACGAAAAAAATAGCAAAGGGCATGGACTTTACAGGTGTGTTTAACATTCAATTTGTTTATTACAACGAGCAATTGTATGTTATTGAAATTAATCCAAGAGCATCAAGAACCGTTCCGATTTTAAGTAAAGTCACAGGCGTAAATATGGTAGATATCACGGTTAATCTATTACTTGGAAAAACGCTTAAACAAATGCAATTGCCAACAGGATTATTAGACGATACACCATATTATACGGTGAAAGCTCCCATCTTTTCGTATGCCAAACTTGCAGGCTTAGACCCAATTTTAGAAGCGGATATGAAATCAACCGGGGAATTGATTAGTATTAGTCAATCGCTTGAAGAAGCGATGAGAAAAGCGTTTGCCTGGAGTGAAGGTCAAATCCCACCTATTTATAAAATCGAAGGCCAAATCTTTTGTGATATTGCAGAGGAAGAAAAAGAAGAGTTTGAGCCACTTGCAAAGGAGTTACAAGCTCAAGGATTTACACTTATAACAGATTCATTTGAACAATGGATTGAGCGTGATGACGCAGTGGCTTTCATCAGTATCCCGAAAAAAGGGCACAAAGCAGGGAAAGAAAGAAGACAACTGGCATTAAAGCAGCGCGTAACGGTGATAACTGAATTATCAACGTTGAAGATGATGCTAACTAGTTTACAAGCCACTGCTTCAACGGTTTGTTCCATGAATAAATGGTTACAACAAATACCTTCTCAAACTGTGAAACTATAAAAGGAAGTGGAGAAAATGGAGTCGAATGTGAGAACGATCCCTAGTACGTTAAAAGGAAAAGACTTATTAACTTTATTGGACTATTCAACAGAAGAAATTAAATATTTATTAGAGCGAGCGGTAGAACTAAAACATGCTCAAAAACATGGGAAAATGGCACCGTTATTAGCGGGAAAATCATTGGGGATGATTTTTGAAAATGCATCAACACGTACTAGAGTCTCGTTTGAAGTTGGGATGACTCAACTTGGAGGGCACGCGCTTTTCTTGAGTCCGAGAGACTTACAAATTGGTCGTGGTGAACCGATTTGTGATACAGCTCAAGTTCTTTCACGATATGTCGATGCCATTATGATTCGAACAAATAGTCATAAAACGGTAGAGGAATTAGCAAAGTATGCAACGGTTCCTGTCATTAATGCACTAACCGACGATTATCATCCTTGTCAGGCTTTAGCGGATATGTTAACCGTTTATGAAACAAAAGGGTTATACAAAGGATTAAAAGTGTCTTTTATTGGTGATGGAAATAATGTTGCTCATTCGCTTGTCATCATTTGTGCGAAGCTAGGGATTGACATCGCTGTTGCAACCCCACCTGGCTATGAGCTCAATCAATCTATCCTACAAAAAGCAAAAGAAGTTGCGAAAAGAACAGGAGCAGTGATTGAGCAAACAAATGACCCTGTGTATGCCGTAACTGGAGCCGATGTGATTTATACCGATGTATGGGCAAGTATGGGTTATGAAGCAGAACAAGAAAATCGTCTCCAA
This sequence comes from Alkalihalobacillus bogoriensis ATCC BAA-922, assembly GCF_000621445.1. GTDB lineage: Bacteria > Bacillota > Bacilli > Bacillales > Bacillaceae_F > Bacillus_AO > Bacillus_AO bogoriense. The sequence continues at coordinate 74,900 of NZ_KK211280.1, read as the reverse complement.
ATTTTTCAACCCTATCAAGTAAACAAATCATTAGTCAAACATGCGAAACGAGATTTTATGTTTTTACATTGTTTACCAGCCCATCGAGGAGAAGAAGTGACAGCGGATATTATTGATGACCCAAAGCACTCTTATATTTATGACGAAGCAGAAAACCGTCTCCATGCTCAAAAAGCGATATTAACTGCCTTACTATAACAAACAAAAATCCCCCTAAAGGACTTTACTTTTAGGGGGATTCTTGTATTGCTTAGAGGAAGAGCATAATTGATAGAAGTGTAACAAATGTGATCAACATAACAGTTTTTTTGAAAGATAAGAAGTATAAAAATTTTGGTGTAGCAGTGAAGCTTTGAAAGATATTTCAAGAAGAGCGAAGGCTGCGCACCTGCGCGTTTCACCCCAGGAAGAGCACTTGGGGTTCACTTTCAAAAGCGGGCAGGGCTCCGCACTTCGCTTGAAAGAAAAGATGCTCCGCGTTTTTCCTACAACAAACCAATAAACTAAAATAAGTGTTAGAACAATCAGATCGGTGCCTTCATTCGAACAATTGTTGCAAATAAGGGAGATCGTGGATGGTAATAAAACCATGATCCATGCTTAAAATTCCATCTCGCTTTAACTGATTAATCATCCTGTTAACACTTTCACGGGTTGCGCCAAAAAAACCACCTAATTCTTCATGGGTCAGTTTTAATTGAATGAAAATGCCGTGGTCGATTTGTTTGCCGTAATCTTGCACAAGGCGTAGCAGTGTTTGAGCGAGGGCTTCATATTGTCCAAATAAAGCAACGTCTCGTAATGTTTTTTGAGATAAGCGTAACCGTTCTGACATGATTTGAAAGATTGGTAAGGCGAGCTGTGGGGAGTGCATGATGACTTGTTCAAAGTCTGATTTTCGAATAAACGATACAACACTTGGCTCGAGCGCAACAGCAGTGGCAGGGTACGTTTCGTTTGGTTTACAAAATAAAGAAGTTGCAGCAAAAAGGTCTCCTGGCTTTCGAACATGTAACACAATTTCTTTTCCTTCGTGTGTACATTTACTTAATCGAATTTTGCCTTCATTGACAAAAAAGACAGCTTTCGCTTCTTCAGATTCTAAAAAGAGCACCTCTCCTTTTTGAACAGATTGCGTGAAAATAATAGGAGATAGGAGCTCTTTTTGTTCTGTTGTTAACTGTTGAAAGAAAGGGATTTTTTCAAAAAAGAACTCAGACATAACATCACCTTATTTGCTTATTTTAAATCAAGCATACCATGGTGTAGTGGTTCCAACTGTGATCGATATCACAGTAAATTTGTCTCTGATTCGATGTTTATCCCTTCAACTTGTTTTTCAATTTGAAAAGCAATATGGTGAAAGTGTTGATATAAAGGATCCGACTCTTCAACAATGGTTTCCATTTTTCCTTCTTGATTAGGGATGGCAATCGGCAACGAATCAAGTAAAGGGACTTGTAAAGAATCAGCCAAAGTTTGGCCGCCGCCTTTACCAAATAAATAATACTTCTCTTCTGAGGAAGGTGGAGAAAAATAAGCCATATTTTCAATAACACCTAAAATAGAATGATTTGATTTTTGGGCCATCGTACCAGCTCGTTCTGCAACGTGTGCTGCAGTATGGTGAGGAGTCGTAACAATAATTTCATGGCTTTTTGGAAACATACTATGCATATCAAGAGCAACATCACCAGTTCCAGGAGGCATATCCAATATCATATAGTCGATAGAGCCCCATAATACATCATTCGCAAAATGTTCAATCATTTTTCCTAACATAGGACCACGCCAAACGATAGGTTGATTATCTCTAACCATAAAACCGGTTGACATCACACTTACACCATTTGATTGAACAGGAATTATTTTTTCGTTCCATACTTTTGGTCGTTCTGTAATCGAAAGCATATTTGGAATACTAAAGCCATAAATATCTAAGTCGATAATGCCTACACGTTTATCTAGTCGACTAAGGGCAAGAGCTAGATTGACACTAACTGTTGATTTTCCAACACCGCCTTTACCACTTGTAATCGCGATAATATGGGTTGCATTCATCATTTTCACTCCTACTTGTTCTGTATTTGTAAATGCAACTTGATTGTACAACAGAGAACAGTTGTTGGAAGTGATTTTTTTCACTCCCACTTCCATGTAGTAGAAAGCGGGGATGATTAACAGAGAAATAGTTTGTCTTTTGGTAGATGAATAGTTAAGTTAGCGTGAAAAGTCGATGAATGTCCTTTTGGAACATCGATTTCAAGCTGGTGTTGGGAGAAGGAAACAAATAAAGTTGTTGTATGTATTTTTTCCATTACCGAACAGACTTTAGCTTGTAATGTATTTTCACGTTCACCGATTTCAGATACTATTTGAATATCATGAGGGTGTATACCAATATAGGCTGGTGTGTTGTTTGTTCTTTCATCCACATGTAAGGATATGTCGTCATTAATAAAAACAATTCCCGATGATTTTTCGTAAGAGGAAATCGGAAAGAGATTTTGACAACCGAGCAGTTGTGCTGCTTCATAGGATTGTGGATTTAAGAAAACATCTTGCGTTTTTCCGGTCTGTTTCACTTTTCCATCATGAAGTAAAACGAGTGAATGACATACATGATACGCTTCTTCAATATCATGTGTAACGAGAAGGGCAGGTCCGTGAAAATGTTGTTCGACAAGTTGAATTAATTCATTGGCTAATTTTGAGCGTAATGTTGTATCTAAGGCGGAAAAAGGTTCGTCTAACAAAAGAATATCAGGTTTTGTCGCAAGTGTTCGGGCAAGGGCGGTTCGTTGTTGTTGCCCCCCAGATAATTGAGAAGGATAGTGATGTTCAAGTCCGTTTAAACCCATCGAATGAATCCAAATACTAGCTTTATGATGTCGATCTTCTTTTGGTACCGAAAACAACCCGTACTCAATATTTTGTTTAACTGTTAGATGAGGAAATAACGCATATTGTTGAAAAACAAAACCGACATTTCGTTGTTGAGTTTTTAGAGAAATTTTGTTTGTTCTATGAAAAAATGATTTATTGTTCAGTGATATTTCTCCAGAATCAGGTTTTTGGATTCCAGCTATGCACTGTAATGTTAAACTTTTACCACTACCAGAAGGTCCAAGTAACCCTGTAATTCCATTGGAAATATTAAAACGAACATCAAGCTGAAATGAACGAACCTTTTTTTGAATATTTACAAATAACATTAAGCTCTTCCTTTCACCATCTGTTTTTCCAGACGATTTATCGCATATAGAATGATGAGGGACACACAAGTCATAATGAATACGAGCGTATTTGCTAAGGAACGGTTTCCGGCTAATAACGCATCGTATATTGCGATGGGCATTGTCATCGTTTCATTCGGAATGCTTCCAGCAACCATAAGTGTAGCCCCGAAATCTCCTAATGCACGTGCAAAGGCAAGTGTAACTCCAGCAAGTATACCTGGCCAAGCAAGGGGAATGATAATCGTCCAAAACACCATAAAATCAGAGCGACCCAATGTTTGGGCAGCATAAATGACATCTTTATTTAAATCTGTAAACGCAGCTTTAGCTGATTTAATCATAAAAGGTAGGGCGACAACAGTTGCCGCAATAACAGCACCAGTTGGTGTGAAAACAATCATAATTCCAAATTGTTCTTCTAAAAAACGTCCAATTGTACTTTGTCTTCCAAGGAGAACAAGTAAATAATAGCCTAAGACAGTGGGAGGTAAGACAATAGGTAACGTCAAAAAAGTATCTAAAAAGTCACCAAAACGGCTTTTCGTCCGGCTTAAATAATAGGCTAAAGGTATTCCAATGATTATCGTACAAACGGTTGCTGTTGTGGCAACTTTTAAAGATAAAAATAAAGGGAATAGATTAATGTCGGTAAACATAGTTACTCCTTCGGGAAATCAAATCCATATGATTCTAGTACAGGTCTAGCATCTGTTAGAATAAATTCTAAAAATAAGCGAGACAGCTCTTCGTTTTTTGTAGAATCGATAACAGCAATCGTTTGATGTAAAGGCTCGTATAAATCAACATCAACAGGAATATAATTTATGTTCTCATTTGTTAATGAAGAGGCAATAATCGCTACTTCTGCGTTCCCAGTTTCAAGTTGAGTTAAAGTGTCTGCAATGTTTCTTCCATAAATCAATTTAGATTCTACTTCTTCCCAAAGTAAGCTTGTTTGCAACGCTTGTTTGGCCGCTTTTCCATATGGCGCATGATCAGGGTTAGCAATCGCAATTTTTTTTATATCGTCTGAACGCAAATCTTCTAATGAATGAAGGGAGAACCGAGAATCTATTGAGGCGAGATTTATTTTACCTAACGCATACACTGCTCTAGTGTCTGCGAGGATTCGATTATTTTTTTCTAGTTCATCGATAAAATCCGCATTTGCCGCAGCAAACACATCAAAGGGTGCCCCGTTGTTTATTTGCTCTGTCAGCTGACCAGTGGACCCATATGAAATCGTAAGAGAAACATCATATTTTTCTTCAAATATTGGTTCAAGTTCAGAAAAAGCCACAACTAAATCAGAGGCTGCCGCAATGTATAAATCAGATGATGCTTCATTTTCTGCTTGTCCACATCCAGATAGGGCAAAGAGAAAAAATACGATTAAGGAAAACTTTTTCATTATTGTATCTCCTTTATGCACGACTTTCAGATTAAAAAAGAAATATGATATGATTTTTACTATACCATGAATTGAAAACGAGAGAAATGTTGAGGGTCATTGACTTTAATATAGGGATAGTCGGAAATGAGGAACAAAATGATTATACAATTTGTTGGATACAGCAATAGTGGTAAGACGACAATGCTTGAAAAAACAATTTCTTACTTTGCTGCAAAAGGGTTATCAGTAGCAACGATAAAACACCACGGTCATAGTGAGGAACTTCAATCACTTGATGAAGGAAAAGATTCTTGGCGACATCGCCAAGCAGGGGCAATGGCGACGAGTGTTTGTGCGGGTCCGAATTTTCAATTTCAGTCGACAAAGCAAATAAATTGGACGTTAGCTGACATTTTGTCGATTTATCAACAGATTCCGTATGACGTTCTTTTTGTGGAAGGATTTAAGAAGGAGAAATATGACAAAATTGTGTTTATTCAAAAGGAAGAAGATATGAGTCTGCTCGATAATGTAGAAAACTGTTGTGCCGTTGTATATTGGGATACAGTACAAAAGGAGATGATATATAAGGGACCAGTCTTTTCAATTTGTGAAGAGGAATTGTTTTTGGAATGGTTATATTCCTTTTATAAACATTCTTTATAAAAGAGGAAATAACTACTTAAGAATGGACAATTTCGGTTTTGAAAGTAAATAATTCAAGTTGTCGTAAAACAATTGGTTTTACGGCTATTTTTTATTTGTTTTTCCTGAGTTGTCACGAATTTGTCACTGTTCCAAACCCGTTTTTCACATCTGTGACAAAAATCACTGTTTATGAAAAACGCTCCACCTACAATGAACATAAGCCAATATACGAAAGGGTAGGAGTGAAACAAGATGAGTCAATTTGAGCGGTCATTTTATTCAAAAACAAGCATGTATGCTTTTTTAGTAGTATTATTATTAATTTTTTCAATGTGGGTTGGTACAAAACAGTTTTCACATATCGATATGATGTTATTCGGTTACTTTATTTCTTCTATTGTTTTTGCGATTGGAATCACCATTCGCACATGTTCATGGTTAATTCGACCAGCCACACATCAAGTAGTAAAACGAAGTATTCAAAACTTAAAAAAGAAAGAACGTCAAAAGCGGAACTGGAAGGCGATAGCGAAAACAGCGTTCGACAATATCTTTTTACAAAAATTTATATTTAAAAGAGGAATCTACCGAGGAATTATGCATTGGATGATTGCTTGGGGCTGTATTGGATCGTTTGCCTTTACTTTTGGATTAACTTTCGGCTGGATTCACTTTTCATTAGTAGACCCAACGACATACCAAGTTGTTGTGATGGGAATTCCAACATTAAAAATGGCGGCAGACGGCCTATTAGCCGAGTTTATGTATAACATTTTAAACATTACGGCTTTAATGGTATTACTCGGTGTCACGATGGCGTTAATTCGAAGATCTAATAATCATAATTTAGACGTAACTCAACGAATTGAGTTTGATTTATTCCCACTATATATGTTACTTGCTGTAACGGTAACAGGGTTAATATTAACGGTTCAATATAAGTTTCTTGGTGGTTGGATGCACAATTATATGTCATTACTTCATCAAATAACCGTTGTCATATTCTTAGTATATTTCCCTTTTGGTAAGCTATTTCATTTACCAATCCGTCCGTTAGCTGTGGCGGTGCCTATGAATTATCAAGAGGAAGTCCAATTGGATACACGACCTTGTCAAAAATGTGGGACGACGTACAGTAGCGATGACCAAATTACTGATGTAAAAGAAATTTTAGGTGTTCAAGCGTTTGACTTATCTTTTCAAGATGGAACATATGCGGCAGATTATTGCCCAGCATGTAGACGGAAATTACGCGTGATGAGTCAGTTAAATATGGGAGATCCAAAATTTACACCAAATGGGCCAATTCAAACGAACAATGGGATTCATATTCCAGGGTTTGGTAGAAAAAGAGCAGATGAATTTTATAACAAAGAAGAGGGGGATATAAAATGACAGAATTTCTTGTAAAAGAAGGAGTAAAAAACCTTCATCATAAAGGTGAAAAGCTCATCACAACTCATTGTTGTTATTGTGGGATGCAATGTGGCATGCATATTCGGGTGAATGAAAAAACGGGTAATGTTGTCGGAGTAGAGCCGCGCTATGATTGGCCAGTAACTTTAGGGAAAATGTGTCCCAAAGGGGTAACCGCCTATCAAACAGTTGATCACGAAGAAAGAATCAAAACACCATTAATTAAGAAAAATGGTCAATTTGTAAAAGCGTCGTGGGAAGAAGCACTTGATTTAATCGAGTCTAACTTTAAACGGATTCAAAATGAATACGGAAAAAATGCTGTGTCAGTTTTTGGTGGCGTATCGATGACAAATGAAAAATGTTATTTAGTTGGTAAATATGCAAGAGCCGTATTAGGTACACGGTTTATTGATTATAATGGTCGTTTTTGTATGAGTTCAGCGGCTGGTGGATTTATGAAAACATTAGGAACAGACCGTGGCTCAACATTACCTTGGCCGGAATTAGAGCATACCGATTGCTTCTTTATGGCAGGTTCAAATACAGCTGAATGTCATCCAACAAGCATTCAATGGTTATGGAAAGCAAGAGATAAAGGGGCAAAAATGATTGTTGTTGACCCTAGAGAAACACCAACAGCAAGAATTGCCGATGTTCACTTAGATATTCGCCCTGGAACAGATGATACGCTAGCGAGTGGAATGTTACATCTTCTCATCGAACACGGCTATGTGGATGAAACATATGTATCAGCACGCTGTAACAATTTTGAAGAGTTAAAAGCATCGGTTGAACCGTTCACAGCAAAATATACAGCTGAGGTCACCGGTGTCGATATTGAAAAAATAGAAAAAGCAGCTCATATTTATGGTCGGTCTCCACGTTCTGTCGTCATGTTTGCTAGAGGAATTGAACAACAATCAAAAGGTGTTGATAATGTTACTTTATATACGTCTATGGCCTTATTACGTGGACAAATTGGAAAATTTGCTTCAGGAGTAGCAACATTTACCGGGCAAGGAAATGGGCAAGGTGGAAGAGAGCATGGGCAAAAGGCAGATGCTCTTCCGGGATATCGTAAAATTGCCGATCCGAAAGCAGTAGAATATGTGTCAAGTGTGTGGGGGATTGACCCAAAAGAAATGCCACAAGCAGGTGTTTCGGCTTATGAGATGTTCGATGAAATAGAAAAAGGTGAAATTCGAGCAATGCATGTCATTTGTAGTAATCCAGCTGTATCTGCTCCGAATTTAACTCATATATGGAATGGCTTTAATAAATTGGATTTTATGGTTGTGAGTGACTTTTTCTTATCCGAAACAGCGGAGTTTGCTGATGTCGTATTACCAGCAACGTCATGGGCCGAAGATGAAGGAACAACAACAAATTTAGAAGGTCGTGTCATTCGAATTCGGAAAGTGAAAGATCCAGTTGGAGAATCTAAACCAGACTGGGAAATTATGCAGTTGATAGCAAAACGAATGGGTAAAGGACATTTATTTCCTTACGATAACCCAAGAGAAATTTTTGACGAATTCCGATTAGCCTCCAAAGGGGGAAAAGCAGACTATTACGGAATTACGTATGAACGAATTGATAAAGAAGATGGTGTATTTTGGCCTTGTCCTTCAGAGGACCATCCAGGAACACCAACAATGTTTAAAGACAAGTTTGGGACAGAAGATGGCAAAGCGAATTTACCTGTTGTTCAGTATCGTCCATCTGATGAAACTCCGACAACAGACTATCCACTTTATTTAACGACAGGACGGGTTGTATTCCATTATCTTTCTGGTTCACAAACGAGAAGAACAAAATTTTTAATGGAACAATGTCCAGTTCCTTATGCGGAATTACACCCAGAACTTGCAAGTCAGTACGGGCTAACAAACGGTCAAAAAGTAAAATTGACGACGAAACGTTCAGACATGATTTTAGAGGTACGTTTAACAAAAGCAATTCGAAAAGATACGGTCTTTGTTCCCTATCATTGGGGAAAAGAGTTAGCGATAAACCAACTTACAAATGCGGCACTTGATCCGGTTTCAAGAATGCCAGAATTTAAAGTGTGTGCAGTGAAAATGGAAAAAGCATAATAGGAGGGAGTGGATAATATGAAAAAAGTGATGTATTTAGAGTTTGAACGTTGTATAGGATGTCGTTCATGCCAAGCGGCTTGTCGAGAGTGTGGGGGGCATGATGCAAAAGAAAGAAACTATGTAGAGTATGTCGATTTCATGGAAAGTCGACAAACCTTTCCGATGTTATGTATGCAATGTAAAGACCCTGCATGTGCAAGAGTATGTCCTGCCAATGCAATTCAAATAACAGAAGAAGGTGTTGTACTTTCAGCTATGGAAGAAAAGTGTATCGGTTGTAGAAATTGTACATTTGGTTGTCCATTCGGAATACCGAAATTTGATTTTGAAGAAAATAAAATGTACAAATGTGATATGTGTTATGACCGTACAAAACATGATATTTCACCAATGTGTGCTTCTGTTTGTCCAAGTGATGCGATTCGATTTATTGACTTTGATGAAATGCAAGCATTGCGACGTAGAAGAACACAGTTGAATTTAATAGAAGGAAAAAAACCGACAGAGCAAGATAAATGGAAATATGTACCTGAGTTTTTTGGAGTGTACTCGGACTAAAAGGAGGGAAGAGCAATGACAAATAAAAAAACAGGACGGAATCAAAAAGATACACAAGACGATATGATCCACCTTGTTGATAATTTAAATCGTGATGATGATTTAAAGTATAATCGTCGTGCCTTTTTAAAGTCGGCTGTTGGTGTGTCCGTTGCGTTAGGGTTAGCCACTGTCCCCTTTTCTGTCAGAGCAATGTTAGGCATAGAGGAAGAAGAACCTGAGCGTTTCGCAATTGCAAAAGTGGATGAAATCCCAAAAGGAAATTCAATTACATTTAACTATCCTACCGAGCATGATGCTGCTTTATTAATTCATACGAAATCAGGAGAATGGAAAGCTTATAATAGTGCATGTACACATTTGATGTGTCCGGTTTTTTATGAAGCAGAAGGAGAGACACTCGTTTGTCCATGTCATAAAGGATATTTTGATTTAGGTAACGGCCATCCTGTTGAAGGACCACCACAACGAGAATTGCCATTAATTGAACTTGAAGTTGATAATGGGGTTGTGTATGCCGTTGGAAGGAAAATTCGCCATGGCTAAAAAAATATGTTGGGCTGTTATTTTTATAACAATTGCTGTAAATGTTGTGATGTTACAATGGACAATTGAAGCATATCTAGGACTAGAATATGAGAAAATCTATGTGTATTCAACAGTGGCAGTTATTTCTGTCATCTGTGCATTAGTTGCGTTTTTTATATGGCGAAAACATGAATATCATTCAAATTAAAAAACAAAAATTTGACGAAAATATGTCTACGAATAATCGTTTAGGATTCTATTTGACTATTATAAATTAACTATTTACAATTGTGTCCAATTTATGTATAGTGTAGATAAGTTTATAAATGAGCTGATGAGATCATTGAGGGACAGCTTTTTGTATCAGGACCACACTAAACGTATGTCTTGATTCAAAAGCTGTCTCTTTTCGTATGTCTTGTAAACGCTTTCATTTATGAACTTCAATTCTAAAGGGGGAATGACATATGTCAGCTTATTTAGGTGAAGTCATTGGAACAATGATTTTAATCATTTTTGGAGGGGGTGTCGTAGCTGGCGTTGTTTTAAAACAGTCAAAAGCAGAAGCATCAGGTTGGATTGTTATTGCGATGGGATGGGGGTTTGCCGTTGCCTTTGGGGTTTATGCGGTAGGTGCAGTAAGTGGTGCCCATTTAAATCCAGCTGTTACACTAGGATTAGCATCAGTCGGTGAATTTGCTTGGTCTCAAGTTCCAGGTTACATTGCAGCGCAAATGTTAGGAGCATTTCTAGGAGCTATTATCGTCTATCTTTATTATCTCCCTCATTGGAGGGCAACTGAGGACCAAGGAGCAAAGCTTGCTGTTTTTTCAACAGCCCCTGCGATACGTCATACACCATCAAACTTAATTAGTGAGATTTTAGGGACAGCCGTTTTAGTCTTTGGAATTTTATTTATCGGAGCAAATCAATTTACTGAAGGGTTAAACCCGCTTATCGTTGGTTTCTTAATTGTTGCAATTGGTTTATCATTAGGAGGAACAACGGGCTATGCTATTAATCCTGCTCGTGACTTAGGACCGCGAATTGCCCATTTCTTATTGCCGATTGCCGGTAAAGGATCATCAGATTGGTCATATGCTTGGATTCCTGTTGTAGGTCCTGTCATTGGGGGAATATTAGGAGCAAGGTTTTACCATTCTTTATTTACAGGTGGATCAATGACTGGATTTTATATTTTCTTAGGTGTAGTTGCTATTGCGGTGTTTGCATCAAAAGCAATAGCACCGAAAGAATCACCAGGTATGGAAACAACAAAAAAAGTAGCATCCTAAAGAGAGACACTACAAAAAAATGAGAATCTTATTTAGAATTATTATAATTCGAAAATGAAAAAAAGTCTAGTTTATTAGGAGGAGAAATATATGGAAAAAAAATATATTCTATCATTAGACCAAGGTACAACGAGCTCAAGAGCAATCTTATTTAATAAAGCAGGGGAAATTGTTCATAGTGCACAAAAAGAATTCACGCAACATTTTCCTAATCCAGGATGGGTTGAGCATGATGCCAACGAAATATGGGGTTCTGTTCTATCCGTCATTGCAGAAGTATTGTCGGAATCAGAAGTTAAACCTGCTGAGATTGCCGGCATCGGCATTACAAATCAAAGAGAAACAGCCGTCGTTTGGGATAAAAATACTGGTAAACCTGTTTATCATGCTATTGTATGGCAATCACGACAAACGGCTGACATTTGTGAGCAATTAAAAGCAGATGGGTATAATGATGTTGTTCGTTCAAAAACAGGTTTGTTAATCGATGCTTATTTTTCTGGAACAAAGGTCAAATGGATTTTAGACCATGTAGAAGGTGCGAGAGAAAAAGCAGAAAACGGTGATTTGCTATTTGGAACAATTGATACGTGGCTAATTTGGAAGCTAAGTGGTGGAGTTGCTCATGTTACCGATTATACAAACGCATCAAGAACATTAATGTATAATATTTATAATTTAGAGTGGGATCAAGATTTATTAGATATGTTAACTGTCCCTGCTTCCATGTTACCAGAAGTACGATCATCTTCAGAAGTCTATGCACATACTGTTGATTATCATTTCTTTGGTCAAAATGTTCCAATTGCAGGTGTTGCAGGTGACCAACAAGCAGCTTTATTTGGGCAGGCGTGTTTTGAAAAGGGAATGGCCAAAAACACATACGGAACAGGTTGTTTCATGTTAATGAATACAGGCGAAACAGCTGTTCCATCTGAGAACGGATTGTTAACAACAATCGCTTGGGGCATTGATGGGAAAGTTGAATACGCATTAGAAGGAAGTATTTTTGTAGCCGGTTCAGCTATTCAATGGTTAAGAGATGGACTTCGTATGATAAAGTCAGCTCCAGACACTGAATCATATGCTGCAAATGTTGAGTCGACAGATGGGGTTTATATGGTCCCAGCGTTTGTAGGGTTAGGAACTCCATATTGGGATAGTGATGCACGTGGAGCAATTTTTGGTTTAACACGCGGAACAACGAAAGAGCACTTTATTCGTGCAACATTAGAATCGTTAGCATATCAAACAAAAGATGTGTTACAAGCAATGGAAGCAGATTCAGGCATTGAATTAAAGAAGCTTCGAGCAGATGGTGGCGCTGTTAAAAATAATTTCCTAATGGAATTCCAAAGTGACATTTTGAATGTTGAAGTAGAAAGACCAGAAGTAAATGAAACAACGGCACTAGGCGCAGCCTATTTAGCTGGCTTAGCCGTCGGTTTCTGGGCAAGTAAACATGAAATATCTCAAAATTGGAAGGTAGAACGAACATTTGAAGCAACAATGAATAATGAAACAAGAGAACAGCTATATGATGGATGGAAAAAAGCAGTCGAAGCAACAATGGGTTTCAAACCAGTAAAACGAGTGGAAAAAACAGAGCAATCTGTGTAAGATGACAAGTTAATGAAACGTCGAGGTCGATGAGAGGACAACAACAACTGCGAACATTTTATGTTCGTTAGTTTGTTGTTGTCTTTTTTCATTGTAAAAGAAGGGAACGTCCCAGTATAATAAAAAAAATAAAGAGGTCAACTTAACGCTTGTATAGAAAATGGTAAAAGAGAGACAGACCGTAGTAAAAGAAGGGGGCGTAATTTTGGACTTTAACGGGCAAAAAGTACTTCCAGCCATTAAACAAATGAAAGATTTTGAAACGGTGTTAAACAGTGAGTATGAATATATGGTCATGTTGGATCTTCATATTTCACAATTAGCTGGGATTATGAAATATGCAAGAAGTAAAGGGAAAAAGCTTCTATTGCATGCCGACTTAATTCAAGGACTAAAAAACGATAAATATTCAGCGGAATTTTTGTGTCAATGTTTAAAGCCAGCCGGACTCATTTCGACAAGAGGAGAAGTGTTACAAACGGCTAAAAAAAATAACATATTGGCCATTCAACGGTTATTTCTACTCGATACGATTGCACTCGAAACGAGTTATAAGCTAGCTAAAAAAATCCAACCAGATTTTATTGAGATTTTACCTGGGGTGTTACCAACCTTTATAAAAAAAGTAAATGAGGATACGAAAATTGATATTATTGCGGGGGGATTAATTTATGAAGAGCAAGAAATTACCAGTGCTATTGATGCAGGTGCAAAAGCAGTGACAACCTCAAGGAAAGAGCTTTGGAATTATAGATCGTAACATTTTTTGACTTTTATATATTTCCACTATGAATAAATAATAAAGGGTGATATAGTGAATTCAGATTCGTGCAAACTGCTTTGCACAAAAGAGGTGTTCTAATGGAAAATAAAGCTTTGCCGTTTAAGCGGTTCTTTACTGAATTATCACCCGAAAATCAAAAAATCCTTTTGGAGATTGGAACATCTTCTGTAGTAACGGAAGGAACAAAGTTATTTTCTGAAGGTGATAAGCCAGAATTTGTTTATCTTATTCGCTCTGGAAAGGTTAGTCTTAGCAAGATGACGATAGACGGGAAAGAAATATCAGTCCACCTTAAGCAAAAAGATGAATTAGTTGGTGAAGTTGGCTTATTTAATGAAATGAGTATTAGTGTAACGGCGACCGTTCAAGAAGATGCTGAGCTAGTAAGGTTTGAAACAAATCGATTAGAAGAATTGTTTTATGTCAACGGTGAAATTGCAGTCGCTTTTATGAAATGGTTTGCGAGACATACACAATCAACACAAGCAAAATTTAAAGATTTGTTATTATGTGGAAAGTCAGGGGCGCTTTATTCTACATTAATCCGTTTTTGTAATTCATATGGAATTGAGCATGAAAAAGGGATATTAATTAATGTGCAGTTAACAAATCAAGATTTAGCCAATTATATCGGTACCGCTAGGGAAAGTGTAAATCGAATGTTAAATGAACTAAAAAAGAAAAACGTCGTGATGATGGAGAATGGTTTTATCGTCGTAATGGATTTAAAGTTCTTGAAAGATTATTTACACTGCGGTGATTGTCCAATTGAGATTTGTACAATATAAGAAAAAAAGAGACCAAAGAGCTTTAAGCTTTTTGGTCTTTATTTTCTAGATAAGAAAGCATAAAAGTTTTGGTCTAGCAGTGAAGTATTGATTGATTATTCTAGAAGAGCGAAGGCTGCGCACCTGCGCGTTTCACCCCAAGAAAAGCACTTGGGGTTCACTGTTAAAAGCGGGCAGGGCTCCGCACTTCGCTTGAAACGAAAAGACGCTCCCGCGTTTTTCTTATTTTACCATTGGCTCGTAGCTTTTAATTTTAAATCAGTTCCTGAAAATACTTCTTCACCGAATGTCGTAATGACAGTTGCAGATTGAACGAGAAACGGTTGAATAGATTCTAGTACATAAGAGAGTAAAATCCCTTCCCCTAACTTTAAAGGCCCGTTAAATACTTCAATTTTTTGACCTTCCATTGATCTGTATTGCGCTTCTAAGAGAAAGGTTTGCCATTCATGAAAACGATGCGTAATGGTTGCGATATCTCCATTTTTTAAAAATCCAACATGGGCGCTATCGTCATTAATTTGAGTGACATCACATGTATGAATTAATTCTTGAATATAATGATGAACTTGCTCAAGAGCATCAAAGTCATTGGGAGGAAAATAAACGATTAATTGATTTTTCTCGCGATTTTGTTCAAGCTGAATTGTAATCTTCCCAAGCTTTTTATGAAAACGTGTGCCAACTTGAAGTAAAGGCGCAAGTAGGGCAGTAACATGTTGCTCATTTTTATAAGTTAAACATACTTGTAACATGAGAAACACTCCTTTCACATTAACAATAACAAAAACAGTTTCATATGGAAGTGATGAATATCACAGTGACAAGACTCACATCAACGATAAAATGAAAGATGTATAATTAAGATAGAGAGGGGGAGTAAAATGAACTGGTTTATTCCTAAAGAACATGGAGCGTGGGCAATGTTGTTTGTTCCTTTATTACTAGGTACCTTTTTATATCAGCCAAATGGATATCATTTATTATTTTTTATAAGCATAACGCTTTTGTATATGGCCACTAGCCCATTTTTAGTGTTTGTTCGAAAACCAAAAAGAAGAAAAGAAGCACAACCTGCGTTTTTGGTTTATGCAGTGACTGGAATTCTACTTTTAGTTCCTGTCGTCATAAAGTTCCCGTTTCTGTTTGTTTTTTTCATTATAGTGTTCCCGTTATTTACCTTAAATATCATGTTTGCTAAAGTAAAACAAGAACGTGCTTTTTTAAATGATGTAGTAGCAATAGTCGCTTTTTCGATCCTTTTGTTAATGTGTTCGTATATTGCGGTGCAAGAAGTTCCACTTACAGCTTTTATTGTAGCGGGTCTTTCAATCGTTTTTTTTGTTGGAAGTGTTTTTCATGTTAAAGTTTTTATCCGAGAAAAAGGCAATTCAACCTTTTTACACTTGGCTAGAGTGTACCATTCGCTTTGGATTATCGGTCCATTACTTGTAGGGTTACCTGCTATCGCCATCATATTTTCCTTCAGTTTCATAAAACATTGGTTGATGCCTGTTAAACAAAAATTTAAGCCGATAACGATTGGAATCATTGAGATCATCAATAGCCTCTTTTTTCTAGTTGCGGTTCTTGTATTTTTCTCATGAATCAGCTTCCTTTAGGACATAGTAATAAAGAAAAGGAGGAGATTGAATATGGGACAAAATCGGCAGTTTGACCATGGTCAGAAAGCTCCGAATAATGGGATTTATGTTGAAATCGGTGAAACAGGAACTGAAGTGCAAAATCCTAAATCGGTAAAATTAAAAGCCGGAGATACTTTTCCTGAAACGAGTAACCATAATCGTAAATGGAAATTAAAACACAAATAAAAAAGGAGCATCAAGGGGGAGTCTCCCTTTGATGTTTTTTTATTGAAAGATAAGAAAAATTTTGGTGTAGCAGTGAAGCTTTGAAAGCTATTTCAAGAAGAGCGAAGGCTCCGCACCTGCGCGTTTCACCCCAAGAAGAGCACTTGGGGTTCACTGTCAAAAGCGGGCAGGGCTACGCACTTCGCTTGAAAGAAAAGACGCTCCGCGTTTTTCTTATTTATCGTGTAATCAAGCGGCCATGAAAACCGTTATCTGTTAACATGGCTAGCGTTTTGGAACGTTGGTGGACATAGGAGCAGTTAATCATAATAAATTGCTATGATTGTAGTTGCTTTTGCGTTAATTAGCGCTCCTATGACAGCTAAAAAACGGAAACCTGTATCTGTTCACAAATAACGGCTGCTCTGACCACGAAAACAGTTCGCATCGGTTATTCAATATCATGTTTTCGTTACATACTCATAAACTGGAGAGTAAAGAGAGAAACAACAATGTAATAAAGGATGTTTTTGTAATAAAAACCATGAGAAGAATCCCCATTTTTCATAGCATTCATTGCGTTTTTTTAGCGATTGCATAATGTATAAGGAGGGACATAACCCCCGATTTACTATGCAAGGAGAAGGTGTGCCTTATGAACGAACGGTTTTTTTCGATAGATGGTCAATGGAACGTCGTTCATCTTCCTGAACAGCCCAATGGTTTTGGGGTTTTGCTGCTCGGTGATCGAAATTATTTTGTCCAAAGCAACAATTCGTCCTGGTTGCAAAACCCTGAACGAACGTTTTTTTTAAAGGAATTAACACAGGCAGGGTATACCGTGTTTACGTCCAATTTATACGGTAACCATTGGGGAAGTGAACCTGCGTGTCAACTGGCTTTACAGCTTCATCACGTATTACAAAGACAAGAAATTTTAAATGATAAAGTTCATATTATAGCTGAAGGTATGGGAGCATTAGTCGCGGTTAAGCTGCTACAACAAGCACCAGAGCAATTTCGTTCGGCTGTGCTAATTAATCCTTGTCTTCATTTATATCGGTTTTATAAAAAAGAGCGGAAAACGAAGCTTTTTTATAAACGGTTATTATATGAATTATCTGAAGCCTATGGTGTTGATACGAGTGAGGTAGAGGCGAAAGTGTTAAAAAAGAATCATCTGTGGCAACTTGAGCAGTCGCCACCAATTCGTATGGTGATTGAGATGGGAAACGAGCCATTTTCATTGGAAGACCATGGACGCAGATTTGAACAATATCAGCGTCAAAGAGGACTAGAAGTATCGTTATCGTTACATTTACCGAAAAAACCATTTTCCTATTATGCACATCCTACACTGTCTCATTTGAAAAAAAATGAAAAACTTGAGAAAAAATCCTCGTTGTAACGAAAGAGGATGTTTCAAAGAAAAAAGCTTTGAGACATCCTCTTTACAAATGAAGGGGAGGAGAATATAAATGAAAAAAGTAATGGTCACCGGTGCACTTGGTTTTATTGGCTTCCATTTATGTGAAACTTTACTTAATGAAGGGGTTGAGGTAATAGCTGTTGACTTTTGTACACCCTCTTCTCCACTAGTTGAAGAAAAGCTGTTCTGTTTCGGTAGAAATGCATTGTTTCATTATAGAAATGAAAGTATTCAGGATGTAATCAAACAAGATATACTTAAGCAGTGTGATGTGGTATATCACTTAGCAGCCATTACGTCTTCCTATATCGGGTGGTCTAAATTTGATCAATTATTAAAAGAAAATGTGGAGGCTACAAAACAACTTGTTGAACATAAGTCTTCTTCATCACGGATGATTTATGCTTCTTCGATCGATGTGTATGGAGAACGATTTGGAGAGTTAACGGAAAAGACACCAACTTCCCCAAGTTCCGCGTATGCAATGACAAAATTAGCAGCAGAACGTTATATTGAAAAAAGGGATGACAGGGAGATCATCACCTTAAGATTGCCAACCGTTTACGGTCCTTGGCAGAGGGAAGATATGGCTTTTCACCAAGTTTTGCTACAAAAAGAAAATAATGAACCGTTACAAATGAAAGAGGACCGTAATACGGTTGATTTACTTTATGTAACAGACGTTGCTCAAGCCTTTTATCTAGCAGGAACAACGAAAAAAGTGAATGGAATATATAATCTAAGCAGTGAAGAAGTTGACGAATGGTATCGCGCTAAATCTATCCTATTAGACGAACCGTATAAAATGCCACATTCATCTCAAAAAACCTTCATATCAAACAAAAAAGCAGCAAACGATCTTCAGTTTAAAAAAAGAACGTCAATCGAAGCAGGACTAAAAAGACAAGAAGAGCATGTCAAACAGTGGAAAGCATTATATAATAACGTATAGAGGGGATTGTCCCCTTTCAAGTCAGAGGGGGGATAAAGTTGGAGAAAAAACAAGTGCTCATTAGCACATTCCTGTTTGTGATTGTGACGCTTATTGCCTATATCATACTAGCGATATTCTTGAATATAAGTGAAGGGACAGCTGTAGTTCTAGCAATACTATTAGGAATTGGTTCTGAATTTGTCTACAATATATTGAAGAAAAAAAACGCGAAGAGGTAGGATAACATCTTTTCGCGTTTTTTATTCGAATAATAATCGTTAATTTAATTTTGCAAATGAATTTTCGTAAAATGAAATTTCTGGGTATTTGTCTTGTGCGGTCCGTAATTGGAAATCATTTTCAAACAAGACAACAATTCTTCCATCTCGGTCAGTCACTAGATTTCTTTGCATCTTCTTGAATTTTTCCATGTCTTTTTCAGGACCATGTACCCATCGAGCAATGGAAAAAGGAATACGTTCAAGAATGATATCTACTTTATATTCATGTTTAAGGCGATATTCAAGCACTTCAAATTGGAGCACACCTACAACTCCAACAATTTGTTGTTCAATGACTTTATTGTACGTTTGAAAAAGTTGTATGGCACCTTCTTCTGTTAATTGTTTTATCCCTTTTTCAAACGATTTATGTTTTAACGCTTCTTTTACTGTGACGGCAGCAAAATGTTCTGGTGAGAAATGAGGCATTTCACTAAATTCAAAATGATCGTCTTCAACTAATGTATCTCCTATTCGGAAAGTACCAGGATCAAATAAGCCGATAATATCTCCAGCATAGGCTTCTTCAACAATGTTTCGATTTTGGGCTAAAAATTGCGTAGGCTGTGAAATCTTGATTGTTTTACCTAGTCGTACATGGTTTACTGCCATCCCTCGTTCAAATTTTCCAGAAGTAATTCGCAAAAATGCAATGCGGTCACGGTGAGCGGGGTTCATATTCGCTTGAATTTTAAAAACAAAACCTGAAAATTTCTCTGTTTCTAGCGGGGAGACAACCCCTTTATTACTTTCCCGCTTTGTTGGATAGGGGGCCATTTCTAAGAAGTTTTCTAAAAATGTTTGAACACCGAAATTTGATATTGCACTTCCAAAAAAGATAGGAGAAAGTGTACCATTTCGGATAGCTTCCTCATCATAAGGATCACCAGCCACATCAAGAAGTTCCATTTCTTCTCGAAATTGGGCCAGTAAGCTTTCGTCACCTACAATCTCATCAATTAGTGGGTCATCTGGTCCTGTCACATCTTTAACATCAATAGCACCACTGTCATCGGGATTAAAAAGCTCCACTCTTTTATTGTGACGATCATAGACACCTACGAAAGATTGACCCATTCCAATTGGCCAATTCATTGGATAAGAACGAATGCCTAGTAATTCTTCTAGCTCCTCCATTAAATCAAACGGGTCTCTTCCTTGCCGATCTAATTTATTCATAAAAGTAAAGATGGGTATACCGCGCATTTTACAAACTTTAAATAATTTTTTTGTTTGGGCTTCTACCCCTTTTGCCGCATCAATTAACATTGTTGCAGAATCTGCTGCTGTTAAGGTACGGTACGTATCTTCACTAAAATCTTGGTGTCCAGGAGTGTCTAATATATTGACTTTGTATCCGTTATACTCAAATTCAAGGGCAGAGCTCGTAACAGAGATTCCTCTTTGCTTTTCGATTTCCATCCAATCGCTAAGTGGATGTTTTGAATTTTTTCGTCCTTTTACAGTACCGGCTTCACGGATAGCTCCACCAAAATAAAGTAATTTTTCTGTTAATGTCGTTTTTCCCGCGTCTGGGTGAGAGATAATCGCAAAAGTACGACGTGCTTGCACTTCTTTATGATAATTGTTCATAAAAATCCCCTTTACATGTCATTCTTTCTGATTATAACAGGTGAAAATTAGATATGCATCTTTTTGTCAATCTTTTCATGTAATATTTCAATAACATTAAAAAATGATTACAGATATGAGGATAAGAGGACTTTTCTCTTATTTGTCGAATGATTACATGTTAGAATCCTTATAAAAATCAAGGTAATTCCTTCCATGTAGTTAATTTGTTGCGGTAATATCGTTAAAAATCCAGTATAATTAATTTTGGTTAAAAAGATAAGGGAGTTGTCTTACTCATGCGAAACAGATTTGTTATGGCCTTACTCATTTTCGTTTTAGTTGGGACAGGCTGTGCGACTACAAGTTCTACATCTAGCATACATAGAGTAGGTTTATTAGTTGAGGATACAATTGATGACCAAGGGTGGAACAGTAAAGGCTATCAAGGGCTATTACAAATACAAAGTAGTTTAAAAGTAGATGTCCAATTTAAAGAAGAAATAAATAGCTTATCAAATGCAAAAATGGCAGTCGAAGAATTTGCTCAAAATGACGTAAATTTAGTTTTTGGCCATGGGCGAATATTTGCTGAGTTTTTCACGGAAATAAAAGATGAGTATCCACATATTCATTTTGTCAGTTTTAATGGAAGTGTATCTGGTGATAATATTACAAGTTTGCATTTTGAAAGCCATTCGATGGGTTTTTTTGCAGGGATGGTAGCAGCACAAATGTCTGAAACTGATCATATTGGTGTCATTGCTGCTTATTCGTGGCAACCAGAAGTAGCTGGTTTTGTTGAGGGCGTTCATTATCAAGACGAGTCTATAAAAGTTTCTGTTGATTACGTAGGCGATTGGTCGAATACTGAAAAAGCATTAGATATTTATGAGGGTATGTCCAAGTTAGGTGCCGATGTTTTTTATCCTGCTGGTGATGGCTTTCATGTCCAATTGCTTGAGGAAATTAAAAAAGAGGGCAAGTTTGCGATCGGATTTATTAGTGACCAATCTGATTTAGGTGGTTCTACCGTGCTTACGAGTACGGTTCAACATGTAGATGCGTTGTATCAACTGGTTGCAGACCGATATAGCAAAGGGGAACTTGAATCAGGGAATTTATATTATGACTTTGCAGATGGTGTCATTTCGTTAGGGCAGTTTAGCTCTCAAGTACCAGATGATGTGCAAGCAAATGTCAATCAAGCGATTAAAGAGTATGTACAAACAGGAAAACTTCCTGAGTAACAATGAATATAGGAGGTGTAAGTATGGATCCAGAATTAAAAATGAAATTTATGCAAATCGCGATGAAACATATGCCTGAGGCAAAGGCATTACTTGATAATAAAGGAATCGAATTATCGATGGATGATTTGCAACCGGTGTTAAATATGTTGTTAAGCGTCATGAACGAAGCATATGAGCTTGGAAAAGAAGAGAATAAGTAAATGATAAAGCTATTAAAGGTTTTTTTCCTTTAATAGCTTTGTTTGTAATGGTGCGTGGACATGGCGTGGATTTGCTCAGTGAGATGGATCGGATAGTCATATCTACATGAAAAAACAAAATCTGTTATGCATTAACATTACTTTTGTTTGTCCATACTCATAATACAATTCACTTTATAATTTGAAAAATAATGTTATGAAAGCATGATACATAGACAAGGAAAAAAAAATCAGATAAAATTGGTATCAGGTCTTAATATTTACCTGTAAACTAGAAATAGTAGAAGGTAAGGGGGAAATGATATGACAAAAGCTGGTATCTTAGGTATGGGAAGAAGTTTAGGAGATCAGGTTGTAACCAATTTAGATTTTGAACAAAGATTAGATACAACAGATGAATGGATTCGAACGAGAACAGGGATTGAAGAAAGACGAATTGCTTCTGAACAGATAGACAGTTCACACATGGCCTTTGAGGCAGCAAAAGAAGCATTACAACAGGCAGACACTTCACCCGAAGAACTCGATTTAATTATTGTCGCTACAGTAACACCAGATATGGCTTTTCCTTCTGTATCAGCAATCATTCAAGAACAGTTAGGGGCTTCTAATGCAGCCGCAATGGATATAAGTGCAGCTTGTGCTGGGTTTATTTATGGTATTGTGACCGCGCAACAATTTATTGAAAATGGTGCTTATAAAAAGATTCTTGTTGTTGGTGTGGAAAAGTTATCAAAAATAACGGATATGAATGATCGAAATACAGCTGTATTATTTGGTGATGGTGCCGGAGCTGCTGTACTTGGTCCTGTAAGTGACGATAAAGGAATTTTAGCCTTTGAATTAGGAGCCGATGGAACTGGTGGTATGCATATTCATTTACAAGATGAATTCCTGTATATGAATGGACGAGAAGTCTTTAAGTTTGCTGTTAGACAGATGGGTGAATCTGCCCTAGGAGTTATTGAAAAAGCAGGTTTAACAAAAGAAGATGTCGATTTTTTAGTTCCTCATCAAGCCAATATTCGTATTATGGAAGCTTCAAGGGAACGTCTTGACTTGCCACCTGAAAAGATGGCAACAACAGTGAAAAAGTACGGGAATACATCAGCATCTTCCATTCCAGTTGCGATGGTAGAAGAGTTAAATAACGGGAAAATAAAAGATGGAGATGTTCTTGTCCTCGTTGGGTTTGGAGCAGGACTTGTCTGGGGTGCTGTTGCGCTTCGTTGGGGTCGTTAAAGTGAAAAATTAATAGTAAAGGAGAGCGAGATAAATGGAAAAAAAACGTGTTGTTATTACGGGAGTTGGGGCTGTTTCACCGTTAGGTTTAGATGCAAAAACGATGTGGAACAACGCCATTAATGGTGTATCAGGTGTTGGACCATTAACGAGAGTCGATGTTTCGAAATTCCCAATGAAAGTAGCAGCTGAGGTAAAGGACTTTGATCCTACTGCTTTTATGGATCGAAAAGAAGCGCGAAAGATGGATCGGTTTACACAATTTGCGGTAGGTGCATCTATAATGGCGTTAAAAGATGCTTCACTTGAAATTACAGATGACATAGCCCCGCGTGTAGGAGTTTGGATCGGTTCTGGTATCGGGGGAATGGAAACGTATCAAGAGCAATTCCGTATTTTTGAACAAAAAGGATACCGGCGCGTAAGTCCTTTCTTTGTCCCAATGATGATCCCTGATATGGCGGCAGGACAAGTATCGATTGTAACTGGTGCAAAAGGAATTAACTCATGTTCTGTAACCGCGTGTGCATCTGGTACGAATTCAATCGGGGATGCTTTTAAAGTCATTCAACGTGGTGACGCTGATATTATGATTACAGGTGGTGCAGAGGCCCCAATTACAGACATGGCTGTAGCAGGATTTAGTACAGCGAAAGCAATTAGTACAAATGAGGATCCGAAAACAGCATCCAGACCATTTGATGCTAATCGTGATGGCTTTGTTATGGGTGAAGGTGCAGGTATTGTTATTTTGGAATCATTAGAAAGTGCATTACAGCGTGGCGCGAACATTTATGCTGAAATCGTTGGATATGGTGCAACTGGAGATGCATACCATGTAACTGCACCAGCACCAGAAGGAGAAGGTGGCGTGCGAGCAATGTCACAAGCCATTGCAGATGCAGGGTTAGAACCACATGAAATTGATTATATGAATGCACATGGAACAAGTACGCCATATAACGATAAATATGAAACAATGGCGTTAAAGACCGTTTTTGGAGACCACGCATCAAAGTTAGCCGTGAGTTCAACAAAATCAATGACAGGTCACTTGTTAGGAGCAGCTGGTGCGGTTGAAGCTATATTAACTGTAAAAACAATTCAAGAAGGAATTATTGCTCCGACAATCAATTATGAAACACCTGACCCAGAATGTGATTTAGACTATGTTCCAAATGAAGCAAGAAGACAAGAAGTGAAAGCAGCAATGAGTAATTCATTAGGCTTTGGTGGACATAATGCAACATTAGTATTTAAAAAATACGAATAAAATAAAGCTGTAGCAAGGTCAACGTCGTTTGAACTTGTTACAGCTTTTTAATTTGTGGCGTGATGTGGTGAGAGATTAAAAAATTCTTGAAGAGCCAATTTGTTTTTTTCAATATCTAATTCCAGTACTTGTCCGGCATGAAGATATCGTTTATCCTCATATCCATCTTGAACAGGAATGGTTAATGTTTCGACTTCATCAACAGGGTGAAGGACAAAATCTTTTCCTAAGCTAATGACTTTTCCTGTCGTCATATTCGTATCAACATACGGTTCAACCGAACCAACAAGCTGTGGAATTCTAGTTAACCCTTTTAATGTTAACAATTCGTCTTTTAGTAAACTAATCGTTTCTTGTTGACGGCGAACCCTTCCAAAATCATTTTCATGATCACTACGGAAACGCACATAATTTAATAATTGTTTTCCATCGAGTGTTTGGACACCAGGATAAAGATTAATATCATTTTTATGGACCATTCGTTTCGGAACATTGACAGTAATACCGTCCGGTGCAATTAAGTCGACAACATGGATAAATCCTTCGAAATTAACCATAGCATAATAATGAAGGTCAATATCAAAATTTTCTTTAATCGTTTTTCGTAATAGTTCTGGACCACCAAGAAAGAAGGAAGTGTTAATTTTATTGTTTTGATAACCTGGAATGGAAACATAACTATCACGCATAATGGAAGCAATTTTGAATGATTCATTTTTAGGATGATATTGTGCAATCATTATCGTATCTGTTCTTGCTTTTTCATCTTGTCTGGCATCAACACCGACAAGAAGGATATTAATCGGTTCATTTTCAATCGGATGTTCTGAATTAAATTCGATATCGGTGTTTTCTGTAGGAAGTTGTTCATTTTCGGGTGTTGTGTTGTCATCAAGTTGCTGCAAAGAAGCATTACGTCCGGTTTGAAATTCACTAAATACATATAGAGAAAATGCAATCCCGATGAGGACGAAAAGTAAGAAAAAGAATATGATGGGTTTCTTTATAAACGTCATAAAAACCCTCCCTATACTGATAGGTAACACACAATCACACAATCTGTCTATAACAATGTAGTTATAGTATGAACTGTTAATCTCATGTTATGAAATGAAAAATTGTACAGTTTTCACCAACAATTGGGAGGGATAGCTTTATTAGGTACGGTGACGTTTTGAAAAGAACTTCTTCTTTAAGAAACGTGACCATAATAAATAGAAAAGCAACGGGGAAGGGAAATGAATCAGTCCCCATATCCCCCAAAACCACCGATGATGTCCTCTTCGTCTAGCATCAATAAATAACCAAGTACTTTGTGCAAGCAAGATTAAGGCAATGACAATCCAAAAATAAATCGGCATGTCTTCAGGTTTTATATTCATGAAACATCATTCCTCATTTGTTGAGACCTTCTTGTATAAAGAACATAACTCAGGCCCCCGATAATTATAATCGCTTGAAGGAATAAAAGACCTAAGAAAAAGTGAGCATATCCCCAGATAACGATAAACAGAATGAACAGAGAAATGAACCAAAAAATGAAAAGTTCCTTTATGAGTTTTTGTTTTTGTTCAGCTTGTACTTTTACAATAAGGTGTTCGAAGTTTTGTACTGTAGGTGGTTGTTCTTTTATAGTGCTTTCCATTTTATATAAGGCCTCTACAATTTTTTTTTCTGATTTATTTTTTTCTTCCATCACTATTGTAGCTCCTTTCTTACTTGGGTTAACGCCCCGTGAACTCTAGATTTAACGGTTCCTTCGGGTATATCAATCATTGAACTAATTTCCTCATACGTGTATCCATAATAGTGCTTTAAAATAAGTGGGATTCGATAATCGCTTGAAAGTTTCGTTAATACTTCAATCACTTCTACCCATTCATCATTGTTAGGGGCATTTTCATATAGAAGTTGATGTACACCTTGATTTTGTAGCCACTTTGTCTTTCGTTTTTGTTTCCGAAGTTCATCGATATATAGGTTTGACGCAATCGAGAGAAGCCAAGAAGAAAACTTTGCTTTTCCGTTATATTGATGGATTTTTTCAATGCTTTTTATCATTGTCTCTTGTGTAATATCTTCCGCTAAAGACGGATGAAGGGTTATCTTCAAAAGATAATGTTTAACGAAAGTATAATTTTGTTGCAATAGAATGGCAAAAGCACGTTGATTTCCTTTTTTCGCGGCTTTTATTAAGTCTTTTTCTTCCATCCCTCTTTGCCTCTTTTCTTTCGTTCGTTTTTCCTATTCGCTCTCCCATTGCTCCTTAAGCCATGCGACAGCTTGCTCACGAGTTTGAATTTGATTGTTTAAATATCTTGTTTCGATGTCAAGTATAATTGTTTTATAGATAGGGCCAGCTGGTGTGATAAGCGAAGCTAAATCACTACCAGTAATTAGGGGTGGTATCGTTTTGCGTTTCCACACATACTCCAGCAATCGTTCTTGTTGTTCTTTTTGTGTAAGGTACAAACTAAAAAGTATTAGTGGGAAGTCATCGTATTTATGCAAATGTTTATGGTATTGACCTAAAGATGTAAACAGAATCCCTTTCCATTTTGAAACGAGTTGAGTGCATTCGATAACTTGTTTTCTTTCTGCTTTAGCCTCTGTTTCCCATAGCTTCAGTACTTCATTTTCGTTTGCTTCCATAAAAGGAAGTAAAAAATAATAAAACCAGTGTTGTGTTGGCTTATAATCAAGCTTAGCTTTCCTTATGGAAGATGTTAGTTTTTCAATGGTGTCAAAGTCTTGTTTCTTTAAAGAACGACCGATAAACGTTTCCCAAAACAAGAGAGAATTTAGCCGTTGCATAATGGCACCCACTTGAGCTTCTTGAAATAATCGCTTTACCTCGGCAATTAGTCGCTTGGATGATATATTTTTTAGTCCATTTATCGATTGGAACGCGAATTTCTCTGTTTGCTCATCCATTTGGAACTGGAAACGAAGTTCAAACCGAACGGCACGAAGAATACGAGTAGGGTCTTCGACAAAACTTAATGGATGTAAAACTCGAATTTTTTTTTCATTAATGTCCAATAGACCGTTGTATTCATCAACTAAGAAGCCAAATGTTGATGAGTTTAAGTGAATGGCCATAGCATTAATTGAAAAGTCACGTCGAAATAAATCCTCTTTTACATTCGACTTTTCCACTGTTGGCAGGGCAGCGGGTTTAACGTAATATTCCGTTCTTGAACTTACGATATCGACTTTTATACCGTCTTCTGTTTTCCAGCTTGCGGTTGCAAAAGGCTCATGGTCTATACAGCTTCCACCGAATTTCTGAGCTAATTCGTTTGCAAACTGAATGCCATCGCCTTCAATGACAATATCAATATCATCATTCGGACGCTGTAAAAATAAATCACGCACAATCCCGCCAACTAAAAAAGCACGAAGGTTCTTTTCATCTGCTAGTTCACCTATTTTTTTTAGTAACTTGTATTCAGTGGTTGAGAAAAAAGCTTTCATTTTAGTAGTAATGGTATCATCTTTTTCTGTTAGACCGTGTTGTTTTTTTGGGTTGTTCAGAGTCTCTATAACATTTGTTCTTGAAATAATCCCAACCAATGTATTATTGTTCATAACGGGAAATCGCCCGACATTATGTTGAATCATTAATCGTTGTATCTCTTCTAGTGGTGTTATTGTTTCAACTGTGAGAACAGGTTGGCTCATATAAGCTTTGGCAGGGGCATGGCCTAAACCGTGATGGATGCCTTTGTCGATATCTCGTCTAGAAATCATTCCGATGACTTTTTCATTTTCCACAACTGGAAATCCTGTATGACCATATCGAAACATCATTTCAGCAACATCTTGTAATGACGTTTCAGGAGCAATCGTTTTAACAGGAGCAGACATCATATGTTTTGCTATAACTGCGGGAGTAATCATCGACTTGATTTCACTTACGATTTGTTCATTCAACTCTTCTACCGAGCCGTTTTTAATCGAAGCAGATGCAGCCATCGGGTGACCGCCTCCACCTAATTTTTTTATAAGAGGTAAAAAATTGATTCGTTTTGAGTTTGCACGTCCAACAACAAAGGTACGGGAGCCCATTTCAACAATTGTGATGACAGCATCAACTTCCGTTGTAACTAAGAGTTTTTTTGTGATGGTAGCTAACCCTGATGTGTATGTTTGTTCCGAATGTGTACAAATTGTGAGCGCAATCCCGTCATGAAGATATTCTGTTGATTTTTGTAAAAGATTGTAAAAAAGTTCATGATTTTGGTTTTTTATTTGTTTTGTCATACGAGTAATGAATTCAAGATTCATTCCATATTGTAATAACGCAGATGCAATTATAAAGTCACGGGTTGTTGTCGTAGGGTGAGTAAAAGCACCTGTATCTGTGTATAACCCTAATCCAAATAAAGTCGCTTCTATTGGTGTGAGCGGAATCTCTTTCACCATTAATCGTTCAACAAGCAATGTAATTGTTGCACCTACTTGTTCAATCGTACTATCTTGTGTTGCTGTAATGGTTTGTTCTAAAGCAGGATGGTGGTCAAAGATAGTGATATGTAAGGGGTGTAATTGTTCATGTTTTAATCCAGTGCGTTCAATGGAATGAACATCGACTAAAATAAGATGTGTCACTTCTTTCCAGTTTATTTCCTTTGCAGAGTAAAAAGAAAAGTGGTCGCGGTATAACGCTAAATATTGCTGGACTTGAACATGTTGACTATGAGAAATCACCATTTTTGCATCTGGATATAATTTTTTTGCTGCAACAAGAGAGGCAAGAGCATCAAAATCTGTGTTTGTATGAGAAACAATAATTTCCAACTATAACCTCCCCTTTCTTTATAAGATAGTTGCTTTCCACTATTGATAACATACCATTAAATACAGTTTTCCGAAAGTCGTTAGAAGGACGTGTTGAACACGTTGTGATTCAAAATGAACCATTTAATATTTTTTTTCATTTAAAAAAATAATAGAAGTAATAGTAAGACGTTTACACATAAAAAAACGTTCAGAACAAAATAAAAAAACCTACTTTTAATTAAAGTAGGTGAGGTGTGTAATTCTATACTGAATATCTATTTTGCAAATACGTGGTTTCCAATTCTCACTGTTACTTGACGAGACAGGATCCATTGATTTGTAGA
This sequence comes from Alkalihalobacillus bogoriensis ATCC BAA-922, assembly GCF_000621445.1. Taxonomy (GTDB): domain Bacteria; phylum Bacillota; class Bacilli; order Bacillales; family Bacillaceae_F; genus Bacillus_AO; species Bacillus_AO bogoriense. The sequence goes on along the minus strand of NZ_KK211280.1, from coordinate 45,405 downwards.
AGTACGAGGATTATAAAAGTAAAGAGAACCTGCACCTTGGCCACGGAAAGCAAGTGCTTCGTTAACTGCGCGTCTAGATTCGGCATCAGATGCACGATTAATTCTTCCATTTTGAACAGGTGTAAATGCATGGTGACCATGTGAAACTTCATAAATTACACTACGAACGGTATTTGGGAAATTACGATTATCTACACGGTTTAACACTACTGTTGCCACAGCTACTTTTCCTGCATATGGTTCTCCTTCTGCTTCTGCACGAACAAGTCTTGCTAATAAGTCTCGGTCAGTAGCTGATAAACTAGCAGGAATTGTTAATCTCTCTCCAACAAAAATGGTATCTGACTTACGATTGTTTCTTAATTTAATAGACTCGACAGGTACACCATAATGAGTACCAAGTTTCCATAATGTATCACCACTTTTTACAGTGTGAACGGTGTTAGCGTCTGCTTCTGTATTAAAACCAAATAAGGTAAATGTCAAAAATGCGAATGTTAACCATACTATTTTTTTCATGTGAAAACCTCCTAGTTGTTTATCAATCTCGCAATCACAATGAATAGACTAACAAATACTAGATTGAAAGTCGCTAGGGGAGATTTCCCAGTGAGAAATGCAAGGGTTGAAAACACTAGTAGTGATATAGTACCATTAACGATTGTTACAATTAGATAACATTCTTTTTTTTATTTTTATGTTGATAAAATACTGGAAAATGAATTGTAATAAGAGTGTCATATAATTGAAAAGACAATATTATGAAAAATCGGTATACTAGGAAATAGGATTGTCGTATGGAAGGGGAAACCAAGAATGATACAAAAGACTGGCATTTCTTTTTTTATAATTATGATATTAGTCGCGATTGCACCTTTCTCCACTTATGCAAATATCGTTGAACAAGAATTTGAATTGCATAGTGAAACGGCAATTCTGATTGATGCGAATTCTGGAAAGGTATTATATAACCAAGAGAGTAAAAAACAAATGTACCCGGCAAGCTTAACAAAAATTGTGACAGGCATTATTGCATTAGAACAAGGGAATCCTGAAGACATCGTAACAGTCAGTAAAAACGCTAGAGAAGTAATTGGGACACGTGTATATTTATTGGAAGGCGAACAAGTTCCATTATATAAGCTTGTTCAAGGATTGATGATTAACTCTGGAAATGACGCTGGTTTGGCAATTGCTGAACATTTCGATGGCACAGAGCAAAGATTTGCAGAGCGGATGAACAAGTTTGTCCGAGAAGTGATCGGTGTAAAGGATACCAATTTTACTAATCCACATGGGTTGTTTGGTGAAGAACATTATACAACAGCTTATGATATGGCTAAGATTACACAATATGCGATGAAAAACAAAGAGTTTCGTGACATTGTCGCAACAAGAGAATTAGAGTGGAAAGGCGAGGGATGGGAAACAACCATTGTTAACCATCATCGTTTATTAGGTCATTATGACGGTGTAACAGGAGTAAAAAATGGTTACGTCGGGCAAGCAGGCTTTACGCTTGTTACAACAGCAAGTCGGAATAATCTTGATTTAATTGTAGTCACGTTAAATGCGCCTACAGCCCATCGTTCAGTTCAAGATACGATTCAATTATTAGATTACGGTTTTCAACATTATGAAACAAAATGGATTGCTGGTGGAACTGAATATAAAGATCAGTTTGGAAACAAATACAATTTAAGTGAAGACTTAGCTGTGACGGTTCCAAAAGGGGAAAAGCTTACTATCGAAATTAGTGTGTATGGGTATATGCGATTGTTAACAGAGCAAAATCGCCTTGTATTAATAAAGCCTTTAGAACGACCTATAACATCAGCTTTCACTCAAGTAAAAGAAGAGCATATTGAAACGGAAAGTAAAGTAGAATTAAATCAAGGATTGTACGAGTCCATCATTTCAACACTCCAACAAGTTGAGAAAAAGTAGTCCTAATAGCAATAGAATGATGAACCATGTATAATGAAAAGCAAGTAAGTTTCATTGTTCGGAGGGATTCAATGTTTATCGTTCACTCTACTTTTCTTGTTCCAACAGAAAAAGCAGAAGAGGTTATTTCGATTTACCGATCACGTTCAAAATCTGTAGATAAAGCAAAAGGGTTTCGTCATTTTCGATTGTTGCAAAATGATAAAAAGCAAGGCGAATTAACTGTCCAAATTGAATGGGACACAAAAGAGGATTATTTAGCATGGGTTCGCAGTGATGACTTTAAGCAAATTCATGAATTTGAAAAAAAATATCCAGACCAAGAGCTTGCTTCCATTATTCCAATTGTTAAACAATACGAGGTGGTTGCCTTGTGATCACTTTTCCTTATCCTCAATACCACCCATTAATAGATGAAGTTGTACTACGAATGTATGAGGCATTCCCAGAGCTACATCAGTTTGGTGAAAAAGGGAAACAAAAATGTAGAGAAGATAATGAGCATCACTTTCACCACCTTGAAACCGCATATCAACTAGATAGCGAAGAAATTTTTGTCGATTATGCCATTTGGCTGAACGGAATTTTGGTTCGTCACGGAATGAAGACGAGCCACCTCATTGATAATTTCGAACGAATTGCTGTCGCTATTACAGGAAACATTGAAAAAGAAAAAGAAGAGAAATTTCAATTGTATATCCATCAAGCCATTCAAGTTCTTCGAATGGAAAAGACCAGGAACGAGCAGGTGTAAGTGGACTTGCTCGTTTTTTACTGAACTGTATAGGAGTAACGACTAAGCAGTTTGAGAAGAAAGAAGGAACTAGAAAATGAAAGTCATTATTGCGGAAAAACCTGACCAAGCAAAAACACTTGTATCACAGTTTAAACATAAAAAAGCGGATGGCTATATTCTTGTTTATCCAAATGAGTTATTTCCCAATGGTGCTTACTGTACTTGGGCAGTTGGCCATTTATTACAATTATCTCCTCCAGAAACGTACAATCCAAAATGGAAGAAATGGGATATCGAAAGTTTACCTATAATCCCAAATCAATTTACATTTGATACGATCCCTTCTAAACGAAAGCAATTTCACATTATTCGACAACTTGTTCATAAAGAGGAAGTCACTGAAATTATCCATGCAGGAGATGCCGGGCGGGAAGGGGAATTAATTATTCGCCTCATTTTGCATGAATGTAAAGTAAATAAACCGTTAAAACGATTATGGATCTCTTCTTTAACGGAAGCAGCTATTTACGATGGGTTTTCCAATTTGATCGATGAAAAAGAAACAAAACCTTTGTTTTTCGAAGCTTATACAAGATCTTGTGCAGATTGGGTAATTGGTATGAATGCTTCCAGAGTTTTTACAATTTTATTAAAACAACGAGGATATGAAGATGTATTTTCTGCGGGTAGAGTTCAAACACCAACATTAGCGTTAATCGTTAAACGGGAACGAGAAATTGCTTCGTTTACATCAGAAGAATTTTGGGAAGTAGAGGCGGACTTTTCGTTTGATAAAGGAAGTTACCGCGGGAAATGGATGAAAGATGGAAAGAGTCGGTTAAAAACAAAAGAACAAGCTGAAAAAATCGCGCAGTTTTGTGAAGGAAAGTCATCAATAATTAAAGAGTTCGAAACAGAAAGAAAAACGTTTAAACCTCCACTGCTGTTTTCATTATCTTCCCTTCAGGCGAAAACAAATCAGTTATTTAAATATTCACCGAAAAAAACATTAGATATTTTGCAACGCTTATACCAACGAGGGCTCATCTCCTATCCTCGTTCTGATTCTTCGTATGTGACTAAAGGAGAGGCGGCGACATTTCCACAAATTTTAGCAAATGTGAGCGAGTATGATGAATATAATCATTATTTTCCGTTGCCAAAATCGATTTTACATAATAAACGATATGTGAATGAAAAAAAAGTCACAGACCATTATGCAATTATCCCAACAACAAAAAAGGTAGATATAAAAAAACTGAGTGCAGAAGATAAGAATATATATGACCTTATTGTTCGCCAATTGCTTGCCGCACATTGTGAAGATGCGATCTATGATTATACGACGTTAACTACAACCGTAGATGAACAAGTCTCGTTTCTAACAAAAGGGAAAAAGTGTATCAAGCAAGGATGGAGAAAAATCGCCGCCTTCGCAAAAGAAGAAAAAGACATTTTACTACCTGATGTAAACAAAGGAGATAAAGGTGTTGTTAAAAAAACGATAATTAAAAACGGTAAAACAGAACCGCCAAAACGGTTTACGGAAGGTCAACTTATTACCCTCATGAAAACAGCGGGAAAATATATTGAAAATGATGAACTAGAAAAGGTATTAAACAAAACAGAAGGGTTAGGTACAGAAGCAACAAGAGCTAACATTATTACAATGTTAAAAGATCGAAAATATATCGATGTGAAAAAAAATATGGTGTATGCAACCGATAAAGGAAAACTCCTCATTGATGTTATCGGTGATACGATATTAGCTTCACCGGAAATGACAGCGAAGTGGGAACAGAGATTAGCTGAAATAGGAGAAGGACAAGCATCTGCGAAAGGATTCATGGAACAAATAAAAAAACTTGCTCATGTGATGATTGAAGGTGCAATCTCTTCTTCAACAAATTGGAATGTTTCCCAATATGAACAAACTTCTTCCTTAACATCAAAATATACGTTAGGAAAAACGGTAGGACCTTGTTTACTTTGTAATGGGAAAATCGTCGATAAAGGTGAGTTTTACGGGTGTTCTCATTATAAAAAAACAAAATGTACTTTTACAATTTCAAAAATGATGTTAGGGAAAAAACTAACGAAAACGAATGTGAAAAAACTACTTGAACATGAACAAACAAATGTAATCAAAGGGTTCAAAAAAGGAGAGCAATCATTTGATGCAAAATTGCTTTGGAATAAAGAGAAAAAGAAAATTGAGTTTCAATATGTGACGAATGACCAACAAAAGCAGTAGCAGCACAGGGGAATTCGAGCTGTCCCCTTTTTTAAACGGACATAGGATCCCTTAAATTCTAAAAATTACGGGTTTTTAGGGTGCTTTTGAGTAAATAGTAGATCGTATGTCTGTAATGAATTGAAAAAAGCTCATTTTCTATTAAATAGCCGAACACATGTCCAAACGAAATAGAAAGCAGTGAAGCTTTGAAAGCTTATTCAAGAAGAACGAAGGCTGCTCAGCTGCGCGTTTCACCCCAAGAAGAGCACTTGAGGTTCACTGTTAAAAGCGGGTAGGGCTCCGCACTTCGCTTGAAAGAAAAGACGCTCCGCGTTTTTCTTATTGTTTAGGAAACTATAAAATACGACTTGTGTAAAACATTGCTCTAATACATTCTTAGAATGAATTAGGGATTTGGAGTACTATGAGACAAGCAAGAAAAGACCCAAGTGAATCATTCAACACTTGGGTCGGGTTTATCTTTTGGTGGTTATGGGAAGTAAGCGGTCATGAAAACCGTTATCTGTGAACATGGCTAGCGTTTTGGAACGTTGGTGGACACAGGAGCAGTTAATCATAATATATCGCTAGGAATAGAGTGGCTTTTGCGTGAATAAGTGCTCCTGTGGCCGCTAAAAAACGGAAACCCGTATCATGTTCACAAATAACGGCTGCTGTGACCGCGAAAATGAGACAAATGAGGGAGCATAATAATTTTGATGTAGCAATGAAGCTTTGAAAGCTTATTCTAGAAGAGCGAAGGCTGCTCACCTGCGCGTTTCACCCCAAGAAGAGCACTTGGGGTTCACTTTCAAAAGCGGGCAGGGCTCCGCACTATGCTTGAAAAGAAAAGACGCTCTCGCGTTTTTCTTATTAATAAAGCAAGCTCGCAATCGCATAGAGCAACGGTATATTTATTGCTAAATTAAACGGGAAGGTGACTCCGAGTGCAAGACCTAAATAAATGGACGGATCCGCATCAGGAACAGAGGCCCGAAGTGCAGCGGGTGCGGCGATATAAGAAGCACTACCGGAAAGAATTCCAAGTAATGTTGCCCCCCCTAATGAAAGTCCAACGCCGTAACCTACAAAAATGCCAAGAATTCCATATAAAACAGGAGTAACGATACCAAACAGTAAAAGTTTTATACCGTGACGTCGAACAACGGCTAATCGTTGCCCAGCAATTAATCCCATGTTTAATAAAAACAACAGAAGCACACTTTGGTATAAATCAATAAATAAAGGTTGCACGACAGGCATCGCTGCTTCTTTCCCAACGATGAGTCCTGTTAACAAACTTCCTACCAATAGGAAAACACTTTTTCCGAATAGGCTTTCTCTAATGACCTCAGGACTAATAATTGAAGATAAGCTTGTAGCAGAAATACCAACTGATTTTGTATTCGGTAACTCTTCCGCTTTTTTACTCTCAAGAATGGCTAGTAGTAATAGGGCAACAAAAATAGCTGGTATTTCCATTACAACGACTAATCCGTTCATAAACGCTTCATAACTTGTGTTCGTACTATCTAAAAAAGTAAGGGCTGCACCATAAGTTACAATGGAGACAGAACCATAGGTCGCAGCTAGACCTATGGAATTTTTCAGGTCTAACTTCATCATCCACTTTAAGATGACCATTGTAATCACAGGAATGATAGAACCGAGGAATAGTGTTGCTGCAATCGGAAGTGCGACTTCGGAGAAACTATAGTTTGATAATTCCATCCCACCTTTTAATCCAATCGCAATTAATAAATAAATACTGAGCGCTTCACTTAACCCAGGTGGAAACTTAAAGTCCGATTTAACAATGGCACCAATGAGTCCTAAAATGAAGAATAATACAACGGGTGAAAGTAAGTTTTGTACGACGATATCAAACATTTTTCTCCTCCTATCCTTTTTCTATATCTTTTTATGTGTATAAGGCTTTTTTTCGTCCAGCTGTTGTGATTTTGCTTGTCTCCACTTTTTGAAAATCACATTGTTTACGAAATAAGCCATAAAAAAGACCAGCTTAAGAAGACGTTTGTCACGATCATCATAAGCCGGTCTTTTTATCCCTCAATGTATAATTGTTGAATAGAACTCCCAGAGCTATTCTGTTAATTTATTTTCTAAATTTTCTTCTAACATAAAAATAATCAGGCGTTCGCCACTTCTCGTGCTAATATCTGTATGGAAACTGTAGACGTTAATTCCTGTTAACGCGTGAATGATTTCTTTGACTTGGTCGCTGCCTGTTTCAATAAGATCAGACCGAGTTTTTTTTATCGAAAGAAGGCCTGCCGTTGTTTTCGTTAATGCTTGTTCAGCAGGGGTTAATATCCCTTTTAAAGCAACTATGACCATATTTCGGAGAATATCTGTCTTGACTTGAACAGAGCCTCTTCCAAGGTATTCTTTTTCCCATTGGGTTAATGCTTTACTTATTTCGGCCTCTAGTAATCCTTTTTTTAAAATCTTCATCAAAACCCTCCAAAAGGTGCTAAAGTATATTTCACTACCATTTGAGGAAAGATGAAATATAAAAAATAAGCAATGAATTCTAGTAATCTTTACTATAGTTTTCATTTTATCATATTATAATAAAATGCTCACTAATCAAAAAAAGACACTAAATTTCCACATTTATTCTTTTTATTGATTATAAGAATGAAAAAGGAACGTGTCAATAGTTAATATTGAACTTTTTTGATTTAACGGTAAAATTAGGGTAACAATGACAAGAGTGGTATAACCGTGCTAAGACTGGAAAAAATGGTAAGAGTGGTTGGGGAAATGGGGTGTAATCTCGGCAATGTATATTTTTATTGTAAATCCGATTTCAGGTAATGGTCGTGGTCATATAATATGGAAAGAAATTGAAACAGTACTCCAAAAGAAAAATGTTGAGTATGACGTGATATTCACTAGGTATCGTGGTCATGCAACAGATTGTGTAATTGGACTTGATGAAAGAAAGGTAACTGCTGTTGTCGCTATCGGTGGAGATGGAACCGTACATGATGTTGTAAATGGAATTCGGAATTTACCAATCGCATTTGGAATTATTCCTGCAGGATCAGGTAATGATTACGCTCGTGCAATGGGCGTTCCGAAACATCATTTATTAGCATTAGATCGAATCTTGTCCGGGATAAAAAAACAAATGGATATTTTATTTGTTGGTGAAAAATGTTGTACAACTGTCGTTGGCATTGGGTTTGACGGGAAAGTGGCTCAACTGGCGAATCAATCAAAATTAAAAAAAATCTTAAATCGTTTTAATCTTGGAAAACTTATTTATGGGATTATCGTATTACAAGTGCTTTTTCAATACAGGCCAACGTCTGTAACAATGATGATTGATGGGAAAAGCGTTCAATTTTCAAATGTGTGGTTAATTGCAATTGCGAATCTTCCTTATTATGGTGGTGGGATGAATATTTGTCCTGAAGCTTTAAGTGATGACGGGTATTTAGATGTTTGTATTGTTCATAATATATCTAAGATAAAATTGCTGCAAGTGTTTCCGAAAGTATTTAAAGGAAAACATATTCATCATTCTGCCATTACGTTAATGAAAGGAAAATCAGTGACGGTTACATCTGAAAGTCCAGTCATCATTCACGGAGATGGTGAAATCATTGGAGAAACCCCTGTTGAAGTCACGATTCAAAAAAGTATGCTACATATCGTATAAAGGAACGAAAGAGTAAGGCTATTCTTATTCTTTCGTTCCTTTTTACATATTGAATATAATTTGTGAAAAAATAGGTGTAAAGATAAGGAGGGATACGATGAAAAAACGGTATATTTTCTATGGGATTGTCGCCGTAATCATTTTACTTGTAGCTAGTCTTTATATTATCGAACCTCAATATTCTTATATTCCACCTGAAGATAATATTTTAAATGAAACGATGAATATTGAGGAATCTACCATGTATGATTTATGGGGAGTCACGATTAAAGGAGATGATGTTACTTCTGATTCATTACTGGCTCAAGGAAAAGGTGGACCTCTTTCTGAAAGCAACGGAGCTGTTAAGGTGGACGAAGAATTTATAACATTAGGGAGAGAGCTTTTTTATAATGAAACATTTAATAATGAAGTTTTTATTACGGATATATTAGGAATGTTAGATGGTCCATTGACAGTAACGAATATTTCTAAAGCTATATTAGAGTTACGTGGTGGGTATACTGATAATTTACAGGTAGAGTTGGCAGAAGATGTAAGAATAGGGGGCCAAATCTTTAAAAAAGGGGAAAAAATTAATACAGGGTTAGATGTAGCGAAAGGTTCACTAACACCTTTAGGGATGCCAATTTCTTTTTCAGAAGGACGTATTAAAGCGGGAGTTAGTTGTGCAGCATGTCATGCTTCTGTTGATATGAAAACAGGAATGGTCGTTGAAGGCGCACCTAATAAAAACTTTAATGGTGGACTGCTGCTGGCTTTAGCAACCAACTCAGCAGCTTACTTTACGAATACAGACATGGATGCAGAGAAATTAAAGGAATATATTACAGAGCATACTCCAACAGTTCGAAATGAAGATGGAGAAGAAGTTTCCTTACCCGATGCAGAAAAGTTTGAACAAGCGGTTGATGAGATGCTAGTAAAATGGCCAGCAGGTAATTTCGATTCTACAATGGATTTAGTGAATAACCCTACTCAAATTCCAGATTCGTTTACGTTAGGAGACCATCCTTATGGTTGGAATGGCTTTGCGGCAGTTGGTCCTTTCAAAGGATTAAGCTCATTAAATAATAATGTCCATGCTCAAAATTCAGATATATTAGCACAAGCTGGACAAAGTGAACCGTTATTTAACATTGATAAAGACCAATTTATTGGAACGATATTACAAAATGCAGCCAATAAAAATTATCGCTTCAATCCTGAGAGTGAGATGACTCCATCACAGTTTTTAGCATCTATTGACAAAGAACCTAAAGTACCTGGTGTAAATGAAATGGTCAAACCACCCAATTATCCAAAAGTATCGATGTACTCACCAAATGGGACGATTGTTAGTTCGCCTGGTTTTCGCGTCGGGGAACAAATTAATGCAATGTCAGCATATCAAAATGCGCTAGTTCCTCCGAAGTACAACCAACATGTCGATAGCAGCGTACTGGCTACTGGTCGTGAAGTGTTTAACCGAGCGGGCTGTATATCTTGTCATGCAGGTCCAACCTATACAAACCATGAAATTATTCCACAACAAGAAATAAAGACTGAACCTTCTCGTGCTCAATCGTTTAAAGACATTCCGGATTTTCTAGGAAAGTCTTTAACCTATTCACCTGATACTCCTGTACCTGTCCCAGAAGATGCAACGATTCTTGAAGTTCCGACTGAACATGTTGATGAAGAACAAAAGAAATTTGTATTTGCTAAAGATAAAGACGAAAAAGGCGGGTATAAAGTAAAGGGACTAATTGGCTTAGCGTGGTCGCCACCTTATTTACATGATGGGGGAGTATCCGTCGGTCCTAATCCAAATACAGACTTAGGATTACCTGGTACAGTAATAAAAGGAATCAACCCAGATCCTTATCACAGCTTACGTGCGGTTGTGGATCGAAACCTCCGGGAGAAAGTCGTTCAAGCAAACAAAGAAAATAAGCATTTACAAGACGCCCATGTAGAAGGAAGCGGCCATGAGTATTGGGTAGATGAAGAAAGTGGTTTTACAAAAGAGGAACAAGAGGCGTTAGTGAAGTATTTGCTGTCATTAACGAGCAGTAGAAATAAGTAGAGAAAAGCCAGGATTTCCTGGCTTTTTCTTGTAAGATAAGAAAAAATTTAGTATAGCAGTGCAGCGTGATGTTTCGGACATGTATTCTAATATATTGTAGATGGAGCATAGTTCTGTCTATCAACTCTAGATAAATGGAGTCCCTTTCTAATGCTAGTCGCATAGTATATTACAACACTTCAAAAAGGGAGCAGGAGAGATGGGAGTCGTTAATACTAACAAATGGTTACAACAATATTGTCAATCGGTAAAAAAAGCAAATACGCGTGAACAACAATTTAAAGCACAGTGCGATATGCTGATAAAACCAATGATTGAACAAAATGTCTTTAAAGAACATCCTCATCCAATTGAATTACATCAATATTTACTAGGACAGGGACTTTTTCATCCTGATGTTGATATTGTGAATACGATTGAAAAGTTTGAAGAAAAGAGAGTATGGGAAATTGTAGAAAGACAGTTTCGTTATTTGAAAAAAAAGTGGCATGGTCCTGATGTTCATATTTTTATTTTTCCTGTAGAAGAAAGAAATGAAATGATTATGAAACATTTAGGAAAGAAGATGGGCATTGGCTTTACAGAGAAAATTATTTTGTTTCTTTCAGCAACAACTACGAAAAAAGAAATAGAAGCATTAGTTACTCATGAATATCATCATGTATGTCGACTAAGATTTGAAAAAAACGATGAAAGCGAACTAACTCTACTTGATTCTTTACTTATTGAAGGATTGGCTGAGAAAGCGGTTGAAGAAGAGTTGGGAAAGGAAATGAATGCAATATGGACGTCGATATACACCGATGATGTGTTGGTATATTGGTGGGATTATTTATTTAAAGCAAGGCTAACAGTAAAAGGAAGAAAAAACCATAATCCTTATTTGTTTGGTCATCGTGGCTTAGGGTGGCCACAATGGATTGGTTATGCTCTTGGCTATGCTATTGTCGACGAGTGTGCTAAACGAGATGAAAAAAATTCAAAAGAATTGTTAGGAATGTCAGCGAAAGAAATAATAAAAAATACGTCCTTTGAAACAGAAACATAAAAAAGAAGGCAGGTTTTTTTACCTTCAAGCGAGAAAAAGATAGGCAAGGTTATAAATAGGAGTTGTTCGATGGTTTTTCGATTTATAATGTTGCTCGTAGGTTTTGGATTAGCCGTGTCAGGTGGAATAAGTATACTTGCCTATCTCAATCTTTTTGCGGTAGGTTATGATGTTTCAAGTTTTTCTTCCTTTATTGTTCGCAGAGTAGAATTTTATTTGTTGATTGGTGGTTTTATAATTATTACTCTTTGTTTATATTGGCCAAGCTCTTCGAAAAAAAAGTCGCATAAAAACTTATAAGCATGAATATAGTAGTCGTGGAATAAATTGGGTACTCTCTGACTATACTGATGGTACAAACATTATTAGCAGGGGGGCATGTTAACGATGGTCCACATTCGTGATGTCTGGGTAAATTGGTTTGAAGGTGAAGAAAATGGATACAATGTCTGTGACTTTTATGAGTGGAGAAGTGACGATAGGATTGAAGTGTTGGATCAAGCTTATGTTGTAAAAGTAAGCGAAGAATTATTTGACTATATTGAAAATAACATTGCTGAATTGCCGGATTCTTTACTATTAGCCGTTTTTCAAAAAAGCTATTTACGCAAAAATATGTCAAGAATACAACTGGATTACTGTTTTATAGCGACAGATGGTAAAAGAATAATAGCAGTAGATACGATCGGATATAAAACCCCGATACGAAAAAGTCGATTAACACCAAGACAAGAACAAATTGTGTTTGATTTAGTCGAAACAGAAGAAATGCAAGAATATACGTTAGACAATATAATCTTTTCAAAAGAATATCATATCCTTTCTCCAAGTCCTGAAGATATGAAAGGATTAACAAGAAAAGAACGGCAATTAAAGCAATTATTATTTATGGCACTTGACCAATTATATACTTCGGGAAATGAGGCAGAAATACGGTATTGGTATACTGAATGGAACCCAAATCTATATATGGACATCCAGCAAATGTCAATGGAAGAAGCATGGAATGGTTTATTTGAGGAAGTGAAATTAGGTTGGACAAGCAGGCATTACCAACTATGTAGTAAAATGGTAAAGGGTCAACCGTTCTTTGAGAAGTTATGGGAATTAGAGCACGGAGAAAGTGTGAAATAATGATGAAATTGTGTCAACATTACAACCTTCTCTATCGAATATTTACACAAGGAAAAAAGACCTTTATAATGAGATAGTAGGAAATGAACAACGCAACTGTAATTCATAGACGGAGGAGGGATGACAGTGGATGGATTTGTACATGGAGCAATGCAAATTCTAACCGTTGTTGCCGTAGTTGGTACGATTGGAATTTCATTATTAGTAGGTGCCATTTGGAAAAAGCAAAAAGGTTATTAATAAGAAAGCAAAGCATACATAAAAACTGTATGCTTTTTTGATAGCAAACGATCCCAAAGGGTGCTTTTCCCTTTGGGATCGTTTGCGTAAGGGAGAGAAGCCGCTGTAGTGTCTTAAGCAACACTGTGGTGGTTTACCACAGTGTAGCGCACAGCGAGCGTATCGCCCGCCCAAAGGGTGCTTTTCCCTTTGGGATCGTTTGCGTAAGGGAGAGAAGCCGCTGTAGTGTCTTAAGCAACACTGTGGTGGTTTACCACAGTGTAGCGCACAGCGAGCGTATCGCCCCGCAAAGGGTGTTTTTCATATATCGCGTGGAATAGTGTTGCTTTTGCGTGAATAAGCGCTCCTGTGGCCGCAAAAAAACGCAAACCCGTATCATGTTCACAAATAACGGCTGCTCTGACCGCATAAAAGTTGCCTCGTAAGTATCAAAGCGTATATTTACATTAGTCGAAAATCATTATTGTTTGTACAAACTATTTATTCGCGTGTCCAAACCTTGAATTTGTTCTTTCTCACTTTTGTATGAGAGATATGTTCTACCCGTTACCTTTGTTTTCGCCCTAATCCCATCGCTCGTTCAGCTTTTGCTAACATTTTTTGCGCGACTTTGTTTGCTTTTTCTTGTCCCATATCAAGAATTTGATCTAATTCTTCTGAATTGATTAATTCATAATACCGCTCTTGAATCGGTCTCAGTGCCTCGACTACGACTTCACCTAAATCTTGCTTGAAATCCCCATACCCTTTTCCAGTATACATAGCGGTGATTTCCTCAATTGATTTTCCAGAACAAAGCGAGTAAATCGATAGTAAGTTAGCTAATGCGGGTTTTGATTCTTTGTCATAATGAACGGAATTATCCGAATCTGTGACGGCACTTTTCATCTTTTTCATAATTGTTTTTTCATCATCCAGCATTGAAATATAACTTTTTTCATTTGGGTTGGATTTACTCATTTTTTTTGTTGGATCATTCAAAGACATAATTCTAGCCCCTACTTTTGGAATCTTCACTTCAGGGATTGTAAAAATATCGTTGTATTTTTTATTAAATCTTTCCGCTAAATCTCTTGTTAATTCTAAGTGTTGTTTCTGATCTTCCCCAACTGGAACAATATCAGTTTGATATAAAAGAATATCAGCTGCCATAAGTGGAGGATAGGTAAGTAAAGAGGCAGAAACGGCTTCTTTTCCTGTTGATTTGTCTTTGAATTGAGTCATCCGCTCAAGTTCACCAATATAAGAAACACATTGCATCATCCAACCTAATTGAGCGTGTGCAGGTACTTCTGATTGAATAAATAACGTAGACTTATCGGGATCAATACCGACAGCGATATAAAGTGCAGCTAAACTTTTTATATTCTGCCTAAGCTTTAAGCGATCTTGTGGAACTGTTATTGCATGTTGATCAACAATACAAAAGTAACAATGATAGTCATTTTGCATTTCAACGAAATGTTTCATTGCTCCTAAATAATTTCCAAGTGTTAATGTCCCACTTGGTTGAATACCAGAAAAAACAGTTTTCATAAAAATGTCTTCCTTTCACTCATTCCTTTTACTGTTATCTTAACGAAAACTAGCGAGAGAGTAAACTAAAACAAAACACATGACTAATATTATCCATCCGTAGTCATTGTGAATGCTTTCCAATCGAATAACAAATAATATGGATACAACTGTGATGAAAGAGGGGAGCATGATGAATCAACCTTTAATTTTTTCTGCATCAATAGGTCACGGTCATCAACAGGCTGCAAAAGCTTTAGAGACAGAATTAATGAATAAAGGCTATGAACCAATAATCATTGATACCTTTCATTCCATTAGTCCGACGCTTCATAAATTTGTGTTGCATTCATATCTTTCCTTATTGAAGATTAGTCCAAACATTTGGAGAAATATTTATTATCGTTCTGAAGAAAAATTATATTTTTTGTATTTAGATTCATTTGGCAAACTATTTGTAGAAAAGTTAGCAGCGTTTATTGATCGATCCAAAACTCCTTTTATTATATCAACACATCCATTTGTTACGGCTTTTTTAACGACTTTAAAAAAGAAAAAAAAGCTAAAAATCCCTTTGTATACGGTAATTACAGATTTTGTTTTGCATCGTGCTTATTGGCGTGATGAAATCACAGGATACTTTACGGCTGATCCCGATGTTCGTTTATTTGCTAAAAAACATAATTTACCACAAGAACGGTTTATTACGACTGGAATCCCCGTACCGAAAAATCCAGCTTTTTCTCGTTCGAAATGGAAATGTCGGTATGAATTAGGTTTTGAGCACAACCAAAAAATTGTCCTCATTGCAGGAGGGGGGATTGGTCTTACAAATTACACGGAAGTAGTACGCTCACTTGAAAATTGTAATCGTCAGCTTCGAATTTTATGTATGACAGGTCATAATAAAAAAGTTGAACAAAAACTGAAACAAATGAAGAGTAAACATATTGTTGATGTCATCCCGTTTACTGACCGCTTTTTAGATTATTTACGAGCTAGTGATGTTATTATTTCAAAATCTGGTGGACTTACGATGGCTGAAGCGATTATATGTGAAACACCGATAGTTGTCTACCAACCTGTACCAGGACATGAAGAGCACAATGCTAAATTTTTAATTGATAACGGTGTAGCATTAAAAGCCCAGGAAGAAGTTGAGATTCCGTTTTTATTAAATCGCATTTTTGCGAAAAAGGTAAATGAGAAAATGAAAAAAGCAGCAAGAACATTAAAAAAACCAAATGCCGCAACACATATTATTGAGGAAATTATTGTGAATAGTGAAAGTGAAGAAGCGATTCAATAATCTAATTTCCGAGGAAATAGGACAAAAAATATTATGATTTTTTCTTTTTAAAAGCAAATAAAGTAATGGAAATTAAGATGAGGAAAATAAAAAGGATTGAATTTGTAAATCCAGTTGTATAACTGAAAATCACATATGAACAAAGACTTATAATCGATAAAAATAAAAAAATAGTAAGCATAAACATCCTCATTTCATGAAACTTGTCTGTTGTTCATATATTATATCAAGGTGAATAAAGGGTGGAAAGAGGTGATTACCTTTGAAAATGAAACAAATGTTTTATTTTTGTGCTTTGTTTTTTCTTATGTTCGGAATCGGAATGGTATATGAACAATCAGAGCCTGTATTCCAACAAGTTGAAAAAGCCGTTGCTGCTACAGCTTCTGTTGGTGCTTTTGAAGGGAAACAAGCGGTTCCCTTTACGTTAAAAGATAAAGATGGTAGCGAAATCTCATTACAATCTTTCCAAGGAAAACGAGTTATTGTTAATTTTTTTGCAACTTGGTGTTTACCTTGCCAAGAGGAGATGCCAGCTTTAGTGAAATATGAACAAACACTTGATGAAAATACGATTCTCCTTGGTGTGAATTTAACAAGTCAAGAACGATCTAAAGCAGACGTCGAGCCATTTTTAAACCATTTTAATGCGAACTTTGAAGTATTGTATGATGAAACTGGAGAAGTAATGAAACAATACTCTATTTTTGGAATCCCGACAACGGTCGTCATAAATGAGAATGGTGTTATTGAAAAAAGAATCAATGGTATGGTTACGGAGGAAATGTTAGAAGAGATAGGAAAAAGCAAATGAGCGATAGTCTCATTTGCTTTTTTCTTTATTTAACATATAAGAGATTATAAAAAATTGATTAAGCGCTCCTGTGGCCGCTAAAAAACGGAAACCCGTATCATGTTCACAAATAACGGCGGCTCTGACCGCAAAAATGAAACATGCAAATATTGGTATTGCAGTGAAGCTTTGAAAGCTTATTCTAGAAAAGACGCTCCCGCATTTTCCTTATTGAATAAAGATTAAATACGAAGAAATGAAGTAAACAACAACTAACAAGATAGAAGGTAACATATACGTAAAGGATGAGCGTGATGTTTTTCTTCCTATTGAATATAAAAGGATAATCGATAATACTGATATGGCTGTCGCTGTGATGAGATGAACAGGTGCAACATACGATAAAATCGCACCAGGACGGTAAATCACATCTGTTCCAGCTAAAATAATCATATTAAATAAGTTACTTCCGAGTATTGAACCAATCGCTAAGTTATAATTTCGTAGCTGAATGGCGATAAGAACAGACACGGCTTCTGGCAATGATGTTGTTGCTGCAATTAAGAAACTCCCGACAAAGCTAGAACCTAATCCGGTAATAACCGCAATGCGGTCACCTGTAATGGTTAGCAAAGAGCCTGCAGCTAAAATGACGATCGCAGCGATGACAAAACCGATAATCGCGCGTTTCAAGGAAATCGCATTTGTATTTTGCTTTTCCTCTTCTTCTTTAGGTGGTATAGGTTTAACTGAATTTTCATATTTCGTTATTTTAGCAATAATAAACATTCCTACAATGTAAATCAATAAAATGGTTAGCGTATCAAGCCCTATATGGAAGATTTCAATGTTAATTTGAACAATCAAAGCTGAAAATGCTGTTACGGCTAAAAGAAAACCAACTGTCGCTGTGTAAATATGTTCTTTAGCAGCCCCATTAAAAAATTGTTGTTTTCGATAATATAAATCAAAACAAGCGATAATGAGTATATTGAACATGTTACTTCCTAACACATTTCCGATTGCAATGTCAGGATTATTTAAAACAATGGCCGATACACTCGTCGTAACTTCCGGTAAAGATGTAGCTCCTGCTAGCAAAACAGTCCCAACTAACATCCCACCAAGAGCCGATTTTTCACTTAAAACGTCTGCATACGTAGAAAGTTTAATTGCGGTAATGACCGTCACAACGGCACAAATAAAAAACAATAAAAACACCATAAAACTTTTCTCCTCCTTAACAACACGAAAAAGACCCTTTTATGAAAGTTTACCCTTAAATCAAACTCTCATAAAAAGGTCTTGCGGACTTTACCTGTTAATGTTATCCATCATAGATAAAGCTTAATGAACCGAGTGAGAAACTCACCGTCATGACGACTCATTAACCTATAGTAGGTCGCTACTCCCCTTTTTGGGTTATTCGCTTTTCTATAATGTAGCATGTGTTCCAATAACAGTCAATAAAAAAACAAAAGAAAACAGAAAGGAATCAGGCACTCCTTTCTAAACCGTTCGTTGTAATTGATTTTTTTTCAGTGCTTCGTCGACTAATTTGTCAAGAAGTTGAAGCTTTTTTCTAGCGAGGTCAAACGAAATATCCCGGTAATGGTGGTTCCCGTTTGGTTCTTCATCTGCTGCATCAGCTAATGCAACGACTTTCTGTAAAGGGTCTAATTTAAGGTTTCCTTCAGGCAAATAGGAATCGGTATGAAGAAGGATGGCTAACGCGATTTGTTTTGCAGAAGAAGGCTCTTCTCCAAGTCGGATGAGGAGTTTATGTGCACGCTCAGCTCCTTTTATCGCATGGATATCATTTTCTCGATACGATTGAAAATCCCAATCGCCATTTCTTTTATACCATGTGTAATGACCGATATCATGAAGGAATGCAGCTTTTGTTGCAAGGTCTGGATTTACATTATACTGTTCTGAAAGCTTAAAGGCATGGTGAGCAGTAGCAATGGCATGAGCCAAACCAGACCGTTTTACGTATTTTTTTGTAATTGGATGTTCAAAAAGTTCAGTTAATGTGACCGTTCTAATCATCGTTCATTCCTCCTTTTGTAGAGTTGGCTTTTTAGGTATTTTTTCTATTATAAAGATTTATAATCAGAGATGCAATGGGATATGCAAGGTTATTTCTCAATATTTTTTGTGTAGCGCTCATTAGTTTTTAATTGGCGAGTAATTTGGTATAATTGCCATGAAATGTTTGGTCATGAAAGGATGGTAGCATTGGCAACAACACATATTTTTTCAAAAGGAGAAGAAATTGCAAATTCAATTACTCATGGAATTGGTGCATTGTTAAGCATTGCTGCTCTCGTTTTATTAATTGTATTTTCCTCTCTTTATGGAACTGCGTGGCATGTCGTTAGCTTTACATTATTTGGAGTTACGATGGTCATTTTGTATTTTTCTTCCACTTTTGTTCATGCGCTACCACAAGGGAAGGCAAAAGACGTTTTTGAAATTTTAGACCACTCCTCCATTTATTTCTTTATTGCTGGAACATACACGCCTTTTTTATTTATTGCTGTAACTGGTTGGGTAGGCTGGACGCTTTTTGGGATAATGTGGGGTTTAGCCATTGGCGGAACGGTTTTTAAATCTTTCTTTGTAAAAAAATATTTATATCTCTCCACACTATTATATTTAGTGATGGGGTGGGGTGTGATATTTGTTTGGAATCCAATTATAGAAAATGTAACAAGAACAGGGATTGTTTTTTTAGTCATAGGTGGTGTGCTTTATTCCATCGGGTCTGTTTTTTATATGTGGAGAGGCTTTAAATATCATCATATGGTTTGGCATTTATTTGTGATAGCTGGGACCGTTGCTCATTTCTTTTCTGTCCTTCAGCTTTTAAAATAGAACACCGCTCTGGTGTTTTATTTTTTTGGAGAATAATCATGGTATACTTTGTACTAGGAGGGATTAGACGATGTATATCACGTTAGAAGAACTAGCGGAATACTTAAACGTATCTGTAAGTTATATAAAAGAACAGGTTACAATTGGTAATATTAAAGCCGTATATGACGGGCGTACATATTTAGTAAATAAAGAACAATTTAATTGGCATAAAGAGCAAATTGAAAAGAAAGTAGCACAATGGGTAGAAGAACAGCAAGAGGACATTCCAGAAGATATTGATGTTAAAGATGAAGATTAGTCTTTACAAAATAAAGGGGAGGAAGATGGCTACAAATATGAAAAAGCTTGTTTTATTTCTCGTTCTTATCATTGCTTTATTTGGAACATCAACGGGTTATGCAAAAAAGGAAGAAACTAATTCGATTTTATTCCACAGCAAAAAAGAACAGGGGGGGAAAGTCTTAGTATTACCTGAAGAAATTGCACGTTTTTCAACTGAAGTGAATTCAGACTATTCATTTTCCTATCCAGACGCTGTTAGGGGGATTTATGTAACGGGAAATAGTGCCGGGGGAGAGCGCTTTTTAAGCTTAGTTGAATTCGTGGAAACGACAGAATTAAATGCCATGGTGATTGATATTAAAGAAGATCATGGATATTTAACGTATAAACCAGATGAAACTTCTCCGTATTATGGCATTTCTCAAAATTTTATACAAGATATATCAGAGATGATGAGCATCTTAGAAGAAAAAGAAATTTATCCGATTGCACGAATTGTTGTGTTTAAAGATTCGGTATTAGCTGAAGCAAAACCGGAGCTCTCTTTTCAAACGAGTGATGGAGAGGTGTGGAAAAATAGTCGGAATGAAGCTTTTGTTAATCCATTTTTAAAAGAGGTATGGGACTATAATATTAATATTGCTGAAAAAGCGGCACAACTGGGATTTCAAGAAATTCAATTTGACTATGTTCGTTTCCCTGAAGGGTTTGAACGAAGAGACGCGGACTTGCAATATGGAATGGGAGAGTATGAAGAAATAGACGAGGATAATGTTCAAAAAAGAGTGACTGCTGTAACTGATTTTGTCGCTTATGCTAAACAACGACTTGAGCCGTATGACGTTGATGTGTCCGTTGATATATTTGGTTATGCTGCGACAATAAAAGAAGCACCTGGTATTGGACAAAATTTCACGAAGATTTCCGAAAATGTAGATGTCATTTCCTCGATGATTTATCCAAGCCATTGGACATCTTATTTTGGGATTAATAAACCTGACTTACATCCATATGAACTCGTAAATGAGTATGCAAAAGTAGAGAATGAAGT
The DNA here is from genome assembly GCF_000621445.1 of Alkalihalobacillus bogoriensis ATCC BAA-922. Lineage (GTDB taxonomy): Bacteria > Bacillota > Bacilli > Bacillales > Bacillaceae_F > Bacillus_AO > Bacillus_AO bogoriense. The sequence continues at coordinate 24,472 of NZ_KK211280.1, read as the reverse complement.
GTTAGGTAAGTTGGAAAATCCTCCAATATCCCGACCTTGGCTACAAGATTTTACTGCAAGCTATTTAGGCGAAGGCAATTATATAAGGTATGGAAAAGAGGAAGTCGAAGCGCAAATTCGAGCCTTACATGATAATGGCATTGAAGAATTTTTACTGTGGAATGCAGGAAACAAATATACAAAAGGAGTGAATTATACTCCGGGTAGCGATTGATAGAGTATTGGCGTTTAAATAATTGGAAAAAGGGCATGGAAAAGAAAAAAACTTTTCCGTGCCCTTTTGTATTCCTCATCGTTATTTCTTCCCACCAACTTGTTTCCAACCTGATTGGATATGGGACGTTTTTGAAGTGAATTTATTAACTTGCCCTCGTCCGAATATTTTCATTCCAAATACATTTGTTATGATTCCATTTAAGGCGGTAATTCCAATGATAACCACTGCTAGTAATAGAAAATCAATAATAAAGCTTGTCACAACAATACCTCCTAGCACATATGTTGTAAAGAAAGACATATATATCTTTTTTTATTCTAACGGAAAAGCGCTAAAAATGAAAGGGCTTCCCTCAAATATAAAAAGAGAAGGAAAAAGGGGGATCAATTGGCATTTATATAGAAGCACGACCTTATCGTGAATAGACAGTATCACTTATAGGATATTAAGGAAAATCGTAAAATATCCAAGTTTATGTATTTTTTAATTGAGCATATACTAATAAGTATAAAGAAAATGGAGGTCATTCACGTGAATTGGTATAAAAAATTAAGTCAATATTTTCCGATTGAAGAGATGAAATCAAAGGAACATATTGAGCTTTTACTTGAAGAAAAGTCAGATATTTACTTTAAAGACGAAGGAAAGCATCATGTGATGATGTATGTTGAGATGGAAGACTTTGTTTTTGTAGATTATTTATTTGTGTCAAAAGAAGCGAGAGGGCAAGGGTTAGGAAAGAAATTGCTTGAAAAGTTAAAAGCAAAAGGAAAACCAATCATTCTTGAAGTAGAGCCACTTGATTATGAAGATTCAGATACTCAGAAGCGTTTTCGATTTTATGAAAGAGAAGGGTTTAAGCATGCCACTTCCATTGGCTATAGTCGAAAGTCATTAGCAACAAATGAAGTTAATAAATTGGAAATTTTATACTGGTCACCAATTGATGAGTCAGAAGAGAATATTTTTGATAAAATGAAGAAGACGTATGAAACGATTCATACGTATAAAGACAAAGAGCTATACGGTCAATCGTATGAAAGTGTGAATGATGTACTCACATACGATGAAACGAAAGAGGAAAACCAATTGTCATAGTTTATGCGAGGGTGGTGAAGGTTATGAAAAGGAAGCAAAAGCTAAAAAAGAAAAAGCGTGATATTTTAAAAGGATTTCTGAAAAAAAACCTTAAGCCATTGCAAAGAAAGCCAACGACAGGCCCTGCCGCTCAAAAAACAATTGCATAAGAAAGAGGAATGAAGAAGAGGCGCTAGACAAAATAAAAGTGGATAACTGGGACACGTGCACAAACCTTTGCTAGCGAAGATGTGCCCGTAGAAGTTAATCTGTAAATTTTATTTGTTGTAGCCTCTTCACTTTTTACATAACCATGTTTTTCTTCTTTTCTTTTTCCTCTTTTCTTTTATCGAACAAATAATACAACGTAGGAATAAAAAACAAAGTAATGAGTGTTGAGACGGCTAATCCAAACACAATGACGATGGCCATCGGTTGTTGGATTTCAGTACCTTCGCCAAACCCAAGTGTTAATGGAATTAACCCCAAAATAGTCGTTAACGCGGTCATTAATATAGGTCGTAATCTCGTTGGCCCCGCCTCAATAATCGCCTCAAAGCTAGTCAATCCCCTTGCTTTTAGTGTATTAATATAGTCGATTAACACAATGGCGTTATTGACGACAATTCCTGTTAAAATTAAAATCCCTATAAGTGAGCCAACCCCTATCGGTTGAAACGTAACTAATAAACCAAATACGATCCCAATTAACGTAATGGGAACAGAAAACATGATGAGAAGCGGATAAAAGAAAGATTCGAAGCGTCCGGCAAGAACCATATACACAAGGATAATCGCAAGAGCAATAGCCCCTCCTAATTTTAAAAAGGCATCTTGCATTTGTTCGTCTTGTCCACCATACGTAATGGAGTAGCCAGCAGGAAGAATCGGTACCAATTCATCATCAAGTCTATTTTTAATATCGGTGACAATGCTACCAAGGTCCCGATTAATAATGGAAGCATGAATGGTAACTTCTCGTAATCGGTCTGATCTTCGAATGGTTGTTGGGCCAACATCTCTCGTTAACGTGGCAACCGCTGAAATTGGTATCCGTTCCCCTGAAGGTGTATCAAGTAATAGTTGACTAAGAGCGTTTACTGTTTTTTCCGTCGAATCGTCTAAAAGCAATCGAACATTAGTTTCATCTCCTTGACGTGCTAATTTTGTAGCGACAAGTCCTCGTGTTGCGGTGTTAATGGTAGACGCCATTTGCATACTGCCAATTCCATATTGAGAAGCCTTTTTACGGTTAATTTCCACGCTTATTTCAGGATTTCCGCTTGCCATATTAGAGGAAGGTTCTCTAACTCCATCCACGCCTTTAATCAGTTCAATGATTTCTTTTGAAAAATAGTGTAATGTCTCAATATCTCGTCCATGTAAAGTAATCGAGATAGGCTCTCCGGTAAAACCACTGTCACTTCCTGAGACCGAAATGTCAGCTCCGGGAATATGCTTTATTTTATTTCGAATATCTTCGGCAATTTCTACATCTGTTCGATTCCGATTTTTTCGCTCATGTAACAATAATGTATAAGTTGCACGGTTCGTTTGAGTTCCAGCAGATATTGTAAAATTATCTGTCCCTCCTACCGTTACATATGCAGATTGGACTTCTGGAATACTTTTAATTTTTTCATCGATTTCATGAACGGTCGATGTTGTCGCTTCAATTGTTTTACCGGCTGGAAGTCGTACATCAATGGTAACCATTCCTTGGTCTTGTGCAGGTAGAAATTCAGTTCCAGTAAAAGGAATTCCGACTAGAGATAAGACGAATAAGCTAATGGTTGTGATGATAACACGTTTTGGTTTTGTTAGCGCATGATGTAAAAGTGCTTTATAAAGGGCAAGCAATCTTTCAAAACCATGTTGAAAAGAAGAAGTCTCCGAATTTTTCTTTAAAAAGGTTGCTGTAAGTAAAGGAACAATAATTAATGCAGTGAACAAAGAAGCAAACAATGAGAATGCTACTGTTAACGCAAGCGGTTTGAACAGTTGAGCCGCCAATCCGTCAACAAACACGATAGGTAAAAAAACAACAATCGTTGTTAAGGTAGAGACAATAATCGCCCCTCCAATTTCATTTGTCCCTTTAATAGCGGCTTCTTTAATAGAAACTCCTTGATGGTGGAGTCGATAAATATTTTCCAATATGACAATGGCGTTGTCGACCATCATCCCGACCCCGAGAGCTAATCCCCCTAACGTTAGTACATTTAAAGTTTGTCCACTTCCATACATAAATAGGAATGTTGTTATGATAGAAATCGGTATGGAAAATGCAATAATGAGCGTACTCCGAAGATTACGCAAAAACGTATAAAGGACAAATGAAGCTAGAAGACTACCTACGACGATATTCCAAGCAACAGCTTTAATGGATTGAATAATAAATCGGCTTTGGTCAAATATGGGCACAACTTCGATGCCAGCCGGTAGTTGTTCTTCTAATAATAGGAGTTCATCGTGAATCCCGTTTACCACCGCTACTGTGTTTGTTCCTGACGCTTTTAAAATCGAGATACCAATACTAGGCTCGCCATTTAAATAACTTTCTTGAAGGGAAGGTGTAATGGTTTCTTTTATTTCGACTAAATCAGAAAGTGTAATAAACCCAGTTAAAGTTGGAATAGGTAATGTTTGTAGGTCGTAAATGGAACTGAATTCACCTGAAATCCGAATCGGAATTTGTTCATTTCCATCTAGCAATTGACCACCAGGCATTGTTAGATTTTCACTACCGATATATTGTTGTAATTCTTGCAACGTAATCCCATACATCGCGAGACGGTTTGCATCTGCAAGAAGTTGAATTTCTTCAGTTGCGCCTCCTTCAACTTGAACAGAAGCAACACCATCAACAGAGTCAAGGCGAGGTTTGATTTCATTCTCTACGAGTTTTCTTACCTCAATTACACTTTGTGAAGGAGCTGTAATCGCTAATTGAAGGATTGGTAACATATTCGGATCGAACCGCAAAACTTGTGGTGTCTGAACACCTTCAGGTAATGAATCTCGAACCATGTCAATCCGTTCGCGCATCGTAAGAGCTGCAAAATCCATATCCGTTCCCCAGTCAAAAGCTACTAAAACAAGGGAACCACCTGTTCTAGATGTAGAAGATACCGATTCGACATTAGGTACACTAGACATGATTTCTTCAATTGGTTGAGTAATTAACTTCTCAATTTCTTCTGGTCCAGCTCCTTCATATGATGTAGTGACAGCAACAATAGGAAACGTGAGTTCAGGAAATAAATCGATAGATAAATCCCGAAGAGAAACAAGTCCTAATATCCCAAGTAAACCGATGACCATGGCCATAGCGACTGGACGAAAGACAGAAAGCTTTGCAATGTTCATTGAATCGACTCACTCTTTCTTATTGTAATTTCGGATTCATCAGAGAGTTGTTCTTTCCCAGTTGTAATAATCTTGTCGTTAAACTCTACTCCTTTAATCACTTCTATTAAAGTCTCAGAGCGTGTACCGGTCACTATTTTTTGCTTTTTCGCTTTATTATTATCTACGAGATAGACATAAGGAATGTTTTCTTCATAAAAAATTGCATCTGCAGGAATCACTTTTGCCTCTTCTGTTGATCCAACTTCAAAACGCCCCTCAAGTTTCATGCCTCCTTTAATCCTTGCCTCTTTGTTTTCAAGTGGAACTTCAATAAAAAAAGATTGCAAGTTTGGGTCTACAGTAGGGGATACCGTTGAAATCTGACTTTGAAATACCTCTGATAATCCATCGACAGCAATCGTCGCATTTAATCCGGGTTGTACTTGAACAACTTGAAATGGATTGGCAGTAAAAGTAGCGATGATAGGGTCTAGAACGACAACTGTTGCAAGCGGTGTATTCGGAATGGCGGTTTGTCCAACAGCGACATCAAGTTGACCGATGATGCCATCGACAGGAGAACGTATTGTTGTACTTTCTACAAGACGTTCCGCTTGCTTGACACTCTCCCTTGCACTTGCAAGTTGAATTTCTAATTCCGTTGTATTTATAGTTGGTAATTGCATCATGACATTTGTAGCTTGTGTGAGCTCGGCTTGTTTTATCGTTAGTTCTAGTGATTGTTGTAAAAGATGAATTAGCGATTTATCTAGATTGCTGTTAGCGATTTGTTCCATCAATTCATATGTACGGTTTACGGTTGATTGCATGTCGCTTTGTAACGTTTCGAGTTCAAGGACCGAACGTTGAGCCATAGCATTTACACGATTGGCTTGTTCTAGTGCCCCTTCAATTTCGGTTACAACCGTTCTGGCACGATTCAATTGTAAATTGGCTTCTTCGCTTTGCAGCGAAATAATAGGGTCGCCTTTTTTTACAGTCTCCCCAATTTGTTTATGTACAGTTTTAATTTCAAGAGGCGCTTGGGTAAAAATGGGAATTTGTTTAGATGGAAGAGCTTGTCCATTTAAGTCTAGTGTTTCTGATAGCGTTGTTTTTGTGACCGTTGTTACATCAACAAGAAACGATTCATTTTCTTGTTTGGCATGATGGTCCTCCCCGTTACAGCTTATAAGAATAAATAATAACATAATAATCCAGTATTTTTTCATTATGGCTCAGCTCCTGCATTCCAGTAAAAAGCATGTCCACTTTTGATTTTCAGTGAGAATCAAAATGACCGTTTGACAAAACGTATACAGTTGTTATGGTGTTACAATCATTCCATATTTATGAACAAAAAATAAAAAATAAAAAAGAGGTTTATTATTAAAAAGAATAGGGTATATGAAAAAATAAACTTGAGTTTACTACATATATACATCCTTTTTGGTGAGGGGGAATCGCCGTCAAACGGACACAATCTTGTATAATAAATGTATACTTTATTAAGAAAACGCCCTATTCAAATTAGAATTATTATTGTATAATGATAAATGCAAGAAAAAAATGACTGCAAATTTGCTTTATATATATTGAAGGGAGATGTCCGATAATTATGGTAACCCTACTTACATCACCAAGTTGTACATCATGCAGAAAAGCAAAAGCTTGGTTGGAGGAACATGAGATTCCATTTCAAGAGCGGAACATATTTTCAGCACCATTATCAGTTAAAGAAGTGAAAGAAGTCGTTAGAATGACTGAAAACGGTACGGACGAAATTATTTCAACACGTTCAAAAGTTTTTCAAGATTTAAATGTTGAAGTTGAATCTTTGTCGTTACAAACTCTTTTTCAACTGATTAGTGAAAATCCTGGATTGTTACGACGTCCGATAATCTTTGATGATAAACGTCTTCAAGTTGGTTACAATGAAGCAGAAATTCGTCGTTTTCTTCCAAGAAAAGTTCGAACGTTTCATTTACAAGAAGCTCAAAAGATGGTTAATTAATAGAAAAACTTCTACAAGCCTATGCCTGTAGAAGTTTTTGTTTTCATTTAAATGGTAATGTGGTTTGGTTTCTTGTTTTTCCAGACACCGATAATAATAACAGAGAAGATAACGATAACTTGAAAGAGTGTCGTAATAAAGGGATGAGATTGAAATAGTGGCTGGAGCATAGGTTCATGTGTTATCATTCTGCTTGCAGTATATGTAAGAATTCCAGCACCGATATAAATGATAAAAGGAAACCGTTCAAAAGCCGTTAGAATTAGTTTGCTTCCATAAATAATAATGGGGACAGAGACGAGCAATCCGATTATGACGAGCGTCATATTTCCATGTGCAGCGCCAGCAACAGCGATAACATTATCAAAGCCCATAATAAGATCTGCAATTAATATTGCTTTTATTGCTGCGAACAAGCTCGTTTCTCCTTTTATATTTTGGTCGTTTCCATGTTCGGTTAAAAGGTTATAGGCAATATAAATAAGAAGAGCTCCCCCTAAAGCTAGTAAATAAGGGATTTCTAGTAACTGAACAGCAATAAATGTAAGTGAGATTCGCATAAGTAATGCTAATGTTATACCAAGAATTATGGCTTTATTTCTTTGGTGCTTTGGTAAGTTTCTACAAGCTAGCGCGACAACGATAGCATTATCACCACCTAATAAAATATCAATGCCGATTATCGTGAGAAGCGCGATGAGCAGTTCTAAGTCAACCATGGTCACCATCCTTTTTCTTTGTCTTTCCTTTTTTTGTGAAAATCTTATTTCCCTTTATTTCTCATTAGGAATAATAGGCTTGGCAATGTTATCATTACTATATGTATACAAAGACAGGCATATCAGAACTTTTAATTCTGTATAATGTAACAGGCTAATGTTGAAATTGAAAAAAAGACAAAATAGTCAGCATTTTTAATTTCCATTCTTGAGCGTTTTATCATAAAATAGAAATAAGAATTTGAAAAGCCCTCAAAAACTTAATAAAAGAAAAAAAGCATTTAACATCCGTTTGTATACGTAAAGTTGTCGTACGAACAGTAGAATTTGGGGAAGTGTTGCATCCTTCCGCCAAGATATTAAAAAGAGGAGGGAGATACAATGGAAATCGAAAGAGTAAACGATTCTACCATTAAGTTTTATATTACGTATAAGGATATAGAGGACCGTGGCTTTGACCGGGATGAAATATGGTATAGCCGTGAACGGAGTGAAGAATTATTTTTTGAGATGATGAATGAAGCTCACGACCGTGAGGATTTTGAAATAGAAGGACCTTTATGGATTCAAGTCCAAGCTCTCGAAAAAGGATTAGAAATCGTCGTGACAAGAGGGCAAATTTCAGACGGAAGTGTGAAGTTAGAAATCCCAGTATCTTCTGATAAAAGTACAGATTTACCTGTTGACCATAATATTGTCGATATGCTTGATGCGCAATTCCGTGATAACTTAGATACAGAAGAAGAACAATTAGAACTCGTTATCGGTTTTTCCGATTTTGAAGATATTATTTCACTCAGCCATAGTTTCGTAAATGAACAAATTGATAATTCACTGTATCACTTTGAAGGTCGTTATTATTTACATGTTACATTTAATGATGATGAATATAACGAAGACGAGCAAGATAATATGCTAAGCCAAATTTTAGAGTTTGGGTATGAATCTGAATTAACAGTTTGTCGCTTACAAGAATATGGAAAAGCTATCATACTTGATGATGCGATTACATCGCTTCGTCAAAAATTTTCAAAACGTTAAACTAGAGCCGATTTCATCAGAAATCGGCTTCTTTACGTTTACATTACCCATATACATTAAGAAATGCAGTATACTGTTAATTGGTGCATAAATCTAACATTTTTTAGATGAGGCGATGAAATGAATAACCGGTTTAATGTTCTTTCTTTTCTTTTCATTATAATTTTAATTTTATATTTAACAAAAGACTATTGGGCAGGATGGTTTGTTGGTGCGTTTAGTTTATTGTTTTCACTTTCTGTCTTATTTGTCGCGATTGTCATTTTTTTAGAAAATCGCCATCCAACAAAAACATTGACATGGCTAATTGTTCTTGGCGTTTTCCCCCTTGTTGGCTTTTTCTTTTATTTGATGGTTGGACAAAATTATCGTAAGAAACGCTCGTTTACTGAAAAAGCATTATTCGATGAACAAGCCTTTAAAAAAATCCAAGGACATAAGCAGTTAAATGAGAAAGAAATAAAAAAAATGGGTGGACATCAACAATTATTATTTCGATTGGCTCATAAATTAGGGAATAACCCGATTTCATTTGCTACGGAAACAAAAGTATTAACGGATGGAAAAGAAACATTTACCCATATTTTACAAGCTTTAAAGATGGCAAAACATCATATTCATCTTGAATATTATATTGTTCGTCATGATGAAATTGGAAATGAGATTAAAGACATATTAATCGAGAAAGCAAAAGAGGGGGTAGAAGTTCGCTTTTTATATGATGCCGTAGGAAGTTGGAGATTATCTAAAGGTTATATTAAAGAGTTACGGGCTAATGGAGTAGAAATGGTTCCCTTCTCTTCGGTTAAGCTTCCATTTCTAACGAATAAAATAAACTACCGCAATCATAGAAAAATTATTGTCATTGACGGGCATGTTGCGTTTGTAGGAGGCTTAAATATTGGTGATGAATATTTAGGTAAGGACCGCTATTTTGGCTATTGGCGTGATACTCATTTATTTGTGAGAGGAGAGGCTGTTAGAACACTGCAGCTTATTTTTATCCAGGACTGGTACTATGAAACGAGAGAAGCACTATTAAAGCCGAGTTACTTGTCTCCAATCCTTATAGAGGAAGGGAAGGATGGAGGCGTACAAATGATTGCTAGTGGGCCAGATAAGCGCTGGGAAGTCATTAAGAAATTATTTTTCTCGATGATTACCTCGGCAAAAAAATCAATTTGGATTGCCTCCCCATATTTTATCCCTGATGATGATATATTAAGTGCGTTAAAAATTGCGGCTTTAAGTGGAATAGATGTTCGGATTTTAGTGCCAAACCGACCAGATAAAAAAATCGTGTTTCATGCGTCACGCTCTTATTTTCCTGAACTTCTTGAAGCAGGAGTGAAAATCTACGAATACCATCGCGGATTTATGCATAGCAAGATTATTATAGTCGATAATGAAATTGCGTCGATTGGAACTTCTAACATGGATATGCGAAGTTTCCATTTGAACTTTGAAGTCAATGCGTTTCTTTATCAAACAAAAAGTGTAACAACGCTTGTTGGCGATTATATTTTTGATTTAGAACATTCAAATCAAATCAGTTATGAAGTCTTCAAGAAACGCTCTATTTTTCTACGAGTGATTGAGTCAACATCGAGGTTATTAAGTCCGTTACTTTAGGGTCTGATGACAAGGAAGCAAAGTCGGAAGAAGCATGGAAGATGCTTCTTTCTTTTGAAAGATAAGAAATTATAAAATTTTTGGTCTAGCAGCGAAGCTCTGAAAGCTTATTCAAGAAGAGCGAAGGCTACGCACCTGCGCGTTTCACCCCAAGAAGAGCATTTGTGGTTCACTGTTAAAAGCGGGCAGGGCTCCGCACTTCGCTTGAAACGAAAAGACACTCTGCGTTTTTCTTAAAATAATGCTTTACTTATGGTAAAAAAATTTACGAAATCTTTAAAAGGAGAAAGGCGGAGAGTGAAGAAAGAAACTAAGGTATGAAAATGTAGAAAGGAGCGTGCACGGTGCTAACTGCGTTAGATGAAAAAGGTAAAATACTCTCTCTTGCTGAAAAATGGGATAAATCGGATCTATTTCAATTACGGAAAAAGCAGCGTTTCTATTGTCCTATATGTAAACAACAAGTTGATTTAAAGCTTGGTGAACGACGGCAATGGCATTTCGCACATACAAAGGAAACATGCTCTTATGAGTCAGAACCTGAATCCATCTACCACAGAGAAGGGAAATTACAATTACATGTTTGGCTAAAAAGTCAGCCACATTGCAAAACATGGCTTGAACCATATTTATCATCGATTCACCAACGCCCAGATGTTTTTCTTCAGTTACACAATCGGTATTATGCGATAGAATATCAATGCTCAAGTCTTCATGAAACATTATTTTTAAAAAGGACAACAACGTATTTACGCCATTCTATTGTTCCTATTTGGATATTAGGCGGAAATCGTCTCCGAAGAAAATCAACTAATACCTTTTTGCTCTATCCGTTTGAGTGGCTTTGCTCTTATACCTCATTTTCGTATCCTACCCTTATCTATTACTGTTCAAGTACAAAACAGATTAGTGTGTTGTCTGGAATGGTTTCTTGTTCAACTCAAAAAGTGTTAGCGACAGTTTTGTTTGAACAATTAGAACAAATGTCTGTTCCCCAACTTCTTTCCCCTTTGGAAAATACCCCTATCTTTTCAGCATGGTTAGATCAAAAAAAACATTGGCGTTACCAAGTTCGGCCTTTTAAAAGTAAGACTCAGGTTTATTTTGAACTGTTTTGTATGAAGCGAACATGTTCTTCCTTTCTTTTTCCGATTGAAGCTGGATGGCCGACTCCGAATCTCCATTGGATTGAAACACCCCCTTATATTTGGCAAAGTTGGGTTTTACTTGAATCCATTATGTCTCAACCAAAACATTCCCCCTTTCATTTCGAAACGATTGCCCATACATTTCAAACGATGGTAAATAACGATATTTTCTTTGTTCGTCCTATTATCCTACAAAAAGGAAACTATAAAATAGCTCTTAAATCATATGTTGAATTTTTAGTAAAAATAGGTCTGCTACAAATGAAAAATGAGAAATATTATCGCATACAAGATGTCACACTTCCATGTTCGATTGAGGAAGCAAATAAGCTAGATGCAAATTTATATACTTTACATTTTGAGTCCCTAAATAAATTTTAAGAAATTATTATGAAGTTAAAGGAATGAAACCTCTTATCGCGAACGTATATTAATAAGGACAATGTTCCTGATGAAAGAGAGACATACTAGGAGGTGCTTTTTTTGACAATAAAAGCGACAAAAACATTACCAAAGCGTGAGGAGATTCCTGTTGAAAAAACGTGGGATTTACAAGCGATATACGAAAATGGCGGTGAATGGGAAAGAGAATTTAATGCTATTAAAGATTTACTCCCAAAAATCAAAGAGTATCAAGGGAAGTTAGACAGTTCATCAAAAGTGTTATTTGATGCGTTACAACAATCAGATGAAATCTCATTAAAGCTAGGAAAACTTTATACATATGCTCATATGAGAAATGACCAAGATACAACAAATTCATTTTACCAAGGTTTACATGACAGAGCAGCAAGCTTAGCGGCTCAAGTTGCTCAAGCGGCTTCTTTTATGACACCAGAAATTTTAGCAATTCCTGAAGAGAAAATTGCGGAATTTTTAAAGGAAAACCATGGTTTACGTTTATACGAACATATGTTGGATCAAGTAGCGAAACAACGTCCACATGTTTTAACGGAATCAGAAGAATCCATTTTAGCTCAAGCAAGTGAAGTAACGAGTTCACCAAGTAACACATTTGGGATGTTAAATAACGCAGACATTAAATTTCCGACTGTTACCGATGAGAACGGTGAAGAAATTGAAATTACGCATGGACGTTTTATTACATTCCTTGAGTCAAGTAATCGCCAAGTTAGAGAAGATGCGTTTAAAGCCGTGTATGAAACGTATGGAAAGTATAAAAATACGTTTGCAAGTACATTAAGTGGCCAAGTGAAACGTGATTTATTTTATGCGAATGTACGAAAGTATGACTCAGCAAGACATGCCGCGTTAAGTAAAAATGATATTCCTGAGATTGTATACGACCAATTAGTAGAAACGGTAAATAAAAACTTACATTTATTGCACCGCTATGTAAAACTACGAAAAAAAATACTAGGTGTTGAAGAATTGCATATGTATGATCTTTACACACCGTTAGTCAAAGATGTAAAAATGGAAATTCCGTATGAAAAAGCAAAACAATTAGTTGTGGATGGTGTAGCTCCTCTTGGTGAAGAATATGTAAATATTATTAAACAAGGTTACGACAATCGTTGGATTGATGTTGAAGAAAATGTAGGAAAACGAAGTGGTGCGTATTCTTCTGGGGCATATGGAACAATGCCATATATTTTAATGAACTGGCAAAATAATGTGAATAATTTATTTACACTTGCTCATGAGTTAGGCCATTCTTTGCATAGTTATTATACTCGTGCGACACAACCATACCCATATGGTGATTATACAATTTTCGTTGCAGAAGTCGCTTCTACATTAAACGAAGCCTTGTTAAACGACCATTTATTAAAAATTACAACAGACAAACAAGAAAAGCTGTATTTACTCAATCATTTTCTAGAAGGGTTTAGAGGCACTGTCTTTAGACAAACAATGTTTGCTGAATTTGAACAAAAGATTCATGAAATGGCAGCAGCTGGGGAGTCTTTAACAGCAGATTTACTAACGAAAACATATTATGATTTAAATGTGAAATACTTTGGAAGTGACATTATCATTGACGAAGAAATCGGTCTGGAATGGATGCGGATCCCACATTTTTATTATAATTTTTATGTGTATCAATATGCGACGGGATATAGTGCTGCTACTGCGTTATCGAAACAAATTTTAGAAGAAGGCGAAGAAGCAGTGAAACGTTATATTAGCTTTATTAAAGCGGGTAGTTCCGATTATCCAATTGAAGTATTGAAAAAAGCAGGTGTTGATATGACATCAGCTGAACCAATCCAAGAAGCATGCTCAGTGTTTGAAAAAACATTGGATGAAATGGAGAAACTTCTTTCAGAACAATAAAAAAAGATGAGGAGTGGTTACTCCTCATCAAGCTGTCGATTTAAGTGTCGGCAGCTTTTTTCCATGTTTGTTTTTCGCTTCAGACTTTCTAGTGAAATCCTCGGAACTTCTTTCTTTCGTTAAACATTTTAATTGTAAACATAATCGCCCCAAATAAAAGCGGACCTGCAATAAAGAGAGGAAACAAGTTCATTAAAGCTAAAATGAAAAAATAATAACACACAATTGTCATGGCGATTCCTAAATAGATTAAGATACGCTGGGCCATATCCTCACCTCAATGAACATACACTTTGTACAATTGTATGACCATGTCACTCATTTATGAATGGATTTAAATGTAATTAACCATTATAACGCCAAAACGTACCATATTTGACAGGGAGTCTTTCTACTTTTTGTTCAAGTAAAAGACGGCGTAACCGTCGCTCGGCTTCTTCTATTGAAATATCAAAAACAACCGAAACTTCTTTTGTAGCGACACAATTATATTTTGCTAAAAATTGAAGTAATGTCATTGATTCATCTCGCTTTGGTTCAAAACCTAACATTTCCCTTATAATATGAACGTAAACCTCATAAGGATAAACGCCAACTACCTTTACACCGTCTTCTTCTACATTGTCATTAAAGAAAACAAAGGTAGGAGAAAAATCGATTCCCATTTCTTTTGTCATTTTTACATCACATTGCAAGGCTTTAATTGCACTTTCAGAATGCAAGTCTTGAGTAAACTCAGTGACATCTAGCTTTGCTTCGGTGGCACATTGAAGTAAGACCGCTTCTTTAGATACATTTTTTTTATTTAAAAATAAATACTCACGTAGTTTCCGTAAAAACCGAAATCCAGCTTGTTTCCCTTGCATCTCAGCTGCTTTAATTGCAAGTGAAACTGTATAAGCAGAGCCAACCGGGTCTTCTAGCCAAACGTCACCATCACAGCTCATTCCTGTTCGGTTCGCTGTTTTTTCCCATATTTCAGCTAAGTTTTCTAACGAGGAAACTTTATTTAATTTCGCTTGATTATAGTTCCAAGCTTCTAAGCGTCCGGCTACAAAATATTTAATATGAAAATAACGTCCGAATTCAATTTGTAGTTTTTTTAGTATGGGTTCAAATGCCCAACACTCTGGACATAAAGGGTCAATAAATGTATAGATTTCTAACGGCTTATTACATGACATCTCTGATGGCTCGCTTGGTCCACACCAACCTTGTTGAGAATCACAAGCTGAATTGTTTTTATGTGAAGACAAAGGTTACCCTCCTTCCGTCCCGGCTTCATTCGGATGATTTACCATATGATGAGCTGTCATTGTCAATCTAGCAAATAATTGGTCACGTAATGGACCATAAAATTGTACTTCATCCATTGCATCACTCATACAAGATAACCAAGCTTCGGCTCCTTTTGGAGTAATGCGAAACGGCATATGTCTCGCTCTAAGCATAGGGTGTCCATGTTCATCAGAATAAATAGTTGGACCACCTAAAAATTGAGTTAAAAATTGTTTTTGTTTCCGAGCAGTTTCCGTCAAATCCTCAGGGAAAAGAGGAGCAAGCTCTGGATGTGATTTTACATTTTTGTAAAAGGTGTCAACTAATTTATCAAGAAAAGCATGCCCACCAATTGCCTCATAAGGTGTTTGTTGAGGACCTTCCATCATTTGATTCTCCTTTGCCTAACTGAAGAAATAGACCATTGTTAACAATGGTTACGTTTATTTTAGCAATCTATATGAAGAACAGCAAATTATCTGTTTCATATTGCCGTTTCCAATTTGTTGTACTATGATGATGTAAGAAAGATTACGCTTTACAAAAAAATGGGAGTGTGAATGATGGCGACTTGGGATTTGGAAGAAACAAAACATCATATATTCATTTGTAACGGAAGCAGTTGCATGAAAAAAGGTGGGGAAGAGGTTACTCAAGCGATTCGAGATACGATTGCAGAGCATAAATTAGACCGAGTTATTCATACAACAAGGACGCGCTGCAATGGCAGGTGTGAAAATGCCTGTGTAACGATATTATATCCTGAAGGAACATGGTTTAAAGACGTAACCCCTGAAATTGGAAAGAAAATCATAACGGAATATATTATTAAAGAAAACAAAAATATCAACGAAGTGTTGTATACATATGAAGACCACTTTAAGCTTCAGCCTGGAAATAGTGAAGGGAAAAAGAAATAACGTATCGGTCTTGTAGTCCGTTATTTCAAGAACAAAGAAAAAAAGCTGTCGATAATAGGGCTCGACAGCTTTTTAATACAGTTACGCATTCATAAAATTTTTTAAAACAGCGGGAACATATTTTTGTGTTTCTCTAAATGGTGGGATCCCTCCGAATTTATCAACATTCCCTGGACCTGCGTTGTATGCGGCTAAAGCAAGACGAACATCTCCGTTATACTTGTCCAACATTTGGCGTAAATATTTCGTTCCACCCTCAATATTTTGTGCTGGGTCATACACATTTGTCACGCCTAGGAAACGAGCAGTTCCGGGCATTAATTGCATTAATCCTGCTGCACCTGCATGACTTTTCGCGTTCGGATTAAAATTCGATTCTTGCTTAATAACAGCAGAGATTAAATTTGGATCTACTCCATGTTTCTTTGCTGCAGCTTGTATAAGGTCATCATATTGAGATGGATTTTTCTTAGATAAAGCAGGTGTTTGTCCAACAACAGACGCTTTTAACTGCTGTTCGGTTTCTAGTTGTAGGGATGGATGTAGAAATAAGCTCATATTTCGAGTCGGAGCTTGTTGAATTCCACTTAATTTCCCTAGCTCTTCTTGCATAAAGGAAGAAAAAAACGATTGAAATGGTGATGCTTGATTATTTCTATTAGTTCGTAGTTGCTGAATCGCACTCATTTCTGCAATTTGATGTAGCATTGAAATGTTGTTCATAGTTTTCCTCCATTTATCATATACTCCTATTCATTATATAGAAAGAAAGGAAAATGGACAATGGAGTTTTTTGTTAAAAGTATTCTAGCGTTGCTCAGCTTTTGCTTTAAAGAAGCGTGCAATTTTATTATCAGTGTCCCGTTTCGGAATATTAAATTCCTTTAATAAAGCTCCAAATGTCGATTCCACTTTATCTTCTTCTTCACCTTCGTATTCCAATTCATAATCAATAATAGATAAATAAGAACTTTCATCAAATACGAGAGTGCCTCCTTTATAATCGATTTCTGCTCGTGATGTTGTTAATGTTCCAAGGAGAATAAACGTGTTCGTTGTCACGCCAAGTTCCCTCAATTGGTTTGCAACATCACCATTTGGAATAATCCCAGTTGCTAGTATATAATCCTTCGTTTGTTTATCGATCGATTGGTGTGTTTCTAGTTTTCCGACCTCATGAGGTTGTTTTAAAGTCAATATAAATTTATGTTGTTTTTCTCGAATGCGAAGAGCAGATTGTTTTTCTTTTAAGTCAAAATGAGCGGTGTCAAAATAATGGTTGTGTTGAACGTGGAAATCTTGTTTTTTTAATTGGAAAGAAGAACAAAGGTGAACGAATTCATCTTTTGTGACGAGGTTTTTAGCTTCGATTTCAATCTCTTTTGTCATCGGGAAAAAAACTCCTTTTTGTTTGAATTGTTCCTATTATGACATGGAAAGAGCAACATGAAAAGGCAGAATATAAGAGGTTGGTGTCTGTTATTATTTCTTATTGAAACGTAAGTTATGGTAAACTATAGGAGGATTAGAGTATGGAGTGGGGGATGTAATTATGGTAAGACTTGAAGTGATTAAAGCAGAGTTACTTGAAAATCGACTAGAGTTCACAATCGAAGAGTCAAATGTGCACTCATTAAAGCCTGGACAAAGAATGTTAGTCGATTCCGATGAACTGGCATTTATATATATTTTAGAAAGTGAAGACGAATATGTTTATATTAGCGTTCGTGAACCGTTATGGCGTCAAGTAAAGGAAGCCTTAGAGGAGGAAAAGCAAGTGTTTATTAAAATAAATGAAAAAGAAGAGGTAGAAGCTGTTGCTTTCCAAGATGAACTTGAATATTTACTATCAAATATTGAAGATAATAGTAATTACGGAGAAAAAATGACGTCAGCAGTTGCGGCGGTTTTTCAATAAACCACATAAGTAGAGAATAGAGAATATGATTGGGTGTGGTGATATGAACAATTGGGATACTATGTTATCTCCTTATAAACAGGCTGTGGAAGAGTTAAAAGTGAAACTTAGAGGAATACGAGAACAATACCAAAAGTCATCGAAACATACACCAATTGAATTTGTTACAGGACGTGTAAAGCCGGTTTCAAGTATTTTAGATAAAGCTAAGAGAAAAAATATTCCTTTAGATCGTCTTGAAGAAGAAATGCAAGATTTGGCGGGACTTCGCATTGTTACACAATTTGTTGAAGATATTTCAACGGTTGTGTCACTCATTCGGTCGCGAACTGACTTTGTTATTGTAGAAGAACGTGATTACGTTATTGAACAGAAAGAGAGTGGTTACCGTTCTTATCATATTGTATTACGGTACCCGGTAGAAACAATAAGTGGACGAAGGATGATCCTTGTCGAGTTACAAATTCGAACATTAGCTATGAATTTTTGGGCTACAATTGAACATTCATTGAATTATAAATATCGAGGAGAAATTCCAGAGGATATTAAACTTCGGTTAAAACGCGCAGCTGAAGCGGCATTTCAACTTGATGAAGAGGTTTCTCAAATACGAGGGGAAGTTCGAGAAGCTCAACAAATCATTACGAGGAAACAAGAGCAACAACATTAATGTGATAAAGGATGGATTTTGTTCTATGAAGTATGCGGTTCGATCAAGAGGAGATCAGGTATCTAATGCACTTCGAGAAAAAATAAAAACATATTTACAAGAATTCGGATTAACGTACGATGACATCGAACCAGCAATTGTCATCACGGTTGGAGGAGATGGAACACTTCTTCATGCGTTCCACTATTATAAACACCGCCTCGAAGATACTGCATTTGTAGGAATTCACACGGGACACTTAGGGTTTTATGCAGATTGGATGCCGGAAGAAGTAGAAAAGTTGGTTATTCACATTGCGAAAACCCCGTATCAAATTGTAGAGTATCCATTACTTGAAGTAGTTATTCGGCATCATGGGGACAGTGATTGTGAAAATTATCTTGCTTTAAATGAATGTACGGTAAAAACTCTTGAAGGGTCCCTTGTTTGTGATGTGGATATTAAAGGGGATAATTTTGAAACGTTTCGGGGAGATGGCTTATGCATTTCTACACCTTCAGGAAGTACAGCATATAATAAAGCGTTAGGTGGGGCGATTTTACATCCATCCTTAGCGTCTATTCAAGTTTCGGAAATGGCTTCTATTAATAATCGTGTGTACCGTACAGTTGGATCACCTCTTGTATTACCTCAACATCATACTTGTTTATTAAAGCCGTTAAATGATGTGGACTTAAAAATTACCATCGATCATTTATCACTTGTTCATACAAAAGTGAAATCAATTCAATGTAGAGTTTCAGAAGAGAAAGTTCGTTTTGCGAGATTCCGACCATTTCCGTTTTGGAAACGAGTAAAAGAATCATTTGTTGGAGAATAAAAAATGGTGAACTTCTCTTGGAAAGTTACTACAAAAGAACAGGGACTCCTCCTTCGAGAATTTCTTCGAGAGGAAAAAGCGATTTCAAAAGGAGCATTAGCTGATATCAAGTATAAAGGGGGAAATATCGCGGTTAATGGCATTGAAACGACTGTTCGAAAAAAGCTACAAGCTGGAGATACGGTTACAATAAAATTCCCACCTGAACAACGGAGCCCTACTTTACTTTCTGAAAACATAGACATTCAAATCGTTTACGAAGATGACTATTTTCTTGTTGTAAACAAACAAGCAGGTATGCCAACGATTCCTTCATGGATGTATCCATCTAAAACATTAGCAAATGCAGTATTAGGTTATTATGATCAACACAACATTGATTCTACTTTTCATGCGGTAAATCGATTAGATAAAGATACGTCAGGCTTAGTGTTAATAGCAAAGCATCGTTATGCCCATGATTTAATGAGTACTCAACAAAAACAAGGACATATACAGCGGGTGTACTTTGCTGTTGTCCATGGAAAATTAATTCAAAAGGAATTTCAAATCAATGCAAAAATTGGCAGGAAAGATGGTAGTATCATAGAAAGGGAAGTTCGGGAAGATGGACAACACGCGCTAACAAATGTCGTTGTCCGTAAAGCAGATAAGGACCACTCTGTTGTAGAAGTAAAGTTATCGACGGGGAGAACACATCAGATTCGTGTTCACTTTTCATCTATTGGTCATCCTTTACTTGGCGATGATTTATATGGGGGAACCCTTGAAAAGATTCAGCGGCAAGCGTTACATAGTTGGAAAATGCGCTTTCTTCATCCTTTTACGAAAGAAGAGATTGAACTAGAACAACATCCCCCTCAAGATATTCAAAGAGCAATAGAACAAGAATAACCGATTGCTGGTCATAAAAACATAAATCTATGAATTAAACGCTAACATTTTACGTCATTTCTTCTGTGACTTTACAAATAGGTCAATTCATAGGAAATTCCTTGCATTTGTTATCTGTTTTTAGCATACAAAAACCTGTTGGTATCATCAACAGGTTTCTTTATTATTGACAGTTATTCCTCTTTTTCGATCTGATTAATAAAATAGCGTGTAGCTTCCTCACCGTTTTTATCATAAACAATCACTTCAATGGCATTTTCAAGGTCTTCGAGTTGGACCGTCTCATCATACTCAAAGGTTTCGGAGATTAAATAACCACTTTGTGCGCTTATCGTAAATGACATTGGAGTATGATCCCGATTATCAATTACAATCGTATCTGTCCCTAAAAATGACCGCAATTCATCATGATGAACAATAAAGTTTAAAAATAACTCACCAGATGGAAGAGTACTCGTATTCATTACGCGAGTATAAATAGTAAATAATTGGCGTTCTTCATCGATAATAATCCGGCTTTCCTCGAGGTCACCTTCAATGGCGACTTGTGGACCACAACTGATGAGGATGAAACTGGATAAAAACAAGAAAGTTAACATGATTTTTTTCATATCATCACCTACTTATATTAATTACGTATCAAAGGAGCGGAACTTTTCAGGGACATACTCTTGTGACGAAGGAACGGAAACGATCTTCATTTCAGGGTATTGTAATGCAGTTAATTGTCCACCAAATACACAACCGGTGTCAATATTTACGGTTTGGTTAATGAATCGTGGTTGTGTAACAGGGGTGTGTCCATAAACAATGAGAGCTTGTCCATCATATTTAGTGGCCCAATCTCTTCGAACGGGAGTCCCATCTTTATTTGTTTCTCCTGTAATGTCTCCATATAAAACAAAGGTTTTTACTTTTTTGTCATGACGACCGATATAATCAGAGCGAATTCCAGCATGAGCAATAATTAATTTTCCTTCATCTAAAACGGCGTAAAGCGGTGTGTTTTCAACAAGTTGTCGAAATGATGAAGAGATCTCTTGTTTTGTCTCTTTAGTAAGGAAACTTAGTTCTTCCACTGTTGTTTCTAATCCGTGTGTAATTTGAACCTTCCTGCCAAGAAAATAGCGATACAGCTTATCGCAATGATTACCGCGAACATAAATCGCTTTATTTTGTTTGACAAGAGCACAAACGGTCTTGATCACTCCGACTGAATTTGGTCCACGGTCTGTTAAGTCTCCAACAAAGGCTAATAAACGATTGTCACGGTGGATCGGAATGCCATTACTCCAGTCATAACCAAGTTTTTCTGTAAGAAGTTTAAATTCATCGTAACAGCCATGGATATCACCAATAATATCATAAGTCATTATTATCCGTCCTTTCAAAAGGAATATAAGGATACAAACAAGAAGATCTTAGCATACTGAAATGAGTTTGCAAAAAAATGACAAGTGGGTTTTGTTGTCATATTTAGGCCTGTACAATAACTATTCTAAACAGAGGACATCTTTTTGTGTGATAGTTGAGAGAGTGCTATAATGATTTTTATATTTTTTATACGATAAAAGAAAGGAGACCTACTATGATCGACCAACCGGTTACAAATCCAGTTCTAATCTTTGCTATTGCAATGGTTATTTTCCTCATAGCTCCCATCATTATGGTCCGATTAAAATTACCCGGGATTATTGGTTTAATTTTGGCTGGTGTTGTTATTGGCCCAAATGGAATAGGACTCCTTGATCGTGATCCTACTATTGTATTATTAGGAACTGTTGGGTTACTATATATCATCTTTATTGCAGGATTAGAAATTGATTTAGAAGGATTTCGCAAGTATCGCAGACGAAGTATTATTTTTGGGTCTTTATCTTTTTTTATACCTTGTATATTAGGAACGGGTTTAGGCTTTGCGCTAGGTTATTCGGTAGAAGCTTCATTATTATTAGGATCGTTGTTAGGGTCACATACACTATTGGCATATCCTATCGCAAGCCGTTTAGGTATATCGAAAAACCAGGCGGTGACCACAACGGTCGGTGGAACGATTATGACAGATACGTTTGCATTATTGTTTCTAGCTGTCATCGCGGCCTCATTACAAGGAGACTTATCGCCAATCTTTTGGGTTCAAATGCTTGTTTCACTTAGTGTATATGTGCTGTTAGTTTTAGTTATTATTCCGAGGTTAGCAAAACTGTTTTTTCGGAATATTAGTGAAGGCTCGACAGAATTCATTTTTGTTATGGCAATTTTATTTGTGACAGCTTTTTTTGCGACTGTTGTTGGGTTAGAGCCGATTATCGGTGCCTTTTTAGCTGGTCTTTGTTTAAACCGTTACATAGTAGACCAAAGTCCGTTAATGAATCGAATTAAGTTTGTAGGAAATGCGTTGTTTATCCCGTTTTTTTTATTGTCCGTAGGAATGCTAATGGATATTCAAGTGCTATTGCAACAACCGGAAGCTTGGATTTTAGCGGCTGGTATTGTCGTGTTCGTTCAATTTGGAAAATATATGGCTGCTTGGATTAGCGGGCAGATGAACGGATATTCAAAAGAAGAAATTAAGTTAATGTTTGGTTTATCTGTCCCACAAGCTGTGGCGACATTAGCTGCGACATTAGTTGGTTTTGAGTTAGGGTTATTTAACAGCGCCACAGTAAATGCGGTTATCGTTATGATTTTAGTAACATGTATTGTTGGGCCATATATGGTTGAAAAATATAGTAGAACGATTTCGATTGCAGAAGAACAAAAACCGTATAAGCCTAATCAGCTACAAGAAAGAATTCTAATTCCGCTAGCGAACCCTAAGACGATGGAGTCATTACTTGATTTGGCTTTTGTGTTAAGAGGGCAAAGTCAAGAGCCACTATACCCGTTAACGGTTGTACAAAAAGGAAATGGGACGTCAGAAAGCAAAGTCGCTGAGGCGGAAAAAATGCTCGGCCATGCTGTCACCTATGCAGCAGGTGCACAAATTCCAATTCAATTATTAACAAGGGTCGATCAAAATATTTCAAGAGGAGTCGTTCGAGCAATTGAAGAAACTCGAATTTCAACGATTATTATAGGATGGAATGGGAAGTTATCCACACCGCAGATGATTTTTGGAGGAATTCTTGATCAATTACTTGAGCGTACAAATGAAATGGTTCTCGTATCGAAACTAGGGCATCCATTAAATACGACTAAACGGATTATTGTTGTTTTGCCCCCAGGCGTAAACCATAAAACAGGTTTTTTTGAAGCAGTTCGAAAAATAAAAACGATTGCTTTTGGTATCGGTGCGTCTATCTATGCATTTGTAATGAAAGATAATAGCGGTCAATATGAAACTGTGTTCCAAGAAATAAAACCTGATGTCACATCAAAGTTTGTAACGATGAATACATGGTCAGAATTACTGGAAAATGTGTTATTAATGTTAAAAAACGATGATTTAGTTGTTGTTGTAAGTGCGAGACGAGGTACGATTGCATGGCATCCTCAATTAGAGCGGTTGCCTCGAGAGTTATCAAAGGCCGTTCCAGAAAGCTTTATTATGATATATCCTCAAGAAACAGAAGAATATGATATGAGAGGTGCTAGAGGAACAGCAGTCCCAAGAACATATTTGCCATATGGGCAATATGAAGATTAAAAAGAAGAAAAAGTTCGGAAAGGTTGTAACTAAACCTTTCCGAACTTTTTTGTTTTTTCATGTTTAGGACAAATTCAGTATCGGGGATAAAGAAACTACAGCGAAAAATCATACCATCTACATTTAGATAAATTGCTAAATGATTTGTTTCCAATATTTGTAGTGGTGCTAACTATTGTATCTTTAAAACTAAAATGTTATATTATTTCTTGTCGCTTAAAGCGACATCCGATTAGAGGAACAAAATATCATCTAAATATTCTAGTTTATTTCCAGTAATTAGTTGTTGATATAGTGAAAGACAAAATGGTAAGATAATATTTGCCGCTTTAAGCGAACAACACTTTTTACAATGTTCCAACAATGAAATAAACATTTTACCAAAAAAAAGTAGTTGCAATGAATGTAGAAAAGATGGTATGATTTAATTCTGTCGCTGTTTGACAGCCGGTGTCTGACACCCCAATAGCTCTTTGAAAACTGAACAGAAAAAAGCCAAGCGAATGAAATGAAATGATTATTTTGAGCTATATCAAACACTTTTATGGAGAGTTTGATCCTGGCTCAGGACGAACGCTGGCGGCGTGCCTAATACATGCAAGTCGAGCGGACTTCATGAGAGAACTTGTTCTCTTTTGATGTTAGCGGCGGACGGGTGAGTAACACGTGGGCAACCTGCCCTGTAGACTGGGATAACATCGAGAAATCGGTGCTAATACCGGATAATAGATGGAATTGCATAATTCCATTTTAAAAGATGGCTCCGGCTATCACTACAGGATGGGCCCGCGGCGCATTAGCTAGTTGGTAAGGTAACGGCTTA
>NZ_JHYI01000015.1 GCF_000621445.1 Alkalihalobacillus bogoriensis ATCC BAA-922 | reverse complement strand
AGAGTTGGATTGTTGGGTTGTCATTTGGGGAGAAAATAAAGGGTATAAGATGCGTTGCGGAGACTGGTTTGATCTTCATCTAGGATATGGTCGGACGCTTCCTTGTCGCTTGGAACTTGGAAGGGATTGGTATATCCTTACTGGTCGAAATGACGTAAGGTTTTATCTCAAGAAAAATGAAACGTATCAAGTTGATGTGAAAGAATCTTAGGGGAGCCGTCAAGTGCTTCCCTTTCATTTTGGACAGTGAATCCGTCAGTTTTAGGACAATTAGCGCCATCAAGTTCCAGACACTTTGGAACGTCATTAACACTATTACTCTATTATATATAGGATGTCCTTCCCTAGATGTATCTGTAAATATCCAATACGTTACATAATTCTTTTATCATTATATCAAACTATTTACGGCCTACATTTTATCTTTTCCTAGAAATTCTGTGTTGCTTACTTTAATAGCGGGATACCTATTGCCTAGTTATGAAAATTAAAATGGATAGTTATGGTAGAATAAAAGGTGCTAAAGATATTTATTAACGGAGGATAAGTATGGAAAGTTTAAAAGGCTTCTTAAACAGGATTGAGAAGAAAGATTATATCTATTGGATAGCGTTTTTGTTATTTGCGTTAATATTAAGTTGGACCATTAGGGTTGATACATCTTCGGAATTACTCGATAAAATAACTTTTGCTATGGGATTAAGTTCTTTGTTCTTATCAGTAATAGCTATTTTTTATTCTATAGTTAAGGGGGAGCAATCATCTCAACAATCTATTTTAGCAACTGAAACTCTCCACAAAATTAGAGAAAGCGCAGAAGAAATTAACACTATAAAACAAGAAATTAAGGATACCAGATCTTCAATGGATAGTGGTTTTTCAAATTTGATTGAAATGTTATATAAATATGAAGATACACAAACAAATTATAATAACGATGGAACTCCTACAATTGAATTAATGAACTCCTTAAAATCAGCATTATTCTCTGATTCGATAAAAGGAAAGGACCATGATATTTATTATGATACACGGTTTAAGTTGATCAATAACTTTTTTCCAGAATCTATGGTGCAAAGTATGGTGAAATCCAGATCCAAGGAACTAGGTCTCAATATGCTGGGGTTTTATAGAGGAAAAGAGGATATTATTTATGCAGCTTTTGAAGGCCCATGTAATTTTGATTTTGAGAAACAATTTTTAGAAAACCAAAATGAATTGATCAACATTCTAAAGTTAATAAAGGTTGAAGAAATACCTATTGTTTAATATTTGCTTTGTACACTTAGATTTCTTTGAAAGTAAAAAGCCGTCACAGATAAATGTTACTCGTGGCGGCTTTTTACCTTTTTATTCATAAAAAACAGAGTAGTTTTGAACATATTGTTGGAGCCAATCGTGATCAAAAACGTGATTTTCCACTAAGTTTTCAAACTCGACAGCAAGCACAGATGAGATGTGAAGGACATACTTTCCACCACGCTTATATCTACCAACTTGATCTTTCGGAATAGGTTCTAGGATATCTGAAGCTAAATAAATATAATCCGGATTAAAAAACGCACCATCGACGAGTTCGCACTTTTCAATTTTGCGATCAACAAAATCATTCTCAACCCACTGATTCATAATATATAAATTTCCGTCGGTTGTATTGTAAACTTGCGGATCAAATTTAACATTCATTGGAATGTTGAGAATATCATTACTATTACCTTCACTGTAATTCTCAATTTCTTTAACCACTACGGATTGACCTGCATTATGGTCAGTTAGTTTGATGTCTCCTTTTACAGGATTTCTTTCCAGTGAATATTTCAAAATAGAATGTGGAACCGGATTTGAGCCATTAAAATCTGTCGTATATGTCCTTTGTTCAGTATGTCTCCCCTGCATAACGAATGCAGAATGCCCAATCAATGATAACGCAAAATATGGGGATACTCCTAAATGTTGATAAACTGAACTTCCGCATCTTTGTAATATGTTTTTAAGAGAACTTTCCAAAGCTTCGGCTACTGTTTGCTGATCAAATTTATAATACCTTCTATATTTGTTTCGGTGGGCGGGTAATTTTTTATAGGAAGATCCACTTCGTCCTACTTTTGTTAATGCTTCAGCCAATTCAGGTATCCTTCCTCCCGATCCAATTACAGTACACTTTCCACTAGGTACTTTACCAACTCTCATTCGATCTGTACCGGCTACACCTTCTATCACAAATAGCTCATTACTTCTTGTGGTCTCATCAAAAATGAAACCAATAGCTTGAATTACCCGCTTAGGATGATGATCTATCTTCTTACTATGAGCTAAAAGTTTTTGTTGTAATATTCCATTGTGTTCTATTACATTACCTAAAGTTAAATTAGGTTCTATTTCACGAATAACTGGAAGTAGTCGCTGAATGTATTCTACATCCCCGGCAAAAAACATTCCCATCCTTTTACTAATTGTAGCAAATTTCATACAAGCATCAACCTGTTTAACTCCCCCACCAAGAGGCCTCTTATCGTGGGTAATTCGAAAATCATTAAGAATAATTGCATATGGACCATATCGATATGTCGCAACTAGTGTCAAAGTTTATCACCTCATAAAAACTTTTAACCCTAATTGAAAACAATGTCAATGAAATACATACTTTTATTTTATTGGCATTACTACCTTTCGCTTTTGGCAGTCTCTTTTCGTTGCCATAGGCTGTCCACTTTATTCCAAAGCAAAGGTCGTAACTATTACTTTTTATTTTTTTTGCTCTTGTTTCTTCTCGGTAATGCCTGGTTGTTGTTATAAGCGGTTCATGGGAAGCCTAAACAAAGATCGTAAACAATTCGGCCATCTTCATGTACTTCTCCACGTCTAATGAGGCGACTGAAAATATCATCACGGAAAGTGGCTTCTCTTCTTCTTAGTTGATACTTTTTTAAGCCTTCTAACTCATTTACTAACCAATCCAAATCCTCTTGCATTTGTTTTACCTTTTCAAGTCTTTCATTATAACCTTCAAGTTCATTTTCAATAGCTATAATCTTATCTGTTATCTGTTTGATTTCAAAACTATTAACATCAAAATCATCATTGCCACGCTTGGCTTCCACTTCTTTATACAGCACATAATAATAATCTTTTACCTTTTGCTTCAGTTCTTTCATTTGCTCTTGTTCCGCTTCGCTTAAACCGACTTCTTGAATCGCATGTTTTGTTTCATAGATGAGCTGGGGATGCTCTTTCATTTCGTGCAACATATTCATAAACGTCATTTCGATCATTTCCTCGCGATATCCTTGAGCATCACATTCCGTTGTAAACTTATGGTCTAGGGCGACTGTGCATCTCCAATAATGGCGGACGGCCTTCGTTCCATCTGTATTTTTGCTACTGTACGCAACATGGTTCATCAAGTTTCCCACAATAAAATAGTTTAAAGAATGCAGTTTGATGTGGATATTTCTTATGATTATTTCTCCCGATTTCCCGACGTTTTATCTCCTCTTGCACCTTCTCAAATACTTCCGGTTCAATAATTGATGGATGGTGGTTCTCAATCATATATTGAGGTAGCTCCCCTTGGTTTTTGACCTGCTTTTTACCAAGATAATCTTTCGAATAAGTCTTTTGTTATCTGATTGTTCCACTTACCGTTTCACTACGTAAAAGGTGATCCACCGTATTCGCATTCCACGCTTTAAGCCCTCGAGGACTCAACACTCCTTTTTCTGTTAACTCTCTCGCAATACTTTTTGTGCTTTTTCCATCTAGATATCCATCATAGATGGTTCGAATAACCGCTGCTTGTTCCTCATCAACCACCCAATTCCCCTGTTCGTCTGTGTTATACCCATAAAACCGGTAAGCGGGAAGTTTATATTTTCCTCGTTCGATTAACTTACGATTTCCCCATTTAATATTTTCAGATGCATTTCTCGCCTCTTCTTGAGCAATCGTACTTAAAATAGTTATTAAAAGCTCACTTTTCTCGTCCAGTGTGCTAATATTTTCCTATTCAAAATAAATTTCCACAGGATTGGGGAGGCTCTTCAGAGTGCGTGAGATCTCAATACAATCAATCACGTTCCTGGAAAACCTAGAAATTGACTTGGTAATGATTTTATCAATCTTTCCAGCAATACAATCATCAATCATTTTATTGAAGTTGCCTCTTCTTTTCGTTGATGTTCCTGAAGTACCTCGATCCGCACAGCTCCCCGCAAACTCTCAGTCAGGATTTTTATGAATAAAATACGTGTAATTAACAATTTGAAATTGAAAACTTGAAAAGCTATCTTCATCTCCCGAAGACACCCTAGCATAACAACACGCTCGTTTTTTCTTTTTCGCTGGTGATGTTTGTTCAAAAAAGATGATAGGGCTTTGATCAATATTCTTTGTCAGCTCTTGAACGGATAGATTAGATGCCTGTGTAAAGACATGAACTCTTTTTGGTGCAGAAGGTTGCTCTACAGCTATACTATCTACTTTTGCTTGTATTGATGTGTTAGTCAAATTCCCCTCCCCCTTCTTCCTTGATTTACTTAATTTCCGCCCTTTTGCAGAACAGTTGGTTAAGACAATGGTCGTTTGTGTGCCATCAAACCAAGTCAAAACAAATTCAAACGTTGGATTGATCAATACTTTAACGAATATTGCTCGCATAAACTCAAAACTGAAATCATCGTCCACATTGGTAGGATCACTTAGAATGGAAATGGCATGATGCCGATAATCACGCTCCTCTTCAACTTGTTTCCATAACTCTTCTTTTTCTACAATTTCCTTTTCTATGTTTTCACGAGCTTCTTTTTCTTGGTTATATATGTCGGACTCTTCCCTGCCGCTTGGAACTTGGCAGAGATTGGCATTTAGATTTCAGGTATTTTTGTACCCGAGAAGATGACGAAAAACACTTTAGGGATGATATCCGTGCAAGAGAAATTATTTGGCGTACTTATGGTCGATTAACCATATTTGATAAGGGCCCTGCAACAAAAATTAATTTAGCGGTTAGTAATGAAAAAATATATTAGGTTATATTAAAATACCCACCTCGATTTTTAAATCTAAGCTTTTCTACCATGTTAATTGATTTAAATACTGGGAAAATTATCGATGATAAACTATTAACATGTCAATAAATCTTATTTTTTCTAACCTAAAATCAAAACCACCCGTGTGAACGGGTGGTTTGTTTTGTGGCTGAAAACCTTTGTTACTGACAAAGCCCTAAAGGGCTACCGAATGGTTCGCCAATTGTACTACTTTCACTGGCCAGACCTTATAAAGGCCTATCTCACTTTCTTTTTCCGCTTTATTTCTTCCCCTGAGAACGGATCCACATACTCTAACAAGCTTAGTTGTTCCGCGACTATATCATCTTGTATTTGGTTTCTTATATATTCTTCAATCACCTTTTTATTTCTTCCTACTGTATCCACATAGAAACCTGTGCACCAGAATTTTCGGTTCCCATATCGATACTTTAGATTTGCATGCCTATCAAATATCATTAAACTACTTTTCCCTTTTAAATATCCAACAAATGAGGACACACTTATTTTAGGTGGTATACCAACATATGTATGTGATCCTTACAAGCAGTTGCCTCTATAATTTCTACTCCTTTTCTTTCGCATAATGTTCTTAATATTTCTCCTATATTCTTTCGTAACTTACCATAAATAACCTGCCTCCTATACTTAGGAGCAAATACGATATGATACTTACAATTCCACTTTGTATGTGCTAAACTGTTAGTGTCTTTAGACATCATAAGCTCCTCCATTTGCTATTATATTGGTTGGCGAACCAAATATATTTTAGCACCACGGAGGAGTTTTTTTAATACCTCGCTAGAAGCTTTTTGGAACCCTAGGCCTAGCCTAGGGTTTTCATTTAGACAAATAAGCCCGCCTAGCTGTATTAGCTAAGCGGGTAATTACATTTCAGTAAATAATACCCATTTTCCTTGTAATACTTCTCAAATCGTCATCCATCGCGGTATATTGCCACAATGTCACGTTTAGTTGTCCAGCCAAGCTCCCTTTTAGCTTTAGATGCGTCAGCATAACATGAAGCGCTATCTCCCGGTCTACGATCGACAATTTCATAAGGAGCTTCAATATC
This sequence comes from Alkalihalobacillus bogoriensis ATCC BAA-922, assembly GCF_000621445.1. Taxonomy (GTDB): domain Bacteria; phylum Bacillota; class Bacilli; order Bacillales; family Bacillaceae_F; genus Bacillus_AO; species Bacillus_AO bogoriense. Next base: position 171,253 of record NZ_JHYI01000015.1, on the reverse strand, counting down.
ATTTTCTTCTTCTAAAGCTTTTACTAACTCTAATACACTAGTACCTTAGCCAGTGCCTAAAATATAAATATGAACACCTTCAGTTAGATTATCAAGTGCTGCTACATGACCTTCAGCTAAATCCATTACGTGGATATAGTCCCGAACCCTGTCCCATCTACTGTGGATAATCATTTCCGAACACTCGAAGCTTGTCCAACTTGCCTTTTGCAACTTGAGTCACGACGGCATTAAGTTATTAGGAATACCGTTATGTGCTTCTCCGATCCATCCACTCTCATGAGCACCAACCGGGTTAAAATAACGGAGCAATGATACTGAGAAAAATGCGTTAGCTTTAGCTATATCTGTTAAAACCCGCTCACTCATAGCCTTTGTTTCCCCATATGGATTAGTTGTTGGTAATAGTAATAGGTCCATCGTCTCGACAAACGGTACAGTATGACAACAATATTAATTTATATCTGTCTGCTTATATCTACTTTTAAAAATCGAAAACAACTTTATAACTTTATTAATTTCATTTAAAAATAAATCTTTTTCATATTTATTCATACCAAAGAACCACATAATCAAAAAATAAATAAAGCTATATAAAGCACATTGTAAAATTAAGGTTATCCAATTAACACCAGGAATTAACAATAACAATACCCCAATACAGATTGACCCAAGAATTGCTATTATCAATTTTTTGTATACTTCTTTAAAAAATCTTGGGATATTAAGCCCAACTTTATAATGATAATATACATTCATTGCAAATATATTTCCAATAATTAATGATAATGATGTTCCTATTGCAGTACCTACAGCACCAAATATTCTTGCTAAATAGATACTAAGAAATACATTCACAAATGAAATACAAAGATATGCTACCGCCCGAAATCCATGCATATTTTTAGCTTGTAATATCGAAATTCCAACTGTTTGAGACAATACAACTACAAGAGGTATCATAACAATCATTGCTATTATCCAGGAAGTCTCAAACCCAGGACCAGCCCATAATAAAATAAATTTACTACCGAACAATGAAAATATACCTAATACAAGTCCTATTATTAAAAGTTGTAATCGACCTGTTTTAATTAATAAATCCGTTAGTTCTTCTCCAGATGCATTATTAACCACCATTTTTGTAATCTTAGGGAGAAAGACCCCAGAGATTGCAGTTGAAAAAGTAATAAAATACAGTCCGATAACCATTCCTATAGCAAATATCGCTACCTCGCTAGTACTTGCTACAATTCCAAGTACTAAATGACCTATTCTCCAATAAATTTGGTCGACAACTACACTTATAAATATCAAAGAAGAATATGAAAATATTTCTTTCACCACTGATATATTAATTCTATGCATGCGAATACGAACATTCAACTTCAGGAAAACGTATAGCATGCTCAATAACATCATTATTACATTAAAAATAGCATCAATTAAAACTATTGCAATTGCTTTGTATCCCAATGACAATAAGATTAGTATGATAATGGTTCTTAATAATAGTCTACAAATAGTAAGAACACGATCGAAAATAAACCTTTCATATGCTGTTATAATTCCCTTAAATAGATTCATTGGTAATGTCAAGGCAAGGGTAATAACCAAAACAATAAACATCACTTTTGCTATTTCTATCTCATATGATGTTAGAGAATTCCTAAAAATACTGTCTAAATTCAAATATATTATTGTCCCTATTACTAAAACAATAAAAGAAATAATTGAATATATTATTAATGTTGAAAACAAAAAATTTTCTTCTTCTTTTTTATTATTTTCTGCACGGTACTTTGCTACAAACCTCACTGTAGCGTTACTTAGACCAAAATCTAATACAGCTATATAGCCAACAAAAGCACCAATAAGCATATATAGTCCATATTCTGACTGCCCTAGGTTCCTAATGATGAAGGGAGTAAGAATTAAATTTGTAATATTAGAAATAAAAAGTGATATATATGATAAATATATTCCAAATTTCAATTGATTTATTTTCATATTTTACTCCAGTTCGAGTTAGATCCGAATATACAATGTACCATTTAATTAGACTTAAACAACATATTAAATACACTCTAAGCACTCATTTAGATTATTCTACTTCTATAGTCCTCAAGTTTTACTAGTTAATTTACCACTCAATACGTAAAGATAATATGATTGGAAGAAAAAAGATATTTGTTATTTTTTATTTAGATTAGTCGGTGCTATTTGATTTGACTTTATTCAGAAGGTTCATGTATCACCATCAGAAAATACCCACCTAAATAATTCAGACATTCCAAAAAAGGTTTACTTAATCATTAATTAACTATCTAATTCTATATAATTGTTGATATGATGACCTATAATAAAATTAGTTACCCTAATCATCTATCCCTCGAAGGTCCTACTGATGCAATATTGTGTAAAACGTCAGCATCAATCTCCTTTTTTCTAATTAAATCAAGTCTTTCTTTAATTTGATTCTTCTCGTTATTTAAATTGTTGAACTTTCTTTGGCAAGTAGTAATAATTTCATTAAAACTAGCTCCTATAACACTATAATTATAAAGACAATTTTTTGAATCTATAATGTCAAAGAACGCATCTACTTTTGGCTGCCACGATAAACCTATAACTGGGATATGTTGAGTATAGGCAATTATCATTGCGTGCATTCTGGTCCCAACTAATATGGAAATCTCACTATAAAGTTCTATTAAAGAATCAAGACCATTAATTTCTCTAACTTCAAAATTTTGTTTTTCAGATAAACGATTATATACATCATATATTGTTTCATAATCTGACAAATCGGTAGAGAACATAACTACTTTAGCACCTATTTTATTTGTTAATCCTTCTGCAAGCTTCACATAACCTTCAATTAATTGCACGTAATCTCTTTCACTATCTTTTATCAGTTTACTATTAAAAATATTAAGTCCTATAACTAAACTGTTTGATATAGAAGGTTTTAAGCTATACGGGAGGAAAAATACTGGATCAACTGATATAAATACATCTTTTAAGTTATCAGTATGTTTAGTAAAGATGTCATAGGATTTTTGATCTCTAAAAGAAATATAATCGCATCTTCTTAATGCGTCTACTGCTTCCTTTTCTTGTTGCCAAGTTGTAAATGGTCCAATTCCTATTGAAGTTACAAATACCTTTATATCTCTTTTTTTTGCAATTTCTATAAAACTATTAAAACGCGAAGCTGAATTTGAATGCTTATCTATATCAAAAATCATATTACCACCACCAATGACTAGAAAATCTGCATCTTGAATTTTGGATTCAAAATCAGCATAACTTGTAGCAGAGGTTTTTCGTTTAAGCATTCTATAGAGTTTTATTAATATAGTCAAATGGGACCTTTCAAAAAATTTAAATATTGATCTTTTAGAAGTATTTATTTTTTGTGGATTTGTAGTATTTGTACCACCTATATCATTTATATCTGTAAACACAAGTGGATTCCCACTATAACTATATTTTTCAGTAATAAAATGCTCGGATACCTTTTTATATAACATATCCGCAATCATACAGTCCCCGAGATTATGACTATTAAAAAAGCTAACTAAGACACATTTCTTCATTGTGTCTTCCTCCACACCATCTTATTTACAATACCTGTATAACTCTGAATAAGCTTAACTACTTTAACACTTATATTTGTATCAACATAATTAGGTACATCAAGTCCAAGATCGCCCTGAACATTCATTTCAACAGCCATATCAACTGCTTGTAGGACTTGTTCAGTAGTTATGCTTCCAATTATCATATTACCTTTGTCCAATACTTCTGGCCTTTCAGTACTAGTTCTTACTGACACTGCTGGAAATTTGAAATAAGACGCCTCTTCAGCAATAGTACCACTATCAGAAACCACACAGAAAGAATGCTGTTGCAAATGGTTATAATCTAAAAATCCAAATGGTTTTAAACTCCTCACGTTATGATGAAAATTAAATCCCCGTTGTTCTATAATTTTCTTGCTTCTTGGATGAGTACTATAGATTACTGGCATATTATACATTTCAGCCATTGCATTTACTGCGTTCATCAACTCCATAAAATTCTGCTCATTATCGATATTTTCTTCTCTATGAGCCGATAATAATATATATTTCCCTTTTTTAAGATTAAGGGATTCTAATACCCTGCTGTTACTAATTTTATTTGCATTTAAATCAAGAATTTCTGCCATAGGAGATCCAATAACAAATGTTCTTTCTTTTGGTATACCCTCACTATTAAGATTGTTTCTAGCATGCTCTGTGTAGCAAAGGTTAATATCACTCGTATGATCAACGATTTTTCTATTAATTTCTTCTGGCAAATTTTCATCAAAGCATCTGTTACCAGCTTCCATGTGAAAAATAGGAATCTTAAGGCGCTTAGCAGATATTACACTGAGGCAAGAATTAGTATCACCTAATACCAAGAGCGCATCAGGTTTTTCTTGAAGCATAATATCATAAGACTTTGCTAAGACGTTTCCCATAGTTTGGCCAAGATTATCTCCTACCACTCCAAGGTAAAAGTCTGGTTTTCTAAGCTCCAACTCTTCAAAAAATACCTCGTTAAGTGCATAATCATGATTTTGACCTGTATGCACCAATATATGATTAAAATACTTATCACACTTTTTGATCGTCTCTGACAGTTTAATAATCTCTGGACGAGTTCCTACGATTGTCATTAGTTTTAATTTTAGCATTACTTATTTCCCCTTTATTCATAGTAATGTGGGTAAAGCTCTTTATGATTATCAATCCACTCTTTCATTTCAATAATCATTTGTTCATAGCTAGGTACCACGAATGAGAATTGATCTCTTTTATTAATTAGAGATTTATCAACTATTATCTTGTCATTGGAGAGAATAGTAAGTGAATTATCTTTCATATATTTATTAAACATATTAAGCAAGTCAAATTTACTTATTGTTTCATTATTGACTAAATTGTATAAACCTGTTAAATTTTCTTCCAAAGCTTTCTCCATTGCTTTAGCAAGTGTAAGTGTTGTTACTCCTGTCCATATTGCTTTACTATATCCATAAATTTGTCCTTCTTGCTGCATAAACCAATTGAAAAGTCCAATTCCATCCTTATTATGATCAGGACCTATAATTGAATTTCTAAAAGTTAAGTCCTTTTCATTCTCAAGTTCACCTAAAGCTTTAGATCTATCATAGAAAGTCTCACCATCTCTAAGTGAATTTTCTGTATATCCACCAGTTTTCCCTGAAAAAACACAGTCTGTGCTCATATGGACTACTCGCGTTTTTATATCCTTGGTAACCTCACTTAAATAATGTGGTAAATAACTATTCAATAAAACTGCCATAGATTTGTTTTCTTCAGCATCACTATTTAATATTCCAACCGCATTAATTACAGCGTCATAGTCCCCTTCTATAATTACATTTTTCAAGTTAGAAAAGTTAGTAACATCACCAATATAGTTGTTACAATATTCAAACTTATTCCTACTATATGTCATTACATCATGTCCAGCTTCTTTTAAGTAAATAGAAATTACATGGCCTGCCATACCCGTTGCACCAAGTACAAGGATTTTCATCTACCTATTCCTCCAGCTTTTTAATTCTTCCTGAATGAAGTCCAAGTTTAGGAGCTTGTCCTTTATTGCCTCGACCCCAAGTCTTTCAGTGTTATGAGAGTTATAATCTTCAACTTGTTGAATTTTATCATTACCTTCTATAAAAAATTTATCGTAGTTAAGGTCTCTTTTATCTACAGGAACTTTATAAAACCCACCTAAATCTTGAGCTACAACATGCTCTTCTTTTGTAAGAAGGGTTTCATATAACTTTTCACCATGACGAGTACCAATAATTTTGATTTCATTATCAGCATTAAACAATTCTTTAATTGCTTGTGCTAAGTCACCAATCGTAGATGCAGGGGCTTTTTGAACCATAATGTCTCCTGCTTCAGCATTTTGAAATGCAAAAATCACCAACTCTACAGCTTCTTCTAAACTCATCAAAAACCTTGTCATATCAGGATCAGTTATGGTTATAGGCAACCCTTTCTTAATTTGATCAACAAATAAAGGGATAACAGAGCCTCTTGAAGCCATTACATTACCGTAACGTGTTCCGCAGATTAATGTCTTTCCAGGATCTACTGTTTTTGATTTAGCAACATAGACTTTTTCCATCATACCTTTTGATAGCCCCATTGCATTAATTGGATAAGCTGCTTTATCTGTTGAAAGACAAATAACTTTTTTAACCCCAAATTCTATTGCAGCACTAAGAACATTATCAGTTCCTAACACATTTGTCTTAACTGCTTCTAAAGGAAAGAATTCACATGAAGGAACTTGTTTTAGTGCTGCTGCATGAAAGATGTAATCTACACCATGCATAGCATTTTTAACGCTATTAATATCACGGACATCACCGATGTAGTATTTTATTTTTTTATTTTTATATAAATTACGCATATCATCTTGTTTTTTTCATCTCGTGAAAAAATACGAATTTCAGCAATATCAGTATTTAAAAAACGACCAAGCACCGCATTACCAAAGCTACCGGTACCACCCGTTATTAATATAGTCTTATTTTTAAACATTTTTCTACCTCCAAATAATAAACTTGTATACATTCAAATAATATCAACTTATTTCCAGAAAAATTGATAATTCTCTGTTCCTGCACCTGGCCCAATTAATATAAACTGTCCTGCTAATAATATAATTACAATATAAACAACTATATGTTGAAATCTCCTGTCTAATGAACTTCTTATAATAGCAGGAAGCAAAACAATAATAGGAACTACAAAGTAGTAACCCATTCGGAATATATTAGGAAAATCAAATGTTAATGATGTTATTGCGATTCCGACTATTGACAAGTTGTACATCAAGTATGCATCGTCATAATTTTTTACAAATTGCTCCCTAACTATAAAAGCAAACGCTATTATACATAAATATATTAGTAACATTGTTGTTCCTGATGATGTACTCTCATTACTAAATACATATCCTTCATATTGATTAAAAACGGGTAATTTAACTATCAATTTAACCACTCCATTACCTGTTAATAAATTTAAAACCATAGTTGAAAATATCAAAATACTCAACCAATTTATTCTCTTTATTTTTGAAAGTGGGTATGCAATAAGAAATACTAAGGCACTTAAATGAAATAATGATGCAAAACAGACTAACAGTATAAACTTTAGTAATTTTTCCTCTTTAATATATTTAATTGATAGTAAGACCAATCCCAGCGCAACCCCTTGACGTAACCCTGATAAAGTAAAAGAAAAATACCTCAATGTAATAAACATAGTGAAACTTAGAATTGGACTTACAGAATATCTATAAATAAAAATTGAAACACATAAAGCAACTATTAATGAAATTGTTACAAGCATAAATTGCGGATCTTCGTTTAAAAATGTCAAAAACTTTAAAAAAGTATAGAAAACAGGATCTCTTGACACAAGTAAGTGAGTTGATGTAAATATTTCCTTAAACGATAAACCTGGTAAACTCATATATGCCATCGCATAACTCGGTACATCAACTCCAATAGAAGTGGAGCGTAATGCCCCGTAAAAAAAAAGATGCAAAAATCCCCAAATACATATTTTCTTTTTTACTTTTTCTTTTCTAGAAAAAAAGTAAAATATAAGCCCACCCAGGAGAAATGATATTATTAAAATTATATACACATTACTTCTCCTTACTCTATTTGATTTAATTGATTATAAACATTCAAATATTCTAAACCCATTCTTTCCCTTGAATATTCTTTTTGTGCACTGTTCGCTATATCCTCTGAAGAATATTCTATTTTTTTATTTAACCAGTTAATGACTGTGTTTTCTAGTTCGTCTATATCGCCATAGTTAACAAACTTACTAAAGTTATTTAGAGCAATTGATTCTGGCCCACCTGCTTTAAAACCCACAACAGGTGTTCCGCATGAAAGAGACTCTGCACAAACCATTGAAAATGTTTCACGTTTACTAGTTATTAATGTTAAATCTGCCATAGAATAATATGCTGCTAACTCTTTTTGATTAATAGTGCGTCCAACATTAATTACATTTGAAGGTAGTTGGACAGACAAATCTTCACTTCCAATAACTACTATTTTAATATTCTTATCTTTTAGTCTTTCCGCTAAGCTAGCAATGTATCTTCCACCTTTTAAATCATTCTCACCCAACGAAAAATTAGCTGTAACATGTAATAAAATCTTTTCGTTTTCTAGGCCGTGTTTTTCTTTTAAATTATTATACTTTGTTGGTTTAAAAGTTTCTGCAGTATCTATTCCATTGTAAATAACACGAAATGAATGTTGGTTTAATATAGGAGAAATTTTGGCCCTATCTTCAAGCCACTTAGATACAGAAATAATTCTTAAATTAGTAAACCCATCAAAAGCTTCCTTCATTTTTTCCCATGCTGTTTTAGTACGATCAAACTGATAGGATTTAGTTGCATACCAAAGCTGCGGACAATTACCACAGCCATTTTTCCATTTTTCACATTCAAAAGAATGACCGCAGTTACCCGTATGCATAAATTCAGCATGTAGCGTTAAAACAGTTTTAACATTATTTTTTTTTAGAAATTGAAGTAATTTATATATATCTACAAAATAACCGTTAATACATTGAAGGTGAACAATATCTGGTTGTTCCTTCTTTATAATTTTTATTAACTTATAAGTTGCAAACCAAGCACCATTAAACTGTAGCCCTGTAATTCGTGACCTTAAAGCATTAAACTTAGCTGAAATCTCACTAGAAGTCTTATAAATATTCACATCACACTCTTTTTGTCCTCTTCCATAACAAACAACAGAATCAATTCCTTTTTCTTGTAAAAAGCTATGAATATCATATACAATTTTGCCTGTACTTCCTCTTTTATAGACACTATTAACTTGTAATACTTTCATACTATCCCCACTTCACCTCAAATAATCTACTATCGCACTTCGAATAGAGACTCAATAATATTGGACAGCAATTCCCTGTTTTTAACCGCGTTATGATTTCTATCTGCTAATTCTTTAGCAGAAGCACATACTCTATTACTTTCCTCATCCGACGAAAACAAGTTTTTTAAATTGTCTTCCAGTGATTCCTCATCTGAAATAACACACGCTGCCTTACCTTTTAGAAGGTATGAAATAGAAGCTACTTCCTTTGGTCCGTAGGCAATAATACACGCACCAGAAGCCAAGCAATCAGCAATTTTAGTTGAAAGAGAGTATTTAACACGTTTCTTAAAAATTTCATCAAATGATTCCGTGTGAATGACATATTTACTGGAAAGCATCAATTCCTGTACTTTTTCCGCAGTTACTCTTCCACAAAAATTAATCCCATTATCAGAAGTTAACTTCCCTGTAATTTCTGTTCTGATTTCACCAGAAAAAACATCAATATGATCCAAGCCAGGAATACCTATGTTATTCAATGCTCTGCCAAGTGAAATCAACTGTTCAGCTCTTCCGTGGCCTAGATTTCCTGCATAAATTATTGATTCAGTTTTAATAGAGTTATTACTAATATTCAGTAGATTTGTCGGAGTATATAGAGTATACCCTTTCTTCTTAAATAATTTTGAATAGTCGTCTTTCATCATATCGCTAACCGCCACGAATGCGCTCGAATAATCAAACAACTCTTTTGCTGTTTTCATTAAATTGTAATAAGTAATATGATACAAAGGATCGATCGTTTTCTTTTTGTCAACATAGAAATCATCATAACACCCAATGATTACGGGGATGTTCCTTCTCTTTGCTATATATAGTGTGACAATATAAGAAAATGCATAGTCACCAGATGCAAAATAGATTACGTCTGGATTGAATTTATCCAGCCATTCTTCTAGTTTCTTTGATTTCCATTTACCTAGTAACCATATTAAATTTCGAATAAAATATACGGCTGGCTTTCTATTCCCCTTTTTCCTAATTTTAGTTTTTATCCACAAATCTTTATTTTCCATACAGTTATGGGAAGTGATATTGACTTTATTCCCAACTTCTTTTCTGGAAAAAACCGAACGAAGTACGTCAGAATCAGTGATACGAAAATAGTTGTTACAATATTCAGAGTTGGGTTCTTCATCAGAAAAAAACAATTGGGCAATTTGTTCACTTTTTAAGCCCATAAATTGATTTTCCAGTGTTCTTGCCATATTATTTTCTTTTCCTAACGCATTATGACTAATCAATAAAACTTTTCTTTCCATTTGAGTTCCGCCTTCTATATGTTAATTCTTCAATTAAAATCGGAAATTAAAGTCTGCACAGCTGTTTCATGTTATTCGCCCTAATTTATAAAGGAATTACAAGCAGATCTTCGTTTTAAATGTAGTAAATGAGAACGACCTTATTTATTAAACTTACAGCCAACTGATGAATACTAACCATCAACACTATTAGCAGAAATATGTCTCCGTCTAGTTGTGTCTAACTTCATCATAAGCCATGGACTTAAACATCCACCAAATAGAAGCAACTTTCTATAAATTGATATTTCTCCATTAAATGCGAATTTTATAGAATTATGTCTTATATACGATTTCCATCTTTTATAATCGTTCAAATACTCTTTTTCTAAGTGATTTGACTTTATTTTTACTAATGCGCCTAAACTAAAAAGACATAGATGTAAATTAAGCATTGTGTTGACTTTCGGGCTATTTACTATAAGTTGCTTCTTAATGTTTTTTAATGCTTTCTCACCGTTATATAGTTTATTAATATCGAACTTTGTTGTTGCAGAAGCTTCATTGTTTCGTCTGTAATAGTAAACTTTACGATTTCCAACACCAACAGAATTAGATATTTGTGATACAGTGGTTATAAAAGTCAGTCCTTCTCCATAAAATAAAACAGTCGAAAACCATATATTATTGTTAACTATTAAGCTTCGTTTGAAGATTTTATTCCAACATCCCACAATAACATCTGGTGATAAAAGTAGTGCAGTCGCATCTTCTGGTTGCAGTTTCTCTATATATTCGCTTTCAGTTTGCTTTTCACCACTCTTGGTATAGCAACGTTTTGAAAGGCAGAATTCTGAGCCTGTATTTTCAATAAGACTGAGCATGTACTCAACATAATCTGGTGCAATATAATCATCTCCATCCACAAAAACCAAATATTCGCCAGTAGATATTTCAATACCACTATTTCTTGCAGCACTAACCCCGGCATTTTCTTTGTGTATAATGCGAACTCTGTTGTCTTGTTGCGATACATTATCAATAAGTTGTCCTGTTTTGTCTGTGGACCCATCATCAACAACAATGACCTCTATATTTGTATATGTTTGTTCTAATATTGATGAAAGACACTTTTCTATATACTTTTCAACATTATATGCTGGTACGATTATCGAAACCAGTGACTTTAAAGTTTCATTATTAAGGTTACCTACCATTTTTTTCCCCCATATACTGTAGCGCATTTATAAGGTACTCCACAGATTTCTTCCTTTCTTCCTCAAGGACATCTTTACTTTTACTGAAATCAATCGGTGCAACTAATAACTCCATGGATGGATTAAATCGTTCTTCTAACGAAACCAATTTCAGGAATGAATCCAACCGAGAGGATTGCTTTCCAGCAGAGCCATATTGTCTTTCAAATGTGTAAAAAGGCACTTCATAATTAACTGCAAATGCAGTACCATGAAACGAATCCGTGCAAACGTATGATGCATTTTTAACATACTGGACAAATTCAACAGGTCCGGCATCCGGTGCACAATCAAACCAATCTGACGCTTCTCTTTGATAAGGAAGGGCTATTACCTTCAGTTTAGTTCTATCAGCTAATTCCTTAATACACTTTTTTGCGAAATCAGATGGTTCATTTAAAAAGTAAGCCAATATATATTTTTCACTTTCTGACAAGTCTTCTTGTAATTCTAAATATTTATCCCACTTCGTTCCATCTAGCAACAGGGTAGGATCAATCAAATGAGCAGCATTCTTATTAGTCAATTCCTTAATTATAGAAACACCAGATTCCTCCCGCACTGAAAGATTCGGGATATCCATAATGTATTTTGTAATAATATTCTTATTGTAATCAGCAACTTTATCTCTTCCAAAACTTGGGGCAAAAGCAATTCTTTTCTCTTTTGGCGCAAATCTTAAGTAATACTGTGGATCTACATATAATGCTTCTGCATTCCAAATCTGATCACTCCCGCACAAAAACGCCTTAAAATCATCACTTTTTGCAAGACGCTTTAATTGATTCCATGTACAGTGATTGGGTTGTATTTTGTTGAGTCTAAAAGTTTTGAATAATTCCTTTGAATGTTCACTATAGGGTTTACTCATGTTATCACTATAAATACTGACTCTCTTTTTAATATTATGTGGTTGTCTCAAAAGCCTAAAAGCAATAACCGCGATTTTCTTTATTCTTACATCCCTACCTTTGATAAAACTGCCTTTTAATGAAATATTAATTCCCTGATACCCCAATTCGTTCAAAATCATTTTACTTGCATATGCCTGCAATGCCGATCCATAATTAAATCCGGTGTGCACAGTAGCTATTCCAATTTTTTTCATAACGTTCTCCTCTTGACAATCAATTTATATATTTTCATATTATAAAGCTGGTTCCTGCCTTTATGCACCAATAGATTCCAGAATATAAAAGAATGCGTTCCTACTTTATAGACTTATATTCGCTACTTTCTATTAATAAATAGATTTATAAAATGAATAGGCGAAAACATCAAAGATAGACATAAGTTTTTAATCATAGAAAAGTACCTTTTCTTCCGAAACTCTGCATAAGCTATAACGGCATAGTGTCGCATTTTTACATATCTTTGGTCTTTTTGTGGTAATTTATCAAAGTATTTCTTTTTATATTCGTATAGTTCATTCTCGCCTTTTATTTTTCCATCTCCACTAGATAATCCGTCCGTTTCACTGTGTACATATGCTTTAACATCGCATCTAGGCAAATAACCAAAAACACCTTTACCTTCTATTGCCTTCTGCATTAAATAAAACTCATCTCCAACATTAATTGGGGAAAAAAGCCCAATATCTATTAGATACTTCTTTTTAAACATCATGACATCTGTTCCTGTCATATGAAACATTAGATGATATCTTATCAAACTTTCTGATGAAAAATCTTTAATATAGCCTCTAATACGTTTTTCAATTAACTTATCTTTTTCATCATAGAGCCATAAGTCTGTAATTGAAAAATCTAAACCTTCATTAATCATAAACTCAACTTGTTTCTTAACTTTGTCGGGTAGATAAATATCATCATCATCTAAAAAAGTTACATACTCACCCGTAGCTAGCTTAATTCCAATATTTCTAGTTTCTGCAGAGCCTTTATTATTCATGTTTTGCACATAAATAATTTCAACATTATCTGAGTCCTTCATGTTGTTAACAATCTTTTCAACTTCAGTATTCCATTCAGCATCAGCATTGTCATCAACTAAAATAATTTCATAATTAGAGTAAGTCTGTACAATTAAAGATTGTAAAGCCTTTTCCAATGCTTCTTTTCGTCTATATGTTGCTACTATAATTGATACCTTAGGGGATTTATATGTTGACATACCTTCCTCAGTAAGATTTGTAGTTGTATTGTTCATTTTGAAATCCCCTTATTATTTCACTGACTCTTTATCAGCTTTTTTTATTCCAGTTCCGCCTTCAACAACACCATCGCTTCTTAATACACTAGATATAGTCCCGAAGAAGCACTTTACATCCATCAAGAAGCTAACCTTCTCAACGTACTCCCCATCCAACTCCGCTTTCACATTAATAGGAAGCTCATCTCTTCCATTAATCTGTGCCCAACCTGTTAGTCCAGGTGGTACATCATTTGCTCCATACTTATCACGTTCAGCAATAAGATCGTACTGATTCCACAATGCTGGTCTAGGCCCAATAATACTCATTTGACCAACAAAGATATTCCAAATCTGAGGTAACTCATCTAATGATGTTTTCCTTAAAAACTTCCCCATTTTAGTAATATATTGATCCGGATTATCTAAAAGGTGTGTCGGTGTATCCTTTGGAGTATCAATTCTCATCGTACGGAATTTTAAAATATTAAAATGGGTTTTGTTAATTCCAACACGTTTTTGTTTAAAAAGTACAGGACCTTTTGAGTCTAATTTAATTCCTAGAATAAGAATTAAAAAAATAGGGGATAATACTATCAGCCCTATTAATGAAAGAACAATATCTATTAATCTTTTAATTTTCATATACATCTCCGTTACACTCCTTGAAAGTTTTTTAGTTTATTAGTACTTAACTGGAATCCATTCCAATCAACTACTAACCTACTAAATCTTATCCTGTTGGCATAGCTACCTCGTAATATCTATTCAATCAACAACATTCAATCACGATGACTTTTTATTTCCACACTAATCTAACCGTATTCTTCCTATTAAACTACCCTTCAATCAAACTTTAAAAATTACTAAAAACACTCGAAACATATCTCAGAGGGCTTCCAGCACCTTATCTGATTACGATAGTCAGTACCCATTCTCCATTTAATCTGTTCTCCGATTTTTTTCATTAGTTAAAAATAAAAATCACCATTTTATAAAATCAAAACCATTAATTTTAGCCAACTCAGCTTATATACAAAAAATTAATCCCTTTTGACTTAAGAATGAATGACCTATTTATACTTTTCCTTAGTCTAATATCATTTACTTCCTTTTAATACTATCAATTTATGCATGTATTTAACAAAAAAGTATTGTGAATTTTTAGGAGAATATATGAATATACAATAACTACATATCAGTTCTTAACAATTAAAAAAAGGAATCTCATTCGCATTATCGTCTTTTTTTGAACCTTCTTTACATATGACTTTCCCTTCCAAGTAGTTTTCCTCACACGTAACACCGCAAGCCTCTCCAAAGTTATCCTGTAAATACTGTGCAAAAAATTTGTCATTATGTTCAACTTGGTTCAACATAAGAAAATCTATATAATTTTTTCTGTACAAGTGTCATTTGAAGTGTACAAGACTCTTCTTTAACATCTTGGAATACTCTCACTATCTTCTGGGTAGCTCCCCTATTAGAATAGAAATAATTATAATAACTGTTAGAATTTCTCTTAACGTGAAACCATTACTATTGATAATATATTCACGTTTTTTTTTTGTAAATACACATACCAAATTACATTTTAGAAACTAGGTACAAATAGCTCCCTATTATAAAACTATCTGTACCACAATTTCACTTCACTACATTCAGTACCCTTAAGCTATTTTTCTTGAAATTCGCAATATCCAATAGTTCCTGTCTCAACGAATCCTTATCCATCCTAACAAAGTCTGATATTAATTCGCTTGTTACATTAATATTAACCGGCGGCGTTTTCCCAATATAAATTTTCGGAAATACTTGCTTATCATGAACTTCATCCTTACCAAGCAGTTCTTCAAACATTTTCTCCCCAGGTCTCATTCCCGTAAACTCGATCCCAATTTCATCTATAGAGTATCCTGATAGCTTGATAAGGTTTTTTGCCAAATCAACAATCTTTACTGGTTCACCCATATCTAATACAAATACTTCTCCACCACGGGCTAATGCTCCAGCTTGTAGCACAAGTCTTGATGCCTCAGGAATTGTCATAAAGTAACGAACCATGTCTGGATGAGTGACCGTTACAGGACCACCAGCTTTAATTTGTTCTTTGAAAAGGGGGATGACACTGCCTCGACTTCCTAATACATTACCAAACCGAACAGCGACAAACCGCGTTTGACTAATTAAATCCATATGCTGGACGATCATTTCGGCAATTCGTTTTGTTGATCCCATCACACTTGTTGGATTTACTGCTTTGTCCGTTGAAATCATCACAAATGTATTAACTTTCGCATCACTTGCTGCTTCTGCTACATTTTTCGTTCCGATGACATTGTTCTTCACTGCTTCTTCTGGATTACGTTCCATTAACGGTACATGTTTATGTGCTGCCGCATGGAAGACAACATGCGGTTTTCTTCTATTCATAATTGTAAAGATTTTTTCTCGGTCTTGGATATCTGCAATTTCCGTATCAATGTTTAACTCAGGAACAGTTCGTCTTAGTTCCATTTCAATTGAATAAATGCTATTTTCTCCATGACCTAACATAATTAATTGCTCTGGTTTAAATTTTGCAATTTGCCGACAAATTTCTGATCCAATCGACCCACCAGCACCTGTAACTAAGATTGTTTGATTTTTAATATACGTTTCGATTCCATCAATATCTAATTCAACCGGGTCTCTTCCTAGTAAGTCCTCTACTTGAACTTCTCGGAATTGCTCAACGGATACTTTCCCTGTCATAATATCTTCGATTCTTGGCATGATTTGTGTTTTTGCAGTTGTTTTTGAACATTCATTAAAGATGTTGTTTAACTCTTCACGTTTCAGGGAAGGAATAGCAATAATGATGTTTTTAATCTCGTTTTCTTTTACAACTTGTTCAATGTTTTCAATTCCACCAACAACTGGGATTCCTAATATTTCTAGATTTTGTTTGGACACATCATCATCGATATATGCTATTGGATTTAAATCAACTTCTTCACTATGTTGTAGTTGTCGAACTACCATAGTTCCAGCTGCACCAGCTCCAATAATGAGGGTCGCCTTTTTATCTTTATTCGGTTTTATATACGAATCTCGCAACATTCGCCATGAAAACCGTGCTCCACCGATAAGCAAAATATGCATCATCCACGTGATTGCTAATGTGCGAAAGAATACTTCTTGGAAGAAGAAAAGTTGCACCACTGCTGTTAATAATATCGACAATGATACAGCTTTCACAATTGCAATTAATTCGAAAACACTCGCATATTGCCACGCTTTTTTATACAACTTATACAAATGAGCAAACAGGTGGTGTCCGACTAATAATGTAACAGCACTAACAATAAGAACAGATGAAAGTAAGTTACTTGTTGGGACAAGAATCACATTACTAATAAAAATACAAATGAGAACAATAAAAGAATCAATAAATATCAAACTCGCTAACCTACGTTTATAAGACAATCTTTTTCCTCCTCCCAATCCTTTACATAAAATGTAAAGCCTTAAAATAAACCATTTAGTAAAAAATAGCTTATTTTAAGGCTTTAATTTAAAACTTCTATGAAAGCGTTTCACAATCGAAAATTTAAGTAATCGAGGCATTTAACCTCACCTCACACCATACCATTGGCGACAAGCGCCTAAGGTGTTTTACCCACAGTATGGTCGAGTGCCTCCATTGATAACGGCTAGGAGACATCACCAACACTTCTAATCTACGAATAAATTAGAAAATTCCAAGAATTTTTCGCCTTTTAATCATTTCTGGTTGTTCTACTGCTACATGTTTGTTTTCTGCTAAAAGTGCTGCGTTTTCTTGGAACTGATAAACGGTTCCCGTTCCAAACTTTGTTTCAACTTGTAAATATGCAGACGCTAATCTGAAAGTACGCGCATCAATGTTATGTGCATCCGATGCTACAAAATGTGTTAAATTCGCTTCAATGATTTGCTCACTGTATTGCTTAATCTTTTTACCGAAATGTCCTGTAATGCTTGAAGACGTTACTTGAGTTAATGCTCCATTTTTCACGAATTCATACAAAACCTCAGGTTTTTCCATTAATTCTTTATTACGTTCAGGATGGACAATAATTGGAATAATCCCTTTCACTTGCAATTGATAGAAAAGTGATGCTGCAAATCTTGGAACATGATTAGAAGGGAATTCAACAAAAAGGTAAGTTCCATGATTTGCTAACGTAATAATATCACTACTATCTATGTCTTCTATTATTCCACCTGTAATTCTAACTTCTTGTCCTGGCAATACTTTTAAATTGATTCCATCTTCTATTAATCTATCATTTAACGCTTCAACAGCACTCAAAACTGTTTGTCCAGGATTGTCGAAAGAAGGGTGGTGATGATGCGGTGTGGCAATTATTGTCGTAATACCTTCTTCTACTGCTTGTTTAGCCATCATGATGCTCTCGTCTACTGTTTTTGGTCCGTCATCAAGTCCCGGCAAAATATGACAATGAATATCGATCACAAAATCCCCTCCTTTTTACCTAGTAAATCAACAACCTTTTACATTTTACCTTAATTTTTGTTATTTTAATAGATAAATCCTTCTACATAATTCGTCATTATTCACCATAGTAATAATAATAGCTGTTTCCTGCATCTTTTTTGTTATTAACAACAATACCTAAAATATTGGCGTTTGACTTTGTTAACAGCTCTTTTGCTTTCACTGCATGTTCGCGATTTGTCTTGCCACAGGAAACAACAAAAACGGTCCCGTCACATTTACTACTTAAAATTTGCGCATCCGTTACTGCAACAACGGGGGGAGTATCAATAATAATTGTGTCGAATTCTGTCTTTAAATGTTCTAACAACTCAACCATCGCTTTTGAGTTTAATAACTCAGCTGGATTAGGCGGAATCGGCCCACTCGGTAATATAAAGAGATTTTCAATTTTTGATTGTTGAATTGTGTCGACTATTTCTTCTTGTTTTGTTAATAAACTTGTTAATCCTCGAGTATTTAATACTTCAAATGTATAGTGACCTGTTGGCTTTCGTAAGTCACTATCAATATATAGCACTTTTTTTCCAGTTTGAGCCATAACAACGGCTAAGTTAGCAGAAGTTGTCGATTTACCTTCTCCTGGACCAGCTGATGTTACAATAATTGTTTTAATTTCTTTATCAACAGAAGCAAATTGAATATTTGTACGAATAATACGGTACTGTTCTGAAATCGGTGAATTCTTTTTTGTGTTTGTAATTAAGTCTCTTTGCTTCGTATTTGGTTTCACATTATTTCTAGCCACCTAGTACACTCCTTTATTAAGCGCCTCTTCTATTCTTCTTGTCATTATCCATGTTTGGAACGACTCCTAAGATTGGAAGTTCCAACAATTTTTCGATATCTTGTTCATCTTTCACCGTCGTATCTAAATACTCAAGTAAAAAAGCAATTCCTACTGCGATCATCAAACCAACCACAAACGCAATCGCCATATTTAACGTTGGCTTCGGGGCAACCGGACTTGGATTTGCACTTAATTGTGCTGGAGATAGAATATTGACATTGTCCACACTCATAATTGTAACAATTTCACGTTGAAACACATCTGCTACTGTATTCGCAATTTGCACTGCTATTTCAGGTTGTTCATGTTGCACCGTTATTCTAACAACCTGTGAATTCCCTTCGCTTCCAACAGTAATTCTATTGTTTGCTTGTCCTACTGTTTCTGTTAAGTTCGCCTCGGCTATCACTTTTTCTAAAATAACTGGACTTTTAATAATGACATTATACGTATTAATTAAATCTAAATTGGCTCTTATATCTGTTGAATTAATATTCTGATCTTGTTGTGTTTGGTTTACCAATAATTGTGTAGAACTTTCGTATACGGGAGTTAGTACAAAATAACTAATTAATCCACTTACAAGAATTGCTAGTATAGGAAGTAGAATAATTAATTTTATTCTTCTTCGAAGTGTTGAAAATATCTCTTGTAAACTAATCGTTTCTTCCATTCTTTTTTATGCCCTCCTACTAATAACTGTAAATAACATAGAGAATTATATCACATATTGTTAGGATGTGATGAAAAAAATTTCAATTGCCTTTAACTACCATGATGATTATAATAGGAAAGTAGTTTACAATTTAGTAGTATTTCTATACTAGAGTTTAAAATATATATGAAAGTGAGACAAAAGATGAAAAAGCCTTTAATCATTGCTGCGATAGTGTTTGGTGTTGGTTTTCTTTCTATTATTGGATATGGATTATATTTATATATGAGTGTGAATTCGACGGCTTCAGAAATACATGAACCCCTTGATCGAGAATTTTCAGAGAAACGCGGGGCCCAAGTAGATGTCGAAGGAAAGCAACCGATGTCGTTTTTACTTGCGGGAGTTGATTCAACCGGGGAAACTCATGCAGGTCGATCCGATACGATTATTGTATTGACTGTCAATCCTAATGATAAATCAATTAAAATGGTCAGTATTCCTCGTGATACTCGCACTGAAATTGTCGGTCGCGGAACAATTGAAAAAATCAACCATGCTTATGCTTATGGTGGTGTCCAAATGACAGTGGATACTGTGGAAAATTTCTTAAATATCCCAATTGACCACTATGTCAGTATTAACATGGAAGGCTTCAAAGGCATTGTTGATGCTTTAGGTGGCGTAAATGTTAATAATGAATTTGCATTTAATAGTGGTGGACATGAATTTGGAGAAGGGCCATTGTTCTTAAATGGTGAGGAAGCATTAGCGTACTCGCGTATGAGAAAGCAAGATGCTCGCGGCGACTTCGGTCGTAACGACCGTCAACGTCAAATTGTAGAGGCTGTTATTAAAGAAGGTGCTCAACTGTCTTCAATTACAAAAGCAGGCAGTATTTTAGATGCAGTCGGCGAATCTGTCCGTACAGACTTAACATTAAGCGAAATGTGGGCTATACAATCCAACTATAAAGAAGCTGGTGGAAATGTTGAACAGCTTGCTTTAGTTGGACCAAGTCAACGAATTGATGGGTTAAGTTATGTTGTTATTTCAGACGAAGACCGTAACAATATGACGCAACTTTTACGTGAACATTTGGAACTAGATTAATAGAGAAACGAATGTCGGGTATGCTTCTTGCATATCCGGCTTTTTCTTTTGCTTTACGTTGGATTTACAAAAACTTTAGAAACAACTGAGCCCAACCGATAATGGATATCCATAACGGAATGCTTATTGCTGTTCCCCATGCTAATCCTTTGAAAAAATTTACACCTTCGTTTTCCATTTGTAGAAATCCTCCTGTTTTTACAGTAGTCTTTCCTCTATTTTTCTGTTTATACATAGGAAATACCCTTTGCTCAAGTGAGCAAAGGGTATTTTGTCCTTCTGAGATGGACGATGTCTTTTTAGGGTGTCAGTCACCCCGAAGGGGTGACACCACCATCAATACATCCGCTTCGCACCTAAATATCGTTCTTTCCAATAGGTACTGTTCATATTCGCAATGATAACACCAGTAGACGAACCACTATGGATGAACTGGTTATTTCCTATGTAAATCCCATTATGTGAAGGCCCAGTTACGGTTTCAAAGAAAACAACATCTCCCACTGCTGGTTGCGATACTGCTTTCCCGAAATTCCATTGCAATGCTACTGTTCTTGGAATGGTTACACCTTGTCTGCTAAAGACCGTTTGTACAAATCCACTACAGTCAAAACCACTAGCTGTCGTTCCTCCCCAAACATATGGAGTACCAATAAATGTTGCCGCATCCGCTACCATATTCGTTACCATCGCCGCTGGGCTTGTTGAACCGCGACTCGGAAGTTCACTCGTTGATTCTGACGCTTTATTCGTAGCGACTTCTTTAATCTTAGCAATTGTTGCTTGGTCAGCAACACCCGTTACTTTAATGTTGTTTAATCGTTGAAACTCTCTTACCGATTGCGCGGTAATTTCACCGTAATACCCTGTTGGCTGTACATTAAATAAGCCTAGTGACCGAAGTTGTGATTGCAGCTCTGTCACCGCATCACTTCTTACTCCAATCGTTAAAGAGGTTGATGGCGCTGGAGCAGGAGCTGGTGTCGTTGTAACTGGTGTTGCTGCAGGAGCTTTCCCAGTACTCCTTTCCGCTAGCGCTTTTTCGAGTTCAGCGCGGGTTTGCGGACCAACAAATCCATCTACTTTAATCTTTCTTGCTCTTTGAAAATCTCGAACAGCAAGCTCAGTAATGCCACCGAAATTTCCTGTGACGCTGTGACTGTAAAATCCCAAATCCTTAAGCTGTTGCTGTAATGTTCGTACTTGGTTACCTTTACTGCCATTGCGCAGGACGGCAACTTGTCCAGTTGAAGGAGTTGAGACTTTCAATGTTGAGTTTGTGTTTGGTTGGTTTACATTTAAAAGTGATGACAGTGTTTGCGGCCCTACAATGCCATCCACTTTTAATTTATGCTTACGTTGATACGCTTTCACTGCATCTGTTGTAATCCGCCCGAAATACCCTGTCACTTCATGATTAAAATGACCTTCTTGCTTTAATCTAAGTTGTAATTCTTCCACTTGTTTTCCACGCGACCCAAAACGTAGCACCGAAGTAGTCGTTAACGCCGATTGAGTAGAAGAAGACGTCGTTGATAATGTTGTTGTCACTTGTGCCGTTTGCATTCTTTGGGCTTGCACTTGTGTTTGTTGGTCCATTAATGCTAAAAGTGTACTTAATGTTTGTGGACCCGCAATTCCATCGACTTGGAGACGATGTTCTCGTTGGAATTTACGAACTGCGTCTTCTGTAATTGGTCCATAATACCCTGTTGACTGATCAAAGGTGAAAAATCCTTTTGCTTTTAATGCATCTTGCAAGTCTTTTACATCTGGATGATTCATTCCTTTACGAAGCGTTTGGTCTCCTAAGGCTGCATCTGCATCTTGTGGACTTGCTAAGAAAATTCCTGTAGCTAACGCTGATGAAATCACAACTTTTCTCATCGTTGCCGATTTACTCACACTTGACACCTCCGACATTGGAAATAGAACTAATATTTACTATTTATAATATCGGCAATCCTCCTATAATCCTAGAGACTTTTCTCACAATTTTTCTTTTTTCTAGTTAAATCGACTTAAAAATTGTTATTTTTTCATTTTTTATGACATTTCCGTTCATAATAATGAACAACAATGCTACTTTTTAATTATATAAAGAACTCAACTGCTTGTTATAGTCTTTATTACCACTAACATATACTTACTCACTTTCACATTTTTATGTATGATTCATGGTTGTTTACTCGCGAGAACAAAAAGTTGCAATAAGACGCTCTTTCCATTTGCTCTTTGAAGCTGTAAGCAGATATCGTAACATCCTCATATTGTCCATCATGAAAATCAACTTGTGTTCTTGGTTCTTCTATTACATTTTCTACAATTTTATAACCTTTAACATGCAAGAGAAACACCCATTCACAATCAAAATGGCTTGATGACAGAGTCGGAAAAGCGATTATGCTTTTTTCAGGGAAAATAGGGATCGGGATTTTATTGCGATACGTAGTACTATAAAGGACAGCCTCTCTTCGCCCAGTGTAACTTGAGCCTCCTTCTAAACAAGCATTTTCGATATAATCCTTCGGTCGGAACATCGTGTAGAACTTACATCCTTTTTCATACACGAGTGTTCCATACTTCTCATGTCGCACCGGCTTTAACAACATCGTATTTGCATTAATCATATAATCGAGTTCCTTGTTCTTCCCCATTTTCTTCCTCCTCAACTTTACTCATTCTCTCTTTTATTCGAACCAAATCATTAGTTTAATCAAAAAACGATAGAGCATTCGTCAATTATGCCTTTATTTATGCTTTTGTTTTTGAAAAACGGTGATTAGCCCCCTTTTCAAATTCCTCGTACTGTAGACGTAACCGGTAATACTCGAAAGCGCGCTTTCATAAAGAGGTTTAAAATGGATTATTCAAAGATGTCTTTTGATTTTGTCGCTACTCAATTTGAACCGATGATAAAAAAACAAATAACAGCATTGCATCTCTATAAAAACTATGATGAGTTTTATCAAATGGGGTTAATCGCACTTTGGGAGGCACACAAAAATTTCGATCCAGAAAAAGGAGCATTCCCTGCGTATGCGCAATCTTATGTTCGCGGAAAGATGATGACATTGTTACAAAAAGAAAAGACTTTTGTAACTAGACATGAATTACATGACGATGATGTTCAAATATCGAAAAGCTATACGATGTTTGACGACGAAAGAGAAGAATTACCTGATATCTACTTTGAAGGTCTAAGCCCACGAGAAAGACTATGGGTACAAGAGGCGTTTGTTTTACAAAAGAAACGAAAACAAATTGCAGAAGAGCATCGAGTATCTATAGAGGTAGTCAAAGGATGGAGGAAGGGCGCGATAAGAAAATTACGAAACAAACACCTCCTTACCGAAAAATGTTAAATCCTGTCTTTAATATAGCAGAAATGATTCGAACTAATCACTACCGTTTCGACTATTTTTGTTATATTTAACAAATTTTACAATAAATTTAAACGTTCGATAAACACAGCATAAAATTACAATCAAAAGAAAATCAGAAAATTCTACCATTTCCTTTTTGAATAAACAAAGGTATCTCCCCAAACAATAAATTAAAAAAGGAGATATCATATGGATGTTTTACTCTTTTTAATTGGATTAGGAATGTTAATTGTATTTGGAATCATGGCGTTAATAAATGCAAAGAATAATCGTAAAGGACATTTGAAAAAGGCAGGAATTGGATTAGTTTTATTTATTGTCGGGATAATGATTATGCCAGAAGCTGAAGATACTGTTCAACCAGCTCCCGAAGATGAGGTCGTTACTGAAGTAGACCAAAAAGAAGAACCAATAGAACCTGAAATAGACGAGGAAAACGATATCGAAGATGAAATTCCACCAGAAAATTTTCTCGAACTTGAAACCGAGGATCAAGAAGCCTTTATTGAACAACTTGCAATTGAAATATTAGGAGAAGAAAAGTATAACTACAGCTTCGTGATGGATGATTATGATGTCGATACCGACGCTTCCGTTATATCTTTAGGCATTAACGCATCAGATAACTTAACACGTAACTTGATACGAACAGGAGTTTTGATGGATACAACAAAAATAGTTCAAGCTATTCATGAAATTGCACCAGAAGGATATGATGTAGCGCTGGAATTTTATTTTCCTAGTGTCGATGCTTACGGGAATGAAGGCACAATGTTAATCGCCAATGTTTCTTTTTATGAAGAAACATTAGACAAAATTAATTGGGACAATTTTCTCCACGGAAATGTACCAACCGTTGCCGACCACTACTGGCAACACCGAGATTTGGGGTAACGTTATTTATTTTTACAATACATTAAAAAACCGCCTCACATGGCGGTTTTATTTTTTATAAGTCGTATGCTTTAGTACGTATTTCATAAATTCATCAAACGTTGTCGAGTACTTATTCCACTGATGATACCATTTCCTAATCGTCTCTAACAACCAAAACGGAACTGTTTTTCCTTCAATGAGATAATAATATTCATCGTACGCTCGTTTTAAATGTTCCCAACGAAAGTCGTTTCCTTCTTTAACATACTCCGATACATCTAGAATTTTTGCTTTCCCATGTTGCATCAGTATATTTTTGAGGTGAATGTCTCGAGGATTTAGCCCTTTTTCTTGCACATATACACGAGCATTTTCCACGTCTTGTATAACGTTTTTAGGGATTCGGATTCCTTGAAGAAGGCAATCAAACAACGTCACTCCTTCTTCGAAACTTAACACAAGTATACGGTCTGTCGAGGCATAGCATTTCGAGAAAAAAGGAGACTCTCCTAACCTGCGATATACATCTTCTTCAATTTTCACTTTGTCCTTTTTATCAGTCGCATACATTTTAAATGCAAATTTTGGGGCATGAATTGATTGGAATACTGCCGCATCGGTCCCCACTCCAACACAACGAATATCTGGAGCTGTTCCGGTTATCGTGACCGGTTGATTGTTTGGATTGGACGTGACCGTAATTACTGAAAGACTTTCCATCACATTTTCCCAGTGTTGCTCCATCTAACTATCCCCTTTTCATGGTCAAAAAATCACCCTATACACGATAGGATGATTTTTTTTATCATTGTTATGTTATTATTAAATACTCAGTTTATTACTTGTAATTGATTCTAAATAAGCAAATACTTCTTTTTGCAAATCTTCACGTTCAAGCGCGAAATCAACCGTTGCTTTAATAAAACCAAATTTATCACCAACATCATAACGTTTCCCTTGAAACTCATATGCAAGAACCGCTTGATCTAAGTTTAATTGCTTTATGGCGTCTGTTAATTGAATTTCATTTCCTGCCCCTGGTTTTGTGTTAGCTAAAATCTCGAAAATTTCAGGGCGCAAAACATAACGACCCATAATGGCAAAGTTGGAAGGTGCGTCTTCTAACTTAGGCTTTTCAACTAAATCATCGACATGAATGACACCCGATTCGATTTCTGAACCTTTTGGCGCGACGATCCCGTATTTGGAAACATCTTCATCAGGCACAGGTTGGACACCAACGACAGAAGAATGGAAACGATTAAATGTATCAATAAGCTGTTTTAAACACGGAACTTCAGAACGAACAATATCGTCTCCTAGCATAACAGCAAATGGCTCATCACCAACAAAACGACGCGCACATAATATCGCATGTCCAAGTCCTTTTGGCTCTTTTTGGCGAATATAGTGAATGTTTGCTAGATTAGAAATTGATTGGATTTCTTCTAACATCGCATATTTTTGTTTTTTCTCTAGTGTTTCTTCTAGTTCGTATGATTTGTCAAAGTGGTCTTCTATTGCTCGTTTACCCCGACCACTAATAATAATAATATCTTCAATTCCAGACTCAACAGCTTCTTCAACAATATATTGAATTGTTGGCTTATCAACAATTGGTAACATTTCTTTTGGTTGAGCTTTTGTTGCTGGTAAAAATCGAGTTCCTAGACCGGCTGCAGGAATAATCGCTTTTCTCACATTCACTTTTTATCTCTCCTCATAAATAATTTACATTTTTTTGTCGTTTTTCACTCAATCTAAATCTTATATGTTCCTTTCCATTTAGTCAAATTCCTTCTTTTTGTAAAAAATGTAATGAAAAAGGGCTAACCAAATGGTTAGCCCTTAATTTTACTCGTCAGCTTCTAATTCTTCTTCATCGTCAAGGTCAGCTTCTAAACCTTCATCGTCAGCTGGCTCGTCTAAGTCATCGCCTTCTTCAAGACCAGTTTCTTCACCTAAGTCTGTTTCTTCTTCAAGACCTTCATCTACACCATCATCGATTGGCTCTTCGATTGCTGGTTCTTGATCAAGCGGCTCCTCGATACCAGTGTCATCTGTTGCGTCACCACAAGCTGCTAATAAACCTAATGCTAATACTGCTGAACCGACAGTAGCAAATGCTTTTTTCTTCATAATAAATACCCCCAATAAATTAATTAAACTAACGACTAACGTTAGTATGTCGTTATACTATCATCCTCATTCATGACGGTCTATAGATTTCCGGTTTTTTTGGCATTACTCAAGCACTGTTACAAACTCGTCTAGACTTTTACATAATTGTTACGATGATTTCACATGAAGTGTTTTAGCTTTTTTCATAATTGGGGCTTTTATTATTGTAACTCTTTGCTCCGTTTATCGTCTTTTAGAATAATGAGTTCTATGTTTCAAGATAATGGGGGTTACTATATGAAACAAATGCTTTTCGTTGTATTCGGGATGCTGCTCTTAACTGGATGCGGGCAAGGACAAAGCGGTGGAAAAGATGTAAGTCCTAATGCTGATGATGTTACTCAACAACCTCAAATGGCCACTGTAGAAGAAGAGGATTTCAAACTTTCTTTATTTACTAACAAAGCTGTCTATAAAGAAAATGAACAAGTTAATATTTGGGCAGACTTTGGTTTTTTTGGTGAAGAAGAGAAAATGACGATTGGGCATGCGATGCATTATCTCGGTTTTCATATTGAACAAACGGACGGGGACTTATCCTTCCCTTATATGATGCCAGAACCATATGTCTTAACGACTTTAAAACAAGGAGAATGGGAAAAAACGGATTATGAAAAGAGTACAGGGTTTGACGGTGGCGATCCTAATGCCGCGTTTTATAAGAAGTGGTTAGAAGAGGATGAAGTGACGTTTCCACCTGGGACATATAAGGTAACCGTAGTTGCTCATTTTATTATTGATATGAATGAAAGTGACCTACTCACTGAAAGGGATAAAACATCGTATACAATCGAACAATCCTTAGAATTTACAGTTGCTCCTTAGTTGGGGGTGCTTAGTTTCGTGGTTGCGAGAGAGAATGAACGGTTCACCTGATTCATTCTCTCTCTTTTATGTATTGTTCAATCATTTTGCGACTAGTTGGAATCATTTTATTTGGTAGTTGATGCAGAGGAAAATATTTCACATCGTAACTTTCACCATCGGTAATTTTTATCTCCCCTTTTACCTCTTTTGTTTTATACGTCACAATAATATTATACACTTCGTCACCATTCGGATACATAAAGTAAAAATCTTTTCCGGAAAACACTTCGTATAACTCGAGTTCTCCGACTGTTAAGCCTGTTTCTTCATATACTTCTCGCCTCGCTGCCTCTTCTGTTGATTCCCCAATCTCCATAAATCCACCAGGAATTCCCCAGTCATTTGTATCTGTCCGGTGCTGTAATAATACCCTGTTTTGGTCATCTTCTATTATGACTGCACACGCAGTTAAAAGTAATGGGCGCGATCCAACATGAGAGCGAATCATCTTTATATAATCCATAGGTGTTTCCTCCGTTAATGTTAAAGTTATCGTTCTTTTCTACTATGACAAAAAAAGTTGATTACAACAATGAAATGATTGTAATCAACTATTCTTTACTATACTCACTTAAATATTTGTTTTCTGTGACTACCCCAAAATTTAATGTAGAGTTTTCCTTCATCACACTTAAAAAATTTAATCCCTATGAGTTCGAGCGGAGTCCAAATTGGTTTCATTTGATACAATGGCACAATAATTCCTCCTTTTCAATATTTTACTATTTATCTTAACATCCCTATCTTATATCTACTACCATTTTAATCACAAAAGACTAAATTTTCGTTAGACAAAATACCCATTTTTTTGCAAAATTATATATTTTTATATTTGTTAGAGCTATGTTGTAACCGTTGGTATACAAAGGATTTTCTTATTATAAAAGTTTCGACAATTTTTTCGTGAGTATTGTCATAGGTATATTTTATTCCGAATTTTGAACTATTGAAAAAAAAAACAAATTCAAGGTTTCAACATGTGAATAAATAGTTTGTACACACAATTATGTATTATTGATTCCATATCTCTCATTTTTGCGGTCAGAGCAGCCGTTATTTGTGAACATGATACGGGTTTCCGTTTTTAAGCGGCCACAGGAGCGCTTATTAACGCAAAAGCAAGTCTATTCCTCGCGAAATATTATGAATAACGGCTCCTGTGTCCACCTACATTCCAAAACGTTAGTAATGTTCACAGATAACGGTTTTCACGTCCGCTTAAATACTCTATACAACAAAATCGGTTGTCTCATAGTACCCCAAACCTTAATTCATTCTAAGAATATATAAGCGCATTGTTATTTGCAGATCGACTATATTATAGTTACGCTAAACAAGAAAAAAAAGACGAGTAAAGTCATAACCTTCACTCGTCTTTTTGGCTATTTTTTTAATGCAAACATCATTTCTGCTTCTGCTGCGACCTTATCTCCAACATAAGCCACACCTTTACCAATACCAATCGGACCTTTAAAGCGAACCATTTCAACTTCAAGTCGTAGCTGATCCCCTGGTCTTACTTGCTCTTTAAAACGACATTTATCAATTCCGGCAAACAGGGCAATTTTCCCTCTGTTTTCTTCTAACTTTAACATCGCGACTCCACCGACTTGAGCAAGAGCTTCAATAATTAACACACCTGGCATAACAGCGAACTCTGGGAAATGTCCGTTGAAGAACTCTTCATTTGCCGATACGTTTTTAATCCCGACTGCACGCTTTCCTTCTTCCACCTCAAGAATGCGGTCAACCAACAAAAACGGATAACGATGAGGAATAATCTCTTTAATTTCTTCAATGTTTAGCATGTGGTTCCTCCTTTTTGGGTGTCAGTCACCCAGTATTTTCCTATGTACATAATTTCTATTATACCACACCGTGGACATGCTTTAACAGGGATTGAAGTTGGACTACCTCTGTATGAAATACGTAATGTCCTTTTGGTGTGGACAATGTCCATTTTGGGTGTCAGTCACCCTATTACCTCAGTCCGAAGGACTGTTTTAACCAAGACTTTTCACTTTGTATAAATATGTGATAATAAAGCGCTTCTGGAAAAGGAAGATGTGAGTATAAAAAAGAGGGAGTAATATTGGGGTTGAACGTGTGAAATAAATAGGAGAATAAACTGCTCCAGCAGTAGTCTTCAGGTGAAGCTACCATTCCTGCATCATACGGATTAAGGTGAATATACTTAGAAGCATCCATAAAGTAACTTGATGATGTTATCAAACCAGAATAATAACGACCTTGAAACAAGTGACCGACATAGTGATAACGTTCATTGTAATATTTAGCGTAACGTGTTGTGAGAAATTGCATGATTCGTGAGATAGGGGTTGTTTTCGTTTCGATGAGGAGATGAATGTGGTTTGTCATTAGACAATAAGAGTGGAGAAGAAAAGGGTAACGCTTTTGCGTTTCTATCAAAAGAAACAAATACATATTGTAATCCGCTTCATCATGAAAAATCGGCCATTTTCGGTTACCACGGCATGTAATATGATACATGGCACCAGGATACCAAATCCGTTGTTTTCGAGCCATAGGGGGATCGCTCCTTTATCAATTAAATTGAGGAAATAAAAAAGGGGAAAAAGAGGGAGTAAAGCAAATTGTCCACCTTAGGTGGACAGTGTCTATTTGGGGTGTCAGACACCCCAAACAAACACCATCATTCCACACCGCGGATGATATCTAATATGTGGGTCCATGTTTCTTCTTCTAGCACTTCTGCGGGATCGCCGTTTCCGATAATGCCGTAACCTACCATTAATCCACCTGCTAACGAAGCAGCGGCTAACAAAACGAAAAGGATAATTCTAACCCAAATAGGAATAAGACGAATGCGGCCTCTTTTTTTGCGCTTTCGCCTTGTTTTCTTTTCTTTTTCTTTTTTTTCTTTTGCTAGTTTTTTATCCTGAGCTTGTTCTTCTTGAACAAGCTCAGCTTTTGTTTTCGAATTTGATTCAAGTTCTTTATTCGTCATAGCGTCTCCTTACTAAGCCGTTTCTTAGCGGATTGAGTTCACTAACCCCATCATTTGGTCAGCCATTGTAATCGAACGGGCGTTATATTGATAAGATCGTTGTGTCATCATTAATTCCGTCATTTCTCGGCTCATATCAACGTTAGACATTTCTAGTGACCCTTGTTGCATTGAGATTTCGCCTGCACCTAATGCAGTAATAATATCAGCAACATTTAATCCTTGTTCAGCTAAATTTTCAGGGAGTCCAAAAAGGTTCTCTCCCATTTGAATTAACATTTGTGGACGTTCAGCGCGGACTACAGCCAATTGACCTGCGTCCACATTCCCGCCACCGTTTAATGATACACTTATTCTTCCACCTTCACTAATGGTAATGTCTTTAAAATTAGCCGGGATTTGAATCGGACCATTTTCACCCATGACATAATGTCCTTGGCCAGTAACTAAGTTTAACAATTGCGGATTATTTGCATTTGGACTTAAATAAAAGGCCCCATCTCTCGTATAACGCGTTTCTGGGTTTCCAGCTACATCGACTTGGATTTCAAAAAAAGTACCTTTTGTCGTTAATGCGACATCAAGTGGGCGTTCAGTTTGTTGCATCGCTCCTTGCTCAAGTCGCATGGCAGTTTGAGCAATTTTTGCACCTGCACCGACGCGAATGCCGTTTGGAGTAAGACGACCAACTTCTTTACTATGAACCAATTGATTATTCACTTGTTGGACTAGAAGATCGGAAAAAGATGCTTCACGACGTTTATATCCAATCGTGTTCGTATTTGCTAAGTTGTTTGAGATTGTATCAAGCTTTTTTTGAAGCTGACCCATCGTGTTCGAAGCCGTAATCATCGATGTATTCATTAGTCATTACTCCTTTCTAGCCAATTCGGCCGATTTCATTAACCGCTTTTTCTAAGCTACGGTCGTATGCTTGTAATACTTTTTGGTTTGCTTCAAACGTACGGAATGTATTCATCATTTCCGTCATCGTTTGAGCAGTATCAACATTAGAACGCTCAATAAAACCTTGTTGTAATTGATATGTGACTTGCCCGTTTCCGATTGCTGTTGGAAGCGCTCCTTCACCATCAAAACGCAACAACCCATTTCCTTCTTTAACAAGCAGCATTGGATCTTCAGCAAATGTCACTTGAATTTGCCCTACAACATTACCTGCTTGGGTGACAACTTGTCCATTACGGTCAACTGTAAAATCTTCTGATCCAACAAGCATACGGTTGCCCGCTGTATCACGAACATAATGGCCTTCCGTTGTTACGAGAAAACCACCTGCATCAACAGCTAAACTGCCGTTTCTAGTATAACGGACATCACCGTTTTCATTTTGCACTTCAAAAAATAACGCGCCTTGACGCCCTTGCTCATTAAATGGCATAACGCCTTGCAGCAATGCAAGGTCAGTTGTATTTCCTGTTTCATGTATATCGCCTTGCCTAAAATTCGGCATTGTTTCTTGTAAATAAACACCCGTACTTAGTTCCCCGACATGATGAGAATTTGGTAGCATGTTCGATGTATTCATTGCTTTAATTAACATGTTAGGAAAAGCTCGCAGTGACGCTTGGTCAGCTTTAAATCCTGGTGTATTCGCATTTGCAAGGTTATTTGTCAGCATTTCCTGTCTTTGCTGTTGTGATACCATCGCAGCAGCAGAACTATAGATTCCTCGAAGCATCCATTATTCCTCCTTACCGTTTTAAAGACGGATTACAGTATCTATTATATCGGATCCCTATAGGGAAACTTCAACTGTTAATTATAGCCTAATTCTTTTTGACGACATGCGGTCAAGGTTTTCTAATATAATTCCTGTTCCTTTTGCAACGCAGTGCATCGGCTCATCCGCTACTAACACAGGTACTTTTAATTCTTCTGCTAATAATAAATCAATTCCGTGCAATAATGCACCACCGCCTGTTAAAATAACCCCACGGTCGATAATATCAGCTGAAAGCTCTGGAGGTGTTTGCTCAAGGACGCTTTTTGAAGCTTGTACAATATAAGAAACTGCTTCTTGCAATGCTTCTTGAATTTCTGCAGAATACACCGTAATTGTACGTGGAAGACCACTCACCATATCACGGCCACGAATTTCCAAGCTTGTCTCCCGTGCATTTGGGAAAACAGTCGCGACTTCTTTTTTAATCGCTTCAGATGTTCTCTCACCGATTAATAACTTATATTTCTTCTTTATGTAAGTCAAAATTTCATGGTCAAACCGGTCTCCTGCTACTTTAATAGAAGAGGCGGTGACGATATCACCCATGGAAAGAACAGCAACATCTGTTGTTCCACCGCCTATGTCTATGACCATGTTACCACTTGGTTGAAAAATATCCATACCCGCACCAATCGCAGCGACTTTCGGCTCTTCTTCAAGGTATACATTTTTTCCACCGCTTTTCTCAGCTGCTTCGCGGATTGCTTTTTGTTCTACGGAGGTTATGTTCGTCGGGCAACAAATCAAAATACGCGGCTTCGAAAAAACATTTTTCACATTTACTTTGTTCAAAAAATGTTTTAGCATAGATTCTGTTAATTCAAAGTTGGCGATAACTCCATCCTTCATTGGTCGCATGGCTACAATATTCCCCGGGGTACGTCCAACCATACGAAATGCTTCTTCCCCTACTGCCAATACTCTTTGGGTTGTTGCCTCAAGCGCCACAACAGATGGCTCATCAAGGACAATCCCCTTTCCTTTTACATACACTAAAACATTTGCCGTTCCTAAATCAATCCCTATATCCCTACCGAACATGTAGCGAATTCCTCCCTGTATAATATCTCAAATTATTCGTATCGAAAAATGATTCCTACTAATGATCTATTTTATCACATTTTGTCAATACAGGGATTGATTTCTTTCATTAAATGCGAGTTTTTTCGACGGCTTCTTCCACAACAGAATCTTTCTTGTATTTTACCTTTGTTGCTTCCCCACCACGTAAGTGTCGGATCGACTTATGATACTCCAAAATTTCTTTTACTTCATTGGCCAGCTCCTGGTTGATTTCAGGTAATCGTTCAGTCAAATCTTTATGGACTGTACTTTTAGACACCCCAAATTCCTTAGCGATCGTTCGGACTGTCTTTTTTGTTTCCACGATGTACCTGCCAATCTTGATAGTACGTTCTTTGATGTAATCGTGCACACCACTCGCCTCCTAATCTATGTCGGTGATTGGTACATTTTATTAAGGAGCGAGTCTATATATACCAATAAGTCAAGCTGTTTTTTCACAATTGTCAAATTAATGTGTAATGAGTTTCCTTTGTAGCAAGTAAAAAACAGCTATTGTAAAGCAATTTCAGCACAAAAAAAGTTCACATCACTGATGTGAACTTTTTACATTATTTTTTTAAATCATTGACTTTATTTCACCTGACTTTTTATCCACCGTATACCAACCTAGCGTAGCCGTATGACCTACGCCGTTATCAACCACTTCATATACTTGAACGACATACATCCCGTCCTTTTCATGGTCAACAACGACATGGATGAAATCATCATGTTCAACACCCAACTCTATTTTGACTAGGCGTATAGCATCTTCTTCCGTTAATTCCGTGTTTGATTTGTCTACGTCTTTTTCTTGTTCAGCAGTCTTATCTTGTTCTTTTTGTTCGTCTTTTGTATTCAAATCTGTTTTTGACTGACTTACATCTGACGTTTCTTCTTCTACTTGTTCCTCAATTTCTTCTTTCTGCTCTTCCTCTTTTTCCACTTGCTCTATATCTTCAATAACTGGCTCTTCTTCTTGTTGGACAACGTCTTTTGAACATCCAGCAATGATAATACTTACAACGAATAAACTAATCCATACTTTTTTCATGTTAACTCCTCCATTTTGTTCGTTCATTTTAATAAATGGGTTATTGCTTGTATTGTATCATATCAGTTGACAAAATCTACAATGCTTCGACATCTAGTAAATTTTACACATTTATATTTTTTCAAGTTTTGCTTTATTCTGGGCTTTTTTTGAAAATACATCCAACTTACAACTTTTATATAAAAAGTAGTTGTCGAACTTTGTAACTAGGAGTAAAATGATATCAAATACCTATACTCTTTGAAAAGGATGTTATCCCATGAATGCTATTGCAGAATTGAAATTACAAGAAGTTATTAAGAAAAATCGACTGCTTTTATTTTCTTTCTCATTTTCATTACTCGCAGCTGCGATTCTCTCATTAGTGAAACAAGATTTTTTTACAATGACGTTATACGTCACTGAGCTCATCTTATTGTTTGTTGGTTATGTTTTGCTTCATCGTGTATTTAAAAAAGAGTTCATTTATCCATATTTATTTATTGGTATTTGTTACTTTTATATGTTTTTATCTATGTCCATTAGCGGTGGTGGGATTGTCGCCGCGCTGATTACGTTTTTCATCCTTTTATTATCCGTTGTGCACATGAACCGAAATGTTCTTGCGATGGGCGCTGGATTAGGATTAATTTCACTCATCATCAACATCTATTTCTCTAGCGATAGCGGCTTAGGGCAAGCAGGAAGTTCTTTAATGTTACTTTTCTTTTTAAGTATTGTTGTTTGTTCTGTCCTTGTTTATTTAAACAACCAACAAGGCAAACAACTTGAGCAATTTGTCTTACAAAGTCAAAATGATGTAATCGAAAAAGAAAAGCAAAAGCAAAAACTCGAAGAAAGTGTTACTGGCATCATCGAACGTGTCACGGCCGTTAATGAACAACTTCAAGATAACCTTGAATCCCAACAGCAAATTGCTGTTGCTGTAAATGAAATGGCAACAGGTAGTGGAACGCAAAGTGAGCAAATAACTGGTATTGCAACAAATGCATACGAAACAAGAACATTAATGGATGAACTAGATACTCATACAACACAATTAAAAGAGATTTCAGGTTCAGCTTATACTGTTTCTGTTGATGGGAACCAACAAGTTGTCGCTTTAACAACGAATATGGCTGAACTCGAAACATTGACACAAGAATTAAACCGTATTTTTGAACAATTAACTGAAAAAATTTCAGAAACGAATACGTTTGCTGATAGCATTAAGCAAATTACAGAGCAAACGAACTTGCTTGCCTTAAACGCTTCGATCGAAGCTGCGCGTGCAGGTGAGTCTGGTAAAGGTTTCGCTGTCGTTGCAAATGAAATTCGTAAATTAGCAGAAATGACGGGCAAAACGACAGAGAAAATTACCGTAAATCTAGCAGAACTAAATACAAACAATGGCTTAGCTGTTGATAAAATGACACAAAGCCAAACGAAATTCGCTGAAAATCTACAAGCAACAAACACAGTGACAGATTATTTCAAACAGCTTTCAAATCAGCTTGAGCAACTAAACACACGCTTTACAGACTTCCAGCAGTTAGCAACTGTCGTGCGTGGGAACTCAGCCAATGTGGAAAGCTCGACTTCTGACTTAGCAGCCATTATTGAACAAGCATCTGCAAGTCTTGAAGAAATGAGTGCAACAATCGATTCATTAAATGACCAAAACAAACAAATTTCTGAATCGATGGGCGAAACAGCCGACATCGCAGTGAAAATTTTATAGTAATTTGACGTTGCATATAGCGGAACGTGTCTATCGGACATACGTTCCGCTATTTTTGTTAAAAACGGCCTTTTTGAAAAGCTTACGGACATCGGTTCCGTTATCTTATGAAAATAGTATGTTTTCGTTGCTTTTTCTCGTCGTTTAACGGAACAGATGTCCGATAGTATTTATAAAAGAGCCGATTTTCATGAAATAGCGGAATACATGTCCGTAGAAATGCCACCTTATCCTTTCAATAGCATGCTCTCAAGTAACGCTTCTGGAGACAAAAGCTTCTCTCCTCCTCCTTGAGCCATCGTTTCACTTCCGCCACCTTTCCCATTAATCAGTGGTAAAATAGACTTCATGGACTCTTTCATGTTCAGAGGAACATCTTCACTTCTCGTACAAACGACTTGAAGTTTTTCTTCAGTTTCACTTATCAAAAAGACAACTACGTTATCTGATTTTTGCGTGATGCTTTTTGCTAGTTGTTGGAGCTCTTGCATTGGCCGCTGTTGATAGATTTGTTTGACGAGGCGATGTCCATTCCATTCAATGGATTGCTCGATTGTTTTTTCTAATTCCACTTGTAGTAGTTCGTTTTTTAACTCAGCAATTTCTTTTTCTAACGATTTTTGTTGTTCAAATACGCGAGACGCGGCCCCCTCTAATTGTTCTTGCGGGGCACTGAATAATGAATTTAAGTGTTGAATAACTTCGTGTTTTTCATGTAATTGTTGGCGTACTCGATTTCCACAAATAAAGTACACACGTGTATGTTTCTTTTGCTTTTCCCAATGTAAAATCGTTATCGCATTTACTTGTCCCGTTGAATTCGGATGAGTTCCCCCGCACCCGTTATAATCAAAGTTCGGGATGATAACGAGACGAATATTCTCGGTTACGGCTAATGCCTTTCTTAACGGCAAATCGCGGAGTTCTTCTTCTTTTACCCATCTCGTTTCAATTGGATGATTTTCTAGAATAACCTCGTTTGCTCTTTCCTCAACTTGATTTGCTTCTTCCTCTGTCAAAGTGGGAATATCCAGATCAATCGCACACATCTCTTTTCCTAAATGAAAGCTCACTGTTTTATATCCAAACAGTTCTTCAAATGCCGCTGTTACAATATGTTGACCAGCATGCTGCTGCATATGGTCAAACCGTCGCTTCCAGTTGATTTCTCCAGTGCATTCTTTCACGTCTAGAGTTTCTTCTATATAATGACGAACTTCTTCTTCAACTTCCTCAACATCAACGACCGGTACATTGTGTAAGAAACCAGTATCATGAGGTTGTCCACCACCAGTCGGATAAAAAGCTGTTTTATCTAACACAACATAATGGCCTTTTTCGTCTTGATTTTGTTCTACAATTTGGGCTGTAAATGTTTGTATGTATGGATCTTGATAATATAATTTTTTAGTTTTCACTCTTGTTCTCCCTTCTGACACAAAAAATGCTTACCTTTTCATTATAGGTAAGCACGTTCAGATTGAACAATATTATTATGAACTTTTCGCCAAACGACTTGGCTTTTTTATGTCCTTCATCCATAATCCATGTTGATTACAATACACATAGAAGCGGCCACTTGAAAATTTCGGAACCCGGAATTCCGCATTTTGTTCAGGATAAAACGGGATAAATAGCATTTTATCACATGTAACATACGCCGCAAATGCGAGAAAGTGACTTTTACTCATTTCATGCTGAATGGAAATAAAATACTCATGTTCAATTTCCTCAACATGGATTTTATGGTTTTGGTCCTCTTTTTTCGCTGTTAATGAAGTTAGTTTTCTACCGCAACAAGCAATATCTGCTTGTGTTGAACTTGTCATCGTATTGCCGCAGCTAGGACAAACGTAAAATAACATTCGTTTCAGATTTCCTTGATTCCTATCATTAAGCGCTAATTGCCCTTGTAAAATATTTTCAATATTGACTCCTAATAGAGCAGATAATTCCGCAAGTAACGAAACATCTGGACACCCTAACCCACGTTCCCATTTTGAAATTGTTTTGTCACTTACTCCGATCGCATCGGCAATTTCCTTTTGTGTCATATTCTTTTCCTGACGAAGCTGTAACAGTAGTTTTCCAATTTTACTGCAATCCATGTCATTCACCTCCATGTAATGAAATGATAGCAATGAAGGGATGGATCCACAATAAACGATCCGTTGAGTTGTTAGCCCTCGACTTTCGCAACGCCTAGAGCTAAATGCTCCCAAAGAATTTCCTCAACTTTTTCAACGAGTTCATCCGGACAATTGATAACAACAATAACTTCGGATGTTTTGCCTTTTACTTTAGCTTTTCTTTTATGTACGACTTTAAAAATAAAATAATCGATAATAAATCCGATGAGAAAGCCACTCGCAGCACCAATTAATCCCCAATAAATCGGGCCCCACTCTAACACAAAACCAACACTAGCACCTATTACGGAAAAAGCAGTAGCCAACGCCGCTCCTTTATCAAATAAACTCACACCATCTGCA
The DNA here is from genome assembly GCF_000621445.1 of Alkalihalobacillus bogoriensis ATCC BAA-922. Classification (GTDB taxonomy): domain Bacteria; phylum Bacillota; class Bacilli; order Bacillales; family Bacillaceae_F; genus Bacillus_AO; species Bacillus_AO bogoriense. The sequence continues at coordinate 132,111 of NZ_JHYI01000015.1, read as the reverse complement.
CGGTGGAGTGTATCAAACAATCTCCTTTCCTCCACGCGATTAATAAGGGGCACAGCAAGAATATGAGATTTCTCCACTCCGATTTTTTCTAATGAAGTCAACGCTAACTCTAAATATGTAGAATGCTCAAAAGTTGAGAAAATTTGCAACGGTTATGTCACCTCATCCGAAATTACTGGAAACTTCACTTCGTATTGTTGATAATTTTTGCTTAAAAACTTTCGTTGTTCACTTTCAAATAGTTTGTTGTTTTCCACTGTATTGACATAAGAATCATACATTGAAAAACCGACATGAGAAGGGATAAACAAAAGCCATTGTGCATCCAGTTGCTGTGTTGCAAAAGAAATATCACCAAGAAACAAATAATGAATCGCTACAAGAATGTTTGAAAAATAAACAAAAACAATCATAAAAATCATGGTGAACACCGCCGTTACTACGCGGTGAATATACAATTGACCTAATCCTGGGGTTAATAGTGACCAAAGTACAGCCATTACCGGTCTCCTTTTATCTAAATAATTGATTTCCACCGCTCCAATCGCATAACTGTTAAAAGTAGCATTTTCCCTTTCCGCCAACATAAACACTTTATTCATATCAACAGTAGTCCGGTAACTATCCCAAATAGCAAACAGATAAACCGGAATATATAGTAACATCCAGCGAGGTTCGAGCACATTCTTTGCCAACTCAATGTTACCAGTAAAAGAGTACACCATCGCCAAATTTAAGTTCGACATATTATTAATTAAAATTTCCCACATAAATAAGGCATAACCCCTTAAATACTTGGATAATAGAAGATGACCAAATCCTGGAAAAGCAGCTGACCACCATGCGATTATATATGGATTTCGGAGATGTAGCTGTGTTGTCCCTATCGAGCTTACATATGCTTTAAATCGCCGCTCTTTATTTGTTGGAGTGAAATTATGCATTGTAGAAGCATCCTCGTCTTTTTTGTTTTGCTTTTTTAAGTTTTACTAATTTTGGATTTATATTCTTAATGCATGACATGAAAGGTGTCTTTTTACGACAAAAAACCATCCTAAGCACCGGATGTACTTAGAATGGTCTACTACTCTTTGCTTGATAAACTAATATTTAAAATTGAGAGTCCAACAACAAAAACAAAGTAAACGAACCGGGGCGCCACCTTTACCATACTCCATCGTATATCCTATAGCAATCAGCGAAAAAAATAGGTTGTAGAAATACTATGTCATTCGTTTCAACGAACATTTAGATTTCATCGCTTTTTTCGTTTTTTATTCGATTTCATTTTTAAAACAAACTGACATAGAAATGCTGATAATATACCTACCCAAAGCAGAACCTGACTCGTGAATAAAGAGCTCTCCTTTAAGCTATACGCTATACTGTCTAGTAATAGGAGAACTATAATAACATAAAACGCGAATGCGCAACTTTTCCTCCAAAGAACTTTGTCACGTTTTGGTTCTTCTTTAAAAAATATACCCACAACAACACCTACTTCTTTCTCAGTTTTTCACGTTATTCGTTAGAGACATATTATCATAGTCGCCATGAATACGTCTTCTAGATTTTTACGGACATGTGTTCCGCTATTTCTATCAAAATGCCACTTTTTTAAAAGCTATCGGACATCTGTTCCGTTAATCTAGTTTTCAACCCCGCTAAGTCCTAAAACGAGGCGATTAGCGGAACCCTTGTCCGTTAACATTGAAAAACACCTATATTTCCTTATATTAACGGAACAGTTGTCCGATCGGTCGCCCCTCCTCCCTCGCCACAAAAAAATCCCTACGCACATCATGTACGTAGGGTGAATTTCTTCTATAATTCTTCTCCATTTGTTGCAATGACTCGCTGATACCAGTCGAACGACTTTTTCTTTTTGCGCTCAAGCGTTCCTGTCCCGTCATCGTGTTTGTCGACATAAATAAAGCCGTATCGTTTTGAAAATTCACCGGTTGACGCACTTACTAAGTCGATACATCCCCAGCTTGTGTAACCCATTAAGTCTACACCATCTTCAACGGCTTCTGCCATCGCTTCGATATGACTTCGTAAATAGTCGATACGGTAATCATCTTGAATTGAACCGTCTTCTTCCACTTTGTCATACGCACCTAGTCCATTTTCTACAACAAAAAGCGGAAGTTGGTAGCGGTCATATAGTTTGTTTAATATAATGCGCAATCCTGTAGGGTCGATTTCCCAGCCCCAGTCGCTTGCTTGTAAAAATGGATTTTTTACCCCTTCTAAAAGATTTCCTGGTGTGATTTCAACACCTGTTTTATCTTTCATTTGTGTGAGCGACATATAATAGCTGAAGCCAATATAATCGACCGTGTATTCCTTAATTAATTCTAAATCTCCCGCTTGAATATCTAACGTTACATTATGTTCTTTAAAGAAACGTTTCGAGTATGCTGGGTATTCTCCTCGCACATGAACATCTCCACAGAAAAATGTGAAAATCTGTTCTTCTTGCAAAGAGTACATGACATTTTCTGGGTTGCAATCATACGAATACACCGGTGCGACAAGAATCATACATCCAATTTCGGCGGTAGGAATAATTTCTTTGCACGCTTTAACAGCTAAGCTACTCGCCACAAATTGGTGGTGGAACCCTTGGAAAATTTGCTGATATTTCGTTTCTTCCTCTTCTACCGAAAATCCCATACTCATAATCGGGAAATGAAGAGCACTATTGATTTCATTAAAAGTCATCCAATATTTCACTTTTTCTTTATATCGATTGAAAATCGCTTTGGCATATCGCTCAAAGAAAGTAATAACTTCGCGACTGCGCCAACCACCGTAATTTTTTACTAAATTTAGTGGCATCTCATAATGTGAAATCGTCACAACCGGTTCAATTCCATGTTTGTGTAATTCATCAAACACGCGGTCATAAAAAGCAAGGCCTTCTTCATTTGGCTCTAACTCTGTTCCTGTTGGAAAAATACGTGACCATGCGATGGACATGCGATACACTTTAAAGCCCATTTCCGCAAAAAGAGCGATATCTTCTTTATAACGATGATAAAAATCAATCGCTTCATGGTTCGGATAGTTATATTTTTCGTTGTCAATTTCAAAATCAAAACCTGGTTCTTTTAATACCTTTAATCTTTCTTTTCCCCCAGGTAAAACATCGGCAATATTTAAGCCTTTATTTCCTTCATGAAAACCACCTTCTAATTGGTTTGCTGCTGTTGCACCTCCCCATAAAAAACCTTCTGGAAATCTTTTGTTTTCTCCACTCATATCTATTTCCTCCTTATCGTTGATTCATTTTATGAAAAGGGGGAGAGCCCCCCAAAACACACGTTATTAGCGAACTAATGTTAATAATGGTTCTTTTGCTTGAATCTCGACTTGCTTTGTTTCAATAACTTCAAGGTATTGATCTGTATTTGTAATAATAATCGGTGTTGTCACATCAAAACCGGCTTCTTTAATATTCTCTAAGTCAAAAGATACTAACAGGTCTCCTTCTTTGACGGTATCACCTTGTTTGACCACTGGGGTGAAATGTTTTCCATTTAGCTGAACGGTGTTTATCCCGATATGAATTAATATTTCTGCACCATCATTTGTTGTCAGTCCAATCGCATGCCCTGTTGGGAATACAACAGAAACCGTTCCTTCAACTGGTGATACGACTTTTCCGACAGTTGGTTCAATCGCAATTCCTTTTCCCATTGTTTCTGAAGCAAATGCTGCATCATTCACTTCTTGTAATGGAACGACCTTCCCTGTCATTGGACTTACAATCTTTTCTCTTTTTGTTAATGCAGGACGATTGTCTTCATTTTTGTTTGCTTCTTCAACAGGTTCTTTTGCTACAGCTTTTGTTCCTTTGATTTCAAAACCACCTAGTAAAACAGCCAATAAGGCTAATCCAAATGCAATCATTGTACCAATGAGATACGTTCCAATTGGTGAGAACGCTGGGATGGCAAGGAAGCTAGGAAAGGCAAACACTATTCCTTTGGGTCCTAACATTCCATTAATCGCACCACCAATAGCACCTGCAACGATAACATACACTAACGTTCGGCGATAACGAAGAAGTAATCCATAAAGAATCGGTTCAGTTACTCCTGCCAACGCCCCTGGGAAAAACGTCGAACCCGCTAAAGCTTTTAAATCCTTGTCTTTTGCTTTAAAGAAAATTCCAAGTGCTACACCAATTTGAGCGAACACTGCAGCTGCAAACATCGCAACAAGTGGGTCTCCACCAGCTGCTAAATTAGCAATAATAATCGGAACGAGCCCCCAATGTAAGCCAAACAACGTTAACAACGTCCAAGCCGCTCCCATTACAGCACCAGTTATTAAACCACTTCGCTCTGCTAAGAACATAATGACAGAAGCAATGCCATCCCCAACATATACGCCAAATGGACCAAAGATAAGAACGGTTAATGGAACAATCACAATTAGTGAAAGCATTGGTACCATGAACATTTGAATGTCTTTGTAAATGATTTTCTTTAAAAATTTATCAAGTAAAGCATAGATCGAAACTGCAATGAAAACTGGAAATACCGTTGATGAATAATCAACAATCAAAGCAGGAATTCCTATGAAATCCGTTGCACCACCTTCAGCCAGAAACCCTGTCAAATTCGGTTCAAGTAATGCCGCTCCAATCGAACCCCCGACATAAGGATTCGCCCCAAGTCGAATCGAAAGCGTAATTCCTAAAAAGATAGGAAGGAAAAAGAATACTGCATTACCTGCTGCTGATAAAATTTGATATGTTCCACTTCCTTCAGTTAAAACTCCGGTCATCGTTAACACAACGAGTAGCGCTTTTAACATCCCCGCACCGGCTAGTGCACCTAATAAGGGAGAAAAACTTCTAGAAATAACGTCAAATAGTTGTGATGTAATCGAGCCTTTCGGTGCATCCGTATCTGATGGCCCACCAATATTTGCGATTTGTGCGATCGTTTTATATACTTCATTCACATGGGAGCCGATAACAACCTGATGTTGTCCCCCACTTTGAACGACACTTAATACACCGTCAAGTGCCTCTAGATTTTGTTTGTTTGCTTTTGTCTTATCATGTAAAACAAACCGTAATCGAGTCGCACAATGGACGACACTTGCTATATTTTTTTCCCCACCAACGTTTTCAATAATTTGTTTTGCTAACGTTTCGTACTTCATATTTGTTCCTCCTCTGTATTCTTAATAGTTTTTGTTTCGTTCAATGAAAAAAACCTAAATTGAGCCTATTGTTTAAGCTCAATTTAGGTTTTGCCTGATTCGTCACAATCCTAAATGTGTATTTTATTTTTTTACAACTCTTTCAATATGAATCGTTAAATATAACAGCTCTTCTTCCGTTAATTCATAATCATATTGTTTTTCTACAAACTTTTTAATTTTTTGCGAGCATTTATGTGCTTCAGGGTACTTCTCTTTAATGACATTTAATAAGTCATCACCTTGTTCATTTTGATAATGATTCCCCTTTACGAGACGCTGCGCAAAAAATTTCAAATGGGTAATAAAACGATAATAATTTAATGATGTTTCATCAAACTCAATTTTAAAATGATATTTCACAACTGTTAAAATATCTTGAATGACCTTTGTCATATCAACAATATTATGCATATCTTCATTTAATTGAGCATTCACAAGATGTAGGGCAATAAACCCGGCCTCATCTTCAGGAAGAATGACGTTAAATTGGTCAAATATCATATTTAACGCTTCAATGCCAATTTCAAATTCCTCTTTATACAACTGCTTCGTTTCCCAAAGCAATCCGTTTTTCACGGGAATGTTTTTATTATGCCGTTCCACCGCAAAATGAAGGTGGTCTGTAAGCGAAATGTAAATGCTATCATTTAACTTCTTGCCTAATTCAAGCTTAGCATAATTAATGATTCTCTCCGATAATTCCATATATTCTAACGGAATATCTGCAATTAACGTCTTAAACTTTTTTGTGATGTCCTTGTCTTCTAACGTGAAGATTTTATCAATTTGTTCATTTGCCACTTCATCCCCAGCTCGCTTTTGAAAGGCAATACCTCGCCCCATCACGATAACTTCCTGGTCATCTTTATTTGAAACAATGACATTATTATTTAAAATTTTGACAATCTTCACTTGAAACACCTCCACCACAATCATAGAAAAAGGCAAAACCATATACTTGTGTATCAAGTAATCGGTTTTGCCTGATTTAACAGTTACAATCCGTTCATGTATGCGCTTTTTTTCATCATACAACACGTTTTTTTAATTTGCAACCGTTTTAGGTTTAAAATTTTTGTCCAATTAATGGATGGAGGAGTGCGAGTTGTTAACGGACACATGTTCCGCTATTTCAACTAAAATAACGTTTTCACAATTTCTATCGGACATCTGTTCCGTTAATCTAGCAATTTCGCCCCCTGCTACGCTATGAATGAGGCGAATAGCGGAACACATGTCCCTAAAAATGAGAAACAGCTATATTCCGCTTAAATAACGAAACAGATGTCCGCTAAGAATTCGCCCACTCTACTTTTCTGCGAATTCTTCGCCATCTTCATTCACAACGACGAGTTCCCCTTTAATTTTACTGACTCCAATTAAGATGTAAGGGTTAGTTTCATCGGTTTCTTCTTGTTTCTCAGTAACGGTTATTGTCGTTCTTTCTTTCGTTGTTTCTAATTCAACGAACTCTAATGTTTGATTTGATGTTCCGGTGGAAACGACTACCATCTTTTTTCCTTCAGAAATGGTAAAAACAGAGTACCCACGGAAATCTGGAAGAGAGAGTTGGAGATGATTGACATAGGACGCCACTTCTCCTACTTCTCCTACCCTTTCTTTCTCTAGCACCCATGTGGTATTTCCACATGCTGATAATACAAACACCATTACGGCAAGCATTAGCCATTTTTTCATAAGAAACCCCTTCCTCGTACTGCTTAAAAATCTGTGTCCCACGCAAAAAAGAAAACTACCGCTCCCTGTTCACATTGTGGCGGTAGTTATATGTCTATTCTTTTGGCGTTGCATAAATGATATACCGTTCTGGTGCATTCCCAACAAAATTAAACGGATAACATGTAATAACAGTCAGAACTTCATCCGGACTTGTTGAACGAATAACCGTCCGGTCGTCTGCATCGACGATTTCCGTATCTTGAATAATGTATTCATAGTCGCCGTATGGCATTTCTACAATAAAAGAATCGCCAATTTCAAGCTCACCTAATTTTGTAAACACGGTATCACGATGACCAGATAGGACAACTTGATCAAGCTGACCTGGAAAGGCAGTGCCTGGATAGTGGCCAACACCACGTTTTAATTCATCCTCATCTACACCATAAACAATTGGTAATTCACGATCAAGAGCTGGAATTTGCAAGATTCCAATCGTGTCGCCGACTTCTGCTGTAAAGTCCTTTGGATCAAATTCTTCTTCGACAGTTTCTAGCCCGACACGTGCTTCTACTAATGCTTGTTCTTGCAACATATTCGATTGCCAAATTTGCCAAGCACTAAATCCAATTAGAATAACTCCCCCACCCATTAATAAGAAAGAAAAGAACTTACCCATTCGATCACTTCTTTCACTTTTTTCTTTACGATACTATTATGTAAATTATACATGCTTACCATTATGATTGGAAGCGGTTTAAAGCAAATCTATTGTCACATTATGGAAAAACCCTCTTACCTTTTAAATAAGAGGGGAATAATAGTGTTTACTTTGTTATAACACGTCTTCTTTGGATGACATAAAAGAATGCTCCAGCTATAGCAAGCAAGCTACCAATTACGAATAAATTATAACTATCCGTTGCTGTTTTCGGTAGTTTTTTGCCTTCTTCCACACTTTCCGTAGTTTCTTCTTCTGTGCTAATTTCTTGTTCTTCTTTTTCTGACTCTATATTCTCGTTGTCAGTAATTACTGTTTCATTTTCACTAGTTCGCTCTTCTGTAATTCCTGATTCAGTGTTTTCATTTTCTGTATCTATCGGATTAGATCCTTCTGGTTGATTTGTATTACCTGGACCCGGTTGATTATTCCGTTCTTCATCATCTGAGTCTGTAACTGGGTCTACTTCACTTTCTGGTAAATCAGGTCCTTCTTGATTTACTTCTTCTTCCGGTGGTTCAGTTGAATTCACTTCAACTGCAAACACACCGAATGTACTAAAGTGATTTGTTGTAACTGTAATTGTTCCATCTGTGTCATTTACAAATTCGACACCATTATTCGTAAATGTCCATTCATTTTGTTCATTTAAATATCCGACGACAGCTTCTTCATTTTCAGCTAATCTAGACTCATCATAGGTGAACGTTAATGTAACAGGTGCTTCAAAACTTGTTACAGCTTGTTCCCCTTGGAAAATTTTAAACGAATACACTTCGCTTAACGCATCGGCTTGTTGTGGTACATCTTCTAGTTTTTCCATGCTAAATGTTGTTTCTACATCTGCATCGGTTAAATTTGATAATGGAATTCGCATTGACGCATTTCTACGGTCAAGTTCAACTTCTGCATTCTTCGCTTTTAATGATTGAATTTGGGCAGAAGTAAATGGAACTTTAGCTAAAGCATCCCCTTGAGCCAATTCTAAATCAACCGATAGGACAGCATTTTCTTCCACCTCATTAACTAATTCCTCATTTACAACCCAATTATTATCTTCTGTTTGTACAGGTTGAGTGACAGTACGGTTAACAGGGGCTCTTTCAAAAATACCGTAAGTTCCGGTCTCATTAATATCGGTAAATAGACCGAATCCTAGAAAGTCGACATTTGACATTTGCCGTTGCTCCCACCCGTTATTGTTTAACTTATATAAATTAACTCTACTTTCATCTCGGTTTTGGAAGTCAAAGAACAAAAAGATTGCTTTTCCAGGTATGGACAGCTCTGTAAGCTCAACACTATCTTGTGTAATCTCATACTTTAAGATTTTACTAACAGCTTGGCTCCCCTGAGGTGCTCTGTTAACAGTTGACAAAATAAGCGTCGCTTGTTTGTCATTGGCTAAGTTATTTGCATTAATTCCAAAGCCACCGAGTTCTGAGGATAAAAATAGCGTAGCATTTTTTTCCTTCAATAGATTTACCTGTTCACTTGTCAGTTCCAACATAAACTCTTGAAGGTGATTGGCTGAAACACTAACTTCACCATTATCTAGTAACTGTTCTAATTCCTCGTTCCCTACCGTTGCGATGCCTGTTGTTTGGTCAGGCGATACCGAAATGACTTCGTTGTTAATTGGATTATCCAAAACAAAATCGCCTGGTCGATAAATAAATCCAGTATCAAGAGGATACGAATTGCCTAAAGCATAAATATTAAATTGGATAATAATTCGATATTGATCGTCAGGGTCTAAGTTTGTAAACGTATATGCATTTTGCTCTTTAACATTCACGTCAGGAACAAAACTCTCATTAATCATTAGCCAACTACTATCAGATACAAAACGGTTTGGGATATCATAACTCCATTCAATTGAGACCGAGTTTTCTGTTTCCTCAGTGATATCCAAAGTAATCATTTCATCATAAAACACCGTTATTTCTCTATCTAGCAACTGATGAACAACTTGATAGGATGGAGATTGAGGGGTCATATCAAGATTATTATTAAATAATTCGACGAATTCTAACGCTTCAAACTCCTTTAACATACTAATATCACTAATATTATTACTATTAAAATTTACATAACGTAAATTTGATAAATCTTTCAAAGCACTAATATTATTAATATCATTATTAGCTAAACCTACTTCCCATAGATTCGGTAAGCTTGCAAGAACACTTATATCACGAATCGCATTGTCAAATAAGTGTAAACGTTCTAATTGTTCTAGCTCCGCAAGTAGTTCAAGGTTTTCCAGGTGTCCGCCTTGTATCGTTAACGCCACTAAGTTTGTTAATCCAGTAAGTGGTGTTAAATCAGAAACTGAATGCCTTTCATAGATTGCAAAATGTTCTAAATTATGCGCATATTCTAAACCTGTTACATCACTAATATGGTCTTCATATATATCTAGATAAGTTAATTCTAATAATGCCTCTTCCGTTATCACTTCAATATTTAGATTTTCCTTTATCACTCTCTCTAAATTAGCATCAGCAAAATACACTTCATCTGATACCGTTTGAGCGGTTACAGAAGGGAGTACTAATCCTTGTAGTAATATAGCAATAACAAATATGATTTTTAATTGTTTCATTGTTCTCTCCTTGTCGTCTTGAAGTTTTATAGTTTCGGTCTTTTTATGTAAAACCAGTTCTTTTCACACCCTCCTTTCTGTTTGTTCAGTTTTTTCTTTATGATATTTCTTCTATATATGATACTTTGTAACTAAAATAGTTTCAATAGAAAATAGTAAAATAGTTTGAATCTTTAACATACTTTTTCATATTTAACGGGAAAATCCCTCCTGCCACAGCAAGAGGGATCCTTCCTTCTATTCTTTTATTACTTTTCTTCTGTAGATATATATGATACTACCCAAGATTACTAACATACTCCCAACCAAGAGATACGTATAAAAATTCGTTGCTGTTTTCGGAAGCTTCTTGCCTACTTCCTTCTCTTCTTTTTTCTCTTTTTCTTTCTTCTCTTTTACTGGTGGGACAGTACCTTCATCTTTTTCTTCTCCATCCTCAACTGGAAGCGTTGGTACGGTTGGTTCTTTTTCACTATCATCCTCATCTTCATCTTCTTCTGTCGGTGGTGTTGGTGTCACAGGTGCTGGTGGCGTTTGCCCGAAATTTAATCCTTCAAATAACACATTGAGTAATGTTCCATTTTTATCACCGTAGAATTCCCAAAACATTGCTCCCCCTAATTGTAAGTCTTGAATATGAACGACTTTATGAGCCATTGACTCCGCATCATCATAAGAGATGAAGGTACCTGTTTCTTCGTTAAATAAGAACGGAACTTTTGCAACATCATTCCAATAACGGGTATAGCCATTTTGATTAATATAGTTGCTTTCAAGGTCTTGGAAATCGTACACACCAGGCTCCCACGTTCCAGGTGGTGCTGGTCCTGTACAGTTTGCATATTGACCATAAATCGGTGTTCTTTCTATCTCTTGCTCTTCTTCAGCCGTTTCTTCCATGTCTTCTACAATTTCTTCTTCTGTTTCACGCAATCTTTCAGTTTCTTTGGATTCTGCTTCTACTTCTTCAATTTCATCTGTTTCTATTATTTCTTCGTTTTCTACTTCTGTCTCTTCTTCTTTCATCGATTCTGTTTCTTCTTGTTGTTCTTCATCTACCGTTCCTTCATCTTCATTTATATTTTCTCGTTCGTCAGTCTCGGTCTCCTCGCTAGATTCTGTTGAAGTGACTTCTGGTTGTTCTATTGTATTTGGACTTGGATTTTCGACGATTTCCTCATAAGCACACCCACCCCAAGCTCGGCCGTAAAAAGGAACACCCATGACGAGTTTTTCTGGGGGAACACCGTGGTTTAAGTGCCCTTGCACTGCGGCTGCAACATGAAATACTTCAGCACTAGGAACTCCCGCTTCTTTTGCAGCTTCGTCAAAATACAACGGTGCATTATGACCACTAATCGCTTGCCAGCCTCCATTAAAGTCATATGTCATAATATTAATAAAATCTAGGATTTCCGCTATTTTTTCCATTTCATTGTTTTCAAGATATGTTGGACTCGCACTTGAGGCAATCGTTAATAAATATTGTTTCCCATCTTCTTCTCCTGCTTTATCAAGCGCATCTCGTACCGCTTGCAACAGAAGCGTATGGTTTTGCTTATCAAGAGGGGAGCGGCTATTTCCCGGCATTCCCCCACTTACTGGATATTCCCAGTCAATGTCAACGCCATCCATCTGATAAGTTCGGATAAAATCAACGGCCGATTGTGCAAATGTTTCGCGTGTTTCTGCTGTCATCGCTACGTCTGAGAAACGATTCGACCATGACCATCCTCCAACTGAAATTAATGTTTTCAAATGAGGATGTTTTTCTTTTAGTTTTACAAGCTCGTATAAATTCCCTGCAAAAGGTTGACCTTCTTCATAGCCTCCATATTGACTGTCTGTATCAATCCACGGGTCTCCTAATACAATCGTTCCATTTGGGACATCAATCACTTCTTCTCCAGGACCTTGACAAGGGCTTGTCCCTGCCCATGTATCAGGGTTTCCCCTTTCTCCATTCCAGCAAATATCAGCAAAAGCGTAATTGATATGGGTGACTTTGCTTGCATCAATGTCTGCCGGAAAATACTGCCTTTCGTATGCAGACCATGACGTATAGTAGCCCACGATTTTTTTATAGTCCCCGGCTTTTGCTTTCACTTGTTGCGTCGACATCAATGGGATAAATAATGAAAATACGAGTAACAAGCTTACTAGAATCATAACCCATTTCCGATCGACAACCGCATGTCTCATCATCTTCGTTCCTCCTCTTTATACATGTGTTATTTCGAGTACAGAAGTACCCAAACTGGAAAACATCCTTATTGGAAAGAGCGTCTTAGATGTTTGTTCAAGAAAACAATTATAAACATTCGGAATATTTAACTAGATGACTATACCAGTTTATAATAGATTTATAGTTGAAACAACCGCCCCTAAAGTACTATTTTGTATAGGTTTTCACTATTTCTTTACTGGTATAGTCGTGTGTTCATCTAAATGAATGAAACTTGACTGCTTAAGGAGACATCGTATCGGACATTCTTTCCGCTATTTCAATGAAAACAGGCATTTTCAAGTTCTTATCGGACATCTGTTCCGCTAATGGTCCAAATGAGCAGTCAACTCACCTTGTTTGGTTAAAATAACAGAATAGATGTCCGAGAGCTTCTCAAAAACACCTATTTACCTGCAAACAGCGGAACACATGTCCGTTAACTAACACCGTAGTTCGGTTCACCCCGTTCGGACAGAAAAAAACACCCCTCATCATTAAAGGAGTGCTTTACTCGGATTATCTGTAATATGCAGTAAATCAGCGAGTGTTGTCTTTCCCCGTTCCTCAAGAAGTCGAAGCATTTCCACAAACAAATATGCCGTTGTGAGTGCATCGCCTATCGCGCTATGGCGTTCATACATATTTGTTCCAAACGTACGGGCATAGTGCGATAAATCTCGCATGTCCCATGACGGATTTAAATAGCCGATAAGGTCCAGGGTGTCGATAAACAGTGGCTGTTCAAACGTATACTTTTCTCTTTGTAGCTCTTTCTTTAAAACAAGAACGTCAAAACTAACATAATGTCCGACCCACCCTGCACTTTCAGATGCTTCGATAAATTGAAAAAACTGCTCGACTGCTTCAATCGCTTTCGGTGCTTCTTTTACTTTTTCTTCGGAAATTCCTGTTAAACTTTTAATCTCTTTTGGAATTTCTCGCTCTGGATTTACATAAGAATGAAACGTCATATCTGTTACTTGTAATCCTCTAACATGGACAGCCCCAATCTCCAATAAGCGGTCTTTTGCTCCGACAGCAAAGCCGGTTGTTTCTGTATCAAAAATTGTAAATGACATGTTTTTTAACTTTGTATTTAGTGGAGGTTGGTGGTCGAGTGTGTAATGGAGTTGTTTCTTTTTCCAAAACATCATGCGTTCCTCCTTTACTTGAGCTTGTGTCACCCCTTTTTTATATGACCCGTTCTTTTCGACACAACATCTCAATTATGTCATTCCAAATTCTCGTAACGCCTGCTGTTGGAGAGACCGAATTGTTTTTAATGCTGCCATCAATTGCTCTTTATCTCGCGAGCGAAGATGAGTAAAGTGGATAACACTTGTTTGGTTTTCATTTCGTTTTTGTTTTGCCCATCCTTGCTCTACTCGAATCCTCAGTATCGTTTCATACGCATACAAAAGCTCCTCAACAAAAGAGGGAGTAAGGACGCCTTTATGATGCAAGGCTTCGATTTTTTGCTTCGGAAAACTTCCAACGATATGATGTTGAGCTGCTAGCAGTTGTAAGGAATGGTGAAATGGAAACAACGCTTGTTTTTTTACATCTAGCGTCGTTCGTTTCACGCGAAATAACGCTCGGATCGGGTGATCGAGAGTCGGAACGGGTTGGTCCCGTTCTTGTTCAGCCATTCGGTAAAAAAAGATACGAGAATGACATAGTTCTGCTTTGACAATTTGTTCAAAGTCATCATAAAGAAGACGGTCACCATGAACAAACCGGAATGATAAAAAGTTTTGTGCGAGCAAAATATTTTCATTTGTTGAACGAATGCCCCACCTTCTAATCTTTTCTTTCCATTCTGTAACGGTTCCACGCCAGCTCTTTTCATTTGCCATCATCTTTCCAGGACAATGCGAATATCCTGCTTGTTTTAGGTGACGGACAATTTCTTGACTAAGTTCATCAAAGTACACTTCGGCTCCTTCGCCTTCCCCATAGACAAGAAAATGGTCTTGGTCTGTCAGTAAAAATTGTTCTCCTCTTCCCCCGCTCCCCATTTGCATAAAGCAAAACGGGGCAGGCGGCTTGCCACCTCCTTTTTCATACATAGACTGGACGGCGAGTTCCACACAATGTGAAACAAGGCGATCATACAGTTTTGTAATGATTTCTAATGAGTGTGTTGTTGGGATGCGGTCTTGAATTAAATGCCCTAGCACTTCATAAATCGCGAGCTTGACTTCTGGTAATGTATTAAACGATGCTTCTTCGATCGTTTGTAAAATTTCCATCGTACCGCGATTCTTTTTCCGTAATAAATCGGCCATCGTCACCATACCAACGACATGATTATTTTCGATTACCGGCAAATGTTTAATTCCGTTCATTAAAAAACTCGACATCGCCTCATAATAATACGCATCATAAGAAATCGTATACGGCTTTTCTGTCATTACGTTTTCAACAACCATCGTGTTTGGATGACCTTCACCAACAATGCGAGTCACAACATCTTTTTCTGTCATAATGCCTACAAGCTCGTTTTGTTCGTTTAAAACAACGACTGAACTCGTTTGGTTTGTTGCCATTTTATCAACGACTTCTTTTATCGTTGCTGTCGTATACACAGACACAACAGGCTCATTCATCACATCAGCCATTCGTCTAACAAACGGTTCGCTTTCACCCCACTGACTAGCAAGCTTCACTTGTTCTGCTAACGAACCATATACATCCTGCAAGCGAACAGCTAGCTGCCGGAGAATAAAATCTCGTACTGCTTCATCATGCCAGCGTTCTTCGATGACCGAATATGGAATTTGCAAGCAGTGACAATTGGACACTGCCATTACTTCAACAGTATAAGAAGACGAGCTATGTTTTGTTTCTCCTAAAAAATCAGCTAAGCTGGAAAAACCAATCATGTCTCCCGCTTCAAGGACTTCAAGGACTTCTTTATCATGAAAGCTATCGTCATTATGAATATAGACTTCAGCCATTCCGGTTAACAGCAGTAAAAGCCCTTCGCGTGGTGTTTTCGAATAAAGGACTTTTTCTGATTTTTCATATTCCTTTAATGTACATTGTTCAAGCAGTTGCTCAAACTGACGAATGGGCACCCCCAAAAAGAGGGGGTGCTTATGAATTTGTTCAAGGTGGTTATTTTCCGACAGACTCATCCATCCATACCTCACCATCGCGATATGTCATTTGTTCTGGATAGCGAAGGTCTGTAACTTCATCTTGAATTTTTTGTGATGGCGCTGCTGTTATTTTCGAGACAACATACGTGACAAGTAAGTTTACCGGAACCCCGATTAATCCTGCCCCAGTATCTTGAATGCCAGCAATCATAAATGTTCCGCTTTGGGCAAGGAATATATACGTTAATGTCACAATTAACCCAGATAACATCCCGGCAATGGCACCTGGTGCATTACATCGTTTCCACCAAACCCCTAGCAATAAAACAGGGAAGAAAGTTCCACCTGCAAGCGCAAATGCCCAAGCAACAATTTGTGTAATTACACCTGGTGGATCAAGCGCAACAATACCGGCGACAACTGTCGCTAAGACGATCGCAATTCGTCCAGCTGCTAAACGGCGTTTGTCTGTCGCTTGTGGGTTCATTAAGCGGTAATAAATATCATGAGCAAACGATGAGGAAATTGTAATTAAAAGTCCCCCTGCTGTTGATAAGGCTGCCGCCATCGCACCTGCTGCCACTAACCCAATAACAAACATTCCTAAGTTTGCAATTTCTGGTGTTGCCATCACGACGATATCATTACTGATCATAATTTCAGACCATTCTAATATTCCGTCTCCGTTTGTATCTGCAATTTGCAGTCGGCCTGTATCGACCCAGCTTTGTGTCCAAGCTGGTAGTGAATCGATTGGTTGCCCAGCGACTTGTGTCATTAAAATAAAACGAGAAAACGCTGCATACGCAGGAGCCGATAAGTATAATAATGCGATAAAAAGAAGCGCCCATGCTCCACTCCAACGTGCCGCTTTCATCGTTGCTACCGTGTAAAAGCGAACAATAACGTGTGGAAGTGCAGCTGTCCCTACCATGAGGGTAAATAGGAGCGCGATAAATTGTGATTTTTCACTATTCGCAAATGGAGCGAAATACTCACTTAAACCAAGTTCACGGTCAAGGTCTCCTAATTGACTAACAATGTTTCCATACGTTAACCATGGTAATGGATTATTCGTAATTTGTAGCGACATAAACACAATCGGAATAATATATGCAATTATTAAAATGATATATTGCGCAACTTGTGTCCACGTAATCCCTTTCATTCCCCCAAGTGTCGCATATATTGCAATAACGACGACCCCAATCATCGTTCCATACATGGCATCGATGTTTAAGATACGTCCGATAACAACACCAGAACCAGAAAGCTGGCCGATGATATAAACGAAACTAATAATGATGGTCGCAATCGCCGCTATCAGCCTGGCCGGATTGGAATCAAATCGGTCTCCTATAAATTCGGGTACCGTATATCGACCATATTTTCTTAATTGTGGTGCCAATAAGAAAGTTAAAAATAAGTACCCGCCAGTCCAGCCCATTATATAAGCTAAACCGTCATATCCTAAAATCATGACTGTTCCAGCCATCCCAATAAAGGATGCAGCACTCATCCAGTCACCACCGATGGCCATCCCGTTCCATACTGGAGGGACGCCCCGGCTTGCTACATAAAAGTCAGATGTTGCTTTTGCTCGGTTATAAACGGAAATTCCAATGTACAATCCAAATGTCGCCATAATCATTAATACTGATACAATTGATTGTGAATCCAAATTGGTTCCTCCTCGTCCTACTACTCTCTACTAAGAATAGGCTACTTTTTTTGCTAACATCATTAATGGTCTACTGTTTTTCCAGCACTTAAGCGAACGTTTTCTTCTTCATTTATACCGAATTTTCTGTCTATTCTATCGCTAACAATGGCATTGACAAACAACATAACGACGAAGGTAACAACTGCGCCTTGGGCCGCCATATAGTAGTGGAATGGCATCCCCATAAATTGAATGTGTTGTAACGATTCTGCAAAAAAGACAACACCAAATGATGCTAATCCCCCAATAAGCAAGCAAATCACAATAATTGTATTTCTCGCTTTAAAATAAGCATCTGCTACTGATTTATCAATTTTTTTCATGCTTTCACCTCCTTTACAAGTTATACTGTAATCGCTTACAAACAACTTGTTATTATGAGACTTTCTTGCATGTACGACATACTCTCATTGGTGTTTTTCGTTTCGCTACTAGGAAGTTAAATAATAGAATGGGTAGGATCATGATGAATAATATCGGTTCAAAAATAAAACTAATGAGGATAGCTACGATGACAGGTAATGTAGATAATGTAAAAAATATTGCCAGTGATT
This sequence comes from Alkalihalobacillus bogoriensis ATCC BAA-922, assembly GCF_000621445.1. GTDB lineage: Bacteria > Bacillota > Bacilli > Bacillales > Bacillaceae_F > Bacillus_AO > Bacillus_AO bogoriense. The sequence continues at coordinate 114,268 of NZ_JHYI01000015.1, read as the reverse complement.
CATTTGTAACACATCTGAACTACCACATGGGCAGTGAGTTGAATTCAGTTGTTCCTTCATGTTCACCTCAAACTAAATATAAATTTAACCGTATCAAAAAATGGCATTGGCACTAATATAATTTGAACGATCATATACACAAAAATCGCAACAAACGGGAGTGAGAGCAGCAAAGGTTTTTTTCGTTTAAAGGCAAAAATTATGCTCGCTATCGTTATGAGTAAAAATACATAGACCACCTAGAACAACCTCCCTAGCAAAATGTAACCGCTACCAAAAAAGATGGTAGTTTTTCGTTTATCTGTTTCTATACAGGCATGTTTTATGTATATTTGATATAGTACATATTATTCCAAATTTTCTAACAATGCAACCATTATTTTTCTACATAAAGCTACAAATTGAAGTGAGAAAGCGTGGAAACTTTGTTTGTGCGGAAAATGAGAGAGTAGCGTTTGGACATATATTCCGCTATTCTCGTCTATTCTTGCTCTTTCCATAATCTATCGGACATCTATTCCGTTACTTACACGAACCAACTCTAGTTTCATCATGATATTGATAAAATAGCGAAACAGATGTCCGTTACAATTCGTAAAAGGGGCATTTTCCATACAATAACGGAATTGATGTCCGATAGCATTGCGCACTAGAGCGCGCAATCCCAGTGACAGACAACCCGCTACTTCATCCGTTTATCGACAAACTGAATTCCAAATGTAATAATGACGGCACCAATAAACGTTAAAAGTGCCAGTGACGGAACAATTTCTTGAAGAGATTGTTCATACATCGTTACTGCCTTTATGCTTTCCAGTGCATGTGTTAACGGTACGGCATTTGATATTGTTAATAATAAATCCGATGTGACAATTTCAAGTGGCCAATAGGCTCCTCCTAACATCGCCATACTAACAGCAAGCAAAGAGACGAATAAATCAAACTGTGTATCTGTTCGTACGAAGGCGACCAATAATAAGAGCCAACCAACACTAACGATGATATATAACAACATCGTTATCCCAATCGCAAGCCATGTTTTGGAAAAGTCGAGTCCAAATATCGTTTGAGCAACGACTAACACGATCGCCATGTGGATAAGGCCAATGATTACCGAGAATGTTAAAAAGCCTCCGTATACTTTTGTTTTGGACAAAGGTGAAAATACAAATCGGTCCCAAATTCGCTCCCGCTTCATCCGTAAAAATTCTTTTACCGTATATCCAAGTGTATACATGATAAAAAACAAGCAAGAGCCAAATAACGCCTGATAACGAAAGTCAATACTAGACTCTATATTATGTGGAGTTGTCGTTAATTGAATTTGTTCAAATTCCAATTCGTGTAGTGGCCCCCCAATAATATCGTTGGATAACTCATTAAATTGCTGTTTTACTTTTAGCTGGTATGCGGCATTCGTCACAACCGGAATGAGCGCTTGAAGTTCAGCTTCTTCTGATAATGTAATAATCGTAACGTCATCTGACACAACAATGTATTCTCCGATTCTGCCTTTTTTTAAGGCTGCTTGTGCCTCATCCTCTTTTTCAATATAAAAGGAGAAATCAGATTGGTCACTAAGTTGTTCGATTAAAGGTTGGACTTTATCCTCCTCTCCTACTACCGCTACTTCTTTTGTTGATGATTGGGTTTGTAGCCCGATAACAAACGAAAACATAAGCGTTAAACCAATCATTAATAAATATGGGGCACTATTTCGTTTGAGTTTAATAAAGGATAACCATAGTATCGATTTCAACGGCCAAGTCCCTCCTTTTGCTTGAGGACCATAATACCGGCACTAGTAAAAATAAACGCTGTGAATAGTAGTGTGGCGAATGTTGAAATAAGATCAACTTGGGAAAACCCTTGTTCTACTAAAAGTAAACCATGCATCGCCGCTCCGTTTAATAAATATTGTCCTATGATTTGTAACCCATCTGGAAAATTGGATGTTGGCGAAAAACTTCCTCCGATTAAAGCTAACAATGTCACCCCACCACTCATAAAAAAAGTAGCAAATCCTTGTGTTTCATATTTTACGGTGATGGCATATAGCAATGCACCTAGTCCTCCAACCGCAAAAGCAAGAGCAGTAAAAATCGCAAATGTTGTGAAGGGCGCGACCCAATCCACTCGAAAGATAAACGCAGCAAACACCATGAGAAAGGCAAATTGGAAAGCTGTATACACAGCGAGTGCAAATCCGTTAGCAAGTACGATTTTTGTTGGTGTGATCCCAGAAAGTAGAATGCGTTGGATGACGCCTTGTTTTACTTCCTCTTGAGCAATAAAAGCAATTGTCGCTGCTTGAAATAAAGCAAACATGACACACATTCCAATCGTATAATACTTAAACGAAGAGATCGGTTCATAGTTTTCTTCTAGTGATTGAACCGTTACCTCGACTTGTTTTTCACTTTGTTGTGTGAAAGCTTCTATCTTTTCAATTGTTTCTTGATTATACTCTGGTAGATTTGTGTATATCGCTTGATAATAGTTGAACTGTTGAAGAAACGAATGGATGACACTTTCAATGGCGGTTTTTGCAATCGATGCTCTTGGGTTATAAATCAGTTCATACTCGTTATTTTTTATTAAAAGGACTGCATCGGCATCGTTATGATCTAACGTGTTGGATATAGTAGCTTCCTCTATAAGTTTTATTTCTAGCCAATCAATTTCTTCTTCAACCATGGAAAGAATCGGTGTGATTACGGCTTCTTCATCACTTGCAATCGCTAAAGAAGCAGTGAACCCCTTTTCATCTTTTGAAAATGCACCTTGAAGAGATAATCCTAAGATTGTAATTAATACGAGTGGCATCGCTAGCGACAATATTAATGTCCGGTGGTCTGTGAGCATTCCTTTTACCTTCATGAAAAATATTGTTTTCATTTTCAGCCCCTCTTAATCTCGTAACGTTTTTCCGGTTAAATATAAAAATACATCTTCTAATGTTGGCTTTTTCACATCAACGCTACGTATTTTTGTTTTTAATTTAGAAGCAAGTTCAAACAATTCACTAAGCGATATGGCGTCTTTTTCCATTAAACACACATAAGTTTTTCCTGTTTGCGTCACTTTTGATAAACGGGTATCAGCTTGAAGTGCCTCATAAAACGATGGACTCGCTTCTTCAACAGTCATTTCCACTGTTTCTTCCGATGCAAGGATTGCGGTTAATTCTTGTTTTGTTCCTGAGGCAATGAGCTTTCCATGGTCCATAATGTAAATTCGGTCACATAAATATTCGACTTCATCCATGTAGTGACTCGTATAAAGCAAGCCTACTTCGTTTGTTTGGCAATACGATTTAATAAAATCAAGAATATATTTTCTAGATTGTGGGTCAATCCCTACTGTTGGTTCATCCATGTATATATAATTAGGGTCATGCAAAAGGGCAATTCCGATATTTAACCTTCGTTTCATGCCGCCTGAATAGTGTCGGACGACATCGTTTTCTCTTCCGTCTAATCCAATTGCCTTTAACACCTCTTTTGTTTTTTCTTTACGTTGATTGGCTGGAAGGTTATGAAGTTTTGCGAAGAAAAGGAGGTTTTCTAAGCCACTTATTTCTTCATATAATGCTAGTTCTTGTGGTACAACACCGAGTGTTTTCCGAAAAGCAAACAAATCTTCTTGCACATCTATTCCGTCTAGTAATACTTGACCACGAGTCGGCGTTAATAACGTCGATAACATCGAAATCGTTGTTGATTTCCCTGCTCCATTTGGTCCAAGTAAACCAACGACTTCCCCTTTTTCAATGGATAACTGAATCGAGTCCACGACCGTTTTCCCTTTAAATTGTTTCGTCAGTGTCACCGCTTCTATCATGTTTTCTCACCTCATCTTCTAACATACTTTCATCGTAGCATAGAAAAAACGAACGCAAATGTAGCGTTCGTCATCGTTTATAGCTCGATAAAATGACTTAAGTCACTTTTTTTCAAGTCTCATGGCATCGGTTACACAAGATCATGTTTTATCGCAAATACGGCCAGTTGGGTTCGGTCTCGCAAATCTAACTTTTGTAAAATATGACTCATATGGTTTTTCACTGTGCCTATAGATAAATGAAGGATTTTAGAAATTTCTTCGTTGTTTTTTCCTTCGGCAACGAGTTGGACAATGGCTAATTCACGGTCCGTTAATGAAGCAATGACAGGGGGAACGGTTTGCTTTTTTTGCAATTTTGGTAAAATTCGATTGGCAATGCCTTCTCCAAGTAATACTCCACCATTTAAACATGTTCGAATCGATTGAATCATTTGCTCAGGCTCGGTATCTTTTAATAAATAGCCTTTTACCCCTAACTGTAAGGCATCAATGATATAGTCATCATCATCAAACGTTGTGAGCATGACGATTTTTATTGTCGGCCATAACGTTAGCATTTCTTTCGCTGCGTCAAGACCATTCATCACAGGCATTCTTATATCCATTAGCACTAAGTCGACTTGTTCCTTTTGCAAGAAGGCAATTGCTTCTTGTCCATTGCTCACATCGCCGATGACTTTCATTTGCCCGTAATGCTCTAGCATCATTTTTAACCCTTGCCGTACAAGAAGTTGGTCTTCCACAAGCAAAATCGTTGTCATGTTACTCCCCTCCTTGAATTGGTAATTTACATTGAAGAATGAAAGTTTCTCCTTGTGTCATCAGGGCAAGATAACCTCCACATTGTTCAACTCTTTGTCTCATTGTCGTTAAACCAAAACCTTCATGGATTGGATTTGACATCACCCGCTCGTTCTGGATTTCAATGACAAGCCACTTGTTTTCTTCAATGGTTAAATGGATTGTCACCTTTTTCTCTTTTGCATGTTTCATTACATTTGTTAACGCCTCTTGGACAGTACGATAAAAGACGACGGCTTGCTCTCGGTTTAATTGGAGCTTATGAACACCCGGTTTCACTGTCATTTCGATATGAAACTGCTGCTCTAGTTCATAGCGCTTTAATAATTGAATGACAGCTGGTACTCCACTTACAGGCTCATCGTATAGTTTGTGAACGGATTGTCTTGTTGTTGATAATGTTTCCCGGGCAAGATTTTTTGCCTGCTCCACTGCTGTTTTCCCTTCTGGTTTGTCATATTGAATAAGCGCTCCTTCTAGCTGCATCACTAATGCCGCTAAGGAGTGCCCTAAAGAATCATGAAGGTTTCTTGCTATCCGTTGACGTTCCTCTTCTTTAATTTGAATCGTAAGCCCGTCGACTTTATATTTCTGTTGTTTGTATTCTCGCAAAACACCTCGGTACATCGCTTCTTTTTCTTTTGCTTCTTGCTTCCACCTTTGCTGCAAATACCATTGAAGGAGAAAAACAAGATATAAGATTGCGATATAACTAGCTTCTATATACGTATGAACGGCCGTAACCGTTGCAATTATGAGAATGGATTGTATTATAACGGGAATGACTAGCGTTTTTCTATTATACCCGCTGTCATAGGACAAATAAAAAAGTTTCATTGTGATATAAATAAAGACCACTAGGATATTGGATATAGTCCATGTGACGTAAACAAGAAAACTAACATGCCCCAATTCCAAACCAACTTTCCCTCGTTCACTTTTAATAAGAGGGAGAAGCACTGAACATAAAAATAAGCCTGTACAGGCAAATAAAAGGAGTGGATTTCCTTCTCCCCAACTGCTAATCGCTATAATGGTAATGCCAAAACTAATGACGAGATGAAACCAAAGTCTATGATTCACGTCTCTCTTCTTCCTAACCTTTAAGTATAGTTAGTTAAATCATATCATAGAAAAAAAGAAATAACAGTTTTAGAATTACCTAAAACTGTTATTTCTTTGTGTTTTTCGGGTGGACAAGTGTCTTTTCGCGGTGTCAGACACCCTTTCCCGTTATCTTTCTTCGACTTCGCTGCCGTCTTCTTCTTTTTCATCGTCTTTTGGCTTATCTTCTTTTGGTTCTTCTTCTTTTGGCTCGTCCTCTTCAGGCATGTCACCAATAATAGAATCTACTGTTTTGTCCATGTAGTCTACCGGGTTGACAGCTTGCCCGTTATGACGAACTTCGAAGTGAACATGAATCCCAGCATCACTGTTATATAAACTGCGACCCGCTTGTCCAAGAATCTCCCCTTGGCTAATGGATTGTCCTTCTTCTACTTTAATGGAGTCTAGACTTTGATAGTGTGTCACTACACCTTCTTCATGTTGAATCTCAACAACATAACCTAATAGCTCATCTTTTTCCGCTTTAATAACTGTTCCGCTAAGAGCAGCAGTTACATCAAATGATTCACCGTTTTCTTTCGCTAAATCAATTCCTGTGTTTGGACGGTAAGTATTATCGTAATATACGAGAGCGGCTTGTTGTTCTTCTGGACTAGCATCATAGTCAAAGAAGTTACCAATAATTTCAACTTCTTCTCCTTCAGCAATTGGCATTGTCATCGTTTCACTTGTTCCTACAACTGGTACTGCATCTTCAAAGTCAGTCATTCCTGGACTTGGTTGACCTTGCTCATTAAAGTCATCCGACGGCAGTGCTGTATCGTTTCCACCTTGTAACATGAAAAATACGCTTAAAACAACCGCTGCGGCTCCTAAATAGACTGCAGGTACAATCCATCTTTTACGTAAAAAACGTTGTACATTAAATGACTGCGTTTCTCTTGATTGATTAGAAGATTGATTTTTTTCTTCTTCTCTCATTTCTCATCACCTCGTCAACCATTCTGATCAAATCTAAGAGATTCTATACATTACCTTAAAAATTTTTTTAGATTTATTTTTCGACAAAGTGTATGAAAATATACATTTTCTAAAAAAATAAAGAAAAACGTGGGAGCGTCTTTTCATTTCAATCGATGTGCAGAGCCCTGCCCGCTTTTGAGCGCACCCTCTGCTCTTCTTTAATAAGCTTTCAAAGCTTCGCTGCTAGCCCAAAATTTTTATTCTTCCTCATTTGTCTCATTTTTGCGGTCAGAGCAGCCGTTATTTGTGAACATGATACGGGTTTCCGTTTTTTAGCGGCCACAGGAGCGCTTATTCACTCAAAAGCCACTCTATTCCTAGCGATAGATTATCATTAACTGCTCCTGTGTCCACCAACGTTCCAAAACGCTAGCCATGTTCACAGATAACGGTTTTCATGGCCGCTTACTTACGATAAACAACAACATCGCTAACTCGATAAACCCGACCCAAGTGTTGAATGATTCACTTGGGTCTTTTCTTGCTTGTCTCATAGTATTACTCCAAATCCCTAATTCATTCTAAGAATGTATTAGAGCAATGTTATATACAAGTCGAATATTTTAAAGAAAAACTGAGTGAGGAAACCCACCTCACTCAGTCCTTTTTTGTTTCCTGCAAATCTGAAAGCCTGTACTGTACTCTACTCCATGTACCCCTTTATAATACTCAGGATCCATTTCTCCTCCACAAGTTTCACAGGAAAACATTGGTGGTGTCATCGGATCGCCACCATCCATTAAATCAAAATCTCTTACCACATCAAAAGGTATCTTTTCCTTTTCATGACACACTAAACAAACATAGCTGATAGAAGCCTTCTATTGGACACTTCTCTCCAGGTAACCCATCTCATTTGTATGAAGGACACTTTTGCTTCGTTTTCTCCTCATTTTGTCCTTCATCGCCTTTATGAAGGACACTTTCTCCTTATTTTGTCCTTCACCACTGTATTAATAACAACGGCTATATTTGCATTTAACGAAGTTTGACGTGTTCGTTTCGTAATAAATATAAAAAGCTTGAAAGAATAAGCTCTCAAAGCTTCATTGTTATAGCAAAATTTTTATATTTTCTTTTCAAGCGAAGTGCGGGGCCCTGCCCGCTTTTGACAGTGAACCCCAAGTGCTCTTCTTGGGGTGAAACGCGCAGGTGCGCAGCCTTCGCTCTTCTTGAATAAGCTTTCAATGCTTCATTGCTATACTAAATTTTTATACTTTCTTATCTTTTAAGAAAAACGTGGAAGCGTCTTTTCGTTCTACAATAGGCTTTCAAAGCTTCACTGCTATACCAAAATTTTATTTGAAATAACCTTGTTTTCTTTACAATAATCGCCCAAACAAAAAGCCAGTTCTCCTCAATAAAGAAGAACTGACTTCGATTCCTTTTATTCACCACTATGAGCCATTAATGCCCCAACAAATGGCTCGACGGTTGTTAATGAGACACCATTGTAATAATGCTCGATAATGTCTTTATATGTTTTTCCTTCTTTGGCCATACCTTCTGCTCCATATTGGCTCATACCGACGCCATGGCCCCAACCTCTTGTCACAAACGTAATCGTATTCCCATTTCGATGCCATTGAAAATCACTTGAGTCTAAACCTAATAATTCACGAATATCACGGCCAGTAAATTCTTTATTATTGATAATGACTTTTGAGACTCGATTCCCTTTTGTTCTTGATACAATTTCACCGATTTCATCACCAGCTGGAAGCGTAACCCCAAGTTTTGTTTCTAGCTCAGCCACAGTCATTTGCGTTTGACCTTCATATCGAGGAGACTCTTTATCCCACGGACTTTCTACACTACGCAAATAAGGAATTTCCCCAGTCCAATAATCTTCTGAGTTTTCGGTAAAGCCATTACTCGTTGAAAAAAACAACGCTTCAATTGGTTCACCTTCAAAAGTTAATACTTCTCCTTGTGTAGCATATACCGCTTGTCGAATTTTATTCATATTCGCTTCATAATCAGACCATTTTGCTTTGAGCTCTTCTGGACTGTGATACACTTGGTACATTTCCGTATCATTAACAGTCGCTCCGTCAGGTAATTTACGATCGTCCTTACCATTCGGATTTAACATATGTCGTACGATATACGTCCTTGCGGCAATGGCTTGTGCCTTTAATGCTTCAAGTTCAAAATTCGGACCCATTTCGGACGCTACAACTCCGACAACATAATCTTCAAGCCCAATTTCCTCAATGGTATCTTGTTTACTTCGAAACACGGCTACACTAATATTATTTGTCGGCACTGATTCGGTGGACACTTCCGCCACCGCTTGATGAGTGGGTTGGGTTGTTTCTGTGTTGTTTGTTAAAAAGAGAACAAGCATTGTGGGTAGAATTAAAACTACGGTCGCTAGTATTAAGCCAATAACTAAGAGTCGTTTCATGCCAAACCCCCATCTTCCCATTTTTTAATGTTCTTACATATTTTATGTGGGCTTGTCATAAAATAGAACGATTTCTTTTAACGTTTTTTGTAATGAAAATGTAAAATTGTAAAAGGTATAACGTCTCTTAAGTAAAATATACATGAAGTAATAAAGAAAAAGTCTGACACAAGGAATGTGCCAGACTTTGTTGTCTATACTAAATTGGTGTTCATTTTTAATGGAGCTGGAGCATCTAAATTTTCAAGCTCTTCTTTAACAACTTCGTCAATGCGTTCTACGTTTGCCCCTAGTTGTTGTAACTTTTCTGGTAAATCAACATAACCACGGTCAATATGCTTTAATTCAACGACGCGGGTAACGCCATCAGCGACAAGACCGGCTAACACAAGAGCAGCTCCTGCACGTAGATCAGTTGCTGAAACTTCAGCACCTTGCAAACGTGATGGCCCGCTAATAATAGCAGATCGACCTTCAATCTTAATATTGCCGTTCATCCGGCGGAATTCCTCTACATGCATAAAGCGGTTTTCAAATACCGTTTCTGTAATGACACTCGTGCCATTGGCATGAAGAAGTAAGGTCATCATTTGTGCTTGCATATCAGTTGGAAACCCTGGGTGTGGCATTGTTTTAATGTCAACCGGCTTTAGTTCTTCTGGACCGATGACACGAATCCCTGTAGGTTCTTCTATAATCGTAACACCCATTTCCTCCATCTTTGCAATTAATGGGCGTAAATGTTCTGACATTGCTCCTTCTACTAATACATTGCCTTTTGTAATAGCAGCAGCTACCATAAATGTTCCTGCTTCTATTCGATCAGGGATTACTGTATGCTCAGCGCCGTGTAACTCATTGACTCCATCAATTCGAATTGTACCTGTTCCTGCACCGCGAACTTTTGCACCCATTGCATTTAAATAATTCGCTAAGCAGACAATTTCAGGTTCTTCTGCCACATTTTCAATAATTGTTGTACCTTTTGCCATAACAGCAGCCATCATAATATTTTCTGTTGCCCCTACACTAGGGAAGTCAAGGTAAATCTTTGCTCCTTGGAGTTGGCCTTCGATACTTGCTTCGATAAATCCATTACCGATAGTCACTTCCGCTCCCATCGCTTCAAAACCTTTAAGATGTTGATCGATCGGGCGAGACCCAATAGCACAACCACCTGGTAAAGCAATTCGTGCATGACCCACTCTTGCTAGTAGTGGACCCATTACTAAAAAAGACGCTCGCATTTTTCTTACATACTCAAATGGTGCTTCTGTTTTGAGTGGTTTTTCCGCATTCACTTTAAACTGACCATTTTCATACTCAACGTCAATGTTTAGATTTCGTAAAACTTCCTTCACCGTGTATACATCAGCCAGAGACGGCACATCATATATGGTGCTAGTGCCACGACTTGCAAGAATCGATGCAGCTATGACAGGCAGTACAGCATTTTTTGCTCCTTCAACCTTGACGGAGCCTTTGAGTTGCCTGCCGCCTTGGACTATAATTTTTTCCAACGTATTCCCCTCCGCGTCTAGAAATTAAGCGTCTCTTTTATATTAATATTCAGTCGTTATTATAGGCGTGCCAATTGTCACTCTTGTTTTTGCGCCCAATCCATTTGGGCTATTTCGTAGAGCAACCTGTACGTTCATTTTTTGGTTGTTTGTTACGATGTGGTCTGCCCAATTTTCATTATATGCAGAGACCGATACAAACGTTTCCTCTTTTATTTGTTCAATTTTTTCTGCAGATAAATCAGATAAAAGCCTTTGAGCGGATTCATGTAGATTATCGGAATAATCAATGAATCCTTGAACTGTTGAGAAGATTTCTGGTTTTTGTGAAAATAAAACTTGTGTACGTGATTCAAAAGACGATGCGAAACTGTCCCATAACGAGGTAGTCCATTGTTCTCCTTGGACTTCATAAATGATGTACATGTTGTATTGCCCACCAGACGGATAAGCGAGAACGGTAACTTGTTCAACCATTGTAGTTTGAGGATGTTGCTTTTTTCCTGTCACTTTCCAATGCTCTTCTTTTTCTATATTTGTTGGAAAGTTCCAATCGAATTCCGACTCTTTGTTCATCAATGATTCCACTTTATCGGTGTAATCTTGAAGACCAGAAACGAGACCATGTTCTCCTCTTACATACAGTTTCCAGTTTGATACTTCAATTTCATTTGATTGCATTACTGTGGTTATCTCTTCTATTTGTAATGCGACTTCAGCTTCCCCGTTTGCATACACTGTTGTCGTTAATAATATGACAAGTGTAAAAATTAACAATCCGTACTTCATATTTATATGCCCCTCTCCGTAACATAACGACGTTATTAGTAACATTTTTTCCAGAGAGGGACTTTGCATACATGGAAGTTGTAGTCAACAATCGACAAATGCTTAAAATAAATGGCGAAGCATTGTCGACCAGCTTAAATATTCAAGAAAAAAGCTGCTCACAAGATGAGAGATCGCAATTGAAAGTAAAATCATGAGCGTTTTTGCTTTAGCACCGTTAGGGTCTTTTACAAACAAATCAAACTTAAATGATTGTAAGGCCCACCACGTCGTTGCTAAAAAAAACAAATTCACAACAATATGTAATAAAGCCTGTTGCCCAAAGCTGTCTACCACAATAAAAACTCCTTTTACATCAATACTGATTCCTTTAGTAAATATAAGGGATCATCCTTTTCCAAGAGAAGAGACCTATTTCCCATAAATGCATAAAGCAATCCATCTTTCATATTACCCGAATCTCATGTAAAAATCTACATTTCCTCGGAAATTATTCTATGAAATGACAAAAGAAACCGGGACAAAAGCAATATCCCAATATTTTCTTATTATGAAACCGTAGTTTTGTTTTCAAACTATTCTTATGTTACACGTTCTTTCTATAATGTGTATCGGTCAAATGACCTAAGTTTTTGACAAAATAAAAAACGAAGCCGAATATGGCTCCGTTTTTTCGTTATCGTTGTAAAATTTCACTTATATTAAAATGTGTAGCAAAAAACTCTAATGCCAGGTTCGGGAACAAACCTAACCCTAATGTCCCTACTCCAGCAAGAATTATAACAATATACATTCCAATAGGAACTTTAAATGGTTCTTTCTGTTGAACAGGTCGGAAATACATTTGTCCCATAATGCGGAAATAATAAAAGTATGAAACAACGGATGTCGCAATCATAATCGCAACTAACCAGTAATATTGTTGCACAACAGCACCAAGGAAAATGTAATACTTACCTATAAACCCAGCAGTTACTGGAATTCCAGCTAAAGAAAGAAGGAATAATCCCATGAATAATGCGGTTATTGGTGAACGTTTTCCTAGCCCAGCAAAACTGCTGATTTGCTCTGATTTAGCTTGGGTTGTAACAAGCTGTAAGACAGCAAATGCCCCTAAATTCATAAATAAGTACGCAACTAGGTAAAACCAAATATTTTCAAACATAATGACGTTAAACGTTGCTAACGGCACTAATAAATACCCAGCTTGTGCAATACTTGAATAAGCAAACATCCTCTTTACATTATATTGCCTTAACGCCATCACATTTCCGACAATCATTGTCAATGCGGCAATCCAGACAATATAATATTGGGCATCGAATAAAAGAGAATATCTCGGGTCAAGTCCAGGAGCTGCGATAAAAACAACGATCATAAATCGTAAAATAATCGCAAATCCAGCTGTTTTTGAGACGACACTTAAAAATGCACTTACTGGTGTCGGTGCTCCTTGATATACATCAGGAGCCCACATATGAAACGGTACCCCTGCAATTTTAAACACTAAGCCAACAAACACTAAGAAAAAGGCAAAGAACGCTAAAAATTGATTTTCTAACACAACCGGTGAAGACATTGCCTCGGCAATATCAAATAAATTCGTATAACCCGTTAACCCGTATACATAACTCATACCAAACAATGTAATCGCGGTGGCAATTCCACCGTTTACAACATATTTAAAGGCGGATTCATTGGATTGAACATTATGTTTCTTTAATCCTGCCAAAATATAGGATGAAAGAGATAATAATTCTAATCCGACAAACAACGTAATCATATCGGCACTTGAAGCCATAATCATACCACCAAGTAAAGCTGTTAAAAAGAGGTAGAAAAACTCTCCGCGATAAGCAATTTCATTCTTACCATAATCGACCGCCATAATCATGACAAAGGCAGCACCGACTAACATAATTAATTTAAACGCAATGGAAAATGAATCTAACCGATATGTGTCATATAAAATCATTTGCACGGGTTCGCCCAACTGGTTAATTAAAAAGAACAGAGCAATTATAATCCCGGCAAGTCCGAACCATGCTAAATAGCGGCGGTCGACTTTATCCTTTAAAAACAAATCAAGGAGTGACAAGAGAGTTGCAACGATAAGGATAGTGAACTCTGGCGCCATGATTTGCCACGGGTAACTTAGTAACGTTTCTAAATCCATCTCTTTACCCCCCTACCCCTGTAAGAATAAGTTGAATAACACCTTGCAATGGTTCAGCTAACACCGCTGGGTATACCCCGATAACAATGATTAATGCTAAAAGAACAAGTAAAGGAATCCACTCTAACGAACGAAGATCCGCTACTTCTTTCCATTTATCTGGTGTAGGTCCAAATGTTACATTCAGTGTCGCTCGTAATAAATATACAGCCGTTAAGATAATTCCTAACGTTCCCACTGCCGCAATAATTGGCATAACTTCAAATAAACCTAAGAACGCTAGAAACTCACTAATAAATCCAGACATTCCAGGAAGTCCTAGAGATGCCATTGCCCCTGCTAAGAAAAATCCTGATGCATATGGCATCGAACGTGCCATCCCACCAAGCTTTTCTAATGAAGATGTACGTGTGCGGTCATAATAAATTCCAATAATAAAGAACAACAATGCTGAAATTAAACCGTGTGATACTACTTGGAAAATCGCTCCTTGTAATCCCGCTTCGTTTAATGCGGCAACCCCAATCAACACAATTCCCATATGTGAAATACTAGAATAGGCTAACACCATTTTCACATCGGTTTGGATAATGGCTAAGTACGCACCATACAACAAGTTAACAACACCGAGGATGGCTAGCACAACAGCCATTTGTGATACTTGTTCTGGGAAAAAGCCTAGCCCAAACTGAATCAATCCGTAAGCACCGATTTTCAATAAGATTCCTGAGTGAATCATAACAATCGCTGGAGGTGCTTGAACGTGTACACGTAACATCCAGCTGTGCAAAGGAAAAATTGGTAATTTTACTCCAAAAGCAACGAGCAAGGCAATTAATAATCCCCACCGTAACTGATCTGCTTCAGGGCCATATAACTGTAAGACAGCCGTTACTTCATCAATTCGTAACGTTTGTGTTAACGCAAAAAGAACAGCAAACGCAATAATCATAACAGCTGATCCTAATCCGTTGTATATCAAAAACATATTAGCTGCTTTTTCTCTGTCGATATAACCCCATCGACCAATAAGAAAATACATCGGTATTAATGTCACTTCAAAAAAGACGAAGAACAGCAATAAGTTTTGTGCCGCAAAAACACCAAGCATACCAATTTCAAGGAAAAGAAATAAAATGAAATAAGCTTTCCATCCTTCTTTAATTTGAATGACGGACGCTAATGCCGCTAAAGTAGCTACAATGGCTGTTAGTAAAATTAAAACCATTCCAAAACCTGTCACACCTAAATCGTAATTCACAGCAAGATTAACCCCGCGTGATTCAAGTGCAGGATTCCCGAAGTTAATCCATTGTCTTACCTCTTCAAATTGAAGAGCACTACTTGCTTTATCAAATTGGGTATACAACATGACCGCGAGCGTAAGCGGAAGTAATGTTGTGAAAAAACCAATCCATTTAATGAGATGGTGATTTCCTTTTGGAATCAAAGCCAGAATTAAAATCCCAACGAGAGGTGAAAAAATGAGCAGGGATAAGAAGTAAGAATCTGTCATCTAAAGTACCCCCCTGTCACTGTCAAGACAACTAGTAAAATAACAAGGCCCATAAAGGCAACTGTTCCATACATTTGAACTTGACCATTTTGTAATCGAGCATGAACACTTCCCATTGCTTCTGTCACACCTACAACTGCTTTAATTATGACTTCAATAATATATTTCTCAATATAATGGAAAAGATAACCAATCACAACCGTTCCTCGGACAAAGGTTGCTTTGTAAAATTCATCAAAATAAAACTTATTGGCAACCATTTGATAAAGCCCACTGTTTGTCGAAATGACAGACTCGCGAGAAATTGATTTCTTTCCATATAAGAGCCACGCAATAAAAATACCAGAAAGAGAAACAACTACTGCTACTGGCATAATCCAACCTGGATCATGCACATAAACATGTCCTCTTGCCCATGGACTATCACTTAACCAATCCCCTAAAAAAGTTCCAAACCAGTGCGTATGCACAAATCCTGATACTACTGCTAATACAGCAAGAACAATCATCGGAATCGTCATAATCGCTGGTGATTCATGGACTTTCGAATGGTCTTGTTGTGGTTTTCCAATAAAAACAAGGAAAAACAAGCGGAACATGTAAATTGCTGTTAGTAAGGCCGTTATTAATGCGATAGCGAATAATCCATATCTCCCGTCTGTAAAGGTCGTTAGTAAAATTTCTTCTTTACTAAAGAAACCTGAAAATAACGGAAACCCTGCAATCGCTAAGCAACCAATTAAAAACACGACAGCGGTTGTTTTCATTTTTTTATAAAGGCCACCCATTTCATAAATGTTTTGTGTATGAACGGCATGAATAACACTACCAGCTGCTAAAAAGAGTAAGGCCTTAAAAAACGCATGTGTCATTAAATGAAAGACACCCGCTACATACCCAGCCGAACCTAACGCGAGCATCATATAACCTAATTGGCTGACAGTAGAATAAGCAAGCACTCGTTTAATGTCTTTTTGTGCTAACCCGATCGTTGCTGCAAAAATCGCAGTAAACCCACCAACCGCTGCAACGGTTGTCATTGCAACTGGTGATGCGGAAAAGAGTGGAAACATTGTTGCCACTAAATACACACCTGCGGCTACCATCGTTGCTGCGTGAATGAGGGCAGATACTGGCGTTGGTCCTTCCATCGCATCTGGTAACCATGTATGCAATGGAAATTGTCCAGATTTACCAATCGCACCGACAAAAATCAAAATGGCCACAAGCGTAAGCATTCCTTCTGACAGGCCATTTGCTTGAACTGCTTCAAAGATTGTCCTTAATTCAAAGCTACCGACATTCCAGAAAATAAGAATGATCCCAATAAACAAACCGATATCACCGATACGAGTGACAATAAACGCCTTTTTCGCTGCCGCTCGTGCTTCTGTTTTGAAATAATAAAATCCAACAAGTAAAAATGAACATACCCCAACCAATTCCCAAAAAATATAAAGTTGAAGTAAATTAGGAGACATCACAAGTCCAAGCATTGAAAATGTGAACAGCCCTAAATACGAATAAAAGACTGGCAAACGAACTTGATCAGCCGCTGTTAAGTATCCTTTTGAATACATATGTACTAAAAAGCTAACGAGCGTCACAATAAATAACATTAACGCATTCAGCTGATTGATTTCCATTCCCATTGTAATCGAATGAGTTCCAATCGTAAGCCATGTAAATTGTAATAATACATCTTCACCTGTGAATCGTTCAACTAATACAATTGTTGCTATAACGAGAGCAACAAACGATAACACCATTCCTACATAAGCGCCCTTTTCCTTTAACTTACGTCCAAATAAAACAAGAATAAGAAAAGATAATAGGGGAAAGAGCGGTATGATCCATGCATTTTCCATCATCGTAATCACCTCTCCTTTCCTACTGCTTCATCAGGTTCATCTGATCGACGTTTACCGTTTTTCGGTTACGATAAAGAGCGATAAGAATGGCCAGACCGACAGCAGCTTCGGCTGCCGCAACAGTGATTGTAAATAGTGAAAAGATTTGACCTGTAATCGCAGGATTTGGTCCATGTAACGCAAAAGCAACGAGATTGATGTTCACCGCATTTAACATTAGTTCAATCGAAATTAACACGATGACCGCATTTCGTTTCGTTAATACACCAAACATCCCGATACAAAATAAAAGTAAAGCGACAATCAGATAGACGGATAAAGGAATACTACTCACGGTCACCCGCCTCCTTTTCTTGATCATCATTTTTAGCAATCGCAACGGCACCAACTAATGCTACAAGTAAAATAACACCGACAACTTCAAACGGAATCACAAATTTCGAATAAATTTCGATCCCGATTTGGCGCACATTGTCTTCATGTAAAGGCGCAGGGTCTGAACCAAACGACAAATCATTAATGCCAATAAACATAATGACAAAAAAGACAGCCACACCGACAAAAGCGACGATCGAGCGAACAAAGCCAGCTGGAATATCTGTACGGTCATCATGTTTCGTTAGCATGATCCCAAACAACATAATAATCGTAATCGCACCTGCATAAATCAACACTTGAACAAACGCTAAAAATTCAGCAGACAATAATACGTAAAACCCTGCGATACTTAAAAAAGTAAAGGCAAGGGCCACGATAACGTGGACCACCTTTTTTAAGTTAATCATTAACACGCCGCCGCTAACGGCAATAAGGGCAAGGATAAAAAAGGCAAGCATTTCTCCATTCACGCTTTATTCTCCTCCCTCACATTCGTGTCGTTTTCATCAAGCCATTCGAGATTTTTAAATAATTCATCTCGGCTATACTCTGATAACTCAAAATTATTTGTCATCACAATCGCTTCTGTTGGACACACTTCTGTACACAAATCGCACAAAATACAAATTTCAAAATTGATATCATACGTATCAATAATTTTTCCCTTTTTATTTGGATCCGGATGTGGTTTGCCTGTTAATTGAATACAATCTGTTGGACAAATCGCTGCACACTGATTACAGACAATACATTTTTCCGGATAAAATTTTTGAATGCCACGAAACCGGTCTGGCATTTCAATCGGTTCGTCTGGGTAGCGGGTCGTTACATTTTGCTTTGTTAAGTTGCTAACTGTATACTTCAGTCCTTTTAGTAAACCTTTACCGAACATAGTTTTTCACCCCTTGCTTCGATTTGAAGTCTTCTTCCTACAAGATAAATTCCTTTATTAATGCTGTTAACACGATGTTGGCAATGGCAATCGGCAATAGAACCTTCCAAGCAAATTCCATTAACTGATCTCCACGTAATCTTGGGAATGTACCACGCATCCATATCATTAAGAAGATAATGACAGAAAACTTCAAGCCAAACCACACGACACCAGGAATGAAGTCTAAAAAGAGAATCGGCTGCCATCCTCCTAAAAAGAGTACGGTCGTAAGTGCTGCCATCGCAAACAAATACACATACTCAGCAAGCATAAAAAATGCCCAGCGAAAACCTGAATACTCAACATGATAACCAGCAACTAACTCTGACTCTGCTTCAGGTAAGTCAAAAGGTACTCGGTTTAATTCTGCAGTTGCTGCTATTAAAAACACGAGAAATGCTGGCAATTGCCAGACGACAAACCATACATTACTTTGCGCATGGACGATTTCAATTAAATTCAAACTACCTGAAAGTAACACTACCCCAACAACGGATAATACAAGCGGAACTTCATATGAAATCATTTGGGCCGCTGCACGCATTCCACCCATTAAGGAGTATTTATTGTTTGAAGCCCAACCTCCTGTTAAAATCCCAAGCGTAGTAATCCCTGAAACGGCTATATAAAACAATAAGCCAACCCCGATATCAGCAAAATATAAATTCTCAGAGAACGGAATAACCGCTAAGACGACAAATGCTGGTACAAACGCAAGAACAGGTGCTAAAATAAACAACGGTTTATCTGCTTTTTTCGGAATCGTATCTTCTTTTAATAGAAGCTTTAACACGTCAGCTACCGTTTGTAATAATCCAAGCGGTCCCCCTGTACGGTTAGGTCCAACACGAAGCTGCATGAAACCTAATACTTTTCGTTCTGCTAAAATCGCATACGTCACAAAGCCGAGAACGACACCTAAAAGAGCGGCTCCCATAATGAAAAAGGTTAATGCATTTAACCAACTAGGCTGAGATGTTAAGATATCACTCATCATTATCCATCAACCTCCCCAAGAACAATGTCAATTCCACCTAAAATAGCAATTAAATTTGCAATCGGTTGACCAACGAGTAGTTTCGGAAGAATTTGCAAGTTATAAAAGGAAGGTCGACGGAATTTTAATCGATATGGCTCTTTTTTCCCTTTACTTGCAATATAACAACCGATTTCGCCTCGAGGCGACTCAATTCTAACAAATGTTTCTCCTTCAGGTGGCTTAATAATTCTTGGTGTTTTCGCTAAAATAGCACCTTCACTTGGAAACTGTGCAACAGCTTGTTCTAGGATTTTGATGGATTCTTCAATTTCCTGCATTCGAATGACATATTTAGCCCAGCAATCACCGTCAGTGTGTGTTGGGATGTCAAAATCAAAACGGTCATAAATCGAATACGGTTCGTCTTTGCGTAAATCCCACTTTACGCCCGTACAGCGAATGTTCGCACCACTCATCGAGTAACGAATCGCTTCTTCTTTTGTGTACTTTCCTACTCCTTTAACACGTTGGAGGAAAATTTCATTGCCTGTCACTAAGTTGTGGTATCCTTCTAATTCTTTTCGTAAATAAGGAAGCAAATCACGAACTTTTTCAATCCATCCCGGAGGTGCATCCCATTTCACACCACCGACACGCATATAGTTAAAGGTGAGTCGTCCACCTGAAATTTCGTTTAACAGATTAATAATCATCTCGCGCTCACGAAACGCATATAGGAAAGGACTCATCGCGCCTAAATCGAGTAAGTATGTACCATACCAAACAAGATGGCTAGCAATTCTTCCAAGTTCCATTACAATAACACGTAAATATTCCGCTCGCTCAGGAATTTCTAAATCCATCATCGTCTCTACCGCGTGACAAAGAACATAATTGTTTGTCATCGCTGATAAATAATCTAGTCGGTCGGTATAAGGAATAATTTGCGTATATTGAAGATTCTCCGCTAATTTTTCCGTTCCGCGGTGAAGGTAACCGACAACAGGTGTGGCTTCTGTAATAATTTCTCCGTCTATTTTTACAACTAATCGAAACACCCCGTGTGTACTAGGATGTTGTGGTCCGACGTTTAGTAGCATTTCTTCTGTGCGAATCATCTGTTCTACACCTCCTCATCATGAGGTTCATAGTCTTTGCGTAACGGGTGACCAACCCAGTCATCTGGTAACATTATTCTCGTTAAATTCGGATGACCTGTAAATGTAATGCCTAATAAATCATAAGCCTCTCGTTCAGGCCAGTCAGCACCTTCCCAAATAGAAGCGAGAGATTCAATTGTTGGGTTATCACGGTCAATTTTCACTTTTAATGCCACATTTTCTTTTGTTTTAAAAGAATAAAAGTGATTGTATATTTCCATATGAGTTTCAAAATCAGACCCATGCAACTCAGATAGATAGTCAAAGCTTAATTGCTCATTATGTTTCAGAAACTGAGCCACTTTATAATACGATTCTTTTTTAGCGACTAGTGTAGGAACATCTTTAGCCAGTCGGTTGATATAGGAAGCTTCTAGCATTCCTTCACCAAGATTATCTTCTATTACTTTTACATACTTATCTAGCTTCGGTTGATTGACAGATGGCGTTTCTTCTATTTTTTCTTCCGTTGCCCCTGCACTCGCCGCCTTCGCTCGAGCAGCTGCCGCGGCTTTGGCTTTTGCTACTGCGGCGGCCTTCGCTTTTGCTTTTTCATCATCAGTATCGGCTCCACCTTGTGCCGCTAATTTTGCTTTGGCGGCGGCTGCCGCTTTGGCCTTTGCCGCAGCAATGGCTTTTGCTTTTTCATCATCTCCAGAAGAATCCGCTTCCGTTCGATTTTGTTTTGCTAATGCGGCCGCTTTTGCTTTTGCCGCTGCTGCTGCTTTGGCTTTCGCGGCTGCTGCGGCCTTCGCTTTTTCATCTGCTCCTGCTGGTTCTGATGTCGATTCTGTTTCCGCTTCTTTTTGTTTTGCTAATGCGGCCGCTTTCGCTTTTGCCGCTGCTGCGGCTTTCGCTTTTGCAGCTGCCGCGGCCTTCGCTTTTTCATCGGCAGTTACTTTTTCCTTTTCATCGCTCATTGACTAGTCACCCGCTTCCCAGTCTTTGCTTCATAACGGATTTTTTCTTGTAATTTATTGATTCCATAAATAAGTGCAGCGGGGTTTGGTGGGCAGCCAGGAATATAAACATCGACAGGGACAATCTGGTCGACTCCTTTAACTACGGCATATGATTTCACATATGGTCCGCCTGCGGTAGCACAGGACCCCATTGCAATCACCCATTTTGGTTCTGGCATTTGATCATATAAGCGTTTTAAAATTGGTGCCATTTTTTTTGTCACCGTTCCAGAAACGATCATACAGTCAGATTGACGCGGCGATGTACGGAAGATGACACCAAATCGGTCTTGGTCATAATGTGAAGCTCCTGTTCCCATCATCTCAATCGCACAACATGCTAACCCAAACGTTAACGGCCAAATCGAGTTACTTCTCGCCCAAGCTTTCACTTGTTCTAACGTTGTAAAAAATATATTTTGCTCTAACTCTGCACGTTCTTGTTTCGTTAAACTGTCTAAGTTTAAATCCATGTCAACACCTTCTTTTTCCAGGCATATAGTAAGCCAATAAAGAGCATAACCATAAAAATAATCATTTCAATTAGTGCAAAAATACCTAAATCATCATAGGCAACAGCCCACGGATATAAAAATACCGTTTCCACATCAAACAATACAAAAAGAAGGGCAAACATATAATAACGCACGTTAAATTGAACCCAACTTCCACCAGTCGGTTCAACCCCACTTTCGTATGTTGTGTACTTTTCCTCCGTTGGCTTATGAGGACGTAAAATCCGGCCAGCTGTAAGCGCAACCAATGGTAACAATATACCAAGAATGACAAACACAGCGACAACTAAATAGTTGTTTTGATATAGATTATACAATGGATCCATACAACGTCAGCCTCCAAGCTTTAGTACGGGATTTCTTTTTTGAATCGTTACCATTATAGCAAATCCTATATATGGTGTCGACCGTTACAAAATTGTAACATTTTTTTAATATACCATTTTGCACAGCATGTCTTACTTACTATTGATACGCCTTGCAAACGCTATCATGAATGTGATAATGTGACTATTATGTGAACACCGGTGGTAAAGGAGAAAATAGAATGGTAGAAAACATAACAAGTGAACGGGTAATAAAAAATGTAGTCGAACGAATGTGGTCAACAAATAAATACGATGTCATGGCAAGAGGCTATGAATATTATAAGAAAATGAAGCCCATCCTACAACGAAATTCTGTTGCCAACGTTTCCTTATTCTATCAATTCTTACTAGAGTGTAAGTCACTACCGTATTCTAAAAAAGGAGTAACAACAACATATGAGCATGTGTGGGGTTATTACAAAAACGAGGCAACAGATGAAGAAAAAACTCGGTATAAACAATTTGTCAGTCGATTACAAGAAATAGAGTCGGTTTTCTATGAATTTCCTGACGTTGTCGTCGATGCAGTTACTTTTATAAGAGAATTAAATGAAAAATACCCAAAACCGTATATTACACAGTCTACTTTTATTTATCCAAAACCTGAATGGAACATCGTTATAGTGAAGGGATATCTCTATTCCATTGTTGATGGTGTCGTAACAAAAGAGTAATTTTTTTCGGACATCTATTTCGCTATTTATCGAATTTTACCGTGTTTTCAAAACCTTACGGACATCTGTTCCGTTATTTCCGCTTTCAGCGTAATATTCCTCCCTGATTCTGGCCAATAACGGAACACAGGTCCGAAAGCTTTATAAAATAGCCTCTTTTCCTTTCAATAACGGAATAGATGTCCGATACGAATCAGCATATGTCGCTATACAACAAAAAAATGCCTATAGATAACCGTGAAAGGACGTCTACAGGCATTTTTATTACTTTCCAGCAACTTCCAGACGAGTAATTGCTTTTTTCAAAGCTAATTGCGCGCGCTTGAAGTCAATTTCATCTTGCTTTGCTTCATTTATGCGGCGCTCCGCACGTTCTTTTGCAGCACGAGCACGAGCGACATCAATATCTGATGGCATTTCAGCGGTTTCCGCTAAAATTGTTACTTTGTCAGGGCGCACTTCAATAAATCCGCCACTTACTGCAATAAATTGAACGTTATTGCCTTTTTTTATACGAACGGGTCCAACGGTTAGAGGAGCCACCAATGGTATGTGGCGTGGTAGAATTCCAAGCTCACCGCTTTGAGCTTTCACAACGACCATCTCTACATCTCCGTCAAAAACCGTGCCATCAGGAGTTACAACACTCGCATTCATCGTCTTCTCCATGGAAAACCCTCCTTAACAGCATCGAGGCTATTAGTAGAGTAAGGAGCCACTTTGGACTCCATGCTCATTATTGCATTTCTTTTGCTTTTTCAACAACTTCTTCAATACGTCCAACAAGACGGAACGCATCTTCAGGTAAATCATCATATTTTCCTTCAAGAATTTCTTTAAATCCTTGGATTGTTTCTTTAACAGGAACATATGAACCAGGTTGTCCGGTAAATTGCTCGGCAACGTGGAAGTTTTGTGATAAGAAGAATTGGATACGACGCGCACGGTGAACGATTTGCTTATCTTCTTCTGATAATTCATCCATACCAAGGATCGCGATAATATCTTGTAATTCTTTATATTTTTGTAGTGTTTGCTGTACTTGACGAGCAACAGCGTAATGCTCTTCTCCTACAATTTCAGGAGAAAGGGCACGAGATGTTGATGCAAGCGGGTCAACCGCAGGGTAAATCCCCATCTCAGAAAGTTTACGCTCTAAGTTTGTTGTTGCGTCTAAGTGAGCAAATGTTGTTGCTGGTGCCGGGTCAGTGTAGTCATCGGCAGGTACATAAATCGCCTGGATTGATGTAACAGAACCAACTTTAGTTGATGTAATACGTTCTTGTAACTGTCCCATCTCTGTTGCAAGTGTTGGCTGGTAACCAACGGCTGAAGGCATACGACCTAATAAGGCTGATACCTCAGAACCGGCTTGCGTGAAACGGAAAATGTTATCGATGAACAATAATACGTCCGCGCCTTCTTTATCACGGAAATGCTCTGCCATTGTAAGACCTGTTAGGGCAACACGCATACGTGCTCCAGGTGGCTCATTCATTTGTCCGAATACCATCGCTGTTTTTGCGATAACTCCAGAGTCTTTCATTTCATAGTAAAGGTCATTTCCTTCACGAGTACGCTCACCAACACCAGCGAAAACGGAAATACCACCGTGTTCTTGTGCGATGTTGTTGATTAACTCTTGAATTAATACCGTTTTACCAACACCGGCTCCTCCGAACAAACCGATTTTTCCACCTTTAATATATGGTGCAAGTAAGTCAACAACTTTAATTCCTGTTTCAAGAATTTCGGCTTTTGTTGATAACTCTTCAAATTTTGGTGATGGACGGTGAATCGGATCTTTTTTCACGTCTGCAGGAATAGGACCATCAAGGTCAATGGACTCCCCTAATACGTTAAATACACGACCTAATGTTACTTCACCAACAGGTACAGAAATCGGAGCCCCTGTATCTAGTACTTCTGTTCCACGAACAAGTCCATCAGTTGAACCCATCGCAACCGTACGAACGGTATTATCGCCTAAATGAATCGCAACTTCTAACGTTACGTTTACATCAACCGCATTTGTTGCTGAGCCTGTTTGCTCAATTCTCAGTGCGTTATAAATCTCTGGTAAGTTTCCATCGTCGAATGTTACGTCAACAACTGGACCCATAACCTGAGTAATGCGACCTTTATTCATCAGTTTCCCTCCTATACTTTCAGTTTCGAGTTCGTAAACTCTCTATTCTAGAGCAGCGGCACCGCCGACAATCTCTGTAATTTCTTGTGTAATGGCAGCTTGACGTGCCCGGTTGTATGAAAGAGTTAGACTATCAATTAATGCACCCGCATTGTCCGTTGCAGCACTCATCGCTGTCATACGTGCTCCAAACTCACTTGCTTTTGCATCTAATAATGCGCCATAGATAACACTCTCTGCATACTGTGGTAAAAGTTGCTCTAAAATCGCTTCTGCTGAAGGCTCATAAATATATTCCGACTGTGCTGAACTTCCATCAGCAAGATCAGTTAATGGCAACACTTTCTTTTCGGTCACCTCTTGTGTAATCGGGCTCACGAAATGATTGTACCAAAGGTATAACTCGTCAAATAACTCGTCTTGGAACATATCGACCGTTGTACTTGTTAAGTTCTTTACATCACTAAACTCGACTTGGTCAGATAACCCAATTAATTCTTGAATAATTGGCATGTTCCGTCTTTTTAATAAATCACGACCAATTCGCCCAATTACAATAATCGAATACTCATCTGGTGATTTATGACGTTTGTTGAGTGTTGTTAATAACTCACGAACTAAGCTTGCATTGTACGCACCTGCAAGTCCTCGGTCAGATGTAATCACAACATACCCTGTCTTTTTCACCGGACGCGATTGTAGCATCGGATGCGACGCCTCTGTGTTACCTGAAGCAATCCCGGCAACGACTTCACGAATTTTTTCAGTGTAAGGAAAAAATCCTTTCGCCTTTTCTTGTGCACGGTTTAGTTTTGCAGCTGATACCATTTGCATCGCTTTTGTAATCTTTTTTGTTTTTGTCGTCGAATTAATACGTGTTTTAATATCTCGTAGTGAGGCCATCTATTTTTCACCACCTTTTCGCTTAACTGGTTTTTGCGACTTTCCCGCGATTATTTTGTAACGTTAAACCCTTTTTTGAATTCGTCAATAGCCGCTTTAAAATCGCTATCTTCTGGAAGACCACCAGTTGTACGAATGTGCTCAAGTAACTCTTTTTTGTTGTGCTCTAAGAATGCAAAATATTCTGCTTCAAAGCGCTTAATATCACCAACTGGAATATCATCAAGGAATCCTTTTGTTAGTGCATAAAGAATCGCTACTTGTTTTTCAACTGGAAGTGGCTCGTGTAATCCTTGTTTTAATACTTCAACAGTACGAGCACCACGCTCTAATTTCGCTAATGTCGCACGGTCTAAGTCTGAACCAAACTGTGCAAATGCTTCAAGCTCACGATAAGAAGCTAAGTCAAGACGAAGTGTACCTGATACTTTTCTCATCGCTTTAATTTGCGCTGAACCTCCAACACGGGATACAGAAAGACCTGCGTTTACCGCTGGACGAACACCAGAGTGGAATAAATCAGATTGTAAGAAAATTTGTCCATCCGTGATGGAAATTACATTTGTTGGAATATAAGCTGATACATCCCCAGCTTGTGTTTCAATGAAAGGAAGGGCTGTTAAAGAACCGCCACCTTTTGCATCACTAAGCTTTGCCGCGCGCTCAAGTAAGCGTGAATGTAAGTAGAATACATCCCCTGGATAAGCTTCACGACCTGGAGGACGACGAAGTAATAAAGAAAGCTCACGATAAGCTGCCGCTTGTTTTGTTAAGTCATCATAAATAACAAGAACATGTTTCCCGTTGTACATGAACTCTTCACCCATTGTAACCCCAGCATACGGAGCTAAAAATTGCAATGGAGCTGGTTCAGATGCACTTGCAGTAACGACGATCGTATAATCAAGCGCACCTTTTTGGCGTAATGATTCCACTACACCTGCAACAGTAGATTCTTTTTGACCGATCGCTACATAAATACAAATCATGTCTTGGTCTTTTTGGTTTAAAATTGTATCGATTGCAACAGCTGTTTTCCCTGTTTGACGGTCACCGATAATTAACTCACGTTGTCCACGTCCGATCGGAATAAGTGCATCAATCGATTTAATTCCCGTTTGAAGTGGCTCATGAACGGATTTACGGTCCATAACTCCAGGAGCTGGACTTTCGATTGGTCTAGCTTTTGCTGTTTCAATTGGTCCTTGTCCGTCTAATGGTTGACCAAGCGGATTCACCACTCGACCTAAAAGAGCTTCACCTACAGGAACTTCCATGATACGTCCTGTACGTTTGACTTCGTCACCTTCACGAATGTCTGTATATGGTCCTAAAATAATGATACCAACATTATTTTCTTCTAAGTTTTGTGCCATACCCATGACGCCATTTGAAAACTCAAGTAACTCTCCACTCATTACGTTTTCAAGGCCATGTGCTAAAGCAATACCGTCACCGACACGAATAACTGTACCAACGTCGGATACTTCAATATTTGATTGAAAGTTTTCAATCTGCTGTTTAATCAAAGAGCTAATTTCTTCTGCTTTGATGCTGCTCATTTCGTTCACCCCTATCTTGTTCTAGCTTTTTTGCAAGAGATTACGTTCCAGGCGAGTAAGCTGGCCTTTCACACTGCCATCATAAATGCGGTCACCGATGCGAATCGTAATACCGGCTATGAGGTTTTTATCAATAATATTTTCAATAATTAATTTCGATTTTCCAACTTTTTGTGCAAATAAGACAGATAAGTCCGTCTTTTCTTGCTCTGATAATGGGTATGTAGAATATACTTTTGCTTCAGCCACATTTTGCTCTTGGTATGATAGCAATTTATATTCATCCACTAACGGAACAAGTGCTTCCACACGCTTGCGTTCAACAAGCAAAAGCAATGTATGCATCACAAGTTCACTGACGTTTTGACCAAAACCCGTTTTCACGATATTCTGTTTTTCTTCTACCCGAACTTTCGGATTTAATAGAACAGTCATCATTTCAGGAGTATTGTCCACTACTTCTTTTACTAACTGTAGCTCAGTTTCGGTTTGTTGAACTAAACCTTTTTCCTTTGCTAACTGAAAAAGAGCAACAGCATAACGATTGGCTACTGCTTTGTTGCTCATAGCTCTTCGCCTACTTCTTTAAGATAATCTTCAATGAACTTTTGCTGTTCTGCTTCGTTCAGTTCTTTTTCAATCACTTTCGTTGCAATTAATACTGATAATGATGCAACTTGGTCACGAAGAGAAGATACAGCTTGTTCTTTTTCACGCTTGATTTCTGCAAGTGCAGAATCTTTAATACGCTCTGCTTCACCTTTAGCAGATACGATAATATCTTGAGCTTGCTTTTCGCTCATTTTCTTTGCATTTTCAAGAATTGACTGTGCTTCTTGTCTTGCATTCTCAATTTCTTTACGTTGTTGTTCTAAATATTTTTCAGCCTCTTTACGGTCTTTTTCAGCAAAGTCAATTTGCTCATTAACCATTTGTTGGCGCTTTTCCATTAAGCCCATCATCGGTTTTAAGGCAAACTTACTTATCGCCCATAACAGTATAAGAAAGGCAACTAATTGATATATGATCGAACCCCAAGGAATCACAAAATCCAAGTGAGTCACTCCTTTCTAATGTTCTTACACCTAACATAAGGAATGGCGAAGGTTCAAAGCAGAACACTGTCGCCATCTATAGCATTTTTGTGCTTGTATACGACCTTTATTATTGGAATAAAAGGATGAATGAAATAACGATCGCGATAATTGGAACCGCCTCTGCAAGAGGTACCCCAATGAACATTAAAGTTTGTAATTGACCACGTAATTCTGGTTGACGAGTGACACCTTCAAGAGTTGCTCTTACGATAATGGCAACGGCGATAGAACCACCGATTGCTGCTAGACCTGCTACGATTGCTACTGCTAATGCTTCCATTTAAAAAATTCCTCCTTATGAATACAAATAAATTTTTTATTATTTTAAACGCTCAAATTACGAGCAATGTTTAATGATGTTCAACTTTGTGTGCCATATATACCATTGCTAACATCGCAAAGATATACGCTTGAATCGCTCCAATAAACACACTAAATGCTTGCCAAATGACTAGTGGGAATATTGTTAATACCCCAGTAAAAATCCCTCCTGCTGTAAGCGAGGTTATTCCTGCACTTCCTAACCCTACGATTAAAATCATTAAAATTTCTTTTGCGTAAATGTTACCAAATAGACGCATTCCCAATGTTAATGTATTGGCAAACTCCTCAATGACTTTAAATGGGAATAAGAACGGGACGGGACGGAAATAGTTTTTTCCGTATTCACCAAAACCTTGTAATGCAATCCCATAAATGTGTGTCAAGATAATGACAAGGGCTGCTAAACTTAATGTTAGGGCAGGGTCAGAAGTCGGTGATTTCCACCATGCTTCATGCGTTGTATAGTTTGCAATCTCAAATGGGATACCTACCATATTGGCAGTAAACACGAAAAAGAGAAGCGTAAACGCTAGTGCGGTAAATCGACCACCTGTTTTCCAATCCATGTTGGCTTTAATGATGTTTTGGACAAACTCGATAGCCCATTCTAGAAAGTTTTGCATGCCGGAAGGTCTCATAGCTAAACGCCTAGAGCCGAAAAACACGACACTGAAAACGATTATACAGACAACAGTCGTCATCAGTACCGATGACATATTAAACGTTAGCCCGAAATACTCTCGCATTGGTGCAATATGATCCATATTAGTTATCACCTCTTTCTAACGAATTGAATTATCATATCAAGTAATATAATGACATAAATCAGGGATAACCCTGCAATGACCGAAAGTAAGTGAACGGCATCTGGATAGCGAAAAGCTATCGCAACCGCAAAGATAGCTAGTCCATAACGTATGACAATACCAAAACCAGCTAGTGCATAGGATATAAATGAAATGTTTTTTGGGTTGGCTGATATTTCACCAACAACAGCGGTTTTACGGTAAATGGTCCACAAGCTAATATAACTAGCCAAAAAACCAAGAAACAAACCTAAAAAATGAGGTTGAAATGGAGTTAAGAGTGCTCCGACAAGGAAAACGAATCCAAAAATGATTGAAATATACGTATATCCCTTCATTTTTGCTTGAAACGTTATCATTGTTCATTGTCTCCTAAATATGGCTGGATTACTTTATAAACACCGTAAAAACCCGAACCAATTCCTAGTAGTAGAAAAATGATAAGGAATAGTGGTTTTGTAGCAAAACGTTCATCTATCCAATTTCCGATAAAAACACCGGCAAGCACCCCGCCTACAATATACGATGAAATAATCGAAACGAGCGCCATTGCCCGCATTGAACGTCTACCTAATGACATTGCACCGCTCCTTCCTACGATTGTAGGAGCTTACGAAACTAATTTTATGTATTGTTTGTAACCCTTATCATAAATACCCTTTGTAATCGTACAATAGTGAAAACCTTATGTCAACGGCTTTTCAGGATAAATATGTAGTCCATTTTTAGAAAATTAGGTTTGTCACAATTTCGACAAAAGTATACCATTTTTTTCTTGACAAAACAAAGGAGAGGGTTTCCCTCTCCTTTTCTCTATTATGGACAATTATTTTCTTTTCAACCAATCTCACCTATAAAAATGGCTGTTTCAAGCGTATCTTCTTGTCCGTCTTGTTTCGCAAACACAAGCGCTTTATAAATACCATCTGTTAATGCTAGCTCTGATAACTCGACTTCAAGAAGTCCTCTTGCTACGTTTTCCCTTGCATCCAAATAAGAAATAAACTCAAATGTATCTGGGTCATACAAAGCAATGCCAACTTCTTCTGCACCACCAGGCAAATACATTTCATAACGGTATGTTTCTGGCTCATCCCCATGTTCAAAATTAAAAGCCATCACTCGTGGGTAATTTGGCTCTTCAATAAAAAACAAATACGGGACAACAACATCTTCTTTTCCACCTTGGATAACTATCTCTCCATTATGAATACCTTCCTCTAAGACAGGAGGAAAAATATCCATAGTAATGGTTACTTCTTTTTTCTCATCTGGTTTTAGTTCAAATGAAAAAGGTACTTTCCACTGAATACCATCTGGTACATCAATCGGAGGAACGACATAATATGATTCTGTTTTGTCTCCTTTATTTTCAACAGTAACCGTAACATCCTTCACTTGTCGCCTATCATCACGAGAATACTTTCCAAAAGAAAGTGCGCCTGGTAAAACTAGGGTCTCGGCATTTATCGCTTCTACAATTTGAATTCTTCCAGCGCCTTGCTCATGAGGTAAATAACGATTTCCTTCTTTGTCTTCTAGCTTTTTAGCTGTATTCATTAAGGCTGCTTTTATTTGGTCAGGCGTCCAATCTGGATGGGCTTGTTTCAGTAATGCTGCTGCTCCTGCTACATGGGGGGCAGACATGCTTGTCCCATTAAGCCCTAAATAGCCATGAGGAATCGTACTATCAATGGCGACACCAGGGGCAACGACATCAGGTTTCACATCCCATGTTTGTGTCACCGGTCCTCTTGATGAAAACGGTGCAATTAAATCTTCTTCATTCCGATATATCGTGCGTAATGAAGGTGACTTTTCATTTTCAATTTGTTCTAGTAACCATTCTCCATCCTCTTTTGTGATTCCCGCTACTGGAATATCAACTTTTCCTTCAATTGCACCTACAAAAGCACCATCTGTATTGTTAAAAATAACAACAGCTTCTGCTCCAGCCTCTTTTGCTATTCTTGCTTTTTCGGCAAAAGGAATAATCCCTCGTTTTAATAAAACAATTTTTCCGTTAACATCCTCTAAATCCTTTTCCATTCCTAATTCACCATAAACAAACGGGAAATCCCTCGTAACATCCCATGGTCGTGAGCCACTCATCATTTGCAGCGGAATTTCTTTTTCTTCACCAAAAATCGTCAAATATGGCATTTTTAAAGGAGGTGATGATGCGCCAACAGAAATGGCTCGCGCCGATGTACCTGGAGAACCCACTGTCCACATATTCGGTCCGCTGTTACCGTTTGACGTAACCGCAACAACACCAAGCTCCACCGCTTTATCCAACGCCACACTCGTCGGCCAGTCAGGACCGTTCACGGCATTCCCTAGTGACAAGTTTATAATATCGACACCGTCTTCCACCGCTTTTTCTATCGCTTCGATTACTTGCTCTGTCGTCCCTTGTCCACCTGGACCTAAAGCCCGGTAAGCATAAATTTCAGCTTCCGGTGCTACCCCTTTTATTTTGCCATTTGCTGCGATAATACCAGCGACATGTGTCCCATGAACGGTTGGTCCACCTTCTTCTATTTTCGTTTCCATTGGGTCATCATCATAATCGACAACGTCAAATCCACCTTTATAGTTACGCTTTAAATCTGGATGAGTATAATCAATTCCTGTGTCAATGACAGCTACCTTCACACCTTTTCCCGTTAATCGTTCTCCATTTTCATCAAGCTGGGACCGAAATTCACCCCCGCCTATAAAAGGAACACTTTCATCAATCAACGCTTTATAATTGACAACTTTGTCTACTCGTTCTACACCCGAGACGGTTTTTAATCGTTCCACATCTTCTTCAGGTAGTTGGATTGAAAAACCTGTAAACAGTGTTTGAAATGTTTTTCTAATTTCGCCTTTTGGAAATGTAGATTTAATAGTTTCTAACACAGCGTCAATGTCTGTTTCAGACACCTCAACAATAACTACAGCTTCTTGTTCCGATGCCGGAGTAGGAAGCGGAGGCCGTTCAGGAAACTGATTCGCTTGCACTTGCACCAGCCCTACTTGAGTCATAGCAAACAACATCGTAAACAACAACAATACTTGTCTCATGTATTTACGTCCTCCTCATTTCACCTTATTTGACTAGTATCTGCCACAAAAGCAAAAGTCATGTAAAGAAGATTTGAAAACGAAGAATTGGTTAAATCATGATACAGTTGTCACCGTTCGGACATTTATTCCGCTATTTCTGTAATAAAGCCGTTCGTTTGGATCGTATCGGACATCCTTTCCGTTAGTGTCCTTTTTTCGCACGAGAATCAATCAAAAAAGAGGAAGTAGTGGAACAGATGTCCGTAACTTTTGAAAATAGTTCAATTTACAGCAAGATACCGGAACAAATGTCCGATAGCGCCCACAAAGTCACATACTTCCTACTCCAAACAAAAACCGAAAAGAGTTTTCTCTTTTCGGCTTATTTTCATTATTTCGTTCCGAACAATCGGTCACCAGCATCTCCTAATCCAGGAACGATATATCCTTTTTCATTTAGTTTTTCATCCATGGCAGCTAAATAAATATCCACATCTGGATGGGCTTCTTTAACGACGTCGACACCTTCTGGGGCTGCAATTAAGCACATTAGCTTAATATTAACGGCACCACGGTTTTTCAAGCTATTGATAGCTTCGACAGCAGAACCACCTGTGGCTAACATCGGGTCAATGACGATAAACTCACGCTCATGGACATCATTTGGTAACTTCACATAATATTCGACCGGTTTCAATGTTTCAGGATCGCGGTATAATCCAACATGTCCTACTTTTGCAGCTGGGATTAACTTTAAAATTCCATCCACCATCCCAAGTCCAGCACGCAGAATCGGAACAAGCCCTAGCTTTTTGCCCGCAATTTTTTTTGAAGGTGCAGGCCCTACTGGCGTTTCTACCGTCACATCACGAAGCGGTAAATCTCTTGTAATTTCAAACGCCATTAATGCTGCAACTTCATCTACTAGCTCTCGGAATTCCTTTGTTCCTGTTGATTTATCACGTATGTACGTTAACTTATGTTGAATTAACGGGTGATCAAATACATATACTTTGCTCATTATGATAGCTCCTTTTTCACCATTCTATATGAGAGCACTCAGGACGACATACTCCTTTTGAAAATGATACAAAAAAAGCTTGTCCCATTCAAGCCTGTTCCTTAAAAGTTCATTAAGAAAAACGCGGAAGCGTCTTTTCTTTTTAAGCGAAGCGCGGAGCCCTGCCCGCTTTTAACAGTGAACCCAAAGTGCTCTTGGATGAAACGCGGAGGTGCGGAACCTTCGAGATTATCAAATCCCATGTCACATTTTCGCGGACAGAGCAGCCGTTATTTGTGAACATGATACGGGTTTCTATTTTTTAGCGGCCACTGGAGCGCTTATTCACGCAAAAGCAACACTATTCCTAGCGATATATTATGATTAACGGCTCCTGTGTCCTCCAACGTTCTAAAACGCTAGCAATGTTCACAGATAACGGTTTTCATGGCCGCTTACTTACCGGACCGAAGTGTTGAACGATTCACTTCGGTCTTTTCTTGCTTGTCTCATAATAATCCAAGTCCCTAATTCATTCGTTATACACAAGTCGACTATACTATAGTTTTTCTAAACAATAGGAAAAACACAGGAACTCTTATCGCTTCATGCGAAGTGCAGAGCCTTCGCTCTTCTAGAACAAGCTTTCAAAGCTTCACTGCTACAACAAAATTTTAATACTATCTTTTCGTTCAACAAAAAAATAGCCAGGAGCCCCCTGGCTATTCTAATTACAAGCTTAATGATGGATACATTGGAAATTTCGCTGTTAATGCATCTACACGTGAAGCCGCTTCTTGTAACGCTGCTTCATTTTCGATGTTTTTCAATGTAAAGGCAATGATAGAGCCTAATTCTTTCATTGCTTCGTTATTTAATCCTCGAGAAGTGACCGCTGCTGTTCCAATTCGAATACCACTTGTTACAAAAGGACTTTCTGGATCAAACGGAATCGCATTTTTGTTTGTTGTAATTCCAACATCATCTAATGCTTTTTCTGCTACTTTTCCAGTTAAACTTAAGCTTTGTAGGTCAAGTAATAATAAATGATTATCAGTACCACCTGAGACAAGGTTAATTCCTTCTGCATTTAATGCTTCTGCTAAAGCTTTAGCATTAGAGACGATGTTTTGTGCATATGATTTGAACTCAGGTTGTAGTGCTTCCCCAAACGCTACTGCCTTTGCTGCTATGACATGCATTAATGGGCCACCTTGGATTCCTGGGAAAATCGATTTATCGATTTTCTTTCCAAATTCTTCTTTACAAAGAATCATTCCACCACGAGGGCCACGTAAAGTTTTATGTGTTGTAGTTGTTACAAAGTCCGCATAAGGCACTGGACTTTCATGAACTCCTGCCGCAACTAAACCAGCAATATGAGCCATGTCTACCATTAAGTATGCCCCTACTTCATCCACGACTTCACGGAATTTTTTGAAGTCGATTGCTCGAGGGTATGCACTTGCTCCCGCAACGATAAGTTTTGGTTTATGTTCTTTTGCTAAAGCTAACACTGCATCATAATCAATTTGTTGCTTTTCTTTATCTACGCCGTACTCCACAAAGTTATATTGAACCCCACTAAAGTTAACGGGGCTACCATGAGTAAGGTGACCACCGTGAGAAAGGTTCATGCCAAGAACAGTATCGCCTGGCTCTAAAATTGTAAAATAAACTGCCATGTTCGCTTGAGCACCTGAATGTGGTTGAACGTTCACATATTCAGCACCAAAAATCTCTTTTGCACGGTCACGAGCTAAGTCTTCAACGATATCCACATATTCACAGCCCCCATAGTAACGTCGTCCAGGGTATCCTTCTGCATATTTGTTTGTTAAGACTGAGCCTTGCGCTTCCATTACAGCTTCGCTTACAAAGTTTTCAGAAGCAATCATTTCAATTTTGTCCCGTTGACGACCTAACTCCTGCTGAATCGCCTTGTATACATTAGGGTCTTGATTTTTTAAGAATTCCATCCTTCTTCCCCTTTCATGATAAAACTCATTATCTTTCGTGTTTTTTCATCTGCATGTTCCATTTTATCAGAAGTATACGTTAAAATCTTCTATTTTTTATAAAATCACATACATTTTTCGTTTGTGTTCATATTATTATTCGGATATACCGCTCTTTGACCACCAATTAGTTTCGGGCGTGTTACCGCCAACGTTACATGAGCTTGGCCAATTTCTTTTACTGCACTTCGAACAGGAACAGCAACATGCTTTAAGTGCATCCCTATTAATGTATCACCAATATCGATACCAGCATCTGCTTTGATGAACTCGACTACAACAGGGTTTTTCATTTGTGTGTAAGCAAAGGATGCCATCGCCCCACCAGCGGTTTTCACAGGTACGACTGTAACTTCTTCAAGATGAAGTGCCATTTGTGTTTCTTTTTCAACTACTAATGCACGATTTACATGTTCACAGCATTGAAAGGCAAGAGATAGTTTTTGTGTTCTTGCCCACTCATGGAGCGTATCATAAATCACCTTACTTACTTCTTCAGAACCACTTGTTCCAATCTTTTCTCCTACAACTTCACTTGTACTTGTCCCAACGACAACAACCGATCCTTCTTGAAGGGCTTTTGCTGAAAGTAAATCATCAAGTACAGTTTGGAGGTCGCTTTTTATCGTTGAAAGGTCTATCATCATTTCGCCACCTTTCTTCTATACGTTTTCGATTGCCATCACTTTGTCGACACGTCTAGCATGACGACCACCTTCGAATTCAGTTTCAAGCCAAACTTTTGCAATATCACGAGCAAGCCCTGGCCCGACAACTCGTTCACCCATCGCAAGAACATTTGTATCATTATGTTCTCTTGTTGCTTTTGCACTAAATGTATCATGAGCAAGAGCACAACGAATCCCTTTCACTTTATTTGCCGCAATCGACATCCCGATGCCTGTTCCACAAATTAAGATTCCTCTGTCCACTTCGTTTGATACGACTTTATCACAAACAGGCAATGCATAATCCGGATAATCTACAGAATCCGTACACTCACATCCAACATCTTCGTAAGCTATCCCTAACTCATCCATTAATGCTTTAATTTCTTCTTTAATTTGGAGTCCACCATGATCAGAACCAATCGCTACTTTCATCTTTTTCTCCCCCTATTGTATTGAAAACTTTTCAATCGTTATTTTTAGCTTATTCGCTTGCGCGGAAAGTTGGTTCGCTGTATCAGCAACTTCTAAGATTAAAGCGGTTTGTTCTTCTGTCGTCGCTGTCATTTCTGTAGCTCCTGCCGAAGTTTCTTCAGAGAAAGCAGCCACCTCTTGGGTTTGCTTTGTCGTTTCTAAAATCGCTTTTAACTGATTATCCACTAATCCCGCAATTTCTGTAATAACGCTATTTACTTCATGTACTGATTTTTCCATCTCACCAATTGCCTCATTTGTTGCAGTCCCTTTTACAGACTGTTCATTTGCAACAGACACTTGGTCAGTAATTTGTTTAACAACTTTAACAACTTCTGTTTGAATATTATGGATTAATTCTGTAATGCCTTGAACCGCTTTTGAACTTTCATCCGCTAATTTACGGACTTCATCCGCAACAACAGCAAAACCTTTTCCGTGTTCACCCGCTCTTGCCGCTTCGATTGATGCGTTTAACGCTAGTAAGTTTGTTTGTTCTGCAATGTCTCCAACAAGAGAAATAATTTCTTCTACTTTTTTCGCTTGATCATTTAAACGCCCTACAGCTTGCAACGATTGTTCATTGTCATTAGCTAACTGCTTAATTCCACTAACAAGACTTTCAATCACTTCTTTACTTTCTGTTAATGTATTCACCATTTCTGTAGAAGACTGTTTTGATGTATTAGCATGCTCTTGCACTTGTTTAGCAAAGGTTGTGACATCTTCCATCGATTGTGCCGTTTGTTCAATTGAACTAGCCGACGTTTCAGCCCCTCCAGCAATTTCTTGTATTGTTCGGTTGACTCTTTTGGCATTGAGTGAAGCTGCTTTTGTCGCCTCTTGAATGACAGTTACCGTTTTATTCGTCTTTTCAAAGTTATCCTCAATATCTTGGACCATACTTCTTAAACTATGAAGCATTTTATTAAAAGCGAGTCCAACAGCACGGAGTTCGTCATCTGATTTAGACACTTCGATATCTTCACTAATATTTCCTTC
This sequence comes from Alkalihalobacillus bogoriensis ATCC BAA-922, assembly GCF_000621445.1. Taxonomy (GTDB): domain Bacteria; phylum Bacillota; class Bacilli; order Bacillales; family Bacillaceae_F; genus Bacillus_AO; species Bacillus_AO bogoriense. Next base: position 76,221 of record NZ_JHYI01000015.1, on the reverse strand, counting down.
TGCTGCTTTTTTTGCTGCTCCTTCTAATTCTTGTAACGGCTTCGTTATGAAGCGAGCACCGAAATAACAAAGCAAAATCGTCCAAAAGACACCTTTCACTAATGTAAAACTAACGACACTTTCATAACTTAAGCTAAAATTTGACTGTAACCAATCAGATAAGAAAAAAATGACGACAGCACTTGAACCATATGTGATGAATGCTAAACTCGTAATGCCGACTACTAATTTTTTTCTAATACTGAACTTATACTTTGTTTTTTCCCCCACGGTGGCACTCTCCCTATTGTTCGTTGTTGTATTTTTCAATTAGCTTGTCCACTAATTGTTCAAGCTCAACTGCTGTTTCTCGATAAGCTTCCACTGGGTGCCCAAACGGATCAATGACATCACCCTCTCCAGTTTGAACAAACTCTTTTAACGTATATACTTTATCACTAGCATATGGTGCATTCAGAATAATCGTTTGCTTATGGCTTTCTGTCATCGTTAATACGACTGTAGCCCACTGCAAAAGCTCATCTGTTAACGGACTTGAATGATGCTGACAGTTTATTCCACGTTCTGCTAGCACTTGTTTTGTGCCTTCTGAGGCATCACTGCCAAAAGCAGCATAAATCCCTGCTGAACGGACCGTTATATTTCCATTTGTCTTTTCGCGGAGAAGTGCTTCTGCTAAAGGACTTCTACACGTGTTTCCTGTACATACGAAAAGAATATTCACCATGAATCTAGGCATCCTTTCTACGTTAGCTTCTTTCTATAAGACTGTTTTTACCTACTTTGTTGTTTTTATCGGTTCAAAGGAGGACACACTCCAGCCATTTCAACTATTCCAAAACAACATTTTTTCACCAAAACAGTGTACTATCATTAAGTTTATCGCAACAATAGGGGATATTCAATATCCCACTGTTAGGCTTAGATCGGCCAAAGTAATTTTATCCCAAAACCTAGTAAAATACAGCCTCCTAGTAACTCACCGTATGATCCGATCATTCCTTTAAATTTCGATCCGGCAACTAAGCCAATCCATGATAAAATCATACTCATTAACCCAAACGCCATTACGGTAATGACTGTTTTTGCTCCTAATACACCTAAACTTAAGCCTGCAGAAAAACTGTCAATGCTTACACTTAGGGCAAACACGAACAAACCAAATCCTCTTGTTGCTGCGACACTTTCTTGTTCTTCACGAATGGAAGAAATAATCATTTGTAATCCGAGAAATAGCAACAACCCTCCACCTATCATTGTCGCTAACATTCCAAAGTGAGCGGAAATTAATCTCCCTACCATAATTCCGAGTAAGGGCATGATGACATGAAATGCCCCGATCGTTACGCCAATACGAAAGATTTGACGTAATCGCAACCCCGCCATCCCCATTCCTAATGCGATAGAAAAAGCATCCATTCCTAATGCTGTAGCCATAATAAATAGTGTAACGATTTCTCCGATCACAACAATTCCCCCTTGACCATGCTAATCCAATGTATGCACGGACAAGGAGAAATAAGACAAACTATCTAATAATTATTCCGCCAGCTGCTTTTTCAAGTCGATTCATAATTGCTACACCGACCCCAACTTTCGGGAATGTTTCTGAATAAATAATATCTACTTCCTTTTCATTAAATGTTCTAAGCGAATCATATAATCGTTTCGCAACGGTTGCTAAATCCGTTCGATATCCACAACAAATCACAACATCTGCCTTATACTTATCTTTCTGTTCTTCTGTTGTTAACACACCGACCCGGAACCCTTGTTGTTGTTTGCTGTGAATAAGTTCACCAATCACCTCTTTATTTTCGACAAGAATAAAATCAGCATTCGGTGCATAATGTGTATACTTCATTCCAGGAGATTTTGGTGCTACATTTTGTTGACTAAGAGCTTCGTCCACATCAACCCGACCAACAACAGCTTCTAGCTGTTCTTTTGTGATTCCTCCTGGTCGTAATATCATCGGGTAGTCCCCTGTACAATCCACTACCGTCGATTCAACACCAACCCCTGTGTCTCCCCCATCTATAATGCCAGAAATACAGCCATATAAATCATCTTTTACATGTTTTGCAACCGTTGGGCTTGGCTTTCCTGATGTATTAGCACTAGGTGCAGCCACAGGTAGATTGGCTTCTTCTAATAAGGCCAGTGCAACAGGATGGTCAGGAATTCGAAGTGCGATTGTTTCTAGTCCCGCTGTTACATAAGGCGAAACGTCTTTTCCTCCATTGAACACAAGCGTGAGTGGACCTGGCCAAAAGACCTCCATTAATTTCGTTCCATACTCAGGCTGATTTATCACTAACTGTGCCGCTTGTTCCATCGTCGCTACATGAACAATAAGAGGGTTATCACTCGGCCTCCCTTTGGCGGCAAAGATTTTTTTTATGGCTTCGTCATTTTTTGCATTTCCACCAAGACCATACACAGTTTCTGTCGGAAAAGCGATAATTTCGTTTTGATTTATCAACAAGGCTGCCTCCTTGATTCCCTTAGCATTTCGAAGATTTTCATTATTTTTATCCACAACCCATTGATAAGTTTGTTTATAACTCATATTTTCTCCTCCTTTCTCCGGTGTTTTTACACAATGTAATCCCTTTCTTTCAAAAAGAGCGAACCATTAGTCTCTCTCTGTGATTCACTCGATTTGTACCTATCGTCCTTTTTATCATTTTCTGACCAAAAAAACAAGTTATCCCAACCTTGTGGATAACTTGTGGATAACTTTATTTAAATGTTGTTGCCATCACTTTTGTAACACCAGGAGCATATTGATGGAAATGTGGTGATTGTCGAATCTTTTCGGGTATTTCTTCTTCTTCCACTTCATGAAACCCTAAATACTCAAAAAATTGAATCGACTGTTTCGTTAATAAGTACAATGTTTCGACACCTTTCTGTTTGGCAAACTGTAGAGCGATTTCTAAAAACTCTAACCCAATTTTTGCATTCCACGTTTCAGATTGGATAACTAACGAACGCAAAAGCCCGTCCACTCCTAAATGTTCAATTCCGACTGTACCAACAATCTTTTCTTGTTCTTCCACAACAAGAAAATCATGAATATGGTGCTCAATCCCTTTTTCCTCTAATCCTGCCTTTGCCACGAGACGTTGAACCGGTAGTAAATCTTTTTCTTCAGCTATTCGAACAACAATACTCAATATAGGTTCCTCCTCTTGTACAAGCTATTATAACTTGTATGCAAGAAGATGCCCTATTATGACGATGATGTTTCAAAAAATCTTTCGGACATCTATTCCGCTATTTTTAGAAAAAAACGACTTTCTTCTTTGCATTCGGACATACGTTCCGCTATTTGACAATATTTTCGGTGGTTTATCCTTATTTTACAAGAATAACGGAACACATGTCCGTAACAACTCCAAATCCCTAAAAAAACTACACATTAACGGAATAGATGTCCGATAGCAAGTCAAAAACCCGACCTTTCTAATATGTTTAAAAAATTGATTTAAACCAATCTAACGTACTAGAGAATAATTCAACAACGAAAAACGTCACAATGATTTCGTCCTCTTCATCAGCTTCTTCCACTTCTTCTACATCAACCGCATCTCCATTGGAGAAATCTAAAAAGCATAATGGAGGAAACAATACACACCACCAGTTTTCGCCTTTTCCTTCTCCAAGTGTAATTAACACAGCATCATATGATCCAGCTGGATACACAAGATTTCCATATAATTTTGTCGGAAACTCAACTTCATTAAATTCAACTGTATATTGTTGGTTTAATCCAATATTTATTAGTTGTTTTTCTACAATCGCTTCAATTTCTGGTAAGTTTGCTTGAATCACTTGTTTTGCTTCTTCTAGATCATCTACATCTTGCACCCAATTCGTAATGGACGCGTTCACTTCATCACGAATTTCACGTTTTAACCATTGGTCTTTAACCGCGTCACTATTGGCTAAGATTCGTAATCGAATCGCTTCTTCTTGGCTAACCTCTTCATGTAATTCTGCGACAGCTAAATGTTGCTGTCCTTCCCAGCTAATGACTAATACAAACAAAGAGAATAATAGATAAATAATAACTTTATTGTTCATGTTAACATCGCCCCTTTTCACTACACAGTGTGGACACGCATTATGAAAAATAAACAATAAAGTGTTCGACAAATCTCTTAATCTCTTTTTTCTTTTATTGTCGCAAAAACAAGCCGGTCTTTTCCGTTTATATCAAACACTACTTCAATATGTTCTGTCGGGTACATTGCACGAACGAGCTCTGCTACAGCCTCTCCTTGTCCCACTCCCACTTCAAAAGCAATCCAGCCAGTTGGTTTTAACAATTGCGGAATTTGGTTCATTAAACATCGATAAAAATCTAATCCATCCATACCACCCACCAGAGCCCGTTTTGGTTCATAGTCTCGGACAACAGGATCTAAGCTTTCAATATCATCAAGTGGAATATAAGGAGGGTTTGAAATGACAATGTCCACCTTTTTACCATCTTCCAAAAGTGGTTGCAGCAAGTCTCCTTCGACAAACATTACTTTTGCTCCTAACCGCTTTGCATTTAACTTTGCCACTTCCAGTGATTCTACAGCAATATCAATCCCGATTACGTCTGCTTTTGGTAATTCGAGTGCTAGTGTAATCGCGATAGCCCCACTGCCCGTTCCGACATCCACAATCGTAAATGACTCTTGTTCTTTTCCTTTTAACCGCTCAAGTAAGCCATATACAAGTTCTTCTGTTTCCGGGCGTGGAATAAGAACCTCTTCGTTTACAATAAAGGTCCGACCGTAAAACTGCTCTTCTCCAGTTAAATATTGAAGCGGTATTCCACTAGCAAATTTTTGCACGTCTGCTTTAAATGCTTTCACGACTTCTTTTGTGACGTCATCTTGCATAGCCATAAACAATTCTGTTCGTGTTTTCCGTAAGTGAAACCGCAACAAAAGTTCAGCCGCTATTTTTTCTTTCTTTTGTTGTTCTAAAAAAGAAGAAGCCCAATGGAGGGCTTCAAATACTTTCAGTTGTTCGGTCATATTTTACTCCTCAGCGTTTTGCATGAGCTCTGCTTGCTCTTCAACTATGAGAGCATCAATGATTTCATCGAGCTTTCCTTGCAAAATTTGGTCTAACTTTTGAATCGTTAATCCAATCCGATGATCCGTTACCCGACTTTGTGGGAAATTATATGTTCGAATTCGTTCAGAGCGGTCACCCGTTCCAACCGCAAGTTTACGGTGTTGGTCATATTCTTGTTGAGCTTCTCGTTGAAATTTATCATAGACACGCGCTCGCAAAACTTTCATCGCTTTTTCTTTATTTTTAATTTGTGATTTTTCATCTTGGCATGAAACAACAACACCTGTCGGCAAGTGGGTTAAGCGTACAGCCGACATCGTTGTATTTACACTTTGTCCTCCAGGCCCACTTGACGCAAATGTATCAACACGAATATCTTTATCATGAATGTCAACTTCGACTTCTTCTGCTTCAGGTAAAACAGCAACAGTCGCTGTTGACGTATGAATCCGTCCACCTGACTCTGTTGCAGGTACACGTTGCACACGATGGGCACCGTTTTCATATTTTAATTTAGAATAAGCACCTTTTCCATTTACAGTAAAGATAATTTCTTTATATCCACCTAACTCAGTCGGTGTGGCTTCAATTACATCTGCCTTCCAGCCTTGTGCTTCAGCAAAACGAGAGTACATTTTGTATAAATCGCCTGCAAATAATTGCGCTTCATCCCCACCTGCAGCCCCACGAATTTCAACAATGACGTTTTTGTCATCATTCGGGTCTTTCGGAAGTAATAGGATGCGTAAACGTTCTTCTAACTCTTTTTTCTGGACATTTAATTCACTTATTTCTTCTTTTACCATGTCATACATTTCATTATCTAACTTGTCTTCAAGCATCGCTTTTGCATCAGATAATTGCTCAGATACTTCCTTATATTGACGATAGGCTTGCACCGTCTCTTCTAAATCCGCTTGTTCTTTTGAGTAATCACGAAGTTTATTCGTATCGTTAATCACATCGGGATCACTTAATAATTCATTTAGGCGGTCATACCGGTCTTCTAACGATTGTAATCGATCTAACACGAGCTTCACCTCTTATTTCAGTCCATAACAGTCTAATTATAGTATAAGCAAGGAATTGAGTCAAAATAAGTATTTTTTTAGTATCGCCTAGTAACGCAGGAACGATACTTCACCATTCTTTGTTAGCATACTCTGCTATTGCCATCCTCGTGACTTGATGTTTGCTGAACACAGCGATTGGGAAATAATGAAACTGAGGTGATCGAAATTGAAGTATGTTGTAATCGGTGGAGACGCAGCAGGGATGAGCGCTGCTATGCAAATCATTCGAAATGATAAGCAAGCTGAAGTTATTACACTAGAAAAAGGTCCTATCTACTCTTATGCCCAATGTGGTCTTCCATACATTATCGGTGGTCATATTTCATCAACAGATGATTTAATCGCAAGAAAACGAGAAACATTCCAAGACAAATACGGGATTGACGCTAGAATTCATCATGAAGTTACAAACGTTGATCCGAATACAAAAACCGTTTATGGACAAAGATGCGATGTAAATGAACCTTTTGACATTACATACGATAAATTGTTAATCGCAACAGGCGCAGATCCACTTCTTCCTAACTGGGAAGGTCGTGAACTGAACGGCATTCATACGATAAAGACAATTCCTGGTCTTCATTCACTTATCGATGACATTGGTACATCAAAAAAAGAGGTAGCAATCATTGGTGGTGGCTATATTGGTTTAGAGATGGCGGAAAACTTTCACGATGCCGGCCACCATGTAAAGATTATTGAACAAGGTTCACAATTAGCGGGTGTTTTTGATGCTGACATGGCTGAACTCATTCACCATAAAGCGAAAGAAAAAGACATTGAGCTTTATTTAAATGAATCAGTTCAGGCGTTTAGAGGAACTGAAAAAGTTCAAGAAGTTGTTACGGATAAGCGTTCGATCCGAGTCGATATTGTTATTGTTGCTGTCGGTGTAAAGCCAAATACCAAACTTGTTGAACAAACAGGTATACATTTATCTTCGAACGGTGCGATTATTGTGAATGCACAAATGGAAACAAACACTAAAGATATTTACGCTGCAGGAGATTGCGCGACACAATTTCACCGTATAAAACAAAAAAATGATTATATTCCTTTAGGAACACATGCGAACAAGCAAGGACGAACTGCAGGATTAATGATGGCGGGGATTCATAGAACATTTCAAGGAGTTGTCGGAACTGCCATTATGAAATTTTTTGACGCAACATTAGCACGTACTGGAATTTCTGAAAAAGAAGCCGAAGTTCTTCGTATTCCCTATCACACAGTCAAAGCTGAGCTTCCCCATATCGCTTCCTATTACCCAACACCTGAAAAAATGCAGGTGAAAATTATTTACGAAGCAGAAACAAACCGACTATTAGGCGGGCAAATAATCGGGAAGTCGGGCGTGGATAAACGCATCGATGTACTGGCTACTGCGTTATATCATCACATGACTATTCAAGATCTTGAAGATTTAGACTTAGCCTACGCTCCCCCGTACAATATGGTATGGGATCCTATTCAACAGACCGCTCGAAGAAGAGAGCATTAACATTGCTATACAAAAATTTTTATGCTTTCTTGAAATAGCTTTCAAAGCTTCACTGCCACACCATAATTTTTATTATTTAAAAAACCCCTCAGTATAACACTGAGGGGAATCATCTTATGAAGAACTCGGGCTATTGACATGAACTTGATATCTTGGAACGATTCGTTGTAATGATTGTCGCGCCTGCTTCTCTTTTTCTTTTTGTTCTTCCGCTGACAAGCCATCTCCATATACATTGACCCAAGCATGACTTCCCGCAATAATGACCGCTCCTGCTCGAAGGCCTTCTTGTTCAATGACGTATCGAATTTTCTCCTCATCATCGCCTAAGTCTTGCCTTCTCGGTGTTAATGTTCGAAAGCTTGTACTATGATTTTCATAGCCTTCATGATAAAAGTCTGGCTCATCTGTAATTTCACCATAGTTTATCGGTCCAGGACCGAGCATCCCATAGGTGATTTGCTGAGCGTTTGTCCCTTGTAATCCTTGAACAGAATTCGCTTTAGGCGGGGATGCTGGTGTACATCCAGCGACTAAAAGTAATGCAACACTACAACCTACAATGGTTTTCTTCATTGAGGCACCTCCATTTTAATGTGGATGGGGCTGCCTTATTAGTGTTACCTTTGAAGAATCATCATTTACACGTTAATTCCATCCATGTCCACTAATGACATCCAATCTTACAATGGAGGCGCCGCATAACATTTACGACACACAGGATAATATGATTCATTACCACCAATGACAATTTGTTCGCCTGTATAAATCGGTTTTCCGTCTTTAATACGGAGGGCCATGATTGCTTTTCGCTCACAAAACCAACAAATCGTTTTCATTTCTTCAATTTTGTCAGCGTAGAGCAACATGTATTTACTTCCCTCAAACAACTCATTTTGAAAATCATTTTTTAAACCAAATCCCATGACGGGAATGTTTAACTGATCGACAATTGCAGCAAGTTGGATAATATGCTCCTTTTTTAAAAACTGACACTCATCCACAAGAACACAAGCAGGTTTATTTTCTTCTTTTTCCAGCAAGGTAAAAATATTGGTATGTTCATAAATTGGAACCGCTTCTCTTCGCAAACCAATTCTTGACGAAACATATCCTACTTCATCCCGATTATCAAGAGCAGAAGTTAAAATGACAACACGTTTATTTTGTTCTTCATAATTATGTGCGACCTTTAAAATTTCAATCGATTTTCCGCTATTCATTGCACCATATTTAAAAAATAATTGAGCCAAGATGTTCTTCTCCCTTTTCGTGTTTTCATTAATTTTGACATTTTTCTATTATACCACCCTTTTTCTTGTCTACGGAATGAAATTCAAAGAAAAACGCGGAGCGTCTTTTCATCTTATCTATTAAAAAAGAAAAAGACATAAAAGAATAAACCTTTTATGTCTGCTCCTTTTAATAAAGCTCGTTCGGACATATATTCCGCTATTTTTAAAAAAAGGTACTTTTTCAAATACTATTGGACATTGGTTCCGTTATCTAAATAAAATGAGCGATTTTTATTGTTGTTGAAGGCAAATAACGGAACAGATGTCCGTAACTTTTTTAAAAGGGCTCATATATCGTGGAATAGCGGAACATTTGTCCGTTAGCGTGTATGTTAAATCTATCTCTCCCCTTTAGGCCTTTTATCGCCGTTGTTTAAAGCCGGTCAAAAACGACAGCATCGTATGGACACCGATTTTCACCGTTTGTTCGCCCACATCCTTTAATGGGTCTAAACAAACGATATCCATCGCCTTTACTTTTGGGTTTCTTCCTGCTGTATACACAGCTTGAAATAACTCATCTGTATCCATGCCACCTGGTGTTGAAGCTGGAGCACCTGGACCTACACTTTGATCAAGCACATCCATATCAACGGTTAAGTAAATCGTATCGACTTTTTCACTTAGTTCTGTTAAGGCTTCTTTAACTACTTTCGTAATTCCTTTTTTGCGTGCTTGCCTCATTGTAATATAGTTTACCCCGTGGCGGTCTGCGTATTCTTTTAACGAATACGCATTAAAAAAACCATGCAGACCGATATTATACACATCTTCCCCTTTAATTGTTTCACTTTCAATTAAGTTTCGGATGGGGGTCCCATTAGAAGGCCCGTTATCACTTAAGTCGCGCAAATCAAAATGGGTATCAAATTGCAAAATGCCGATCCGTTCCTCTCGGTGTACCGCTTTATACCCTTTAACAAGCATCGCAGTTATCGAATGGTCACCTCCAACAAACAACGGAAATACGTTCGGGTGCTGCTCTTGGAAAGCGACCATTGCTTCTTTAATATTCGTGTGGCAAACAGAAATGTCAGTTACATGTTGGCGAACATCGCCAATGTCCACTACTTGTAAGTCTGATATAGATTCATCTTCATCTAAGTTATAAGTCGTAAAGTATTTCCAAGCTCTTCGAAAAGCATTTGGATGTTCGCTTGCTCCTGAAGCTGAAATCGAAGACCGAGATAACGGGACTCCAATGATACCGACGTCGAATTGAGTCCAATCAACCTCGCCATCTATCGTTTGAATCCATTCATGTACTTTCGCGTCGTTTGTTATTGTAGTTGGATGCCAACGAAATGCTGGTGGTTGAAGGAAAGGGTATGGATATTGACTCACAACCGTTGCCCTCCTTGGACTACAATGTTCCCGCTTTTTATTACCGTATCAGTATGATTAATACCATAATGGTATTGCAATTGCATATAATTTGGAACATCGTGAATGATTATATCTGCTTTTTTCCCTTTTTCAATACTGCCAATTTCATCACCTCGTTTAATGGCATGAGCGGCATTGATTGTTGTTGCTGTGAGGACCTCTGCAGGTGTCATCCCCATTTTTAAACACCCCAAATTCATAATAATAGGCAAAGAGACTGTCGGTGACGACCCAGGATTACAATCGGTTGATAACGCAACTGGCACTCCAGCATCAATCATTTTACGACCATTTGCAAATTCCGCCATTAAAAAGAAAGCTGTTCCTGGAAGGAGTACACCGATCACACCAGCAGCGGCCATTTGTCTCATTCCTTCTTCCGACACTTTTAATAAATGATCGGCCGATATCGCCCCGACTTCAGCTGCGGTTTCTGCACCTCCATATGGTTCAATTTCATCGGCATGAATTTTTGGAAGTAACCCATACTGTTTACCTGCTTCTAATATTTTCTTTGATTGTTCTGGGGTAAATACACCATGCTCACAAAATACATCATTAAATTCGGCTAACTCCCTTTTGGCGACCTTTGGTATCATATCGTCAATGACAAGGTCGACAAATTCATCTGGATTTTCTTTATATTCTGCTGGGATGGCATGGGCTCCCATGAAAGTGGAGACAATATCAATGACATGGGTTTCATTTAATTGTTTGGCCACCTCTAATTGTTTTATTTCGTGCTCAAATGATAGGCCATAACCACTCTTCGCTTCAATCGTAGTCACACCATGAAGTAAAAAGCGGTGAAGACGACGTTCACTTTCTTGATAAAGCTGCTCATGTGTTGCTTTTCTTGTCGCTCTTGTTGTCGCATGAATGCCCCCACCAGCATTCATAATATCCATATAGGACGCCCCTTGTAAACGCATGTTAAATTCATTTTCTCTGCTGCCGGCATAAACAAGATGTGTGTGGGGGTCAACAAAACCAGGGGTTACAATCTTTCCTGTTGCATCGATGGTATCTGCTTCATGTAGACGCTCCTCATATCGCTGTTTCAATTCCTCATCCGACCCTACCGCTTGGATGACTCCATCTTCTAGCCAGACGCTTCCATTTTTTATAATGGACAGTTGTTCCATTTCTTTTCCTACTCGTGGGGTTTGAGTTCCTTGTAACGTAATGACTTCATTTGCATTTTGAATGAATATAGGTTTCGTTTGCATATGACCACTCCTCCTTTTTATTCTTTATCTTGAAGCATCGGAATATGGATGCCTTTTTCTTTCGCCGTAGTCATTGCTTTTTCATAACCTGCATCAGCATGACGTACAACACCCATACCTGGATCCGTTGTTAACACACGGTCTAATCGTTTCTCTGCTTCTTTCGTCCCATCTGCAACAATAACAACACCGGCATGTAAAGAATATCCCATTCCAACTCCGCCACCGTGATGAACAGAAACCCATGTTGCTCCTCCAACTGCATTAATCATCGCATTTAAAATCGGCCAATCCGATACTACATCTGAGCCATCTTTCATTGCTTCTGTTTCGCGGTTTGGTGAAGCTACAGAACCTGAATCAAGATGATCTCGGCCAATCACAATCGGAGCTTTTAATTCTCCGCTTGCCACCATATCGTTTAAAATTTTTCCAAAACGAGCTCGCTCACCGTACCCTAGCCAGCAAATTCGCGATGGCAATCCTTGAAACTGAATTTTCTGTTGAGCCATTTTAATCCAATGACACAAATGTTCATTATCAGAAAACTCCCGTAAAATCGCTTCATCCGTTTTGTAAATATCTTCAGGGTCACCAGATAAAGCGACCCAACGAAATGGTCCCCTACCTTCACAAAATTGTGGACGAATATAAGCTGGAACGAAGCCAGGAAATCGAAACGCGTCTTTTACGCCTTCATCTTCGGCGACTTGACGAAGATTGTTGCCATAATCAAACGTAACCGCTCCTTTATCCATCATCGCTAACATTGCTTTTACGTGTGTTGCCATTGATGATTTCGATCGCTCCACATAGCGTTTTGGGTCTCTGCTTCGTAGTTCACCCGCCTCAGCAAGACTCATCATAGAAGGAATATATCCATTAAGCGGGTCATGCGCTGACGTTTGGTCTGTTACGATATCTGGGATAAAATTTCGGTCATTCATTTCTGGAAGAATATCTGCTGCATTGCCTAACAGCCCGATCGATAACGGTATTTTCTTTTGCTTTGCTTCTTCTGCCATTTGAATTGCTTCGTCTAACGATGTTGTTTTTACATCCGTATATTTCGTTTCAATCCGGCGGTCAATTCGTGTTTCATCCACTTCTATTGCAATACAAACTCCACCATTCATCGTAACCGCTAATGGTTGCGCGCCTCCCATTCCACCTAATCCCGCTGTGACCGTAATTGTCCCTTTTAGCGTGTTATTAAAATGTTGTTTTGCTAACTCTGCAAACGTTTCATATGTTCCTTGAACAATTCCTTGAGATCCGATATAAATCCAGCTTCCTGCTGTCATTTGTCCATACATCATCAATCCTTTTTTATCGAGTTCATGGAACGTATCCCAATTTGCATAAGCAGGCACGATATTCGAATTGGCTAAAAGAACTCTCGGTGCATCCGTGTGTGTTTTAAATACAACAACCGGTTTACCCGATTGCACTAATAACGTTTCATCATCCTCAAGCTGCTTTAACGTAGCTACAATTGCATCAAAGCTTTCCCAATTTCTAGCTGCTTTCCCAATCCCACCATAAACGACAAGGTTATCTGGATGTTCAGCCACTTCAGGGTCTAAATTGTTCATTAACATTCTGAGTGCCGCCTCTTGTTGCCACCCTTTCGTATTTAACGTTGTTCCCGTATATCGAACCACTTTGTTTTGAGCTGTTTTCATTTTTCTTCCCCCTTTAATAAGATTCTACTTTCGCTTTTTTTATCACGTCTTTATACGTTGTTGTTCGTAACCATCCATTCATTGCTTCAATGTCTTTTGAGAACACACGATCCTTTACGATTTCTGGTACAATGCTTCTTGCTTTTTCTAGAAAGACTCTTGTTACTTTTGCCATTTTTTCTTTCCCGCGAATTTCAGTGGCCTGCAAGGCACAAATTGCTTCAATAGCTAAGACGCGACGTGAATTTGCAATCACTTGATAGGCGTGTCTTGAACCAATCGTCCCCATACTAACATGGTCTTCTTGATTCGCTGATGAAGGAATAGAATCGACACTCGCAGGATGGGCTAATGTTTTGTTTTCCGAGACGAGTGACGCAGCAGCATACTGCATAATCATTGCCCCAGATTGTAACCCTGGCTCAGGACTTAAAAATGGCGGCAAATCATTTAATTGCGGATTCACAAGTCGTTCTATCCGTCTTTCAGAAATATTGCCTAACTCAGCCATTGCAATCGCCAAGAAGTCCATTGCAAAAGCAATTGGTTGTCCGTGAAAATTCCCTCCACTTAACACCTTTTTCCCGTCATCAAAAATGAGTGGATTATCGGTTGCCGCATTCATTTCAATTTCAAGCTTTTCTTTTACGTAAGCTAATGTTTGCCAGGTGGCCCCATGAACTTGTGGAATACAACGAATCGAATACGCATCTTGAACACGGAGTTCACCTTGTGTTGTCGTTAATTGACTATCTTTTAAGTACGAGCGAATTCGCTCGGCTACTTCAACTTGCTCTTTATATCCTCTTGCAAGATGAATATCCTCATCAAAGGCATCCATAATTCCTTGTAAACCTTCGATTGTTAAAGAAGCAATGAGTTCTGCTTGAAACGCTAAGTTTTCCGCTTCTATATAAGCTACAACTCCCATTGCAGTCATCGCTTGTGTCCCATTGATTAACGCTAACCCTTCTTTTGCGGTTAACGTAATCGGAAATAATCCTTCTTTTGTGAGCGCATCAAGCGATTTCATTTCCGTCCCTTTATACATCACTTCTCCTTCCCCAATTAACGCAAGGGCTAGATGGGAAAGAGGAGCAAGGTCACCACTTGCCCCTAAAGAGCCTTGTTGTGGTATGACGGGGTGGATGTTGTGATTTAATAAATCTAGCAACCTTTCAATGACAACCGGACGTACCCCTGAAAAGCCTTTTACTAACGCGTTGGCACGAAGTAAGATCATCGCTCTTGATACCATCTCTGGGAAAGGTTCCCCGATGCCACACGCATGGGAGCGAATTAAGTTAAGCTGCAATGTTTCTACATCTTCTTTCCCGATAAAAACATCACTAAACTTTCCAAACCCTGTTGTAATTCCATACATTGTTTTTTCTTCATTTACGATTTTTTCTACTGCTTTTCGGCTACGTTTTACTTTTTCTAAACTCTCAGGTGAAATCGTTACTTTTTCCCCATCAAAAAGTACTTTTTTAACTTCTGTAAATGACAGGGACTGTCCCGTTAAGATGACCATTTTCCCTCACTCTCCTTTTTCACTTTACCCAGATAAAGGACCAATAAAAAAGAGGACTACATCAATGAAATTTCACAAAAAATTTCATGATATAGCCCCCTAGTATCTAATAGCTCTGGGCAATTATATATGATTAATTCCTAGTCCAATTGTTTCATGCTCTGAACCTTTTACAGGCGCTCCAATGGTTCCGTATAATGACACAGCAATCCAATCGCCTTCTGCTTGATTGTCATACGGGTTTCCACGTAACACAGCAAAACGTAATCCCACTGTACGATGGACGGATCCAAGTTGAACTTGACCTCTTGTTACACCGTGTAAAGCTTCGATAATCGCATGATACAATGCATGTGATTCTCGGTAAATTCCGCTTTCTATCACATGATTATTCTTTGCAGCTGTTTCAATAGCGGCTACCACTTTATGGGCCTCCATTGATCCAACTTTCCCGATACAGCCTGACCAGCCTGATTGTTTGAGCTTTGTTAGCTCCTCGTCTGATTCATCAGACAGCAACAATAAAATGGCGTGTCGACCGATACGTCGATCCTTCCGTAAGGCCATATATCAACAACTCTTTCAACTCAATTGTCTTTCATTTTTCTAATCACTAATGTCTACTTCAAGTGTAAGCGGATTACATTTTGTTGTCAATAAAAAGAATGGCTCGCGTTTGAAGCACGCAAAAAACAGGCAGAAGAAAATCCTCTGCCTGTTATGTTTAAAAATAATCTTACTTCATGTTGTACTTTTTCTTGAACTTATCTACTCGTCCACCAGCGTCAGTAAGCTTTTGCTTACCAGTATAGAATGGATGAGAGTCAGAACTAATTTCCACTTTTAATAGTGGATACGTGTTACCGTCTTCCCATTCAATCGTTTCGCTAGAAGATTTTGTAGAACCGCTTAGAAACTTGAATCCAGTACTTGTATCCATGAATACAACTTTTTTGTAATCTGGGTGAATTCCTTGTTTCATTGCTTTTCAACTCCTTCCGCCCTGAATCTATTCGAAACAGAGTTATCTAACACACATGACGAAATTATACCAAGGTGAGAATGAATTTGCAACTGGAAATCGAATTTATTTTCGCTTTGGCCCATTCATATCTTTTTCAATCGATTCAAAAAATTCTTCATTTGTTTTTGTATCTTTAATTCTGCGAATAAAATGATCCACAAACTCAGCTGAATCGTTCATCGATTTACGGATCGCCCACAACTTATCAAGATGCTCTTTTGGAATCAATAGTTCTTCTTTTCTTGTACTTGAGCGGCGAATATCAATAGCAGGGAAAATACGGCGTTCTGCTAGCTTACGATCAAGATGAACTTCCATATTCCCTGTTCCTTTAAATTCTTCATATATGACATCATCCATACGTGAACCTGTTTCGACTAATGCAGTTGCTAAAATCGTTAAACTTCCACCCTCTTCAATGTTACGAGCTGCCCCAAAGAAACGTTTTGGACGGTGGAATGCAGCAGGGTCAATCCCCCCTGATAATGTTCTTCCACTTGGAGGGATAACGAGATTATACGCTCTTGCTAATCTCGTAATACTATCCATTAAAATAACAACATCTTTTTTATGCTCAACTAATCGCATCGCTCGCTCTAATACGAGCTCTGTTACTTTAATATGATTTTCTGGAACTTCATCAAAGGTTGAACTTACTACTTCAGCTGGTACTGAACGTTCGATGTCTGTGACTTCCTCTGGACGCTCATCAATGAGAAGTACGATTAACTCCACATGTGGGTGATTTTCCACAATGCTATTTGCCACTTCTTTTAACAATGACGTTTTCCCTGCTTTTGGCGGAGCAACAATTAATCCACGCTGGCCAAAACCAACTGGGGAAACCATGTCAATGATTCGTGAAGAAATTCGTTTTGGTGCTGTTTCAAGCTGGATTTTCTCCTCTGGATATAATGGAGTTAACGCTGGAAAATGTGGTCGCTCTTTTGACGTATCTGGGTCTTCCCCGTTTACTGCTTCGACATGTAATAACCCATGATAGCGTTCATTTTCTTTTGGAGGACGAACTTTCCCAGAAACCTTGTCCCCATTTCGCAAGTCAAAACGGCGAATTTGTGACGCTGAAATATAAATATCTTCAGAGCTTGGCAAATAGTTAATTGGTCGTAGGAAACCAAACCCCTCAGATTGAATAATTTCTAGGACACCTTCCATGAACATAAGGCCATCCTGCTCAGCTTGTCCTTTTAAAATCGCAAAAATCAGCTCTTTTTTATTTAATTTACTGTAATAGGATACTTTGTACTCTCGTGCGAGTTCATAAAGCTCTTTTAGCTTCATATTTTCTAACTCTGCAATGTTTACACCCATTTTGACACCACTCTTTACACATAATTTTTCTATTATTATTTTTCTATCCGAACACACTTTGATTATGAAAGCGATTCACATTTTCACGTTTCCTAATTGGGTTAAAAAGAAAAAGAGTTGGAACGGAAGATTGTCTTGGAAAAGTAGATGATCTTTCTCAAGTGCTGAAGGATAAAAAGAAGTACTTAGGGAAGAAATACTATATTTATAGATATAATAACAGTTTCTATTGTAACCATATTTAATTGTTATATTCAATAAAAATGTCTTAAAATTAAAAAGAAATGCTGATAAACTCCATTGTTTACCAGCATTTCCCTTTTATCGGATAACTAAATCCGGTTTTTTATTCATACTATGTTTTCCATCTACGAATCGTACTGTACCGGATTTTGCACGCATAACTAAAGATTGGGTTGTTGCTCGGCTTCCTTTGTAAAGGACTCCTTTTAACAACTCACCATCTGTCACACCTGTTGCTGCAAAGATAGCATCATCGCCGCGGACAAGATCGTCCATTCGTAATGCTTTTGTAGGGTCTGTAATGCCCATCTTTACACAACGAGCTAACTCAGCTTCGTCTTGTGGTAACAGCTTGCCGATAAGCTCTCCACCCAGGCACTTTAACCCAACTGCTGCTAAAACGCCTTCTGGAGCTCCTCCTGAGCCAAGAAGCATATCAACACCTGTATCTTCAAAAGCTGTATTAATCGCAGCCGCCACATCACCGTCTGGAATTAATTTAATCCGTGCTCCTGCTCGTCTTATATCTTCAATCATTTTTTCATGACGTGGCCGATTTAAAATCGCAACGACGACATCTTCAATATCTTTGTTTTTTGCTTTTGCAACAGCCTTTAAGTTATCAAGAACAGGTGCATCGATATCAACTTTCCCAACAGACTCTGGACCTACTGCAATTTTTTCCATATACATATCAGGGGCATGAAGTAAACAACCATGGTCAGCTACAGCAATTACTGCAAGCGCATTCCATTGACCTGAGGCAACAATATTCGTTCCTTCGAGTGGGTCAACCGCGACATCGACACGTGGCCCATATCCTGTTCCAAGCTTTTCCCCGATATATAACATCGGTGCCTCGTCCATTTCTCCTTCACCAATGACGACAGTCCCTTTCATTGGAATTGTATCAAATACATCTCGCATCGCTTGTGTTGCTGCTTCATCAGCCTCTTCTTTTTTTCCTCTACCCATCCATCTTGCAGACGCTAATGCAGCAGCTTCTGTTACGCGGACTAATTCCATTGATAGACTTCGTTCCATCTTTCTTCCCCCTTACGTTACATTACGAACTTTTTACAGATTCAACTTCTTCGTCCGTTAATTTTTCTCTCCAAACTTTTGCACCTAAGTCTAACAGCTTTTTCTCTAGCGATTCATAACCTCTGTCAATATGCTCTAGGCCTGAGATTTCGGTTACACCTTCTGCTAACAAGCCAGCAATGACTAAGGCCGCACCTGCCCGTAAGTCACTTGCTTTCACTTTTGCCCCTTGTAACTTCGTTGGTCCAGAAATAATAGCAGAGCGCCCTTCAACTTTAACATTCGCACCCATTCGTCTTAATTCATCAATATGTTTAAAACGGGCATTATAAATCGTATCGGTCACAATACTCGTCCCTTTGGATTGTGTTAGTAATGTTGAAAATGGTTGTTGCAAATCTGTTGGAAACCCGGGATAAACAAGTGTTTTAATATCAACCCCTGTTTTGTCGCCTTGGTTATGTATCAATAGTTTGTCATCATACTCTTCGATTTTCACACCCATTTCGCGAAGCTTTGCAATTAGAGACTCAACATGGTACGGTATGACGTTATCGATAATCATTTTTTGACCAATCGCTGCTGCCATAATCATATACGTTCCCGCTTCGATTCGATCTGGGATAATCGTATGTCGACATCCATGAAGTGTTTCTACTCCTTCAATACGAATGACGTTAGTACCCGCACCTTTAATTTTTGCACCCATGCTTGATAATAACGTTGCAACATCAATGATTTCAGGCTCTTTTGCCGCATTTTCAATAATTGTTCTTCCCTTTGCTTTTACTGCAGCAAGCATAATGTTAATCGTTGCCCCAACACTTACGACGTCTAAGTATATTTTTGCACCCCGAAGCTCGTCTGCCCGTAAGTATATCGCACCTTGTTCATTTGTTACTTTAGCACCTAATGCTTCAAACCCTTTTATATGTTGGTCAATCGGTCTTGGCCCTAAATTACATCCGCCAGGTAACCCGATGACGGCTTTTTTGAATTTCCCAAGCATAGCACCCATCATATAATAAGATGCTCGCAATTTTTTTACTCTACCATTAGGAAGAGGCATTGCAATCATGTCACTTGGATCAATAACCATTTCTTGATTGTCTAGTGTTACTTTTCCACCAATTTCAGTTAGAAGTTCACCTAATAATTGAACATCAGAAATTCTCGGTAAATTATCAATTGTTACTGTTGAATCTGCTAATATAGCCGCAGGAATGAGAGCAACTGCACTATTTTTCGCACCGCTAATTTGTACAGTACCCTCAAGTGGGTATCCGCCTTCTATTAATAATTTTTCCATTCTGCTCACTTCCTCTTCCATTCCATCACAAGAAGTAATGTAAATGTGAATAGTTATCCATCATTATAACCAATATTATAAAAGTTTAAATGATAGAACGTAGAAAGTATAACATTATTCGAACGTTTTTTTAAGATTGTTTTTCTTTCAATAATTTCATTTTCAAATCATTCTCTTATAAGGGATAACTTTCCAAAGGAAAACAACTTTCACAAAGCAAATGGAATTTTGTCCTTATTTTTTATTCCAATCTGCTAAAAACTTTTCAATTCCTTGATCCGTAAGTGGATGTTTCACAAGCTGTGTAATGACATTGTATGGGATCGTTGCAATATGGGCACCGCGAGCAGCTGACTCAAATACATGGAGAGGGTGTCTAATCGAAGCAGCAATAATTTCTGTTTGAATCTCATGAACATTGAAAATTTCAGCGATATCTGAAATTAAGTCGAGTCCATTATGGCCGATATCATCCAATCTTCCTAAAAACGGTGATACATATGTAGCTCCAGCTCTAGCCGCTAATAAGGCTTGAACAGCAGAAAATACTAACGTTACATTCGTTTTAATGCCATGTTCAGCAAAATAATGAACCGCTTTCAATCCTTCAATTGTTAAAGGAACTTTCACTGTAATATTATCTGCGATTGAAGCTAGTTGTTTTCCTTCTTCAATCATTCCTTTTGCGTCTAATGCAATCACTTCGGCACTTACTGACCCTTTTACTATAGCTGTAATTTCACGCAAACGTTCATGAAAATCAACGCCTTCTTCTTTTGCAACTAATGAAGGGTTTGTCGTCACTCCAGCTAAAATTCCAATTTCATTTGCTTCACGAATTTCATCAATATTGGCTGTATCAATAAAAAATTTCATTAGGTACACCTCTCCTTAATTATGAGCAAATTTTTTACAAAAGGAAGAGTTAAAAGTACTAGACTTTTAACCCTTTCCCCTTATTATTACGCTTTGTTAGAAGAACCAAATTCACGCATTTTGCCTTTTACTGTTTCTTTAATAGCATCACGAGCTGGTCCTAAGTATTTACGTGGGTCATATTCATTTGGTTTTGCTGCTAACGTTTCACGAACTGCTTTTGCCGAAGAAATCTGGCTTTCAGTGTTAACGTTAATTTTTGCATGACCAAACTCAATGGCTTTCTGGATATCTTTTGTTGGGATTCCTGTTCCACCGTGTAATACTAATGGAATTCCTACTAACTCATCAATTTCTTTCATACGGTCAAACCCTAAGTTCGGTTCACCTTTGTAAGGACCATGAACAGATCCAAGTGCTGGTGCAAAACAATCTACGCCTGTTTCACGAACTAATTGCTCACATTCAGATGGAATCGCATAGGCTGCATCTGCATCGTCTACGATTAAATCATCTTCTTGTCCACCGATACGACCAAGTTCAGCCTCAACTGATACTCCAAGTGTATGAGCAACAGCGACAACTTGCTTTGTAATCGCGATATTTTCTTCAAGCGGGTGGTGAGAACCATCAATCATGACAGATGTAAATCCAGCATGAATCGCTTCCACACATTTCTCAAAGCTTGAACCATGGTCTAAATGGATCGCAACAGGAACAGTAATGTTGTAATCATCCATTAGTGCTTTTACGATTGCAACAACTGTTTTAAATCCTCCCATATAACGTGCTGCACCTTCTGACACACCACAAATTACAGGTGATTTCTCTTCCTCTGCTGCTTGAAGAATAGCTTGTGTAAACTCAAGGTTGTTTAAGTTAAATTGACCCACTGCATAACCTTCTGCTTTTGCTTTTTGTAACATTTCTTTCATTGAAACTAAAGGCATTTTTGTTCCTCCTTTTACAAAAATAACAGATATTATCATCAATAAATGGAAATTGTATCATTCACTTAAAAGATTCCCTAACAAAAACGGAAATATCCTTTTTTCTTTTGTGATATGTATCTCTCCAACTCTACCCATTTTGATGACCATGTTCATTATAGCACAAAGAAACGTAAAAACACTTGAAAATCCTATGAATTCTCATGTTTTTACGTGCAAGCGCTTTCTATCTCTCTGTTTTGCTTATTGTGTTACTTCAAAATTTTCTTTTATGACTTTTCTCACATCGTCTATATCAAACGGTTTCGCAAAATGTGTAATCGCTCCTAAGTTCATTGCTTCATTGATCATATTTAATTCTCCGTAAGCTGTCATCATAATAACTTGGACTTCAGGTTTAATTTCTTTTATTCTGCGTAAAATTTCCAGTCCATCCATACCAGGAATTTTCATGTCAAGTAAGACTAAATCAGGTACTTCCTTTTCTACAATAGTTAATGCTTGTACACCATTTGCTGCTTGAAACATTTTATACCCATCTTTTTGCAAAATCTCATTTAATAAAACACGAATTCCATACTGGTCATCTACTACTAATATCTTTTTCACGTTAGAACCTCTTTTCCATTTTTTGTGTATAATAGGCCATTTTGGCTATGAGCTTGTTTCGTCACACGTAACACTATTCGATGTTATCCTTAGTTTTCCTGCTTTTTCTTCCAATTTTATATTCCTTTTCAGACGAGTAATTTCTCGGTATAATCGACAGAAATGAGAGAAAGAGGTAAAGCTATGTTACAAATTTTCCAAACTCAGTTTATTGGCGTATTAAAACAAATCAAAGATCAAGAAGAAACAATCGAAGAATGTGGCCGTGCTTTGGCCCAAGCCGTTGTTGGGGAAGGCACGATTTATATTATTGCAGACAAAGAAATGACCCCGATTGCTTCTGCAATTGTTCATGCTGACAAAACGAATCAAATGGAAGCTCTTGATAAAGAAAATATCGCTATTATTACACCGGCAGACCGAGTTGTTTATTTTACCTCTTATAGTTCGGCTGGGGATATGGCTATGATTGAATCTTTACTCGAACGTCATATTACCGTTATTGGAATCGCAGGCAAAGACCATCCTGGTATCGATCAGATATGTGACTTTTTTATTAATATGTTTCTTGTTCATGGGCTTGTGCCAACCGATGAGGGAGAACGAATTGGTCAACCTTTTGTTAGTGTTGGTTTGTATGTGTTTGAGCTATTATCTTTGGCATTAACAGATATATTGTCGGAGTATGAAGAATAAAAGGATAAATATGGCCAAATAGATTGTAGAAAATCGTTCGCTCCCAGATTCGGTGAGGGGTGCTGAACTTCACAACGGACATATATTCCGCTATTTCATGAAATATAAGGTGTTTTCATTTGTTATCGGACATACGTTCCGCTATTTGCCCAAATCAACAGAGAATCTTGCTAGTTTTACTGATTTAACGGAACAGATGTCCGATAGCTTGTAATAAACTTCATTTTTTCAGCAATTAGCGGAACCTATGTCCGTTAGAATGAAGATTTCAATTAAGAAAAACGCGGAGCGTCTTTTCTTTCAAGCGAAGTGCGGAGCATTCGCTCTTCTTGAAATAGCTTTCAAAGCTTCACTGCTTATCAAAATTTTTCATATCTTATCTTACAAAAGAGTGCACGACAACATACGAAAGGGAGCGAAAAGAATATTCTTTTCGCTCCCTTCTCTTTTTATTTTTGTTCTTTTAAAGAAGCTTGAATGAAATCACGGAATAACGGTTGTGGTCTTGTTGGTCTCGAGACAAACTCTGGGTGGAACTGTGATGCCACAAAATATGGATGGTCAGCGACTTCGATAATTTCTACAAGTCTGCCATCAGGGCTTGTCCCAGAGAAGATGAATCCTGCTTCTTCCATTTGTTGACGATATTCATTGTTAAATTCATAACGATGACGATGACGCTCGTAAATGACTTGGTCATTGTATGCTTCATGAGCTACCGTCCCTGCTTGTAATTTACATGGGTATAAACCGAGTCGTAATGTTCCTCCCATATCCTCAACATCTTTTTGCTCTGGTAGCAAATCAATAATTGGGTAGTTTGTTTGTGGATTAAGCTCTGCTGAATTCGCGCCTTCTAATCCTAATACATTTCGAGCAAACTCAACGGAAGCTAATTGCATACCAAGGCAGATTCCTAAAAACGGTATTTTTTGTTCACGAGCATATTGAATCGCATGTATTTTCCCTTCAATTCCACGGTCACCAAATCCACCTGGAACAAGTATGCCGTCTACATCTTGAAGCATTTCTTCAACGTTTGCTTTTGTTACTTCTTCAGAATTGATCCATTTAATTTCAATGTCAGCATCAAACGCATATCCTGCATGGCGAAGTGCCTCAGCTACTGATAAATAAGCATCAGGTAATGCGACATATTTTCCAACTAAGCCAATCGTAACTTTTTCCGAAAGATTCTTCACTTTATCAACGAGAGAAATCCACTCGTCCATGTCTGCACCACTGCAGTTTAAATTTAAATATTCACAAACGATACTATCTAGCTTTTGTGCCTGTAAGTCTAACGGCACTTGATATAGTGTGTCTGCATCACGACACTCAATTACGGCGTTTTTGTTAATGTCACAGAACAAAGCAATTTTTTCTTTCATGTCTTGTGGTACTGGCTTTTCTGTTCGGACAACAATGACATTTGGCTGAATTCCAAGACTACGTAGCTCTTTTACACTATGTTGTGTTGGTTTTGATTTCATTTCACCAGCAGCTGATAAATAAGGAATCAGGGTACAATGGATATACATTACATTATTTACACCGATATCGCTTTTAATTTGGCGAATCGCTTCAAGAAATGGCAAACTTTCAATATCTCCAACTGTCCCACCGATTTCAGTAATGACAACATCTGCATTTGTTTCTCTACCTGCACGGAAAACACGTTCTTTAATTTCGTTTGTGACGTGTGGAATAACTTGGACTGTACCACCTAAATAGTCACCACGACGTTCTTTTTTAATAACGGTTGAGTAGATTTTTCCTGTTGTTACATTGCTATTTTGACTTAAATTAATATCGATAAAACGCTCATAGTGACCTAAGTCCAAGTCGGTTTCTGCTCCATCATCTGTTACAAACACTTCTCCATGCTGATAGGGACTCATCGTTCCTGGGTCCACATTAATATATGGGTCAAATTTTTGGATTGTCACTTTTAGCCCACTGTTTTTTAACAAGCGTCCAAGTGAGGCAGCTACTATCCCTTTACCTAAGGAAGACACTACTCCTCCTGTCACGAAAATATACTTCGTTGTCATCTCATCTACCCCTTTTATCCATTAATTTTATCTCTTTCCGCATTCCATGCAACGACCAAATATGTATGGTTTATAGTATACCCTCGTCATATGGGTGCATGTACAATTGGACGATTAAAAAAACAAAAGCAAAAGCGACACCACTCCCTAAATAGGGGGCGCACTTTTGCTTGTACGTTATCTGTTGTTGGCATTTTTTAAAGAAGCCCAAAAATGATTTTACCTATTTCGACATCAAAAGTCAATATGAAGGTTTATAAATCATCCTCTTCTTCAAATTCTTCTTCGTCTTCTAAATCATCCTCTTCGGTGTCTTCTTCACTATCATCAAATCCGTCTAAGTCTTCTTCAAACTCTTCTTGATCCTCTTCACCGGAGATTTCATCGAGTTCATCTTCTAAATCTTCGAACTCATCTTCGTAGTCTTCAAATTCTTCCTCATCCTCAAACTCATCTGCTGCTTTCGCTTTTGCTTTTTTACGAGTTTTCGGTACCACTGTAAAGTCTTCCTCCATCTTTTCAACTGGATACCAGCTTCTAAGACCCCATGTGTTTTCACCAACACAAATAAAACGACCGTCTATATTCAAGTCAGTATACAGAGAAGAGATACGTCTGTTTACTTCTTCTTCTGTCATACCTTTAATGTCCGCAACTTGCTTTAATAAATCATGGTAGGTGAAAGGGTTTTTATTTTCTTTCATAACCGCATATGCAATTTCAACCATTGATGTTTCTGCTAACTCTTCTTTATTAAGATTTTTAATACTAATCACTTCACGCACTTCCTTTCACAATCGTCCGCTGTTTGTCTAAAATCATACTTTTCATTATAAACATATTTCTCTCAATTATGCCAGAATTGTTCAGAATTTCATCTAATATCATTCGTTCTTTCTCTTAAATATTCCTTCTTACATATTCCGACGATATTGACCACCGACTTCATACAAAGCAGCAGTAATTTGTCCAAGGCTTGCTACCTTAACAGTTTCCATCAATTCAGCAAAAACATTACCACCTGACAAAGCGGTTTGTTGTAACTGCTGTAATGCTTGTTGTGCCACATCTTTATGTCGTTCTTGAAAAGCGCGAAGGTGTTTAATTTGTTGTTCTTTTTCCTCTTTTGTTGCTCGAGCTAGCTCAATTGTAAATTCCTCATCTTCTTTGACATTTGGATTAATATACGTATTCACACCAATGATCGGAAGTTCTCCACTATGCTTTTTCATTTCATAATGCATCGATTCTTCTTGAATTTTTCCTCGTTGATATTGGGTTTCCATTGCCCCGAGGACGCCACCACGGTCATTAATTCGCTCAAGCTCTTCTAACACCGCATGTTCTACTAATGCCGTTAACTCTTCAATAATAAATGAGCCTTGCAACGAGTTTTCATTTTTAGCTAACCCTAATTCTTTCGTAATAATCATTTGAATCGCCATCGCACGACGTACCGATTCTTCTGTCGGTGTTGTTATTGCTTCATCATACGCATTTGTATGCAAGGAATTACAGTTATCGTAAATAGCCATTAATGCTTGAAGGGTCGTACGAATATCGTTAAAATCAATTTCTTGAGCATGAAGAGACCGCCCAGAAGTTTGAATATGATATTTCAACTTTTGACTGCGCTCATTAGCCCCATACTTATTACGTAACACCGTAGACCAAATTCGACGTGCTACTCTTCCAATAACAGTGTATTCTGGGTCTAAGCCATTACTAAAGAAGAAAGACAGATTAGGTGCAAAAGCGTCGATATCCATGCCTCGGCTTAAATAATATTCAATATACGTAAAGCCATTTGCTAATGTAAACGCAAGTTGGCTGATTGGATTTGCACCTGCTTCTGCAATATGATAGCCAGATATTGAAACGGAATAATAATTTCTTACCGAATGGTCAATGAAATATTGTTGAATATCACCCATCATCCGAAGCGCAAACTCTGTTGAAAAAATACATGTGTTTTGTCCTTGATCTTCTTTTAAAATATCTGCTTGAACCGTTCCCCGGACAGAAGCCAATGTTTTTTGTTTAATTTGTTCATACTCTTCTGTCGTTGGCTCCTTCCCTGTCTTCTCTTTGAAAAATTCGACTTGTTGTTCAATGGCAGTATTCATAAACATCGCTAGAATGATTGGAGCTGGACCATTAATTGTCATCGATACCGAAGTTGAAGGGGCGCAAAGGTCAAACCCGGCGTATAATTTTTTCATATCATCTAACGTACAAATGCTTACGCCACTTTCTCCAATTTTTCCGTAAATATCTGGACGATAATCTGGATCTTCTCCGTATAGCGTTACTGAATCGAATGCTGTACTTAAGCGCTTTGCTTCATCATCCTTTGATAAATAGTGGAATCGACGGTTTGTCCGTTCTGGTGTCCCTTCCCCTGCAAACTGACGTTTCGGATCTTCACCTTTGCGTTTAAACGGAAAAACACCAGCAGTATATGGAAACACACCAGGTACATTTTCTTCATAGGACCAACGGACGATATCACCCCAGTCTGAATACTTCGGTAGCACTACTTTTGGAATCTTTAATCCAGACAAACTTTCCGTTACAAGCTCTGTTACGATTTCTTTATCTCTAATTTTGGTTGTAAATGATGTTTGCGAATATTTTTCTTTCACGGTTTCCCATTGGTCTAACATTTTCTTTGTTTCCGGATGAAGAGTTGATTCTATATATTGCTTTGTTTTTTCAAGTTGCTCTAGTACATTGGCTTCCGTTTCAACCCCTTGCTGTAACACCTCGATTGTTCCCGTTACTTGAAATAATTTTCTGGCTTTTGTTGCTTCTTCATCTGTATATTTTTTATAGTCTTTAATCGTTTGAGCAATTTCTCTTAAATAGTGTGTCCGATCCGGCGGAATAATGAGATTTTGGACAGTGACCGTTTCATCACTAGGTTTTTCAACTTCCCATTCCACACCACACTTGTCATTCAAAGTTTTAATTAATGCATGAAACAATCGATTTGTTCCACTGTCATTAAATTGGCTGGCGATCGTACCATACACAGGCATCGACTCTAATGGTTCTGTAAATAACATATGACTTCGTTGATATTGTTTTCTTACATGCTGAAGGGCATCTTCAGACCCTTTCCGTTCAAACTTATTAATGACGATTAAATCTGCGTAATCAATCATATCAATTTTTTCTAGTTGAGTTGGGGCTCCGTACTCACTCGTCATGACATACATAGACACGTCCGATACTTCTGTAATTTCAGCATCACCTTGGCCAATCCCACTCGTTTCAACAATGACCAAATCAAAGCCGGCTGCTTTTACAATTTGGATCGCATCTTTTATACTTGCTGAAATCTCTGTTTTTGATCCTCTTGTTGCTAAACTTCTCATAAAAACACGTGGATGATGAATTGCATTCATTCGAATCCGGTCTCCTAGTAACGCTCCCCCGGTTTTTTGTTTAGTCGGGTCTATCGACAAGATCGCAACCGATTTATTCTCAAACTGCATTAAGAATCTCCGAACAAGCTCATCCGTTAATGAACTTTTTCCTGCTCCTCCTGTTCCTGTAATCCCTAGGACAGGGACGTCCTTTGCATATTCGGCTATCTTTTGTAACACATCATTTGCATTTTCTACTTGTTCTATATGAGTGGCGACTTGTTGCTCGGCTAACGAAATTAACCTTGCAATCGCTCTTGTCTTTTGTTCTTTCGCTTCTTCCATTTCTGTTGTTACACTTTTTACTGTTGGAACATCACATTCTTGCAACATTTGATTAATCATGCCTTGAAGCCCATATTGTCGTCCGTCTTCAGGAGAAAAAATACGTGCAATTCCATACTCATGTAGCTCTTTAATTTCGGCAGGGATAATGACACCACCTCCACCACCATATAGACGAATATGACCTGCTCCTTTTTCATGAAGTAGGTCATACATATATTTAAAATATTCGACATGACCTCCTTGATAAGATGAAATCGCAATGCCTTGAACATCCTCTTGTATGGCAGCGCTTACAACTTCTTCAACAGAGCGATTATGTCCTAAATGAATAACCTCTGCTCCACTCGCTTGCAAAATTCTCCTCATAATATTTATCGATGCATCATGACCATCAAATAAACTACTTGCTGTAACAAAACGAACAGGGTGTTTCGGACGGTAGATATCATGTAAATCCATCTTAACTCCTCCTTTATTAAATCGTATTGACAAGAATCTGAACGACCGCTCAGTTTTTGGTTGAAAGCTTATCTATTCTTTAAATTGGTTATTTTTACCTCTTTAATCCAGTTAGAAGAAACTTAAGTTGTAATTGTGTATATTGCTCTAATGTAAATTCTTTTTGCAATGCCCAACGGCGAAACGTCCACATTTGCCCTTTTACTAATATATTATGAGCGAGCATTTTTATTTCTTCATTCGTTAATGCAATTGCATCTTCTTCCACACAATCACGAACGATTTGTTCAATCATATCATTCATTTCCATTTCTTTTTGAAGCACATATTTTAATGCTTCTTTAGGCAAAGATTTTGTTTCTTGGTACATGACAAGAACTTCATCTTCCATTTCGTCAATGACTTTAAAATAAGCAGCAACAGCTTCTTTTAAGCGTTCCACTCCTGATGTATTTGTGCCTAAATATTGCTTTAGTCTGTCTCGTACTTCTTCATAAATTGCATCACAAACAAGGTATAATACATCTTCTTTTGCACCGATGTATTCATATAATGTTCCGATACTAAAACCTGATTGTTTAGCAATTTCTCTTGTTGTCGTTCGATGAAATCCTTTTTCTGTAAAAAGAGAAACGGCCCCTTTAATCATTTGTTCCCGGCGTTTTTTAATTAATTGCTCGTCTTTCACCATAGAAGGAACTTTTTTCTTTTGAATCAACGAAAATTCCTCACTTTCTTGTCAATAGATTCATTTCTAATCACGTGGCTAAAAAGAGGAGAAAGACTCTCCTCTATGCCATTACGTGAACAAAGCAAGTTTGACCTCACCTTAATTCTCTATTGTAACTGAACATATGAAAATCGTGAATGAATTTTTTAGTCAGCTAATAACATTTTTGCAATAACGAGACGTTGAATTTCATTTGTTCCTTCGTAAATTTGGGTGATTTTTGCATCGCGCATATACCGTTCAACTGGATAATCTTTTGTATAGCCATATCCACCAAACACTTGAACTGCTTCCACTGTTACTTCCATCGCTGTATCACCTGCAAGAAGCTTTGACATAGCTGATTCTTTCCCATATGAGAGGCCTTCACTTTCTCTCCATGCTGCTTGATATGTTAATAGTCTTGAAGCTTCAATTTTTGTAGCCATATCTGCTAGCTTAAAGCCAATTCCTTGTTGTTGTCCGATTGATTTTCCAAATTGCTTTCTCTCTTTTGCATATTGAACCGAAGCATCTAACGCTCCTTGCGCAATTCCAACCGCTTGTGCCGCGATTCCATTACGTCCACCATCAAGTGTCATCATCGCGATTTTAAAGCCTTCTCCTTCTTTTCCTAGCATGTTATCTTTTGGAACGCGAACATCTTCAAAAATAATTTCCGTTGTTGGAGACGAGCGAATTCCTAGTTTCTTTTCTTTTTTTCCTACAGAGAAGCCAGGCATATCACTTTCCACAATAAACGCTGTAACACCTTTATGCTTTAACTCTGGGTTCGTTACGGCAAAGACAATATAAATATCCGCAATGCCACCATTTGTAATAAAGATTTTCGAACCATTTAAAATATAGTCGTCACCGTCTAGCTTCGCAGTTGTTTTCATGCTTGCTGCATCAGACCCTGAACCTGGTTCTGTCAGTCCATACGCTCCAATTTTGCGTCCTTCCGCTAATGCACGTAAATACGTTTGCTTTTGTTCTTCTGTTCCAAATTTATATAAAGGCCAGCTTGCTAATGAAATATGAGCAGATAATGTTACCCCTATCGATGCACATACTCGTGATAGCTCTTCCACTGCGATGACATAACTTAAATAATCAGCACCAATCCCACCATATTCTTCTGGCCACGGAATTCCTGTTAAACCAAGTTCTGCCATCTTATCAAAAATTTCACGGTCAAAACGTTCTTCTTCATCTCGTTCTTCTGCTGTTGGTTCTACTTCATTTTTAGCAAAATCTCTGACCATTTTTCTAATCATTTCTTGTTCTTCTGTTAATTGAAAGTTCATAATTGTTCCCCCACTATTCTTGTAATGTTTTCATAATCACTAGCTTTTGAATTTCACTCGTTCCTTCGTAAATCTCGGTTACTTTTGCATCTCGGAAAAAGCGTTCAACAGGATAATCTTTTGTATACCCGTATCCACCATAGATTTGAACCGCCTCTGTTGCTACATCCATCGCAGTTTTTGATGCATATAATTTCGCCATCGCTGCCTCTTGTTTACAAGACTTTCCTTGTTGACGTAAAGATGCCGCCCGATAGGTTAATAGTTTTGCTGCTTCAATAGCAGTCGCCATATTAGCTAGCTTAAATGCAATGCCTTGTTGACTTGCAATGGAGCGACCAAATTGTTTTCGTTCTTTTGCATAGTTTGTGGCTGCTTCTAGAGCCGCTTCGGCAATACCTAATGCTTGAGCCGCAATCCCAATACGACCGACCTCCAAATTAGCCATCGCAATTTTAAAACCTTCCCCTTCTTCTCCTAGGCGGTTTTCAACTGGGACTTTCGCATCTTCAAATAATAACTGTGTCGTATTTGAACCGTGTAACCCCATTTTTCGTTCTTTTTTTCCGACGCTAAAGCCTTCAGTATGTTTATCGACAATAAAAGCTGTAACTCCTTTAGCACCCGCATTTACATCGGTTTTTGCAAAAACAATATACGTATCCGCTTCCCCACCATTTGTAATAAACGCTTTTGTTCCGTTTATTCGATAGTGGTCACCATGTAATACGGCAGTTGTCTTTAATCCCGCAGCATCCGAACCAGCATTCGGTTCTGTTAATCCAAAAGCTCCTAAATATTCACCACTCGCGAGTTTCGTCACATACTTTTGTTTCTGCTCTTCGGTACCGAAATATAAAATTGGGTTTGTGCCTACTGAAGTATGCACCGAAAGAATGACACCGACTGTTGCACTTACTTTCGATAATTCATGAATCGCTAAAATATAGGAAATGAAGTCCATACCAGAACCATTGTATTGTTCTGATATAGGAATTCCCATTAAGCCTAGTTCTCCCATTTCTCTAATTATCTCTTTTGGAAAAACATCAGATTCCTCCATTTTCTCTATAAAGGGAGCGACTTTATCTCTAGCAAAGCTTTGAACCATCTTTTGCATCATGACCTGTTCTTCTGTAAAAAGAAGATTCATTTTTCTCACGCCCAATCTTGTTAGTTATATTCGTAAAATCCTCGTCCTGTTTTCTTTCCAAGCCAACCTGCTTTAACATACTTTCTTAACAGTGGACAAGGTCTGTATTTGTCATCTCCAAACCCTTCATGAAGTGTTTCCATAATATAAAGACACGTATCAAGACCGATAAAGTCTGCTAATGTAAGTGGTCCCATTGGATGGTTCATCCCTAACTTCATCACTTCATCAACCGCTTCTTTCGTTGCAACTCCTTCATAAACGGTATAAATCGCTTCATTGATCATAGGCATTAAAATCCGATTTGAAACAAACCCAGGGAAATCATTAACTTCCACAGCTGTTTTTCCTAACGTTTCAGAAACAGCAGAAATCGCTTCATATACTACATCACTCGTTTGCAACCCACGAATAATTTCGACGAGCTTCATAACAGGAACAGGATTCATAAAGTGCATCCCAATGACTTGTTCTGGTCGTTTTGTTGCTGCAGCAATTTCCGTAATAGGCAATGATGACGTGTTTGTTGCTAAGATGGCATGGCTCGGTGCTTGTTCATCTAATTGCGTGAAAATTTTCGTTTTGATTTCCATGTTTTCAACCGCTGCTTCAATAATTAAATCAGCTTTTTTCGCGTTTGTGATGTCTATTGATCTTTCAATTCGACTTAAAATTTTTGTCTTACCCTCTTCTTCTAAGCGTCCTTTGTCCACTTGTCTTTGTAGGTTTTTCTCAATTCCAGCTATCCCTTTTGTTACGGCCTGTTCATTCACATCAAGTAAAATAACGTAAAAGCCAGCTTGAGCATGAACTTGAGCAATTCCAGAGCCCATTTGTCCAGCTCCGACAACCATCACTGTTTTTATCTCCATTTTTTCATCCTCCTTATTTCTCCACTTGTATCATGACTGCATCACCTTGACCGCCACCACTACAAATTGCAGCAATCCCAATACCGCCGCCTCTTCGTCTTAATTCATATGCTAAAGTTAAAATGATTCTTGTTCCACTAGCACCAATCGGGTGTCCTAGAGCAACAGCTCCTCCATTTACATTGATTTTCTCTGACGGTAGGTTTGCAAGTGATTGACTTGCTAGAGCTACTGCGGCAAACGCTTCATTTATTTCAAATAACTCAATGTCTTCGACTGTTTTATTCGTTTTTTCAAGAAGCTTATTAATAACAAGCCCAGGAGTTTTCGGAAAGTCTTTAGGCTCGATTGCTAGTGATGTGTGAGCTACTATCGTTGCTAATGGCTTTAATCCTCTTTCTATTGAATTTTCTTCTGAAGTTAATACAAGGGCACACGCTCCATCATTTACACCAGGAGCATTTCCCGCTGTAATCGTTCCTTCTTTTGAAAAAACAGAAGATAATTTCGCTAATCTTTCTACCGTTGTATCAGAGCGTGGAGCTTCATCTTGAGCAATGGTCGTAATATTTCCTTTTCGGTCGGTAATTTCAACCGGTTCA
Organism: Alkalihalobacillus bogoriensis ATCC BAA-922; assembly: GCF_000621445.1. Classification (GTDB taxonomy): domain Bacteria; phylum Bacillota; class Bacilli; order Bacillales; family Bacillaceae_F; genus Bacillus_AO; species Bacillus_AO bogoriense. The sequence goes on along the minus strand of NZ_JHYI01000015.1, from coordinate 42,472 downwards.
ATTTCTTCAAGTAATCTCCCATTTTCAATCGCATCTATTGCTCGTTTATGACTTTGTAATGCCCATTCATCTTGTTTATCACGACTGATGTTTAATTCTTTTGCTACATCATTTCCGTAAATACCCATATGTTGATTTGTAAATGAGCATGTTAGACCATCATGAGTCATCGCATCTTTGATTACACCATTTCCCATTCTCAATCCAAATCGAGCTTGCTCTAAAAAGTAAGGAGCATTACTCATCGATTCCATTCCACCTGCAACAATGACCTTTGCATCACCAAGACGAATCATTTGGTCTGCGATTGTTACACTTCTTATTCCGCTCGCACAAACTTTATTAATCGTTTCTGTTTCAACGTCCCATGGTAAATCTGCATAATAGCCTGCTTGTCTGGACGGAATTTGGCCTTGACCTGCCTGCAAGACATTTCCCATTATTAAATAATCTACTTGAGTTCCATCTAAGTTCGCTCTTTGTAATGCGGCTTTAATAGCATGACCACCTAATTGTGAAGCCGTCTTTGATTGTAATCCCCCACCAAACTTACCAAAAGGCGTCCTTGCCCCTTCAATAATGACTGTTTTCTGCAACATTTTTCCCACCTTCCTTGAATAGACCGAACGGTCGCTCAGTTTTCATCTTGAAAAGCTGCTCTTTTTTGAATACGCTTACAATAAGTGTACCTGATTTTTAACATTTGTCTAGTATGTATGAAGAGTTCAGTAGCAATTGCTCTGAACTCTTCATGGTGTCGAATACATTATATTCTAGTGTACAAGCTCCTTTTCCTGTTGAACTAAAGATTTTTCTAAAATTTCAACAAGGTCAAGCGTTTGTACGTTTTCTTCAACCTCTTTTGCTTTTGTTCCATCACTTAACATCGTTAAGCAATATGGACATCCGCTTCCAATGACGCTCGGATTGACTTCTAACGCTTGCTCTGTTCGGGCAACGTTCACACGTTCTCCTGCATCTTCTTCCATCCACATTAAGCCACCACCGGCTCCACAGCACATTCCTTTTTCACGATTACGTTCCATTTCTACGAGTGTCACTCCTGGAATTGCTTTTAAAATTTCACGTGGAGCATCATAAACATCGTTGTAGCGACCTAAATAACAGGAATCATGATAAACGATTGTTTCATTCACTTCATACTTCGGTGTAATTTTACCTTCTTGAATTAATTTAAACAACAATTCAGTATGATGGTAAACTTCTACTCCTTCTAAACCAAACTCAGGATATTCATTTTTAAAAGTGTTGTATGCATGCGGGTCAATTGTCACGATTTTCTTTACATTGTGTTTTTGGAACAATTCGATATTTGCTGTTGCTAACTCTTGGAATAAAAACTCGTTTCCAATACGACGTGGTGTGTCGCCTGAGTTTTTCTCTTTGCTTCCAATAATCGCAAATTTCACGCCTGCTTCATTTAACACTTTCGCAAATGATTGAGCAATTTTTTGGCTACGCTTGTCGTAAGAACCCATTGAACCAACGAAGAATAAATATTCAAATTCTTCTCCTTTTTTCTCAAGCTCTTTAACTGTTGGTACAACAATATCTTCACGGCCATCGCGCCAGTTTTCACGTTCTTTACGGTTAATTCCCCAAGGGTTACCTTGACGCTCGATATTTGTAATGGCACGCTGTGCATCTGCGTCCATTTTTCCTTCTGTTAACACAAGATATCTTCTCATATCGATAATTTTATCTACATGCTCGTTCATAACTGGACATTGGTCTTCACAGTTACGGCACGTCGTACAGGCCCAAATTTCTTCTTCTGTAATAACATCTCCAATTAAGCTTACATCATATCCTGCAGCCACTTCTTGGTTGCCTCCTGATTGCATTGCTAGCTGGTTCGCTTTCGTATTCGAAAAGGCGTATGCAGGCATCCATGCTTGACGCGATGTAACAGCTGCCCCTTTTTCAGTTAAATGATCACGGATTTTTATAATAAGGTCCATCGGTGATAACATTTTTCCTGTTCCTGTAGCTGGACACATATTTGTACAGCGTCCGCATTCCACACAGGCATATAAATCAACGAGTTGTTTTTGATTGAAATCTTCTACTTTACCTACCCCAAACACTTCTTGTGACTCATCCTCAAAATTAATAGAAGAAAGACGACCCACTTCATGTGTACGACCTAAAAATACATTGTATGGTCCAGCAATTAAATGCGCATGCTTAGATTGTGGAACATAAACTAAAAACGTTAATAAGAATAATAAATGCATCCACCAGAACACATAAAATAATACCGCTGCTGCAGTCGGTCCAATACCGGACGCAAGCCATGCAATACTAGAAGCAATCGGCTCAAATCCTGTTAAAGATTTATCTAGCCAGATTTTTTCCATTCCTTTTGCACCAAGTTTCGATACCATTAAACCGCCAATGAACACTAGCACAAGTCCAGCTTTCCATCCTCGTTTTAATCGAACAAGTTTTTCAACATAACGACGGTAAAATGCCCAAACAACGGCGATTAAAATCATGATAACTACAAGTTCTTGGAAAAATGTAAAGTACGGATAAAGAGGTCCAAATGGTAAATGAGAGCCAGTAGCTAACCCTTTCCAAATGACATCAATCGCACTAAACTGAACAAGTAAAAATCCGTAGAAAAACATTAAATGGATGATCCCACTTTTTTTATCTTTTAATAATTTCTTTTGCCCAAATACATTAACTAATACCGCGTTCAACCGCTCTTTTAGTGAGTGATCAAATTCTACCTTTTTCCCTAATTTGATGTACGTATAACGAGTCATAACTAAAGTTACAAACAAGTATACTGCATAGCCTGTAATTGCTAAAAAAGCAATGAGGTTAATCCATCTAAGCGCTTCCATTTATAAGCATCCCCTTTCATCCTTATCCTTTTTGTGAATTTCTTTGAGGCAAACACATTCTCTCCTCTAGAAATGCATTATCAGAAAATATTTTATTTTTAGGTTGTCATCATTATAACACAATTTTTAAATGAATGAGTATTCACTCATTAATTTTTTTATTTTTTTTATCAGTAAATATTGGCTTTTGTATTTTCATTAGAAACGGAAACAATAAATAACAAGATAATATATCTAAATAGGAGGTAAATATGATACTTGCACTTACTGTATTAGCTGTTGTCATTCTAATATTAGTTTGGCTACGCCTTGATTTTATCGGTGGCATGAAAGTTCAAAAAAGTGAAGCTCACAAACGAACTCAACACACGAGGCAAGGTCATGTTTCCCTTCTTCCAACTGGGGACGAGTTATTTCGAACGATGTTTCAAGAAATCGAACAAGCAAAAAGTCACATTCATGTGTTGTTTTATATTTTTAAAGACGATAGCATCTCCACAAAAATGGCCAATTTATTAAAAGAAAAAGCAAAACAAGGGGTCGAAGTCCGACTACTTGTTGATCGAATGGGGTCAAAACTGTCGAAAAAGTCGATTCAACAATTGAAAAAAGCCGGTGTCTCCTTTGCTTACTCTCATCCGATTCAATGGCCGTATTTGTTCTTTACTTTCAACCGAAGAAACCATCGGAAAATTACAATTATCGATGGGAAAATCGGCTTTGTTGGTGGGTATAATGTTGGTGACGAATATCTCGGACGCGATCCGAAATTTGGCCCTTGGCGAGACTTCCATTTACGAATTGAAGGGGATGGAGTCCAAGATTTACAAGAACAGTTTCTTGAAGATTGGCGCGTCGCTACGAACAAAGAACTTAAAAGCGACCGGTATTATCCTAACTTAAAACAAGGTCCTATTTCGCTTCGAATTTTACCAACTGATGGTGTATTTCTTGAAGAAGCGTTTATCGATTTAATTCGCCAAGCTAAAACAACAATAACGATTGGAACCCCTTATTTTATTCCTGGTAAAGCGTTACAAGGTGAATTAATGGCTGCTGCCAAGCGCGGTGTTGCTGTCCGCTTACTCGTTCCAAAGCAAGGCGATCACCCCCTTGTGAAAGAAGCGGCTTTTCCTTACTTTCAAGAACTATTAGAAGCCGGGGTTGAAATTTATCGATACTACCGTGGATTTTTCCATGCAAAAGTTGTTATTATTGACCGGCAAGTATGCGATATCGGTACAGCAAATTTTGATAAGCGCAGTTTTCATATCAACCATGAAATTAATTGTCTTATTTATGACGCTGATTTTATTAAAGGCGTCGAAAATGAAATTGAACACGATTTTTCAATCTCTGAACGATTAACAATGCAGCAACTTGAAAAACGCTCCCTTTTCCATCGGGGAAAAGAGCGTGTCGGAACAATGATTTCTGGTTTACTTTAATGCATGGGGTGGTGCTCGGCTTTTGGACATCAGTTCCGCTATTTTATAAAAATGAACTATTTTCCAAAGGCTTACGGACTTTGGTTCCGTAACATTAAAGATTAAATGTATTTTTGTCGCTGTTTTCGCCCATTAACGGAACAGATGTCCGTTAGCATTAAAAAAAGCGGTGTTTTCTATCTAATAGCGGAATAGATGTCCGTTCAGTTTGAGCGCATAATCTATATTGCGTCCTCTCCATGATGTGAGGACGTTTTTTGAATTTAACTGACCCTCTTACTATAATCGATTCTCCGTTGAAAAGCGATAACTAAAAAACCCCATCTTTATGATGAGGTTTGGACATTTACTTTTTTCTCAATAAAGCTTTTGATAATACAATTAAATTCTTGTGCATGTTTTGTCGGAACTTGGTGTGTCGCTTTTTCTACTAATACAACAGTTACATCTTCCAACCTCTTTTTAAACATGTCAATATAATGGTGGAGATAAAATGAGAGCGACCCGTATATTAACAACACAGGCACTTTAATTTCATGCAAATGTTCTGTCGAGCGATATTGTAACCCCGCTTTATACATTCTGCTTAATACATCCGGGTTTGTTCGTTTTATATGCTCTGCCAATTCATGACGGAACGCTGTCTCGTGTTTTTTACAATGGGCTGTTGCTAATACATTAGCGACAAGATTTATTGCATTTAGCTCGGTTGCCCATATCCCTAACTTAAACTCATTTCGTAGAATAAAATTATTTACTTCAGGAAAGCTTCCACTCATAATTAACGCAATAGCTCGCTCAGGATAAGATAAGACGAACTCTTGTGCAATTGACCCTCCATTGGAATACCCTAAAATAATCGCTTGATCAATTTTTAACTCATCCAACACTTGCTTTATATCTTCAGCTAATAAAGACATTGTGATTCGTTCTTTCCCTGCTTCACTTTTCCCATTCCCACGTAAATCAACAAAAATTAACTGATAATCCTTTGCTAACGGCAACTGTTTATAAAACGTTTTATACCCCATTCCAGGTGGATGAATAAAAACAAGCGGTGTTCCTTTTCCTTTGGATTCATAATAAACGGCCCGCTCATAACGACATTGAACATAAGGCATGTATATCCCTCCTATAGTTACCCTTGGTTAATCAACGGAAGAATCCATTGATACACTTTGTATCCTATATAAATCCCAACAATCCCCATGATACCGGGCAATGCTGGGGGAGCAGGGATTGGTAATTTTAAAAAACCAAATACAAGGCCTACGATTAACCCTGCTAGTAATGCGAGTGCGATTTCTTGCATACAATCACGTCCTTTTGTCTTTTTTATTTTCTCATTAAAACAACCCCACTATTTATTGTAAATAGTGGGGTTGTTGTTAACAATTCCTAAACGCTACATTTGCTCTGGTGCTTTTACACCGATTAGCTTTAATGCATTTTGTAATGTAATTTGTACAGCCTTAATTAATGCAAGTCTTGCTTTGCTCTTTTCATCATCTTCTGGGTCAATGACACGCTCAGCATTGTAAAACGAATGTAATGCTTGAGCCAACTCAAATACATAATTCGTAATGCGATGTGGAGATAGCTTTTGGGCCGCTTCAGCCACTGCTTCAGGAAATTCTCCAATTTTTTTCAGAAGCTCATATTCTTTCTCAGATTGAATCGCCTCTACTTTTGTTTGTTCATCATATTCAAAACCATGTTGCTCACCTTGACGTAATATACTCGAAATTCGAGCATGTGCATATTGTACATAATACACTGGATTTTCATTCGATTTGGAGACCGCTAAATCCATATCAAAATCCAAATGCGTGTCTGCGCTTCTCATTGCAAAGAAATATCTTGTCGCATCAATTCCAACCTCTTCCATTAAATCACGCAATGTAACAGCTTTACCTGTTCGCTTACTCATTTTCACTTTTTCACCATTTTGGAAAAGTGATACCATTTGGATGATTTCGACTTCCATCTGTTCTTTCTTATACCCTAGTGCTTGAAGAGCGGCTCTCATTCTTGGAATATACCCATGGTGGTCTGCACCCCATATATTAATGAGCTTTTCAAAACCTCTATCCATTTTATCTTTATGATAAGCGATATCAGGGGTTAAGTACGTATACGTTCCATCATTTTTAATTAAAACACGGTCTTTATCGTCTCCGTATGTCGTTGAGCGGAACCATGTTGCACCCTCTTCTTCGTACGTTTCACCTTTTTCTTCCAGTACTTGAAGCGCTTCTTCTACTTTACCTGATGTATAAAGAGAAGTTTCTGAATACCACTCATCAAACTCTACACGAAACTCCGCTAAATCAGCTTTGATTTTATCTAATTCTTTTTGCAAACCAAATTGTCTAAAGAAGTCTAGTCGCTCTTGTTCTGGCACATGAATAAATTTATCCCCATGTTCTGCAACAAGTTGTTGTGCAAATTCAATAATATCGGCACCATGATACCCATCCTCTGGCATGTCCATCTCCATGTTTAACGCTTGGAAGTAGCGTGCTTGGAGTGATAAGGCCAAGTTATGAATTTGATTTCCGGCATCATTTATGTAATATTCTCTCCCTACTTCATAGCCTGCTTTTTCTAAAATATTGCAAAGGGAATCTCCAACTGCAGCGCCACGAGCATGTCCTAAATGAAGAGTTCCTGTTGGATTTGCCGAGACAAACTCCACTTGTACCTTTTCATTTTGCCCAATATTTGTTTTTCCATATTGTTCTTTTTGTGTTAACACTTCTTTAATGATTTCAAGTAAATATGAATTGTCCATATAAAAATTAATAAACCCAGGTCCTGCAATGTCGACTTTCGATATCGATGCTTTTTCTTTGTCTAAATGAGCAACGATATCTTCTGCAATCGCACGCGGAGCTTTTTTCGCTACTTTTGCTAATCGCATCGCCATATTCGTCGCATAATCTCCATGCGCTTTATCTCTCGGCAGTTCCAGAACAACTTCAGGAATCTCGTTCCCTTTAGCTAACCCTGCTTTTTCAATGGCCGAGACGATCTCACTTTTTAATGCTTCTTTTTTTTGTTCCACACTATTCATGTGACCCCTCCTCGATTTCTAATAGTACTTCATGTGTTCTTGCCGTTTCTTCGTCAAGAATGGTCTTAAACACAGCTTCAATTTTGCCTTCTCCGTTTAATCCCCACATCACTTTTAAACGGGTTGTTTCAATGTAATGATTCAATGTTCCATACGGTGTTGAATAAGACCCTTCTGTTTTTGCATGAATATGTAACGGTTGCCTGACTGACACTTCTCCATTACGAAGAATCGTCATATGACCTGTTCCAATTTTCCAAACATTTGTCACTTGTCCAGAATCCGTTTTTTCAATATAGCGTAAGTACTTAATATCATCCTTACTCGTTAATTCTCCAACAGCCTTTCCTTTATATGTATTTCGCTGATTTTGTTCGGTTATGGAAATAACAAATGACACTTGGACTTGTTTTTTTTCAACCATGGAATCCCTCACTTTTTCTAAAAGGCTCTTTTCGATGTTGTTTTTCACTCATTTTCATTATCGGTTTCCATCACTTTATTGCCTTCCTTTACTAGCAAGCAACAATTCTTTCGAAAACAGCCTTCTAAAAACAAGTGTATAGTCAATAAGCTAGTCTTGCAAGAAATAGCAGGACCATAGCATCATTCATTGTTGATAGGAGAAGGGTGACTCAATAAATTAACACTCGCGTTTGAGTCACCCCGGTTGTGCTTTATTTATTTATAAGACGTTCGACAAATCGTGGTAACACAAAGGCAGCTTTGTGAATATCCTTTGTATAGTATTTCGTTTCAATCTCATGGAATCTAGCATCTTCTACTTGAAGCGGGTCATATTTCTTCGACCCAATTGTAAATGTCCATAACCCACTTGGATATGTTGGAATATTTGCTGTATATAACCGTGTGATTGGGAATGTTTCTTTCACATCTTGAAACACTTTTTCGATTAAATCGCTATGAAACCAAGGGTTGTCCGTTTGAGCCACAAAGACACCATCTTCTTTTAATGCTTTCGATATTCCTTCATAGAAACCTTTTGTAAATAAATTCACAGCTGGTCCAACCGGCTCTGTTGAATCAACCATAATCACATCATACTTATTTTCGCTTTTGGCGATATGCATAAAGCCATCATCAACTTGAACATCAACGCGTGCATCATCTAGCGCTCCTGCGATCGATGGTAAATATTTTTTCGAGTATTCGATTACCTTCCCATCGATTTCAACAAGCGTCGCTTTTTCTACAGAAGGATGTTTTAATACTTCGCGAATGACACCTCCATCGCCTCCACCTACAACTAAAACTTGTTTTGGATTCGGGTGTGTAAATAGCGGGACGTGGGCTACCATTTCGTGGTAAACAAATTCATCTTTCTCTGTTGTCATAACCATACCATCAAGTACAAGCATATTCCCGAACTCTTCTGTTTCAATCATATCTAGCTTTTGAAATTCGGTTTGTTCTGTATGTAATGTTTGTTTTATTTTCGCGGTAATACCAAACCGTTCTGTTTGTTTTTCTGTATACCATAATTCCATGTTCTTCACCTCTACATCGTATTCATTATCATTATTTTACCCTATTAATCCTACCTCTTATTCTTATCGAACAAAACAAAGTATAAAACATCAGCTAAAAAAAGCAAGAGATATTTTTAAAAAGTCTATTGTCTACGTTTAAAAACTTAGATTGATGACCAAAATTAGTAGAAACAAAGTCTCGTAAAAGAAGGTGACTAACATGGAGGTCATCCAACGCCGTGCAAGAAAAAAAAGACATTGGTTTCGTACATTATTTCGAATTTTCCTTATCGTTTCCATCTTAGCGATGAGTGGCGTCGTCTCGCTATTACTGTATACAAAAGCACAAGGTCCCCCACCTTTACAAGTCGCTCAAACAACACGATACTTCGGTGCAAATGATACAGTCATAGGAGAAAACCGGATGGGTCAAAACCGTTATTGGGTACCGATGGAGAATATTTCTGATGATTTAATTCATGCGACATTATCCATTGAAGATCGAAAGTTTTATCAACATTATGGTTTTGATTTCACTAGAATTGGTGGGGCCGTTGTTGCAAATGTCCGATCCGGTTCGATGGCACAAGGAGCAAGTACGATTACACAGCAATACGCACGTAATTTATATTTAGGCCACGATAAAACGTGGCAACGAAAAATTAACGAGGCATTATATGCACTGCGATTAGAAATGAACTATTCCAAAAAAGATATTCTCGAAGGTTATTTAAACACAATTTATTATGGGCATGGTGCATATGGTATTGAGGCTGCCGCTCTACATTATTTTGATAAAAATGCAAGTGAGTTATCCCTTGCAGAAGCGAGTATGCTTGCTGGAATACCAAAAGGGCCGAGCTATTATTCGCCTTTAAACGATTTAGAAAGAGCAACGAACCGGCAACATTTAATTTTACAAACGATGGTTACATCTGGTTATATTACTCAAACTGAAGCAGATGCAGCGAAAGCAGAGCCATTGGTTTTTGTTACCGATGAAGAAGATGCAACCACCAGTACAGGGTTATATTTTCAAGCGGTTGTTAAGCAAACATTAATGCAAGAATACGGACTTGATGAAGAGATTATCGAAAATGGCGGCCTACAAATATACACAACTCTAGACCCAGAACTTCAACAGTTAGCCGAAAAATGGGTAGAGAAGGAATTAGGTCCTCATGAAGAGTTACAATCGGCACTCATAGCAATGGACCCAAAAACAGGTGATGTACAAGCATTAATTGGGGGACGTAACTATTTTGAGAGTCCCTTTAATCGAGCAACACAAGCGAAACGGCACCCTGGATCTGTGTTTAAAGCTTTTTTATATTATGCTGCACTAGAAAAAGGCTTTACTCCGGCATCAACGCTGTTAAGCGAGCCGACAACCTTTTCATTTGACGATGGTCGTGTTGATTATACACCAAGTAATTTTGGTGACCGGTATGCCGAAGATTTCATTACTTTAGTTCAAGCGATGGCATTATCAGACAATATTTATGCCGTTAAAACACATTTATATTTAGGCACAAATGTATTACAAGAAACCGCAAGAAGGTTTGGAATCCATAGCCCTCTACATGACTTACCTTCTCTTGCTTTAGGTGCAAGTGAAGTAACGTTACTAGAATTAGTTACAAGTTACTCTGCCTTTGCGAATGGCGGGAGCACGGTTGAACCTCGCTTCATTCGAAAAGTAGTGGACCAAGAAGGAAATGTCATTATTAATAATGAACCCGAAGTGAATCAAGAATTTGATGAACGATTAATCTACATTATGAATGATGTAATGAAAGCGATGTTCGAAACGAATTTAGATGGTTATGCAAACGGAACTGGCCAATCCATTGCCCATATTATCAATCGCCCAGTTGCGGGAAAATCAGGAACAACAGATACCGATAGCTGGATGATTGGGTATACTCCGCAATTAACAGCAGGCGTTTGGGTTGGACCTGACACTGGTGATATGAACCAAAGCTTACACGGACAACATGCCAAACGAATTTGGGCGAACTTTTTGGAAGAAGCGCTTCAAGATGAACTAAAACTTGCCTTTCATGTACCAGATGGGGTAAAAGGTGTTTATATTAATCCAAATAACGGCATGCTTGCAAGTGAGGGGTGTCCCGCTAAACGGTTAACTTATTTCATTGAAGGGACGGAACCAACGGAAACATGTCCGGTTCATTCCGAAGAAGAAGTAGAAGAAATGATTGATGAACAAGAACATAAGAAAGAGCGCTTCCTAGATCGATTTATTAAATGGTTTAACTAATAAGAAAAACGCGTTGGGCGTCTTTTCGTTTCAAGCGAAGTGCGGAGCCCTGCCCGCTTTTGATAGTGAACCCCAAGTGTTCTTCTTTGGGTGAAACGCGCAGGTGCAGGTGCGCAGTCTTCACTCTTCTAGAATAAGCTTTCAAAGCTTCACTGCAACACCAAAATTTTTCCTTCTTATATGTAAAAAAGCGCATTAGACTTTGTCTAATGCGCTTTTTTTGTCCTAGTATAAATGTGTGGTTTATACTATTTTTTAGTTTAATTTGATTTTCATAAAAGCTCAAGCGTTTACATCAGAGTTCATAAATCGTTCATAGTTTGTAAATTTAAGGGCTAGACAAATGCTACACTTGTTGTTCTCATCCCTCATTCAATTCTTGATGTAGCTTTTCTTCAGAGCGTTCCCACATCTCTTGGCTATGGTCTTGCAAAAATGATTTTAATAATTGTTTTGATTTTGCATCCATATGGTCGACGATAATATGGCCTTTTAATGATTTATCCATACGGTTTACATGTTCCGGTAAACTTTTATATCCACGGCGCGCCTCACTATCGACCGTCATTTCACACCCTGCAACCCCTGCATAATAAGGCTTTCCATCTTTGTGTTTAATCGTTACCCACACAAGCCAATATAATTTTCCATTTGGTACATCTTCCCGATTAGCAGAGAACTTTATTCGTTTTTCTACAGCAGATCGCGCATGTAGTGCACCCATATCAACATATGACTCATTTTCTTCTGGGTCGATAATAACAGGGGAAACATTATCTAAATTTAATACTCCGGCTCCATACCCACCATGACCTGACGTTGAATCACCAGAAAGGATCGTGAAGCCTGTTTTTGATTTTTTCTCATTGTCTTTTTTAAAGAGATCCAATTTAATCCATCCCTTTCCTTTACTTGTTGGTTGGTTATAGTTTACCACAGACTTTGAAACAATACAATTTACAACAATGATAAAGAAAAGCAAACACTATTTCTATTTTTTTACTTTTGTCGTTCTAATGGGCAATCGACTTTAATTGCCGAATATAATCATACGCTTTATGTATGTCATCTTCTGTATAGTTTTGCTTCTTTTTTATTGTAAATACTTTTGTTTTCACTTCTTCTTGTGGTAATTCTTCGAAATATAAGATCGTTGAGACAAGTTCTAGAAATTTAGAACTTTGTTCGTTCATGCTTTTCACAACACCGTTAATTTCAGGTAATTCAAGCTGATACATTTGTAAAAACGTTAAACCCTCATCTGTTAATGTATACCGATATTGAGAGTATCCACCTTTATGCTCTTTCGTTTCCTGTAGAAATCCTAAATTGCATAATTCCTCTATACGTAATGTTAGTTCTTCAGAATAAGGACCAAACATATGAAAATTAAACTTTTCCGAAAAAGGAAATTTCAGTTTTTTACTAATGTACACAATTTTTTGCAGTTTCTTTCGTCCGATGATTTCCCCTGCAAACTCGACCATTGTTAATAGTTTGATATGCTCCTTTAGCAACCCCTTCTCCCCCTATTTCTCAAGCAATTCTTTAATCTTTTGTTTTACATCGGAAAATTCGTCTGGATTTTCTAGAAAATCCAGTGGAAAATACAGTTTATGGTCTGTTCTTTTTTTCCCTGATATCGCTTCAACGACATCGGACTCTCTTGACAGCTCTCGTATTTTCCCATTCGGTAATAGCAAATGAATCGGTAACCGCTCTTCTTCTTCCCCAGGCCGATAAAAATCGTAAGGTAAATCCGAAGAAGAATCAATGACTAAATAATATGTTGGATCAATGTTGGCGTCTTTAAATAATTGTTGTAGCACTGGCCAATCATTCATTTGCTGATTTGGATTAAACTCGACATATTTAAACAGTCTTCTGTTTAAAAATCTATCACAAAGATCCTGTAATATGCGATCGTCTTCTTCTAGCCAAATTTGAAAATAATAAAGGATTATCGACTCATCTAACCGCAAATAATCGTCTAAGCTTAGTTTTTCGCAAAATAAAGAATGGAAATGAATTGGGTCTTGTTTAAATACGTATCCGGTGTTATATAATTCTTTTGAGCGTTGTAAAATTTTACTTAGAATCACTTCTGCACTTCTCGTGACAGGATGAAAATACACTTGCCAGTACATTTGATACCGGCTCATAATGTAATCCTCAATCGCATGCATTCCACTTTGTTTTATGACAACTTGATCTTCTGTCGGCCTCATTACCCGTAATATCCGTTCCATATCAAAGTGTCCATAACTCACACCGGTATAATAAGCATCCCTCTGTAAATAATCCATCCGGTCCGCATCAATTTGACTGGAAATTAACGATACGACTAGCTTGTTTGTATATGTTTTTTCAATGACATCAGCTACTTTTTGCGGAAAATCACTAGCTACTTTTAATAACACTTCGTTAATTTCCGTTTTCCCTAAGATAATTTCTCTTGTCCATTCCTCATGGTCTGTATTAAATACTTTTTCAAATGAATGGGAAAATGGCCCGTGTCCAACATCATGTAATAAGGCAGCGGACAAACATAGGAGTCGCTCCTCATTATCCCAATGCGGTCGACCTTGAAACACATCAATTATTCGTCTTGTAATTTCATATACGCCAAGAGAATGATTAAAGCGAGAGTGTTCCGCACCATGAAACGTCATAAAAGTCGTTCCTAACTGCCTTACCCTTCGCAACCGTTGAAATTCTTTTGTTCCTATCAACTCCCAAATTAACTGGTCTCTTACATGTATGTATCGGTGAACAGGGTCTTTAAAAACCTTTTCCTCCTCAAGCTTACCTAAAATCGCTGTCATGCTCTTAGCCACTCCCCATCCAGAAATTTTCACTTTTCTATTGTTAGTATACATGATTTATCATTTATGGTGGATTATGAAACATAGGAAAAAGCGACCTATCGCTAAGATCGCTTTTGTATGTTTATTTCAATCGTTTGCTTATTTTAGGAATCAATTCATCTTCTGTTGGAGCAGTAACAGGTCGACTATTTACAATCGTAAAAGACTTCTTTCTTCCTGGTCCACAATAGGATTGGCAGCCAATATGAATTTCTGCTTCTCCATCTAACTTCTTTAGCTTTGGAAGCAGTGTTTTTATATTCGTCGCTTGGCAAATATCACATATCCTAAATTCGTTTGCCATCATTCGACTTCCTTTCATCATGCATTGAAAAATAGTTGTTTATCCATTTGTTAGTATACCATATTTACTATTGTACGCAATGTATCACCTACGCAAAAGTGGGAATTTCTTGGTCTGTTTCTGTTATAATGCTAAAAGAAAGGGAGATATAAATGGATTATGAACTTACAGTTATAAAAAATAAAACATGGCGTTATATTGACCAAACTTCTTTTGGAACACAGTTTTTTGCGCTACAATCTTTTGCGTATGATGATGCTCTATGTACATCAGTTGGTCAAAATGAACAATCTCACTCTGTCATTCGAACGTGGGTTCATCCGAAAACAGTTGTACTAGGGATACAGGATAGTCGCTTACCGTTAGTTACTAACGGAATTCAGTACCTACAAGAACTGGGGTATGACACGATTGTTCGAAATTCTGGTGGGTTAGCTGTTGTATTAGATGCGGGAATATTAAATATTTCTCTCATTATGAAAGAACAAAAGAAGTTTTCCATTGATTCAGGGTATGAGCTCATGTTGTCGGTCATCAAACAAATGTTCAAACCTTATAATGTCGTGATTGAGGCAAGAGAAATTGTCGGATCCTACTGTCCTGGAAGTTATGACTTAAGTATACGCGGAAAAAAATTTGCTGGTATATCGCAACGACGAATTCGTGGTGGTGTCGCTGTTCAAATTTACCTATGCCTTCAAGGAAGCGGTCAAGAGCGAGCCTCTTTAATTCGAACGTTTTATGAAAAAGCAGTAGGAGAAAAGATGGTTTCATTCGATTACCCACGAATTCAACCAGAAACGATGGCATCACTTACTGACTTACTTCAATCAAACATCTCTATATCCCATTGTCTTCAACGCTTATTAACGGTTTTTACCGAAGCAGGTGCCGAGCTTCAGTCTGATTCAGTACATGGTGATGAAATAGATTTGTATGCGTATTACCTTGATCGAGTAATCAAACGGAATGAGAAAGCTCTTCAAGGGTAAAAAAACTTCTTTTCATACATCAAAAAAGCCTGTCAACTGTCTCGTGTTACGAGGTTTTTATTGACAGGCTTAAAGCTCTTTATTTACATTAACCAATTACTTTTTGATTAATCGATTGCATCGCTGTAATTAAAGCAAGCTTATATACATCTTTCACATTACAACCACGAGATAAATCATTAACCGGTCGATTTAACCCTTGTAAAATTGGCCCAATTGCTTCATAACCACCAAGACGTTGGGCGATTTTATAACCTAAATTTCCTGACTCCAAACTTGGGAAAATAAACACATTCGCTTCCCCTTTTAACGGAGAGTCTGGTGCTTTCTTTTGTGCCACAGCTGGAACAAACGCTGCATCAAATTGGAATTCACCATCAATGACTAAATCTGGACGAGCTTCTTGAGCTAGCTTTGTCGCTTCTGATACTTTTTTTGTTTCAATTGATGAAGCCGAGCCTTTCGTCGAAAAGCTTAACATTGCTACTTTCGGATCGATGTCAAAAACTTTTGCTGTTTCCGCTGTTGCAATAGCAATTTCAGCTAACTCTTCACTTGTTGGTGAAATATTAATGGCACAATCGGCAAAGACAAACTTTTTATCTTCTTTCACCATGATGAAGACACCTGATGTTTTTTTAATGCCTTCTTTTGTTTTAATGATTTGTAAGGCTGGACGAACCGTATCCCCAGTTGAATGAGCCGCTCCACTAACTAAACCATCTGCTTTATCTAAATAGACAAGCATCGTACCAAAATAATTCGGGTCCACTAATTTTTCTTTCGCCGACTCTTCGGTTTCTTTTCCTTTTCTTCTTTCTATAAAAGCCTTTACCAATTCTTCAAATTGAGAATAGGTTGTCGGATCTATGATTTGAACTTGTTTAAACGAAACTCCGATCTGTGATGCTTTTTCAAGGATAGCCGTTTCATTACCTATCAAGACGGGTTGTAATACTTCATCTTGTGAGAGCTGTGCAGCAGCTTCAATAATACGTTCATCTAATCCTTCAGGAAACACTACAGTTGGAAAATGACGTTTTACCTTATCCTTTATTTCACTAAAGAGATCACTCACTTGTCATTCCTCCTAAAAATGTAAATCACCCTTATATTCCCATTGACTTATTGGAGAATACTTGATGTTCATCTCTATTATACAAAAATTAAAAGGCACTGTATCGAAATTTGTTCACTTTTTCACTTATTGTTCATATTCCCGTTTTTAACTAATAAAAAACAAATTGATTTTCTTTTTATAAATTTTCCTATAACGAGCAATCTCATACTACATAACGGTTTATCAATATTTAGCAGTTATAATTTTTCAGAATTTTTGAATTAAGGATTGAAAGAATGAACATTCATTCATTATAATAAAACCAAGCATTACCATTTTAAAGGGGAGAGGTGTTCAATTGAACTATCCGCATTTATTTACACCGATAACGATTAATTCATTAACGTTAAAAAACCGAGTCATCATGGGTTCCATGCACGTAGGTTTAGAAGGTGAAGAAGATGGTATGAACAAACTTATCGCCTTTTATGAAAGACGAGCCAAAGCAGACGTCGGATTAATTGTTACAGGCGGGGCAGCAGTTTGTCCAGAAGGGAGCGGCGGCCGTAACTTTATGTCCATCTCCAACGATGAAGATATTACGCATTGGAAACCTTTAACCCAAGCGGTTCATCAACAAGGCGGTCGGATTGCTCTTCAGCTTTTCCATGCAGGACGGTACGCCTATAAAGCAATGACAGGCCATGATCCAGTAGCTCCTTCTGCCATTCAGTCACCTATTAATCCTGATGTTCCTGTTGCGATGTCTGAAGAACAAATTATCGATACTATCGAAGCTTTTGGATTAGGTGCAAAACGGGCAAAAGAAGCTGGGTTTGACGCTGTTGAAATTATGGGTTCTGAAGGATATTTAATTAACCAATTTCTATCGCCTGCTACAAACAAACGAGAGGATGATTGGGGAGGCTCGTTTCAGAAGCGAACTACTTTTGCTCTTGAAATAATCAAAGCCGTCCGTGCACAAGTTGGCGCTAATTATCCGGTTATTTTCAGAATGTCCGGCCTTGATTTAGTCGATAACAGTACAACGGAAGAAGAAACAGTGGCCTTTGCTAAGCTTTGTGAAAAAGCAGGTGTTGACTTATTAAATATCGGAATCGGTTGGCATGAATCACGTGTACCTACCATCTCGATGAAAGTGCCACGGATGAAGTTTGTTCCTATTGCACAAATGATTCATCAAGCGGTCTCAATCCCTGTTGTGGCAAGCAACCGCATTAATAATCCTGAAGATGCTAAAACAGTTATTAAAGAAAATAAAGCCGATCTTGTCTCAATGGCAAGACCATTTTTAGCTGATCCTGATATTCTCATCAAGGCAAAGGAAGGGCGTACAAACGAAATTAACACATGTATCGCCTGTAACCAAGCTTGTTTAGACCATGTGTTCGAAGGAAAATCAGCTACATGTTTAGTGAATCCTGAAGCCGGAAGAGAACTAACTCTTTCAATGGAAGCAGCTACAACAAAAAAACACATCGTCGTGGTTGGTGCTGGCCCAGCTGGACTTGAAGCCAGTCGTGTTGCCGCAAAACGTGGACATCACGTTACGCTCATTGATGAAAAGGCTTACATTGGTGGGCAGTTGAACTTTGCAAAGTCTGTCCCAGGTAAAACTGAGTTTAATGAAACATTACGTTATTATGATGTACAGCTTGAAAAATATGGTGTCACTCGTTTGTTAAATACAACAGCTACGGTGGACACTCCTGTTATAAAAGAAGCCGATGAAGTGATTTTAGCGACTGGCATAATACCTAGAACGCCTGAAATACCAGGAATCGAGCAAGATTATGTGTTAAGTTACCGTGATGTTTTTACAGGAGATATTCCAAAAGGAAAAGATGTTGTCATCATTGGTGGTGGTGGCATCGCCTGTGATTTAGCTTCATTCTTATTGGATAAAAAAGACTACTCCATTACATTATTGCAACGCGGAAAGTCGTTTGCACGAGGAATTGGGAAAACGACGCGCTGGGCGACTTTGCTTAGTTTAAAAAAGAATGGTGTTCAAATGATTGGTGGCATTGAATATGAGAAGTTAGAGAATAAAACACTTACGATAAAAAAAGATGGTGAGTCCATTCAAATTAGCGCTGATACGTTTATTACCGCAAGTGGGCAACTAACAAATGAAATTTTATTTAAAGAGCTTGAACATAAAGGAATTCCTGTTCATCTTATTGGTGGAGCAAACCAAGCATTTGGTCTTGATGCAAAACGTGCGATTTACGAAGGAACAAAAATTGGACGCTCTGTCTAAAACTATTAAGGAGTGATACTATGTCTGTAACGACTTATACTGTAAACGAATCGATTGCCACGATTACAATGAATCGACCTGAGGTAAAAAATGCGATTGATGAAGAAATGCACCGTGAACTTTATGAAGCATTCACAAAAGCAAATGAAGATGACACTGTACGAGTTATCGTGTTAACAGGTTTACCTGGATCATTTAGCTCTGGGGCAGATTTAAAGAGCATTCCTGTCGACAATTTAGCTTCAATGGATTATGGTGATTATTTGCACCGCACGTATAATCGGTTACTTCGTTATATGGATACAATCCAAAAACCAATCGTCGCTTATATTAATGGTGTTGCTGCTGGAGCCGGCTTAAGTATTGCCTTAGCATGTGATTATCGCATTGCTACGTCAGAATCGAAATTTGCACTAAGCTTTATGAAAATTGGTCTTGTTCCTGATGCAGGTGCCTCATATTATCTTCCTCGCTTAATCGGCTTAGGAAGAGCTATGGAGTTTGCTTTAGGAGAAGTCATTTCAGCAGAAGAAGCGTATCGGATTGGGTTAGTGACAAAATTAAGTGATGACGCAAATGAATTTGTCGCACGTTTATCAAAATATCCAACGTTAGCATTTGGATTAATGAAAGAAAATATGAAAAAAGGGTTCGAACAACCGTTATCAGACGTATTAGAATTAGAAGTAACAGCACAACGACAAGCCGGGCAAACAAAAGAGCATCACGCTGCCGTCCAAGCTTTTTTACAAAAACGAAAATAATAGAAAAGCAGTGAACATTGTTTATGTTCACTGCTTTTCTCCCGTTTCGGACATAGGTTCAGCTATTCACCGATAAATAACGACTTTTTCATTTTTTTGGACACCATTTCCGCTATTTCCACTATGTAGTAAGAAAATACCCCTATAGATAATGCTACTATAACGGAACGTATGTCCGGAACAGTTATATTTGTATGGTCGTCGTAACCATACCAACGGGCTGTCACAAAATCGTACAACTCAAGTTTTTGGTACTTTATTTTTCTTATGGTATAGTATGTATTGATTAGAATACTATGAAGTTCAAGTTAAAGGAGTGTTACATAATGAGTGAAGCTGCGGTTACTTTAGATGGTTGGTATTGTCTTCATGATTTTCGTACGATGAATTGGCCAGCTTGGAAAACATTGCCGACTGAAGAACGTCAACAAATCGTAAATGAGTTCCTTCAAACGATAGAAAAATGGTCAACAGCGGAAACAAATGGCGAAGGAAGTCATGCAATTTATTCAATTGTTGGACAAAAAGCTGATTTTATGATGATGTTGCTACGTCCTTCAATGGAAGAGTTAAACAACATCGAAAATGCATTTAATAAAACACGCTTTGCCGAATTTACAATCCCTGCTTTTTCATATGTTTCTGTTGTTGAGCTAAGCAACTATCTTGCTGGTAAAGACGGAGGTGACCCATTAGAAAATCCTGAGGTCCGAGCACGTTTATTCCCTACATTACCAAAAGCAAAACACGTTTGCTTCTATCCGATGGACAAGCGTCGTGCAGGTAACGACAATTGGTACATGTTACCGCTTGATGAGCGCCGAACATTAATGCGTAGCCATGGTATGATTGGTCGTCAATATGCAGGTAAAGTAAAACAAATCATTACAGGCTCTGTAGGCTTTGATGATTGGGAATGGGGCGTCACATTGTTTGCTGATGATGTTCTTCAATTTAAAAAGCTTGTGTATGAAATGAGATTTGATGAAGTTTCTGCTCGTTATGGTGAATTCGGCTCATTCTACGTTGGAAACATCCTAAAAGAAGAAACAATCCCTAGCTTTTTTCATATTTAATCCAAAATCCTCTTCTCTATTTTTTTAGAGAAGAGGATTTTTTAGAATACAACCTCACCTTTGTTCATATAGTTGAAGTAACTGCTTGCATAAGCATATGAAATAGGTTGACTATCCTTGTGCGGTTAGGAACCTACATAGCTCTGAACTTTCACGATTCACCTTAGTTCACGTGCAGCTAGAATTTTCTTTGGAGGTGAGGGCTTTGGCAGTCATAAAGACAACAGAAAGTGATGTGAGGTTATTAGCTAGACTGATGAGAGCGGAAGCAGAAGGTGAAGGAGACCTCGGTATGCTTATGGCAGGAAATGTAATGGTCAATCGAGTTCGTTCCGCTTGTTTAGATTTTGTTCATATTGACAATGTTGAACGCATGGTTTGGCAGTCACCCGGTGGATTTGAAGCGACACAGAAAGGGTACTTTTACCAAGGTGCTAGAGAGCGAGAAATGAATTTAGCGAGAAAGCTCATTCGAGGAGAAAGACACCACCCCGCTGAGTTTTCACTATGGTTTTTCCGACCGACTGGTTCTTGTCCGGCACAATGGTGGGGACAATGGAACACTGGTCGTTATAAGCTCCATTGCTTTTATAGCCCTACGTCACAAGATTGTCCACAAGTGTACACGGTCTTTTAAATTTTACATCTAAGAAGGAGTGACATCATTATGTATCAACAGCCACAATTTCAACAACCTGAGCAACAGCAACACCAACACCAACAATCTACTGCAGGGCAGCAACCTCATCAACTGCCTTATCCTCAACAATTACATCCACCAGCTGGACAGCAACAACCACCAATGTTTTATGCGCCACAGCCGCAATTTCAGTTGCCGCCAATGCAACAATTCCCACAAATCCCAGGAATGTTGCCAATGGAACAATCCTACATCGAAAACATTCTCCGCCTAAATCGCGGAAAACAAGTAACGGTTTATATGACATTTGAAAACAATGTTCAATGGAATGCACAAATTTTTACTGGCATCATTGAAGAAGCAGGGCGCGATCATATTATTTTGCAAGATCCTGAGTCAGAAGTTCATTATTTGCTTCTTATGGTTTATTTAGATTATATTGTGTTTCAAGAGCATCCGGAATACGATTATCCATTTGGTGCTGCTGTTACTGGTCAAATTGCAACATACTCACCTCGATAAAAAGACAACAGGCTGTCATAAGGGATTCTCCCTCTTTGACAGCCTTGTTTTTTCACTTCTAGCCTCGTAATACGGCAACGATTACTAACACCCAGCCAATAATAAACGCTAGGCCACCAAGAGGTGTAATCATCCCTAATTTCGTTATCCCAGTCATACTCATGACATACAAACTACCAGAAAACAAGATGATTCCGGAAAATAAGAACCAACCTGCTACATGAAATAAGCCGACATCAGGAAAGCGACTTATTAAAAAACCGACGATAAGGATGCCAATTGCATGATACATATGATATTGAACACCAGTTTGATATATTTTCATAAATCGCTCAGATAATCTTTGCTCTAACCCATGGGCACCAAATGCTCCTAGACCAACAGCTAATGCCGCCAGAGCGGCTCCTAATACGATAAATAGTTTCATTCTTTTTCTCCTTTTTTACGTTAAAAATCAAATAAACTTTCTTTTTCTTCTTTAACTAAGGGTTGTGGTGGAACTTTTGAGATTGGTTTTGCCTCCCCTACCTGGACCTGGGTAGGGAGAAGCGTTTCTTCGGTGTCTTGCAATAACTCAGCATAGGCTTTAATGACAGCGGCATGTTCACGAATGGCTTGTTGATTCCCTTGTTCGGTTGTTTTCTTTAATTTTTCAACTTCAATTTCTAATCTAGCTACAATCGATTGGATCGAAATGTTCATAAGACCCCTTCTTTCCTCAAGTCGTTCCTTTTATTCTACAACTAGAGGCAACCTCACATCAACTGTAGTCCCTTTCCCCACTTTACTGTCAAACGTAATACTCCCTTTATGAAACTCAATGATTTTATGACTAATCATGAGACCTAATCCCGTTCCTTGCTCTTTTGTCGTAAAAAAAGGCTCTCCTAGCTTTTTTAATTTTGACTCATCGATCCCGATTCCATTGTCGACCACCCTGATCGATACTTGTCCATTCGTTGGTTGTTTCAGAATAACCTGAACTCTCCCCCCAGATTCCATCGCTTCCATTGCGTTTTTTAATAAATTAATTAACACTTGTTTAATTTGGTTTTTTTCCCCTTTTATTAGTGGAGCATGTAGTTCATAGTTTGATGTAATAAGTACATTTTTTATAATAGCGGATGTATTTAATAATGTAATGACTTCTTCAATAACCGTTTGTAAGTTGACGAGTTCCATTTTTTCGGCTTGCGGTTTAGCAAGAAGTAAGAATTCACTAATAATCACATTAATGCGCTCTATTTCTGAAAGCATAATTTCAATATGACTCGTATCTTCACGTTTTTGTTTTTTCATCACTTGTAAAAAACCTGATATGACCGTTAAAGGATTTCGGATTTCATGTGCTACACCTGCCGCAAGTTGACTGACAACCGATAATTTATCAGAACGTCGAATTAATTCATCTGTTTTGTTTTTCACGGTTATATCACGAGTTAACGTTGCCAATGCGACAACATTCCCCGTTTTGTCTCGGATTGGTGTTACAGAAAGAACAACATCTACATTTGAGCCGTCTTTACAAATGCAAACGATTTCAACTTCTTTTTCTTCAACACCTGCACGAACATTTTCCCACATCTTATATAATGTTTTTTGATTTTCACCCGTTACAATCGGAATTTGCTTATGGATGATTTCTTCCTCTTTCCAACCATAAAGCTCCAGAAACGAATGATTCACCATAATGACTTGTCCACTTACATCATGGATGACCACACAGTCTGTCATATGATCAAAAAGGGATTCTAAATATTCCTTCGTTTGCCATAACATATTTGTTACTTGTTCTTCTTGTTGTTCTGCCTGTATTCTTAGCTTTTCTGTATTACGACTAGAAACAATAAAGAAAAGCATAACAAGCACCGTAAACAACAAAAAGTAAACAACATCCTCTTTATTTAAATTAGGAAACATAACTGATTTATATTGAAAGAAGAAAAATGAAATCGAACCGAGAGTTAAAACTCCGGCTACAATAATTGGACCTGCTTTATGATAAATTGAACTTGAAATAAGAGCAAACCAAAGAAAAATGAAGTTTATTAGCAACGGTTCATATAGAATTAAAAAGATAAAATAGCCATATATAACAACGATCACACTATACATCGTTTGTTTAACGTAATTCATAGATGATGATAAATAAAAGAGCACACCAAACAATACAATTCCGATTGGACCAATAATAGGAATAATTATAGGATCGATAAAAGCATTAATGATTAAACTTATTAAAAAACATACAAATAATAGTTTAATCATTAACTTGTTTCGGCTATGGATGATGGCCGTTTGTTTATCCATCGCTTCTCCTGCCTTTCTACACCATTATGTTTCAAAATTCGACATATACAGCCAAATTATATCATAAGTACCAGATCAAGTATGTACAATTATTGTAAAAAAAGTAGGTTTAGAAAGAATATTTAAATACAGGTGATAACCGTTTTGGGAAAGTGACCTTTCATTCCAACACAAATTCCGTAGGAGTTGTATTCCTTACTGACATACAAAAATGCCTTTGAGTGTCATTTCTCAAAGGCATTTAGTATTTGCTTATTTAACAATACTCATAAATTCGTCCACATCACGGCACACAATATCAATTGCTTCTTGCCAAAATTGTGGAGAGGTTAAATCAACTTGCAGATGTTTTGTTGCTAACTCTTCTACCGTCATGCTTCCTGTATCTCGTAAAAGCGCAATATAATCATCTTCAAAGGCTGTGCCTTTTTTCAACGCTTGGGCATAGACACCTAAACTGAACAAGTAGCCAAACGTATAAGGGAAATTATAAAACGGAACTCCTGTAATATGAAAATGAAGTTTTGCTGCCCAGAAATGAGGGTGGTACTCACTCAACGCCTCACAATAAGCTTCTTGCTGTGCAGATACCATTAATTCATTTAGTTGGTCTGCCGTTAATAAACCTTCTTTTCGTTTTTCATAAAATCTTGTCTCAAATAAGAACCGGGAATGGATATTCATGAAAAACGCCACTCCACGCCCAATTTTATTATCAAGCAATGCTAGTTTCTCCTCACTTGATTTTGCTTCATTTACGGCAGCATCAGCAATAATCATTTCCGCAAACGTCGAAGCTGTTTCAGCGACATTCATCGCGTAATTTTGTTTAAATTGTGGCAAATCATTCATCACATGTTGATGATACGCATGCCCTAGCTCATGCGCTAACGTCGCCACATTTGATGGTGTTCCATCATACGTCATAAACACACGTGTTTCCTCACTAGCTGGAAACGATGTACAAAATGCGCCTGGTCGTTTTCCAGCACGATTTTCCGCTTCGATCCAACTTTTATCAAACGTCATTTTCGTAAATTCTGCCATTTTCGGGCTGAATTGACCGAATTGAGCAATAATCGTTTCTGCTGCTTCTTCAAAGCTAACAAGGCTTTCTGCTTTTGAAATTGGTGCATGCACATCATACCAAGCTAATTTTTCAACACCAATTAGCTGTGCTTTTTTCTCTAAATAAGGAAGAAAACGATGTTTGTTTTCTGTAATCGTACCCCACATCGCATCAAGTGTCTTTTCTGACATTCGATTATAATCTAGCGGTTCTTTTAGTACATTTGTCCAGCCCCGCTTATTGTATAAGTTCAACCGAAATCCAGCTAAATGATTTAATGTAGCCGCAAACAACTCTTCCTCATTTGACCATGCTTGTTCCCAACGAGAAAAAGCGTCTTTTCGTACGTCACGTTGACCACTGTTCATTTTGTTTTCTGCTTGACCTACTGAAAGCTTTACTGTTTCTCCATTTTCTTCAAAAGGAATTGTCAATTTTCCAACAAGATGGTTATACATGTCACCCCATGCGTGATAACCGTCAATTGAAAGTGCCTGTGTTAGCTTTTCTTCATTTGTAGATAGTTTTTCCCTTGCACGTTGTCTCCGCTCTTCTAAGGAAAACTGAATCTCTTGAATTGCTTGTTCCTTAACTAATTCTGCCCATTCTGTCTCACTCATTGAGACTAATTTTTCATCCACAGATGTCATAACTGTAATATATGCCGTTGACACTTCTTTCACTTTTCCATTTAACTGCTTTGCTTGTGTATCATGAATATTTTGAGCATTTAAACAACCTACAAACGCTCCAGCTTCCCGAACTTTCTTCGCTGTTTCTTGTAATCCTTCTAGTACAGATACCCACTCTTTAGGGTCATGACGTAACGCAGAAACTTCTTGTTCTTTTTGTTCCAATGTTTGTGATAATTGTTGTAAAAATTGTTTGAATTCTTCTGATTGACTTCCGCCTTTGAAAAACGATTCTAAATCCCAATTTTGATTATATGTATGGCTCAAACGGTTCACCTCTTTTAAATATTTCGACTCTCGTAATAAATGTAACAAATCTAGTCTTTCATGTAAATCAATATCCTCACTTACTTTTATTATTACCGGTTTTACACTTTAAACAACGTGGTGAGATAAATATAATATACTTGAAAATTAAATACCCACTGAGAAAGGAAACGCCCTTTTTTTTAAGGACATATTATTTTCGCGGTCAGAGCAGCCGTTATTTGTGAACATGATACGGGTTTCCGTTTTTCAGAGGACACAGGAGCGCTTATTCACGCAAAAGCAACACTATTCTAGCGATATATTATAATTAACTGCTCCTGTGTCCCACAACGTTCCAAAACGCTAGCAATGTTCACAGATAACGGTTTTCATGGCCGCTTAATTATCATAAACAACAAAATCGCTTGTCTTATAGTACCCCAAACCCCTAATTTATTCTAAGAATATAAAAGCGCAATGTTATCGACAGGTCGACTATTTTATAGTTTCCTAAACAATAAGAAAAACGCGGAACGTCTTTTCGTATATAAAAAAGACCAAGTTCGTCAATTGAACATGGCCATTTCTTTCAAAGTTATTGTATTCTTTCTTATTCTTCTTTTGTTGGATAATCTTTATATTTATGTCGTGCCAACTGCACTAACTCATCCCATCCTTTTGTTAGTTCCTCTTTTTCGTCATAAGATGGTAAAATGCTTGTTTGTTGTATTTTCGAATCAAACACTGCTTTAATTCCTGCAATGTTTACACCTTTATCAATAAGTGATTTTATTTCTATAAAGCAATCAATATCATTTAATGAAAATAACCGCTGATTTCCATCATTACGAGCTGGCTTAATTAAACCTTGCTCTTCATAATAGCGAATTTGCCTTGCAGTTAAGTTTGTCATTTCCTTTACAACGCTAATTGGGAATAGGGCAATATCGCGTGGAACATCTTTTTTCAAAGCCCTCCCTCCTTTACGCATCATTCGGTGAAGTGTTATTTTTTTACTTTTATTTCAGTTTTGCTAAAGCCGCATAAACATCTCCTAAATGCTGAAAACCAAGTTGTTGGATATGTTGAATGTTTTCACCCCAAAGTTTTGCTGTCATTAACGCGTCAGACAATGCATGATGACGATTTTTCACTTCAATTCCAAAATGCTGACAGCAATCATCCAATGTCACTAACTCTGAATCGGGTGTTACAATTTTTGTTAAAAACGCTGTGTCCACGATACGGTGCTGAAAACTCGTTCGTGTCACTGACCATGTCGCATGTTGCATAAAGCTTCTTTCATGCTTGGCATGATGGGCTACTAATGTGTCTCGCTGTACAAACTTATAAAATTTTTCGAGGACTTGTTCAAGTGGCGGCGCCTCTTGTAACTCTTCTTTTCTAATCCCTGTTAACTGTTCGATTTCTGCAGAAGGCTGGTCTTGACTGTGTACAAGTGAATAAAAGGTTTCCTCTAACGGAGTGGCTCCCGTCATTTTCACCGCACCAATCGATAGGATTTTATCTCCCTTATCAGGGTAAAATCCGGTTGTTTCTAAGTCAAAAACAACGACCTGAAGCTCATCTAACGGAATTTCCAATACATCTTCTCGTTTCAATTCTCGTTGTAGCTGACGTAAAAAAGCGACTTGTGATGCACTATTTTGCTGTTGAACAGAGGCATACACATTCGGACTGATCTTTCCTGAAAGCTGTTTCATCAATTGAACCATTTGATTCATGACCATGTTGAACACCCTTTTTCGATCTTTCGTTTCGCTTCTTCATATAATTTTCGTCCACCTTTCACATAACGCTTTAGCTCCTTTTTTTCTTCCTTTGAGAGCTTTTCTAGCTGTAAATAATGGACGTCATCGTAATTTTTTGCATCTTGCATAAAACGCAAACGGAACTGTAATAACTTTGAAAACTCTTTTTCGTAATGTCTCATCTCATTGTTGTAATTAGGCATTTTTCTCATTCGCGATAGAGTAGATGGTGATTCTACCTTTTCTTTAATCGCTAAAAGTCTCATAGCATTTACATATGGAAAGAGCACAGATTGTTTAATCTGAATGCTTCCCGTATGTTCACCATATTGCTCAGGTAGAAATTGCCCGAATAAACCGATTGTTTTTTTTATATGACCAACATTTTCTAGTAGTCGTACCATTAAATATGGATTTGTAGCGATTCGTTCAAAAATAGTCGTTTTAACTTTAGACAAGTAGTCTCGCTTTCCCACTAGAACACGAGAGTCAAAAAACGTGAGTAAATAGCGTAATGATTCCCATGATTCTTCATCCACCCAGTCATTGATTTGTTGTATCCATCCTTCACAACTCTTACACCATCTAGGGTTTGATGCCATGACCTGCCCATCACAAAGATCATATCCTACTTCCTTTAGACCAAAAGAAATTTCTTTACCTAATGCTAAAAAGTACTTTTGTGTTTGTTCAGAATCACTTTCAAAAATAATCCCATGATCTTGGTCACTCCAAATCGCTTGCTCAAATCTTGCTGCGCTCCCCATCATAAAGAAAGCAAAGTGAGCAGGAGGTGCGTCCCACTCACTTTTGATTTCATCTACTGCTTTCAATACAACCCGTTCAATGATGTCATCATGCAGAAGATTGAGCTTCTCATGATCGGTAGAAACGCTAGATATATGTTGTAACCGATATTCCTTTAGCTCATTGTAACCGCTCATGATGACCCCCTTCTTTCTCTATCATACGGGTTAGTTTCTATTATGCACCAGCTTTTTTTGAAGGCATGCTTTCTGGGTAACCATAGCTACCATGCTCACTCATATCTAAGCCAATAATTTCTTCTTCTTCTGTAACACGAATTCCTTTCATGACAGCTTTCATTGCATAAAGAATAATGAATGAAATAACAAATGCATATAGACCTGAAGACACAACTCCAATTGTTTGTACGCCTAACTGTGTAAATCCACCGCCGTAAAACAGACCAGCAAGACCACCATTCATTTCAGCTAATTCAGGTGTAGCAAAGAATCCCGTTGAAATTGTTCCCCATACACCCGCAACCCCATGGACTGATAGTGCAAAAATCGGGTCATCAATTTTTGCTTTGTCAAAAAATTTCATACTGAAGAATACGATAAGTCCACCAATCAAACCAATTACAACAGCTGCCCATGGCGCTACAAATGCACAAGATGCTGTAATTGCAACTAAACCTGCTAGTGCACCGTTTAACATAGTTGGAACATCGGACTTACCAGTTGCCATCCAAGCAATAAATAGAGCGGCTACTGCACCAGCTGCTGCTGCAAGCTGAGTATTCAATGCAACATAACCAAAGAATGCATCATCAACACCTAATGTACTACCTGCGTTAAATCCAAACCAACCTACCCAAAGGATAAGAACACCTAATGCTGTGTATACTTGGTTATGACCTGCTAAATCATTTGATGAACCATCTTTATTATATTTACCAATACGAGGTTTTAAGATAATTGTTGCGGCTAACGCTGCCATCGCACCTGTTAAGTGAACAACTGTTGATCCAGCAAAGTCTTGCTTACCAAGACCACCTAACCAACCATCACCCCAAATCCAGTGTGC
Organism: Alkalihalobacillus bogoriensis ATCC BAA-922; assembly: GCF_000621445.1. Classification (GTDB taxonomy): domain Bacteria; phylum Bacillota; class Bacilli; order Bacillales; family Bacillaceae_F; genus Bacillus_AO; species Bacillus_AO bogoriense. Next base: position 12,867 of record NZ_JHYI01000015.1, on the reverse strand, counting down.
TACAACCGGATAAACGAAAGCTGAGAATAGAACAGCAAAGATGATATAGGCTGAAAGCTTAGCACGTTCAGCAAATCCACCAAAAGCAATTGTTAATGCAATTGCAGCAAATGCTAACTGGAAGAAGAAATCAATCGAACCAGCTAATCCGTCAATTACTGTTTCAAAGTCTCCAAAGAAAAAGTCCGTTGTTCCAAAAATCCCATTGGATTCACCGTAGATTAATCCATAGCCTACTGCCCAGAATACTAATGAGGCAATACCGACAGTGAAAATCGTTTTACCAGCGATATGACCAGCATTTTTCATTCTTGTTGAACCAGCTTCTAAAAGAATGAACCCCCCTTGCATTAAAAGTACTAATACGGCACAAATCATGATCCACACATTGTTCATTAAATAAATCGGATCCATTATAATTCCCCCTTATGATTGCTTTTTTCAGTGTTAACTTAACTAACATCTGATGTTAAGTTTATTATAGCTTGATTTTCAGAACATTCTATCTTCTTGTTAGGTTATCTAACACTGTATTTAAACTGTAAATTTCTACTTGTTCGAAAATTTAAAATATTCCCCTATCAATTCAACATATCAGGTTTTGCAACTTGTTCCCCCACAAGCGGATCAATGGAAAGGCACGGATAGTATGGAAAGAACGTGTCATTCTCAAACCGATAAAAATAACAAGCATTGAAAAATAGGAAATAAAAAAAGCCCAAATTTTGATTGGACTTTTTATTGCATTATATTGTTGATTTTCCAATTAATTGGTTTTTTGCCCCAATGGATTAACCATTCATTACATTTTGAAAATGGACGACTACCAAAGAAACCTTTATTTGCAGAAAACGGACTAGGGTGTGGTGCTTTTAAAATGGCATGATGATCTTGCGTAATCAAAGCCTCTTTTTCAATTGCATGGTTTCCCCATAGAATAAATACAATTGGATCTTCGCGCTTATTTAATGTTTCAATGATATGGTCTGTAAACAAATGCCATCCTATACGTTTATGGGAGTGAGGTTGCTTTTCTCTTACTGTTAACACTGTATTTAATAACAACACTCCTTCTTCTGCCCATGATAGTAAGCACCCATGGTTCGGAATTTCAATGTTTAAATCTGATTGTAATTCCTTATACATATTTTTCAAAGACGGAGGAATTTTTTCTGATGGTCTAACAGAAAAGCTTAAGCCATGCGCTTGGTTTGGGCCGTGATAAGGGTCTTGCCCAACTATAACGGCTTTCACTTTTTCATAAGGCGTGTAATAAAACGCATTTAGGACATCGTCATATGCAGGATAAATGGTATGAGAATCATATTCTTGATTCACTTTATTAAGTATCTCGGAAAAAAAAACCGTCCTCCACTCATTACTTATATAAGAAGACCAACTTTTAGGTATTTTCATTTCATCCACTTCTTTCACATTTTCAAGAGATTTGTTTCTATATCTCTATCGTTGCTATGATGGGGAGATGATCAGATGCTGTAGTTGAGAATACTTCCACGTCTATCGGCTTGAACTTTTGGCTTACATAAATAAAATCCAAGCGGAAGAGCGGATAAATGGCAGGGAAAGTATACCCTTTTCCATACCCAGCACGTGACCAAACATCAGTAACATATTGTCTCATTTGTTTTGAAAACCTTGATTTTGGTAGTTGGTTGAAGTCACCCATCACAATTATATTTTCTTGGCTCATTTTTACTTTTTTTAACATCGTTTGTTCATGTTTTTTTCTCAATAATGAGTGAAGGGCAAAATGGGAAACGAAGACTTTGATTGTTTTTTCATTAATTTCGACATCACATTCCAATATTGAACGGTTTTCAAACGGTGGTATAGTCGTGATAATATCGTTTTTCGAATGTCGGATAGGAAATTTCGATAATAGTAAATTTCCATAATTTCCTTTTATCGCTGGACCAAAACGCCAATCCATATTTAACGCTTCTGCAAGCCAACGCGGTTGATCAACATATTCACTTCTTTTTGAAAAATGGCAATCGACTTCATTTATGCCTACAATGTCAGCTTTTGTTTTAACAATTGTTTCTTTGATTTTTTCAAGATTCAATTTGGAAAAGCTTCCTTTTCCATGCCGTATATTAAAAGTGACTATTTTGATTTTTATAATTCTCATTCCTTTTATAATGGTCGAAGAGAAAGAATTTCTTTTATCATTTTACTGACATACTGAACTTGAAGCTGGATATGATGAAAGTGCTCTCTATCAAAATCCTGATGTTGCTGCATCGTCGGATAACTAAGACGCATTTTTTCTAACAACCGTTCTAGTGACAATAATGTATCACATAAACATTCAACAATAGCTCGTCCAACAAAGATGATTTCATGGTACTCATTTTTCCAAGCAGAAACAACTTCCTTTTCATTCACAGTATGCCTTTTTTCAATAGTTAGTAATCGTTTTTGTAGCGCGACTAATTCATCATATTCAATTGAAATAGCCTTTACCATAGTGAGTGTTTCAGACGCATGAAAAAGCTGAACAAGACTTTCAATCCGGGGCAATAAATCTTTCAATTCAGCCATACAGCCTTCTGATAATTTAGCCACTAATGATAAGCTGTTAATGTATTCTAAAAATGAAAGATTTTGTTTATAAAAACTTTCTTCTGTCCCCATAATCTTTTCTCCTTTCTCCATCACATCTAACGAACCTTCTTATTCCTTTATACGTTTATATTTATTGAAATACTAGTTACTCAAGTCATTTTATTTTCTTATACCCTAGAAAGTAGATAAAAAAACCGACATAAAAAGCAGCTTCACTTCAGCTTTTCATCTCGGCTTTTATACTCTATATCCATTCTTTTGCTTTACTTTGCAAGTCCCTACACACCTTTGGGTCAGAAACAATGAGCGTAGCCGTTGCTCTTTTAAACACCCTTAGTATAACACATAACATTATTCTCCGGCTATTCAAGAACAAAACAAAGAACAGATTTATCTTTGCTAAAATCCCAATCGACAAATATATTTTGGATTTCTTCGCAGAACAGTTTTTTGAATTCATTATGGTGAAAATGGGTTTTTTCCAACTCCGCTTTCGTAATTCGTAACATCTGTTCAAATCCCTTTTGAATAAATGCCTGTTCAATGAGAATGAGTATTCCTTCACGTTCACATAAAAACACTTTGGGTGAAAGTTGATAAACAACCGTCTTTTCTGGTGCTTTTTGCACATAGGCACTAATCCGGTTAATAACTGAAATTAACTCAACCTGATTGTACTGACGTTTTTCAAATGGTGCGCCCTTTACTTCTTCGGACATTTTCATCGTAATCATGCCTGTATCATTTTCATAATTCCAGTCTGTGTAACATTCCTCCACTTCACATTGAAGTATTATTTGAATCATCCCTCTTAATTCAGATAAAAGTCCACCCATCACATTTAATCGGGATTGCACCATCATGTCTGTTTGTTTTTGTTCGCGTAATGAAACTTCCAAAGGAGAGATAAACCCTTTTATAAATAAAAATAAATAGCCATGATTGCATACAGCATAACAAAGCTGTGGACCTCTTCCAAACTTCATCCTCATTACTTTACTCGTATAACTGCTTATCGTTTTTAACTTTTCCTGTATGGTTTCCATGTCAATCTCTCCTTAGGAAGGATATTTTAGGATAACCGATTTTTCCCGAATTTATGAAACCACTTATTTATGAAAAAAAATAATGTAACAACGATTTAACTCGTAATGCCAAGCTATAAATATATCTTGAATTTCTCTTTTTAGAATGGATTCAAGCTTTTGTTGTTGTTGTTGCACACATTGTTTCATTATCATTTGGCGGTTAATGACAAGATCCTTATACCCTTTATTCACTAATGTTTGTTCAAGCGGTAATAATATCCCATATTGAACAACAATATTTATATCATGAGCCGGTTGTAGTACTTCTATATATTCTGGCTTTTTTTGATATTGATTTGTGTGTTGTAATATTTCTTCCACTACTGGTTGCTCAAAAAGCACATTATGATCCTTCTTGATTTTCTCTTCTTCTGAAAAAAGGAGAAAAAACCCTGTTTCATTTTCAATATTCCAATCATAAATAAATTTTTCTATTTGTATACCCCCATATTTCCGTAACCAATCTTTCATTTGTAAAAAAACTATTTCCACTGTTCGTTGTCGGATATCTGCGATCATCTCTTCTTCTTTTTGTATGTACAATGTTTTTTCGATCGGTGACAGCCATTTTTTTATATATATAAAGATGCCATATGATGTACATTCTATTATACATTGTTCTGAAAGTACCCCGTAAGTATCATAGAAAACATTGTCAATGTACATTCTAAACTGTTGTAATATTTCTTGTTCTTTTACCATATTGTCCCCCTTAACAAATAGAAAAAGACCTAGCCCCTTTTTTTTAGAAGCTAGGTCATGAAAAGACATTTGACTTTCATTTACCACGTCATATACTTATATAAACTTTTTGAATTGTTAATCAACAGGGTAGTTGTTGACTCTTGTCCAACAGCCTTCACTATTTTAACATAACATTTAATTATTTTACAACAAAACTTTTAAATTTCTTTTCTGCGCCCATACTACAAAAGTGGTATAATATATTCAATACTATATTACTAGGTGATATTATGAATTTCATTATTTTAACACTTTGTGTTGTTATTGTAGCATTCGTCATTAACGCTTGTCGGTTCTTTCTTCAAGACAAATTAAACCGCTTACTTATATGCTTATTTATGCTAGGGATTACCCTTTTTGTAGGTTTTTTTACAAGTGTTACTTATTTACCTTTACTACTTTTATTTTTTATTATTGTTGCAACTTATAGCTTTCCATTGTTCGGAACGATCGTTTCTCCTTTTATCGCCTATGGTTTTCTATACAAACTATCAGAACCAGCTTTCATCACTCTTTTATATTACATAGTGTTCTCCTGGTTTATTTTCTTTTGCGCTAACCAAATTATAAAAAGTAAAAAACTAGAATTACATTGGCAAACGAAATTCATGAAAAAAGAAAAGCAGCTTCAAATCTTTCAAGAAATCAATACAGCAATGCAACAAACCTTTGATTTAGACAAATTGCTTCACACAATCCTTACCGCTGTTACTGCTGGAAGGGGATTTAGATATAATCGTGCGATGATTTTTATGTTCTCAGAAGATAATCAAAGTGTAACAGGGAAAATGGCTGTTGGTCCGATGAATGTAGAAAAAGGATATGAAACATGGGAAATGATTTTAGAAAATAAATATAAACTCCGAGATCTTGTTGAAATGTCTCGTGATGAACATAATCAAGATGGTGACTTAAACCAAATTGTTCGTTCCTTAACGATTCCTTTACAAGCCAACTCATCAAACATCTTTTGGCAAGCACTTACGCTGAATAAACCACTTCATATTAAAGAGATCGATACAAAGGATAGCATCCAGCATACATTGAAGAGTCTTTTTTCTATGGAGGAGTTTGCGGTAATTCCATTAGCGAATCAAGGGAAACGAATTGGAGTCTTAATTATTGATAATATTGTAAACAAAAATCCGATTTTTTTAGAAGAGGTTGAAGCTGTCATTCCATTAGCAAACCAAGCTGCCATCGCCATTGATCAAGCTAACCTTTATCATAAAACCGAGGAGATGGCATTAAAAGATGGGTTAACAAATTTATTTAATCAACGGGCATTCCAACATAATATTAAAGAGCTTTTTTCTAGAAAGGAAAACACTATCGTATCACTAGCCATTTTGGATATAGACTTTTTTAAGCATTATAACGATACGAATGGCCATTTAATTGGAAATGAATTATTAATTCAATTAGCAACAGTTCTAGCCAACTCTATTCCTAATGACGCTACACCTTATCGGTTTGGAGGCGAAGAGTTTGTTATATTATATCCTTCCGCTTCATTAGAGGTAGCCATGGATGTTGCTGAAACGGTAAGAAAAGCAGTAGAAGCTTACCCATTTCCATTTGCAGAAAGTCAACCTCTTAAGAAACTGACGATTAGTATTGGAGTTTCTTCAACAGAGGATAACACTGCTATCTCAGAGAGCGATTTAATCCAAAAAGCGGACGAGGCGTTATACGAAGCAAAACGAGCAGGTAAAAACAAAGTGGCAGCTTGGAGGGATTCGGTATGAGTATTCATTACCCCTTATTTCTTATTCTTTTCATCTTGGTTTTATTAGCGGTAACGAGTAAATTCTTTTATCGACTTTCATTGAAAGCTTTTATGAATAAAATAGCTTCTCGGCACCAGTTTACAAAAGACGATTTATATTTATCGTTTGATGAAATGGTTTTTTTAACAAAGCTGTATAACGATAATGGAAAAATGACATCCTTCCATAAGGAAGATCTCGTGATAAAAGTGCACTACTTTGGTATACTGTTTCCAAAAGTAAAAGGTGTTCATGTATTTTTCAAACAAAACCATGAGCAAACCTTACTTGCTTATATTCGCGTTGTTGATTTTAGAATTCCTTTGTTTGATAAGCTTGAAAACAATGCTATGATTACGCAAAAAGAATATCTTATGTTAAGCTCTTATACTTTAATACATCCAGCAACATTAGCCTTTATGAAGGAAGAAGTGTATCATTTGCTTCAATCATCTTAAATTAAGAGAGGAGGTTTCATTTATTGAACCTCATTAACCTTTCAGCCGTACAAACGTGGTTACATTCCCACCAAGATAAAGAACTTTACTTACATTTAGAAACAAGCAATGGCTCCTACACCGCTTATCGAAATGGGACAAAAGCTTCTGCTGGTGCTTTTGTAAGAAATGCCAATATTTGCTATAAGGTAGGTAAAATTACCGGAGAGGGCCCTTATCGAGTCGGGCTAAAAACTGAATTAGGCTGGGTATATGCAGATGGACTCACTCATGCTGAATTCGTTAACGATAACCAATTATTATTAGCCGGATTAGATGAAAAAGGGAAACTTGCTGTTGCCTTACAGTTAAGTGAAATCCCCTTTGGCTAAATGAGAAAGGAGGCTAATTATGGAAAGACATGTGCTTGTCATCCTACCCCATCCCGATGATGAATCATTCGCAGCAGCCGGTACGATTTTAACCCATAAAAAAAACGGGACACCCGTCACATACTTTTGCCTAACGTTAGGTGAAATGGGAAGAAATTTTGGTAACCCACCGATTGCGACACGAGAAACATTACCTTCGATTCGAAAAAAAGAACTTGAAGAAGCTTGCCGTATTCTTGGTGTAGACAACCTAAAATTACTTGGACTTCACGATAAAATGGTAGAGTTTGAAGATTTTGATAAATTATCAAAACAATTAGCCGGTATGATTGCTGAAGTAAATCCTTCGTTAATTATTACATTTTACCCTGGATTGAGCATTCATCCTGATCATGACGCTTGTGGTGAAGTTGTCATCAAAGCCGTTCAACAGATCCCTAAAGATAAGCGACCTGTTGTTCATGCCGTTGCCATCACAAATAATTGTGAAGAGATTATTGGAAAGCCAGATGTTGTCCATGATATTGACGAATATCTTCCTATAAAATTAGAGGCCTTAAAAGCCCATGCAACACAAATGCAAGAAGTTGTAGCCGTTACCGAACAAAAGCTAAAGGAAGGTCGTTCACCATCAGCCGCTTGGTTACGATACGAACGATTTTGGGTGTATTCTGTTTAGTTGCTAACCCCCACCGAATCGGTGGGGGTTAGCCGTTTTTGGCGTAGCTGTTGTTTAAGTAAGAGGAGAAAACTGTAACGGACATACATTCCGCTATTTTAACAAAATGAACGTTTAACAAATAGCTAATGGACATTTGTCCCATTAATGCAGAAAAAAGACCTGCTTTTATTGTTTTTTGTTGGAATAACGGAACAGATAGCCGTTACATAATAAAAGAAGCTTGTTTTTCTTGAAATACCGAATCAATGTCCGATACGATACCTATTATAATTCATCCTTTTTCATTCGCTCTAACAATGTACTATTTGGAAAAATCTCACCTTGCGCTTTACTACTAATTCGATTCGCTGCCTCTTGAGCTGTTGTTACAACTTCTTTTTCATCCACGGTTAACAACTTCTTTTTATAGTATATAAATTTACCGTCGACCATAACAGATTCGACTTCATTCCCTTTTGCAGAATAAACAAGGTTTGGAACGATATTTCGGATTGGCAATGTGATAACTGGAGACATGGAAGGCTCTTGAAGGTCAATGATTAGTAAGTCTGCTTTCTTCCCTTCACGAAGTGACCCAATTTCATGATCTAATCCTATCGCTTTAGCTGCTTCAATTGTTGCCAGTCGGACAGCTAAGTGAGCGGGGAAAATGGATGGATCTTTTCTTTTCACTTTATTTAAAATCGAGACAAACTTCATCTCATTAAACATATTATTGCAATTATTCCCTGGTGCTTGATCAGAGCCGAGTGCTGCCGTGCCACTGGCTTCTAAAAATTCCAAGATTGGAGGAACAATTCCGTCAATAATTCCGATGCTACCGGAGCAATTTATCATTGCCGCACCGCTTTTGGCAACTTGCTCTGTTTCCTCCTTTGTAGCTTCCGTTAAGTGCACGGCTAATAATCGTTCATTTAAATAGCCAATGTCCTCTAAAAACGGAATGCTCCTTTTTCCATATCGCTTAAGCATTTGGTCAATCTCGCGGTCACCTTGTGCGACATGCATATGAAGCTTTGTATCATACTTTTCCGCTAATGCTTTCATTTCTTTCATTAATTCAAGACTCATCATATCAGGACCATGTGGACCAAACATACATGTAATCCGACCGTTTTCGGTTTCGTGCCAGCTCTCAAATAACTTTATATTATTTTGCAGCTTACGATTCCCGATTTCAGAATAAAATGGATACAGCTCTCCTACAGGAACATCACCAATGTCATCAGGAATTTCATTCACAAGTTCTGCCACTCGGGCACGGGCTCCGACCTTCACATAATTATTGACAATCTCAGTCATATTCCCATCATAATCACAAAACGTCGTCGTTCCAGCCTTTATACCCTCTATTATATTTAACATCGAACCTTTGACATTATCTTCAGGCGTGACGTGTTTCATAAATGGCCAGAGCCCTTCTTGCATCCAATTATGAATATCTTGAGATACACCTCGTAAAATGCCAAGTCCTGTATGAATATGAGCATCAATCAGTCCTGGCATGACTAGTTTATTATTTCCATCAATGATTTCTTCAGAAGAGTAATTTCGTATAATAACGTCTGAATTATCAACAGCAATAATGCGGTTGCCCTTTATTGCCACTGCACCATTATCAATAAAGCCAACTCCGGTTCCTTCCATAGTCATGACAAAAGCGTTCTTAATTATAATATCTACTTTCATTTTTTCCACTCCTTTACTTATTTAACTTTTTACAAGACATAAAAATGCTTGGGTATCTATCATCCAAGCATTTCATACGATGTATTTCTATCAATTAAGACTTACTCTCTCATCATCATTTCAACTAACTCTTTCGGGTTATTTGATACAACAATATTTTCACGGATTTCTGGCAACAGAAACTCCGCTTCTACCATGTGGTTAAATAGACGTAACAACGGATCATAATACCCATTCGTATTCATTAACCCTAATTTTTTCGCATGTTGCCCAATGGCACTCCACGTTAATACTTCTGCTAACTCTTCTAACGTTCCAATCCCACCAGGCAATGCAATAAACCCAGTGGAAAGCTCATACATTTGCGCTTTTCTTTCATGCATTGTTTCAACAACTCGCAATTCGGTTAAATGCTGTTGGGCTCTTTCTTGCTTCACTAATAATTGCGGAATAATACCTATCACTTCTCCATTTCCAGCCATGACCGCATCCGAAACGACACCCATAAGACCTGCACTCGAGCCCCCGTACACTAATCCAAGTTGATGGTGGAGGAGCTGTTGTCCAATTTTGTAAGCATCTTCTTTATAAGCCGGGTCATTTCCATCTCTGGAACCACAAAATACAGCTATTCTTTTCAACTTTTGTCTTACCTCCACGTATGTAATCCTTAACTATTTCTCTATTTTCCTGCATAATTCCTTTTCTTTTCTCCGTGAAAAAAGCCTCTACCCTCAAGGGGAGAGACTAATGTTTGATTCCATTACTCACATTATCCATCGCTTCGTCAAGGGAAGAAAAGCCATGGAAATCTTCCCCGTCTTCAAACTCCACTGTCCACTTTTTTTCATGCGGAGCTAATAACCCTTGCTCATCTTTATAAAATGGACGATGCACCATAAAGACAGCATCTGCTTTTCTAATTGTATACCCAATATAATATTCCTCAGCTTCTCCTTGCTCTTCGAATATACCAATGTCATCAACATCGTATTTATTCATGATGCGTTCTAATGAGTCATTCATTTCTTGTAAAATTGTTTCTCTTGTGACCGATTCCATCTTTGTGCACCTTCCTTTCTTTGTTCAACATTCTCTTTGAAATTTCTCCACCATTTTTTCATAAGTAATTTCATCAGTCCGGTCTACTTGCCAATTTGCATTTGGATGATTTCCAATCCCAATTGAAAACATTGGTGCTTCATTAATTGCCAATATCCCCGCTTCACTATCTTCAATTCCGATACAGTGTGCATAAGGAATACCTAATTCATCCGCAGCTTTTAAAAATATTTCAGGGTCTGGTTTTAATTCTTTGACCGTTGTAATGTCGACCACGTAATCACAAACACCTAGTAGCTGCAAGTTTCCTAATACCGTTTTTGCATTTGAACTGGAAGACGCTACAGCTACTTTTATGTCATTGTGACGTAGCTCATCAATTAGCACATCCATACCAGGGAGAACATCTTCTGCAGTAATCGTTTCAATCAACTCTTGATAATACTCATTTTTCTTTTCTCCTAACACTTGTTTCTCTTCATCTTTATATTCCTTTTGGCTTCCTTTAACTAACTCCTCAATTAATAGATTTCTTCCTCTTCCTTGCATTTGTAAATTTTGTTCTCTTGTAAATGGTACCCCTATTTCATCTGCCACTTTTTTTGTTGCAAGATAGTGGTATTCCACTGTATTGGCAAGTACACCATCTAAATCAAATATGACGGCTGCTAACGTCTTTTTCATCTATCCGTTCCAACCCCTTTTGCAAAATCCCATTTCCTATTCGTTTACTTAACCATTGATAATTTCTCCACCATTTATGTGAAGCATTTGTCCTGTCATATAGGATGAATCGTCACATGCTAAATAAACATACGCCGCTGCGAGTTCTTCTGGCTGCCCTGCTCGTTTCATCGGTGTTGTTGTCCCAAACTCTTTTACTTGCTGGGCATCGAAGGTTGAAGGGATAAGAGGCGTCCATATTGGGCCAGGTGCAACTCCATTTACTCTAATTCCTTTGTCAGCTAAAGATAAGCTTAATGAACGAGTTAATGTTGTCATCGCCCCTTTTGTTGCCGAATAGTCAAGGAGTTCTTTATGACCTTTATAGGCAGTGACAGAAGATGTATTAATAATCGTGTTCCCTTTTTCAAAATGAGGGAGTACCGCTTTTATTAAATGAAACACTGAAAAGATATTTGTCCGAAACGTGCGTTCCATTTGCTCTGTACTAATATCCTCGATGGACTTTTGCGGATGTTGTTCAGCTGCATTATTCACAAGAATATCAATTGTTGAAAATTGTCTGACTACGGTTTCTACAAGAGTTTTACAAAAGGATTCTTCACCTATATCGCCTTTAAGAAGCAAACATTGCACCCCTTCTTGCTCTACCTGCTGCTTTGTTTCATTTGCATCATTGTCTTCTGATAAATAGTTGACGACTACATTTGCTCCTTCTTTTGCAAATGCTATTGCCACAGCTTTTCCTATCCCACTGTCTCCTCCAGTAATTAATGCGACTTTTCCCTTTAATTTGTTACTTCCTTTATAGTCGCGGTCGTTTGTCACTGGTATAGGGTTCATATCCGATTCAATCCCAGGTTGAACATTTTGGTGTTGTGGTGGTTGACCTGCTGGGTATGATTGTTCTTTATTCACGTTAACGGCCTCCTTTCACAGATAATGATAATTTCTACGTTATGTTGTTGTTTTATTCATGTAATCCAACGTACTCCTATTTTAAAATCAATTTATTTTTCGTTGCAAGCGAGGTACGGTCACTGGCGTTGCAAATATATCCACAGGTTTAATTCTTACCTAGCTTCTAGTTAGCACAAATAACATATCCGTTCCATTGCGATACAGCCACTCGCTTTCCGCGGGGAGGTGGCTTCGCTCCATTTCACTCAGTGGAATCACTATATTTCTATGCTTTACATTTCAACTAACAAAGTGAAAATTTGAAGAAAACACTAGACCAATAAAAAAAATTCTCCTATTGTAAAAGCAAAGCCAAAGTTATCCGTGACTTTTACAATAAGGAGAATTTTATGGATAACAAAATTGTATCAAATCAATCTACACTAAGTAAATGTTTATCTCTATTACCATTCGATTCATTCCGTTCTAGCTTTCAAGATTGGGGAGTTAAAAAATTAACGACAGCTAATTTACTAAGAATTTGTGTCGCTTCTCAATTACAAAATTGGGAATCTTATACTCAAATAGAAGAGGAAATTAGGGCTAGAAAAGATTCGCAAGAATTATTTGGACTATCAAGTATTAGTGGTTCTCAAGTATCTAGACGCGTAAATACATTACCATCAACGATGGTAGAAAGATTATTTCAAATAGCTGTATAAAAAGTAAAAGAAGTTACCACACCAAATAGTTCGTTTAAAGGCTTCGGAAAGTTGCATATCATAGATGGTTCTTGCCTTCATTTAGGCCCAACATTTGGGAAATGGGCTT
>NZ_JHYI01000014.1 GCF_000621445.1 Alkalihalobacillus bogoriensis ATCC BAA-922 | reverse complement strand
TTATGCAATTCCATCTATTATCCGGTATTAGCACCGATTTCTCGATGTTATCCCAGTCTACAGGGCAGGTTGCCCACGTGTTACTCACCCGTCCGCCGCTAACATCAGGGAGCAAGCTCCCATCAGTCCGCTCGACTTGCATGTATTAGGCACGCCGCCAGCGTTCGTCCTGAGCCAGGATCAAACTCTCCATAAAAGTGTTTGATATAGCTCAAAAAAAATTCATTGACGAGATATTACTATCTCTTTAATTCGCTTGGCTTTTTCTTGTTCAGTTTTCAAAGAACTATTTTTTGTCGCATTTAGCAGCGACAAAATTAATTATAACAAATCCTGTTGTTCAAATCAAGTCTTTTTTAAAAAACTTTTTTTCGCCGTCTGACAGCTATTTAATTATAACCGAAAAGACTCAAAAAAGAAAGAAAAAAGTTGATTTAATTGTTTGTCGTTTTTAGCGACGCTTTTGATTATATTACGATAACAATTAAAAATCAACCTTTTTTATAAAAAAAATAAAAATTCTATTTCTGTTTTTTTATTTCAAACGATTCTGTTATCTCAATACTATCTTTAACCGATTGTACCATTGAACAATTTTTCCTTGTCACATCTAATGACTTCTCAACTTTACCTTCATCTAAGTTTTCACCAGTAATAATAAAATGTAGATGTATCCTTTGAATTTCTTGTGCACCATTTTCATTTCTTGTCACATCTGCCGTTACTTCAATATCAGAGTACGTCATTCGTTTTTTTGTTAATACCTTCCGAAGTACACCACCACTACAAACCGCAATTGAGGACACTAATAGTTGGTATGGGCGAAAACCATATTGTTCATTTCCAGAAACAATTAGTGTTCCATACTCCACATTTGTTTCAAAACCATTTTCTCTCATCTTAAATTTCATTTTATATCCCCCTTACCCATACTATCTTACCTTTAGTTTACTTCGAAACAACAACAGAGTCACGTAATACGACAAAACCTTATCTTTATTTTTCTTGCATAATAAAATAGAAGTAATAAAATATGAAGAGGTATGACATCAAATTATCGGAGGCGTTTTATGAACACCGACCACATTCAACAAGCCAATAATCCTACATATCGATTAACCGTCCTTATTATTATGGTCTTAATTGCTGGCTTTTCACAAGGTATGCTATTACCATTACTCGCGATAATGTTAGAACAGCTTGGAGTTTCTTCATCATTAAATGGGTTAAATGCAACTGCACTTTATATCGGTGTACTAATCGCATCTCCATTTATAGAAAAACCAATTCGCAAATACGGATATAAACCTGTTATAACAATTGGCTTAATTTTGATTATCGGGTCCCTTCTGTTATTCCCTCTGTGGCAAGCTTTTTGGTTTTGGTTTGTATTACGAATGATCGTTGGAATTGGTGATAATATGATTCATTATTCCACTCAAGTTTGGATTACAACCACTAGTCCAGAAAATAAACGCGGACGTAATATCTCAATTTATGGACTTGCATTTGGTCTCGGTTTTGGCGCAGGACCAGCTATGACTCGTTTGTTATCGATAAACGAATATTTGCCCTTTGTCATCGCAGCGCTGACGAGTCTTGCTTCATGGCTTTTTGTATTAGCATTAAAAAACGAATGGCCCGAATCGGAAATTGAAACAGCAACAAATACCGGTTCATGGCATCGTTATAAAACTGTTGTTAAACTTGCATGGTTTGCTTTATTACCCGGGTTTTGTTACGGCTTTTTAGAAGCATCCATCCACGGTAACTACCCTGTCTATGCATTACGCTCTGGACTTACAATCGAACTTGTTTCTATTTTACTACCTGCTTTCGTCATAGGTGGGTTGATTACGCAATTCCCGCTTGGTCTTCTTAGTGACCGTATTGGTCGAAAACGATTATTATCAATCGTAACTCTACTAGGGGGAACGACGTTTATTAGTATGATTTGGCTCGAACAAAACACATCACTTTTGCTCATTGCCTTTGTTTTAGCTGGTGCCTTTGTCGGTTCCCTTTATTCATTAGGTGTCATGTATTTAGCAGACCTTCTCCCCAAAAATTTACTTCCTACAGGAAATGTCATGACAGCCATCAGTTTTGGACTAGGAAGTATTACAGGCCCCCTTATTGGAGGTATTATGATCGACTTTATCGAAACAGGGAGTATCTATTTTTCAATCGGTTCTATTCTTATTATTGTCTTTAGCCTAAGTCTTTTCTTTAAAGAAAAAGAACAAGAACAATCTGTACCAAAAACCGCTTAACAAAACAGGGTGTATGAAAAGACTTGTCCTCCTCATACACCCTGTTTTTTATATCACTTCTTTTATAATTTCGTGATTCGGTTTTGAAAAAAGATTTTTAGGAATCGTTTTAAATACCTTCGTATTGATTCTTGATTTCATATCCTTTACCTGCTCTGCTGGACCAACGATATAAATTCCTTTCCATTGCTTTTGCGTTGCTTCTTGCTCAAGAAGAGGCACTATTTCTTTTAACCAGCGTCGTTGATTCTCTTCTTGACGCTTGGCTATTTTGTCAACATGGTTTGCACTTGACGCTTCTCGGTCCGAGGCAGCAATTCCATCATGTTCCTTCCAAGCCATTTCATCTAATTCAAAGGAATAATACTTTTCTTCAGTTATTTCACCTAGTGTTACATCCAAAGTTAAAATATCTCGTTGCTGAACAACAACAATTCCTGAACGTGGATATTTAGCTTTTATTTCTTTCAACTGTTTCGTAACCGGAACTTGCTCCCAATGAAATTCATTTTTCACTTCGAATGGAAGCGTCTTTATTATAAATATCTTTTCATCGACAGAAGCAAAAACGAGCAGCCCGCGCTCGAAATTACCTTTTTGGTTTTGAATTTCTTTTGATACTTTTTTCTTAAGTTGCCTATAACTTCGTAGCTCTTTTTCTCCACCAGCTAATTCAATATATTCGTCTAGTTTCTTCAATCCGTTCTTTAACCGAATTTGCCATTGTCCTCCTTGAGATTCAAACGTATTTAAGTATAGTGACAATACCCCTTTTCCGCATCGAAACCCGTTAAGCTTGTCCCATTCTTTTGTTAATGCCATTATTGATACAACCTCCTTAGGAAAGAGTTAGAGGTCTATTACCTTCATCAATCAAAAATAAACATGAAAAAAGAAGGTGACCTGATATGGTCACCTTCTTAACCCAACTCCTAATGATACAAAGTGTTTCATCTGGGGCCGTATCGAATTTTGTTTTTCGGAGACACCTCTTTCAAGAGAATTATTCACTCACAATTAGAAATCGTGATGAAACTGTCCACCGCTATCACCTCATTGGTAATGTAACAACAATTTCGTATACGCTTTGTTGGGTAAGGAGCATTGCTGCGTCCTCGGTTATTATGATGTCCGATTACAAATAAACTATACATTATTTTTCGATCGATTTTTTAGGAATTGTTGAAGTCGAAATTTTCACTTGGTCTAGTGCATCCTTTGTTGTTACGACAAGGTCTTTTGAACTTTCTTTAATTTGATTTGCACTTGTTGATATCGTGTCAATATCATCTTTTAATTTTTTTACAGTATCAGAAAGCTGCTCAGAGGTTTCTTTCACTTGTGAATAAATCAATTCTCGGTTTTCCTTCACATAAGTTACTAATTCGAGTGAGGCATCCTTTGTCTCTTTTACTGATTTAATTACTTTTTTACGCATAGATCCATTCGCCATAAGCGCCAAAAAACCAATAATAGCTCCGAAAAGAATGCCTAGCCAAAAGCGATTGTTCTTTTGTTTATCCTCCATTAGAAAACACCTCATTCTCTACTTGTCTTTACTATATTTTAACAAGAACTAGGACAAGAAGAAAGTTCATTTATGTGAATGAATAATCATTCATTTTTTTTGGCGATAAAAAACAATACTGTCTTTCACACCTTTTGTTATCTTGTTTTCTTCTTCTAACAAATCAAGGTGACCAATTACTTCTGAAAAAGTTAAATCTGCTTGTTTTTCATATTTTTGCGGGAACAGTTCTTGCACAATCTCAAAAGCGTTTTTTTCTTTATCACCAAGAAGCTCCAATATATTAATCGCTCGTTTTTCCTGTTGCTTCAACCTTGTTGTCACTAATTCATGTGCTTGTTTAATCGGAATACCGTGTCCAGGGTAAACGATGTTTGTTTCTAAATCCACTAATTTTTGCAATGCTTTTCGATATTGCAATAGCGGTTTTGGCCTGTCACTTCCTTTATCTGGAGCTTCAAGTAAAGCATTAGATGAAATAGCTTGAATAAGATGATCCCCTGCAATCGCACTTTTATCACTTGGATTAAATAACATAATTTGGCTTTGAGCGTGACCAGGAACTTCTACAACACTCCAACCATATAACCCGTCTATACAGTCTCCTTCTTTTACGATAATATCTAACTCGCGTTGACAAGAAAAATCCATATATAACTGCAGTTGTCTTTTAATTTTTTCAATTAAACGTTGTGGCAAACCATTTTCTTGATAAAATTGTTCAAAATAAAGAATCACATACTGTAAAAAAACATTGTCTCTTTTAAGCCATTTTTCATTATTTTTATGTCCAATTATTCGACTGTTCGGAAATCTGTCTAACAATCCTACATGGTCTGGATGATGATGTGTGACAACGATTTGTTCAATATCATTCGGGGAATATCCTGCTTCTTTTAGTTGCATTGTAAAACTCTCCCACGCCTCTTCCGTTTTTGGCCCAGCATCAACTAAAGTCAAAGCCTCTGATTTCACTAAATAAACATTAACAGGCCCGACTAAAAATGGTGTAGGAAGAACAAATTCAATAATATTAGACGACTTTAAACCAACATTACTATTCATATTCCTACTCCTTTCTTTTTTCTTTTATCATATCTCACAATAGGAAAAGAAAAAAGATGCTTAACTAAAAGTTGTTAAGCATCATTCATTTATTAATTGTATACTTCTGTCAAAAATGAATCTGTATCTAATGGTTCAAAACCATCTTTTTCTTTACGTAATTCTTTTAACTCTTTGTTTAAGCGCTCAATTTTTCTTTGCATTTCTTCCAACACTTTCACTTCTACTGTAACCGTCATTTCTCTCCAACTCCTCTTTTTTTGTTTGAAAATTCTGATAATTAATTCTAAAAGGAATAGCAAAACTTTTGACCCGGTTCGATCCCCTTTCGAACGGTTGTTCAGTTTCACTGCACAAAAAATATTTTAATGATTTAATAAGTTAAGAATATTCTAGCAACATAAAATTCGTTTGTAAACTACTTTTTAAAATGTAAACGTTTCCATTTTGTTATTTTTTTTTACAAAACTTTAAACTTATTCACATAGTATTATCCACAATAATGTGAATATGTGGATAACATCGTCTGACATTTTTGAAAGTCAATTTTATCAGCTTTTTTACCATGTGAATAATGTGAATAAGTTTGTGGATATCTTTTCAGTTAGACTTTTGTTAAAAAACAAGAATTATACTTTTCAAAAAATTGTAACAATTCCTTAATATGATTAACATAAAAGCGGTTTACAATAGAAGTGCAAGAGAAAATCTTTGAAAAAGGTCTGATGCATATGCGAAAACATTCACTAACGTTTGAAGAGCTCGTAAATGAAAATAAGAAACAACTGTTAGAAGACCCGGAAGCGTTATCAAAAATTGAAAAAAGAATTGAAGACCGTCAAGCCCAAAAGGAGAACGAAAAATTAAAGAAAAATGCATAAGATATAGCTGTCAATCGGTTATTTCCTTCTTGTGATACTATACTAAATGTAGAAAAACACTGAGCATGCTCAGTGTTTTTCCTTTATTGATATTTATTTAAAATCGATTGGAGTTTAAGCGCGTGGCCAAGCTCCCCTTTTATTTTTAACTTCCCACTCATAAAAGCAACGGTAGGGTTTAAATTACCTTCAACAAGTTTTAAAAAGCTTTTATCGGACATCACAAGTGTACATTTTGGTTCATGTTGAACGCCTTCTACATACTCAACTTGGTCATTGGAAAATATAATTTGGTATGTCCCCTCTTCTTCACCAGATAAGTCAAATTGATATACTTTTTCAACTCCTGCAATTCCTTCTGGGTTACTGTTCATCTTTTCCTTTAGTTGTGCTAACGTTTCTTTTACCGCCATTACATGACCCCCTATAATGAATGAATTCTCATTCATTATACTATAAAATCGAGACAAATTTCTTTATTTTTTAAAAAAGTTCATTACGAATTTGCTCAAATACCTCTAGCTGAATTTGAGCTCTTTCATTTATTAATTGATGTTTTCCCTTTTCAATAAAATATACTTTCGTGTTAGGAAACCTTTCACAAATAAAGGTACAATTAAATCGCCAATCGACTGTCTTGTCTTTTTCACCTTGTATAATCACGATCGGTCGTGTAGCACTTCTGTTTCTTTTCATGTTTACATTCCAACGAATCATTGCGGTGACCCATGAAACAGGTAATTCCCTATACTGCAAAGGGTCTTTTTTCATTTCTCTTTTAAAACTTTTATTAGAAGTATTGTTACGTATTGTCCGTCTTACAGTTGTAATATGGTGTTTTGTGCAGAAATGACTAACTCTAACTAATGACCAATGAGCTGGTCGAATTAATGGTGCAAGCAAGATTGTCTTATGAAAAATATCTTTTTGAAAGATACCATTTAATACTGCTGCCGCCCCAGTACTATGAGCAATGACATCGATATCCGTCTTATATACCTGTTTCAACTGGGAAACGATTGAAATGACAGAATCACTATAATCTTCAAACTGATCAATCCCATATCGTTCTCCTTCTGATAAGCCATGGCCAATTAAATCAAAACTAACGACACGACAAGATAACGCGGTTAAATACCGAATCAATGGTGATAATGCGCCTGTATGGTCTAAATAGCCATGTAAGACGAGCACCGTTTTTTTTACGGTATCCTTTGGAGTAAATTCTTGAACTTTTATACTAAAGTCTCCTGTTTCATATGTACCAAAGCCATATTTAACATCTGTAGGCAAATTATAATAGTGAGTATACGTTTTCAGCGCCGCGTCAACTGCTGTCGCTTCCTTCCACCTAATTGGGTCTTTTCTTTTTTGCAACTCTTCTACCGCCTCTTTTATATTCAATTCCTGTTTTCCCCTTTCATACAGCACAGCGTTTTCCGACTCTCTTGGTTAAATTCGAAAAGATTGGAATAAGAAGTTAATAATTAACAAACAGTAACAGCGAATAAATTGAACATCTGAGAAGGGAAGGAACATCATGGATACTGTTATGCTTTCACGGGTATTATTTGGCTCGT
The DNA here is from genome assembly GCF_000621445.1 of Alkalihalobacillus bogoriensis ATCC BAA-922. Taxonomy (GTDB): domain Bacteria; phylum Bacillota; class Bacilli; order Bacillales; family Bacillaceae_F; genus Bacillus_AO; species Bacillus_AO bogoriense. The sequence goes on along the minus strand of NZ_JHYI01000014.1, from coordinate 180,761 downwards.
CGATGGCTTTTCACATTATTTTTGCAACACTCGGGGTCGGAGTTACATTAATGATTTTCATTGCAGAAATTGTTCGTGCCATTACAAAAGATGCTGATTTCGGAACAATGGCAAAACGGTGGACAAAAGGGTTCGCAATATTACTTGGTGTTGCCATTCCATCCGGAACCATTGTCGGTGTCATGTTATCTCTACTTTGGCCAGGTTATATGGAAATTGTTGGACAAGTTATCGCTTTACCATTTCAAGTTGAGATTTTTGCGTTTTTTCTAGAAGCCGTTTTTATGTCGATTTACGTATACGCTGCTGATCGCCTTTCAAGTCTCATGCGAATAATTAGTGTGTTTTTCGTTGCACTCGGTGCGACTGCTTCCGCTGTTTTGATTACAGATGCCCATGCTTGGATGAATACACCAAGAGGGTTTGATATTGTTGGAGGGGCTATTGTTAATGTCCGTCCTTGGGAAGCTGTATTTAATCCTAGTGTGTTTGTTACCGCGTTACATGTTTTAGGTAGTGCCTATTTAACTGGAGCTTTTGTGATTGCTGCGATCGCCGCCTTCCGACTATTACAAAATCACCTCACTGACCGTGAACGAGCCTATCATCGAAAAGCACTCATACTCACTCTTATTTTTGGTGCGATCTTTTCTTTGTATACGTCCATAAATGGTCATGATACTGCTATTATGCTACATGAGCATGTTCCTGTAAAATTAGCGGCGGCAGAAGGCTTGTTTGAAACACAATCAAATGCTCCCCTTGCTATATTCGGAACTCCAGACCCAGAAGCTGGTCGAGTTGTCGGTGGAATTGAAATACCAGGAATGCTGAGTTGGCTAGCGACTGGTACAACAGATGGTGTAGTACAAGGATTAAATGAATGGCCGCAAGATGAATGGCCACCTTTATTCGTCCATACTTTGTTTAACATCATGGTTTTTATCGGCAGTGGCCTTATCGGGATTTCCTTTTTAGCTCTTGCCTATTATTTCTTTTTCGTACGAAAAAAAGGAAGACCATTTCCAACTTGGCTACTCGTCATGGTTGTTGCAACAGGACCATTAGCGATGATCGGAATTGAAACAGGCTGGATTTTCAGTTGTACCGGTCGGCAGCCATGGACGATATATGGGGTTCAGCGAACAGCAGAAGCTGCCACACAAGCCGGAAATATTGGAACATTACTTGTACTGTTTTTATTCTTATACGTTTTTTTACTTGTTCTCACCTTTCTTGTCATTCGGCACTATTTCAAACGAAACCCCGTATCAAAAGAATTACAGGCATGAGGTTATCCACTATTGAGAAGTGAGGTGTTGAGGTTTGAATGATGTTTATATTGCGATAACAATTATTTGGTTCTTCCTTTTTGTTTACGCCATTGCAGGGTCTATTGATTTTGGAGCAGGATTTTGGTCGATGTTTTATTACGGACGCAAAGATACAAAAGCGGCAAGTATCGCAAATCGCTATTTGTCGCCTTCGTGGGAAGTCACAAATGTATTTCTCGTCTTACTTGTCGTCGCTCTTGTAACATTTTTTCCGGGAGCAGCTTTTTCATTAGGAACAATTATGGTTGTCCCTGTTAGTTTTGTATTAATCTTGTTAATCATTCGAAGTGCCTTCATGGTATATTCGTATACCGTTCAAAAATATACAAAATCATTAACAGTCATTTCCGGATTAACCGGACTTCTTATCCCTGCCTTACTTGTAAGTATGTTACCGATTGCTATTGCAGGCTTTGTCGAGGATGTCGGCTCCACACAATATATTTTATATAATGAAGCTCTTTCATCTTCTACGTTTTATATGCATTTAGGATTTGGCTTAAGTACGGAATTATTTCTATCCTCGCTCTTGCTTGGTGACTACGCTAGAGAGGCAAAATCCGAATCAACTTACCATGTTTATCGCAAAAATGCGATTATCCTTGGCCCTATTACGCTAGCTTTTGCTGTTGCTGCTACCTTTACGCTTATACCAGAAGCTCCTTGGATGGTCGAAAATATGGTCCATGAATGGGAATTATTCGCATTTTCTCTTATCGCCTTCGGTGTCGGTTATAGTGCACTCTGGTGGCCGTCAAAAAAAGTATCTATTGGACAACCACGCGTTGCTGTAATCGCGATTGTCATTCAATTCGGCTTGGCTAGTTTTGCATACGGCTCCGCTCATATGCCTTATTTACTTTACCCTGACTTAACAATTTACGATGCATTCACAAATGAAACGATGTTCCGCTCCTTGTTAATTGGTTATGGAATTGGACTTGCCATCTTAGTCCCTGCATTTTGGTGGTTCTGGCGACTCTTTATGAAAGATAAACGATATTTACAACCTGAAAAGCAAGCAGACCATTAAAAAAAACGAGGAGCGTCCTTTTCTTTCAAGCGAAGTGCTATACCAACATTTTTATACTCCCTCACTCGTCTCATTTTTGCGGTCAGAGCAGCCGTTATTTGTGAACATGATAGGGGTTTCCGTTTTTTAGCGGCCACAGGAGCGCTTATTCACGTAAAAGCAACTCTATTCCTAGCGATATATTATGATTAACTGCTCCTGTGTCCACCGACGTTCCAAAACGCTAGCAATGTTCACAGATAACGGTTTTCATGACCGCTTACTTACCATAAACAACAAAGTCGCTAACCCGATAAACATGACCCAACTGTTGAATGATTCACTTGGGTCTTTTCTTGCTTGTCTCATAGTACTCCAAATCCCTAATTCCTTCTAAGAATGTATTAGAGCAATGTTATACACAAGACGACTATTTTATAATTTTCTAAACAATAAGAAAAACACAGGTGCGTCTTTTCATTTCAAACGAAGTTCGGAGCCTTCGCTCTTCTAAAATAAGCTTTCAAAGCTTCACTGCTATACCAAAATTTCTATGCTTTCTTATATATTAAAAAAGAGCAGCAAAAGAATATTCTCCTTTTGTTGCTCTTTTTCTTTTAGTCGTTACGGACATACGTTCCGCTATTCTATAAAAAATAGCCACTTTCCGAAAGCTATCGGACGTGTGTTCCGTTATTCACTGATTTCATAAAGAAATCAGCATCTTTTCGATCATATAAAGGAACAGATGTCCGTTCGGTTGAACAAACATTGAAATTCCCTATATTAACGGAACACATGTCCGAACGCTCCTTATGTGAAAACCTTCTTATCAAAAAATAAAAAGCCAACAGACGAGCAAAAGGACAATAACAATAATAGGCAGTAGAATAACATAAATCCATAACTGATTGTTCAAACTCTTTTTTCCCGTGTATTCTGTATCTTCTGTTTTTGTTAATGATAATGTAAAAATCAATGAAAATAAACAAACAGCAAATACAAATATAAGCAGTATATACATAATTCCTCCATTACAATATGTCTTTCCACTGTTGTTTTACCGCAAGAATATGTTGAGCATATTGTTTTTGTTCTTCCTTTGAAACATGTTTATGACCATATCTCACTTTCGTATACGTGTTAATAATTTCCCGCTTATGCTCATCATCATGTAAGGGTAGATGCAAAAGCCATTCTTCAAGCGTTTGTCCTTGCTTTCTTCCGATTCCCTTTTTTCTAGCTGTTAATTCTAGCCCAAGTAATAACTTTCTCACTTCATGTTTCGGTTTTTTTCGTCGCCAAAACGATGAGGTGTTATTAAGTTCTTCTACATCATTATCTCCATCATATACTATTGTATTTTCCGATTGAAAGCGAACTGCTCGTCTCTTCTTAAGTACCCTCAGAGTGAAAGAGACAGCAATGGTAAGAAAAATTCCCCACAACAGAAGTGATCCAACCATCTCCACCCAACCGAAATGTGGGAGAATTTCTAATAATTGTGAAGCATCATCTTCTAGCCCTTCTTGTAAAGATTCTGCTCTCTCCCCTTCTTCCATGACTTCGTTTTCTCTAACAAATAATTCTATAATGTAAAACACTGGGATTGATAATAATGTATACAAAAATACAATGACTTGCATGACATACAAAATAATATGAACAAAAAAAGCATAAACGGCCCAGCCTATCGCTGTTATAACGACGAGAATAAAAAGAACACTAAAATTCCAGCCGATAAAAGAATGTCGGTCTCTATGAGTAAACTCTACACTTACTGGCGATTGAAAAGATTTCAAAGAAATGACAAGCAAAAATTGAATGACAACGAGTAATAAAAACAAATAATTATTTTCTAGCGAAAAAAAATGTAAATAGAACACGACACCAACAATTAGCGTCGTGAAAAATAGATGCCATGCCTCTGTTTCTCCTTCTATAGTCGCAACAATTCTCCAAAATAAATATCCAGCTAATAGGATTGCTACTATATAATAAAAACCCACTATAAAAGCAAGTACGGCTATAACTGGAATGGTGATGAAACCAACCTTTTTACTATTCCATTTTTTTAATAGAACATGATTTAAATAATAAGCACATACCAATATAATTAGAAGCGGAAAAACAGGGGGAACCGTACCTGCTGTCATATAAAAGGGGAGAAAAACGAGATAGAGGAACGTTATTTCAATTAAAAGAATGAGAGAACTACTTACATTCCGCCATTTCATCTTGGCCACCCCCAATGGTTACGACTTGACCTACTTCTTCTTCAGATCGGATATGGTAAACCGTAGCCCCCTTTTTCATCCATGTCCGTAATTCACTGCCAGCCTCTCCTGCAATTGGACCAACATAGAGAAAAACATTTTGTTCATTTTGATTTTTCCTAGCATAATGCATCATTTCCAAGGTACTCGTTACCATGGCATTCGTGTTAACCCGCGCTAATACTTCCAACACTTTGGCTAACTGTTCTTTTCCCGTTCCGTATGACAAATGGACGACGGGATTCGTGGCACTTCTTATATTCAAGTATATTTCATAAGCAATATGTTGTTTCGTTGCATAATGACATGCAAATGCTAAATGGCTTATCATTTGTTCTAGGTTATCCACCATTTGGTTATTATGAACAGGATTTTTCAAGTTTACGAGGAAACACCACTTTGTTATTGTTGTCATTTCATACAATTTTGTTTGTAACTCTTTTGTCCTTGCTGAAGCTTTCCAGTTAATTCGATTAAAAGGATCACTTGGAACATAGCTTCGTATCCCCCTAGGACTCATAACATCTTCATGTAATGAATGTTTAGTCGGTCTCTCACCTTGAGTATGAAATGATATATTCGTCAAACCGGAAACTGGTTTTAAGCTAGGGTACACAATCATTTCTCCTCGAAACCCACCGCGATATTGGAGACGATTTTTTCCTAACTTACAAAAATCAAATACTTCTAACTCGATTGTACGAAGCTGGACAACCCCTCTTTTTACAGCCTTTATCCTTGTTTTATGGATTATATGTTTTTTACTAGGAATGACGACCGGATACTTGTAAACACTTTGCTTGTTTTGCGTTTGTCCTACCACTTCTATCGATTCATCAGGAGCATAAACAAAAAATGTCATTTCTGCATAGGAAACTGGAAGAAATGACTGATTTACGACCGGAATAGAGAGGATATCCTCATCTCCTGGAAACATCCGAACCGTCGTTTTCTTCGCTGGAATGGATACATAATGACGCATCTTCTTTACATACACTGAATTTAACCATAAAAAACATGAGAATAACACGAATAAACTAAAAAGCCATGGTGATTTCGAAAAGATAACAAACAGGCCAAGCAAAGGAATAGACCACATTAAATAATGGTAAACCTTTGGAACAATCACTTCTTCTGTCCAGTTCATGATTGCACCGCCCCAGATTCAACTGGAACTTCCACTTTCTCTAAAATATCTGCTAATACTTGCTGTTTCGTTTTTCGCATGGACCCTTCAATTGATAATACGAGGCGGTGCGGTAATACATACCTCGCCATTTCTTTTACATCGTTAGGAGTAACAAATGACCTTCCTGCAATGAATGCTTTCGCTTGAGATGCGCGCATAAGTGCAAGTGTTCCACGTGGGCTTGCTCCTACTTCGACAAGAGCAGATTGCCTTGTTTCTCTCACTATATGTAACAAATATTTCTCAACATCTTCAGATAACTGTACTCGTTTCATCTCTTGTTGCATCTTTATCAACTCTTCAATTGTAAAAACAACATTCAATGATTCAAACGGATTTTCTTCCTTATACATATGCAACATTTGTTGTTCTTGTTCAATATTCGGATATCCGACTTTCATTTGCAATAAAAACCGATCCATTTGTGCTTCTGGTAAAGCAAACGTTCCTTGTTGCGAGTCGATTGGATTTTGCGTTGCAATCACAATGAATGGGGTTGGAATTTTTAATGTTTCCCCATCAATCGTTACTTGCCCTTCCTCCATCACTTCCAATAAACTTGATTGAGTTCTTGGTGTAGCCCGGTTGATTTCATCCGCTAGTAATATGTTCGTCATGACTGGGCCGGGTCGCAACTGAAACTCTTGCTCTTTCGGATTAAAAAACTGAATTCCCGTAACATCACTCGGCAACACATCTGGTGTAAATTGAATGCGACGGAATTTTGCTTCACATAATTTAGCTAACGTTTTTGCAAGTACCGTTTTTCCGGTTCCTGGAACATCCTCTAGTAACACATGCCCACGACATAACATAGCAATGAATAGCAATTCAGTTATCTTTTCTTTTCCTACCAGTACATTACCGATCGCTTTCTTTACTTCTACAAGCTTTCTCCCAACGTCCATAGAAACCTCCAACACCGGTAATAGACCTACCATTTTTGTAATAGATTAACACATTACACTCTTACTTTCCATTGAACCATTGTGTTCTAAGCACTTTTACTAATTGGAAACAAAAGGGTGCTTACGAATGTACATCTTGTTATCAATTTGCCTTAATAAAAATGTAGCAACATCTCGGCTCGTCATTTTTGTGCCTGGCATATTTAAAAGATCTTCTTTTATCACCTTTACTTCTTGTTGGTCAACAATAAATGGAAGCCTAACGACAGTCCAATCTATATCACTTTTTTTTAACAGCTCTACTTCTTTCTCTTTATCTTTTATCATTTTAGGAAACAGCAGTTTAAATAGTGTTGCACCAATTCTATTAATCAATGTTTTCTTATCTCCTTCTAACGTAAGTGAACCGCCTGCTACGGTAATATACCGATTGACATTTTCCTGTTTCATAGCAATAAGTATCTGGCTTGTCACTTCTGAAAAAATTGCTCGTTCTCCTTTTGGTTGACCTATTGTATTAATGACAACATCACTTCCTCGAAGAAGTTGTGCAATAGCTTCATAATTTCTTGCATCACCTTTTATGACGGTTACTCTTTCGTCGACGACATGCACTTGCTTTGGGTTTCGAGAGAGCACTCGCACACGGTAGCCTTTTTCTATTGCCTGCTCCACTATATACTTTCCCACTTTTCCATTACCACCAATGATTGCAACACAGTTTGTCATATGCCAACTCCTCATCTTTTCTTACCTACCTTTACGAGTAACTCGTATTAGCGGTTGCAAAAAAACTTTATATTCTCTACCCCAGCATCTAGTAAATCGGTTATAATAATGATAGAATTTACCATTTTATATCATAGTGTACGATGATAAATCACGATAGGAGTGGGAAAAGAATGCCTCAATCAGTTCTACCTCAATATAGTTTAGAAGTGTTATCGATCTTGAAACAAAGTGTACAAGCCACTGAAAAAGAAACGATTTCGTCAGAGAAAATAGAACAAAAAGCTCTATCCCTCTCAAAAGTAGACGCAATGGATCATTACACAACTTTCCTTTTCCCTACAATCACAAGTTCAGATGTCTTTATGATCGTTAAAGAAATCTTTAACATCCGTCTTGATGAAGTACCGACTTATCAGCGGGCAACGACGTCAATCGTTATTCCATCCTTGGTTGTTACTGATGAAAGTATTGCCCAAGACTCAAAAGCAGTTATTGATTGGCAAATTCAAGTCGCAAGAGATCAGCAGCTACCCTTGAATATTCGTGAACTAGTCAATTATATTTTTGGCATTAACTTAAAAGGCATCGCTTCATTAGAAGGTACAGGAATTGCCTTATATTCAAAAGGACAATGGATTTCAACATATCCAACAGATTTATTTGTCGTCCATACTGGCTTTAAAGATGTCGATGTTCGAATTATCCCTACCGAATATTTCATTGACCATTATGGTAAAAAAGCTATTCCAGTAGAACTCCAACAAGCACTTTCTCCATTAGGTTTCCTGTATGATGAAGAAGTGGGAGAATGCCATTACACAAACCCTACAGGTGAATCTGTCGCAGATGATTATAAAGTGCAAACAATGGGGACGATTATAAAATTCAATCAAGCAAACTATTCACGTTTACTATAAGAAAAACGCGGAGCGTCTTTTCGTTTTAAAGCTTCACTGCTAGACCTATATTTTCTTATCCTTCAACAAAAACGGGGATGTATAAAAGGTTAATCTTACCCTTTTATACATCCCCGTATCTTATCGCCCTTTTATTTACCAAAGGATGATAAAAACTTCACACGGTCTCCCATTGGCGGGACATTGTTATCCACAAGTGCAATTTCTACCAAAGTGGGGCCTTTTAAGTGTACAAGACGGTCAACCATTTCCGCCGTTAAGTCTTCCATCTTTTCTACGCGGAAACTCGGAATATCCATCGCCTCTGCCATTGCAGCAATACTCATTGGTTTTTGTTCAAAGCTTGCGTGCGCTCGTTTGTATTGCAGAGAATGTCCGTGATAGACCATTCCAAGTCGAGCGTTATTCATGACAACGAACAAAATAGGAAGATTATATTCTTTAGCTGTTAAAATTTCCATTCCATGCATAAAGAAACAACCGTCTCCGGTAATACAAACAACTGGTCGGTTTGGGTCTGCGAACTTTGAACCAATTGCTGAACCAATCCCACTTCCCATTGCTCCAAAGTGTACATTAATTTCAAAAGAATCTTCATCTACCACATTCATATGGTGAATGACATAGGCCATAAATTCACCAATATCAATCGTATACCTTGTATTTTTCGGAAGTTGTTTTTGTAATGTAACAAGTACATTTTTCGTATTGTAATCAACGACTTCATTAATAGGCTGCGGTTTTTTAACAGGTATGGGTTGCTTTTTCATTACTCCTAAGTTTTTTAATTCTTCAATTAGGAAAAGGAGTGACAAATGAATATCACCAAAAACAGGAATATCAATATTGTATTTCCGGTTAAAGACTGACTCATCAAAATCAAACTGAACGGTAAAACGGTCCTTTGTTAAGTTTTGATTCCAGTTGTTAGTTGCCGTTTCACCTAAACTCGACCCAATAACGAGTAACGCTTTTGCATCACCCTCATTAATGTATTTCGATACATTTTCATGACCAGCAAAACCAAAGATTCCAGCCAATAGTGGATGGTCGTCTTTAACAAGTCCCTTTGCCTGTGGCGTAGTAATTATTGGCCAATTCAACAATTCAGCTAATTCAATCACTTGGTCAGTGGCATGACGAGCACCTTGTCCTACAAACACATATCCACTTTCCTTTTCAACTATTGCTTTAGCTACTTGGGCAATCGTATCTGCATTTGGCACGATTGGTGCACGTTTTGGAGGAGCAGGAATATCAACCGGTGCGACATCTTCAAGTTGAACATTAATCGGCATCGCGATATGGACAGGACCAGGTACACCTGAAACGGCGATTTCAGTCGCTTTCACAATTTCTGAAAGTAAATCTTCTGCCTTTGTGACGGTTACACTATACTTTGTCACAGAACGATAAATAGGTTCAGCATCTAACTCTTGAGAAGCGTTTAATCCCACTGTATTTACTGGTACAGCACCTGTAATAAACAGGACAGGCAAATGTTCTCTCATAGCATTAGCAGCTCCGGTTACTAAATTTGTTCCACCAGGTCCACTGCAACCGATACTTACACTTAATTGGTTTGAATATTTGGCATAAGCACACGCCATATAAGAAGCGGCTCCTTCATGCTTTGTAATGACAGGAGTAATTTCTGGCATATCATATAGTTCATCAAAAAAAGCATTGACGGAACCTGCAGGTATGCCAAAAATATACTTCACCCCATTTGCCTTTAAATATTCTAAAACCGATCGTACTGCTTTCATCAAACTCCTCCTCTTTCCTTTGTTTGTAATTTATTTTGGCAAAGATAATATTCAGCAATGTCTTTAGCTATAATAGGACGACTGAACACATACCCTTGCATTAAATAACAACCTCTGGATAACAAAAATTCAGCTTCTTCTTTTGTTTCGACTCCTTCGGCAACTACTTGTAAATTTAAATTTTGCGCTAATATAATAATCGTATTTGTAATTGCCGCATTATCTTGGTCAGTCGTTATGTCTTGCACAAACGACTTATCTATTTTTAATGTAGTAATCGGAAAATTTTTCAAATATCCTAATGATGAATAGCCTGTCCCAAAATCATCAATCGAGATATGAGTCCCTAACCGTTTTAATTGCTCCATTGTGTGTAGTGTGACTTCCTTGTTTTTTATAATTTGATTTTCGGTTAATTCTAAATGAAGGAATTCCGGCGGCAAGCCGACTTCATGTAAAATTTTTTTAACAACCGAATATAAATTATTTTGTTCAAATTGACGAACGGAAAGATTCACTGAAACACTAATTTTCGGGTACCCTAGTTCATGCCATTCTTTTAATTGTTTACATGCATTACGCAAGATCCATTCTCCGATTGGCACGATCAGCCCCGTTTCTTCTGCGATGGGGATAAATCGATCTGGTGGAATCATTCCTTCTGTTGGATGGTTCCAACGTAAAAGAGCTTCTACTCCAATAATGCTATTTGTTTGAAAATCAATTTGTGGTTGATAATAAATCATTAATTCTTCTTTATCTAACGCTTTATATAACGCATTTTCAAGTTTAATGCTGTCAAATGTTCGCATAGCCATTTCCGACTTATAAAAATGAAAATTATTCCCTGATAGTTCTTTTGATTTATACATTGCGGTATCCGCATTTTTAATTAGCTCTTCTGTTGTTAAACCATCCTCCGGAAATAAACTTATTCCGATACTACTTTTCACATACACCTCATGTCCCTTTAAATTAAAGGACTTTGAAAAAGACTCGTTTACCTTTCGAACCGTGCTCAAAACTTCAGATTTATTTTTTATATTAGGTAAAAAAATTGTAAATTCGTCTCCACCTTGACGGGAAACGGTTGCACTTTTTGGCACAGATTCACGCAAGCGGTTTGCTACTTCTCGTAACAAAAAATCACCATAGCTATGTCCTAATGTATCATTAATTAATTTAAAACGGTCTAAATCTAAAAAAAGAACGGCAAGCCTCCCCTCATTTAATTGGGCATACTTAATTCCTTGGTTTAACCGGTCTTTTAGTAAGACACGATTTGGTAGATTCGTTAAGCTATCATAATAAGCATGGTAACGAATTTTCTCTTCCATTTGTTTACGTATCGTTATATCTTTAAACGTTACAACTTCCCCAACAACTTCTTCTCCTTCTATAATAGAAGAAATAACATACTCTACTGGAAAAGCTGAGCCATCTTTACGGAAAAACAAGTCATCATTGTTATGTTCATTTATTTTATACTCTTGGATTGTAGACGAACTTTCGGTCTTTTTCTCGTTACGTGTTTGTTTGAAAATAATTGATGAAGATTGTCCAATAATTTCGCGTGGTTCATACCCTAACATCGCTTCTCCAGCAGGATTACAAAACGTAATCTTCCCTTCAAGGTCAAGTCCGAAAATACCTTCACCCGCTGAATTTAAAATTAATTCTTTTTCACGGCTTAAACGCTGTAGTTCTGCCACTACGTTTTCAAGCTCTTTGTTTTTTACCGTGATTTCAAAAGTCCGTTCCTCAATTAAAATTTCTTGTTTTTCCATGTAAAGCAAGTTAGATAATGTCGATGCAGTTGCATCTACGATGGATTGGGCTAACTGCATATCTGTTTCTGAGTATATTAACTCTTTATCCTCAAAATTGGGGACAGCGATTAACCCAAGGACCTCTCCCATTGACACTAATGGAATCATAAATAGACCATGAATACCGAATTTCTTACACGCCTCATGATTCGGTCTAGAATCTTTTGTTACATCAGGAACTAAAATGGCTTTTCTAGTCTCAATCACTTCACGAAATAGCTCATCATTAGCAGGGTCGACGTTAATCCGATTATGCGTTTTCATCCATTCTTCTTCAGACCACTCACTATCTTTACTTAATTTAGCAGGTTTAATTTTTTTACCAGCAAGTGGATCCAATAAATGAACACCGACATTCGAATTATGTAGGACTTTTCCAATATAATAGAAACATTTATCTAAACTTTCTTGCATGGTCGAGCACATCGACAAATCACGGGTCACATCTAGCAATAATTGTTTTTCTTTAATTAAATTTTCCTTACGTGTTAAATTATTTGCATTTTGTATCGCCACGGCAGCCATATTAACATACGACTCTACCGTTTGTATTTCCACTTCTGATAGATTCATCGGTATCCCATAATCAAATAAAAAAACAAGTCCAAACAGTTCCTGCTCGTAAGAAATAGGAAGTACAAGTAATGATTTAATTCCAAAGCCCTTAACAGCCCTAGGGTCAGGTCGTGTATCTTTTGAAGTGTCAGGAATGTAAATGGCCGTTTGTGTTTCTACTACTTGTTTGGCTAGTAAGTCATAATCCATATCAATGACATGCATATCTAATGACATACCATTGATTAGCTCCGGTTTCCCTACGTATCCTCTAAATGTTCCATCTTCTTGTGGCAGATAGATACCAACGGAATCACACTGAACAATTTCCTCAGAAATAGCCGTAACAACATGTTCCAAAACTTGTCTTAATTCTAGTTTTGTATTAATCAGTTTCGTGATGTTTGCAAGTCTTGAATATCTTGATTGTGATTGGTCCAAAACCTAACTCCCCCATTCCCCTGCTGTTTCCTTCTACCAAATGTTGTCGGTTTCCTTTATATAAACAAAAACTTATTAAAATTTAAAATTTTGTCACTTTTTTGACTTCAAGTCTAATATTTCGACACTTTATTGAACCTTCCTTTTTTATTATAGAGAAAAACTGCAAACTTTGTTTATTTTTTTTGTAAAAAAACAAACCTAGTATAAAGGGAATAATTCCCTTTATACTAGGTTTGTTAATGGCTTCTCCTGGCAAAATCGACAAATCGAAACTTATCTGGGCGGTGTCGAGATTCCGTAAACTGAAATAAGCTGGCATCCTCTAAATACACGTAATTTTTAACGACAACAATATTACAATGACCTTCTAAATCGAGATAGCGCTGATCTTCATTTGTTGGTTCTTCAACCGTAAATTCTTTCCTCGCAAAACTAATGGTCAAGCCTAAGTCGTTTTCGATGTACTCATATATTGACTGTTCGCAAATTGTTTTCGTTAATGAAGGAATATATGTTTTGTTAATAAAATCTTTATCAACAATAATTCGTTCCCCATCAATTTCTCGAACTCGAACAATCTCCCATATAAGCTCGTCCGCTTTTAACTTTAGCTGCTCGGCGATTTCTTTCGATGGGACGGTTTCTGAAAAATGTTCAACGTATGTGATTGTTTCTTTTCCCATTTTTACAGCAAGTTCTTTAAAGCTAACTAACCCTGACACCGGAAAATCCATTCGTTTTACATCGAGAACCAGTGAACCTTTTCCTTGCATTTTTTGAATATAGCCGTGTTCTGATAATAACTTTAATGCTTTGCGAATCGTCTCCCTAGATGTTTGAAATTGTTCAACCAATTCATGTTCTGACGGCAAAAAACTGTTTGGCTGGATATTTCCCTTTTGAATATCTGACACAAGTTGTGAATAAATTTGCTTAAACTTATTTTCTCTCATCATTAACCACCAACATTATTGTATCATTTTTGATTTAAATGATAAATAATCGACTCATATGGACGTAATATCATGTTTTTTTCAAGTCTACGTTCGTCATAGTTTGATAAAAGCATCGTCACATCTGTTTTTTGGTCAAATAACGATATTGGCAACTCACACTTAGCGTCTAATCCATAAAAATTATTTAATACAAGTAATGTTTCGTTTTGATAGTTTCTCACATATGCAAAGATGGAATCGTCATTTTCTAATATCAGTTCATAGTTCCCATAAGTGATCACATCATATTTTTTGCGAAGTTGAATTAATGCTTGATAATGGTAATAGATTGAATGTTCATTAGCGATTGCCGCTTCTGCATTTATTTCCTTATAGTTAGATGCAACCCCAATCCAAGGCGTTCCCGTTGTAAAGCCGGCTTCGTGTCCACTTGTCCATTGAACAGGAGTTCTAGAATTATCACGTGACTTTCGTTTAATAATCGTCATAATTTCCTCTTCTGACATCCCTTTTTCTTTCATGATGTTATAATGATTTAGCGTTTCCACATCACGATATTCAGCTATAGAATTAAACTTTGGATCGGTCATTCCAAATTCTTCGCCTTGGTAAATATACGGTGTCCCTTGCATCATATGAATCGTTGTCGCGAGCATCTTAGCGGATTCGCTATGATATGTCGTATCATTCCCATACCTTGTTACAACACGTGGTTGGTCATGATTACACCAAAACAAGGCATTCCAGCCTCCACCTTCGTGCATCTTTACTTGCCATTTCGTCAAAATTTGTTTGAGTGCTTGAAAATCAAAGTCAGCTATCGCCCATTTCTCTCCATTTGGATAGTCAACTTTAAGATGATGGAAGTTAAACGTCATACTTAATTCATTTTCAACTGGATTTGTATATTGAATGCAATGCTCAATCGTTGTTGATGACATCTCCCCAACAGTTAAAATGTCATATTTAGAAAATACTTTTCTGTTCATTTCTTTTATATATTCATGAACACGTGGTCCGTCTGTATAATATTTTCTCCCATCACCTGGTGCAACAGAACCGTCATCATTAGGAAAGCGTTGGTCTTTTGAAATTAAATTAATTACATCCAGACGAAATCCATCCACACCTTTTTCAAACCAAAAATGCATCATCTTATAAATTTCATTACGGACTTCTTCATTTTCCCAATTTAAATCTGCTTGTGTGACATCAAATAAATGTAAATAATACTGACCTGTTTCTTCATTATATTCCCATGCTGAACCACCAAACTTGGAATCCCAATTATTCGGTTCAGTTCCGTCTATCGGGTCTTTCCATATATAAAAGTCACGATATGGATTACCTTTCGACTGTTTTGACTTTAAAAACCATTCATGTTCAGTTGAAGTATGGTTCACTACAATATCCATAATAATTTTCAGTCCACGCTTATGGGCTTGCTCTAATAATTGGTTAAAGTCACTCATTGTTCCATATTCATCATGAATGGAATAATAATCACTTATATCATACCCATTATCTTTTTGAGGTGAGTCATATATTGGTGTGAGCCAAATTACATCGACTCCGAGTTCTTTTAAATAATCTAGCTTTTCAATAATCCCTTGCAAATCTCCAACACCATTTCCAGTCGTATCATTAAAGCTTTTCGGATATATTTGATACACGACAGAACGTCTCCACCACGGTTCACTTTTCATCGTTGTACACCTACCTATTTTTTAATTTCGTTACGCAAACACGTGTGCTTGTTTTACATTCTTGAAATAAAAAAGAAGGATACCACGAACTTTTGTAAGCTCATGGTTCCTCAATGTCATATTACACTGCTTCTTTTCTAAACTTGGCAAATAGGAACGTTAACACAAATGGAATGACAATCGCAAGTATCATCCCGATTAAAAACGGGATCCAGCTTTCTGGAACAATGGAGAAAATTCCTGGTATTCCTCCTACCCCAATAGATGTTGCCAACACTTTATTGACAGTAATAAACGTGGCAGCAATGGCTGAGCCGATGATAGCACAAATAAATGGAAAACGATAACGTAAATTGACACCAAACATAGCAGGCTCTGTTATTCCTAAATAAGCAGATACCGAAGATGTAAAAGATAGTCCCTTCATTTTTTCATCTTTTGTAGCAAACATTATCGCCAATGCCGCAGACCCTTGTGCGATATTTGATAATGCAAGAATTGGCCATAAGAATGTTCCACCTGTTGTTCCAATTAACTGCAGATCGACGGCCAGGAAGGTATGATGCATTCCTGTAATTACTAGTGGGGCATATATCGCACCGTAAAGTAATCCACCTAATAAAGCAAAATTATCAAAAATCCCTACAAACAACGATGTAATTCCATTACCAATGGCAAATGTAACTGGTCCAATCGCAATAAAAGCTAAGAACCCTGTAATTAATAATGCTACTGGTGCGACAACAAGTAGCTTAAATGCATCTGCCACTCGTTTGTTTAAAAACTGTTCGATTTTGGCGAGCACATAGGAAGCTACTAAGATTGGCAATACTTGACCTTGATAACCAATTGCTGCTACATCAAGTCCAAATAAATTCCAATATGGTATTTCTCCTGCCTCTAGAGCACCTGGGTATGCCCAAGCATTCAGTAAATCTGGGTGAACAAGCATGAGTCCTAAAACAATTCCTAGTAATGGACTACCACCAAATCGCTTAACAGCAGACCACCCAATTAACCCTGGTAAAAAGACAAATGCTGTGTTTGCAATTAAATTAATAATTCCAGCAATGTCTGCCCACTGTGGATGTACATCAATAATAGATTGCCCTTCATAAAAAATACCCGGCCCAGTCAATACATTATTAATCCCCATTAATAGACCCGCAGTTACAATGGCAGGAAGAATCGGAATAAAAATATCAGCTAATGTTTTAATTGCCCGTTGAAGCGGATTCATTTTTTTCGATGCCGCTTCTTTTGTTTCTTCTTTCGACGATTCTCCAATTCCGGTTTGTTTCACTAACTCTTTGTATACTTTGTCAACTAGCCCTTGACCAATAATAACTTGAAATTGCCCACTAGTTGAAAATGCCCCTTTAACAATATCAATGTTATCCAACTGGTCTTTATTAACTTTGGATTCATCATGTAAAGCAAAGCGCAAACGCGTTACACAATGAGTGGCAGAGGCTATATTCTCTTTTCCACCAATAGCTTCAATTATCGCTACTACATCTTTTGAGTTCACACTCATGTTTTTTCCCCCTTCTGTATCCGTTTTCACGGTTATGCATACTGTTCTCTCCCTATTGTTACCAATAATTTAATAATGATGTTCTTATTCTCTTTGGATTGACACGCCATCTTGTATATACAAGTCTTTATATTTTTAATTTAACTTGTATATACAAATTTGTCAACTTGTTTTTTTATTTATTTTTTTAATACTGCTTTTTCGAGTTTTGTTCTTATAATTTTCACTCTTCGATTCTCCTTAAACAATAAATTCTGTTACTCGACGAATTTATTCATTTTCTGGGAAATAACAACACCATACCTTGAAATAAGATATAATTATCTTTGTTTCATCTCTTTTATAAACGGTTATAGGACAATAAAACAAAGAATCATGAGGAGGATTTCCGAAATGGAGAAAATTATGTTTATTCAAACAGGAATGGGTGTCGATTTACATGGTCAAGATGTGACAACTGCTGCCGTACGCGCTGTCGAAAATGCAATTCATACTAATTCCATGCCTGGACTCCGTTCTACACTTCCCAACAATGACATTCATAACATGAAAGTTAATGTGAAATTAGCAATTCCTTTTGATGAGGATCAACTCAATGAAGATGCGGTAAAAGCTGTTTTGCCGTTTGGAACCGTAACAATAGAAACGATGAAAGGCGGTATGGCTACCACTAGCGGTGTGATTCTCGAAGAAAAAGGAGACAAAAACGATTTAATGTATATCGTTGTCGCTTCGATAGAAGTTGGATATTAAGTTAGTAGTTTAGACGCTGTCGATTTGTTTTCGACAGCGTTTTTTGTTTATTCTTTAGGTCTTACCGTTTCTTACGGACCTTGATTCCGCTATTTATACTAAACGCGGAGACTTTCAAAAGCTATCAGTCATCAGTTCCGTTACTTCGTATAAAAAGAAGGTTTTGTCGATGTTGTCGAGCTAATAACGGAACAGATGTCTGTAAGAATTGAAACAAGCCTTGTTTAAGTAAATAGAGGAAAATAAGTCCGTTATGGAACTCGTTATACACTCATCACACCATTTTTCAGTAATATTGATTCCCGTACTCGCTTATATATAATTAAGCTTTTTAAATGACTAAGGGGGTATTTGATGAGAAAAAGAACTTGGCTGTTTCCACTTTTCTGTTTATTTTTACTTTTATTAGCGGCATGTGGAACAAGTGACAGTACTCAAGGGGACACAAATAATGAACCTGAGACTGAAGCTGAAACTGAAAATACTGATGGACAGGATGATGGAGAAGCAACTAGTGATTCTAAGGAGACATATGTAGTTGCAACAGACAATGGGTATGTTCCATTTGAATATTTAGATCCTGACACAGGGGAACTTATCGGATTTGACATCGATTTAATTCACGCCCTTGCGGAAGAAGCAGGAATAAATATTGAAATTGAAACAATGGAGTTTGACGGTGTTGTGGCCGGCATCAGCTCAGGACGATTTGATATTGGCATTGCAGGTATGACTATTACAGAAGAACGAAAAGAGAATATTGATTTTTCACAGCCATATTATGATGCTGGGCTAGTACTTGCCGTCCATGTAGACAATGAGGAGATACAATCAATTGATGATTTAGCTGGGAAAACTGTGACAACACGGGTAGGGTCTACAAGCGAAACATTTATAACGAATGAAACAGAAGGCATCCCTGAAGCTTTCCCACAAATTACTGAAGCCTATCAAAACGTCATTACCGGTCGTTCTGATGCAACACTTTATGATTTACCAAATGTTCAATACTATGCTTCTACTGAGGGTGGCGGCCAACTCAAAATAGTAGGTGACCGTCTAACTGGTGAACAATATGGGATTGCTTTTCCTAAAGGTTCCCCTCTTCGTGACGAGATTGATGCTGCGTTAACCGAATTAATGGAAAATGGCACTTATGGAGATATATACGAAAAATGGTTTGACGAGCGCCCAGAAGGCATGTAACTGAGCGGAGGAAAAAAGCGTGACAGATCGCTGTCACGCTTTTATTTCTATCATAATTGAGGTGACTGACATGTTTGATTTTATTAATCATCATTATATCGAAGTAATACCTTATTTAGTTGATGGCTTGAAATATACACTCATTATTACTTTTGTTGGTGTTTTCTTAGGTTTTCTTGTAGGGGCAGGAGCAGGGTTAGCTCGTCTATCCAAAAACAAATTCATTTATATGCTAGCGACAATTTATGTTGAAGTTGTTAGAGGTACACCGATTCTAGCTCAAATTTTGCTTTTGTATATGGGTATTTCTGATTTATTCGGAATTAATTTAGATAAAGTAGTTGCTTCTATTATTGCGATTGCCCTAAATGCGGGTGCATATATTGCTGAAATTGTTCGCGGTTCTGTTCAATCGATTGATAAGGGACAATCCGAGGCTGGACGTTCTTTAGGCTTATCAAAAACTCAAACGATGCGCTATATTATATGGCCGCAAGCAATTAAGCGAATGATTCCACCATTAGGAAATCAATTTATCATTAGTTTAAAAGATACCTCTCTCTTTTCTGTCATTGCTGTAACCGAAATCCTTTATATGGGCAGGCAATATATTAGTTCGACCTTTACGTATTTTGAAACCTACGTCATGATATGTATTTTCTATTTAATTATTACCATTCCTTCTATGATTATATTAAGGAAGATTGAACGGAGGTTAGATGTATAGTGATCAAGGTAACCAATCTAAAAAAACGTTTTGGAGATACCGAAGTCTTAAAGGGGATTACGACAACAATCGAAGAAAAAGAAGTCGTTTGTGTCATCGGTCCTTCCGGCTCTGGAAAAAGTACTTTTTTACGATGTTTAAATTTACTTGAAGATATTAGTAGTGGGGCTGTAGAAATTGATGGAAGCGACTTAACTGATCCAAAGACGAATATTAATGCTGTCCGTTCACGTGTCGGTATGGTATTTCAACATTTTAATTTATTTCCTCATATGACAGTCATCGAAAATGTAACTCTTGCCCCTATACAAGTGAAAGGGATAACAAAAGAGGCCGCGGAAGAAAATTGCTTACCCATTTTGGAAAAAGTCGGCCTTTCAGACAAAGCTCACGTTTACCCAGCTAGCTTATCTGGTGGTCAAAAACAACGTGTTGCAATTGCAAGAGCTCTCGCAATGAATCCAAAAGTGATGTTATTCGATGAACCCACTTCTGCACTTGACCCTGAATTGGTTGGTGAAGTGCTTGGCGTTATGAAAGACCTTGCAAAAGAAGGTATGACCATGGTTGTCGTCACCCATGAAATGGGCTTTGCTCGCGAAGTCGGTGACCGTGTTTTCTTTATCGATGAAGGTATCTTTATGGAAGAAGGAACACCAGACCATATTTTCAACCATCCACAACATCCGAGACTGCAATCATTTTTAAGTAAAGTATTATAGCAAGAAAACGCGGGAGCGTCTTTTCGTTTCAAGCGAAGAGCGGAGCCCTTCCCGCTTTTCTAGAATAAACTTTCAATGCTTCGCTACTAGACCAAAATTTTTATACTCCCTCATTTGTCTCATTTTTGCGGTCAGAGCAGCCGTTATTTGTGAACATGATACGGGTTTCCGTTTTTTAGCGGCCACAGGAGCGCTTATTCATGCAAAAGCAACTCTATTCCTTGCGATATATTTTGATTAACGGCTCCTGTGTCCACCAACATTCCAAAACGCTAGCAATGTTCACAGATAAAGGTTTTCATGGCCGCTTACTTGCCATAAACAACAAAATCGCTAACGCGATAAACCCTACCCAAGTGTTGAATGATTCACTTGGGTCTTTTCATTCAAGCGAAGTGCGCAGCCTTCACTCTTCTAGAATAAGCTTTCAAAGCTTCACTGCCGCATCAAAATTTTTATGCTTTCTTGTCTTTCAAAAAAAGCCTGAATTCTGCACTTTTCAGGCCTTTTTTATTACCTTAATTAAACGTTTGATTAACTACTGTTTTACCCAATAAGCAGACCCATCTTTACTTCTATCTAAAAATCCATACTCGATAAAATATCTTCTCATCGTTGCAAAATCATCGTAAACCGATTGAATAATCGTATTTACTTCTTTTTCTGTATATTGTTTGTTCCGCTCAAAATGATGGGCAAGAACATACTTCAAAATTACGATTTTACGCTTTTCCTTACTAGGGAATTGTTTTACTTTTCCACCTTCATCTAAATAAGAAGAAAGTATTTTTTCTTCTTCTGTTTCCGTTGTTGAGTATCGGTCGTCAATCATCGTTGCTCCTTTATGAATACTCATAAATGGCTCATCTCCTTTATCTTGTAAAAGTTCCATCATGGCTAAAAATACTTTTGCTTGTTTTTCTTTCTCCCTCAATTTAAACCGATAGTTTCTAATCGTGGATGGTGAGTGACCGAACTTTGCCGAAATCTCTTTATCGTCCATTCCTGCATAAAACGCAATCATCATTTCTTTTTGTGCATCCGAAACGCCAGTATACTTTTTATTTAACTGAATAAGAAAATCAAACGGTGATTGATGTTCTTTTCGTACATGAAGCATAACCGCTCGCTTTGCATCAACATATTGCTCCCCTTCTTTATACATCACCCCTTGTTGAAATCCTTCACCACAAGCAATACATGTATATCTCTCACTTGTCGTATCAAACGTATAACCTCTTGTTAACTCCTCCACTGTAAGTTCAGCCAACCAATCTTTCACCAAAATATAAACACCTCTCTGTTACACTAAGTTCTTTTGTAGACATTTTATAATATTGTTTATAAATAAGTCAACTTTTTATGAATACGTCTGAATAAATTAGTTAAAATTTAACTAAATATGTTATATGCGTTAAAATGGTAATAACACTTATTTTATAGGGGTGATTTCGATGATGATTAGGCTTGCAAAAAAAGAGGACATCCCTCAGTTAATCAAAATGCGTTGGGATTTTACGATTGAACATGATGAGAGTAAAAAAATTGCTTCATTCCTAGAATTTGAAACGGAATGTCGTCAGTTTTTAGAAGAGGCACTGCAAGGAAATCAGTGGTTTATTTGGGTCGCTGAGGAACAAAATAAAATTTTGTCACATATTTATATTGAGCTTATTCGAAAAGTGCCGCGTCCTGGGAGAATTACATTTCCATTCGCATATATGACGAATGTTTACACGCTTAAAGAATACCGGAATAAAGGGATCGGCGGTAAGCTTCTTTCTACGATTAATGATTGGTCAAAACAATCTAATTATGAATTTATTATGGTTTGGCCTAGCGATGATAGTATTTCGTTTTATAAAAAACATGGCTATACCCATTGTATAGAGCCGATGGAATATAATCCACATTTAGTGTAATACATAATATGCGGACAGCTCTTATCTGCTCTCGTATGTCTTCTTCCCTTTCAATTAGATGACTAAAAGATAATGAGGTAAATGTCCGCTAACATTATTAAAAGAAAGACATTCAATCACCCGATCTCACCCTTCATTTCCATTAACTTTTGTCGAATTCGAGCAGGGATTTGTGCTTTTACACTCTCCCAAGGATGAATGATTTCTACTGGAATTTCATAACGTTTAAATTGGAGACTCGGTTGGAAAGCAAATCGTTTCATATACTTTTGAACGAGCGTATCCGTCTCAATCTCTTTTTCAATTATCCCTTGAAATATACTTGTAATAAGTAACCCTCCTTTCCCTGCCCCATCCTTAGTACACGTATGTAAATGAGGCAGAAGGAAAAACATATCGTCCCTTGGCAAAAAAGCATGTTTTCCAGGCTGCGAATACAATTTGACATGGTTGTCATTTTCTATATTGCTTTTATCTTTCAAAAGTCCAACAAAATATTTTCCATGAAAGCTCGCTTCACAATGAACAACAGTTCCATGATGATTGACATACACCCAAATATGCTCTAAATCATACATATGTTCAATATCAAAGTCCCAATAAATCGCGTATTCAATCACCATCTTTATTTCTCCATTGAAACAAAAGGAGCGACGGAAAGATGGTGAATCATCTCCATCTTTCAGATAGCTTACACCGACAAAATGAGGAAAAAACGGTTCGTGTTTATCAAAATAAAGAACAGGTGCATACGTTATTGCAGTTTCCATGTCCATCCTTCTCACCTCTTACTATTAATCTTTGACATTATATTTCACTCACTAAATTGTTTGCCCACTTGTTTGACCGAAAACGAAAATAACCGATACAAGCTTTTGACACTTCTTCTAAAGCAAAGAAAATATAAACGAGTTCGATCGGCCACTTCATGACAACTGCTCCAAAATAAACTAACGGTAGCGCTATAAACCATGTTGTAAACATAACAAGTTTCATTGAATATACATTATCTCCACCAGTACGAAACAAACCAACAATCCAAATATTATTTAAAAAGTACACAGGCAACACAACCGCTTGAATATAAAGAACATTACGAAAGGTTGCCTGGACTTCTTCACTCAAATTTGAAAATAACGATACAATGTATGGATTCGCAATGATAATAATCAAACTTACCGTTATCGCTGAGTAAATCGATAATCTAGTAAACTTTTTTGCATTTTCGATCGCTTCAGTTGGGTCTTCTAAACTTAATTTTTTTCCAATCATGACTTTTGCAGCATAGGAAAAACCAAAGATCCCCATCATAAAATAATTATTAAATGTCCGTGCTAATTGATAAACCGCGAGTGCTGCAACACCAAGATAGCCAAAAGCGACCGCATACATCATATTTCCAACCGACCATATGCCTTCATGGAGAACGATCGGTAATGTTGTCCGATACACTTTTTTGACAAATCTCCAATCAAACGCAAACATTGTACGAAAAGGAGCATTTATATAATACTTTCCACCATATATAAATCCAAGTAATACTATAATCGTAATGAGTGTAGAAACTAATGTAGCAATTGCTGCTCCTTTCACTTCCAGTCTCGGAAATCCCCAATGCCCATAAATGAGTAAATAATTTAATCCCGTATTTATCGCCATCCCAATCAAACCGATGATGACATTCACTTTCACTTTCCCTATAGCGCCTAATGTATGGCCATATGCATCCTTCACACTATTTAACACAAAGACAAAGACGATAATCGAAACATACTCAATCCCATACCATATCGCTTGGTCATTAGTGAAAAAAATCGATAGTAACGACTGTTTAAAAAAATAAATGAACATTGCGGCCATCGTCGAAACAACGAAAGCCGTTACTAACATTAACCCTAATGCTTTATGTACATTCTCCATGTCACCTTTACCATAAAACTGAGTGATAAAAGCGGTAATCCCATATGACGCTGATAAAATCATACCGAGAACAAATGTAAATTGACCTGCCGCTGCCATTGCTGCTACAGCTACCTCACCTAGTCCAGCAATCATCAATGTATCGATAAAAGAAAAAGAGTTACTTATCAACATATGGAGTACAAATGGGATAACTAGTATCTTTAGTTCCCGGTTAAAATTCATAATTTTAGCTCCCACTCCTATATTTATGGATGAGACTTTATTGAACAGGATGTTGTGACTTACGAGTTAATCCCTCGTTTACTTGTTCAACAATCTCAAGTAATTCCAACGGTGTAGAAATTGTATAATCTGGTGTTTCTGCCTCCTCTGCTGGGGTTTTCGGATAACGTGGTGACCATTGTAAAAAAACGCTCAGCATCCCCATCGCATTGGCACCTTTTATATCACGAGCTAAATTATTTCCAACCATCATAATACGCTCACAATCCGTTTCACTGAGATTCATCGCTCCGAGTGCTGCTTTAAACATTCGTTCGTCTGGTTTTCTCGTTTTCATATTTTCAGAGTAAATCATCACTTCAAAGTAATCATATAGTTGATGGTCCGTTAACATATTCTTAAATGACTGAGCTAAACCATCTGCTACAAGTGCCAGTCGATACCCACGTTCTGCTAAAGTTTTTACCATTTCTCCTGCACCAGGGATTAATTCAGCTTGTATGACTACCTCTTCCTCGTTACGTATTTCGGTTTCTTCATTTATAATTGTATCGCCACAATCAAGAAAGATAATCAACTGCTTTGTTTCCATATTTAACGCCTCTCTTTTCTCCTATTGATTCATGGCAGTCAGGTTATGAATGCCATTCAGGTTTAATTCAGTAGCATAATGACAAGCAACAAAATGGCCTTCTTCTATTTCTTCCCATTCTGGTTCCGTTTGTTCACATTTCTCTGTTTTATACGCACACCGAGGATGAAAATGACAGCCTTGCGGACGATTTGATGGATTAGGAACTTCCCCCTGTAATACAATTCTCTCCAATCTAATATCCGGATTTGGCCGAGGTACGGCAGATAATAATGCTTCCGTATACGGATGTCTTGGTTTGGAAAACAATTCTTGTGTAGGGGCTAACTCAATTATTTTTCCTAAATACATGACTGCTACACGGTCAGATAAGTATTCCACGATTGATAAATCATGGGAAATAAATAAATATGTCATCTGGAATTCTTTTTGTAAATCTTTTAATAGATTTATAATTTGTGCTTGAATGGAAACATCAAGCGCCGAAACCGCTTCATCACATACAATAACTTGTGGATTTGTAATTAGTGCACGTGCAATGCCAATTCTTTGCCGTTGCCCACCTGAAAAAGAATGTGGGTACCTTTTTAAGTAACTAACATTTAACCCTGTCTTCTCAGCAATTTCGATTACTCTTTGGTCGATTTCTGTTTTCTTTAGCTTAGTAGTCGCCCGTAAAGGCTCACTAATTATGTCATAAACCGTCATCCGTGGATTTAATGACGAATAAGGGTCTTGAAAAATCATTTGAATTTCTTTTCTAAGTCGCTGATAGTCTTTTTTCTTCACTTGCAGAAAGTCGATTTTTTTATTGTGTTTATCAACGATATGGACTTCCCCTGACGTTGCATCTACACCTCTAACAATACAGCGTCCTAATGTTGTTTTTCCACAGCCTGACTCTCCAACAATACTAAAGGTTTCACCCCGCTTTACAGAAAAGGAAACATCGGAAACAGCTTGAACGGTTTCATTCTTTTTCCCTTTAAATTCTTTTGTTAGATGATTAATTTCTAATATGATATTATCCATTTCCATCCCTCCCCTCCGTTTTTCCATCATATAAAAAACATCGAACAGAATGATTTTCTGTCATTGAAATCGGTGCAGGATACGCCTGATTACAAACTCCTTCTATTCTCTCTGAACAACGGTCATAAAATCCACACATTTCAGGCATATTTATAGCTAATGGAACCGTACCTTCTATAGAAGCTAGTCTTTCATTTTTTTGTCCGAGAGTTGGAATCGAATGAAGTAAGCCTTTTGTATACGGATGTTTTGGGTTTTTAAATATATCTCTCACCGGTGCTTTTTCCACAATTTGTCCTAAGTACATGACCGCGACATCATCACACATTTCAGCGACGATTCCTAAATCATGAGTAATAAACAAAATTGACATTTTAAAATCAGCTTGAAGCTTTTTCATTAATTCAAGCACTTGGGCTTGAATCGTGACATCTAATGCGGTCGTCGGTTCATCGGCAATTAATAACTCCGGATTACATGAGAGGGCCATTGCAATCATGGCACGCTGGCGCATTCCACCGGAAAATTCATGTGGGTATTGATGAAACCGTCCTTCGGCATTTGATATCCCGACCTTTTCTAGCATGTTGATTGCAAGTTGTTTTGCTTCTTTTTTATTTTTTGTTTGATGAAGTAAAATCACTTCCATAATTTGATTACCAATTGTATAAAGGGGTGAAAATGCGGTCATTGGTTCTTGAAAAATCATTGATATTTTTTTCCCACGAATCATTCTCATTTGTTTACTCGTTGGATGATAATCTAATAAATTTGTTTTATTTTCCTCTTCATCGTAAAGAAAGATTTCGCCTGTTGTTTGAAACTCCTTAGGATTTAGTCCGATAAGCGCCTTACTAGTGACACTTTTTCCACAACCTGATTCTCCTACAATCCCTAACGTCTTTCCTCGTTCAACAATAAAATCAATCCCATTCACCGCCTTCAGCATTCCCATGTCGGTCGGAAAATGGATATGTAGTCCATTCACTTCTAAAAACTTTTTCGAGAGAATCGCTTGTTCTGACATACTAGAACTCCTTTTCTTTCATATCATCCTATTTATAAGGGTCAGCCGCATCCCGTAATCCATCACCTAAAAAGTTAAATGCTAATACTGTCAAGATAACAAAACCTAAAGGAATCAGTTTCCATGGATATAAGGCAACATTTTCAATTTGCTGAGCTTCTTGTAGAAGGACTCCCCAACTTGTTGCTGGTGCTTGTATACCTAACCCTAAAAAGCTTAACGCCGTCTCACCAATAATCATGCCTGGGATTGCCAACGTGGCCGCAACGACTAAATAACTAATAAAACCAGGAACTAGATGCACAGCAATAATTTTCATCGTCGACACTCCAGATATTTTGGCTGCCATGATATAATCTTCATTTTTTAATGAAACAAATTTACTTCGAACAACACGAGCTAACCCGGTCCATTCTAAAAAAGCCATGATAATCGTAATGTACAAAAACATTTGCACGACTGGTACTCTTGGTGGAATTGCCGCTGATAAGGCCATCCATAACGGCAAAGTCGGAAAAGAGCGAATGATTTCGATTAACCTTTGAATAACTGAATCGACTACACCACCAAAGTATCCGGAAACCCCTCCGATAATAATCCCTAACACAAAACTTATACTGACACCGATTAACGGAATCGATAATGAGATTTGACTCCCAAGCACAATTCTAGAAAATAAGTCGCGACCTGTACCGTCCGTTCCAAAAAGGAATAACTGTCCGGGCTGTTCCACTCCAAACAAGCGGATATTGGTTTCAAATAATCCAAGAAACCGATACGGTTCCCCTTCAACAAAAAATCGAATTGGGTATTTAACGTCAGTGTCAGCAACTACGATTTTACGTAATGTATCAGGGTCTCTTGATGTAGTTAATCCATAAACAAAGGGACGAATATGAAATTTGCCATCCTCATCTATCCATTGAATTGTTGTTGGTGGGGCATTGACATATTCGCTGTTATAGCTTTGTAAATGATATGGCGCAATAAATTGTGCCAAAAGTGCAGACATATATAAGACGAACAATATGAGTAAACTTATTCGTGCTAATTTATGTTTCCGCAATTTTCGTGCCATTAACGTCCATTGCGAAGCCATATAATAAGATTCTTCACTTACCTTTTTCTTTTTCCATATATTCACTTTCTCTTTCTTCACTTGTATTTCCATTGATTACATTCCTTTTCTATCCATTCGGATTCTTGGATCTAGCCAAGCAAGTAAAATATCAGAAATTAATGTTCCAATTACGGTACAAACAGCCATAAAAAACAACCATGTCCCGGCTAAATACATGTCTTGACCTAATAATGCTTTATGCATAACCGGTCCTTGCGTCGGAAGATTCAACACGATAGCCGTGATAGTCGCTCCTGTAAAAATAGACGTTAAAGACCAACCAATCGTACTAATAATCGGATTTAGTGCAGCTCTTGTTGGATATTTACGAATAATCCGACCTTCTGATAATCCTTTTGAACGAGCGGTTAATACATTCGGTTTTGTCATCTCATCGAGCATTTGTCCTCGCATTACACGAATAAGTTCACATGTATTTGCAGTACCAATGACAACGATCGGAATAATGAGATGCTTTAATAAATCTATTACTCTTGCCACACTCCAAGGCTGGTCAACAAATTCTTTTGACTGTATTCCTAGCATTGGGTCACCAAAAAAAGTAAAAGATAAGTACATTAAAATAATGGCTAATAAAAAATTGGGTGTGGCCATCCCTAAAAAGCCGATTGTTGTAAACACATAATCACCAAAGGAATATTGCTTTAATGCACTATAAATCCCAATCGGAATCGCAACAAAATATGTAAAAAGCAAAGAGGCTATCGATACAATTAGCGTCATCCCCATATGCTGCTGAATCACGTCTAAAACAGGACGATTATAACTAAATGAATATCCAAAATCACCTTCTGTTACAATCCCCCACATCCATTTCCCATATTGTATATACCATGCTTGGTCTAACCCATAGGATTCACGCAATCGGTCCAATGCATCATCGTTTAACACCTCACCATCTTGCTCCATTTGTAAAGCATAACTACTGACGAAATCCCCTGGTGGCAATTGAATGATAAAAAAGACAATAACCGAAATTGCAAAAACTACCGGTATCATTAATAGAACTCTACGAACGATGTAACGAACCATAATTTCTCCTTCCACACATAGTAGGATAGAGACAGGGGGAATCCCCCTGTCTATTAGTTATTATTGTTTAAAAAAGAACTGGACTGGTTTGGCATGTCCTAACCCTCTAAATTCATCACTATCAATAAGACCATCTGGAACGTTTCGAACATTATTTTTCGCAACAACTAACGACGGAGTTGGACCCGTATACCCAATTACCCATTGGTTTTCTTTATGGAGTTTTACGATTTCATCACTCCACTTATCAACTTCCTCTGACGTTTTTGAGGCTGTTAAATTGTTCCAATATTCCACTAGTTTGGCAACATCACCTTCTGGTTTTACCCCTTCTTCTCCATTAGAAGAATTGTATAAACCATAGTGACCAAACCAAGGCGTAATCACACGTAACGGCACCAGTTCATCTGGACGATACGCTACTTTTACAACACTGATGTTTTGGGTTGTTGCTGGGATTTTATTGTCATATTTCAAATCAAAAAACAATCCTTGGTCAGCAATCTTAATATCTGTTTTAATTCCGATTTTTTCATAATACATCTTTAATAATTCTTGTAATGTCCCAACTTGAGTCTCTCCACGGCTTTCTTGATAAATCACAAGATTTAGTTCTGAGCCATCTGCAAACGTACGGAATTCCTTCTTGTCATCCCATTTCAAACCGATGTCATCAAGTAACTCGTTAGCACGGTCAACATTATAGTCGTTCCACTGATCTTTCCAGCCTTCTTGATAGTTTGGCACCCCTTCCGAAACGGAAGCTTGTTGTGGTTCACCTAATCCACTCGTTAAAATTTCCGATAATTCGACACGGTCAACAGCGACGGATAAAGCTTCACGGAAACGTTTATCTTGAAAAAGTTCACGTAATTTCGGATCATCAATCGTTTGATTTAACTGTAAACCTGTACTTGACCATGCTGTAGGTGTCCATTGTAAAACACGGTAATCTCCTTTTTGCTCATTTTCTTTTAATACTGTAAAATCTGTAAAACCAAACGTAAACACATCAACATTACCAGCAAGAGTTTCCATTAAATAGTGGCTAGTATCTTGCATTTTGTTTAAAACAATTCGATCGATATAAGGTAATTGGTTTCCTTCTGCATCCGTTTTAAAGTAATACGGATTTCGTTCCATAATATAGCGGTCACTATGTGGGTCATTTGTTCCTACCCATGCTCTAAGTGTTGGGCGGTCAGGAATTAACCAGAAATAATATCCAGTCCATTCTCCAAATGTATCTAAGTCGTTGTATCCATATTCTTTCGCAACTTCAAGTGCTTTTTCTTCACCTAAAAATTCAGGAAGAATATTTTCATAATAATGAGCTGGAGCAAAAAACCATTTATTATCAATCGCTAAACGCTCTAAGAAAAGTACACTTGGATATTTGTGAATGACTTTAACTGTATAATCATCCACTTTCACTACATCGGAACGAACTTTTTCTCCTGTTTCAGGATTGACAGAGTAATAGCAATCATAAAGTGCTTTTCCAAATGTCTCTGGAATGAGCATATGCTCCCAGTAGAAAATAACATCATCGGCAGTAAACGGCTCACCATCCGACCATTTCATTCCTTCACGTAAATAAATCGTGTATTCCGTTCTTTCTTCGTTCACATCATATCCTTTAGCAACATTTGGCTCGACACCATTCCCATCTTCTGTAAATCGAAATAATGCTTCTTCGGTAATTTTACCTATACCCCACTTATCATCCGGACCAGCCCACGGGTAATTCCATTCTCCTCCGTATTGCCCGATTTCTTCAAGAACCGGTTCGACCATAATATCATCAAGAATTGGCATACGATCTTCTACTGCTGGTAAATCACCTTTACTAACAAGCTCCTGGAGCATTGGTGCATCTTTTAGTTCAGATCCAACTGCTAACTGCTCTACTTCGACCGGTTCTAATTCATTCTTCGGCTCTATCGTCGTTTCTTCCGTTTTCGATTGACAACCAACAACTATCATAGAGATAAAAAGTACAATCATCATGATAACTAACTTTTTCTTAAACATGTTCCCACTCCTAATTAATAATTCGTGACGATACATTTCCTTACGTGAATGAAAAAGTAAATGTCATGATGATAAGTAAGTTCATATGTATGTCAGCTTCATGTTTGAATGTTTGAAGTTGATCCTCTTTCTTCTAATTCAATTGGAATAATGACTCTTTTTACAATTTGTTCAGAAGACTTGATTTGTTCAATTAGTAGTTTAGCGGCTTCCCTCCCTAATTTTTCTCCATTCAATTTCATATTTGTTAACGGTGGAGAAAATTCAGATGCATATACAGACCCGTCACTAAAAGCTATAATCGACAATTGCTTTGGTATTTGAATCCCTAATTCTGCACAAGCTCGATATACCCCTAAGGCAACTTTGTCATTATCAGTAATCACGGCCGTCAGCTCTTTATTTTCAACTAGCATTTTTTTTGCCGTTACATATCCAAACTCAACTGAAGTCAATTTTTCATTACGTGGAATAATAAAACGCTGATTAACCGGGACACCATTTTTGTCTAACGAGGCAACATGACCTATTTCTCGTTCTTGACTAACAGTCCGTATTTTAGGAGCATTAAGAAATAAAAAATTGCGATGCCCTAACGAAATTAAGTAGTCAGTTACTTGCACAGCGGCAGGAAAATTATTGTTGTCTACATAAGAAAGTTGGTTTTCATATGGCGTTGGCGGGATTCCAACAACAACGACTGGTGTATTCTTTTCCACACTTTCAATTATCCGATTATCATTCATTGACGGTGCTAAGATGATTTCTCCATCTGTAGGATTTGACGCAACATGAATAACTTGTTCTCGATAATGGTCAGGTAAAGTATTTACAAGCAATCGATAGCCTTGATGGTAACATTCACTTAACACGCCATTTATAAATGAAAGATGAAATTGGCTAAACTTAATTTTTTCACCAACCATATTTAAACCGATAATCTTCGTTTCTTTTATCGCTAAACTTCGAGCTAAGTAATTTGGTTTATAGTGAAGCTCTTTCGCTACCGCTAAAACACGTTCCCTCACCTCCTTACTAATTGGTCGCTTTTGACTAAATACATTTGAAACTGTGCTTTTGGATACTCCTGCTGCTTTGGCAACATCATTGATATTTGTCATTTTCATCACCCTTTACCATAATTGATATTAAACCGGTTTTATTAATTACTAATAAACTAAGCGTAAATTTCATGTTAATCATTAATAAATCTATTTAATAGTTAGCGCAAATCATTGATTTATAAAGGTTCCTCCTACTTTATTACTTTATAAATTTAATCAAACCGTTTTAACTAATAATTAAAGATACGATAAAGAACCAAGGAGTAACCCTTGGTATAAAAGACTTTTCACCTTTCCCCACATGTTAGTGTCTTCATCTCTTTTTGTGAATAAAATGTTAGATTTTTGTAAAAGAGATAGATATATAGGAATGGATCTTCTGCGACACCTCTCGTTTCGGACATATATTCCTTTATTTCATGAAAATTTAACCTTTTCTACATTTCTTACGGACATACTTTCCGCTATATGGCCAAATAAGCGGGGAAACACGACACTTCTATGATATAACAGAACAAGTGTCCGATAGCACTTGAGAAACGTTACTTTCACTTAAAATAGTGGAACAGATGTCCGTAAGATTAGAAGGAAGAGAAGTTACACACGAGTATTCAACACGATTTACTTCTAGCTTATCAATCTTTAATCCCTCCAGTGTGGAACAAAAAAAGCCACTCTCTTAAGAGCAGCAGCATTCGTAGTTATTCAGCAATAAATTCTAATAAAAACTTATTCACTAGTTGAGGTTGTTCAAGATGAACCCAATGTGTCGCATCAACTAAAACTAGCTTACAATCCACACAATGCTCTATGCTTTTTTTTGCTAATGACAACGATAAAAAAACATCATCTTTTCCCCATATGATTCGGACAGGAACAGTAATGGCCCTTTCTTTCACTTGTTTAATCGTTCCTTTTCTCATCGCTCGGTACCAATGAACCATTGTTGTTAATGCCTGTTTTTGTGACCACGCCGTTTTATACACCGCAAAATCGTCAGTTGTAAATGTGCCGTTCCGACTTGTCTTTTCCATAATCGTTTCAAATAGCTGAAAGTGTTGATTTCGAAACGCCCATTCCGGTAAAAAAGGAGGCTGAAACAAAAGCAAATAAAAGCTTTTATACCATTGAATCGGCAAATAACTTACGACCTTTACCATTACATGAGGTTGCGGACTATTTAAAATAATGAGCTTTTCCACACATAGAGGGTCCGTTGTCGCAATATGCCATGCAACGAGTCCTCCCCAATCATGACCAATAAAAATTGCCTTTTTTCTCTGTAAAGACGATAACAATCCTAAAATATCATCCCGTAAAATGTCTATCGTATAGCTTTCTATTTTCTGTGGTTTTTCACTTAAGTTATATCCCCGTTGGTCGGGGACAACCACTCGATATCCTGCTTTGGCTAATGCTTCGATTTGAAAACGCCACCCGTACCAAAACTCAGGGAAACCATGCAACAAAATTACAAGTGGGCCTTCTTTTGGCCCTGCCATAACCGTATGTAATGTGATGCTATTTGTATGGATATATGTATATTCACAGTTCACTTTACGCCACCTCTTACCCGTATTGTAAGCAAAACAAAGCTTTAACATACGGTTCTCCTCATTGTTTTCCGATGTAATTGACATCAAAATAAATAACATACGTCGAATGCAGACTGCCAGGTAAACAAAAAGAAGATAGGAAATGATATCTTTCCTACCTTCCTCATATTAATTTAATCTTTCTTTGTTTTGAAAACGTGAAAACACAATATATAGCATAGGGACAAGCACTAGCGTTAGCAATGTCGAAAATAATATCCCTGAAATAATCGTAATCGCTAATGGCGTAAATAGTGCGTCTCCTGAAATCGCAATAGGAAGTAACGCTACAACCGAAGTTACTGCCGTTAACAAAATCGGTCGTAATCGCGACCGGCCAGATTCAATAACAGCTTCCTGGATACTCATTCCACTCTTTCTTCCTTGCTCAATGAAATCAAGTAGAACGACTGAATTTCGAACAACAATTCCTGTTAACGAGACCATTCCCATAACAGCTAAAAAGCTTATAGGTGTTTGAGTAGCAAACAACCCTAATATAGCACCCGCAATCGCTAAGTAAACAGCGACTAACACTAGAAATGGCATTTTGAGCGAATTAAACTGAAAGGCTAATAACAAGTAAACAAGGAAAATAACAATGATGAACAAAATGATTATTTCTGCAAAGAAGTCATCTTGTGCTTGATTTTCTCCACCTACCCAAATTGAATATTCATTTCCTTGAAGGTTTTGGCGATGAGTTTCAACAAGTTCAGCTACTTTTGCTTTAAATCCCTCTGTCTCACCTGGGTATGCCCGTAATACAATCGCTCGTTCTCCATCGATATGACCGATTCGTTGTAGCTGTTCGGACCTTTCTTCTGTCACCAAATCTGAAAGTGGAACTAGTGTTGGAATACCGTTTTCTTGTACGACAAAATCAATTTCATATAAATTCACTTGTTGTCCTTTTTCTACTCTATCCACAAATAAGGTTGAGTTGTATTTCACAACTCCATCATCGAAAGTCCGAAACGGAATGCCCCCTGTAACGATACGAATTTGTTCGCTAATTTGGTTGACTGTTACTCCGTATTGTTCTAGTTTTTCACGGTCAGGTACATACACTATAGCAGGTTCTCTTGGTCCCATGTTATCTAAAACTATTTCTGCTCCAATGGCTTGCATTTCAAGTTGTAGCTCCTCTTTCCACTCAACAAGAGCATCAATATCTGGACCTGTCACAGTCACTGTCACAGGAGCACCTGTAGGAGGACCTTGTTCAATTGTTTCTAAAAAAATCGTCGCTGTTGGAAATTCTTCGCGTAATGGCTTTGTCCAATTATTAATAAACCCTTGCGCCGTTTGATTTACACGATCGACTCGCACAACAATTTGACCAGTAAATGGGCCACTCACATCAAGAGAACTATTAAATAAGTTCGGTAACCCTGTCCCGCTAAAAACACTTGTTTCTACTACTCCATCATCTGCAGCAACGAAGTCAGTCATTTCTTGCATAAGCTCATATGTTTCTTCTAATGGCGTCCCAATTGGTAATTCGACATCAATGGTTACTTCTTCCCGGTCAGCTGCTGGGAAAAACTCAAATGGTGTAAAAACGACTAAACCTATGATAGCTGTTGTTATGAAAAGTCCAGCAAAGGAAACAAGAAATGGCCACTTACTTGCTTTAGCCAACACGCGATTTGCGTAAAAATCTGATGCGAGATTTAATGGCTTTCCTAGTAATCCTGGTGCATCAGACATTTTTCTGTTCGTTTTTCGTTGCATCAAATACCGAAGCATCGGAACAAAGAAAAGCGCAACGAGTGTCGAAGCCAATATCGTTGTAATCAAAACCATAGGTAATGCACGGATAAAAGCGCCATTGGCCCCACTTAAAAATACAAGAGGTAAAAAAGTAAATACTATTGCTAATGAAGAAGTAACAATAGATACCCACACTTCTTTTACACCCGTAACGGCCCCAGTTAAAGCAGACTTCCCCATTTTATAATGCCGTTGGATATTATCGTTTACAACAATTGAATCATCTACTAAAATCCCTAAAGCGATAATAGCACCAATCACCGATATTTGGTTTAAGTCAACACCAGTAAACGGTAATGGGATTAACCCCATTAACAATGATATCGGTACAGCCAAAGCGACAGTAATGGCTCCTGAAAATGTTAAGCCAAGTATAGCCGTAAAAATAACAACTACCACTGCAATGGCTAACGATAAAAATAAACTTTCAAAAATGTCCGTTACAATATTCGCTTGTGAATAATAAGAAACCAATTCCACATTTTCAGGGAGCCCTTTTGCGAGCTCACGAACAGTTTCATCCACCCTTTTATCTACCGTTGGAATATCCTCACCAGGCTGAACAAAAGCAGTGAAGGAAATGGACGGTGCATCTTCAAAGGCAATTAAGTCGGTCGTTTCTTTTGGCTCAATCTTTACCGTCGCTACATCACTTAAATAAACAGGATTATTTTCTTGATCACTTCCAACAAGAACCGATTCCAAATTCGTACTATTACGATAATGATCCACTTTTAGTTGCAGAATTTGTCCATCAGTTTCAACCTTTCCAAGGGGAGAAGGAGCAAATTCATCTTCAATCGCTTCGATTACTTCCGGTAACGTAAGACGCGCTTCTGCTAAAAGGCTTGAATCCAATGAAATCATAACTTCATTTTCCGAAATTCCTTTAATTATAACACGGTCGACCCCACGTAGTGACTCAACTTCCTTTTGCCATCTCATCATTTCTTCGTATAAACCATTTAAGTTTGTTCTGTCATCACTTATAATGTGATAAGAAACAACAGGCGTGCTTCCTGAAACATTACTTACAGTAGGGTCATTCACATTTTCAGGGAATTGGGTTGCAACTACGGAAACCGCTTGACGAACATCAGATAAAATTTGTGTTTGGTTTACCCCGTCCTCAAGCGTTAACACAATCGAGGAAAAACCAGCTGAAGAGGAAGACACAATTTCTTCAATGCCTTCAATATTCTTTATACTCTCTTCAATTGGATTTGTAATATCTCTTTCTACATCTTCAACTGTAGCTCCTGGATATACTGTCGTTACAGTCCCGATATTTAGTGTGATTTCAGGGATTTCTCGTTGTGGTAAAGATAAAAATGTGTAAACACCAATAATAATAAACAAAAGAAATAAAATTAAAAAAACCTTTGAACGTTGCAAAATCCATGATAGCATCTTTTC
Source organism: Alkalihalobacillus bogoriensis ATCC BAA-922 (assembly GCF_000621445.1). Lineage (GTDB taxonomy): Bacteria > Bacillota > Bacilli > Bacillales > Bacillaceae_F > Bacillus_AO > Bacillus_AO bogoriense. The sequence continues at coordinate 143,413 of NZ_JHYI01000014.1, read as the reverse complement.
AACCCAGCTCCCACTGACTTCATAGTCATTTTTTGATAAAAGAACAATAAAAACATTAATATAACAACATTTATAACCTTGACTTTGAAGTCATTTTCTCATGTGGGATTATTTCCGTCAACACATAAGCATCAAATTTGCAATAGAGGTGAATCACTTGGATAAACAACAACAGATATTAGAAAAAGCTGTCGAACTTTTTGGAGAGAAAGGTTATGAGAACACCTCCATTCAAGAAATCGCAGATGAAATTGGGATTGCGAAAGGATCGATTTACTCCTATTTTCAGTCGAAAGAGGACCTCTTAATTTCGATATACGAACATTACCAACAACTCGTTTTTGAACGAGCATTTGTTGTTTCTTTACATCGAAATATCCCTGTAAAACAACGGTTAATGAAACAGTTTGAAGTTCAATTTGAAGGAATTGCCGAATATAAGTTTTTCATGAAAATGCAAATGAGAGGAGACGGTCCAAAGCATAGCGAGAAGCTTAAACAGTTTGAATACCGTATGCGTGGCCGTTTTTTCACTTGGCTAGATGCCAATATTATTGAATTATTCGGGCCTGACATAACTCCATATAAATGGGATTTATTTTGGATGATTCAATCCATTTACACTTCCTATATGAAGTTATTTGTTTCAGATTACACCACTATTCAATCTAAAGACTTGGCTACACATATAGTCACTCAATTACAACATTTAGGAGAAAGTTATTTGCATGGCGATAGTCAACCGTTACTAAAAGAGGAAGAGATGGCTTTTTTTGCAGTACAAATGGACAAACAAGGCGCCTTTGTTTCTTTTGAAAAACGTGAACAAGCTTGGAAAGATATTTATGAAACAATTGAATTATGCGATACGATACAAGAAAGTCAGAGAAAGGAACTGATTGAATGTGTGGACAGAATTTCCATTGAAGTAAACAAACAACAGCCTGAACAAATTATTTTAAAAGGACTGTTCTCGATTTTAAAATCTGAGCCACTACTAAAAAAGTCAGCTGACCAATTAGAAGATATACTTCTTACTGAATAAAAAAACACGGGAGCGGTGTTTCGTTTCAAGCGAAGTGCGGATCCCTGCCCGCTTTTGACAGTGAACCCCAAGCGCTCTTCTTGGGGTGAAACGCGCAGGTGCGTAGCCTTTGCACTTCTTGAATAAGCTTTCAAAGCTTCGCTGCTAGACCAAAATTTTTATACTCCCTCATTTGTTTCATTTTTGCGGTCAGAGCAGCCGTTATTTGTGAACATGATACGGGTTTCCGTTTTTTAGCGGCCACAGGAGCGCTTATTCACGCAAAAGCCACTCTATTCCTAGCGATGTATTATGATTAACAGCTCCTGTGTCCGCCAACGTTCCAAAACGCTAGCAATGTTCACAGATAACGGTTTTCATGGCCGCTTACTTACCATAAACAACAAAATCGCTAACCCGATAAACCCGACCCAACTGTTGAATGATTCACTTGGTTCTTTTCTTGCTTGTCTCATAGTACTCCAAGTCCCTAAATCATTCTAAGAATTTATTAGAGCAATGTTATACATAAGTCGACTATTTTATAGTTTCCTAAACAATAAGAAAAACACGGGAGCGTCTTTTCGTTTCAAGCGAAGTACGGAGCCTTCGCTCTTCTAGAATAAGCATTCAAAGCTTCATTGCTATATCAATTTTTTTACTTTTTAATCTTTCAAAAAAAGACGGACAAGATAATCTGTCCGTCCTCTTTGTATAGATGTCCACTTTTATTTCCTCCCGTAATCTGCTTTTATTTCACCCCATTTTTCTGTTCTCCACTTTAATATTGGATTCGGGTACGTGTTCTTTTGTAGCCACGCTTCTGCTCTTTCTACTAACGTCCAAATATACTCTGTTTCACTATCACGCTTTAATGTTGATTTTGCTTTTTTAGCTTGGACCCATTTCATCGCCGTTTCAGAATCGGAATAAACAGGAATCGTTTTGTTCTCTTTTTTTAAATATGCGAGGGCATGGACAATAGCTAAAAATTCCCCCATGTTGTTTGTTCCAATATGGATTTCATCATGTGAGAATAACACTTCACCTGTTTTCGTATGAACGCCTTTATATTCAACAATGCCTGGATTTCCTCGACAGCCAACATCAACAGATACACTATCCCAAATAACTTCAGCTGTATCGGTATGAGTTCTATCTTTTTTTATTGTTTTTACCGAGTTAGCCTTACCCGCTTGAAAAGCTTGTTCCGCTTCTGCTTTCGTTGAGAAAGATTTGAATTTTGCGCCTTGAAAACCTTTTACTTGTTTTTCACATTCTGCCCATGACGTGTAAATCCCTCGTTGTCTTCCATTCCACACGACGTAATACTTTTGTTGTTTTTTACTCATATTATCCCCTTTTCTTTCCTTAGTTTGGCTGGATTACTTCTTTGTATTTTTTCGCATTCGGATAAAGCTGAGTCACAAGTATCGGTATGAGAACCGTTAAGAACAAACGAACTTTTTCTTTATATGTATATGTTCGTTTCATGATGTTCCTCTTCCTTTTATCTATTAAGAAAAACGCGGAGCGACTTTTTTAAAATAAGCTTTTAAAGATTCATAATACAATCCACTTTACTTATCCAAAAGTAATTCCTTGTGGCTTTTATAATGGTGTATATCGATTCCAGTTACTGTTTTATCTTTTTCATAATGAGAGAGTAATGTAGCTAAAGCTTGTTGAAACGTTTCTTTTGAATGAAAGTAAAAACTAATTGATTCATCATCAATTTCCATTGTTTCAATAGCTAATCGGATTGGTCTATTTTCTCGTTGTGCCCTTTCTACAAAAGGGTCAAACAAGGAGAAAATCCCGTTTTCGCCTTCAAGTTCTGTTCGGTAAGTCATAACTGAAACTTGGTCAGAATTTCGGACTGCCCATTGTCCTAAGTCTCCTTTTCCAAATTCATTATGATAATCAATTGAAACAAACCAAAACGGGACGGCTAACTCAAGAGAAATCATTGGTATTTCCTGTTTGACATCGAGAATTACATCTTGGAATCTCCGAACAATCTCTTCTCTATTCTCCTCCCATTCCGGTAATAAGTATGGTTCTATATCAAGCTGGATTCCAACAAATCGTTCATTTTCTTCTACGACTTCATTAAAGGAATGTACCCACCGAACAAATATCTTCGCTTCATTTGTGTAAACCCAATCAGGCCCTCCATCTAACGCAAACACTTCGATTTCTTTTTCCGTTGCTTCTTGTATAAATCTCTGATAGTCTGAATATCTGCGACTTTGGTCAATTTGAAGATAAATCCGGTCAATTTGTTCAGCTTCAAAAAAAGTAAATAATGCATCCACATTTTCTATTTCATTTGTTTCCCATACCCATGACCCGATACTTAACGAATGACCAAGAGCTTGCCTCACAAAAAAACCTCCACCGATTAACATGATAAGGACCATACTCATTACACCTATTTTTTTCATATGACACTCCTTTTGATAAGCACTCACTTTTAGGATTATCGGTTTAAGAAAAGAGGTATTATACTTTTATTCCACTATTCGATTTTGACTAATAACAAAAAAGCAAACGACCGATTACGTTGGTTGCTTGCTTTTTTTTGATTCAAAAGAAGGAAAGCTGAATTTATGTCGCACCATCCATCCGTTACGGACATCTGTTCAGCTATTTCAGCGAAACAAGCCCTTTTTTCTTTTCTATCGGACATACGTTCCGCTATTTGACCAAAAAGCACATTAAAAATACCCCATTTCACTACTTTAACGGAACCAGTGTCCAATAGCCTTTGAAAAAGGTTACTTTTTTATAGAATAGCTGAACAGATGTCCGTTAGCCAAGTTAACTTATTGATGGCGTGTTTCGTTTTCTTTTACATTTTTATTCGCGGCAATTTTCTTTAACGTTACCATTCCTATATACATGACAAAACCTATAAGCAATACAATAAAGGCGATTCCTTCCCAAGGATAATCCTTACTAAATTGACCGAAGTATAACCCTGAAAAGAAGAAGATACTACACCAAACAAACGCACTACTGTATGCGAGCATTGCAAATTTTTGAAACGGTAGCCGGTTCATTCCAAATAAAAAAGGTACAATATTCCGTACTCCCGGGATAAAATAGCTAAAACTTAATGAATACACACGATATTTGTCCATGATAGATGATGCAATTTGAACAGACTTACTTGGACCTTTTCTTTGTAACCAATGTAACACTGGATACCCTATTAATCTTCCAGCAAAATAACTCGTAGTTATACTCGCGATAATTCCAATATATGCTGTTAGTAAAGCAGCCATAGGGTGCAAGTATTGACCTGACAAAAATCCAACTGTCGATACGATAATTTCATTTGGAACAGGTGCAATAAACATGCCTAACCAAAGCCAGAGAAATAAAATGATGTAGCCATAGTCCATTACTGCTTGAAGCAGTACTTCCGCCTCCATGCTATCATCTTCTTTCCGTTTTAATATAGTAATACTATAATAAAAATGACAAAGAAAAGACAGGAAATGAGCTTATTAACATTCACTTTATCAAAAAAATTATATATTGTTTTCAAATCCATGTTACCATACAATGTAATTAACAGATAGTGGCAATGTCACTGTTATGCTTCCTACATATTATTCTATATTTTTTGACCGCTAGAAACATATACTGTTACTATACTCATATATAATGAATGAGAAGGAGGGCTTTTAGTGGAACAAACGTTTCAAGCACTCATTGTTATGAAAGCGGATTCATGCTTTTCTATTACTCGAAAAGAATTTTCTATGTCAGATTTACCAGAAGGTGAAGTGACCATCAAAGTCTCCTACTCTAGTGTTAATTATAAGGATGCCTTAGCCTGTTCTCCTTCTGGTAAAGTCGTAACAAAGTTCCCAATGGTACCAGGAATTGACTTAGCCGGTATTGTCGTTGATTCCACTGACAGTAAATTTAAAAAAGGGGATGCTGTGCTCGTCACGGGTTATGATTTAGGAACTGGTCATTTCGGAGGGTACAGTGAGTATGCTCGTGTAAAGTCAGAATGGGTTGTCCCCTTACCTGATGGGTTATCGTTAAAAGAAGCAATGATTTATGGAACAGCTGGTTTTACTGCTGCTCTTTCGATTGAACGCCTTGAACAAGATGGGATCACCCCTGATAGTGGCCCCATCCTTGTAACTGGAGCAACTGGCGGAGTAGGCAGTCTTGCTATTGGGATGCTTCATAAACGAGGGTACGATGTTGTAGCCAGTTCTGGGAAAAAAGCAGAAAAAGAGTTTCTTTTATCAATAGGTGCAAATGAAGTAATTTCTAGAAATGATATCTTAACCGATCCGTCTCGTCCATTAAGCAAACAAAAATGGGCAGCTGCTGTTGATGCTGTTGGCGGAAAAGCACTCGCTTCCATTGTAAGCTCTTTAAAGCAACATGGGGCTGTTGCCGTTAGTGGACTGACAGCCGGAACTGATGTTCATACAACAGTCTTCCCCTTTATTTTAAGAGGCATTACCATTTTTGGTATTGACTCTGCTTATTGTCCTATGGAATTACGGAAAAAGATTTGGAAACGGTTAGCCACTGATTTAAAACCCGTTTCATTAGAAAAACAGCTTAACCATGAAATTACAATTGAACAGTTACCGGAAACTCTCGCCCTTTTATTAGATGGAAAACATACAGGACGTACAATCGTAAAACTACACTAAGTTTATTCGAAAAAACAAGTGCCCTACTAATTCTTTTATTTTTGGTTCCATTTTTTCGTGATAACTTATGAGAGCACATGTAGCCGGTCCAGCTGACTTTGTTAATGCTAGTGTTGATTTTATGTTTGTCGCTTGTAACTCGTTATCTTTCATTAGCTCGTTTAGCTCATAAGCTATTCCTTTTGAGCCGATAGGAATCATCTCATACGTGAAGTCTAGTAAAGAGTGAAATAACGAAAGTGATAGAACATCATTTGCTTGTTCTATCACTTCATTCCCAACAAGCGGTTTTCCGATGACGGCGAAACGGGCTGTCGGAGGAGTTATCGCTATACGTTTTTCCTCTGAATCGACTTTGCCTAAAACGCTAATGCCTATCGCTGTTTGCTTAAAATGAAAGTTCGATTCTGAACTTCCTGTTATTTTGATATTTTGTAATCCGAGTTCTGAACAAGCTTGCTGAATACCACCTTTTATCTTCTCCCAGGAATCATCTCCAGCGAAGTTTTGAAGGACAACCGCAAATGGTGTTGCCCCTACACTTACACATTCCATCATTGCCACTCGTGCTGTGTAATAACTAACAACCTCTAATGGTACTTTCACTTCATCTTCAGGTTTTTCACCAATCGCACCCGCACAATCTGTTGCAATGACAAGCTCTTCTTTTCCATCTATCGGTATAAACGAAACATCTCGCATTTTTACCCCCCTATCCTTGCCTTTTCAGCGCCATTTGTCACCTGTCGTATCGGACATTTATTCCGATATTTCATGAAAAACAGCCTTATCTAATTCTTTACGGACATCTGTTCCGTTATTGTACCAAAACATATAACAAATCCCCCTTATTTTCTATATTTAACGGAACCAATGTCCGTATGAATTTAAGAAACGTTATTTTTTCTTGAAATAGGGGAACGGATGTCCGTTAGAGTGGTCGTTACACCATACCTCCAAGTCACCTAAACAAACAATAAGTGTCACAAAATCTCTACCTGACTTTGCGACACTTATTCTTACATTGATTCCATTGAAACCGCGCTTCCTTTCCCACTTGGTTCTGCCGGCGTTACCATTAGTTTTCTTGGTAATCTAGCTTGCAGTTCTGGAACGTGGCTAATAATACCGACAGATAATTTAGATGTGTGAAGCTTTTCTAAAGACGTGACAACCGTATCCAATAAATCTTGGTCAAGCGTTCCAAAACCTTCATCAAGAAAGAAAAATTCTAAAGGAAACTGCCCCCTTAATTGAATGGATGATGATAATGAAAGTGCTAAGGCAAGTGAAGTGAGGAATGTTTCGCCCCCAGACAAAGATGTAACAGGACGTTTAATGCCGCCGTTCGCATCATCACGAATGATAAAACCTCCAGCCGAATCAACTTCTATCGCATAACGCCCTCTTGTTAAAACGAGCAATCGTTCTGACGCTTCTCGACTTACTTGAACGAGTTGCTCTTCTGCCATAAATTCAACAAACGCATTTCCTCGCATAACGGTTTGTAATTTCCCGTACGTTTCAATTTTTTTGTTTAATTCTTCTCTTCGTGTTTCTAATTTTGTGTATCGTTCATGTTTTTGAGAAAGCTCTTTTACCGCTTCAATCGCCGCACCTTTTTCTTCTCTTGCTTTATGCAAAGCTTCTTTTCCTTCATGAACTAACTCATTTTGTTTGTACCATTCTTCCTCTGTGATCGTACGCCCTTGAAGTGCCTCATCCAGCTTCTCGATTGTATGATAAACTTGTTTTACTTTATCCGTGTACGTTTCAATTTTTTCAATAATTTGATTTGATTCATCAATCGGCAAAATCGCATTTACTACACTTTCAGCTGTTGCAAAAGAACTATCTGCCTGTCGCTCATGCCATTTTTTTAAAGCATGTTCATATCTTATAACAGCTTCAGTTTTAGCTTCTTTAGCAATCGCATATTGTTGTTTCGCCTCTTGCCACTGTTGTCTTACTTTTTCATATTCTTTATATGCAATTTCTTCCCCGACTTTTAATTGCTTTAGTTGCTGTTTCACTTCTACCAAAAGCTCGTTTGGATCTTGGTCACCAACGATGCTTTCGAGTTGGCTTTGCTTTTGCTGCAGTGCTTTCTCCATTTGTTCGACTTGTGAAACGAGACTAGCTTCTTCCCGGGATAGCTCGTTTCTTGCATCAAACAATCGTTGAATATCTTTTTCCTTTTGTTCTAAAAACGGAATACTAGCTTCCAATCTTTTTTTGACATCTTCAGCTTGTCTTTCTGTTTCCTTCATTTTTTCAAAAGCCTCTTGTAGAGTAGCCAAAGAAAAAAGCGGAAACGTCTCTTCCCAACGCGTTCGTTCTCTCTTTATTTTTTCTGCGTTTTCTTTTCCTTTTTCTGCAATGGATTGGAGTTCTTGCTTTCTTTCATTTCCAATCACATGAAATTGTTTTCTTTTTTCTGTCGCTTGCCGATAGTTCATAATTTCTGCTTTGACAACTTTATCGATCTCAGCAACATTGTTCATTATATTTTTCATTTCGGACTCAATCGTCCTTCTTTGTCCCTCTAATTCTTCATACGTCAATTGGTGTGCAGCTTCTTTCTCTACATCAACAGTCGCTGCTGGGAGATCAATCTCGTCGTTAGAAACATCGTTCATTATATCTTCTGAGATGCGTTCTAATTGCCACTTTCCTTGTTTCACTTGATGCTGCCACTCGATAACATCCCGTTGCCATTGTTCTAAATGCTGTTGCTTTTGTTCATTTACAACTAACGGTTCGGATTCCCTACTTTTGTTTTGATGCTCCTCTGAGCCACAAACAGGACATGGTTGTCCTGGTTTTAATTGCTCTGATAATTGCAAAGCCAAATGGTGAACTTTTTGTTCTTCTACCTTCCTTTTTTCATTTTCAAAGCATAGCTTTGCGACAGAAGCAAACTGCTCCAATTTTCTTTCGGTAGCACATACCACTTGAAAAAGGGAATCGGTTTTGAAAAACAATTGAACGATTTTTTCTTTTCCCGCTTCTAGTTTCGTTTTCCATTCGTTTTCTTTATCTTCTTCGATTCGCAACTGTTCTCGTTTTTCTTTATATTCTGTTTCTAGGTCAGACTGCCGTTTCAAGAGTTGATCCAACGTCTTTTTTCCATCGATTGCTTCATACATTTGATCGCGTTCATCAGTTGAAATCGCAAGTTCAGTTAGCTGTTGCTGTAATTCATTTTGCCTCTGTTCACCTTTTGCCTTGATTTGTGTTTCTTTCTCGATTTGTTCTTCAGTATTTTTAAGCTTATGCTGAACTGCTTTTACCGCTTCTTGACTTTCGTCTACTTGTTTCTGTTCTTGCGCCATCCATTGTGTTAGTTCAAGAGCTCTCGTGAATTGCTCTTGCTTCACAAGCCATATAGGCTCATTTTGTTCACGTGCTGTTTTTGCTTTTCCATAGGCTTCTTCTTTTCCCTCATACACTCTTGCTATATGCTGCTCTTGCGTTTGGGCATGTTCAAACTTGCGTGTCCAATCGACTTTCTTTTGTTCACTTTCTTTCAGCTCTTCGACATATGGAAATAGCCGACTCGCTTGTTCATGAAGAGCTATTGTTTGTTTATATGTTTCAATTAAGGAGCTTTCTTGTTCAAGTTGTTTACGCTGTATCAAAGCTTGTTGTTTTTCAGATTGCCACTCCCATATTTTTCTGGTGTGCTCCAACGTTTTTTCTGCATCCTTTAATGCTTCTTGACTTTCCTGAACTTTTTTCTCGCAATCTTCAGAGCGTTTCATTGCCTCCTCTAGCGCTTCTTTTGAAGCATCACCAAGTCCTGCTTGTTCTGCTTGAATTTCATTTCGCTCATTTTGAGAACGCTGCAGTCGACTTCGTAATTTCAGATGCAATTCATCCCCATATTTTTCAAGGTGAAATAAGCGCTGTAACATTTGACGACGCTCTGTTCCTTTCAGTGATAGAAATTCAGCAAACTTCCCTTGTGGTAACACAACAGCTCTCGTAAAATCATCTATAGAAAGACCTAATAAATCTTGGACCGCTTGATTAACTTCATTTGTTTTATCTGCTAACACAATCGTCTCTTCTTGTTTTTCAACAAAACGACAATGCGCTGTTTTCACCGTGTTATCTCCAGTTCGCTTAAAGCTCCGTTCAACCTGGAATCGTTTTGCTCCTTCTTGATTACTTAGTTCAAATGTAAAAGAAACAAACACCAGATCTTCAGCATGGTTCATAATCCCTTGTGTATTGTTTGTCGCACGTTCGACTTTTCCGTAAAGAGCAAGTGTCATCGCATCCAATAATGACGATTTCCCACTACCGGTAGGACCAAATATCCCAAAAACACCGCCTTCACATAGTTTTGTGAAATCAATCGTTTGTTCCTCACGAAAACTATGAAGGCCTGCTACTTTGAGTTGGATCGGCTTCATTTCACATCCTCCTCTACTTGTTCATTCACAAGTTCCAAAAACAATCGAATAACATCTTGTTCTGGTACTGCTCCACCGGTTTGTTTTTTATAAAATCTCGTAAACATTTCATCCAATGGAACATTAGACGATGCCACTTTAACCTGCTTGTCCATTTCTTTATAAACAGGGCGAATATGAATAAAACCTGAATGAAGCTTTCTGAGCCGATGAATTTCTTCAATCGATAAACTATGATCCACATGAACTTCAAGATCAACCCAGGCATTTGTGTCTTTTCCTTCATCTAGCCACTCATATACTTCTGCAATCCCGTTTTCCGCTTTCCAACGTACAAGCGGTTTCCCACTTGATAAATAGATTTCAGATACAGTCGCCGGTTTTCCAGGTTCAACATCAACAATTGAAACGGATTTTGCATAACCTGCTTCTGAAAAACTAAAGGCAATTGGCGAACCAGAATATCTTGCTATTGTTGGCGCTTTTTTCACATCTTGTGGACGATGAAGATGACCAAGCGCAACATATTGGGCTAACTCTGGCAAGCTCGTAGACCGAACAGTATAAGCTCCACCTACTTCAATCGGACGCTCTGATTCTGTTGAATCACTCCCCGCAACATAAATATGGCTCATTGCTACATTTACCGCTTCTTTTGAAAATTGTTCGGCCATTTTAGATAAGAGATAACGAACACGCTTGTCATACTCATCTCGTAAAAGCACCTCATCAACAGAATCAGCTAATACTTCATTTAAACGCGATTCTGAAGGATAAGCTAAAGCAGCTACCCGTAATTCTTCTTTTGTCCGGATAATTGGAACTTTAACAATGGTAGATAAAGGATAGCCAATAATCGTAATATTTTGTTCTAAAGCTAATGGTGAAGAAGCCGTAAGACGGTCTGGATTATCATGGTTACCGGCAATAACTACGATTGGGCACTTTCCTTTATTGGAGATTCGAGCCATACTTTCATAGAAAAGTTGTTCCGCTGCAGCAGGCGGATTGACTGTATCAAATACATCCCCAGCCATTAATACAACATCTACTTGTTCGCGTAACACAATCTCGTGTAGTTCATCTAAAAATTGTGCTTGTTCCTCAAGACGACTTCTTCCCTCTAACGTCCGTCCCAAATGCCAATCTGCCGTATGCAAAATTCGCATGAAACCACTCCTTCTATTTCATTTCAACCAAATGACTTCCATCAAAAAAGAACAAATACTTTTCCGTAATCGGCTCTTTGACAATTCCTTCTAATGCCTTTGAATACAGCTCAATTTGAACTTGGTATCGTTCTTTTAAAATCAGCTCTGCTTCAGCAAACCCGCCTTTAAATCTAGTTGTAATGGCATCTGTCTTATAATCTAGTAAAACAACGCCAAATTTATCTTTAAATAAACAATCAATAACCCCTTGGACAAGAACCGTTTCTTCTTGTTCTACCGGCCACTCTTTATACGCTTCGTGTGCGGGCAATGAAAAACTAAACGGAATTTCACGACGGATAAAAGAAGCTGTTAACAACCGTTTGCCGATTTCACTTTCAAAAAATTCAACAATCGCTTCTGGTTCAATAATAGAAGCTTGTTGTTCAGTTAGCAACTCATGATGAACCATACGGTCAAGCAAGTTTTTCACTGACTCTATTGTTATCTCTTGATTGAGCGGTACGTGCTGCATGACAAGGTGCATCGCTGTTCCTTTTTCAGCTGGCGTGAGTGATTGTTGTTGCAGAAATCTTGGACGGTCTGCTAACGTTGCTTTAAACCCTGGAATTTCTTGATGCTCCTCTCCAATCGAACGATCTCGTTTAATCTCGGTTACCGATTGCTTTGAACGAGAGATGGTAGAAAGATGATGAGGATATTTATATTCCAGACGTTTCTTAACTTCACCTTTATCTTCACCTGTCGATTCTACTTGTTCCCATGCAGAAATTGCTTGTAAAAATGTTTGATCTTTTTCGATATCATCCTGAATCGTTCCAACTAACTGTTGCTTTTCTATAATTGAAACACTCCACCTTGAAGTATCTTCATATACAGGGCCATAGCCACCTTCTTCTTCTACAAAAGATACCGCATCCTTGTGTCTCATAACGGCTGGTCCAACCCAATCTAAATAACATGTCGCTTCAATTCTGTCATAAGCTGGTAACAACCATTGCTCGTGTGTCCCATATATACTCCATTTTGCTAACGCTTTTTGGGCGTCTTTTACCGTCCCTACTAGGTATAGCTTTTCTTTCGCTCGTGTTAATGCAACATATAGCACTCGCATTTCTTCTGCTATCATTTCATGATGCATTCGCTTTTTCATTGCTAGTTGAGGTAAGCTCGGATACGTAATTCGTAACTTCGGATGAATGTATTTCGAGCCAAAACCGAGTTCTTTGTGTAATAATACTTTACTGCGCATATCCATCATATTAAATGGCTTCGCTAACCCCGCAACAAAAACAACCGGAAACTCTAGTCCTTTACTTTTATGAATCGTCATCATCCGTACAACATCTTCTTGTTCTCCTAATGCTCTTGCGGTACCTAAATCATCACCACGCTCTTGCATTCGCTCAATAAACCGCAAGAAGCGAAATAACCCACGAAATGATGTTTCTTCATATCTTCTAGCACGCTCATATAAAGCACGAAGATTAGCTTGTCTTTGTTTACCAGCCGCAATTCCCCCAACAAAATCATAGTAGCCTGTGTCTCGATACAACTGCCAGATCAACTGTGATAATGACCCTTGTCTTGCGAGAGTCCGCCACGTTTGAAGTTGATGTGCAAATTGTTGCAATGTTTCTTTTGTTTTCCCATTTGGAAAAGTTTGAAGAGCTTTGCAAAATGCTTCATAGTAAAGTCCTTTCGGTTTTTCCACGCGAATTTGGGCAAGCTGTTCTTCATCTAGTCCAACAATAGGGGAACGTAATACGGATGCAAATGGAATGTCTTGATACGGGTTATCGATGACTTTTAATAGAGACATCATGACAGACACTTCAGTTGCTTCAAAATAACCTGAAGCTAAATCGGCATAAACAGGAATACCGTATTGTTTAAATTCCTCTGTCATCGTTTGTGCCCAAGGCATCGACCTCATTAAAATGACAATATCCCGATAGGCAATGTTTCGAAATTGCCCTAACTTATGGTCATACACTTGATGAGACGATTCGATAAGTTCCTTAATTTGCTTAGCAATAAATCGAGATTCTAATTGCGCTGTTTCAAGTTCTTCTTCCTCATCGATAACAACATCATCTTCATCAACTGAAGAATCGGTGACTGGTTCTCCTTTGTTGACAAGCAGTAGCTCTGTTTTCGTATTTTCATAATCAGGATAAGCCGCCCCGAGCTTTAATTCCGCATCGTCATCATAAGCAATTTCTCCAACTTCTTCATCCATTGTTTGTCGGAAAATAAAGTTTGTTGCATCAAGTACTTCTGCCCGACTTCTGAAATTTCGAGCTAAATCAATTTTCCATCCCGAACCATCACCAAATTTTACAAAGTCTTTATATTTATGCAAAAACAATCCTGGTTCAGCTAAACGGAATCGGTAAATACTTTGTTTCACATCCCCAACCATAAACATGTTATTTTCTTTTGTGACAAGGCGTAAAATCGTTTCTTGCACTAAATTTGTATCTTGGTACTCATCTACAAGAACTTCAGTAAATTTCTCCTGATAATCTAACGCCGCCTCTGTTGGCTCATATTTGCCTGTTTCCGTTGGTTTAGCAAGAATATTTAAAGCAAAATGCTCAAGGTCTGCAAAGTCAACGAGACCTTTTTCTTTTTTCACCTCTTGGTAACGTTGGGAAAACGTAAGGACAAGGTCAACTAATGTTGTTACTATCGGCGCCATTTCTTGGATATCTTTTATAAAAGCATCTGGAGACCGACGAAACAACTCTTTTTGAAGTTTCCCAATTCGTTTTTTTACTTTTTCACGAAGTTGTTTCGCTTTTTCTTGTAAAAAGCTATCAACAGCATCATCTTTTTTTATTCGTTTTAAGGTCGAGAACTTCAAGTCGGCAAATTGCTCATATCGCGCATCCCACGAGTTTGCTTGTTGAAGTTTTTCAATCATTTGTAGATCATCATCAAAGTTTTGGGCATACGCGTCTGGCCCACCAGGCTGTTTCGTTATTTCTAAGCCTTGTTTTATCATGGCAATACAGCCAGCAAGTTGAAGCTGTAGGTCTTCCATTAAATCTTTTGTCCAAGGAAGCTCGTCGATTGCTGTATCCGCCGGAATATGATAATTCTCTCGCAATTGTAATAACCATGTTGCTGGTGAAGGATGTGCCCTTGAAAAGTCATATAATCTTCTGATGAGAACTTGGAGTTCAAGGTCGCTCCGATCACTACTATATCGATCAACGACATCATAGAAAGCATCATTGTCTTGTTTTCCATATTCCTCTTCAAACAATTGCTCCATGACTTCTTCTCTTAGCAATTCCGCTTCTGTATCATCGGCAATTCGAAATGCTGGATCAATGTCAATGTTATAGTAATATTGACGGATGACTTCCATACAAAATGAATGTAATGTCGAGATATTCGCTCTATTTAATAAAGAAAGTTGTCGGCGCAAATGTAGCGATGACGGTTGGCGAACAAGCTCTTTTTCAATCGCTTCTCCAATTCGTTTTCGCATTTCACTTGCTGCCGCATTCGTAAACGTAGCAATGAGCAGTCGGTCAACATCTATCGGGTTTTCTTTATTCGTAACCTTTCGAATAATTCGTTCTACTAGTACGGCTGTTTTTCCACTTCCCGCTGCTGCGGCAACTAATATATTGTTTCCTGACGCATCAATGGCTTGCCATTGCTCGTCCGTCCACTGACTACCGGCTGGTTTATCTGCTATTTTCACTATGATCACTTCCTTCAGTGCGCATCATTTCTAGTATCTCGTCTTGTTTTTGAGGAATCAATACACGAAAATCATTTGTTTCCACTGTATCAAACTGACAAAGAGAACGATATTCGCAAAACGTACATGGTGTTTGCTTTTTAAGCTTATACGGGTTAATATCAATGACCCCATCCGTTAACCGCTCACCTATATGAATCATTTTCTTTCGTAAATACTGTCTTACTTCGTCAAATTGTTCTGCCGATACAACAGATGAATTACTATAAAAGCTTCCATCCTTTTTTAATCCTATAGGGATAATATCAGAGTGACCTGTTTCAAGTGTATGGTCCATTTCTCTTATCGATGTCTCGTTCGCTAAAAGCAAACCTTTCATTTTAAATGACTTGAAAATCTCTTCTTCAATTTTCTCAATTGACATCGCACTAGAAGACTGAATCAATGGATTGTGTACATGGAAATACAATACTCCCGCTGGTAATGCCTCTGTCCCGATCCACTGCTTGGCAAATGTCAGCACAACATCTAAATAAACTAACATTTGTAGCGTTAATCCATAATACACTTCATCAAGTCGTAACGCCTTTTGACTTGATTTATAATCAATAATTCGAAGTAATGTACCTGACTCAACGTCGGCTCTGTCAACACGATCGATTCGTCCGATTAATTCCATCGTACAGCCATTCGGCAATGTAAATCGAATCGGTGGTAACGGTTCGCTCGGTCCAAACCCTACTTCCAATCCAACTGGAGAAAACCCACTCACCTTTGCATGGTCACGAAGAATGATCGATGCCCGTCCAACGACCTGCTCTAATTTTCTCGTAATATATTGATAACGATTTGTACTTAACAGAATTTCCCGTTGAATTTTTGGGGCTAATCGTCCGACCATCAATTTCGCCAATTGTTCGCATTGCTCTTTCGATAATTGTCCCCAATGTATCCCTTCTTGTCTTAGATGGTCTGCTACCATTTTTAATGCTGCATGAAATAGTGTTCCTACGTCAGGAGCTTCTAGGCGAAATAGTTCCCGTTCTTTTAGCTTGAGACCATGTGATGCAAACTGTGAAAAAGCACAGCTTTCATATTTCTCCATGCGAGATACACTTGTTTTTATATGGTCACCGTAAAGCGCACGGCTTGTACTTGCTGCCAGTTTCTTCGCTTCATTTTTATAAAATAAGCTTGATAACACGGCTTTTGCCCTCGATGTCTGTTCATGTTCAACATACCAGTTATAGACATCCCACCAAACAGTCGAAATCGGATATCCTTTTTTCCAAGCTTGAAGTTGGTAAGACAAAAACGACAAGGTTTTTGTCGGGTTGGAAACGAAATCAAGCTGGTGCTCTTCTGCTACTTCATTTGGTTCATTAATAATAAACTCTTTCGTGACAGAAGGTATGACATCTTCCATTCGTTTAATGACATTTGAGGGAAGAAGAGTTTTTCCTTCTTCATCTGCAAGTGGATAAGATAAATATAACTTCTTGGCTGGGCTTGTCATGGCTAAATAAATCAAGAAAGCTTCATCAAGTAATTGTTGCCGACTGCCAGGTGCTAATGGCATTCCTAATTTGTCAAACCAGTCTCGTTCTTGTTCTGATAACACGCCCTCTTCTTTCGGCTTAGCAGGAATCACACCATCATTTACTCCTAATATAAACGTCGTTTGTATATCTGAAAAACGGGACCGTTCCATACTAGCAACGAGTACTTGGTCAATCGCCGGTGGGACAATTGCAAATGTCATACTTTCAAAACCAGTGTCTAACATCGTCTTGAATAAACCAAAAGACATTGTTTCTTCTCCAACCATTTCAACAATTTGATCAAATAACCCAACAACAGAATTCCACACTTGATCATGCTCACGAGCAGCTTCTACTTGTCCTTCTTCTACCGCTTTTTCACGTAGTTGTTCAAGTTTTGCAGGAAGATTCACTTCCTCTAAAAATAAGTAGAACGCTTCACATTTCGCTTGAACCGTATTTTTTTTCATCAATTTCTTTTCTAGCTTTCTCACTGGCTGTACGATGACTTGTCTTAACTCATTTAACCTTGACTCCATTTTCTCTTCGTCATCGGTTTTTACTGCTTCATTCTCATCAATAGCTTGAAAGCGTCGATATTTCCAGCGGTTATCATCATACCATCGATGACCTTGGATACCGTATGCCAATACATAGTTTTCAAGTACATCGATCGTTTCCCTAACTCGGTTATCAATTGGACCATTTAATAATAAGTCCGTTTTCAAACAACGAAAGACAGCCTCATATCGCCAATTCCCTTGGAAAATGTCAAGGATGGACCGCATGAACTCTACGACCGGATGGTTTAACATCGATTTTTTTTGGTCAAGGAACACGGGAATCTCATAATCTTTGAAAATCGTTTCAATTAAATGATGATACTCCTCACTATTACGAATGAGTAAAGCGATATCGCGAAAACGATAGTGGTCCTCTCGCACTAGCTTGAGAATGGTACGTGCGACTCCTTCTACTTCTGCTCTGCGATGAACAGCTGTTAGTACCGAAACATCACTTTCACCGGAAAACGGAACAGCTGGTCTTGCATCAAAATGCTGTTCAAGATGAGCAATAGCTGGGCTTTTATAACGAAACGATTCAGAAAAAAGAATCGGCTTTTCTAGTTCACAATTGTTTTGCTCTGCAATATATATTAATTGTTTATATGTTTTTGCAGTCATATGAAACAAATCTAATTCATGTGGCATGTCATGCTCATATACTTGGTCAATCGTCAAAGCGATAGTTACTTTCTTTGCTTTCTTCATTAACGCACCAAGAACATAAAGCTCTTGAGGAGTAAAACTATGAAATCCATCTATATAAATTTCACTTTCTTCAATATAAGAAGAAAAAGGTATTTTCTCTGTTAAAAGCGTTAAATAATCTTCGGAATCAACATATTTTCCTTCTAGCTGCTCCTCAAACTGTTTAGTAATGATGTAAAAATCATATAATTTATCTGCTAACACTTTTTCATATGGTTTAAGTTCTCCTTGACTAAGAATCCTTTCTCGATTCATTAATAACATGTCAGGAGTAATCGCATATCGTTTCCATTCAGCTACCATTTCTTCAAGTTGCTTAATAAAACCATTCGTATCTGCAGCTTTGCTAAATACTTTGAATTGGTCCTTTTCATGTTCGACAATTTTTCTAAGCATCATATGAACACCTGTTTGTTCAATATGATAGCGAGATAACCCACCTGTTTCTTGAAGCACACGCCATGCTAAACGAGTAAAGCTAAACACTTGCGCGCGAAGCATCCCATTAATATCTGGTGACTGAACTAATTTATATTCAGACTGGAATGTCATTTGGTCAGGAACAAGATAAATGACAGGAGAACCTAGTGGATCTGAAATAAGCTTTGTTTTTATTTCTTCTAAGCAATGCGTTGTCTTCCCTGTTCCTGAACGACCAATGAGAAATTGAAGACTCATATCGTTCGCCTCCTTTATGTAACGAATTCTTTCATTCCAATTCCCTTATTTTATCATAGGAATTCTGCTAAAAGGGTATAACTTGCCCTGATTTCAATTGGGTACAGAATATATAAGTTCTATTTGAAGAAAAAATTTCCAATGTACAACTTGTATAGTTTTTTTACAAACTATATATACTAAGACCAATTACATAAGGAGGTGAGACAGCGTGGCACAAAACAACAACAACGAACTATTAGTTCCAGGCGTACAACAAGCATTAGACCAAATGAAATATGAAATCGCACAAGAATTTGGTGTTCAGTTAGGTGCAGAAACAACAGCTCGCTCCAATGGTTCAGTAGGAGGCGAAATTACGAAGCGCCTAGTACGTATGGCTCAACAACAACTTTAATCCAAATACATCCCCCTGGCTCACAAAAACGCGTAGATTTCCCATCTACGCGTTTTCCATATTTACCTTTGTCAATACAATCTGCAATTCCTTCAATAATGATGCTAATGCTTCATGTTCTCCCGCTTCTTGGACGATTCTTTCTGGAATATCACAAGCTTGGTGCTTTAATTGTTGACCATTATTTGTTAACATAATCTCGACTATTCGTTCATCCTTTTCAGAGCGAACTCGGGAAATAAGCCCTTTTTCTTCCATTCGCTTTAACATCGGTGTTAACGTTCCTGAATCCAGAAACAGCTTTTCGCCAATGCTTTTTACACTAAGTTTTTCATGTTCCCATAACACAAGTAATACTAAATATTGAGAATACGTTACGCCTAATGGTTGTAACAACGGGGCATATAATTTTGTCATTTCTCTTGTACATGCATATAGTTTAAAACAAATTTGATTTTGTAATAATAACGTTTGATCCATTTGAGTTACCCCTTCAAAAGTCGCTGAATATCTCCTTCAATTTTTTCAGGCGTTGTTGTTGGTGAATACCGTGAAACAACTTTGCCTTCCTTATCAATTAGAAATTTTGTGAAATTCCATTTTATCGCAGAAGAAACAAGTCCTTTTGTTTCCTGTTTTAAATACTGAAACAAAGGATGTGTCTCTTTTCCGTTCACGTCTATTTTTTTGAATATAGGAAACGTTACTCCAAAATTTAATGAACATGCTTCTTGCACTTCTTCATCTGTTCCTGGTTCTTGATTCATAAACTGATTACTCGGAAAAGCTAATACGGTAAAGCCATCCTCATTATATTTCTCATATAACGACTGCAACTCATTAAATTGAGGAGCTAACCCACATTTCGTTGCCGTGTTCACAATAAGTAATACTTTTCCTTTATAATGTTTCATTGATAGCTCTTCACCATTGCTTAATTGAACGGAATATTCATAAATCGACATTTCGACCACTCCTATAATTAAATTGTGCGCAATTTAATTATACAAAATCTATTTTTATTTGCAAGAAAAGAACGATAAAATAGAAATTTTCAAGCATAGTTCATTTTTTTTGAGTACAATAAAAGAAACACGTAGTAAAGGAGTGATATTCATGAATGAGATTCGAGAATTTATTGCTCGATTTAATGAAAATAAGAAGTCGTATATGATTGCCTATCTCTTGCTTGTGTTAGCAGCGATTATCGGATTTGTTCATATGTTTTTATTCCAAGGCGCACCACAAATTGGATTTTACCTCGGCTTTTTAATGTCTACTCTTGTCTTGTTTGCATTATACAGCTGCATTGATTTTTTCCTCAATAAAGGTAAGGAAGATGAGAGTCATTAAAAGCCTCTATTAATTTCCCCCCTTATTAGGGGGGGCTTGTTTACACATCTACCTAATCGCTAAGGACATATATTCCGCTATTCTAGGAAAAAGTAGCTTTTTTTCATCCTTATCGGACATACGTTCCGTTACTTCGTTAGAAATCGCCTTAAAACCACCTTGTTTTCCTCCAATAAAGGAACCAGTGTCCTTTAATATCTGACAATCCATTCTTCCAATAACAATAGCGGAACATACGTCCGTAAACACTATACATCCGGAATATAATCGGCACCTTAAAAGCTATCTCAAAAAAAACCTTTTTTCATAATTTGTCCAAATGCTACAATGAGCATCGAAACAAAATCTAAAGGGGATGATGAGATGCATATCGGTAGTAAAGGATGGTACGTACAACAACTTAAAGACAGAGGAATCCGCTACATCGATGGCAAAAAAATTGAAAAGTACAAATCACATGTATTAGCTAACTTATACCATCATAATAAGAAAACGGTATAGTGAAAAAACCAGCTATGAGTATAACTCATAGCTGGTTTTACTGTCATTAATACGGACCACGAATTTGATCTTTTACGTTTTCTTTATAGAAGCTTTCAATTTTCACGAGTTCTTCTTTTGTAAATGAAGGAACATGGCATGCTTCTAAATTATCTTCAACTTGTTTCACTGTTTTAAAGCCTGGAATTGCACATGTAATCGTTTCTTCATCTAAAATCCAACGTAAGGCTGCTCTCGTCATATTGCCTCGACCTTCCGCGATCCATTGTAATTGCTGGCTTAACTCTACTCCTTTATTAAATTCCAGCCCTGCAAATGTTTCTCCTACATTAAAGGCTTCTCCATCTCGGTTAAAATTGCGATGGTCATCTGATTCAAAATGAGTTGCTTTCGTAAACTTTCCTGTCAACAATCCACTTGCAAGTGGTACACGAGTTAAAATCCCAACCCCATTTTCTTTTGCTTTTGGGAATAATTCATGTTTTGGTTTTTGCCGAAACAAATTATAAATGACTTGTAGGGCTTTGACATTTGTCTTTGTTAAACAAAAGAGTCCTTCTTCTACCGTTTCTACACTAACACCGTAATAGCGGATTTTCCCTTCTTGTTGGAGCTTGTCCAACACTTCAAACACCTCACCTTGCTTTAAAATTTCAAAAGGAGCGCAGTGGATTTGGAATAAATCGATACTTTCACGTTGTAAACGCTTTAAACTCGCTTCACAAAATGCTCTAACCGATTGTTCTGAATACGTTTTTGGATCAAAAATATCGCCTGCCCGACAAAACTTCGTAGCTATATGGATTGAATCTTCTTTTCCTTTTGTTGCTTTCGCTAACAGTTCCTCACTATGGCCATCTCCGTATACATCGGCTGTATCAAAAAAGTTCACTCCTGCATCCATCGCTCGGTGTAACCCACGTAATGATTCTTCATCATTTGTATTTCCCCATGCACCCCCTATGGCCCAAGTCCCAAAACTTAACTCACTTACCTTTAACTCTGTATTTCCTAATTGACGATAGTTCACCTATTATCACTCCTAAACATTAAATAAAGCTTTTCAATCTCCATTATAGACAAGAATGCACCGCAAACAAAACGACTCGCCTCATTTCAATCTTTGATACATTTATGCTCAAGTCTAGTAACCATGACTTTTTTCTTAATTTAGTAGATTTATGTTTATCATACTTTCAAGCTGGCAATCATTTAACTATAGTAATTCATTTTAAGGAGGAGACTAGAATGAGTTTACAAGAATATATTGAAACTATTAACCAGATGCTAGAAGAGGCGAAACAAGAAATACAATCTACTAATTCATAAACATAAACGTACTAGAAACGTCCTGTTACAGGACGTTTCTTTTTTCATGTTTGATAACGGGAAGCAATTTAGGTGACAATCCGATTTTTTTACAAATTGTTAAATAATGCATCATCGTTAATAAAACGGCGCCCATATTCATTCCAATAATAATTCCTTCCATTTGCAATTGCTCCATTGACCCTAAGACAAACATTAATGTAAAGGAAATTAGAGTCGACCAAACTGAATGTAAAAATGCGTCCTTAACTAACCCAAGCCCGATTAAATAAGCTTGCATCGGAATAACAAAAAAGTGAAATAGAAAATATGGACAAAGCAGCTTTAAATAAGCGATCGCAGGTGAGTTTTCAAAAAATAAACTAGTTAATGGTTCAGCAAAATAATAAAAAACAAAGACAGCAGGGAAACCATACACACACGTAAATAACATCACTTTTCTAAGTAAGCTTTGTAATCGAAAAAAATCATTTTTCGCATATGCCTCTGATACTGTAGGAATTAAAACGATAAGTAATGAGTGTGCTATAAAGGCAGGAAAAAATCCTATTGTAAATGCGACTCCAGCTAATTTTCCATACTGGGCCATCGCAACAGCCTCTGTTAACCCCGCTTGCAATAAGGCGGCCTTAATTAAAAATGGCTTAATCGCAAAAGTAACCGCATGGAATATACGTACTCCTGTTGTCGGAATCGATACTGCAAGAAGCTGTTCTCTTACTGTTTTTCCACTAATTGAACCTTTAGAATGTGTTTTGATTGTTTTCATTTGAAGAACAAACATCGTAACTACATAGAGAAGAACAACAAACTCACTTCCTATTAAGGAACAAATTGCTATTAAGATCGCGGTCTCTAACTCAAACTCAAATATTTGAAAAATAACAACAAGAATGGCGAGTTGTGCTGCCTTTCTTAAAAAACTTGCAAACGCGATTTTCCCCATATGTTGCGCACCCATAAAATACCCTTTTGCTATTGCTGAAAAAGTGGCAATCGGTATAAGCAAGACGAGAAGCCATCGGGTAAAGGGGTGGAATTTATCAAACACCGGTATCATCGGTAAAATAAGACTCGCTAATATCACAAACCCTACCGTTAGCAAAAGTGTAAAAACAATGGTATGGCGTAACATACTTTGGTGATACGATTTATCTTTCTCTGCGATAAATTTCGAGATTGAAATTGGCAATTCTAATGTCGTTAACACAACGAGAAGAATAATGGAAGGAAGAATCGACATAAATAACCCTAATCCTTCTTCCCCTAATTCTCTAGCTAATATCATATTGATGAGAAACTCTAAACATTCCCCAATGAAAGCCGCTACAACGAGCAACAATGTTCCTTTCAAAAATTTATTCATCTTGTCTCTCCCATCCATACTCTCTTTCTTTTATAGATATGAGACAAGTTATAAAATTATTAAAAGAACATAGCAACAAGCTTCATAAATCTTAGAGAAAACTCTATTCTCTGCATGATTTTTATTCCCCGTGGGAGGTTAAGTGAAGGAGGGATTTACATGGACTGGATGAAAATTGCCCAATATACATGTTCCTTTATCGCTACATTGTGCGTGGGAATAACTTATATACAAATGAGTAAACAATCGAAAATCAAAAAAAACAAACCGAAAGAGCATTAACTTATTCCTTGCTTAATTTGTGTTTGAAATAAATCATAATAGTATCCTTGTTTTTCAATTAATGATGTATGTGTTCCTGACTCTACAAGTTCCCCATTATCAAGGACAATAATCTGGTCTGCTTGCTGAATCGTATTCAGCCGGTGAGCAATAACAAAGCTTGTTCTTCCTTCCATTAATACTTGAAGTGCTTCTTGAATTTTAATTTCTGTTACTGTATCAATGCTGCTTGTCGCTTCATCTAAAATTAAAATCGATGGATTAGCAAGAATCGCTCTTGCTATCGAAAGGAGCTGACGCTGGCCTTGACTAATTCCAGTCCCTTCTTGCGAAAGTACCGTATTATACTGATTTGGCAACCTTGATATGAAGGAATGGGCGTTTGCTAATTGAGCCGCATGGACAACTTCCTCGTCTGTTGCCGTTAAGCGGCCATAGCGAATGTTCTCAAAAATCGTGTCTTCAAACAAAAATGGATCTTGTAACACAAACCCCATATGCTCTCTTAAACTTGAACGTTGAATCGTTTTAATTTCATGACCGTCAATATAAATTTCACCACTGTCAGCATCATAAAACCGAGATAGTATATTTAAAATCGTCGTTTTTCCTGCTCCAGTCGGACCAACAAAAGCGACCGTTTCTCCTTTTTTCACAGAAAAACTAACGTTAGACAGTGTTTGTTCATCTTCCTCATAAGAGAAAGTAACATTTTTAAATTGAACATTTCCATGTACATTCTGCAACGGTTTTGCTTTCGACTCATCCCATTCCTCTTCTTTTTCATCGATAATATCAAATACCCGCTCTGCTCCTGCCACTGCAGACAATAATGTATTAAATTGGTTTGCCAAATCATTCAACGGTCTTGTAAACTGCCTTGAATATTCAGCAAAAATGACAATCGCTCCAATTGTTAGCATCCCATTCAATGCAAGTAAGCCTCCAACTCCTGCTATTAACGCAAAATTCAAGTTGTTTAAAACGTTCATTAACTTAGGGATAAACCCAGAAAAGGTTTGCGCCCAAAAGCCAGATACCTTTAATTGAGCACTTTTCTCTTTGAAAACAGACATTACTTTTTTCTCTTGCGAAAATGTTTTTACAATTTTTTGACCTGATAACGTTTCCTCAATAAACCCATTTAATTGACCAACGTTTCTTTGCTGTTCTTTAAATAATTTCCCTGTTCTTTTTGTTATCCACTTTAATCCGTAGAACATAAACGGAATCACTGTTAATGTAATAACTGTTAGCAAAGGACTTATTATAACCATTACCGTGACCATACCAACGAGTGTTAAAATACTTGAAAAGATTTGGATAACAGAACTATTTAATGTCGAACTTACATTTTCGATATCATTTGTAATTCGACTCATTAATTCTCCATGCTGGCGTTTATCAAAAAATGAAATCGGTAATGTATGCAGGTGTTGAA
This sequence comes from Alkalihalobacillus bogoriensis ATCC BAA-922, assembly GCF_000621445.1. Lineage (GTDB taxonomy): Bacteria > Bacillota > Bacilli > Bacillales > Bacillaceae_F > Bacillus_AO > Bacillus_AO bogoriense. Next base: position 118,222 of record NZ_JHYI01000014.1, on the reverse strand, counting down.
ATAAGTCTTGTCTCATGGAAAATACAGTTTTTTGCGCGATGCCAATCATCCAATAGTTTTGAAGTAATATCGATAGTGAATGAAATAGAAATGCACACAAAAGAGCTAGTAATAAACTCCCCATGCCTGTATTGACATTGACAATATATTCATCAATCGCCATCCCAATTAAAAAAGGTCCTAATAAACCTAAACCAGAGCTTACGATTACCATAAGCAGGACAAGGATTAGTCTTTTTTTATCTGTTGCTAAATACCGCCAAATTCGTTTAATTGTCCCATACCAGTTTCGTACTTTTATTTCTTTTTTTTCGATTTGGTCCTTACTTTCTAGTGGAATTTTTTCATATCGGAAAGGATCTCGCAATTGGTTAAAGCTCATTCATATTCTCCTCCCCAAATTGTGAAGCGACAATTTTTCGGTACAAACTTGATATCGCTAACAATTCATGATGACTTCCTTGTTCTAATAATATTCCATCGTCTAAAAGCAAAATGAGGTCTGCTTCTTTAGCAGTCATAATTTTTTGTGTGATAATAAAAGTTGTGCAGCGATATTGTCCTAACGCATCAAGCAGTCGTGCTTCTGTTTTTAAATCAAGTGCACTTGTACTATCATCGAGCAAAAGGATTTTTGGTTTACGAAGCAAAGCTCTTGCAATCGACAATCTTTGCTTTTGCCCTCCTGATAAATTAACCCCTTTTTGACCAATTTTTGTTTCATATTGCATCGGAAACTTCATGATAGTCTCGTGGATTTGAGCATCTTGAGCTGCTCTTATAATATCTTCGTTTGTTGCATGTTCTTTACCCCACAATAGGTTTTCACGGATTGTTCCAGTAAAAAGCATTGATTCTTGCGGAACATAGCCAATTTCTTTTCGTAACATGTCTGCTTTCATCATACGAACATCATGACCATCAATTAAAACAGAACCTGAATCAACATCATATAAGCGCGGGATAAGTTGAACTAACGATGTTTTTCCAGCTCCTGTTGCTCCTAATATCGCAATCGTACTGCCACTAATTGCTTTGAACGATATTTTTTGCAATACTTTAGCGTCAGTATTCGGATAGGTAAAAGAAACATTAGAAAACTCAATATTTCCTTCAACTGCTCCACTAGGGTCAATCGCATTGGAAGAATCGACTAAATCAACTTCTGTTTGTAAAACATCTTCAATTCTTTTTGCTGACGCTTTTGCACGAGAAAATATCATAATAATCATCGAAAACATCGTAAATGCACCTGTTATTCGAGTGGCATAGTTCACGATGGCTACAACTTCACCAACTTGAATGGAACCACTGGTAACTTGGATATTCCCATACCATAAAATAACAAGAATGCTCACATTCATGACAAGCAACAGAACAGGCATCGTAAACTCAATTGTCCGAAGTGCCATAATCGTTTTATCCATTAACTGTTCACTTGAATGGTGAAAACGTTTATATTCTTGCTTCCTTCTTACAAAAGCTTTAATTAACTTGATTCCTGCTAAATTTTCTCTCATAACACGGTTAACATTGTCGAGCTTTTCTTGGACAAGGCGGAATAAACCTCCCCCTTTTTTCAAAACACCAACAAGAAATAATAAAAGCAGAGGCACTGCAATCGCTAAAACAAGAGCTAACGTTACATTTACCAACAACGCCATAATTAAACCACCAACAACAAGTAGAGGCGCCCGGAGCATAATTCTCAAGCTCATAAAAACCGTATTTTGTACTTGGGTCACATCATTTGTCATTCGAGTAATGAGGGAAGAAGTTGGAATAGAATTAAAGTTTGCAAAAGAAAAAGCCTGTACTTTTTTAAACATACTTTGTCTCGTATCAAAACTATAGCTTTGACTCACATGAGCAGCAAAGAAAGAGTTTGTTATCCCTGCTGCAAAGGCAAGTAAGGAAATTCCTATCATTACACTGCCCCATGTTATTACGACAGTCATATCCTCTTGTAAAATGCCGTCATCAATAATTTTGGCCATAAGCAATGGCTGCCACAACTCAACTGCAAGTTCAACAAGCATTAAAAATAAAGCAACATAAGCTGCCCATCGATAAGGTTTAAGAAATGAAAAAACCGTTTTCATGTGTTCCCCCAGCATCATTTTTGCAAATTATGTAAGAATATTCTTTCATTTCTATTTTACATGAAATCTTTCGACTTTAGAATTAATTTGAATCTCTTTACTGCATAAGAAAAACGCAGAGCGTCTTTTCGTTTCAAGCGAAGTGCGGAGCCCTGCCCGCTTTTGACAGTGAACCACAAGTGCTCTTCTTGAGGTGAAACGCGCAGGTGTGCAGCCTTCGCTCTTCTTAAATAAGCTTTTAAAGCTTCACTGCATTCTTATCTATTAAGAAAAACTGAGTGAGGAAACCCACCTCACTCAGTCCTTTTTTGTTTCCTGCAAATTTGAAAGCGGTACCGTTTATAACACTCAGGATACATTTCTCCTCCACAAGTTTCACAGGAAAACATTGGTGGTGTCATCGGTTCGCTACCGTCCGTTAAACCAAAATCTCTTACCACATCAAAAGTATCTTTTCCTTTTCATAACACACTAAACAAACATAGCTGATAGAAAGCTTCTCTGCTAATTTTCACTCGTTTTGTCTAATAGAATCTTCCTATTAGACACTTCTCTCCTATTTTACGCTCGTTTTGTCTAATAGAACCCTATAACACACAAAACGCCCCTCCGTTAAGAAAAACGTTGGATCGTCTTTTTGTTTCAAACGAAGTGCGGTGCCCTCTCTCTTCTAGAATAAGCTTTCTAAGCTTAACTGCTACATCAAAATTTTTATAAGCTTTCTTATTTTTAAAAAAGGTTGGTAGAGAAAGTGTCCTTTCTCAAACCAACCTTGTCATTAATTTAGATTAAGCAGATTCATCTTTTTTCTTTTGTTCTTCTTCCCAGAACGTTGCATTTTTAATGCCTAGTTTAACTGGATCAAATGTAGGGTCTAACCCTTGCTTCTTCTGTTGCTCGTAATCTTTTAACACACGTAATGCTGGTTTTGCTAAGATTAAAATCGCAATTAAATTTAACCATACCATTAAACCTAAACCGACTTCCCCTAGTGCCCAAGCTAGATCAGCTTCACGAACAGCTCCTTGGAATACCGCAACAAGTAAAACAATTTTTAAGACAAACATTGCAATTTTGTTGAAGCTTGCATTTTTAAATAAATAAGCGACATTTGTTTCAGCCATATAATAATATGCCATAATTGTAGTGAAAGCAAAGAAGAATAAAGCAAGTGCAATAAATGCAGGACCGAATCCAGGGAATACTGTATCAATCGCTGCTTGTGTGTAGAGTGGACCTGCATCAACATTCGCTAAATATTGGTAAATGAATGTTCCTTCGCCAGAAGGGTCAACGACATTGTACATACCAGTTAATAAAATCATAAATGCTGTAGCTGTACAAACAAGTAATGTATCCACATAAACAGAAAACGATTGAACTAACCCTTGTTTGGCTGGATGAGAAACTTCTGCTGCTGCTGCTGCATGTGGCCCTGTTCCTTGCCCAGCCTCATTAGAGAATACCCCACGCATGACACCCCACTTAATCGCCATCCCGATGATACCACCTAAGGCAGCATGAACTCCAAACGCACTAGAAACAATTAAAGAAATAACAGCTGGAATTTGCCCAATGTTAACAGCAATAATAATAAGCGCGAAAATCATATAAGCAATCGCCATAAATGGAACAACGACTTGAGCTACGTTCGCAATCCATTTAATACCACCAAAAATAATGACACCAACAATGGAAATAATGATAAGTCCTGTTACCCATGTTGGCGCGTTAAAAGCACCTTCAACAGATGTTGCAATCGCATTAGACTGAATACCAGGCATTAATAAGCTTAATGCTAATACTGTCGCTACAGCAAAAATGACAGCAAACCATTTCCAGCCAATTCCTTTTTCAATATAATAAGCCGGTCCCCCACGATATTGACCATCTTGTTTTTCTTTATATACTTGACCAAGGGCTGACTCAACAAATGCACTTGCTGAACCGATAAAGGCAATGACCCACATCCAGAAGATAGCACCCGGTCCCCCTAGCGCAATCGCTGTCGCTACCCCAGCGATGTTACCAGTTCCTACACGGCCTGATAAAGCTAGTGATAACGCTTGAAATGATGAAATACCCGCTGACGAACTTTTCCCTTTGAAAATAAGCTTAATCATTTCTTTGAAGTGTCTAAGTTGAAGAAAACGCGTTAGAATAGAAAATAAAAGTCCTACGCCTAAACAAAAATAAATCATGACATCGCTCCACAGTAAACCGTTGAGCCAATTTGCGAATTCTAACATATTACCTTTCCCCCTTTTTAAATTTTTTGAATTTATTATATATTCAAATAGCATTATATGTGAAAATATGTAATACTACAAGATTGACTTTTTTTAACATACTCGAAGTAAGGTTATTTGTTCACAGAAACGACATATAAAACATTGGTACATCAACTCCATCAGGACTTATATACTATTTTTATTTAAGAAAGCGTTTTCAATCTGTTTGTTCTGCTTTTTTCCTTCCTATATATATACACCTACTATAGAATAGATATGTCATTGATTAAGAAATAATCCCCCCTTGAACACTTCAGCTGCTTTTTTCTAAGGTAGACGTCGCAAACCATAAACAAAATGAATGGCTCATATCCACTTCCCCGTATATATGCACAAAAAGAAAAAAAACAACAACGACGCTAAATACGCTAGTTGTTGTTATGTTAAATTTCCTTGTATTTTGGTTAACACCCGTAAAAAAGTAGCCAACTCATCTGGTGCAATTCCATCTGATATTTGTTCAACAGTTTTTTGCGCTTGTTGAATTAAACCAATTTGCATTTTTTTCCCTTTTTCCGTTAAATAAATGATTTTCGTTCTCCCATCAACTGGATGAGTTGTTCTTTTTACCAATTCTCTTTTTTCAAGATTGTTTATTAACCTCGATATACATGGGTTATCTTTATGTGTCAGTTCTGCAAGTCGATTTTGCGTTAATCCGTCTTCTTCCCATAAGCGAATCATAATTGCCCATTGTTCATGCGTAACTGGGTAATTTTCATTTTTAAAGTTTGTATTTAACCGGTTCGTAACCAATCGCCCAGTTCTAGCGATTTGATGACCAATAGATTTTTCTAATTTATAATCACGATAGTCCATACTCGTCAACTCTCATTCTTTTCTTCCATCGTACTCGATTCTTATATGACTATTCAAGTCGAATTTTATCATTCTATCATCCTAGTTAAAAAGAGGGATTTATTAAATTTTGTCGAAATATAATTATTATATAGATAATTGTACGCATATTGTAAGGGGGAATTTAGATGGAGCATAGTGAAATTTCATTTGATTTAGTCGGTAGCTCTTTAGGAGAAGATATTTTTTCAGACCAAGGAATTCTGTTGTTAAAAAAAGGAATTACCCTAAATGAAACACATGTTTTACTATTACAAAACTATCGCTTCGGTCAACAAGTTATTGTAGAAAAAAAGGGGTCATCCGTTAAACCAAAAGTCAAGTCTCCAACAAAAGAACCATATGAAAATTGCCTTTCTCTCGTTAAAGACACATTTTCTCATCTGGTACAAATGGACGACTCGAAAGTTCCCCAGTTAATCAAACAATTTAACCATCTTGTTGACATGTCGATGAATGATGTTTCAATTTTAGCTTTAGTACAAACTGAATTCCAAAAACAAGATTACTTATATCAACATAGTATGAATGTTGGTATTTTCGCTGCGATTATTGGGAAAAAACTTGGCTATACAAAAAAAGAGTGTAAATTATTAGCCACAATGGGACTTTTTCACGACATCGGAATGTTACAAGTCAATCCATCTATTTTAGAAAAAAACGAGCCATTATTAGATGAAGAATATACTGAGGTGAAAAAGCATACACAATACGGTCCAGATTTGCTCAGAATGGTAAAAGGGCTTGATGAACTCGTTATAAAAGCGGCAAAATCACATCATGAAAGAGTGGATGGTAGCGGTTACCCATTAGGCAATCATGATAAGAACCCATCCTATTTCATCCAAATTGTTGCCGTTGCAGATTGCTTCAATGCAATGAGTATGAAACAATATGGCCAAAGGAAAACACCTTTTGAAAGTGTATATGAGCTTGTCTCTATGGCTCAAGCAAATCAATTAAATCCTGCTGTTGTCATTCCATTCGTACAATATATTATGCGTCAGCATTTATTTGAAGAAGTGACGTTATCAAATGGACAAAAAGCTGAAATTATTTTCATCCATGATAACGAACCACACCAGCCTTTACTTAAGTTAGACAATGAAGAATATATTGATTTACGAAAAGAGTATTCATTAAAAATATCATATTAATATAACGATAATTCCAGTGTTCAAAACGGGTCATTCCGGTTTGAACACTTTTTTTATAGATTAGAGTATAAAAGTTTTCGTCTAGTAGTGAAGCTTTGAAAGCTCATTCTAGAAGAGCGAAGGCTGTCCACCTTCGTGTTTCACCCCAAGAAGAGCTTTTGGAGTTCACTGTCAAAAGCGGGCAGGGAACCACACTTCACTTGAAACGAAAAGACACTCTCGCGTTTTTCTCTATTTCATTTAAGCTATTTCAACAATACTAACAATAATATTGTCACATAACTTCACGCTGTTACAACACAAAAATAAACTGTACTATATCAATAAACCAGAGACTTTGTGAACAATAAATTCATAATTATATCTTTAAAATTACCATTTACACGCTTTGTTTATTTGTTATAATAACATTTAATAAAAAACTGTTGTATTCAATAAATTACCCTGTTACAATAAAAACACAAAATTTATTGAAAATTCAAAATTAAGGAGGCTTTACATGACAATATTACCTAAAGTAAATGAATTAGGCTTTTTTGAAATCCGTCTCGAGTCTATCGGTGGATTAGGCGCAAACTTAGCCGGTAAAATGCTATCGGAAGACGGAGTTGTTGGTAATGGTTTAAATGGTGTTGGCTTTTCATCTTATGGTTCTGAGAAAAAAGGTTCTCCCGTCAAAGCTCATATTCGCTTTTGTGATCCACATATTAACATTAGAGATAATACCCCGATTGAGCGACCTCATGTCGTTGGCATTTTTCACGATGCTTTATTTAAAACACTACATTGTACAAGTGGAATTTATCCAGACAGCACGGTTCTTGTTAATACACAAAAATCCCCGGACATCTTAAAAAACATTATGTCAATAGAAAGCGGAACGATTGCTGTCATTGATGCTACTGGAATTGCTCTTGAAGAAGGAACAAAGGTGAACACCGCGATGTTAGGCTCCCTATATCGCATATTGGATTTTTTAGATGCTGACTCCATGAGAAATACTATCCGTCGAACATTCGAACATAAATACCCACACCTTGTAGAACCAAATATCCGCACCTTTGATAGAGGCTTTCACGAAGTTCAATTCAAAACATTTGCACCCCAAGAAGCGGTTCAACCAATTCCATTTACACGAGAAGAGCCAAAGCTAGGATACCAAACTCAACCTATTGGCGGAACTGTCATTAACCCTGGTAATAGCATCTTAAAGGATCTAAGCATTTCGCGTGCTGGAATGCTTCCCCATTTTCATGATGATAAGTGTATAAACTGTGCCGCTTGTGATACCGTTTGTCCTGATTTTTGTTTTGTTTGGGAAGAAAAAGAAGATAAACGAGGCAGACCCCAAATGTTTTTAAAAGGCATCGATTATCAATATTGTAAAGGCTGTTTGAAGTGTGTCCACGCCTGTCCTGTGGAGGCGTTATCGAGTGAAAGAGAATATGATGACGGGTTTGCAGAATCAAATCGTGTCCCCCATTTGTTTGACCTCGTGACTAAATAAGGAAAGGTGGAAATACCATGTCCATTGAAATAAATAAAGAAACAATCGAAATTCCAAAAGGTACGGCAGAACAAAGCATTGTCTTTGAATCTGGAAATGAAATGGCGGCATATGCTGCCCATCAAATCAACTATCATGTCATGGGTTATTATCCAATCTCCCCTTCTACTGAAGTTGCCCAATTTTTAGATGGGATGAAAGCAAAAGGAAAACACGATATCGTGTTGATTCCAGCGGACGGAGAACATGGTTCAGCAGGGATTTGTTACGGTGCTTCCACTGGTGGGGGACGAGTGTTTAATGCAACAAGTGCAAATGGCTTTCTTTATATGCTTGAACAATTACCAGTTCAATCCGGTACACGCTTTCCAATGGTATTAAACTTAGTAAACCGTTCTGTTTCAGGCCCATTAAACATCCATGGTGATCACTCTGATTTATATTTTGCCTTAAACACAGGCTGGCCAATATTAATGGCTCGCGATCCACAAATGGTTTACGATATGAACATTATCGCGATTAAGCTTGCTGAAGATCATGATGTACGACTTCCTGTTATCGTATCTTTTGACGGTTATTTTACATCACACCAAAAAAGACGAGTTCAAGTTATTAAAAACAACCAAGATGTTCAAGATTATATCGGGAAACCACCTACTCAGTTTCCTCACGCATTAGACCGTGAAAACCCAGTGACAATTGGTCCGTATATGAATGAACCTGATTATATTAACAACTGTTATCAGCAATCTGAAGCGATGTATAATGCCGAAAGCGTATTTGAACGCCTTTCAGCTGAATACACAACATTAACAGGACGTGAATATCCAGTTGTCGATTTATACCGGATGGAAGATGCAGAAATTTGTGTGTTTATGTTAAATTCTGCTGCTGAAGTTTGTAAAGATGTTGCTGACAAACTCCGACAAAAAGGGATAAAAGCTGGTGTCATTTCACCAAATATGATTCGCCCATTTCCACAAAAGCAAATTGTGAAAGCACTTGAAAATGTAAAAGCCATTACAGTTGGAGACAGAGGCGATTCTTATGGTGCTCACGGTGGAAATATGGCACTTGAAATAAGAGCGGCATTACAAACAGCTGGAAACTCAACAACAAAAGTGATTAATCGCATTTACGGATTAGGAGGGAAAGACTTTTTTGCTGATGATGCAGAACATTTTTTCCAGCTCGCATTAGATGCAGTTGAACAAGACCAAGTCGATAAGCCATTTGATTATTTCGGCCATTCACCCGGAAAACCAGAACATGCACCACAGCGAGTAGTACACCCTATGAAAAAAGAAGACTTAAAGTCAGGTCTAATTAATGTGACAAAAGATGAAGCAACAGGTGAATTAAAAGTAAAAATTCCTCCATTGCGAAATTTAACAAAAAAGCCGAAGCGAATTGCTTCTGGGCATGGAGCTTGTCCTGGCTGTGGGATCTTCTCTGGATTAGAGTTGTTTTTTAAAGGAATTGAAGGCGATATTGTCGCTTTATTCCACACAGGCTGTGCAATGGTTGTTACAACTGGCTACCCGTATAGTGCTCATAAAGCAACATACATTCATAATTTGTTTCAAAATGGTTCTGCGACACTATCTGGTCTTGTTGAAATGTTCCATGAACGGAAACGCCGGGGTGAATTTGAAGAGCTTGGGTTAAGTGATGATTTCACGTTCGTCATGGTCACAGGTGATGGTGGAATGGATATTGGGATGGGACCTGCCATTGGAACTGCCCTCCGTAACCATAAGATGATTATTCTTGAATATGATAATGAAGGTTATATGAATACAGGAAGCCAACTTTCTTATTCTACACCTATGGGACATATGACGAGTACATCAAGTGTCGGTAACTTTCAACAAGGAAAACCGTTTCACCATAAAGATACTGCGCAAATCATGGCGGCAACACATATTCCTTATGTTTTTACAGGAACAGAAGCATTTGATCGAGATTTATTAAAGAAAGCAGCTAAAGCCCAATGGTATGCTCAGAATGAGGGATTAGTGTATGGAAAAATTCTAATTACTTGTCCATTAAACTGGAAATCAAAAGATGAACTCGGCCAGACCATTGTTGAAGCTGCTGTGAACACTTGCTTCTTCCCTCTCTATGAAGTTGAACACGGAATCACAACGATTACGTATGATCCAGAGGCAAAAAAGAAGCGTGTGGATATGAAAGAATGGTTACGTTTAATGGGGAAAACAAAACATATGCTAACAGAGGAAAATAAAGCGTTATTAGAAGTTTTCAATAAAGAAGTGGACCGCCGTTGGAACATGTTAAAAGCGAAACATGAAAGTCCATATTTGTAAACTTTTTTAAGATGATGCTAAAGCGGAACGAGTTATTTTTCGTAACGGTCAACCGTTCCGCTATTTCTTATTTTCATAGGCTTTTCTAATTTTTAATCTTACCGGACATCCGTTCCGTTATTTCATAGAAATCAGATCAAAAACATTGTATTTTCCAGATTTAACGGAATAGAAGTCCGACAGCATTTCGAAATCACTCTTTTTATCTAAAATAGCGGAAAAGATGTCCGCTAAGTTTACAAACACAAAAAAGCTTGTCCACAACTTCGCGGACAAGCTTTTTTGTTATTTTTTGCTTTTATATTCTTTAATCACTTGACGGAATACATCTGGATAATCAGTAAATACCCCTGTTACTCCCCACTCAAGCGCTCTTCTCATTTGCTCTTCGGAATTTAATGTGTATGGGTGAATCGACAAACCATGACTTCTTACTTTTTGAATATAACTTTCATTTGTTCTTGAAAAGTTTGGACCGACTCCGATTGCATATTTTTTAATTTGTTCTAATTCTCTATCTGCTCCAATTCCAGTAGTAGGGAAGCTTAGTAATTGTACTAACGGAATATTAGGGTTCTTTTCATGAATGATAAGTAAGCTTTCTGGGTGAAACGATTGAATAATGACATGGCTAGAACGCCCATTCACACCTGTTAATTTATATTCATCCATAAGTCGTAACAGCTCATCTTCCATTCCAGGATATAGTGTTGGAGACTTTGTTTCAATATAATATTTCGTGCTTTTTCCGAAGTGTTGAAAAATTTCCTCTAACGTCGGTACTTCAAGTCCAACATATTCTTCCTTTGCTTTCCCTGGATTCCTTTGATTAAACCATGATCCAGCATCCAATTTTTTAATTTCTGCTACTGTTTTATCTGCTACACGGCCTGTCCCATTTGTCGTTCGATTGACTGTTGTATCGTGCATGGCGATAAGAACACCATCTTTTGTCATTTGCAAGTCAATTTCAATATAATCTGCTTTCATTTCAATTCCTTTTTCATAAGCGATAATCGTATGCTCTGGTGCATGCCCAGATGCTCCACGGTGAGCGACATTTAAAATCTTTGCATCTGGAGCAGGTTTATTCGAATTTGCCATAACACTTGGAGCTGCAATTTGAGTCAGTAGACCAATACTTAAAAGGGCCACAGCGGTTCTTTTCATCCATTTTTTCATTTTCTTCATCTCCTTTTTGTTTTGTACAAGCTCTACTTTAACGGGAGAATATGAATGTTATTTAGGTTTAATGTAAAAAAACTTTTCAATTACCCAAATATATCTTTATACCTAATCAACCTGTCAACTACTCCTTCCCCTCTCTACTCTAGTACTATGTTATTTTCTTTTTTTGACAACGATTTCAATTCAATACATTTCTTTATAAAAATAAAGATAAAAACGCCTCAAATCCTATATGGAGTCTTTGTAAACTACTTTTCATTTTTAGTCATTGTTTTTACATTGTTTTTAAGCTTTCTGACAAAAAACGGCCTTTAATACCCATACTTGGTAGTATGTGTCGATTATGACTTTTGTATGTATGTTTATGAAAAAAGTGTGAATTATTTATTGACATTAAGAATGAGATTCATTATCATTAAGTTGACATTGATACTCATTATCATTTAGAGAAGGGGATTTTTATGAAAAAGTATCTATTTCTACTAGTTACTCTCTTATTAACAGCTTGTAGCGGCACAGCTGCTAATGTTTCAGATAAAACAGAAAATGATAATATCCAACAAAACTCGCATGAAATTACGATTACTGATTTTGCTGAAAGAACACTTTCCTTTTCTGCACCACCCGAGAGGATTATCGCCTTAAGTAATGGCGATATGGATATTATTTATGCATTAGAATCAGAGCTTGTTGGTCGACCAACTACACGTGGAGTCTTATCTGTTCCTGAAGCAGAATCTGTCGAACAAATCGGCTCTACTCATGAATTTGACTTAGAAAAAGTGACATATTTGCGTCCCGATGTTGTACTCGGCAATTACCCAATGAATCAAAAAGATATAGAAACGATTGCTAGTATTGGCTCACAACTTGTTCTAACCAATGCTAATTCTATCGATGATATTACAAAACAAATTACTTTATATGGGACACTGCTACAGAAACAAGAAAAAGCCGAACAATTAAAGGAAACCATTGAACAAAAGGTAACATCGATTCAAAACAAACCGCTTTCTAATGAAGTTCGGGTGTTATTAGTTTATGGCGCTCCAGGAACATATATGGTCGCTTTACCAAATTCCTTAAGTGGAAATATGTTAGAAACCGTCGGGGCAAAAAATATCGCAGCTGATTTTCCACAGCTGGATCATTATCCCCAATATGCACAATTAAATACAGAACGAATTATTGAAGCCAATCCGCAAGTCGTGTTGCTTATGGTTCATGGTAACCCTGAATCGGTAAAAGAAGGCTTTATTAAAGAAATGCAGCAAAATGCTGCATGGAATAATCTTGATGCGGTTGTTAATAATCAAATTGAAATATTACCAACACATTTATTCGGGACGAACCCTGGCACTCAAGTGACGGAAGCTCTTGATTATCTTTATGAAATTTTACTAGAAGTGGAGTAACCTTAATGAATATTGAAACAAGAAATAAACGAAGAAGGTGGGTACTTATTGTAACCCCTATACTTCTCCTTCTTGTCTGCTTTTATGGCTTAACATATGGTTCTATTCCGATTTCGTTACGAGAGATTTGGCAAGTATTGTTTGGTGAAAGCGACCAAGTCTATCAAACGATAATAATGGACTTACGTCTTCCACGGGTATTAATTGGGTTATTAGTAGGGGCTTGTTTAGCTGCTTCAGGTGCATTATTACAAGGTGTTATGAACAACCCATTAGCCGATCCAGGAATTATTGGAGTTACAGCTGGTGGTGGATTAGCCGCGATTATTACGATGATTTTATTCCCGCAATTCAGTTTGTTATTACCGATTACTGCTTTTTTAGGTGCTTTTCTAACTGCGATGATTATTTACGGTCTTGCTTGGGATAATGGAGCGTCTCCATTAAAAATCATTCTTGCTGGTGTCGCCATGAACTCGCTTTTAGGTGCTGTGACGAGTGGTGTCATGGTCATTTATAGTGACCGTGTTCAAGCTGTGCTTCCATGGTTAGCTGGGGGATTAAATGGGAGAAGCTGGTACCACCTTGAATTTATGGCTCCCTACGCCATCATTGGGTTAGGGTTAAGCTTTTTCACCATAAAATCTATCAACCTATTATTATTAGGAGATGATTCTGCCAAACTACTAGGTCAACGAGTAGAACTACACCGATTTCTGATTATTATTCTAGCTGCGTTTCTTGCAGGTACGGCTGTCAGTGTGGCTGGTTTAATTGGCTTCGTCGGTCTTGTTATTCCTCATGTTATCCGGTTATTAATCGGAGAGGATTATCGGTTTTTATTACCTTTATCAATATTGGCTGGGGCAACGATTGTTGTTTTTGCCGATACGATTGCCCGCTCATGGTTTGATCCAACTGAACTTCCTGTAGGGATTTTATTAGCATGTTTAGGTGCACCATTTTTCTTATATTTATTACGAAAACGGAGGGTCATGTAATGTCAGCCATTTATACAAAAGAAGTTACCACCCACGTTGGCAGGTTTTCTCTCCACGATATTTCTGTCTCATTTGAAGTAGGAAAAATCACTGGCATTATTGGTCCAAATGGTTCTGGAAAATCCACATTACTTAAAGTGCTTACCCGTTTGCTTTCTATTGATAAAGGAGAAGTTCGGCTCAATGAAAAGAAATTACATGAATATAAAGCAAAAGAGTTTGCGACAACATTAGCCATGCTTCCACAATCAAAAGGAGTTCTACCAAACCTTACCGTAAAAGAACTCATTACATACGGTCGCTCTCCACATCAACAGCTTTTTACTTACCGTCTTTCTACAGACGACAAAATCGCCATTGAATGGGCAATGGATGTAACCGGAACTTCAAAACATGCTAACCGTATGTTTCATACTTTATCGGGAGGTGAACAACAAAAAGCTAGAATTGCGATGGCCCTTGCTCAACAAACAAATTTATTATTATTGGATGAACCAACAACATACTTAGATATTTCTCATCAACTTGATGTAATGGAAATGCTTGACCATATTAATCAAAACTATCAAATGACGATAATTATGGTCCTTCATGATTTACAACAAGCCGCAAAGTATTGTCATCATCTCATCACAATGAAAAAAGGAGCCATTGTCACTACCGGTCAACCGAAAGAAATGATTACGGCTCAGTTTTTACAAGATGTCTATGGCATCGAAGCGAAAGTGCAATTTGAAGATGGTTATCCAATTATAATACCAATAAAAACAATAAAAAATGGGAGGAATTCATAATGGTAATTGTAACAAACACTGTAAAAATTCAACCGGGGTTTGCTGAAAAATTAATTGAACGTTTCAATAAGGTTGGAAAAGTAGAAGGAATGGAAGGCTTTTTAGGTCTAGAAGTATTATTAACAGAAAACACAAAAGACTATGATGAGGTCACTATTAGTACGCGTTGGGAAAATAAAGATGCTTTTCACGGTTGGACTCGAAGTGACGCTTTTAAAGAAGCTCATGCTCACCGTGGTGGTCAACCTGAATTTATTATTGAAAACAAAACAACATTTTATGATGTCATGGTTGTACGTCAACCATTAAAAGCCGCTCAATAACATGTTACTACCTGCCATAGTTGCCGTTACAGTTGTAACGGCAACTATGGCTCTATTAAGAAGAGTCAATATTATTGCATATATTTCGCTACTAATTCATAGCACCTTTCTCTTGTTAACGTTGCTTGCGTCGCAATATACTCTAATGTTTCCGTTGAGCCACCTTCGTATTTTAACGATGATTCTTTCGCCGTATTATCTCGGTAAATAATCCACTCTCGTTGCTCTTCCCTTAGCTTATCCATTTCTTCAGGCTTCAGTTGTTCTTTCAACACACCGTAAATTTTATTTAATTCTTCATCCCACTTTCGATATCTCTCTTCTTCTTGCTCTTCCAACTCTGCCATTGTTACGCCAGGTTCTAATTGTCGATCGGCTTCTTCCATTTCATTCAACTTCTTAAGATAGTCACCTTTCTTGTCTTCTTGAGATTCTTTGTCAGAATGAGAAGTAAGCTCTTGTTCAACCTCCTTCGTGTTATCCTGCTCTTGTGAAACGTCTTCTGCTTCTATTTCTGTTTCATCTCGCTCCAAAGTTTCATCTACTATTTTTTGCTCCAAATTACTATTTGCAACTTGAGTATTCGTGTTAGTAGATACATCATCAGAACTGTTACAAGCACATAATACTGTAGAAACTCCAATCAACATTGTCGTAAACACTCTCATCTTTTTTTGCATAATCTAACCTCATCTATTTATTTTTTACTAGATTACATTTCAACTAGCATAGTTAGTTTATCATAATTTCCAAAATTACCATAAGAAAAACGCGGGAGCGGTGTTTCGTTTCAAGCGAAGTGCGGATCCCTGCCCGTTTTGACAGTGAACCCCATGTGCTCTTCTTGAATAAGCTTTCTATGCTTCGCTGCTAGACCAAAATTATTATGCTCACTCATTTGTCTCATTTTTGCGGTCAGAGCAGCCGTTATTTGTGAACATGATACGGGTTTCCGTTTTTTAGCGGCCACAGGAGCACTTATTCACGCAAAAGCCACTCTATTCCTAGCGATATATTATGATTAACTGCTCCTGTGTCCGCCAACGTTCCAAAACGCTAGCCATGTTCACAGATAACGGTTTTCATGGCCGCTCACTTCCCATAAACACCAAGATCACTAACACGATTAATCCGACCCAAGTGTTGAATGATTCACTTGGGTCTTTTCTTGTTTGTCTTGTATAAGCTTTCAAAACTTCACTGCTATGCCAGAATTTTTATGCTCTTTTATATGTCAAAAAAAGAAAAGTCCAATTCCATTATTGAACTGAACTTCTTTCTTTTAATTTCCCATGTACCACTAATCTACCTGTATCGCGATCTAATGTATAATCACAAGTGGATAAAGTAATAATTTGGTCAGTTTCTTCAATCGTAACATCACTTTCAAACAAAGACTTTTCTTTTAGTCTTTCAATAAAAGTCTGATAATCGGCATCACTTTGAAAATCTGTTTCAATATAGTAAAAATCGGTTGTCGTTAAATACGCTGAAAAAACCTCGACATCATAACCTTTATATAACGTATCAAAATAAAAAATCGGGTGACTGTAAAAAAAGTCTTCCTCCAAATACTGGTTGAGCTGAGTAAACATCGAACCGTCCCGCATACGGTGACCGTATAAAATAATATTACGATTATTCATCTCTACGTTATTTCGGTAATCCATAAAAATACTTCCTGCTCTCGTTTCCTCATGTTTAAAGCTCCTGTTTAAATAGTATTCATTGTCTACAGCTCGAACAATCGGGTAATCAATGACCGTGCCATCAACTGTAATCCATCCTACAATATCTTTATTTATTTCAAGAAGAGGTCCAAACTGTGAACGAATGCCATCTGAATCTTCTTCAACAATGGTAGCTTCATAATAAACATCTTGAGCTTCTGCCATCACTTGTCTGTTTTTATAATAATCCCAAAATGTCATGCCAAGCTTATACGAAGAAAATAATAAAATCGATAAAAACAAAAGCGTGCCGAGCCGATGCATCGCTTTTGTTTTTTTCCTTTTTTCATCCATTCATGTTCCCCCCTTCTTCATTTTCTGTTTAAATGCCAATCGGAACAATGTATAATCCTGTTTCGTTTTCTTGTTTAACTAAAACGTCAACATTATATATATCCTTCATTGACGCTGTTGTAATCACTTCACTTGGCTTACCTTGAAGAATGATTTGTCCTTGTTTCATTGCGATAATATGATCACTATATTTAATCGCTTGATTAATATCATGTAGTACCATGACGAGCGTTAATTGGTATACTTGATTTAAGCTTTTCACTAACTCTAATATTTCATATTGATAATATAAATCTAAATACGTTGTTGGTTCATCTAAAAATAAAATTGGCGTTTGTTGCGCTAATGCCATGGCAATCCAGACCCGCTGACGCTCACCACCTGATAACTCTGTTATTTTAACATGTCGCTTAGATTGAAGCTTTGTGCAAATTAATGCCCACTCCACCGCTTTTTTATCTTCCTCGCTTTCTTGGGAAAACATTGATTTATAGGGAAGACGTCCATATGCGGTCAATTTTTCGACTGTCATATCTTCAGGGGCTTCATTTTGTTGGTGAACCACAGCTAATTTTTTCGCAAACTCTTTTGGTTTATATTGACTGATCGCTCGACCGTCAAGAATGACTTCTCCATTTTTCGGGCTATAGTTTCTTGACATTACACCTAATAACGTTGATTTACCAGAACCATTAGGACCAATAATTGTTGTTATTTTCCCTTCCTCAATTTGGCAATTCACATTTTCTAGTTGGTTCATCTTTTGCTCGTACGAGAATGTCACTTGTTTAACTTCCATGGATTTTATCACTCTTTCTAAGCATAAAAATTAAAAATGGTCCGCCAATAATTGCCATTATAATAGATGCTGGAATTTCATTTGGGGCAACAATTGTCCTCCCTAACGTATCTGCTGATAATATTAACAATGCTCCAAGTATTGCTGAAAAAGGAATAAGTCGTTTATGGTCGGTTCCTACAAACTGCCGTGATGTATGAGGTACTAATAAGCCAACAAACGCGATAACTCCCGCGATAGCAGTAGAAACCGCTGCTAACAAGACAGCAACTGCGGAAATAAAAAGTCGGGCTCTTGTTACATGTAATCCTAAGTTTTTTGCGGTTTTCTCTTGTAACGCTAACACATTGCATGCAGAGGCTAGAAATATAGCTAGAATGAGCCCGATCGAGACATACAAGACAATAATTTCAACATCACTCCATGTTTTCATCGTTAATGTCGATGTTGTCGTTTGACTTATACTCGTTACTGAATAACTCCCCCTAAAATTAAATGTTTCACTTAATCCTGAAAATGTCGCATTAATCGCAATTCCAACTAAAATAAGTCGAAGTGGACTTAGTCCTGATTTCCACGACAGGGAATATACTAAAAAGCAAGCTAACGCTCCACCTACAAACGCAAAAAGCGGCATCCAAAAAAATAGCGTTGGAAAAATACTAACAATAAGAATGGAGACAAACCCAGCACCAGATGAAATCCCAATAACACCCGCATCTGCAAGTGGATTTTTCATGACCGCTTGCAATAATACACCAGATACGGCTAGAGCCGCTCCTGTAAAGATGGCGATAATCACCCGTGGCAAACGTAAATCCTTAATTACTTCTACTTTCTCATTCGTTCCAGTTATCATTCCTTGAAAAAATTCAAACACTTTTACTTCAATACTACCCGTTGTAACCGAAAAAATCGTAACCGCTATAAGAAGAATGGTAACCCCCAAAAAGCTAAGTACAGTTTTGTTCATCGTAAACGTCCTTTTCTATATTCATTATTCTAGATATAACATCGTGTACAATTGTTCTAATGCTTCAACAGCAGCTAAATTTCCTGTCGTAGGAAAATAAAGTTCATCAAGATCATACACACGATTATGTTTGACGGCGTCAAAGTGTTTCCATATGTCATTTTTCTTAAACTCTTCATCAAACATTTCTACGACTTCTTCTGGCATTCCATGGGCCGCTCGTAAAATAATGTCAGGATTGGCTTGTTGTAAATATTCGGTATTCGAAGCCAAATATTCTACTTCTTCACCTGTCACGATATTTTCACCGCCGCATAATCTCACTAAATCTCCTATATACGAATGCTCAGTTGCGACTAGATAACTACCAGGCACCCCTAGTAAAATAAGGACGGACGGTTTTTCTTTCCCCTCAATCTCTTGTTGAATCTGCTCCACTTTTTCATCAAACTCTCCATTAATGGCTTTTGCCTGCTCTAACCTGTCATATTTTTCCCCTAATAGTAAAATCGATTGTTGCATATCATCTACACTTTCAAGGTTTAAAAAAGTCGCATCCATTCCTACTCCTGAAAACACGGGTTCTAAATCATATTGTAGCGTTGTCACGGATAACACATCGGTAGGGTGTAGCGATTTCACTCGTTCCATATCTGGACTCATTGGATTTCCGACTTCTGTTACACCTTCATATCTTTTTGGCATTTCTTTATAGCTTGTAGGAATCCCCACTAAATCAAGCTCTAGCGCATCCATAATTTCGGCGACCGCAACCGTCGTAGCAACAATACGAAACTCATCTTTTGTCTCCTCTTGTTCTTTTGCTTCAACTAAGACCTCATCTTCTGGAGAACAGCCTGTTAATATAACAAGAAAAGCAACAGCAGTAAGAAAATATTTTTTCATGATTCAACCCCCAAGAATACTTTCACTAGAATCATAGAGTAAGTCTAGATGCAACAATGCATCTAGACTCAATTGTTTTTATAGTTGACCTAGACGATATTTTCGAATTAAAAACACGGCAGAGCCTGTAAATAACAACAAGTATAAAATGACTTGTGTTAAAATATGGTCTGATGTTTTTGGATTCTTTGATTTTGAAGTTTCTTTTGTTGTCTCGTTATTCGTGTCATCTCCATCTCGATCAAAATCAATTTTATCATCATCATTTGTCGTTCCTGGGTTTGTTCCCTCATTTGATTCTGGGTTAGTCGGTTGAGTTCCTGGTGGTGTAGTTGGCTGTTCCACAACAGGATCATTTCCATCTAATTTTGTAATACTATCCTCATCAAATTGAAACTGAACATAATACTTTCCATCATAGCTGATTTCCGGTATAAGTACCTCTGTATACGCGTAGAACAACGCTGACAAATCTTCTACCGCAAATCGAACAACACGTGTATTTGTCGTGGCATCTGTTGAAACAACTTCGGCATCGACATAATTGTTTTTGTCTAAAACTTGAAATACTTTCACCCATTCACTTCTCAATAACGTTACATCGATTGTTTGTTTACCATTTTCTACTGTTAACACAGCAGGTTTCAACGTATAATCGTCCATAACTGATACTTCATTCGTGTTATTTTTTAACACTGTGTAATCAATTGTATAGCGTCCATCTGCTAACCCTTCTTCTTCACCTGGTCCCGGAGTAGGTGTAGGTTGAGTCGGAGGAGTTGGTGGTGTTGGTGTTGGTCCTGGCGTTGGAGACGGTGTTGGATTTGGTCTTTCCTCTTCTTCTCCGCCATTCACTAGCTCTACACTAGAAGCATCAAATTGAAACTGAACATCATATTTTCCTTCATATTCAATTGGGGACGTGACAGAAACTTCTGTATACGCACCTAATTTGGATTCTAAATCTTGAAGTCCGAAACGAACAACTCTAGTATTCTCTTCGGTATTATGACTTACGACTTCAGCGTCTTGTAGCGTACGATCAACATCTACTTTAAACACTTTAATCCAATCACTTTGTGTTAATGTTAGATCAATGTGCTTGTTGCCATTTTCAACAACTAGTAAAGCAGGTTTTGCTGTATATTGATCCATTACAGAACGTTCATTTGTCCCATCTTTCAATACTGTGAAATCAATCGTATATTGCCCATCTTGAAGTTCTTCATCAACAGGTTGTTCAACGACGGGCGGGTTTTCATTCTCTTGCTCCACTTCTTCAAACACACCATAACTACTAAAATGAGTAACTTCAGCTCGAACTTTGCCATCTTGTTCGTGAATATAAGTCGGCTCAATATACTCAGCTTTTTCTCCTTGTGTATTTACATACATGACTGAAAGTGCATCCCAATTGATTACTTTTTCTTTATTCACTGCGAATTCTAATGTAATCGGTGTTGCTTCAAACGAAGAAATAACCGTATCTCCGATTTTTATAGTGAAGTCATATAATGAGCTTCTTGCGTCATTGAATTGGTGAGCAGTTGAAACATCGACAATATCAAAAATTGCTGTTTCTCCAGAATCTTTCAATAATGAAACTGGAATTTCTGCTTTAATTTCTTTTCCTACTGGAATAGCAATTGTGGCAGCAGAATGTAATTGCGCTAATACTTCGTTTGAAAACTGGAAAGTCGTGTTAGCATGACTATTATTTACTGTATAAACATCATCTTTGAATTGGAAATGCTCTATACTATCCACAACAGCTGTTTTTTTGCCGTCAATTTCCTCTGTTTCTGGTTGTGTAACGGTAATAGATTCCGCATTTTCTGGGTAAAACTCAAAACGGAAATCACGTGTTGCACTGTAATTCCCAACAACCATCGAAACTTTCCCTCGTACTTTTTTTGTTAAATCTTCCACTTCAAACTGAACAACTCTAGTATTCAATTCTTTATTTTGACTTACAACGATCACATCTTTAAATTCGCCTTGGTATTCAACTTGAAGTCCTGTAATCGTTGAACTGCGGTTGATTTCGAATGAAACAATATTTGTACCATTTTCCACTCTCACCGTGGCCGGCTTTGTAAAGTAACTATCAGTTCCAGAAATGGCATCAGTTTCTGCATGAATTGCTTTAAAATCTAATGAATAGAAACCTTCCTCTAATTCTGGTTCTGTTGGCTGTGGCTCTGGCTCGCTTGGTTGTTCTGGTTGTGGATTAGGAAGTTTTTCAGCATCTTCCGGATAAAATTCAAAACGGAAGTCACGTGTTGCACTATAGCTTCCGACAACCATTGAAACTTTTCCTCTAGCTTTTTCCGTTACATCATCGACTTCAAACTGAACGACTCGTGTATTTTTTTCTTCATTTCGGCTCACGACTTGAGCATCTTTAAATTCACCTTGGTGTTCGACTTGTAGTGCTGTAATCGTTAAACTATCGTTAATTTCAAATGAAACGATGTGTTTCCCATTTTCAACATTTAACGTAGCTGGTTTTGTAAAATATCGGTCGGTTGCAGAAATCGCATCTGTTTCTGAATGTATCGCTTTAAACCCTAAAGAATATAAACCATCTTCTAATTCAATTGGATTTTGAGGATGCTCTGGTTCAGTTGGTTGTTCTGGCTCTTGTGGTGTTGGATCTGGTTGTTCTGGTTCACTCGGTTGTTCTGGTTCCTCAGGTGTTGGCTCTGGTTCAGTTGGTTGCTCCGGCTCCTCAGGTGTTGGATCTGGTTGTTCTGGTTCTTGTGGTGTTGGTACATTAATTTCTGTTAATGACGCTGGGTCAAACTTTATTTGAACTGTGTATTTACTGTCATAATTTAAAAAAGGTATAACAACATGTGTGAAAGCATCTAGCTTATTGCTGAGGTTTAGAACTTTAAACCGAACAACACGCTTATCCGCTGCTTCATCTACACTTACAACTTCAGCATCAACAAAGTGACCATTTCGATCTGTTTTAAACTCTTTAATCCAATCACTATTTTTTAATGTCAGATGAATAAAATATTGACCTTCTTCAACAAAAAGAGTTGCTGGTTTTTCAGTGTAACTATCCATCATGGATTTATCATCTGTTTTATCTTTCAAAACCGTAAAGCCTACTGTGTATTCCCCATCTGCCAATGGCTCAGATGATGCTCCTACAGTTGAAGGGACAAGAGTTGCAAAAACAATGAAAAAGATTAATAGACTCGATAACACTTTTTTATACTTCATTTTCACTCTGCCATTTCTCCTTTTTTCAATCTTCTCACTGAAAAGTAAACGACTGAACTAATAAGTAAAACGACATAAATCCAAATCGTTTCCTCTCCAGTTTGTGGGTTCGCAACTTGTTGTCCACTATTGTTTGTATTTGATGAGTCATTGTTTTTGTTAGATGAATTCTCGTTAGCAGAATTATTACCAGAAGTGTTGTTATCCGTATTTCCATTTGATTCTGCTAGACTAATAGTTTTCAATGAATTTGTATCAAATCGAAAACGAACGGTATAATCGTGGTCATAATCAATAGAATCCACTGTTACATGAATTTTTGATTCTAACGGTGTAGAAAGATCATTCACTTTAAATTGAACAACTCTCGTATTGGCCGCAGAATCTTCACTTATGACACTAGTATTAGCAAAACCACCGCCAGATTTCACTTTAAATTCGGTGACCCAATCGCTATGGTTGATTTTCATTTGCATTGTCATTTGCCCATTTTCAACAAATATTTTCGCTGGTTTTTCCCAATAGTCATTCGCCATTGAGACTGAATCATTTTCAGCTTTTAATACCGTGTAGTTAATCGTATATGTACCATCAGCTAAATCAGCTGCATAGGCGAGTGGTGCAAACATTTGGATACACACAAATGAAACGACCAACAATACTATCATTAGACTTTTTTTCATCTTTTTCTTCTGCCTCACTTCCGAAAATAATTATCATTCTCAATTAGTAATAAAAAAAAGAATGTGACAAATTGATATGTACGGAACATGCGATACACGATAATAAGAATCATTCTCATTACAGAGTTAAAAAAAAGAAACTGTTTCTTTTGTGCATGTTGTCACCTTCGTCGACAACAATAATCATTCTCAATTAAAACGATAAAAAAAGAAGTTGTTTCTACTCTATACGGTTCGAACGCATGTTACGACTTAAAAAACCTCCTGCTCTCATTTTCCTGCCATAGCAACACCTCACTGATTCACACTCGTTACATTACAATAGTATATGAAGACTAAAAAACTTGTCAACCAAATTTTTTCATATTTTTTTCACACTTTCGGTTTTTCCATGTATAATCGCCTCTACTTTTGTCTATATTTCTACTAATCTATTCGTCCAAAGGAGAAAATAATGAGTCTATTAATGAAAAAACGTTTCATTACAATTGGTAGTTTTGTTTTAGGTTTTGGATTTCTAGGAGCATTAGATGGGATTGTATTCCACCAAATTTTACAATGGCATAGTGTCATTATGGACACGGACCGAACAAGCCAAATTATTAGTGATGGCATTTTTCACTTAGCCACAACCGTAACGCTTGTTGTCGGTGGAATTTTATTATGGCTAGCGGGGAATCCCAACGATTTAAATAAAGGTGTTCGATTATTGGTCGGTGGGTTTCTCATTGGTGGTGGTACTTTTAATTTAATTGAAGGTTTAATTAATCATCATATTCTCGTTATTCACCGTGTACGCCCTGATGCCGATAATCCGCTCATGTATGATCTCGCTTTTTTAGTTTCCGGGCTTGTCCTGCTAATTATCGGGATTATCGTTCGTAACAGTGGCAAAGAGAAAACGCATTCATTAAACGTTTGATTAGGAGGGCGCGATGTATCGGTTTATTAGTTTTTTAGTGATTACGACATTTGTTTCATCTGTGCTTTATTTTTACAACGAAAGTAGACATCACCACTCTTCGGGTCATCACACTGGCCATGAGGAAATTATCATTCATATTCCTAATGATATAACGCCACCAACAATAACAGGAGAAGTGAAACAAGACGCATCAAATAGTTGGTTATTAAAAATAGAAACAAATCATTTTACGTTCACACCTGAAAAAACAGGTCTCGCTACAGACTCTTTTCATGAAGGTCATGCCCACCTATATATGAATGGTGAACGCATAAATCGTCTTTATGGACCTTATTATAATCTCGGCGATTTACAACCAGGCGTGCACGAAATTAAAGTAACTTTAAATGCAAATAACCATGGGGTGTTCGTCTATCGTAATAATGAAATTGCATTTGTTGAGACCATTGAAGTGTACGACTAAAAGTAAGTTGCTTTCTGCAACTGGGTGTGGCAGTAGGGGTAATCATGGTTGATATTCGATGAAGGACACTTCTTCCGGTTTTTTTACTCGTTTTGTCCTTCATCTCCCTTATGAAGGACACTTCTTCCCGTTTTTTTGCTTGTTTTGTCCTTCATCTCCCTTATGAAGGACACTTCTTCCGGTTTTTCCGCTCGTTTTGTCCTTCATCGAACACCATACCACAAATATTTATGAAAAAACCTTATTTAGCCATGTTAGTGTATCTTTAATGACTTCATCACGGTTTACCTCATTTAATGATTCATGTCTACCGCCTTCATACAATTTATACGAGACGTTTTTTATGCCCGCTTTTTTATATGCATCATATAATCGAATAATGCCTTGACCAAAATCTCCTACTGGGTCTTTGTCTCCTGCAAAAATATAAATTGGCAATTCTTTAGGCACTTCGTGAATGTATTCTTGCTTATGAATTTCCTTTGTCCCCATAAATAAGTCATGATAAAACGAAACGGGAAAAACATTTCCACAGTACGGGTCGTCGATGTATTTTTTAACTTGTTCTTTATCTCGGCTTAACCAATCAAATGGCGTGTCTGCCGGTTCAAATGGACGATTATAACTACCAAATGTCAGCTTGTCGAGTAATTTACCATCTGCTTTTCTACCCTTTAGTGTCATTAAGGTTTTCGCAACTACAATACCTACATTCACTAACCATGGCGGTTTTCCATTTGTACCAGACAAAATGACACCGGCTAAATCACCGCCATATAATTGAATATATCGTTGAGCTAAAAAAGAGCCCATACTATGACTAAACAAAACAACGTCTTGGCCAGGATATTCTTCCTTTGCCAGTTTGACCACCTTTTTTACATCTTCCACCATGTCAAAAAAACCATCATTGTCACTAACATATCCTAACTCTTCCATAGATTTTGCGGACTTTCCATGTCCACGATGATCATGGGCATAGACGACATAACCTTCATCTGAAAGAGCATTCGCAAAGTCGTCATAACGCAAAGCCGTTTCACTCATCCCATGTGAAATACAAACAATTCCTTTTACACTAGTTGTAGGCGTCCATTTATACACTTGAATTAAAATATCGTCTTTATTTTCAAACGTAAACTCTGTTCTTCCCATTGTTAACAACCCCTCTTACTTGCAACTTTTCTGTTTATCTCGTTATTTAACCATTGTACAAGTAAAATGACAACGGTTCCAACTAAATAAAAAAGAAAAACGCGTAGCGTCTTTTCATTTCAAGCGAAGTTCGGAGCCCTGCCCGCTTTAACAGTGAACCCCAAGTGCTTTTCTTGGGGTGAAACACGCAGGTGCGCCGCCTTCGATCTTCTAGAATAAGTCTTCAAAGCTTCACAGCTAGACCAACATCTTCATGCTTTCTTATCTTTTAAAAAAAGTGGAAAGGCAAATCTTACACGCTTTTTGGGGCAGCAATTAATCCATGTTTGACATGACTTCGAGTTAAATTTAAATTTTGGTCTAATTGGATGATGGCAATATACGGTTCATCAACGCGGGATTGAAATCTTAAATCATACCAGTGAACTTCATATCCATCCAATTTTTCAACGATATCCGCATATAAGTATTTTGAGCGATTTAACATATATTCTACAAATGGGTGTTGTTTTGAAGCATTTATGATGATGTTCGCGTGAGGTTGTATTAATGATTTTTTCCATTGGATTGTACCAGTTTTATAAATCCCAAGTGTATAATGACCTTCACCCTTCGCTATCACTTTCCAGGTGAACATAGAGGTTGTTGGAATAAGGTGATACAGTTTGTCGTTATCTATTTTTAGGTTAGATAGCACATTGTGATACATAAAAAATCTTAAGGTAATATAAATCAAGACGAGACTATAAACAACTAAGAAAGTAAAACCTGGGTGGACCCCACTAAACCAACAAACAAATCCAATGAGGTGAAGACTCATAATAAGCGGATCAAAGATGGGGAGAACATCATAGGCAATCCATTTTTGACTGAACGGACGCCCAGCTTGCGTTCCATATATATTACAAATATCCAATAACACATGAACGATAACAGCAAGCAAAGTCCAACCAAAAAGTAGACCTAAACTGACATGAGGAAAAAATGCCGAAACTGCAACAGCAATCACAATTGTCCAAAGTAATAACGCAGGAAGTGAATGACTTGCGCCGCGATGTTGCTTCATATAAGCTTCATTACCTTTATATTTACATACGAAATCAAAATCCGGTGCATTTGACCCAATAACCGTTGCTACTGCAATAGCCATAACCGTTTCTGGCTGGCCAAATACGGTCGAATCTAATTGCGCTAGCCCAGCTAATCCGATTCCAGTCGCCACATGTGTCATCGTATCCATGCTGTACACCTCCACGTTGAAGTCACGTTTCTTTGCCACATATGGATCATAACAATTGATTTTTAACTCTATATGAAGGTAATATTGGATTTTTGCAAATGAATCTTTCTTTATTCATTGTCCACATCAAGTTTCATAAACATTCTTAACATTTTCTTAACCTTAAATCTGAACATATACGTAGACTTCGGCTTGCAAAAGTAAAAGGTGAGCCCACTGTGAAGAAGCACAAGGAGACTCACCTGTCACCCGCTAAAAAGCGGCGTTATTGCTTTAGTTGTAGTTACTTTCTAACGGACATCAGTTCCGTTACTATAACGAAAACGGCACGTTTTGTGATGCTATCGGACATTGGTTCCGTTAACCTAAAGAAACTAGCCAATTTTATAGCTAGTTTCGTCAAATAAAGGAATAGATGTCCATTAGCAAATGAAATTTCGATGATTTTCTCAAAATAACGGAACGTATGTCCGATAAGAAAAAATCCGTCTCTCCCCACGAGTCTACTGATAATTTGCAAACACCTCGTTATGAAAAAACCATACTAGTTTCAATTTGCTTTAACTGAAAGAAATATCCCTTCTTTTGCATGAGCTGTTCAAATGTCCCTTGCTCGATAATTTTCCCTTCATCCATCACAATGATTTCATCCATCATTTCTAGTCCTTGTAAACGGTGACTGACCACAACGACTGTATCATTTTTTGCATATTGAAAAAGTGCATCAAATAATCGCTGCTCGGTCCATCCATCTAATGAAGATGTCGGCTCATCTAATAGCCACAATGGATTTTCCCTTGCAAAGACGCGAGCCATTGCCAATCTTTGCTTTTCGCCACCAGATAAGTTCTCGCCTTTTTCCAGTACTTGATCACTCGCTTTGATATGGGCTAACTCGACTTCATGTAACAATTTTTCCACATCTTCATCTGTTACCGCATTCTCTTCTAACAATAAATTTTCTTTCACCGTGCCATAGAAAAAATGGTTTTCCTGCAAGACAACATTCGTCTTTTCCCAAAGCTTGTCTAGCAAGATACCATGGACTGACTGACCATCTAGTAGTAAATCTCCTTTGTCTGGCGTGTGTAACCCTAATATCATTTGGAGTAATGTCGATTTTCCACAGCCACTCGGCCCTACAATCGCGGTTTTTGTTCCTTGTTTTATCGAAAGGTTAACGCCTCTTAATGTAGGTCGATACTCATTTGGAAACGTAAAGCATACCTCCCTCATGTCAATGGAAGGAGCGCCATTCCATGATGGTGAAATCCGCTGTTGCTCTTGTTTCATACTTTCGTTTGTTACTTCAGCTAATCGTGTTGAAGCCTGTTGACTCTCATCATAGTGAATCGGAAAGACCGACATCGGATTAGCATAATCAAATACAGTTAAACTAACCATCACGAGCATCGCTAAATAAATTCCATCTAACTGATTTACCGATACAGCATACCCTGCTGCGAGTAAAATGAGCCACGTCATCCCTAAAGCAGTTCCCATTGATATCGACTCATTCCTATTTGATTGTCGATTATCTCGCTCTTGGGCGTCAATATACTGGTCGGAAGCCTCGATTAATTGTTGTTCCTGTTTGTGAAGTTGTTGATGAACCTTTAGTTCACGAAACCCTTTGAACCACTCTGTGACTTCTGTAGATAAAATTGCATGTTTTTCTCTAATCTTACTCCCTACTTGTTTTTGTCTTATCGCAAACCACATTGGAATGACAACACCTGTCAAGACTAACCCAATGACGAGTAAAACAACTGTAGATATTGAAAAAAACGTCAAAAACAAAACAGTACTTAAAAATACAAGAGCCATGATGATGGGAGGATAAAGAACGCGTAAAAAGAAGTTTTGCAATGTTTCCACATCACCAACAACTCTCGCTAAAAGATCTCCACTGCGAAACCGTGTCGCAATTTTTGGGGCGATTGTTTCTAATTTCTCATAAAACGCAACACGCAGTTCACTTAACATCGTAAACGTCGCACGATGAGAGTAATATCGTTCCCCGTAACGGCTTGTTGCCCTGATAAAACTCCCAATTTTTACGACTGCCACCATCGAAATTAACACATATAGTGGAGGTTGTAGGGCAGCCGCTGATATTAAATACCCATTAGCGGCAAATAAAGCGACGGCTGTCATCCCTGCTAAAAAACCAAAAACAATCGATAAATACACATCTTTTTTTTCTTTCATCATTATTTTCGATATGTTTAGTAACTGCTTCATTTCTGTTCCCCCTTTTCACGATTAGAAAAGAGCTTTTTATATTCACTACATTGTTCAATTAATTGTTGATGTGTCCCATTTGCGACTAGCCTACCATGTTCTAAGAAAAAAACGTCATCCGCTTGAACAATACTTTGTAGGCGATGAGCAACAGTAATAATCGTTGATGTTTTTGATAACTCATTGATCGCCGCTTGTAGTTTTTGCTCAGTATATAAATCTAACCCTGTTGTCGGCTCATCAAATAAAATAAGAGCAGGCTTTTTTAAAAACGCCCGTGCTAAAGCCACTCGCTGTTTTTCACCACCAGATAGACCTCTTCCACCTTCACCAATTTGCGTTTCATACCCATTTTCAAAGGAGTCAATTAAGGAAGAGATACCTGCTTTAGTTGCTGCTTCTTCGATTTCTGCTTGTGTTGCCTCTACACCTAACGCAATGTTTTCTGCCATCGTGCCTGAAAACAAATACGGGTGCTGGGTAATATAACTAATCTGCTTAAACCATTCTTCTTCACGAACTTCATCGCGGTTTTGTCCATTTACATTGACGCTCCCTTCGTTTGGCTGAAGTAAGCCAGCAATGATATGGAGTAACGTCGTTTTTCCTGAACCACTTTTACCGACGATAGCCACTTGACTATTTGATTTGACTTTCACTGAAATCGGTTGTAACTGAAATCCAGTGTCTCCATAAGAAAAAGAAGTGTCGTGAAGTGCCAACGAAAGTGGTCCTTCTTTCAATGGAAGCTGTCCCCATGTTTTCCGTTGTTCGCTGCTTTGTTGTAATTGCTCCTCTACTTTTTCTGAAGCACCTACACTACTCCGTCCTGCATGAAAGGCACTTCCTAACTCTTTTAACGAAGAGTAAAACTCCGGAACGAGCAATAAAATAAAAAATGCAGCAAAGAAGCTAATTGAATCAAAAACAACTAAGCGTAACCCTAATTCTAATGCCACAAGTCCAATGCTTAACATTGAAATAAACTCCAGCATTAAAGAAGAAGTGAAAGCAATTTTTAAAATATTCATTGTCGAATCACGGAAATCAAGGCTGCTTTGTTTAATCACATTCCGATATTGCTTCGCACGCCCAAATAGCTTCAAGCTCACTAATCCTTGAACGGTATCGAGAAACCGACCAGAAAAAGCAGCTAAACGGTCAAGCTGCTCTTCTGATTTTTTTTGTGTCGCACCACCAATGATAATCATAAAAATCGGAATAAACGGAGCCGTCACTATAATGATAAGGCCCGAATACACATTTTGTGTGAAAATAACAATGAGTATCACAATCGGAACGATAGATGATAAAATTTTTTGCGGTACATATTGTCGGAAAAACGGCCCAATTTCATCAACTGCATCTAACAAAACACTTACTTTTTTACCTGACTGACCATGATATGCTGCGAGTAATGTTTGCTCTGAATACACTTGTAACAGTCGTTTACGAAAATCTTGCTTTACCGTCGCTGCCATCTTTGTTCCAATATCACGATGGTAATAGGAAAGAAGCACGCGAAGAAGCAGAACCGCTAGTAAACAAATAATCAGCCCTATATTTTCCTGCAATGTCCCATTGTATAAAAACAGATCATCGATAATCGATACAATGAAAAAAGCTTGAAGTACAATGACAACACTGATGAAAAACGCAATGCCATATAGTGTATAAAACCTTCTTTTTTGAGCTTTTGCAAGCTTCTGAAGTGATTTCATAGTTTACTCCTCATACTTCGTGCTTTTTGTAGCAACGAAGAAACTAACAACTAATGCAACAGCAACAACAAGGAGTGGTGCGTAAAAAATTAGGAAATTGTGCATCATGTATTCCTCCTTTTAATTGTTGTTATACCTTGCCTTTTTTTATATATGGTTTGTTCATAATAAATAACTTAAACACTAAATACAGAGATGGGATTAGGAGCAACAACCCTAATATGAAGACAATAATGAGCGCATAAGCCATTGTTTCATTTGTAAATCCATCATAAATTGTTAAGTTCGGATAAAGTAAATATGGGTATCTTGAAACACCATAACCATAAAAGGCAATCGCAAACTGCAAGACAACAAAAATAAATGACCAACCATAAGATGCTTTTTTCAATAACCATAAGCTCGTTACAAAACATACGAACGATAACGCAAATACCCACCATAACGAAAGCAACCCTTGGAAATGATCGATATTATGCCATTTCATTTCTATAATAATACCGAGCGCTGTAATGATCGTTGGAAAACTCCAAATCCACGTATATCGACGAAATAGCTTTAATGCTCCTTTATCTTCTGCAACAGAAGAATAGTAAGCTAAGAAACTCGCTGAAATAAACAAAACACTGACAAGACTTAATAAAATAATTGACCAGGCAAATGGACTAGTGAATAAAGCCAAGTAATCTAATTCAATTCGACCTGTCGCTGTTTCTCTGATAAATCCTCCTTGAGACACAATTAACGCCGTTGATAGGGAAGCTGGGATTAACACACCTGTCACACCATACATTAATGTATAGCCAACATGTCCTTTCGTCCCATATGTTCCAAAGGCATAATAGCTTCCACGTAAGGCTAGTAATATAATAGATATACTAATTGGAATTAATAGAACTGTCCCAAAATAATAAGCCGTACTTGGGAAAAAACCAATCATTCCTACAAAGAAGAACACAAGGAACACATTCGTAATCTCCCAAACTGGTGATAAATACCGTTGAATAACAGAATTCACAATATGATGTTTTCCGGTGACAATCGTAGAGGCATTAAAAAATCCTGCTCCAAAATCAATTGAAGCGACAATGACATATCCGAACAGGAATAACCATAATACCGAAATTCCAATCACTTCAACTGTCATTTCGCTTCACTCCTTTGTATTGCATTTATTTTTTCCAGCTCTTTTTCTACTGGGTTATTTTTAAACATTCGAGTTAATACAACACCTGTCCCCACGACTAAAATAAAGTATAAAATCGCAAAGGCAACTAACATAAGTGGTACATGTGGTGAGTCAGTAGCTCCTTCTGCAGTCGTCATAAATCCACGCATAATCCATGGTTGTCGACCGACTTCTGTAAACCACCAGCCTGCTTGAATCGCAACCATCGCTAGTGGACCCGAGGTGACAAGGAGAAAACGGAATATTTTTGATTTGATAACCGACCAATTTCTCCATAGCGCAACCATATAAAACAACGAAAGAACCGTTAACCATACCCCAATGGTCACCATAATATCGAAAAAGTAATGAATGAGATATGGAGGGTGATATTCTTCTGGAATATCGTTTAACCCTGTTACAACCCCTGATGGATGGCTATGAACTAAAATACTTAACGCATAAGGAATTCGAATTGCATATTTCACTTCATTCGTTTCTGTTAATATCCCATAAAGCACTAATGGAGCTTCACCTTCTGTTTCAAAATGCCACTCTGCAGCTGCCAATTTTTCTGGCTGATACTCGGCTAAAAACTTTCCAGATAAATCACCGACAAGCGCTGTCGCTATCGAGAATATCAAAGCCACTTTCATCGTTAACGATAAAGCCTTACGATGATAAACATGATTGTTTCCTCTCCATAAATGAAAAGCAGCTATCGAGGCTAAAATAAATGCTGCTGTCATATAAGCTGACGTTAACACATGCGCCACTTTCGTTGGCATTGCTGGATTAAACATTGCCAATAACGGTTGAATATTTGTTAATTGTCCATCGACTAATGTAAAGCCTTGTGGTGTATTCATGAAGGCATTTACTGATGTAATAAATAAAGCAGACATCGCTGCACCTAAGACAACCGGGATGAGCAATAAAAAATGATGTTTTGGGTTTTTAAATCGATTCCAAGTATATAAATAAATTCCAAGGAAAATCGCTTCAAAGAAAAATGCGAATGTTTCCATAAAAAGTGGTAAGGCGACAAGTTGACCGGCAAATTCCATAAACCTTGGCCATAATAAAGCAAGCTGTAATGCAATTGCCGTCCCTGTAACAACTCCTACTGCCACACTAATAACATACCCTCTTGCCCAACGTTTCGCTAGCAAGAGATAATGTTCATCTCCTCGCTTTAACCCTAACCAGTGGGCAATCGCAATAAATATAGGAACACCGACACCTACTGTTGCAAACACAACATGCACCGATAATGTAAGCATCGTTAAATACCGGCTAAATTCAACAGATTCCATAGTTGACCTCCTCAAGAGCAATACTATTTGCTGACAATATCATTGTACATCTGAAATGTATGTGATCTATATCACAAATAAAACGATTTTGTTACAAAAGATTGAGGATTTCATGACAGTTTGCATTTTGAAGGCTAAAACAAGTCATCAACTTGATGTTGATATCGAGAGGAGTTTGTGTTTTTAACGCTACTACTCTATCCTTTCTGCCTTTAACGGGACGAGTAAGAAAAACATGTTTCAAAAAA
Organism: Alkalihalobacillus bogoriensis ATCC BAA-922; assembly: GCF_000621445.1. Taxonomy (GTDB): domain Bacteria; phylum Bacillota; class Bacilli; order Bacillales; family Bacillaceae_F; genus Bacillus_AO; species Bacillus_AO bogoriense. Next base: position 84,154 of record NZ_JHYI01000014.1, on the reverse strand, counting down.
AAAATCAATCTGAAAGAAACACTTTCAAGATTGATTTGATGAAGAGGTAATATTCTATTCCCTATTTATTTAAAATACAAACTTATCGTAATTGAAAAATTGAAAACTTTTCATGTTCGTTTTTCTCAATCCATTCCGGAACGATAATTTCCTTTTTTAATTCAAACATCGTATCGTTATCCAAATAATAAAGAAAATCAACTGAACTATAATAAAGAATAAGCTCTACATGACGAGGTTTTTTTTCTACGGACCGTAAAATATTGTTTATCACTTTCATAAAGATTTGCACTGAAAACGGATTAAAGAAATAAAATCGATTTTCGTTTGATGATATTTCATACTCTTCAGCTAACCCACAATGAAAAAATAAATTATCTCCTTTATCGGGATGCTTTTCTAAATAAAGCCTGCGATTATCTAGTGCAGCTTCATATAATTTTTTATTCATCTCTATACCAATTACCGTTGCTTGGAAATTATGGTGAGCTGAAAAACTAAACCGTCCCTTTCCACAACCATAATCAACAATCGTATCTGTTGTATCGATTGAATAGTCGTTCCACAAATACTCCAATGCCCTATATGGAGTTGCTTCATATCGATGATAATGGAGTGAGGAGTAAAACCCTCTTTGGTCCCCACATGTTTCAATATTTAACGCTCTATCAGCCTCAAGTTCCTTCTCCCAATCGTTCATATGCTCTCCTTTTATTTTTTCAATGCTAACTCAGAACGATTTAACGCTTGTGGTGGCCGCTCAAACCATCCATAGCTTATCATTAATTCTATTCCATCTTCTGCATATAACCCTACATTTTTTAATTGATTTACATATTTAGCAGCGATATCACGTCGAACACTCATCGCAATAGAACCACCAATATGAGCTAGTGAAATCGCATTTAATCCAGTTGCTTGAAATAACATTAGTTTATCTGAGAATGGAGGGACTGTCGAGCTTGAAATTTCAGAATCCCACGTCATCGGAACCGGTAATGAACTTCCTTCTAACAAGCCACTTAATGTGTCTAAAATATCTCTTGCTAACTCAATTCCTCGAATATAATACTTACGTAACTTTTCATCTTTTGTTGTTTGAGAAAAACCCATTAACAGTGCTTTTCCATAGACATTATTCGTATAGTTCATAAAAATATGAACAATTTCATCAGCAATAAGTGGTCTCCTCTCTCCTAACCATCCACGTAAAAAGCTTTCTTTTTCAACAAATGTGACTTCTGTTGGCATTTCAATAAATGGCGGGCGAATGTAAATTCCTTTGTTGAGAAGAAGCTGCTTCGCTTCATCTTCAATCGTTGCAGCATCATTTAAATACGATAAGTATAATTTACGAATATCTTCTCTTGCTGCTGAAGAAAAGGCGGCACCGTTTGTTTCTATTCCTGCTTTCCCTAAATTACGAATAAAGTTTAACACAAACGTATCAGAATATAATTTCGGTGCTTGTAAATTCACATCTTTTTCAGAAAAACCAAGTGGAATTGGAAATCCTTCTTCTTTAAACAGGTTTGTTAATTCACTTAAATGTTTTTTCGAATGCTGTAACGCCTTATTGATGACGGCTTTGATTTCCTCGTCTTCTGATGTTTCTACAAAATACGTAAGCATTGGGCCACTCCCACTCTCGACCATATAACTCGACCACAACGCCCCTAGCTCTGCTCCTGTTAATTTCACATGATGTTCTGTCAACAACCTCTACCTCCTGTCTTTTTCGAATATAGTTTTCCAAATGTTACACTAATTTATTTGTATATTTTAAGAAAAACGCGAGAGCGTCTTTTCTTAAAAGCAAAGTGTGGAGCCTTCGCTCTTCTTGAAATAGCTTTCAAAAGCTTCACTGCTATACCAAAATTCCCCTTATTTATATAATAAAAAAGAGAAGTCATCAGCTGCCGCTTTTGACATCTCCTATTCCTATCATTAATTCATAACCCACTTGTCTTTCATGAATAAAATTCTACCTATAACAAACACAATAATCATCAATACGATATTACTCGTAAATGTAAGAATAATATGCTCATAGTTGATGACACCGAAAAGCAGCTCCTTAAACAAGCTAAACAAATTCATGACTGGAATTATAAAGTGATAGTTGGAAAGCTCATTGATTCCCATTCCAGAAATAATCATTACCGGAAACACAGTAACCATCATTATTGGGCTACTATAGCTTTGTGATTCTTTCACTGTTTTGCCAAGTATACTCGTCAACATTAAGAGGGAGGCAATAAACATCGCGTAAACAATGGAAAGGAATATTGCAAAACTAATAATCAAACCCGCATTCCCATCAAAAGAAATAGCTTGCTTTAAATTCTCTGTCAAAAATTGAATTTCCAATGCAACAACCGCTAATGTAATAATACCTGTAATGGCTCCAACCGATGATATCGTCAACCATTTCGCAAATAGCAATGTTAACCGATTCACTGGAGTCATTAAAAGAGCTTCCATCGTTTTCTTTTCTTTTTCACCTGCAAACAAATCTGAAGCAGCTGGACTTGCTCCTACTCCAATCGCTAACGCTAAAATTAACGGAACTAGCATCGCTAGCAACGTAACACCTGGCTTTTCTTCAGCTAACTCCTTTTGATGGACAGTGAACGGCTCGATGACACTTATGTCTGTCCCTTGGGCTTGAAGCCTTTCAGTAATGACCATCTTTTCATAATTACTTAATGCTGCTGTTACTGTACTCATTAACACAGAAGCATTTTGGCTAAACGAATCACCAACGATTGTGATGGAAGCTTCTTTTCCCTCGTTTATATTTGTATTGAAATTTGGTGAAAACAAAACAGCAGCTAACGTTTCACCATCTTGAAGCGCTTGTTCTGGATTATCAGTTTTCACGATTTCAATTAAATCAAAACCTGAAAAAATCGCTTCTTCTTCTGCACTAATCGAAGATGGAACAGCTAACTTATAAGTGTTTCCTTCTCCGTCCGAGAGCATACTTTCATAAAACAATGTTAAACCAGTCATCATTATGATAGGAAGAAATACCGTCAGCAATAAAGTGCGTCGGTCTCGAAAACTATCTAACATTTCCTTTTTGTAAATTTTAAGAAGCATATCCATTGTTCCCCCTTACAAGCTTACTCATAAAAATATAATTTAAATCTTCACTTTCCTCCGCTTTATAAAGCTCCTTAATATCACCATGAAAAACAAGTTCCCCTTTATGCATCATTGCGACAGTATCACATAACATCGAAACTTCCTCCATAATATGGCTTGAAAAAATAATCGTCTTGCCTTCATGACGAAGCTGATGTACTAACTGTCTAAATACATTTGAAGACGTTATATCCAATCCAGTTGTTGGTTCATCGAATAAAATGATTTCAGGGTCATGGATAAGCGTTCTGGCAATGGCTACCTTTTGGCGCATCCCTTTCGAAAATCCACCAACCTTTCGATGTAAGTAATCACCCATGCCAAACATCTTAGCCAATTCATCAATTCGGACTTTAGTTTCATGTTTACTTAACCCGTACAGTGCGGCAAAATACTCTAAATTCTCTCTCGCTGTCAGCCGGTCATATAATCCTGTTTCTCCACCAAACAATACACCTGTTCTCCGTTTTACTTCGTCAGGTTGTTTGACTGTGTCAAAACCATCTACCTTTACCTTCCCTTCTGTTGGTGTTAATAGTGTCGCCACAGTACGAAGTAGCGTTGTTTTCCCCGCCCCATTCTCACCTAACAACCCAACAATTTGACCTTTTTTCACGGTAAAAGATACATGCTTAAGCGCTGTTACATACACTTTTTTATCTTTAAACTGTTTTGTCACTTCATGAATTTCAATCATTTTGTCCACCTCGTCTTTCCTTATCTTGTGATTATCATACATCGATATTAAAAGACGATCTGTAGTTCTGTCGTGAAAAGTCCGTTTTATGTCGTGAAAATGCCAAATTTACTTTTAAAGGTTGTAAAACAGATGAAAATATCGTTATATTGAATTACAAGAGTACTAGAATATTTCGTTAAAACCCAATGAAAATGTGAGGCTGATGACTATGAAAGTAGGGCTTGTCGATGATCGTTTTATCGACTTAGAAAAATTGAACGGAATTGTAGCTAATATCCCTAATTTAAACATTGTGTTTTCAACAGAATCAGCAGAAGAAGCCTATGAACACATTAAAAAACAAGATATCGATTTATTAATGCCGATATAGAAATGCCGAGTTTATCTGGCTATGAACTCGCTGATATTATTCATTCTCATGCTTTAAATATTTCTGTTATTTTTGTTACAGGTAACAGCGGCTATGCTGTTCATGCCTTTGAATTAAATGTTCATGATTACATTATGAAACCTTATTCGAAAGAACGATTAACGAAGTCGATTGAACGGTTGATGGAAAAAGAAAAAACAGTGGATATTCAGGGGCGTCTTTACATTAAACAGAAAAACGAAATACATATTCTACAAAAAAAAGACATTATTTTTATTGAGCGTTCTGGTCGGTCTACAACGATTTACACAAAAAATGGTGCTATTAAAACGTACCAAACATTAAATGAACTCGAAGGAGAATTGAGAGAGCGAGATTTTCTACGGTCACATCGTTCCTTTATTATTAACATCCACTACGTGAAAAACTTTTCACTTTATGCTAAAAACTCTTATATTGTAACGTTCGAAAATATAGAGGAACAAGCAATGATAACTAAAGAAAAAGTCGAATTTTTACAACAACATTATTTTTAAAGGGCGGAAAAATCATGAATCATTTATTATATTGGCTTGTAATGCTCTTGTTTGCAATCGGACATGTTTATAGTATTTTTGCTAGTTTACAGCTTTTCAAAACCTTTTCTTATATATGGCTTGCTGTTTTCCTAATTGTTTTTCTCCTTTCAAAAAAAATGACAGTTCGAACTTCGCTTTTTAAACGAATCGATGCTTTCATCATCACTGTCCAAATCATTCTTCTTTTGTTTTCTTTCATTTTTACTCATGTTTTATATGCGTTAATGGCATTGCTTAGTTTCGTTTTCTTAGAATTATTTCGTCTTCAAATTCAAGAAGAAAATAAAACTCTCCGCACTCACCTAAAAGAGCTCGAACAACAACTAGTCCATAGCAATGAAACGTTTCAACAAATTCGGGGTGAACGCCATGATTTTCTAAAGCATATTTCAGCCGTTCATTTTATGCTCGAAAACAATCAATCAAATGAAGCAAAACAATATTTAGACGAACTAGTGGACGGATATGAAGAAACAAACTTATCGATTAAAGGAGAACGTGGCGTTGTCGCCAGTTTATTACACCAAACATATCGTCAAGCAGCAAAAGCAAATGTTGAGATCGTTTATGATTTTGACGTACCCATTTCTTCTTTACCATTATCAGATAAGAATATAGTAGGACTGATTGGCAATTTATTATCAAATAGTCTTGATGCTAGTATAGAATGGCAAAAACATTATAATAAAAAGGCACTTGTGACCGTTCAATGTTATAAACGTGGTGGACTTTATCTCCTACTCTGTAAAAATTCCACTTTGCCTGTGCCGACACCAATTTTGGATCATCTTTTTGAAACATTTGGAAGAACAACAAAGCCTGGAAACCATGAAGGATTGGGGACAAAGATTATTTCTGATATCGTGAAAGAACATAATGGCTATCTTGATTTTATTTATAAAAACGAAGAGTTCACAGTAAAAATAAAACTACCCGCGATTCGGTAGCGAAAGGATAAAAATTATGAGTTGGTTATGGGCATGGCTCGCCTTTTCTCTTGCAGCAGGAGCATTTTATAATTCTTATGAAGTAAAAAAAGAAAACAAGGAATTAAGAGAAAAAATCGAAAAATTAGAAGAAAAAATATATAAATCATAATAAACGAAGGCAAGCTTTAGACAAAAGAAAACAAAAGATGCTAGAACGATTGTTAAAATTCCCGTTTTTTCACAATCGTTTCAAGCATCTATAAGTCTACAATGATAAAGCATTGGTCATCTTGTTCAAGATTTGTGTCTATCATTTGAAGCTGAGTAACAATGCCTTTCTTTAGATCACTTGTTGGAGACAAATGATAGTCGTCTACGAGTTCAAATATTTTCTTATACGGGATAATGTCCGTTACTCCATCCGTATACAACAATAATCTCCCTCCACTTGTATAAGAAAAAGAACGAGTTTTAAAAATCAATCCCTCCAACATGCCAAGAGGAGGTAGGCTTGAAGAAAGCTCGGTCTGTTGTCCATCACCGTCTAGCCAAATAGCAGAAGGGTGTCCAGCATTAAGGTATTCGATTTGTTGTTTTTTTGTATCAATCCGTAAATATATTCCTGTAACATAATGTGTGCTTTGGACGTCATACTGAAACAGTCGTTGAAGATAACGGTCTAATTCACATAACACAACATCAGGTGTATTGGCTTTTAATATTAACCCTTCAAATAAAGACCTTAAAGACATCGTTATTAATGCCGACGAAACGCCATGTCCCATGACATCAAGAATAATAACCCCATATTGATGCTCATTAATTTGGTAACACCCAAAAATATCACCAGATAACTCGCTAGAAGGCTCATAAAAAGTGGTGATAGCAATTTCGTTAGTTTTAATTTGTGGAGTTAATGATATATGTTGAATTTGTTTTGCTAAATCCAACTCCCTCGTCATCCGTTCTTGGTATTTTTCATTTTGTTTATTCGCTTGCAATAATTCATTTTTCTGGGACTCTACTAATTCGAGTGCTTTTCTTAATTCTTCATTTGCTTTTGCCTTTTCGGCTAAGGCGTGTTCTGCTATTTTTTTTGCTTGTAATATTTCATTCTCATATTCGTTTCGCTTATACATCGGGATAAGAACACATTCGTTCACTTCAGTGCCATTCTCTTTTTTTCGTCGATTTCCATTTATTAAGACTGGAATCTCATCGCCCGCTTTTGAGCGTAATGACAAATAAAGCTCTTCTACTTTTCTCCCTAGCTTCATTAAAGGAAAAAGGTATAACTGGCAAAAGGTTTGTGCTGGTTTATTTAATATTTCATTTATGCTTTTTCCTAACAGTTCTTGGCGATCATACCCGACTAAATCAAGAAGTGTTTGATTCATCGTTTCAATTTTGCCCTCATCTGTAAGCGCCAAATACCCACATGGAGCAAACTCTAATTGCTCATCCATTTCAACACCCCGTCAATTCTCTTGTGTTGTTGCTAAATACTGCTGAATAAATGCCGTTGTCTCTTTCGGGTGGGATAAATGCGGACAATGTCCCGCTCCATCAATGACTTGGAGTTTACTTTTATTAAGATGTTCACACATATAGTAGGCAACATCAAGAGGCGCAATTTTATCGTCTTTGCAATGAAGTATTAATGATGGAACCGTAACTTGTTCTAAGCTTTTTCGATGGTCAGAAAAAAAAGTAACTTCAGCAAACTGACGTGCCACAATAGGATCAGTCGTACAAAAGCTTTCTTCTAATCGACTTGTTAAATGTGGTTGTTCATTGTTTTCCATTACAATCGGTGCAAAAAAGTGGGCCCAACCAATATAATTTTTATCCATCATCTCAAGTATTCCTAATAAGTCTTCACGTGTAAATCCACCTTTATATGTTTCGTCATTTAAATAACATGGCGAAGGCCCAACAAAAACCATTTGATTAAATCGTTTAGGCTCTTTAATGGAAGCAAGCATTCCTATCATGGCGCCAACGGAATGCCCTACAAAAATAACATCTTCGACATGTAAAGCCTCACAAATTTCAATAACGTCTTGGGCATAACCTAATAAAGAGTTGTATTTAAGGCTATCATAAGCTGATATATCTGACTTTCCAGCGCCAACAAAATCAAATAAAACCACTTGGTAATCGGTTTCAAACTCTCGAGCCACTTCTTTCCACATATTTTGGTCACAACCAAAGCCATGCGCAAACATCATCGTTTGCTTTCCCTGTCCCGAAACGTTTACATTGTTTCGGTGTAGAACATCATGTATCATATTTAGCTCCATTCTATAAAAATATGTCATTGACTCACGTTTTTACATAGCTTTTATTATAAAACTTTAGGACTATATCTTCAACTCATCCATCGAGTTTCCGTAGTTATGTTGTACAAATGAGCAGATAAAGGTTGACCACATAAGTCAACCTCTATCTTTTTTCAATTCTTTTTCTGAAATTCCTTATCAACCACTGTTTCAACAATGGCAATCCCTAATGCAACGACTACCTGTGTAACCGTCGTAACAGTAACCGAATGCATCGCATAATGCAACAGTGAAAGAATGGACCAATTAACTAAAAACCGTATAAATAATGTTCCCCATTTAACCAAGCTCTCGTTTGTTTCTCCCCTACGCAACAGTAAAACAAATGAATTAACTACAATATCTCCAGGAATACTAAGTAAAAAATAAAACAAAACAAACAAAAACAAGCCAAATAGTGAACCATACTGAACTCCTAAAATACTAAATAAACCTAATAGACCAAAATAATAAATAGCAAACACCACACCTACTGCTAAACCGACGATTACGATAATAGTGCTTACGACAAGAATTTTTGACCAAAAAGATTCTCTGTTCAAAGGGGTTTTTCTGTTTCCCACCACACTCACCTCTTTCATGTGTAAGAAAAAGGTCACTCATGTAGTATACGTGTGAAACAGAGAAAAGTTTCTTGTTTTCTTTTTGGACAGAATGAACGATTTAATCATTGTTAAAAACGACTTTATTTTTCCCTGTTCTTTTAGCTTCATGCACAAGGCTATCTACTCTCTTAAATACTTCTTCTGCATCATCATTAGATTTAGTTGAAACTCCGACACTAATCGTCGTTTTTAATCCTTCGTAGTCCCAATGTATCGATTCGACGTTTTTTCGAACTCGTTCCACAATGGAAACAGCCTCATGTAGATTTGTTTCTTTAAACACAATTAGAAATTCCTCGCCACCATATCTTCCAACCTCATCATTTTGTCTTATAGAGGTTTGAATCGTTTCGACTACTTTTTTTAGAACCTCATCGCCAACTAAATAACCTAATGAATCGTTTATTAACTTGAAATTATCAATATCAATAAGAGCTACGCCACAATTTTCTCTTTCTGAATTTAAGATTTCAAATATTCGTTTTCGATTATATACACCTGTTAAGCCATCTGTTATCGACTGAATGTATAATTCATTTTTTAATAAATTCACTTTTTTATTTTCCTTGCGCTTTAAAATAAACGCCCGTAACAAGATAACAATTCCAAATACAAATAATACTAAAACTGTTCTTTGCCAAAAGATTTGTTGCTTTTGTGCTTCTTGTAGCATTGTAAGAGTTGAAATACGGTCTGTTAAATCCTTTTCTGTAAAACTTCTCATCTTTGAGGTCACTTCATCTATATTTTTTAAAACATCTGGATTCTCATCCATTTCAGCTATTCCCATAAATAAATCTGCGGCTTGAAGATAGTCATCATTATCATAGTGCGCCTTAGCTAGTAAAAAGTGGATTGTCCTCACTGGATCAAATGCTTTAGGTACATGATTGATACTTTTAATTAGCGCTTCACTTTTTTCATAGCTAGTAACAGCTTTTTGATGTTCTAAAAACTGTTGTTCGATTTGTCCTTTTAAAATATATAAAAGAGCGACCATTCCAGTTTTGTTATAGCGTTTGTCTGCTTGTTTAATGAGTTCAGCTATTTCTATGACGATTTCATCACTATCCTTATTTTCTACTAACTGACTTTTGGTTAATAGAAGAGAGGCTTCTGTCATGATGTTAACATTTATTACCTCTCCACTATCGACCGCTCCAAACAATGTTAACGCTTCTTCATAATATGCTTTTGCGGTTTCAAATTCTTGATAGGAATATGAAATATGCCCCATTATCGTATAATAAATTCCTTGATAGAATTTATTGTCGTGCTCATGTGCTAAAAGCAACATATAATCTAACAGCTCGGCCGCTTTATCGTCATTAGCAATATAATAAAAAGCAAGTGCAATCGTGTTATAGGCAAACATTTCTGTTTCAACATCTTCATTTTGTTCTGCTAATTCTAGTAATTGATTTCCATACTCTACTAGACTTCCACTATCAGCATATACATCATTGAGTAACACCAATTGCTTTAATGTTGCAATGGCTAAGTCGATTTGATTTGTGTCCATGCTACTTGCTAATGCTTCTTCAAAGCTTATATAAGCTTCGTTATAATCATTATTTATAACTTGCACAACACCAGTAATATAATAATACATCCCCGTATTATCTTGTTTTATCTGTTCTTTATGAAGGTTAAAATATTGTATTACTTCTTTATATTCTTCATCTTTAAAGAGTTGTTGTTCGATCTCCTCGATTGTCCACTCTTTTGTAGCAGTTGATTCATAAGATAAAGGAAATAATAGAAAAGTAAAAATGAAAATAACTAGACATTTAAAAGTAAAAATTTGTTTTTTCACAGTCCTCATCCTTTTGTTTTATGACAAAACGATCAATCTATCTTTTTTCAAAATACCAAACTACGAAAACAAGTGGACTTATCTACAGTTGTTCTAAATAAAGTTCAAACTCCTTACTTGAAACAGGTTTTAAAAACAAATAGCCTTGTCCATAACCACAGTTATAATGAGCTAATGCCCTTACTTGTTGCTCCGATTCTACCCCTTCTGCTACAACTTTGAGGTTTAAATTCAGTCCGAGATCTATAATCGTCTTCACCATAGAATCATTCGTTTGACTCAAAAGATCATCGATAAATATTTTATCAATTTTAATCGTATCAATTGGTAGTTCTCTCAAAATGTGCAAGGAAGAGTATCCTTTCCCAAAATCATCAATGGCTGTTTTCACACCCATTTCTTTTAACCCTTTTATGACTTGAAGAGATTCGTCCACATTTTGTAATATACTTTCTGTAATCTCTAGTTCCAAAAAAGTGGGGTGAAGTTTTGTCTCTTCTAACACCACTTTTACTGTGTTGACAAAATTACCTGTTTGAAATTGGCGAACGGACACATTTACCGATACACAAAGAGGAGGGAATCCTTTTTCTTGCCATTGTTTGTTTTGCATACAAGCAGTCTTTAACACCCATTCGCCGATGGCTACTATTTGTCCTGTTTCTTCAGCAATCGGAATGAACTCAAGTGGAGAAATCATTCCTAATACAGGGTGATTCCAACGTAACAATGCTTCCATTCCAACCATTTCTCGGCTGTTTAATTCTACTTTTGGTTGATAAAATAAAGACAGTTCCTTTTTCTCAATCGCTTTATGCAATTCATTTTCTAAGACCATTCGACGTGTCATTTTTTCATTTAGTTGTAAATCAAAAAATTGATAATTGTTTCTCCCTTTGTTTTTAGCCAAATACATCGCCGTGTCCGCTGCTTTTAATAAAGCTTCACTTGACTGGCCATTTTCGGGATACAAACTAATCCCAATACTTGGTGTAATCATCACTTCATGATGTCCTAATGAAAAAGGCTGTTTAAATTCGTTTATAATTGTTTCCGCTAAAGCAATACTTTGTACTTTTGTTGCATCAGTGAGGACGAGAACAAATTCATCCCCACCTAGTCGGTAAACACTCTCTTTGCTCGCAGTTTGTTTTAAACGTTCAGATGCTTTAATTAATAATTGGTCACCAACATCATGTCCTAACGTGTCATTAACGTGTTTAAAACGATCTAAGTCTAATAAAAGAACAGAAACACTAGTATTTAACATCTTCGCCTTTTCAACAAAACAGTCCACTTCGCTTTGAAAACTCGACCTATTTTTTAATTCTGTTAATCCATCATGATAGGCCATATGTCTGTATTGCTTCATTAACACATCATTTTTTTTCATAATGACGAGTTGTCTGCCAATAATCATGGTAAAGACGATGGCTAACCCTATCCCCATTGGAGTTATCATCCACTCTGCTTCAAATATAAAGATAATGACTAGTAAAATACTAATAACATAAGGAAACCATCTTTCTTTTCCTTCGGTATAATCTTCATTAGTAGCAATAGGTGAATTGAGATTTTGTTGAGCAACTAAACCAGCTAAACCCAAAAACAAGAGTGCCATTGTCCAAAATGGGTCAAGCCAACTCCCTATTTGGTAATTTTCAATGAAAATTAAATATCCAGATATAAAGTCTACAATAATTTGAAACAGAAAACCGATATTAATGAGCAATAATGTTTGCCTCTCATTACTATATTTAGATAAAAAGTGAAGGCAAATAATTATGAATAACATGCTTAAACTAAATATCGGATAAGCTAACCCCATCACAGTTAGAAGCATTGAATTCTCAGAAAGAAGAAGAACAGGTGCTATTAAAAAATGAACAACAATCGAAATAGCCACTGTAATAAAAATACATACATTAAACAAATAAGTTTTTATTGCAAAAGTAAAATGAATAATCATTTTGTATACTAAAGCAACTAAAAATATAAGATACGTTATCATCCAACAAAGGGCAGAAGAATCTGGAAAAAGGGATGTATTTGTTTCAATAAAAGATACAAGCCATATGATGTTTCCAATTAAGTAAATGACAATACCTACCCATAAAAGCAACCAAAAATATCGATTTTTGCTTTTGTCTTTGTAAAAAGCAGGAAAAATCCAAAGTAAGCTCATGAATCCTGCTATAATGGGAAACAGAATCGATGCTATCCCTAGCATCAACTCATTTTCAGGAAAAACAATAAGCCAACTATAATAAGTAATAATTATCGATATAATATAAACTAAAGCAGCTTTATTTTTTTGTAACATTTAATCTCACTCCGATCTCGTAGTGGAGTATGAAGGCACTAAAACTTTTATGTGTACAAAAAAGGTTATTTCCAAATGGAAATAACCTTTTTTTAAGTTATTCCTTTGGTAACTCAGCCACCATAGTTTCCCTTAGGCCTGTAGTTTTGCGTCCTTACTTTTCAATAAGTTTGCCTTTTCAGTGAAATTGTATTTTTCATACTTGTAGTTCTATTATATCATTACAAAGATGCGATTAGTAGTAAAATAATACTATATAAAAAGAAAGTGCTAATGGTGCTTTTTACCTTATTTCGGATATTTAAATACACGTAAAAAAGGAAGATGTAACAATAACAGTTACATCTTCCTTTCATTATCGTCGACTTCTAAATATCATGATAAACTTGATTAACTGGAACACCGCCATTGCCGTACTCGCTACATACGTCAATGCAGCAGCATTTAACACTTTACCGATTCCTTTTTCTTCTTGATTTGTGATTAAACCTAGCTGGAGCAATTTTGTTCTTGCTCTTCGACTTGCATCAAATTCGACCGGAAGCGTTACAACCTGGAATAGCACCGCACCAGAAAAGAGCAATATTCCGATTCCAATTAAGTTTGTTAAGTTTAGGAGGAAACCTGCAATAAATAACATCGGTGCTAGCTGAGAACCAAAATTTGCGAGTGGAAACAAACGATGGCGTAATACAAGCATGCCATATTTTGTATCATCTTGAATGGCATGTCCTACTTCATGCGCAGCAACAGCTAAAGCCGAAATGGACGAGCCTTGATAGACACCGTCAGATAAACGGACGGTTTTGGCTGAAGGATCATAGTGATCACTTAGCGTCCCACCTTTTGAAAATTCAACTTTCACATTTGTTAACCCTTCTTGGTCGAGAATATATCTTGCGACGTCAGCACCTGTCATATTCGATGAAGCTCGAACATTGGACCATTGCTGGAAGTTGCCTTTCACTTTTGTTTGTGCCCACATGGCTAAACCTAACGCAAGAAATATAAGGATGTCCATTGGATGAAAGAACATATGAAATTTTTCCTCCTCTACCTATGCTGTGGTCTTCTACAACACTCTGCTTGAACACCGAGCTGTTGTAGCTGCAAAATAATATCGGTAACGTTTTTTCTTCCCAATAACGATTGGGTTTGTGTTTTTGGATTCGTTTCTTCTGATTTTGTTAGGATTCCTTTTTTTATCAAAGCTAACCCCTCTTTCCAACAGCCTGTCCACGATGTATCCTCTTTATTATATTTTTTCAATATGAACTCAATATGAACCGGAAAAGAAAAAAACTCCTCTAATAAAAGAGAAGTTTTCATGTTATCATTCATCGATAAACTCAATTTTTTCTAACAACAATCCGCCAGCTTCAGCCATATATCCCGCTTGATTTCTTTCCTTTGATTGTAAAATTGCTGGGATGCTTTCTGCCTCAACCTCATTTAACCCTACTTTAATCAACGTGCCTACCATTTTTCTAACCATATTATAAAGGAAACCATTTCCATTTACTCTAATGAGAATAAAGCCATCTTCTTCTTGAATATCAATCCCATATACTTCGCGAAACATCGTTTTTTTCTTAGACTTTGCATTTGAAAAAGCTGTGAAATCATGTTCCCCTATAAAGAAGTGAGCTGCTTTTTTTATTTTCGATATATCCAGCTTTTCCTTCACATGCATACTATACTTTCGCATAAAAGGGTGGGGATGATCTTGATTCCAAATTTTATAAATATACGTTTTCTGTTTCGTATGGTAGCGTGCATGAAAACGTTCCGAAACTTCTTCTACGTCGGTAACACTAATGTCTTGAGGTAAATACCGGTTTACATATGCTTTTATTTCTGCCGGAGACGTTTGATAGTTTGTTTTAACATTTGCGACTTGATGTAACGCATGAACACCTGCATCTGTTCGGCTACTTCCAATAATCTCAATCTTTTCTCCGGTCATTTCCGTTAATACTTGCTCGATTTTTCCTTGTATTGTATTTTCATTATTTCCTAATCGCTGCCAGCCTTTATACCGACTTCCATCGTATTGAATGATGAGCTTATAATTTTTCATTTTCTCTTCTCCTTTATTGCTTCTCCCTCTATCATATCAAAAATTACGATACACCATACGTTTATATAAGTTAAAAATCCCTCGATGGCCGTCGAGGGATTTAGGAGGAGTTTTACTACTTTGTTTTCAAATGAAGAAAGTTACCTATGCTTTACCTGCTTATGTCCATTGATGAACGACTGGAGTATACTCACCTCCCGAAGTTGTTTTAGGTAAAAAAAGTTTACCTAAGGAAAAAATAGCATGGTGGTCAGCCTTTTGTCAACAGTAATGTAAAATTATAACAACCTTTTTTAATGCAACGTCGCTTGTTGTTTTTATTTCACTGGGATTTGAATGGTTTCCTTATATTCTTTCACATAATGAATACCTTCTATTTGTAGTGAGAGCGGAGTCATCGTTGTCTCAAAGACAATCGTTCGTTCTTTCCAAATTTGTCCGTCTTCATCTTCTGTTTCGATTTGTTGTTTCGTCGTTAGCACAGGAACGCTAACATCATCCGCTTGCAAATATACACCATCAAGCAATACATTTTCTTCTGTGGCAATTCTCAATTCCACTTTATCGTGAGACTGTATAATATCTTTAATCCATAACTTCTTATTCCCTATGTCAATCGGATCATCGTTAACATTGGCAAGTGTTATTGTTTTATCGACAACTTGATAACCAACAAACTCATGAAGTTTAAGTTCTAATGTTTGACTATCTTTTGGAATGACATCAAACTTCACTTCAATCTCACTTCCAAATAAGGAAGAGGTTATACCGGCACCGATAGCACCGATTTCTTTTCCGTCTGCTTCAAGCTGAATTCCATTAAATCCATACGGAATTCGGTCATAATTTTCAACATTCATTTTCCCGCTTACAGTCGTCATTGTTGGCGTAGCTACAATGGAATCAAATGTAATCGTACCTTTATCGACTTTTACTTTTTTGTTAATTGAACGTTTAAATATCGTTTGTAATGCTTCATTTGGGTTATACGGAAATGTTATCGTGCCCTCATTTGTCTCAATGTAACCACCTTTATCGGAGTAATGCAAAGTTAATTTTTTCGCAAACGGACTTACCGCTTCAAAATCCATTACTCCTTTTATTTCTGTTTCGTCATCACTTAATAATGACGTTCCGCTAATTACCGTTGAGTCTGTTAAAAATCCTGTGATTTTATATGGGTGAAAATGAGGGTGTCCCATCTCATCAAGGCCATTTTCATTCATTAATGTATAGTACATGACAAGACGATTTGCATCCGATATAATGCCATCAATTGTGAAAGTCGTGCCGTCTTGTAGTTCTATTTTTTTATCAATCACTTGCCCTAATTCCTCATCATTTAATTGTTTCAATGTTGTCGTTTCAACTTCTTCAAACCCTAATATTTTTTTACTATAATAGGCAACTGCATTGAAATTATAGCCAAAAAGAATGGTGAAAATAAAAATAATAGAAGCAGCTTTCCATACTATTGAGCGGTTTCGTTTTTTCTTATTCCCTTCGAGTGTTTTTCTTAACTGGGCTTCAAAATGTTCTGGCGCTTTTAATTGTTGAATGTTTTTTCGCTCGTATTCAAGGTCCTTTTCAATATTATTCACCGTTCTCACCTCCATAAAAACTTCTGAGCTTTTTTAACCCTTGAAAGACCCTTGACTTTACAGTACCAACTGAAACATTTGTTAACTGTGCAATCGTTTCATAATCCAAATCGAGGAAATACTTTAATTTAATCGCTTCAGCTTGATCTTCGTTCACGTGTTGAAGCAATTGCAAAATATCCAAATGTTCATCAGTAGATTGATATGGGTTTAAACTCGGTGTATTTGCTACTTGCTCTTCTGTATACTGTTGCCAGTCTTCTACAAGTACTACTTTCTTTCGTCTCCGTAATAGTGAGCGACAGCTATTTACTAATATCGTCTTACTCCAGCTGTAAAACCGCTCTTCTTTTTTCAGTTGATTGATTTTTTCAAAAACAATGACCGTCATCTCTTCGATGGCATCCATGGCGTCATACTGATTCCCCATATACGTATAAGCTAGTTTATAATAATCATCTTTTTGTTCCATTATGAGTTGAAGTAATGCTTCTTTATTTCCTTTTTTCGCTTTCTTCACTAGTCGTGTCACATTCATGGTTTCACCTCTCTTACTAATAAGAGTTTCTACCCTCTCAAAAAGTTCATTACGTTTTCATTTTTTTAAACGAATTTTATCAAGAACAAATAATGCTCCTTCTTTCCTGCTTCCTATTTTTTCAAAAATGCCTTATATTCATTACTATAATCATAGTTTTCAGCTGAAAGCTACGGGAAAATATTTGGAGGTCTATACTATGTCCATACAATTGCAACAACTCGCGCAAACCGTTGTCACCTATTCCATTAACGTTCAACCTGGAGAAAATGTGTATATTCACGCACTCGATTTAAAAGACACAGATGTGTTACTACCGTTTATCGAACAAATTTATAAAGCAGGTGGTCATGTTTTTATTGATATCTCAAACTATCAGTTAAATCGAAAAATGATGCTACTTGGCTCTGAAGAACAATTTACGCTTGATGCTAAATTCAAACTAGAGAAAGTAAAAGAAATGGATGCGATTATTTTTTTATTAGGGGAAGATAATGTTTCTGAATATGCAGATATTCCTGCTGAAAAAAGAAATCGTTTTCGCCAAGCATACAAAGCAGTTAGTGATGAAGAAGTAAAAAAGAAATGGGTCGTCTTTAACTATCCAACAAAAGCGTATGCCCAGCTTGCCGGGATGAGTACAGAGGCATATACGAATTTTGTGTATGAAACATGCACAGCAGACTATAGCAAATTATCAAAAGCGATGAATGCGCTTGTTGAATTAATGGAGAAGACAGACAACGTTCGTATCGTAGCACCAAACACTGATTTACAATTTTCCATTAAAGGAATACCAGCGATAAAGTGTGATGGAAAAGTGAATTTACCCGATGGTGAAGTCTTCACAGCTCCTATTAAAGATTCTGTTAACGGTACGATATCCTTTAATACGAAAGCGATGTATAGTGGCCAAACGTTTGATAATATTCAACTTTCATTTAAAGACGGAAAAGTAATTGATTGCACAAACGATCAAAGGTTAATAGACTTATTAGATAGTGATGAAGGTTCACGTTATTTAGGGGAATTTGCAATTGGATTAAATCCACATATTAATAACATCATGAACGATATCGGCTTTGATGAGAAAATCAACGGTAGTGTTCATTTTGCCTTAGGCGAAGCTTATGAAGATGCTAATAATGGGAATAAATCAAGTATTCATTGGGATATAGTTTTATTATTAAAACCTGAATTTGGCGGTGGCGAAATTTATTTTGACGACAGACTCATTAGTAAAAATGGACGCTTTGTCGTTGAGGAACTGTTAGGATTAAATCCTGAAGCACTACGGTAAAAAGGATGCTCAATTGAATGAATTGAGCATCTGACTCTATATTGACAATTCTTACGGACATCTGTTCCGCTATTTTAACAATATATCCTATTTTGTTTATGCTATCGGACATTAGTTCCGTTACATTACAAATTCTGAAGACTTTTGTCGCTGTTTTGAACGAATAACGGAACATATGCCCGAACAAAAAGTAAAAAGCTCAAATTTTAAGGGATTAGCGGAATAGATGTCCGTTAACGTCAGCTATAGGGCTTTCACCTCTACTCAACTAACCGACTCGACTTCGACTTTTCATATGTCTCTTGAATCCTTGCTGCTAATAGAGGCTTCAATAAACAGCCAACGATTATTGCAAGCACCCAAAAGCAAGCAAGAGCGAAAAGATTTCTCCAAACAAGCGCAGGAATAATCCCCCCAACCGCTTCACGTAACAAGTTAATCGCATATGCGAATGGCATAAAAGGATGAATAATTTGATAAAACGGTGGAGCTACTTCAATTGGAAACGTTCCTCCCCCACTCGATAATTGAAGAACTAGGAGAACTATCGCCAATGCCTTTCCAATATTCCCTAATATGGAGGCAAGAGTGTACACAATGGTCATAAATACAATGGCGATCACAATGGAAAAGACAATTAATAAAAACGGATGTGCGGCGTAAATACCGAGTATTGTTAAATTCCCAACACTTACACAAAGCCCTTGTAACATTCCGACGATGAGAAATAAAATCATTCGACCAAAATAGATTTGACGTAACGTATAATGCTCTCGAATATCTGCTTTATGAAGATTCGTACTAATTAAATTTGATAGCAATAATGCTCCTACCCAAAGACTTAGTGTCGTATAAAAAGGAACATTGGCGGACCCATAATTCGGAATAGGAAATAACTCATCTTCTATTAAATCAACTGGACTTGAAAAAAATTCACTTTCTTCATCTAAATCATTTCGAAGTGCTGTAATGATTTGATTAATACGGTCATCTTTTTCGATTTCTCGAATTCTATCGGCAGCATCACCAATGTTTTCTTCCATTTCAGGCAATTGCTTTCGACTAAAATCCGCTAGTTCTTTGATAGAACTCTGGAATACAGGGACATTCTTTTCCACTATGTTCGCTAATTTAGCATAATTTTTCTCGATACGAGGAACATCTTCTTTTAATAAATCTGACACTTGGTTAATATGACCTTCAAGAACCGGTAAATCATTTTTGACAAACATGCTTAATGACTCAATGACACCAATAACAACGGGGATATCCTGTTCTATTCTTTCTGTCATTTCAGTTATCTTCTTCTCAATTTCTGGAAAATCGTGTAGTAGCTCTTGAATCGTTTCTTCTCCAGCTATTGTTATTTTTTCTGCGTGTAATAATACGGTTTCTAAATTTTGAAGTTGTTGATGTGCATCTTCGACTGATAGTTGAGATATTGATAAATTTGCTTGTGCTTGTTCAACCACCCTTTCTATCGTTTGAACTCCGTCATTTGTCAAAGTCATATAAAGTTCATTCGAACGTTTCTCTATTTGCTTCACCTTATCTTGAGCTTGTGTAAGCCGGTCTGTTCCTATTGGTTCACCTGATTCCATTCGAGCAAGAATCAATGCGACGTCATGTTGAGCACGAACAAGAACATCTTGCATTCGTGTTAAACCTTCAATGACTGTAACTAACCCTTCATCATTTGTTAATTCATATAATTTTGTATACATCTCAATGGCGCTTTCTATAGCGCTGATATGGGATTGTAACTCCTCGTTTAGTCGACGTAAAGCTTCGATAGCCTCTTCTGCTTTTTCTTCGTCTTCTAACAATGTAAGTGTCTGTTCAAGTGATGATGCAGTTTGATTGATAAATAATAGTTGTTGGGCTAATGTGTCGACAACTGGGGTCGCCACACTACTTACCTCATTTGCAAACGTATCAAGGGCCTCCATGTAATCTTGGATGAGTGTAGATCGCTGTTCAACGTCTGGTAAGCTGTCTAGTATAGCTGTAATTGTTTCTTGGGCGAGACTTGTTTTCTCTAATGCCTCTTCCAACGAACTTGATATTTGCGTGAAATGTTCATTAATTTGATTTAGCTCTCCAACAGCTTGCTCAATTTCAGGAATGGCTTCATCTAATTGAAGGATTCCGTCACCAATTCTATTTATTCGTGGAAACTGTTGCTCAAGCTTGTATATATGTTCGGCTCCATCATAAATTTGGGGAAATACATCTTCAAGTGCTAATAATTGTTCCACACTTTTTTCAACTTGCTCCCAATCTTCATCAAGAGCAATAACCCATTGGCCGAATTCATTCACTTCAGGAAGTCGTTCTTCTAAAGAATAAACGATTTGTTTCATTTTCCGAAACGTAGGCAGCTCTTCTTCAAGCTTTACTCCAAGCTTGTCAAACTCTTGAAAAATCACTTTTGATGTTTCCACTCTGAATTGGTCATTGATTTCTTTCACAATGGTTGATGCTCCAGCTGATGTCATTTTCGGCGCAATAGCATTGACCTTTTCATTAACTTCATACAACACTTCCGCTTGAACAGGAGTTCCTTCTAAAACTTGAACTAAGTCATGAGAAAAAGTTTCATTGATGTAAATACTTGCATAGTAATCTCCATATCGAACTCCTTTTTCTGCCACTTCTCTAGACACAAATGTCCAGCCTAAGTTTTCATTTTCTGAAAGATTTTCAATAAGTTCTTCTCCGATATTAATATATGTGTCATCTATTTCTGCTCCGATGTCTTCGTTCACTACAGCAACCGCAACTCCTTGTGTGTTGGCATAAGGATCCCAAGCGGCCCCTAAATTAAACCATGCATACAAGGAAGGTAAAATCGCTAACCCAATCAGCAATATACCGACGAGTGGGACTCGTTTAATATTTAGAAGATCTTGCTTGAAAATACTCCAGATGTTTTTCATTTTTCCCTCCAGTTTTAAATCATGACATCTCTTTTACACTATATCGTTTAAAGGAGTAATTATAACTGATTTAGTTTTTTGGTCATAATAATAGTAAAAAAGAAAGACTAACTCTTTATGTCGCTAGTCCATCCATAAAATACATTTCTATTAATCTTGCTACTTCTTCTTTAGGAAGCGGTTCATGCCGTTCTTTCCAATCATTCACTAAGTTAATATACATTTTAAACATAAGGAAAGCCGTAATTTTCGGGTTGCATTCCTTCAGTTCTCCTTTTTCAATCGCTTTAATAATACTTGTTTCAATAAAATCACATATTTCTACTTCTAGCGATTGCAGTGCATCGACAACGGCTGGCGTTCCAATTTCTTTTACTTCTTGAAAGAGCTTAATTGTTAATTCGTGTTTTTCACGGAACGCAACAACTCCTCCTAATGCTGCACTAAAGTTATTTATAAAAGACGCTGTAGGGTCGATGGATTGTGTTGCCACGTCTCTCATTTGCCTACCAATATCTTCAATGATTGCTTTTAACAGCTCTTCTTTTGTAGAGAAATACGTATATATCGTTCCTTTTCCAACTTTCGCTATTTTCGCCACTTGATCCATTGTCGTTGCTTTATAACCAAAAAGCGAAAACGATTTTGTTGCTGCTTCTACTATCCATTTCTTTTTCTCATTTTCCATATTCTTTCTCCCTCAGTCGACCAAAAAACTAAAATAGTCATTTCATCTTATAAAGGTAACATAAAAAGAAAATTCACGCAATCCATTATAGAATCTTTCTTCCCTTCTACAAAAACATACCAAGCATGACCGGTGAGCCTTCTCGTGCTATGAACGATGAGGTCTCACCTATGCTTCTGCAGTAGTTTACGTTCATCTCTCCGTTACTACGTACCACAGTATGTTCGATATGGTTGACTTGAATTTGGCGGTAATGTACAAAATTTATCTTCTACTTTCTCATATTCGTATGGTTGTAAAAGAACATCTAATAGCCTCTCCATCACGCTATAGTCATCTTCTTCCACTGCGGCTTCAAGTGCTTCCTCAACACGATAATTTCGGGGAATGACAGCTGGGTTTGATTGCTTCATCGTTTGAATTACTACTTCTTTAGCTTCTCCTTGACTGTCTAATCGGTCTTGCCACTTTTTATACCATTGTAAAA
Organism: Alkalihalobacillus bogoriensis ATCC BAA-922; assembly: GCF_000621445.1. GTDB lineage: Bacteria > Bacillota > Bacilli > Bacillales > Bacillaceae_F > Bacillus_AO > Bacillus_AO bogoriense. Next base: position 61,708 of record NZ_JHYI01000014.1, on the reverse strand, counting down.
AAGAGTCAGACTCTGAAAACGCAAGGTCCTCTTTTTTATCCAATGTGAGAGTGCGAAACGTATTTGTAAAATCGGCTTCGTGTTGTTGCATCATCGTAAGCAGCTGCTCGATTAGGTGCTTATCCTCTTTTTCCTTAGTGATGATGCCAAGTTTCTTTCTCATCCCTTCAAGCCAGTACTCTTCATAACTATCCATGTATGTCGAGATTTCCTCTTGTGCAATCTTTACAGCTTCTTCTTCATTTTCATGGATCAACGGCAATAGGGTTTCAGCAAACCTTGCTAAATTCCAGCCACCGATAAAGGGCTGATTACCGTATGCATATCGCCCTTGTCTATCGATTGAACTAAAAACCGTCTCAGGATGATACGTATCCATAAAGGCGCAAGGACCATAATCAATGGTTTCCCCGCAAATCGTCATATTATCGGTATTCATCACACCATGAATAAATCCAACATTCTGCCATTTTGCTATTAAGGCCGCCTGGCGTTTTATCACTTCACGAAGAAATAATACATATCGGTTGTCAGCCGCAATGTCGATAGTCGGATAATGACGTTGTATCGTATAATCAGCTAACCTTTGCAATTCTTCGTGAGTACCCCATTTCGCTGCATACTGAAACGTTCCTACTCTAATATGACTGGCGGCAACACGAGTTAAAATGGCACCGGGCAGCTCAGTCTCACGGTATACAGGTTCACCTGTTGTCACAACCGCTAAACTTCGGGTTGTTGGGATTCCGAGAGCATACATGGCTTCACTAATAATATATTCACGTAACATAGGGCCAAGTGCAGCTCGACCGTCGCCGCCACGGGAATAAGGTGTTCGCCCAGAGCCTTTTAATTGAATATCAAAACGCTTCCCTTGTGGTGTTAGTTGTTCACCGAGCAAAATAGCCCGTCCATCTCCTAGCATTGTAAAATGCCCAAATTGATGCCCAGCATAAGCTTGGGCTAATGGTTCCGCTTGTTCGGGAGTTTGGTTTCCAGCAAAAACCTCAAGCGCTTCTTGGCTTTGTAATGCTTCTTCCCTTAAACCTAGTGATTCAGCCAAAGTTGAATTAAGCTTGATTAATGCTGGTGATTGAACCGAACTTGGCCCTAACTTGGAATAAAACGTCTTTGGAAGCTTGGCATAACTATTGTCTAAGTTCCAACCGACTTGATTTGATTGATTATTTGGCATTGTAACTCCTTCTTTACCTTATTTTTTATTCATTTTTCAATCTTGTTTTATTGTTTACTCCCATTATTGAATTATCCTTCTACCTTGTTGTGTTTCTCTGTTGTCTAATCCTTACGTTTATCATAACAAACTTCAATCAAAATCCAAGAAAATGAACTTTGGCGCGGTTAATTTTCATTAACTCGCGCCATTCATCATTAAAAATATTTTTCCACCATCAGTTCTATTGTCCGTGTCGTTAAAGCTTGTGTTGTTAGCGTTGGATTCACTCCACCTATTGAATTAAAATGAACGCTATTATCAGCAATAAATAACCGTTTCACTTGGTATGCTTCACATGTCGAATCAACGACATATCCCATTCTCATTGTACTTTCCAAATGGATATATAAATTTGGTGGTAAGTCACTTCGATGAATTGATTTTGCCCCCGCTTGTTCTAACATTGTCATTCCTATTTTGACGAGTTCATTTCGCTTCCACTCATCTCGTTTACTTGGTGTATACTTCACAATTGGAACTTGACCATGCTCATCTTTTATATGAAGGTCTAGCTCCACCCTGTTATTATATTGAACCTCATCTCCTGTAATAATAAGCAAAGATAAGGAATTACGATAATCATTCATTGCCTCTTTTAATTCGGTTCCAACCAACCTTCCCTTTTTATCTGTTGATTGCTCACTATGGAATTTTTTATAACCCGCTTGGCTAAAGCCATATAACATTTGAGCAGACAATCCTGGACTTTCTCCTAAGTTTTCAATCATACCTAATCCAGGATAATCTAACCTCGCTCCTGAAGTATGACCGATAAAAGGATAAACCGAAGGCGTTCCGAGAATTTTTATAAGCTGCTGTTCATCAAATGTCCCGGTAACTGCATCCATATAATGATTTGTTAACCCTCTGCCAACCCAATGATTAAAAGGTAAATCAGAATTCAACCAAAGCCGTGGTGTTTCCACACAGCCAGCAGCCATAATGACAATTTTTGCTTGAACTTCTTCGGTCTCTCCAGTCCATGTATCTCGATATTGCACACCGAATGCTTGCTCCTCCCCGTTAGGCAACTTTTCTGTTAATACTTTTGTCGCAAATGCATTCGGTCTGAACGTAACATTTCCTGTTTTCATCGCTAACGGCACATAACTTACATTTGTGGAACGTTTCGCAGCTTTTTCTACAGAAGGACCGTATGGGCAGCCTTGCCCACAATGCCCACTTAACGTACAGCCTTCCATATGACTTATCTCTTCTAATGAATAATTTTCATCCATTAAACGTTCATTTGGAGGCAAAATTGCGTTCGGTTGCGGTCGATAACCAACTTCTGTCACGTCTAAAGTAGGAATTAACGAAAAGCCCGCCTTTTCCGCCCCATAATAAAACAATTGTTCTTTCGATGTTGTCGGGGCAAATTCCACTGGTAATATTGCTTCTACTTTTTCATAATAAGGAATAAGCTCCTCATAGCGAATCGGCCAATGATTATTAATACTAGCAGGATAAGCTCTTGGACTATTCCCATAATAATGAAGTGTCGTCCCCCCGATTCCAGCTACTTGCCATAATAAGGCTTGATCAGGAATATTCCGATACCATGGTGATCGTCTGCGGTCAGCTGGCCCCCACCGTAATTTACCAGTAACTGGATCGTTCATATCCTGTTCCCGCCTTGTTAAGTGGCTTCTATATAAATTGACATCTAAGTCATCGGGATCACAACTCGTTTCTGCCCCGCGTTCTGAATTAGGATAAGGCCATTTTTTATTCCCATACCAAGGGCCAGCATCAAGAACAATCGTCTTTATACCCAACTCTCCTAGTTCTTTTGCCGCAACAGCACCTCCACCACCAGACCCAATAATAATAACATCATAATGATGACTCATCATTTGCCTCCGTTCTCCCCATCTTCAACAAAAAGCCTCGAAAATCACGGTACCCATATGAAACACCAGGATATTGAGCTTCCATCCAACCGATTGGGAAATATTGTAGTTGTCTTACTTGTGGTGGTTCATCTCTTGTTTTTCCATATGCAGCCCACTCTGAATAAAACCCTAACATCGTTAACCGGTTCAATGCATCAGCCATATACTGAACAAGGCCCGCATTATTATGGTAAGGGTTCGGCAAAAGATACAGGTCAATTTCAATATTTTCTAATAAGGACAATGTTCGGATTCGGTCTTTTTTCGAAAGGGTAGCAAACAGTCCTTGATTCTTAGCTTGAATTTCATTAGACAGATGAGGTAAACATGAAGCGGCGATATCTAACATTAACGCCGTTGGATATGAAAGAGGAATTCGCGTTTGAAACAGTTGTTGCTGGACCGTAATATAGTGATCCAATGCAAACATAACATATTCATGTATTAGTAAATCTGACGCTCGATATGATTGAGGTTGCCCTCCTGTTATTTTTGAGTCTAGTCTTGTAATGGGAAGAATAGCGTCGACGAGCGCTTTAAACGTCATTTCCGTATATACTTTTTCCGTCACACTTCCAGTCATCTGTCCCTTCACCACCTTTTTGTACTTTATTAGGAAGCGTATTATTTGATTGGCAAAAATATGTATTGGACAATCTTAATTGCAGAAAAAGAGACAAAAAAAAGCATCAACAATTCTAAAAGAGTTGTTGATGCTTTTTTCTTTAAAAGAGATAAGAAAGATAAAAATTTTAGTGTAGTAGTGAAGCTTTGCTAGAAGAGAGAAAAGACGCTCCTGCTTTTTTCTTATAGTTTAAATGAACTTTTTAATGAAACAATTAAATTAAACACAATGTTATCCTCTGATGTTTCTTTTGGATCTACATTAAAATATCCGTGTCTAAAAAATTGAAACTTTTCTTGTGGTTTAACATCCTTCATGTTTGGTTCCACAAACCCTTTTAACACTTGTAGGGAGTTTGGATTCACTTGGTCTAAGAATGTTTTTTCCACTTCAGCTTCTGTCTCTTCTTCGACTTCAGCCGGGGCTTCGCTTAAAATGAGCGGTTCATATAAACGAAATTCTGCCGGAACTGCTTGTGTTGCTTCAACCCAATGCAATGTCCCTTTCACTTTACGACCGGTAAAGCCTGTTCCACTTTTTGTTTCCGGGTCATACGTACAATGGATTTCGACGACATTTCCATCTTCATCTTTAATCACATCTTCACACTTAATAAAATAAGCATGTTTTAACCTCACTTCATTTCCAGGAAAAAGTCGGAAATATTTTTTCGGTGGATCTTCCATAAAGTCTTCTTGCTCAATATATATTTCTTTAGAAAACGGAATTTGTCTCGTTCCCATTTCAGGATTTTCCGGATTAATTTCAGCATCAAGCATTTCTACTTGCCCTTCCGGATAGTTAGTAATGACGACTTTTAACGGGCGTAACACTCCCATTGTACGCGGTGCACTCATTTTTAAGTCTTCACGCACAAAATGATCTAACATTTGAGAGTCAACCGTACCTGAGCCTTTAGATACTCCTGTTTCTCGAACAAAAGCACGAATCGCTTCTGGCGTGTATCCTCTGCGACGCAACCCTGAAATTGTTGGCATTCGGGGGTCGTCCCATCCATCGACAAAACCTTCATCCACAAGTTGCTTTAACTTCCGCTTACTCATGACCGCATTCGTAATATTTAGGCGCCCAAATTCAATTTGTTGTGGTTTGCTCGACATCTCACATTGTTCAACAATCCAATTATACAATGGACGTTGGTCTTCAAATTCGGTAGTACAAATCGAATGAGTGACATCCTCTATTGCATCCTCAATCGGATGTGCAAAAGAGTACATTGGATAAATACACCACTCGTCTCCTGTGTTATGGTGTGTGGCATGTGAAATACGGTAAATAACAGGATCACGCATATTAATATTAGGGGAATTCATATCAATTTTTGCACGCAATACTTTTTCACCATTTCCAAACTCACCTTTACGCATGCGCTCAAACAAATCTAGGTTTTCTTCAACCGTACGATTTCGATATGGGCTATCTTTCCCTGGTTCTGTTAATGTTCCTCGGTATGCACGTATTTCTTCTTGGGACAGGTCATCAACATATGCTTTTCCTTTTTTTATGAGAAGGACCGCTCTTTCATACATCTCTTGGAAATAATTTGATGCGTAAAATAACCCGTCCCATTTATAACCAAGCCATTCCACATCTTCTTTAATGGCATTGACATATTCTACATCTTCCTTTAGCGGGTTTGTGTCATCAAAACGTAAATTTGTTTTTCCATTAAACTCATCCGCTAAGTCAAAATTAATGACAATTGACTTCGCATGCCCAATATGTAAATATCCGTTCGGTTCTGGCGGAAAACGTGTGATGACATGGTTCCGTTTTCCCGATTCTAAATCTTCTTTTATAATATTTCGGATAAAATTTGAAGAATTATGCTCCAACCTTTTTTCACCCTTTCCTTTTCTTCTTTCGTGCATGAAATTTCCATTATACACTATATAATAGTCAATATTGTAACACAAGTCCTCGTATGCGCAAATTAAATCAGGTTTTACGAGGTTTGTTTCTCCACTTTCAATCAGTATGGACGAATCGGCAATTTTCAATCGTTCAAATTACCGTTTCTTTTTTTCTAACGGACATCAGTTCCGCTAAATTGGCCAAGTCCTCGATTTTTAAAAAGCTATCGGACATCTATTCCGCTATTCCACTAATTCGTTGGAATTCACTCATATATCATGAAATAGTGGAACGTATGTCCGATACGATTAAAAAAGACCGATATTCTGCTATTTAACGGAACAGGTGTCCGAACGGGTCATAAGTACAGCTATTTGCCAAACCGCTTTCGATACCCACATTTTCGACAAAGCTCTTCCACAGCAACTCGTTGTGAAAATCCATCAACGATTGTTTTCGCTCTGTCGCCTTCTATAATATCTGAAAAGGAAGATTGATTGATATTGCCTAGATTAATCACGCCTTCTCCATCTAAGCAGCAAGGAATAACGGTTCCGTTTGCTAAAATGCCGGCTTGATTTCGCAAGCCATAACAAAACCCTTTCCCATCATCCTCCTCTTCATGTAAGGCAGGCCATTTAAATTCGATATCTTGATTAATGTAAATTCGATCCGCAATTTTCACGCCACTACCTGGTACTACTTTTTCTTCTATTTTATATGGAAGATCAAATTCCGTTTCGATCAACTCTAATATTTTTCGGTTTTGTTGTTTGATGACATTTGTCGTATTGTCTGGAGTCAAATTCCATAAACGGAGTGAGAAAATAGTATTTGATTGGCTTGTCACTTCTTTTATAAAGGAAAGAATTGAGTTGACATATCCTTCTTTATCCTTTGACCCGGCATGTCCATCAAAACTGTGCAAAGAAAAATTCATTTGGCGTAGAGCAGGCTTATTCAACAATTTATGTTTGTTTTTTTCAATTAATGTGCCATTTGTTGTAATGTTCACTTTAAAACCTTTTTCATGGCTTATATCTAAAAGCTGATCAATTTTCGGATGGAGAAGCGGCTCTCCTTTTACATGCAAATAAATATAGTCTGTATATGGTTTAATTTCATCTAAACGTTTTGAGAAATCTGCTACTGATAAAAATTGCTTTTGTCGTTCTGTTGGTGGACAAAAGCTACAGGCAAGATTACAAACACTTGTAATCTCTAAATAAAATTTCTTGAATTTTTTCAACCTATTTTCCTCGCTTCTCGTTCTTTAAATGGTGTTGTCTTTATTAGAGCATACTTCACCCGACTTGAAAACAACATGTTCCTTCCATTGTCACTCTTTTTATTATAGCTACTTCCTTAACAAAAGAAAAAGGACCCTTTTCAATAGGTCCCATAACTCCATATCCTTACTCTTTAAAAGACGAAAGCATTTCCATAATCACGTCAATGACAACATCAGGTTTATCAAGGTGAATATAATGGTCTGCGCCTTCCACTAACATTTCTTTTCCGTTATTCGATAACGATGCCACTTCTTTTTGCATGCTTTTCCACTCAGGATAGTCTTCATAATCAACGTATAAAACAGAAAGAGGCAGATCACCGAAACCATCCTTTTGTGCATTTTTTACTTGTTCCACTGAAGTTGTCATCATGAAAGTAAGTTCACTCATTTGATCAGCATTATAATAATCTTGATAAAACATGGCAATGGATGCTTTATCTTGTAAAAAATGCTCATGCAGAGGAAGCATATCGACTTCTTCTAGTACTCGTCCTACCCCGACTTCTTTTAAAAATCGGAAAATGTACAATTCTGCTTTTGAAAAGCCACCTTCCATATTTACATTCGATGAATCAACTAATACGATTCCTGCGACATCTTCTTTATATTTATCAGCAAATATTTGGGCAGAAAATCCCCCAAACGAGTGACCAACTAATAAAAATGGACCTTCTTCCCCTGTTACTTCAAGAAGTTTTTGCAAATCATCAGCAATTTGTTCAGCCGTTCGGTCATTATGCGCTAAATCACTCCACCCATACCCTGCTCTATCATAAGAAATGACTCTTGTGTACTTCGCTAGCTCTGCTTGAAGTACTTCCCAATCTTTCGATGCAGACGGTGTTCCCATCCCTGATTCGAACACCACGGTTGGAAGACCATCTGCATCTCCTGTCGCCAACAGATGCAACCGATAATTACCGATATCAACCAGTTCACCGACAGGAGGATAGTTATCAACTTCGACAGCAGTTGCAATTTGCTGATAAGCAAACCCAATTAACAATAAAATTACAAACCCAAACCCTGTCCATTTCAACATACGTAACATAAACTTTGAAACCGACCGTTCTTTTCCTTGTATTTGAATTGGCTTTTGCATGTTATCACCCTTTGGATATATTTACCACTATTATACATCGAGTATTATACTTCTTTTATTATTTTTTTGTTAAAATTTTCTATAAACAATAGTATACAAAAAAAGCATGTCTTTTCATAGACATACTTTTTTCTGCTCCTCATCCACCAAAGAAAAAATCAATAACGTTGGATGTTGTTGATGATTGTTTATTATAAAGTTCTGAATATCCACAATTTGTACAATATACAACAAGAAATTTATTATGCTGAACATCAAACATTTTTGAAAGTCCTGTTCCTGTTGTTGCAATTTCCTTCGTTTCCGCTCTAGTACAACCACACTTAATACAACCGCGTTTTTCCATATCGGTCACACCTTTCTAATTTTTTCTAAAGCGTTTAAAAAGACGAGCTTTCTTAATCAACTTGATAAGAATCGCTCCAATCAACGTGATTACAAAAAAGAAACAACAAAATAAATTGGATGAAAAGTAACTCCAAACGCCACTTCATTCTGTAAATAAGCAAGTGTGCTGACAACAAAGACAAAATGTACGATAACAGAAAAGATAGCACCTTGTACCAAAACCTTCACAACAAATGGCCTCTTCCTAATTTTTCCTTATTATACACTAGATTTTTTTATATGTAATTAAATAAATAGCCTATAATAATTTCCGCTTATATCTATTGTTACTAGACATATAGACTAGAAAAAATATATTCCTGAATATATGTACTATCGTCCATACACTTTTTACTACAGAACATATAGTATAGTAGTTCTCTTAGTATAGAGAAACTATTTTGATGTTAGAAAGGAGAGTTAAAATGTCTAGTAATTTAGGGCTTGAAAACTTATTGAAGGATCTTCTTGATAAAAAAGACAAGAAGGATGACCGTGGCGTGGAGGACATTCTCAAAAAGCTTCCTCCTAATTATCCAATTGGTGGCGTTTTTGTGAAGGGACAATTAATTATCGTAACTTTCTTTTCAAACGTTTGTGACGGTCTTGCCTACTTTTTAGATGAAGAAGGTCAAGTTCTTGTTTTAGAAGTAGATAAAATCACTGGTATTGCTTTCGGTGAAACAGAACTACCAGAATAAATTTTCTTATGTAAAGCAGGGAAGCGTTCTTTTTCCCTGCTTTCTTTAACATTCTATCCCATCTCTCCCCCAATACACTCCATCAATTTTATCCATACTCAAAGATTTAATATTGTCTTCTTCAGAGAAATGCGCAATATCACCTTGTTCGTTTATATTTAAAAATCGTGTAACTGGAACAAGAACCCCGTTTAGTAGGACTTCCTGAACTGGATAATTAGGAGGTAATGTTTTAAATAATTCATGAAAAGGGCTTTTTTTACTCGAATGCTTTTCTAGCTTTCCCTTTAATTCAGCAATTGTCTTTTCCTGGTTTTCATATGCATCTATTAATAATTGAACGAATTCAATCTCCGATAACGTTTTTTCTCGTTTTGTTTTCCCCAATTTTTGTACTTCTTGTTCGAAATGCTTTAATATATTCGGGGCATTTTTCCGATTGGATTTGTTCTTTCCTGAATAATACATTTTTTGATTTCCTGTTTTTTCATCAAAAATGTTTCGTAAATATGGTGTGGAAGATGTCATGATTTTCTCCTTTCTATTTTCTTTTATTCTCTTCATTGTAAGTCGTTATGAAAATAAGATATTTTTGGGTCAAAAATAGAGTAACTGGTAGTTTACTGTACCTTTCAAAATCATTTCCATTACATACGATAAAGTAAATCAAAGGGAAAGAGGTGAATCAAAATATGAGCCACGGATTTGAATGCCATTCATGTGGTAGATTCCGTCATGATTTTTTCTCTCGTTGTCATTGCGGGTTTGATTTCCGTCATCACCATCATCACCATCGTGACTGTCGAAGTTTATGTGATTGCAAACGACCTTGTCACCACCACAGAGACCATCATTGTTGTGATTCCCATCGATGTCATGGGCATCACAGCTTTAGACACGACCGCATCTGTGATGACAGATTTAATGTTCGTCTAAGAGGATTAGATGGTGGGTTAGCCTTTAGATTACGCCAGCTAGTAGGCTGTGTTGTTAAGCTTGAAGTGGAATGTGGAGACGAGTGCAATCGATTTAAAGGCATTATTTGTCACGTCGGTCGCGATTTTGTTGAAATTGAAAAAATTGACGATGGTCGTAAACGAAAAAAAGATTGTCATTGTAAGAGCCGATGTAAATGCAAATCCCATAAAGATAATTTCCTAATTGTACCACTTCATGAAATTAAAGTCGTCAAAGTAGACGATGATAAAAAATTCCATCATCATTAAAAGCATAGAGTGTGTGCGCCACATTTGCAGGGAGCACACACTCTTTCCCTACATGTTCTTTGCTTATTTTTTACGTTTTTTTATTTTTAACAAAGTAATCTCCTCGACCGGTACAGCCTTTTGCCTTCTCCCTTGACGAAATATTACCTCGTGAGGCTCCATTCCTATTAATCTACCGATAAACACTCTCTTCTTTGTTTTGACCCTCACTATTCTTTTTTCGAAAAAACAAAGAAATGTTTTTAAATCGATTCCAAAAAAGATTTGAATCAATTCTGGTGATTTGGCAACTGTAGCCCCAAAATCTAACGTAATAGCTCTACGCAAGCATGGGTCTATTCCAATTAACTCTTGCTTTTCGTGGACATCACATAGTTCAGTCGGGCTTTTAATCGAACATACATCTTCTAAACGAATAATTTTGAGGTAGTTCTCATCCTCTAGTAAAACAAAGTCTCTTCCTACAAGGGAAACAATCCCACGAACAAGTAAAGATCTTCTTTGATTTTCTTTTGATACTTCTACTTTAATGACTTTCCCTTTTAAACCTTCAAAAGCTGTACGCAACCGTTCTTGCTCAAGCACACCTTCTTCTTCATTTCCTCTAGTTAGAGCAAGACTTAATAACAATTCATTTGCCTCACTAATTTTTCTTTCTAGCTCTTCTAATTCTTCTTGTGGTAAGCACGTATTCGGTGAAGGGAATTTCGGTGTTCGTATTCTTTCTGGACAACATTCTTCCGGGATACAAAAATCATCAGGAGCATCGGCTGGTACGACAGGGGGACAACGAAATTCATCACATTCATGGTCATGACTCATTCTACTCCACCTCCTCTACCATGCATAAGCAGCCTGTAATAGGTGGGAGGTATGGTTGCAGTTTCTCATGGACCCGAATAATTCCCCACATTCCTAATTCAATATCCCAACGAATATTACCAGAACGATACATATAATCACCAGGAAAATTATAAAGTCCTCCAGCTCCACCTACTAAGCGAGCATCTAATTTGTGACCGATAATATTTTGACCTTCCACCGAGCGAAATTTAGAATCGACATCTTCACGGTCTCTTCGCCAGTAATGACCATGGATATGAAACGTATGCGTACGTCTTCGTTCGGCAGGTACGACCAACCTTACAGTAGTCGGTTCACCTGGATACGCTTCAAAAACAGGGGTGGCCGGATCACCAAAAGTAAATGAACTTGCCCAATCTTGAATTGTGAACTGTTCCGTATAGCGATTAATTAATCGTTCTGTACGATAGTTAAAACCACGTGAACCTTGGTCGTACGTATCAAATTCGTCTGGGTCTGTTTCTTCAATTAGTCCGTCTGGCGGATCAACAATGAGCTGTCCTTTCTTATCTAATAGCCTTACACCATCATGCATAAGCAACACAAACTCACGAGTATCTGGAAGTAACGGGTTTTTAATAATAACACTTGTGCCCGAATTCACTGGCTTTAATGTGATAGGGTCTAAATACACTGACCCTTTTGGTTCGGCAATGAATGCACCAAAGGCGCCGTGATGACGATGATTTCTTATATCCGCCATATCCCAAAGATTACATGCACCATATGGCTTATCTACATACCAACGATAGGTGATGATTTCTCCTGGCCCTACGGTTTGGTCTGGATTAAAGCCAACTGTTTCCCCACTCGAAGTTCGAATGTCAAAATCAATTAATTGCGGGTGTAGTGAAATCCGAGGAGACGGGGGATAAAATGCTGGTACTTTCACTTCCGGGTAACGATGTACACCGTCTTCTACATGAAATAAGGCTGGATCGAGTTTATTTTCCAACGTGATTTCTACACATTCGTCGACATTTGCTCTTATAACTAACGGTTCCGGATTCACCTTACCTGATAAAATATCATCGACATCTTCTTTTAAAGCAAAAACAATGCCATAAGGGTCGTGGTCCCCATATTTGTTGTATTCGATGCATGTTTGAAGGGCCACAACATGATATTTCCTCACAACGGCTCCGTCAGGACATATACATCCATCATCACAAGCTAGTTCTGGAGGCATACCCGTTACTTCTGGGAAAACACCACCATCAATAGGGGGTAATGGTCGGTCTGGCAACGGGATTAAATTAGGAACCTCTTTATCATACGCTCGTAATATGCCCCATGTTCCAATCCAAAGATCTTCTACATCTTCAAATGCCCATAAATAATCTCCTGGACGAGGGATAAAGGTTTCAAACGTAAAAGACTCTGATATTCCAAGGTGTTCCTGATTTTTTTCATTAGAATCGACATCCCGACGTGCCTCATTCCAACGAAGGCCATGCGCATTAAAGCTATGACTTTCCTCGTGTGCACCTTGTAGCACCCGGAACCGAATGGGGTCACCGGAATACGCTTGAAGCAGTGGTGTTATTGGATCTCCATGAACAGTGGAACTGAATGAATACGCCGGATCACAATGTTTACCTAACCGAAACTGCAATGGCTCATTCTTATAATTCACCCCAAATATACCAGGGTCATCTTGTGAACCAGGAAAAGGTGGCGGTTCAATTGGACATTTATCTTTATCAAACAAAAGCGCAAAATCATGAATGAACAACGTGTAATCTCGATAATCCGGAATAAGTGGATTTGTGACTGTTACTTGTGTACCATGGTCCACTTCTTCTCCCGTGCATGAATCAAACACACACGAAAACCTCGGAAGAATATTAATCGATCCGAACAACCCATGCTGTTGATGAACAGAGGCAAATAAATGGTCGTGGAAAAATGTTGCTTTAAGCTCAACATCGGCATACCATTCATAACGAATTGTTTCACCTGGAAGAACACTACTATCATAATTCCATCCTACATTCGCAGCATCTGAAACAAGAACATCAAATTTTACAAAATGAACATGCATTCCAGCCTCATATGTTCGTGTCACTAATTGAAAAGCATCACCATCTAACACATTCGGAAGTTTATTCGTAAAATTAATTCGAATACACGTACCCGCTTCTGCTTGTAACACAAGAGGTTCTGGCTCTTTCTTTCCTGATAACACCGCTTCTACATCTTCATCTAATACGTAAATCCGTCCTTTTGGGTCATGCCAGCCTTCACGATTATATATGATTGGTAGTTCAATCGCAGATACGTTAAATTCTTTAGTAACTGGGTTTCCAATACAAGAATCAACAAAGACCGCACCTGGTCTTGCATTAGGAACAGCCGCATTTTCTTCGAGTACCGTCATTTCTCTTCCACCAATGATTCCTAGTGGTGGTCTTGGTGCTTTACACCCTACTTTACCAGGAATAAAGTTTGGAAAACCCGGTCTCTCTAATGTTGGCTTAGGCGGACATGGTCGGTCAGGTAAAGGTTGTAACGGTTTAATAGGAACACCATTTGGATAACATTGACTCCCATCTTGCAACGTATCAAATATCCGATTAATGTTCCACATTCCATCTTCAAAGTGAGGGTATAAATGACAGTGGATGATCACATCTCCTATTGCACCGTGCAAACTTCCTAATCCATAAAACGGTTCGATTGTATAATGATTTTGTGGACTAATAGCCTGTGAGTCTTTTGTGAAAGAATCGACATCTTCTGGGTCGAACAACCATTGGTGAACATGATAATGGAACACGTGTGTTTCTTTTACACCACCGTGAACAAGACGAATTTTTACTGGATCACCTACATATCCTCTAAATATAGGTGTTGCAGGATCACCAAACACCCATGAATCATGATGCACTTCTTCAGAGTCACAATCAGGACAAACTACACCTTCATCAATTAAGCGGAAACGGTTCGCAAGAGGCTCTGAACGATAATTTATTGCATGAACCGATTCTGCCGGCTGTCCTGTCATCGGATTTATTCGTTCGTTTCCGGTTAAATCATCGTTTTCTGGTTCATCGTGAAAAAAATACCCATATTCTCGAAATGAAGGTAATATAGGATGATGAATATCAGCTATGGCACCACTATGAATGGGCCCACCTGTCACTGGATCCGTCCATGTTGAACCTTTATATTGAACAAAGATAGCGCCAAATAGTCCATGAATATTCGTTCCTAAATTTTCTCCATCAATTGGGTTTGCTACATCAGAAAAATAATATATCCCTTCTTTATGAACTTTGAGACAATAAACAATTTCTCCACCTGGTAATACCGTTGTATCTGGATTAAATCCAACATTTGCTCCGTCTGAAGTTTTCACATCATAATCTGCTTCTTGAAAATGCATCGAGGAAGGTGTCTTTAATTGATTTTCAAATAATATTTCGACGTCATCGCCAACATTGGCTCGAATTGCTAAAGGTTGGACTAGCTCAACTGGTGTAAATGGATTTTTCTTCACAAGTTCTCTAACTAACTCTTCGTTTTCTTTTAATACATACATTCGGCCATCTGGGTCGTGATCGCCAAAGTTGTTGTACACAATCCGAATTGGAATGGCAACAACATGGTATCTTCTTAGCATCGTTATTCTTCTCCTTCTGTTATTAGAATGTTGGAATGATAGGCCATCCATCGCCTCTTTCAACATAAAAGACATGAATCGTATCAATATGGATTTCCCAAATACGATTTTCCAATTGTTCGATATGGGTTGTGTCTACATCAAGAATTAACTGATCACCAATGACATCAATGATGATTCCAATATACATAAACGGAAATTGAGGCACTAAAATAAAAACACGGTTTCCGATATTTTCTCTAAAATGGTCGGCTAATGCTTCTGTACGATTGTCATGTTGAATTTGTTCAAAATTGGGAGTTGTCATGAAAAACTCTCCTTTCCAAAATTTAAGTTAACGGAATGACCGTTCTAGGATCAAACCTTGTTACACCTACTATTCTCTCTATTGGAAAACTGAGTGGAGTAGGGAATTCGTAAAAAGGGGCATTCGGCATTTTAATAATGACATTTGTCAATGTGATAAAACCAAATGTCACTTCAATGATTCTACCTGTAAAAATAGGCCGAAACGTTTGACCTAAAATATTGAGTTGATGACTTTCAAGTACGATAAGGACATCTTCATCTACAAGGTCTCGTATTAATAGTGGATCACACTTCGCTATGGCCTTCTCTTCTTCAAGAGGAGTAATCGTCACTTTTTTTTCATGCTGTTCCTTTGATTCTCTATCCATTGTTATCCTCCTTACGAATATGGCTCTTACTTCTAAAAAATCCCATTAACATCGTTGATAGCCGGATTGTTTTTAATACCTTGATTTCTGAAAGTGGTATTTGCCCCCTTCGTTTTAGTTCAACAATGCCATCTTTTGACTGAACAATCTTTCCGGAATACGTCGTGTCTTGTGTAATGACCTTGACATTTGTTCCTTTCCACGTTTGTAAGTTCGTTTCTAACGTTTCTTCAAAAAACTGCTGAAGTAATACGTCTTTACTTATAACCGTCTCACTAAATCGCGTGATCAATTTATTCCGTAACTCCTCATCATACGCAAAATGCTGATGGGTTGATGACACTTCTGGTAATCCGTATGGTACATTCGCAGATTCAATGTTTGAGTAGGGCAACCATATTCGGTCTTTTAAAGTTGTTAAAGTCACAAAATCTCTGCCTATCGTGTTCACTTTCCCAACGATATGAATTGGATTGTTTGGGTCCGAATGAATAAAAACTTCGACTTGTTGGTTCCGCTTATGTTTAAAAAATTTTCTAAGAATCAATTCTTTTTTTTTGTTCGGTAATGCTTTGCTTAACTGGAATAAATTCGAACGGTGAATATGTTGTTGAACAAGCTTTAATTCTTCAGCAGGTAAATCACTACCGGGTGAGGAAAGACCTTCACCATTTTTTAAACGAACCAAGTTTTCCGAACTTTCATTGACTCTCTCTTTATTCCTTTGCTCCCACAACTTTTCTACGTATTCATCCAATCTGATATCGGATTGTTTCATCCATTTATCTCCCTCCCCTTCACTTCTTACTAACTAAACATATGCCCGATTGTATTTTTTAGGAATTAAATTGAAAAATTTGGGCATAGGGATAACCTGTTTTTTTGTTGGAAAAATATCCTTCTAAATGACCTGTTATGTCATATTTTATAACTGGAGGTGTTTTCATGATTGGAACAATCTTATGGGTTTTGTTTTATGTAAACTTCGTCTTTGCTGGACTAACATACCAATATTTATTCAAGAAGCGTAAATTAATTGGATATCATTTAGGAATGAATGTAGCGATGACTCCTACTGGCATTATCTCTATTGCATCGGGATTAATTTTGATTTACCACTTTCCTTTCCAATTTACAGAGATGACAATACTTACAACGATTATCGGAATCGCAATAGGGGTATTGTTCGGTTCATTAGTTGAATATCAAACTGTGATTATGGGGGTAACAAGTGGCGTGATGAGTGGAATAATGGCTCCTATGATTGGGGATATGGCTCAGCATAGTCTTATTCTCATTGGCTTTACTCAATCTCTCGTCTTTATACTGTTGGGGATGCTTTGTTATTCTATGAAGGTGTAAAAATTTCAATGACTTTTCGTTTATGAGGTGAGGCTTTGGGTAAGAGGATGTTTTTACTCGTTTTCTTTTTTCTT
Source organism: Alkalihalobacillus bogoriensis ATCC BAA-922 (assembly GCF_000621445.1). Lineage (GTDB taxonomy): Bacteria > Bacillota > Bacilli > Bacillales > Bacillaceae_F > Bacillus_AO > Bacillus_AO bogoriense. Next base: position 44,764 of record NZ_JHYI01000014.1, on the reverse strand, counting down.
TTTTTCACGGCTTTCATTCCTAGTCATGTTTCATCCCAACCAATACTTGAGGAGACCTTTCCTAGTCCTAATTCCGTCCTCAAGGAACCATTAGATAATATTTCTCTCACTTTTTCTGAACCTATTCGCTTGGAGTCCAGTTCTATACAACTTTTCACAGAAAAAGGGGATAGTGTCTTAGGGGAATTGGTATGTACAGAGCTGACCAAGCTTGTACTTTTTGTTCCCAATTTAGATGAGGGGAAATACAAAGTTCAATGGGAAGTCACATTTTATAATGAGCATACTATGAATGGTTCGCATCATTTTTCAATTCAATCTACAACCGAACAAGTGTCACAGCAAGTCCCTAGCCAGAGTAGCCTTTCCGTTATTAAAATAGTTGAATTGTTCGCATTTGTAGTACTAATTGGTTTATATTTTTTTATACATTGGCTTGTAGATAAAAATACATCTCCACTACTCCTACACCCGTTCAGCAAAAAAATCGAGGTATCGATTTACAGCTTTATTTTCTTTCTTTATTTTGTCACAAGTTTTCAAGTTTTCATTCCTCATTTAACAATTGATTCTTGGTTAACCTTTGTCCCTATGCTTCGACCATTGTTTGTTGCTGGATTTTTATTTTTCATTATCCGTAACTTTCACAAATCATTTGCTCTTATAATGGTCATACTGTTACTCTTCACATTTTCACTTACTAGCCATTCCTTTTCTGTTAACCAAACCCTATCCCATAGTGTCCATTTAGGGGCAGCTTCCGTTTGGGTAGGTGGATTGCTTTCCTTGCTCGTTTATTCCTTTACTCGTGAACAATCTTATGTTCGAATGCAACTCATTCATAAATGCATCCAGCGGTTTTTCATTGTTTCTTTCATTCTTTTTGTTGTTGTCATCTTCTCCGGCTTAATCATGAGCTTCACTTATATTGAAAGCGTGAATTTGCTTACTACAACTCCCTATGGAAAATGGCTGTTAGCAAAGCTAATTGTAACCGTGATGATATTACTCATCACTTGTTTTCACAGATTCGTATGGGTTCCATTATTACGAGACTCAGTCAACTTTCCAGATAAACATAATCATTTACGAAAGCTACTGTTTCTACTACGAATTGAGTTCGTTTTTTTACTTATCCTCGTTATCCTTTCAGGCTTCCTCTCCACTACGAGTACTCCAGATAAAATGGAACTTGACTGGAACGAGCATGAACATCGACATCACAATCATTAAGGGCAATCCGAATATTCTACATTTTCAGCTTATACCTAAGCGGATCTATCATCATTCTAAAAAGAAGGGCACTTAACAATGTGCCCTTCTTGAAGTTTTACTTAATAACGGAATTTTTTTCTATCATCCTCAATAGCAACGGCATCTGCATCAGCAAATGCTTTATTGCGGTTTTTCGCAAATGATTCTGCATCTACTGTTACATTTACTACCGCATTTCCGCTATTTTCAATAACCGCGTTCGCCTTATTCACATTTACGTTTTGGTCTTTTAAGAAGTTTTCATTTTGACTTTTTGCTCTGCTATCGCTAGCACTTAATACAAAGTTTTCATTCTCTGCATTTGTGTCAATCATATCCACATCATCAACAAAGCGCTCTCTAAATTTGCTCATTGTCTCCCCTCCTTTCTTTACTTTTACTATATGAAACAAAAATGATACTGTGTAGACAAGTTACTGAATACACTTGCCTCAATTTTACTAGTGACTTTATTAAATAGAACTAATGCCCTTTTTTACTAGACTCAAACGATTTCAGTTCTTCTATTTCTTATTTCTTAACCTTAACCGATTTATAGGTTTTTTCTTCTCCACAGCTGCTTTAGTGTTAGGCTCTTTTGCTACTTTTTTCATTTCAGTTACCATCTCGTCATACTGTTCTTTATTTATTCGTCCATCTATATACATAAAACAAAGAAATGCATAAGCTAAAGCAGAAGTTTCCACAATTACTGTGACATCAACATCAGAGTTCCCACTTTTGTTTACATTCGATTCACTTGAATACAACTGATTTCACCTCTTTTCCTCGTATAATAAGAAAGGACACTATTAAGTGCCCTTTCCAACATATTTTAATAGGAACAGAAAATATTAACGGTCTTTCGCAATAGCATCTGCATCAGCAAATGCTTTATTACGGTTTTTCGCAAATGACTCTGCATCAACTGCTACATCCACAGTCGCATTTCCACTTCCCTCAATAATCGCATTTGCTTTATTCGTATTAAAGTTCTTGTCTTTCAGGAAGTTTTCGTTTTGACTTTTTGCTCTACTATCGCTGTCACTTAATACAAAATTTTGGTTTTCAGCGTTCGTGTTAATTGCATCTACATCATCATGTCTTCTTTTGTGTGTCATTCTTCTCCCTCCTTTCTACACTACACTTTATGTCATATCTTTTTATTTTGTATAGACAAGATTCCGAATGCATTTGCCTTAATTTCCTTTATAATCTGCTTTTTTAGATAAAAAAGGCATGAATCTACTTTTACTAGACTCATGCCCTACATTAAAAACCTATTCTATTTTTGAACTAATTGCTTTAACTGTTCTGTCACTTCATTCATTTCTTTAACCTTCTCATTAACTGTGCTGATTTTATGGTTATTATCTTCCACACTCGCAAACACTTCTTGTACTGATGCGTGTAACTGTTCGGACACACTTGAAACGGAATTGACTTCATCAACAACTTTTTCAGACGACTGGCCTAATGATTCAACTTGTTTGTCTACTTCTGTAGAAAGCGTTTGTAGCTGAAGTACATTTTGTTCAATGTTATGAAAGGCCGAATCCGTTTCTTCTGTTAACTGCTTACTAAGCTTAAATGTATCTCCACTTTCTTGTACTCGTGTTGTGGCTGATTTGGCTTTTTCTTGAATTAACGATAATATTGTTCCGATTTCATGTGTGGATTGAATCGAATGTTCTGCTAATTTACGAACTTCTTGTGCCACAACAGCAAATCCTTTTCCACTCTCACCAGCACGAGCGGCTTCAATAGCGGCATTTAAGGCAAGCAAATTCGTTTGATCAGCAATTTCTGAAATCGTATTTACAATTTCACCGACTTTTGAAGTCGAACTATTTAATTCACCCATCTCTTCTACCGATATTTGAAGAGTTTCATTTACGGTTTGAATCGTATCATGTAATTGTTTCACTTTTTCTGATCCATTGGCAACAACTTCACTCGTGCTGCTCGCATTTTCTTTCATTGTTTTCGCTTTAACAGATATTCCATCGATCTCTTGGTCAACCGAATGTAATGATTCACTCATCTCAGATGCACTTTGCGCTTGACTCCCAACTCCACCAGCAATTTCATTAAATGTAGCTGCTAATTCTTTCGAATATGTGGCAGAAGACTCCGAATGATCCGATAGTTGTAAAGTCAGTTCTTCCAACATTGATACGGTTTCTCTTACCTTTACGATAATCCCTTCCATTTGTTCATTTGAAGTAACAGCTTCGTCTGCGAGCACTTCGACATCTTTTTGGATGTTTTGTCCGATTCTACATTGTGCAATTAGAAACGTTGTCATTAATATAAATAAAATATTAAAAGATGCCAAATGAACATTCGTATAACCAACAATTGTTTGTTCCCCAAAGTTTAAGGCAAAGTAATTTGTAATGAATAAACCAAATACACCAGATACGATAACATAACGGAAATTATGATATAAAGAAATAATGATAATGCTGTAATAAGCTAGTAAATACGTCGTGATGGCAGGACGGTTTTCTAGCATAAATACTGTCATCAACGCTAAGCTTATAATTAAAATATATGGGATCCAATTCACATTTTTGTTTAATTTATGCATCGTAAATACGATTAATACAGTAACGACACCAAATGCTGTACCAATGATATTCGTAATAAGCGGCAAGCCCCCAGCGAATAAGATAATCGCTGTTAACACTACAGATAGAATGTATAACTTTATTAATAACCAGTTTCTAGCTTCAAATGAATAGTCTTTCGTTTTCATATTATCCTCCTGATGATGTGATATATTTTAAAATAATTTATAAATTAAGCATAGAGAATTCTCTCTATGCCTTTCATTTGCTTATACTACTGTTACGAAGCTTCTGTTGTTTCTCTAGTTGCATTTGCTAGTTTATACTCATTTGTGCCTGCAAAAATTTCATCTTTTAATGGATGTAAGCGATATTTCACAATACGATAAACTTGCCATACTGCAAGCCCCACATTTAAAGCTAAACTAATAATCGCCAATGTCCAGTTTGCAGCTGGATTATAACTGACACTTACATTAAATATACTGCCTACAGCAAAGAAATAAGGGAATGTCATGACCCACATCATCCAAAACGACAACGTTTGTGCTCGATTTTGCATCCACGTTCCTTTTGCCCAGAAAAAGGCTGGTATGACCGCTGCCATATTTAATGCAAGACCAGAATAAAACGCATTTCCAGGAGCACAAGAATATACATACGATATATTCCAAACCGCATAGGCTACGATGAACAGGCGAGTTTGGTCTGGCCAGATCATATCTTTACGCTTTCCACGTGTTGCGTAAATTCCAACCCAACCACAAATAAGTAGAAGATTTAATAAGCCCGCAAGACCATTAATATAATTCCAACCACCTGATATATACTGCATACCGTCTACAATACCATTAAAACCAATAATCCCTACTTGAAGTTCTCGAGCAATCGCTTCTACAATGTTAAGAGCTAAAATAGCTGGAACAAGAATAAGATACCACTTATGCTTTATATGGTAATTCGTAAACCTAATCACCATATAAATAAGACATCCTGCTAGAGCAGAATATACTTTAACCCAATGAAACCAAGATGTGACGTCACTAGCATCATGAAAAATCCAAATCGGGGTTAAAATAACAGGTAATACGATAAAAAAAGCAATACTCGCCCATTTACTTGCACGTACAAGTTCATTTAAACCAATAAGAAGACTTAAAACTACTAACCATATCATTGCGTTATACCAAGGAATAGCTTCAAAAAAGAACAATAAGCGGGCCCCTTTCCTATTTAAATTTCATAACATACCGAAGCATTCATGTTTCTCACGCTCATTATCGAAATTTCTCCATATCTACTTGATAGAATTGTTTCGACCTTCGAAACATAACAATTGTTCGGTTTGTCCACATCAATATATTAACAAATCAACAATTTATTATCAATAGAATTAGTGATATTTGAACTAGTTCGATAGTAAGGTAAATAATAGCAGTAAGTTTTTGACTTTTTCGTTACAAAACCGTTCACATTAGTTTCTTTCCATCTTTTTTTAACGATAAAAAAATTGTCCCTACGTCAAATTATAAATGACATAAGGACAATATAACTAAATTAGCTTTTCCCTTCAGATCCTGTGTATCCTAGGGCTTTATGTTCGATGGAAGAATGGTCAACTTCATTATGACGGAAGGCGTTTACTAGTTTATATTCCTTAGTATCCGTCCATATTTCATCTGTTAACGGATTTAAACGGTTCTTCACGATTCGATATACTTGCCATACTGCTAAAGTGACATTTAAAGCTAAGCTTAGTAAAGCCAATGTCCAGTTCGCGGCCGGATTATAACTGACACTTACATTAAATGTACTTCCTATGGCAAAGAAATACGGGAAGGTCATGACCCACATCATCCAAAACGATAATGTTTGGGCACGATTTTGCATCCACGTTCCTTTTGCCCATAATAACGCAGGAACTGTCGCTGCAATATTTAATGCGACTCCCGAATAAAAGGCATTACCCGGTGCACAAGCATATACATATGCGATATTCCAAACACCGTAGGCAACGATCCATAGCCGCGTTTGGTCCGGCCATATCATATCTTTTTTCTTCCCACTTGTTGCAAAAATCCCAAACCAGCCACAAATCAATAGAAGATTTAAAATCCCTGCCACACCATTAACATAGTTCCAACCACCTGAGATATATTGCATGCCATCAACCATACCTTCAAAACCTAAAATTCCGACTTGAAACTCTCGAATGACAGCTTCTAAAATATTGATGGCTAATATCGCTGGGACTAAAGTGAGATACCATTTATGCTTCTTGTGGTAGTTTGTATATCGAATGACCATATAGATAATACTACCAGCAAGAGCTGAGTATACTTTGACCCAATGGAACCACGACAATGCATCACTTGCACCTTTCAAAAACCAGATTGGAGTAAGGATGATAGGTAAAACAATAAAGATCGTAATACTAGCCCATTTACTCCCACGGACGAGCTCATTTAAACCAATAAGAATACCAAAAACAACGAACCACATTATCACATTGTACCAAGGGATTGCTTCAAAGAAGAACATGACAGACACTCCTCTCTCTTGCAAATTTTTAGGTTATATTTTAAGAAAAGCTCACCTAAACAATATTAAATTTTCGTTATTGGATGGAAAAAAGCGTATGATTGGTCAGTGATGAAAAGCAATTGAACCGGGTTTTTTTATTATGCTAGAAACATAACGAACGTTCGGTTTGTTCTTGTGAATATCGTAACAAACTAATATTCATTCGTCAATCCTATTAAGGAAATATGAACTAGATTGTTGGATAGATTAGTCAAATTTTTGAACTTTATGATATCATTAGACTATCGAATGAGTTCTAGGAGGCATTATCTGATGCACAATGATGGAAAAAAGAAAATAATTAACGCCGCTAGACATATTATTAGTGAACACGGCATACAGGGAGCTACAATCCGCACCATTGCTGAAGAAGCAGGGTTAAGTACAGGCGCAATCTATCATTATTACAGCTCAAAAGAAGCCATACTCTATGATGTAATGGACGAAGGGTTGAGCGCAACCCAGAGGATTGCAACTTTATCTCTAACAGGAAATAAAGAACTAGAGGAAATCGTAATAGAAATCTATACAAGCTTGAAAGAGCGCCTCCAAAAAACAGAAGAAAATCGATTACAGTTTTATTTAGCTCATGAAGCAATGGTTGGAAATAATGAAATCCAATCTAAATTCAAAGAGAAATACAATGATTGGGTAAGTCGTCTCGAAGACATATTTGTTAGTACATACGGAGCAAAACCAGGCCGGCTAACCCGTGCAACCGCAGCGTGGATTATGGCTGCGATTGATGGCATGATGCTACAAACTCTTCTTCAAACCGAAGTTTCCGAAATCGAGGACATCATGAAAGTTGTAGAATATCTATTACATGATGGTATTCCGCACTTTTATCAAGTTCTTGCTGAAAAAGAAGAAAGCTAGTTCGATGAACACTATTACGGACATATAATCCGCAATTTAACTAAAAACAGACTGTTTATTCATTCTTACGGACATCTGTTCCGTTACTTTGACCGATTCAGTGAATAAATAACGGAACGTATGTCCGAACCACATCGTAAATCACGAGTTTTTAATGAAGTAGCGGAAAAAATGTCCGATACGTATTTTCATACATCCCCTTCCTCATTCCATATCATTTTACATATCCCTCTTGATCCTGACGTTACGTCATTTTGTATAATAAAAATAGATTGATGATGACAGGAGGCACTACGATGATTTCAATTAAAGACGTGGCCAAAAAAACAGGGGTCACGGTTCGAACATTGCGACATTACGATCATATTGGTTTATTAAAGCCCTCTGGGAAAACAGAAGGTGGTCATCGTTTATATGGTGAAAATGAATTAAAACGGTTACAAGCGATTCAATTTTTAAAAATATTGCGGTTTAGCTTGCAAGAAATAGAGGAACTGTTAGATGACAATAAAGATAATTGGTACAAAGACCTGCAAAATCAATTGCAGTATTGTTTAAAAGAAAAAGAGAAGCTTGAACATATGGAGTCGATATTACGAGGATTGATGAACGAGTTTACAATGAAAGGCGAAACTGACCTTGTTCATGTTCAACAGCTCATTCGATTGTATGAAGATAATTCCGATTACAAGGAGCAATTTCTAAACGAACGATTTAATGAAAAAGAACAAGAACTTCTCGACCTTTTACCAAATGTCAATCGTGGTGATGCAGATACGATTGAGTGGATTTCATTATATGCGCAACTTAAACTTCATATGAGTAAAGGTGTGACCGCTGTTGAAGTTCAGTCGATTATTCGACGAATGTTAGAAAAAGAAAAAGAGACATTCGGTCAAAATCCTGAATTTGCCGAGAAAATTTGGGATGTGCGAAAGTCACAGGAAGATTCAGCAAAGGCAGGCTTTTATCCGGTGGAGCCAGAAGTAATTGAATTTATTGAAGCGGCGACAAACTTTTATTTGAAGGAGAACAAAGAATGAGTTTCCTATTAGACTATCAATGGGCCATTTTTATTGGAGCCGAAATCCTTTCGCTCGCTTGCCTGCTTTTATTTGGAGTATACCGTTACTTTTTAGAAAAGCGAAAACAAAGTCTACTTTTTATCTTCGCTTTTCTTGGGTTACTAGTCATCGAGAGCGTACTAGGACTCATTGTCTTTTTGCATACTGGCGAATTTTCTACTTTCTTACTCGTCATTATTATCTTTGTCCTCTATGCTTGCACGTTCGGAATAGTTGATTTCATCCGACTTGATCGCTGGATGCGACAGAAAATTGGTCGATTTCGTAAGGTTGAATTATTAACAGACAAAGATTATGACATCATCGAACGGAATAAGGATCCTCGTTATATTGCGAAAAAGTATCGAATAAGCGCGACGATTCACCTCTTCGTTTTTGTCATTGGTCAAGCGATTTTATGGTCAATCGGTACAGATAATTTCCAAGAATTAAGCTCTTATCTTACTGACTTATCTTGGGTCGAAGCAGGAACAGCTGAACAATCTCCGTACGGAAGTGACACCATGTATTATATCGGTATGATATGGAGTCTTGTTTTTGTTGTAGACTTTCTGTATTCAATGTCATATACGTTATTTCCTAGTCATCAAAAGGAAAAAGGATAAGCTAAAGGAGTGTTTCCCTTCGCTTATCCTTTATTTCGTTAGGAACAATACGTCATCCCATTTTCATTAACATCGCTGCTTGCTCCCATAGTAAGCGCTCTTTTTTGTTAGGATCATAAGCAACAATGCTTTTTTCATTAAAGAGCATCGTTGCCCGTTGTTCAAGGTCGTATGTTGGCCACTCCGGCATTGCTTCGGAATTTGGATTGCCATCATAAGCAAAGGCAATCCACCTGTGATGCATATCGTTTGCTAACGTTTGTCGGTTCGGATTAGTGCCTGTAAAGTTTTCGACAGTAGGCTTATTGAGCGTATTCCATACGAACGGGATGTCTAAAGCATGGGTAGCTTTTAAGATTCCATTAAATATTGGTGTTTCCCAGTCAAATCGGTACATCCAAATAGAAGATCCTTGTTTCACTTGGATTTCTGCTAGTTTTTGTGCAGGAGATGTAAAAACACTCATCGTTAAAAGTTGATTAAATAGGTCTTGAGATAGTTGACCATTTTCAGCCAAATATTGAGAAATAAACGGCACTAATGGCCCGAAAACTTTCTCGAAATTCGCCTTAATTTTCTCCTCATCTGCTTCTTTCCATTCAGGATCAAATGCACTAAAGAGATTGTATTCATCTTTATTTGTACCAATTAAGATTGGGATATCTTTTGCTGCACCTTCAGCAAGTGCTTCTTCGGGATGTTTGGGAAGTGAAATGCCATCTATGACTGGCCCTAGACTCATAAACGGGAGATGAGTTGATGCTCGAATTAATTGTTCGGCTGGGATGTGTTGTATCTTTGAAAGGTTTGATGTTTCTATATTTAACGCTGTTACAAGCTGACTTGCTATTTTTGAAGCATGATCAACTGAATGAACATTTGCTGCTGCACCACTTTGTAATATGGCTTTATGAAATAACCCTTTTGCAGAAGGAAATGCCAGTAACACACCGATACTCATTGCTCCTGCCGATTCCCCAAATACGTTCACATTGCTCGGATCACCTCCAAACATAGCGATGTTTTCTTGAACCCATTCAAGGGCAGCAACCTGGTCCAACAGTCCACAATTTCCAGACGTTGCATAGTCAGCGCCAGCTATCTCACCTAAGTGAAGAAACCCTAGGATACCGAGACGGTAATTCAACGTAACGACGACAACATCACCGTTTTTGGCAAAGGATGCACCATCATAATACTTGCCGGAACCTGAACCAGCAACAAAAGCACCACCATGAATCCATACCATCACTGGTCTTCTTTTGTCATCTGCTCCAGGTGACCATACATTTAAGTAAAGACAGTCTTCACTTTGAGTAGATGAATCGTTCCCTAAAAAGTTCATTACCTCTAAGTCTGGTTGGGGAGCTATCGGAGAAAATGATGTTGCATCTCGAATTCCACTCCAAGGTTCTGGTTTTTCCGGAGCTTGAAATCGAAGTGACTCAAGTGGTGGTTTGGCATAAGGAATCCCTTTCCAAGCAAAGACGCCTTCCTCCTTTACTCCTTGCAATTTACCGTAAGCGCTTTCAACAATTCTGTCAGACATATACGATACCCCTTTCAACCTATAATAAAAGACTCTTTATTAACTTACGATAGTATTCTAGGGAATGGAATAAATCTCCTTTTTAAATATACAAAACAACAACTTTACATTTTTCTTTATTAGCACGCCCTGAAAAAAGAGTAAGGTGAGACCGACAAGTACACAAACACAAGGAGTCTCACCACGATTACCGTTTCCCTTCTTCTTTTTCTTTTGCTGCCATTTTTGCTTCTCTATATACTCGTTTCCCTTCTTCAAAAAGTAACGTAAATGTTCTTGTTAATATGTCTTTATTTTCTGGTGACATATGTTTTAATACTTTAATCATCTCCGTCACCTTTTTCCATTTTTGCTGTGATAAATCATCAAAGCTATTTACATTTGTTTGATGGAACACATAAAACATCGCATCAACAAACCGTTCCCTTTGCTCTTTATCCATTTTGTTTAGCCACGCTTTTAATGTCACATCTAATAGTTGGCTTTCTTTGGCAACCTGCTCAACAACAATAAACTGCTTGCCTACTACTTCCCACGAAAGAGCATCATGTTGTAAAAAACCGACTTGACTACTTTTGACAACACTATATTCTTCCTCATGTTCAAGAAGCATTCCGACAATGGAGGACTGTGGAAGAATCGTTTTTATCCGCGGGAGCATGTTTTGGTATTCTTTGCTTTGCGTTATCTTTCTTTCAAAACCAGGACCGTCATTATTATACACTTGAATAATTCTAGACTGAATTGACGGGGAACAATGAATTGCCGCGTAAACAGATAGATTCCCTCCTTTTGAATGACCACCAATCCTTAGCTGTCTTTCAGAATCTCGCACTGTCTCTTCTAAATAATGGAAAGCCTCTATTTGGGATGGGATCGGTGTCATAAACGTCATCGTAAAGTTCTCTTTCCAGCCAATAATCGTATTGTCTGTTCCGCGATAAGCAACATAAATCGTCCCGTCTTCTAACAAAATGTGAATCGCAGAAAACTGTTTTTGCTCATAAATATCAACAACATTCACGTACTTTGCTAATTTAGCATTAGCAAAACGACGACATTGACCCATTTTTTTCAGTAATGGTAAAGAGATTCGAACTAAGTAGCCAAAGTCTTTTATGTCTTCATCAGAATGTAAAGAAAAATAACGGTCCGATACTTCTTTAATTGTAATGCTTTCATTACTTTCCATTGAAGGTACAATTTCTTCAAAATTGATATAAGCCATTTGGGACAAGACAAGATTATCAACTTCATTAAACGGAGATTGCTCCATTGATAAATCTCCACGCCAATCTAAATAATCAATGATATTCGCCATCATATCCCCTACTTTTTTCTCTAATAACCAACAATTAACACACTCAACTTTTAAAATCAAGCTTACGAATTTCGATTTATTTGCCTAGAAACTACGTTTAACTCCTATGCTTCTCAACCTTTTTTGTAGTTAAAAAAGAATGGATACCGGGTGTTTGACGTGACCAGAACTAACAAACTCAATATATTGTATTATCTGCCTTTTAATACGGTCTAATTTAAGAAAGGATGAGACACATGAAAGTTGGGGTTGTTCTACCTGTCTATCACCAAAAACCCGCTTATTTATATGAATGTTTACAAGCAATGGATAAACAAACGTATACCAATTTCAAACTCGTGATTGTTATTGACGGGGCGAATCAACAAACCGTAAATGCAACATATAGAGCCGCAAAGCAATTGCGTTGTTCTCATAAAATCATTCATCGCAAGGAGAATAAAGGAATTGCTTATTCGTTAAATGAAGGATTTAGCCATTTAAAGGATTGTCCTTATTTAACTTGGATTTCTAGTGATAATCGCCAACACCCACAATTTTTAAACCGTTTAGTCAAAGCGATGGAAAATGCGCCTTCTAATACCGCACTAGTCTATTCTCTATACTGGCCAATTAATGAGCAAGGAAAACGGCTGGAACCGTTGGACGGTTGGTTTGCTTCAATGAAAAAGCTAATGAATAGAGGAAAAGAGGAAATATTATCGACTTGCTTTGTCGGCGCATCTTTCTTATTTACTAGAACAGCCTTTGAACAAGCCGGTGGCTATGATCCGAAATATGGTGTCGTCTCAGATTATGAGTTTTGGGTTCGCTTGAAAGACTATGGGGAGTTTAAATTTTTGGCAATGCCACTTATGGAATACCGATTAAATGGTGAACATTCATTAACAACGTTAACTCCGAGAGAAGAGTTATATTTACAAAGCATGAAAGCAAGTCTTGATTACCGCAAGAAAAACAATATGATTCCAGTCGTTACCGTCATTATTACGGCTCATAACCATGAACACTATATTGAGCAATGTGTCGAAAGTGTCCTATCTCAAACCTTCCCTCATTTTAATATTGTGTTACTTGATGTTGGCTCCACAGATGCAACTTTAAACAAAATTCACAATTGGCATGATAATCGCATCATTCCGATTCATATTGAAAAAAGAATGAAACCTGAAGCTTTAAATATTGGCTTACAATATGCGCTTGGACAATATGTGCTTGAACTTGATGGTGATGATTGGCTTGACCCACAAACACTTGAAATCATGGTTAATGAGATGGCCACTCAACCTGAAGATGTAGGGTTAGTCTATGCGAATCGGAAACTATGGTATGACACAGAAAATGGGCTAAAAGAAGGACCTGTTGTTCCAGGAATTCCTTATGCAAATAAATATGAAGTCTTATCTACAATGCAAACCCATTGTCCACGACTGTTTAGAAAAAATGCATTAGAAGCTGTTAATGGCTGGGAGACAGCGATTCGAGGTGAAACACTGGATGTTGATGATTATTTCATGTTTCTCAAACTAGCTGAAAAGTATAAACTTCATTGGATCAATGCGGCGTTGTACCACCAAAGAAGACATCAATCAAACTTAACTATTCAAAAAAAAGACCAGTTAAAACATCAATTTCAACTTATCGTTTTTGAAATGCTAGAACGGTGGGGGAATGAATTTACACCTCAATTTGAAGAGTCTGATGGTATTATTACAAAAGTAAATTTAATAAGAAACTAATGCTCCTTACAAAAAATATCCAAGTAGGTGATAAATTGAAAATCATGACGATATTCGGTACGAGACCAGAAGGCATCAAATTCGCTCCAGTTATTCAAGCTCTTCAACGAGCAAACGAATTCGAATGTGTCACTGTAAATACTGGTCAACACCGTGAAATATTAGATGAAGTACTCGATTTGTTTTCGATTAAACCGCATTATAATTTGGCTTTGATGAAACCAAATCAACCACTTGAACAATTAACGGCCCATATGATTGTTCAAGTTAGTGAAGTGTTAAAACAAGAAAAACCAGATATCGTACTCGTGTTAGGCGATACGTTAACAACATTTGTAGGGGCTTATACAGCCTTCCTCAACCATATTCCAATTGGTCATATCGAAGCTGGGCTTAGAACGAATACGATTTATTCACCATTTCCAGAAGAAATGTACCGGCAAGTCGTCACAAAGCTATCCACTTATCATTTTGCTCCAACAGAGAAAAACAAACAAAATTTACTTGTTGAAGGAGTACCGGAAGAAAAAATTGCTGTTGTCGGAAATTCAGTGATTGATGCTTTGATAAATGTCACGTCTAGACCATACCAATTCCCAGAAGCCTTGCAATCCATTTTCGATAAAAAACAAAAAATTATTTTATTAACAACACACCGACGTGAAAACTTTGCTCAATTAAAAGGAATCTATGCAGCTATTAATCAACTAATGAATAAACATCCTGATATCGACATTCTCTTCCCTGTTCATCCAAACCCAAATGTTAGAAAACAAGTATCTGAACATTTACTCACGAATGAGCGAATTCATTTAATTGCTCCTCTTGCTTATGAAAGTTTTTGCCATGTCATGAAAAAAGCATATTTAGTCATAACAGATTCAGGCGGTATACAAGAAGAAGCCCCTGCTTTAAATATTCCTGTTTTAGTAGCAAGAGAAAGCACCGAGCGTCCAGAAGGGGTTGAAGCTGGAACGTTAAAAATTGTTGGTACTGATGAAACAACGATTACAGAAGCGGTAACGACCTTATTACAAGATGAAAAAGAGTATAAAAAAATGGCTCATTCCACTAATCCGTATGGAGACGGCACAACAGCGCAACAAATTGTTGATTATTTGAGATTGCATATAATTGAATCGTAAAAAAATATCTACGTAATGGCACTGCTAGATGCGGTGCTATATACATACTTTATTTAATTCCTTCCCAATTTGTTAAAGCTATTTTAAATACTCCATGTAGTATTTCAGTATTTATTTTTTGTACTGTTTAAAGCCGTTTGATAATCTCCATTATTTATCTAATAAATCTTTAATTAATACACCATTTATTCTTAACCCATCTATATTACAGTTTTCTATATTTACTTTAGATAAGTTACAATTCTCAAAATTAGCAGTTGATATATCACAATTCTTAAAAGTAACAGGTTCCGCATTAACCCAACCTTTACATCCTGGTAAGCCAGAAAAATCGCTTTTATTTGCTGGACGTATTATATTTTCAAAAACTGTGCCACCCCATTGCATTGAATCAACTTTCACATTTGAAAAGAAAATATGTTTTAATTCTGTACCAACAAAATTGACATCCGTAAATTTTGAAAATCTTAAATCCACTCCAAACCATTTCGACTCTTTAAGCGTTATATGACGTACAACCTCATTCCTGCGGTCTTCTAATTCAATCTCAGGATATTCTGGTTTTTCTTCGAACTCTACCCCATTTTTATCAAGCCAAACTTTTTTACTCATACTATTCACCAACCCTTTTAATAACAAGTCTGAAGAAAATCAAATATAAGTGTTCTTCTCTAAAAAAATCTAGACTTTTAACAAAATTCCCGTTATTTCAATATTCCCGCTTTATAGAAGGATTCTTTATAAGCATCGTTAACACAAAAAGGAAATACGAAACCTTAGTCGAAAAGAGTAAAGAGGATATAAACTCCCCATTCAATGTAATCGCTCTCTTATAGGAGGAATAAAATTTGGAATCTTTACAAAAACTTCATCCATTATTAAAAACATTTGTAGAAAATGGTCCAGCGGGAAATTCATTGGCAGTCATGCATCAAGGAAAAACCGTATTTAAAGATTACGTAGGTTTTGCTGACATAGTGACAAAGAAGCCAATTAGCGAAGATACGATTTTCAGAATCTACTCTATGACGAAAGTTGTCACTTGTTCAGCTGCTTTACTGTTATATGAACGTGGCTTATTTTTGCTTAATGATCCTCTTGAGGACTATTTACCAGAATTCAAAAATCCGCAAGTTTACCGTGAAGAACAAGGGGAAATGGTAGTTTCTCCAGCAACAAGATCGATAACTATTAAAGATTTGTTTATGATGACATCGGGATTAACATATCCTGGAGATGGAAATCCAACCGAACGACATGTTGCGAAAGCGCTAGAAGAAATGACCGAGAAACAAAGGAAAACTTCGACAGCACGGGACTTATCCAAACTGCTTGCTTCTATTCCGTTAGCATTCGATCCAGGAACGAAGTGGCATTATGGGTTTAGTCATGATGTCCTTGGCGCATTAATTGAAGTCGTCTCCGGTAAGAAGCTTAGTGAATTTTTTGATGAAGAAATCTTTCAACCGCTTGGAATGGAAGATACGTTTTTTAAGATCCCTGAACATAAAAGACATCGCCTTGCTTCCATTTATAATCGTGAAGAAGACGGAACATTAACTAAAGAGGAAACGATGGACGAACAATTCCATCCAAGTGCAACATTTGAAGCAGGTGGAGCCGGATTGTTATCGACGTTAGGAGATTACAGTCGCTTTGCCCATATGCTCGCAAACGGTGGCGAATGGAACGGTACCCGTATTATCGGCTCTAAGACGATCCAATTAATGGCCACCAACCATTTGACAGATATCCAAAAACCTTCATACCATTGGGATTATTTACGAGGGTATGGTTATGGTTTAGGTGTAAGAACGATGGTCGATCCAGCTGAAGGAGGGATTAATGGTTCGATTGGGGAATTTGGATGGTCAGGTTTAGCAGGAACATGGGTACTCATTGACCCTAAAGAACAGCTATCCGCTGTATATATGCAGCAAATGCTACCGAACTTTGAAGCGATTCATCAGCCGAGATTACGTGCTGTCATATACGGCGCACTTTAAAGAAATTATTCGTTAATCGTTGTTATCATTCGTTAGACTAGACCAAATTAAAAAATAAGGGTTATCACAAAGGCTCAGTGCCTTTCGTGATAACCCTCTTGATATGATCTTTATTTTCGGAACGGAACTAGCTTTTCGTTCAGCTCTTTTGTTTGTACATACACTTCTTTGTACAATTTGTATATTTCATTATACCGAGAGACATTTTCTTCGTTTGGAAGAAACTCTTTATCTACTTTTAAGAATGTGGCTGCACATTCTGGTAAAGATCCAAACCAGCCAGAACCATATGCCGCTAGCATAGCTGCTCCCATTCCTGGACCTTGTTCACTCGATAACTTTACAATTTTCGCGTTAAAAATATCGGCTTGCATTTGAAGCCATGCTTCATTTTTTGCCCCGCCACCGATCGAAACAACGGTATCAATTTGCTTTCCATGGTTACGGAAAATTTCAATGGATTCATGCAAAGAGAATGTGATCCCTTCAAGTACTGCGCGAACAAAATCATCACGTGTATGTGAACTATCCATCCCGATGAAGCTTCCTCGGATGGTTGAATCAACATGCGGTGTTCGTTCTCCTACGATATATGGTGTGAACAACAGCCCATTTGCACCTGGTGGAATATTACTGACATTAGTTAAAAGCTCTGTAAATTCTTCATCTTTAGCAAAAACACCTTTAAACCAACTTAAACTATACCCCGCTGCTAACGTTACACCCATTGTATAAAAAGCATTTGGTGCACCATGATTAAAATAATGTACAGTTCCTTTAAAATCTTTATCTTCACTAGACTCGTATGATAAAATGACACCTGATGTACCAATGCTAGCTAATGTTTTTCCTTCTTCTAAAATACCAGAACCTATCGCTCCGCATGCATTATCAGCTCCACCAGCAAATACTTTTGTTGCACTAGATAACCCCGTTTGTTCTGCTACTGCTGGAAGGATCGTACCCACTTCATCATGAGAACCAACTAATGGCGGGCAAAAATTCACATCAAGTTGGAATTGCTCACAAATTTCCTTGCTCCATTCTTTTTTAGAAACATTCAATAATAATGTTCCTGCAGCGTCCGAGTAGTCCATATGGAGCTTTCCTGTCAATTTAAGACGAACATAATCCTTTGGCAACACAAATGTTTTCGCTTTAGAAAAAATCATTGGTTCATGTTTTTGCACCCACAAAATTTTTGGTAACGTAAATCCTTCTAGTGCCGGGTTTTTTGTTAATTCAAGCAAACGCTCTTCCCCAACTTTTTCATAAATGTCTCTACATTCCGCTGTTGTCCGTGTATCGTTCCATAAAATTGCATGACGTAACGGTTCATGATTTTCGTCTAACAACACAAGCCCATGCATTTGTCCTGAGAAACTCATTCCTTCAATATCATTTATGTCTCCATCAAAAGCTGCAGTAATCTCCTGTAAACCCTTCACAGTTTGTGTTACCCAATCGTCTGGATTTTGTTCACTGTACCCTGTTTTTTCTTGGATAAGTGGATAGTCTTTTGATACTTCCTTAACGACATCGCCTTCTTGATTCACTAGTAATATTTTCACTGCACTTGTACCCAAATCTACACCGATGACATATTTCATTTTATCCTCTCCGATCTTCGCTTTTACTAGTACTGCCTGAACATTTAAATCAAGTAAGCAGTTCACTTTAATAGTTCATTCATTAGACAAACAAAGTTTTAAATTACTATAATATTTACGTTATGATCCTTTATAATAGTAAATGAATGTCCAAATCAGGAGGTACACTATGAGTCGCGCGCTTTATCAAATTTTAGAATGGATCACACGCTTCGCCTATATAAACGTCTTATGGGTTTTATTCACATTAGCTGGTGGAATACTCTTTGGGTTATTCCCTGCTACAATCGCCATGTTTTCTTTAGTAAGACAATGGCTAAGAGGCAATTCAGATTCGCCTGTATTAAAATCCTTCTGGCAGTACTATAAAAGTGAATTTTTCAAAAGTAACTTTTTAGGTTTATTTATTTACGGTATTTCCTTTATATTCATTTTCAACATTTTCTTCCTGTACGCAAACATGGGAGAACTGCTCACTTGGACGACTGCACCTTTATTAGCTGGAATGTTACTATTTATCATGTTGCTCTTTTACCTTTTTCCAACTTATGTCCATTTTGATTTATCGATTGCCCAAACCTTTAAAAATGCCCTTCTCATGATGTTCGTAAGTCCGGTTCATACCGTGTTTATCTTTGTTAGTTTACTGGCATTTTATTTCATTGTTTATGTTATTCCTGCTTTAGGTTTCGTATTTGGTGCAAGCTTTTATTGTTTTATTACAGTTTGGTTTTCACTAGATGTCTTTAAAAGAATTGCCGAAAAGAAAACTAGATAATGACTCACCTGTCTTTTTTTAAAGGCAGGTGTTTTTTTATCCTTTTACAGCACTAGAAGAAATCCCTTCGACAATCTTATTACTAAAGAACAAGAATGCAAGTAAAATCGGCAATACACTAATAATAAGAGTTGCTCCAATTGCGCCCCAATCCGTCATATACTGACCAACGAAATTTTGAATTCCTACTGTTAATGTTTTATATTTGTCAGAGCTAATAAACGTATTAACGAAAACAAACTCATTCCAATTATAAATCATATTAATAATCGCTGTCGTTGATAAAATCGGTGCTGAAATGGGTAAAATGATTCGGAAAAATAAGCGATGTAGTGATGCACCATCAATAATGGCTGCTTCTTCAATTTCTCTTGGAAGCGTTGTGTAAAACCCTAGTAAAATCATCATCGTAATTGGTAGATTATACGCTGTATATGTGATAACAATCGACCATGGATTATTAATCATGTTTACATTTAAAAACATACTAAAAAGCGGAATTAATGATGAATGAATCGGGATCATAAGACCAACCATAAATAATCCTAATACTAGTTTACTAAGCTTCCATTTCATTCTCGTAATAACAAACACTGCCATACTACCGATTAATAATGTAAGTAAAATAGAAACACCTGTAATCCAAACACTATTAAAAAAGTATCCGCCAATCCCGCCTTCCCAAACTGCTAAATAGTTTTCCCATTTAATTTGTTCAGGCAATGCAAACGGGGAACCTGCAAAAATTTCACGATTGTCTTTTAAGGAGAAAAGAAACAGCCAGACAATAGGGAAAATTTGAAATACCGCAACAACGCCCAAAGCTAAATAAAGAAAAAAGTAACCTATACGCCCCATTACAAAAACCTCCCTTAGTATTGAATCTCTTCTTTTTCTGCTGTTACTTTACGAATCACCACTGTTACTACCAATGTAATAATAAGTAACATGAAACCAACAGCACTTCCGTAGCCAAAGTTATTTGTTCCAAATGCTAGCTTATACATGTATGAAGCCATAACTTCACTTGCTCCGTTTGGTCCGCCACCAGTCATAACATAAATTAAATCAAAATATTTAAGTGAACCAACAATAGCAAGAACAACGGTTACTTTTACAACCCCCATAATAAGTGGCAATTTAATTCTGTACGCAATTTGAATTGGTGAAGCTCCATCAATTCTAGCCGCTTCCATAATCGATTCTGGAATTCCTTTTAGTGCGGCATAGTAAATTAAAATGTAAAAACCTGCATATTGCCATAAAATTGGAATGAAAATTGAGAAAAGAACAATATTCGGATCAGCAAGCCATAACGGTGGATTCGTTACACCAAACCAGCCTAGTACAGTATTTAACATCCCATTTGAAGGATTGTAAATTTTAATCCAAAGCTGTGCAATCGCCACTGAAGACAAAAGCATAGGAATTAAGTAAACTTTTCTTAAAAGATCGGATCCTTTAATATTAGAAGCAAGGATCATCGAAACAGCTAAGTAAATAATAAGACTTAATGTTGAAAAAACTGCTAATAAAGAAGAGTGCCATGCACTTTGCCAAAACTTAGCATCTTGTACGACTCGAACATAATTATCTAATCCAATAAACTGCATTGCTCCAATTCCATCCCATTTCATAAGGCCATAGTACCCTGTTAATAGTAAAGGGATGAAGATGAGGATACTTACTAATATTAATGCAGGAAGAATATATAAAGCGATAAACCATTTATTCGACATTACCTTATCCATACTGTTAACCCCCTTGATCTGAATTTGAAAAGGACTATCCAACGTGGGAATCGTCCTTTTCATTTATTACAGGAGCTCTTCTTTATGTTGTATTCTCTTGTAAACTAGCAGATACCTCTGTAAAGATTACTCATTTGAAAGAGCTTCTTCTTGTTGCTTAGCAAAATCTTCAGGTGTAATTTGCAATCCGAATAAAGATTGGATTAAATCTAGATGAACTTGTGCTGCCGCAGAACTCATTTGTACATCAGCATATAATGTTAAGTTCGTTGCATCATTTAAATCTTGTAATACTTCAACATACACATCTGGTAAATCTAAGTTTTCTCCATCTACCGTTGTTGCAGGAAGAACACCTGCCTCAGAAACTGCTCTTGTACCCCACTCTTCAACGAAATAAGCTGCAAATTGCTTTGCTTCTTCTTTCACATCAGAATTTTCAGCAACAAACAAGCCAACTCCAGGTCCACCTACAAAACTATTGTGGTCTCCTGAACCATCAACTGTTGGAAACTTAAAGTAGCCAACACTATCTCTGAACTCCTGTGGAACGCTTTCATTTGTTGTGTAGTTAGGTAAGTCCCAAGTTGCAATCATGTACATTGCAGACTGCTCATTCATAAACATGCTTTTTGCTTCTTCATCAGCAAGACCATTGAATCCGCTTGCAAATGCATCATTTTCTACCATTTCTTGAATCTTCGCTGCTGCTTCTACTAATGCTGGATCTTCGAATGAACCTGTACGATTAATCGCATTTGTTAATACATCAGAGCCACCAATTCTGTCAGCAAAGTACATATACCACATTGAACCAGTCCAGCTATCTCTGTTTCCTAATGCAATTGGTGTTACGTTATTTTCATTTAATGTTGCAATGACTTGCTCGAACTCTTCATACGTTTGTGGAGCTTCAAGTCCATACTCGTCAAAAATCGCTTTATTATAGTAAACATACACTGTATTTAACTCTAATGGTAATCCGTAACTCTTTCCATCTTTTTCATAAGCTTCTAGAGTTCCAGCTACAAACTCTTCTCGTAAACCATTGTCTAATACATCATCTAATGGTGCAAACATATTACCAGAAACGAATGGATCAAGGTAACCTGCAGCCCAAGTCATCCCTACATCTGGAAGTTGATTAGAAGATGCAAGAACGGTAATTTGATCTTTATACTGCTCGTTACTTAATACTTGCATATCAATTTTGATGTTCTCGTTGTCTGCTTCAAAGTCAGCAATAATTTCATTTACAATTCTGTGATGCTCTGCTGAACTTCCTTGTGGCCATAAGTGCATAAATTCAACTGTAGCCGTTTCTCCTGAGCTAGTACCATTATTTTCAGTAGCTTGCTCTCCTCCTGTATCATCACCAGAACCAGAACATCCAGTAGCAATTAAAGCACCTGCTACTAATGCAAACAATGATGTAATCGCTTTCCTTTTCTTCATTACGATACCCCCTTAGTATGATTAAACATGTTAGCTGTTTGTTTTGCTAACTTAATATAAATGGTATCATTAAAAACATCGTTTGTCTAGTGGATAAACTAAGTGCATTTTAATTTTTTAAATGCTATAATAGATTTGTGAGGAAGCGTTTCCAACATTTCATGTTATGTTATGATGCTGTTATGGAAGGTTTTTCTATTTAATCACTTTATTGACTTGATATAAAAACTAAAAGGAAGCGTGAAGAATATGAAAATAACACAAACATTTAATCAACATGTTGTGAAGCAAAAAAACAAATCATTAGTGC
The DNA here is from genome assembly GCF_000621445.1 of Alkalihalobacillus bogoriensis ATCC BAA-922. Classification (GTDB taxonomy): domain Bacteria; phylum Bacillota; class Bacilli; order Bacillales; family Bacillaceae_F; genus Bacillus_AO; species Bacillus_AO bogoriense. Next base: position 22,121 of record NZ_JHYI01000014.1, on the reverse strand, counting down.
TTCATACAATTAAAGAAACATACCCCGTATCACGAGCAGACCTTGCCAATACAACAGGACTAAATAAAGGGACAGTTTCATCATTAGTAAATGAACTATTAGAGGAACAATTAATTCTTGAATCAGGCCCAGGAATATCGAGTGGTGGAAGAAGACCAGTCATGTTGCTCTTTAATCAATCAGCCGGCTACTCAATCGGAATTGACATCGGGGTTAATTATATCCTAGCGATTCTCACAGATTTACAAGGGGGCATTTGTGATGAAAGATTAATTAAAGTCAAGGACCTTACTCTCTCTCAAACGATTGATATTTTATTTAGTGTCATTGATGAATTAATGCTTCATGTTCCAACGAGCCCTTATGGTGTTGTCGGAATTGGCGTAGGGGTTCCTGGTACCGTCTCACGCTCCGGAAAAATACTGTTAGCTCCTAACTTAAATTGGAAAGACATTGATTTAAAAGAAGTGATTGAGTCACAATATAACATTCCTGTAAAAATAGTTAATGAAGCAAACGCAGGGGCTCATGGCGAAAAAAGATTTGGAGCTGGTCAACCTTTTAATAATATCGTCTATATTAGTGGAGGGATTGGAATTGGGGTCGGTCTCATCTTAAACGGTAAGTTATACAAAGGACATAACGGACTTTCTGGTGAGCTTGGCCACATGACGATTAATATGAATGGACCTCTATGCAACTGCGGCAACAAAGGATGTTGGGAGCTTTATGCCTCAGAAAATGCATTAATTAAAATGGCGCTGACACAAGAAATTTTCACAGAAAATGATGAGGACCTTTCTCTCGAAAAGCTCGTTAAGCTCGCTGAAGAAGGAGATGAGAAAACGATTTCATTAATTGAATCGTTAAGTGAATTTTTAGCCATTGGAATGAACAACATTATTAATACCTTTAACCCTGAACAAATTATTATTGGAAATCGTCTCGTTGCACTGCAACCGTGGATAGAAAATGCATTAAAAGAAAAACTAGCAAAGAATGTTCTAGCTGCCCATCAAAAAGATTTTCAATTGCATTTTTCAAAATTAGAAAAGCGCTCATCTGCCCTTGGTGTAGCTGCATTTTCAACAGAAAAATTTCTAAAAACGAATTTAGAAGAAATTTAAAAGGGGTGATGCTTTAATCCAAACAAAACTGTTCATTACCAAAAGTGTTATCAAAAAATATTCATGTTGAGGTGAAGAAAATTGGTAAAAATTCAAAACCCTATTCTATCAGGTTTTAACCCAGATCCAAGTATTTGTCGAGCTGGAGAAGATTATTATATTGCTGTTTCTACATTTGAGTGGTTCCCTGGCGTTGGAATCTATCATTCTAAAGATTTAAAAAATTGGCGTCTTGTCTCAAGACCACTCAATCGTCTTAGTCAATTAAATATGATGGGAAATCCTGATTCAGGTGGAATTTGGGCTCCTGCTCTTTCTTATAGCGACGGGAAATTTTGGCTCATTTATACAGATGTCAAAGTAACAGAAGGGCAGTGGAAAGATAGCCATAATTATCTAGTCACATGCGACACGATTGACGGTGAATGGTCTGAACCTATCTATATGAATAGCTCTGGATTTGACCCTTCGCTTTTCCATCATGAAGACGGAAAGAAATACTTTGTGAACATGGTTTGGGATCACCGCCATACTCACCATAATTTTTATGGCATTGTTCTTCAAGAGTACAGCGTAGAAGAAAAGAAACTGGTTGGAAAAAAGGAGATTATTTTTAAAGGAACAGATATTAAACTAACTGAAGCTCCTCATTTATATAAAATTAATGACTACTATTATTTATTAACCGCTGAAGGTGGAACAAAATACGACCACCAAGCAACGATTGCTCGCTCAAAAAATTTATGGGGACCTTATGAAGTACATCCAGAAAATCCGTTAATTACATCGTTCCCATATCCAAGAAACCCACTGCAAAAAGCGGGTCATGCATCCATTGTCCAAACACATACCGATGAATGGTTCCTAGTTCATTTAACAGGACGACCACTCCCTCGTGATGGTCAAGCTTTATTAGACCCTCGTGGCTTTTGTCCACTAGGAAGAGAAACAGCCATCCAACGACTCGAATGGAAAAATGATTGGCCTTATGTTGTCGGTGGAAACCAACCGGCTCTAGAAATTGAAGGTCCAGCGATTGACGAAGTAAAATGGGAAGCAGACTATCCTGAAAAAGATGATTTTGATTTAGAAACATTAAACCTTCATTTTCAAACGTTACGTATTCCGCTTGGAGAAAATATCGTTTCGTTAAAAGAACGACCAGGACATTTGCGAATACACGGCAGAGAATCTTTAACATCTAAGTTTACCCAAGCCTATGTAGCAAGACGTTGGCAGCATTTTTCATTCACTGCAGAAACAAAAGTGGCCTTTTCGCCTGATACTTTCCAACAAGCTGCAGGTCTTGTAAACTATTACAACACACAAAACTGGACGGCTCTTCAAATTACATGGAATGAAGAAAAAGGAAGAGTACTTGATATTACTACAAATGATAATTTTACGTTTGACCAACCAATTAAAGGCAACGAGATTATCATTCCTGATGATGTAGAGTATGTGTTCCTTCGTGTTGATGTAAACGTACAAACATACCGTTATTCTTATTCATTTGATGGTACAAACTGGACTGAAATTCCAATTGATTTTTATTCATATAAGCTATCTGATGACTATATTCAAGGTGGCGGCTTCTTCACTGGTGCATTCGTTGGCATGCACTGTCAAGATACATCTGGTGCAAGCTTACCAGCAGATTTTGATTATTTCGTTTATAAGGAAAAATAAAGCCAGAATTTGTAGGCTGTCGAGATTGAAATGTCTCGACAGCCTTTTTTAATGAAACAAGGCGTTTTCTTACCGACATCTGTTCCGCTACTTTAATGAAACACTCTGATTTGTGAATGCTATCGGACGTCTGTTCCGTTAAATTAGAAAAACAAGCTGGTTTTGTCGCTGTTATGGTGACATAACGGAATACATGTCCGATAAAAATAGAAAACTCCTCTTTTATCAATAACTAGCCGAATACATGTCCGTTAGGGTAAACGCTGGTGCACAATCAAAAAGAGCTTCGCTCATATGAGCGAAGCTTCTTCTATTAATCGATAATTCTCCAAAACGCTGGTTTAACGCGGTAGTTCGGGTCAAATACAAACGGTGCATCCTTCCCAACACCATCATTATATTCTCTTGCTCTGTCATCTAACCATGTATGATTATCGGCGATTCCCCAGAATGTCACACTACTTAAATCAGCTCCAAGCTCCTCGTATAATTCAAATAATTGGTCATAGCGATCAGCTTGGGCTTCAAAGCGCTCTTGCGGAATGGCATCATATGTTGGGAATGCTGGACGTGGCGGCCATCCATACAAACTAACATCTAACTCTGTCACTTGATTATCAAGTCCTAAGTCAGCGAACATTTCCATTGATGTTCGAATTTCATCAATCGATGGCCAATCAATTTGAATATGTGCTTGATGTCCAACTCCATCGATTGGTACTCCATCAGCGAGTAAGTCTTGGACTAGATTATATAAGTGATCACGCTTAGGTGTCACTTCCGTATTGTAGTCGTTAATAAATAATTTCGCGTCTTCACCTGCATACTTTCGGGCTGTTTCAAACGCAACTCGAATGTATTCGTCCCCTGTAATTTGGTACCAAACTGATTCACGTAATCCTCTTTCATTTGGTGTTCCATCGTCAACAACTTCATTGACAACATCCCAAGCAGTCACATCGTCTTTATAGCGTTCTACTACTGTTTTAATATGTGTTTCAAGGCGCTCTAATAAAAGGTCTTTATTCGCCTGTCTTTTAGCTTCATTCGTTTCTTCTACCATTGGATTGCCTTCTTCATCTAAGAAAAACCAATCAGGTACTTGGTTATGCCAAACAAGTGTATGGAAACGTAAGTTCATATTATTTTTTCTAGCAAACTCAACAATCGCATCTGCCCCGTCCCAAGTAAACACACCTTCTTCAGGTTGTAACGAAATGGGCTTCATTGCATTTTCTGCAACGATACTATTGTAATGATGCTTTAATACTTTCCCCTGTCTTCCATTCAGTTGGTGCGGCTCAACCGCTGCCCCAATATCAAAAGATTCTTCATATCGGTCTGCTAGAGAAGCTACTTGCCAAGCAAAAGGTTGGACATTACCATTTCCTTTTTCGCCTTCTTTAAAAATGCCTCCCTTTGGTGGTCCAGCTTGACCATTTCCTTGAGCAAATACACTGCTCGCTCCACCAGTGAGTAATAGTGATAAAGCTAGTCCTGCAATGAAGGGTTTTCTTAACGTTTTTAGCATGTGATAATCTCCTTTTTTAGTAGAATTTTTGTAAAACTACGAGAATATCTGACAAACCTCCTTTCCAATGGGTTATGTTCTAGCTTCTTGGTGTAAAGGCTTTCATATGTAAGTAAGCTAGATTTGAATTCGCTTTCATTATAACAACCTTAACTTAGTTTATCTAGTAAACAAACAAACTTTTCTGAAAATGAATACTAGGTATTAATTATATAGAACCAACAACTGGAAAAGGTTTTCCTAGTCATTTGTCTAAAGTCCTAGTAAAGTCTTTTAAAAAAAGTGAGATCATTGTCCTATGAAATGATTACTAGTGGCTACATCGTGTAGAAAGTGTGTCAAATCATTTTCGCGGTCAGAGCAGCCGTTTTTTAGCGACCACAGGAGCGCTTATCAACAAAAAAGCATCTCTATTCCTCGCGATATATTATGATTAACTGCTCCAGCGTCCACCAACATTCCAAAACACTAGCGATGTTCACAGATAACGGATTTCATGGCCGCTTAATTACGATAATCAACACCACTAACTCATTCTAAGAATACATAAGCGCAATGTTATCCACAGGTCGACTATTTTATATGCTAAGCATAAGAAAAACACGGGAGCTTCTTTTCTTTTTAAGCGAAGTGCGGAGCCCTGCCCGCTTTTGAAAGTGAACCCCAAGTGTTCTTCTTGGGGTGAAACGCGCAGGTGCGCAGCCTTCGCTCTTCTTGAATAAGCTTTCAAAACCTCACTGCTAGACCCAAACTTCTATACTTTCTTACCTTTTTAAAAAAAACACCCTCTTCTAGAGAGGGTGTCGATTATGCCATGTGCTCCTTCGTTACGGACATCCATTCCGCTATTTTACGAAATAGACGCCTTTTCTCAGTTCTTACGGACATACGTTCCGCTATTTGAGTAAAAAGAGCAAGAAAACCATGTTATTTTTCAATGTAACGGAACAAATGTCCTTTAGCATTTAAAAAATCAAATTTTTATTAATATAGCGGAATAGATGTCCGTTAGATTAAGTCATTCAAACATCTTACTTCCCTAACAACTGTTTCATTTTCGACACAACATTATCAACAGTGAAACCGTACTCGCGTAAAATTTTGCTTGCAGGCGCTGATGCACCGAACGTATCGATCGTAATCATATCCCCATGATCACCTACATATTTCTCCCAGCCAAGAGATGAGCCCATTTCTAATGCTATACGAGCTTTGACTTGTGGAGGAATCACACTTTGCTTATATTCTAGTGATTGTTGTTCAAAACGCTCCCAGCTCGGCATACTTACTACAGAAACATGAATTCCTTCTTTCGCTAATGCCGCCTGTGCTTCGACCGCTAATTGAACTTCTGAACCTGACGCCAATAAAATACCTTCTAGTTGACCTGTTGCTTCTGAAATGACATATGCTCCTTGGTTAACACCTTCATATGCTACATCAACGGATGCTGAATTCGTCATTAAATCTTGACGACTTAATACAAGTAATGTTGGTCGGTCAGAACTCTCGACCGCCACTTTCCATGCTGCCACTGTTTCATTACCATCGGCTGGACGAATGACATTTAATCCAGGCATAGCTCGAAATGATGCAAGCTGTTCTACTGGTTCATGAGTTGGACCGTCTTCACCGACTGCCACACTATCATGTGTAAACACAAAAGTTACTGGTAATTTCATTAAAGCCGATAATCGAACGGCCGGACGTAAATAATCGGAAAAGACAAAAAATGTTGCACCAAATGGTTTAACACCACCGTGTAAAGCCATTCCATTGACCATTGCACCCATCGCAAATTCTCGAACACCAAACCAAACGTTTCGACCAGAATAATCGAATCGACTAAAATTCGCTTCGCTCTTTAGCAATGTTTTATTAGATGAAGCTAAATCGGCTGATCCTCCAAAAAGTGTTGGAATGTTTTTGGCAAATGCATTAAGAGCATCTCCTCCAGCAGAACGAGTCGCCACTTTGTCGATACCCTTTTCATAGTTTGGAAGATTTGCATCCCAACCTACTGGCAATTCTCCGCTTATTGCCTTCTGTAGTTGAACGCCCAGTTCAGGAAACTCAGTTTTGTATGCTGCCAACAGTTCGTTCCATTGTTCTTCTAGCTTTCCTCCAGTTTCCTTCACTTCGTTAAACAGCTCTTTCACCTCTGTTGGAACATGAAAATCTTCATACTCCCATCCATATGTTTCTTTCGTTAGCTTAATTTCATCGGCTCCAAGTGGTGCACCGTGTGAAGCAGATTTCCCACTTTTGTTCGGTGAGCCATACCCAATCGTCGTTTTCACTTCGATTAAAGTCGGGCGCTCATCGTTTTTTGCAAGCTCAATCGCTTTATTTATTTCCTCAAGATCATTTCCAGCTTCTACACGAATATAATGCCAACCATACGCTTTAAATCGCTCTTCTACACTTTCTGAAAATGAAAGATGTAAGTCGCCATCAAGGGAAATATCATTTGAATCATAAAGTACAATTAATCGACCGAGCTGTAAGTGACCTGCAAGAGAAGCTGCTTCAGCCGAAACTCCTTCCATTAAGTCCCCGTCGCCACAAATACTATATGTAAAATGGTCCACTACCGGATAATTTTCACGATTAAATGTCGCTGCTAAGTGTCGTTCAGTCATAGCCATCCCGACAGCCATCGCAAACCCTTGTCCAAGTGGTCCTGTCGTAGCATCTACACCTGGAGTATGACCAAATTCTGGGTGACCTGGTGTATTGCTGCCCCATTGACGGAACTGTTTCAGGTCATCAAGTGTCACATCATACCCTGATAAATGAAGAATGCTATAAAGTAGCATTGATCCGTGTCCCGCCGATAAAACAAAACGGTCACGGTTAAACCAGTTTGGATTTGCTGGGTTATGTTTCATTTGTTCCGCATAAAGAGAAAATGCCATTGGTGCCGCTCCCATTGGAAGTCCTGGGTGACCTGAATTCGCTTTTTCAATACTATCAATTGATAGTGTTCGAATCGTATTAATCGCTAACTGTTTGTTTACTGCTTGTGTCGTTGACATAAAAAACCACTCCTTTAATAATTTCTATGTATGATTTATACGTATAAATTTACCTTGGAAAAAAGCACTGAAGACGATTGCGAATTCAGTGCTTTTTCGAGTGAACTATTTTCCTGCAAAAGTTTCTAAAAGGTACTTGTTAATTGTTGCTTTTAGAAGCTCTTGTCTACCAGATTTATTTGTAACTTCAGTTAAGCTTAGGGCATGTTTCTCTAGTTTGTGGAAGTCTGTTTTTCCTTCCACAATATCAAGACCAATTCCTGATGTATAACTGCTATATCGGTCCGCAATGAAGTCCTCTAATACTTTATCTTCAATTAAACGTTGTGCTACTTTTGTTCCAATAGCAAATGCATCCATACCAGCAATATGTGCGTGGAATAAATCATCTGTATCGAATGAACCACGTCTTACTTTCGCATCAAAGTTTAAGCCACCTGTACCTAAACCATCGTTTTTAATAATTTCATACATTGCAAGTGTCGTAGAATAAAGGTCAGTTGGGAATTCATCTGTATCCCATCCAAGTAGTGTGTCTCCTTGGTTAGCATCCACTGATCCTAACATACCATTGATACGTGCTGTACGAAGTTCGTGCTCAAATGTGTGTCCAGCTAGTGTAGCATGGTTGGCTTCAATGTTGAACTTGAAGACATCTTGTAAATCATATTTTTGTAAAAAGGCTAGTCCAGTTGCTACATCAAAGTCATATTGATGTTTTGTTGGCTCTTTTGGTTTTGGTTCAATTAAAAATTGTGCATCAAAACCAATTTCTTTTGCATAGTCTTTTGCCATATGGAAGAAACGAGCAAGGTTATCTAACTCTAAACCCATATCCGTATTTAAAAGAGTTTCATATCCTTCACGACCACCCCAGAATACATAGTTCTCTGAGCCTAGTTCTTTTCCTACTTCTAACCCTTTTTTCACTTTTGCTGCTGCATATGCAAATACGTCTGCGTTTGGTGCAGTTGCTGCCCCATGCATCCAACGAGGATGTGTAAACATATTCGCCGTGTTCCATAATAATTTCACTTTGCTTGTTTTCATGTATTCTTTAATCATTGCAACAATAACATCAATGTTATTTAATGTTTCACTTAGTGATTCTGCTTCAGGAGCTACATCGATATCATGGAAACAGAAATATGGAACATTTAATTTTTCAAAAAATTCGAATGATGCTTCAACACGAGCTTTCGCTAAATCCATTCCTGACAAGTGATTGTATGGACGTACTGCAGTACCTGCACCAAATGGATCATTTCCTTCGCCTGTAAACGTGTGCCAATATGAAACAGCAAAACGAAGAAACTCCTCCATTGATTGCCCATTTATTTTTTCTTCTGGATTGTAATATTTAAACGCAAATGGGTTTGTCGAGCTAGAACCTTCAAACTTAATTTGATTAACATTATTAAAATAACTCATTGTTCAATCCCCCAGTTCATAATGTATGGTAGAAACCGTTTTCATGTATTGATTATATCACCACTCACTTAGTTTGTCTATTGGATGTACAAAGTTTTTTTAGAATGTTTTATGGAAAGTTGAATAGATTAGAAAACGTTTTTGAGTAACTGAATAATTTACCATTGATAATATAGGACTATAGGACTATAATGTTTTTATCTATGTTTAGGAGGAAATGATATGCCAACTGAGATTGAAACAGAAACCAAAGAAATAGGAATATCAAAAATCGCAACAGAATATGAACGCTTCAGCTCAAAAATACTTTCTTTCGCGGTTCCAGGACTACTTAGTTCGTGTATTCCAATTGTTCTAGTCTTGAGTATTTTTAAAATGGTACCGTTTAGTACTTTTCTATTTGTTTGTGCTGTCGTCCCAGTATTAATTGGGATGCTTTATTTCACATACAAAAAATTTCACAAGTTAACTTCTGGTAAATATCTATTATCTGCACTTTCCTTTTTTATTATTTTTGTTTTTGTGTGGTTTATCCCTTCATATGAGATTTGGGCTGCGATCCCGTTGTATATTATAATATCGCTTTTGTACTTAAACTCTAACGTTATCATTTGGGCTACCTTTTACTCCTACATCGTCTACACGATTCACCTATTATTTAACCCTTATTTTGAAAAGATATTGATTATGGACCATATTGTAATCTACATTGTTCTCACTATGATCGGTATTGCTTGTTATTGTATAACCCTAATGGGGAAAAGAATGCTAGCTGACGTGCAGAAAAATGAAATGAAAGTAAAAAAACTATTACAAGAAATTACAAGTTCAGTTCATCAAATCGAAAGATTTGGGAAGGATTTAAATCAAAATGTAGAAGAAACAACGACAATTTCAAAAGAAATTTCTGTAGGATATAATGAGATTTCAAAGGGCATTGAGTTACAAGCTACAGCGATTGTTGATATTAATGATAAAATTTCAACAACAAATGATTTTATTACAGGAGTATCTAGTCATTCCAATGAATTACAACAATTATCAACATCGACATCTGATGTCACCGAAAAAGCGAATAAAATCGTAAAAACTTTAGTTTCTAGCTTAGAAGAAGTGTCTCATACTCAAAAAGAAACCGATGAATTAATGAAATCACTTGAAAGTAAAAATGAACGCATTCGCGGGATTTCTGGGGCGATTGAAGAGATTGCGACGCAAACGAACCTTCTTGCATTAAATGCAGCAATAGAAGCTGCTAGAGCAGGAGAACAAGGTAAAAGCTTTGCCGTAGTAGCAGAAGAAGTAAGAAAGCTAGCAGGAAACGCTGGTAGTTCGGCCAATGAAATTGCAGATATATTAGTAGACATCCAGAAACAAACACAAGCCGTTTCCTCCCAAATCAGTGAAGGAAAAAAAGCAGTAGAAACAACACAAGAAACTGCACAATCATCTAATGTGTATTTTGAACTCATCAATAAAAATATGACAGATTTATTAAATAAAGCTAGTGATATTCAAAAAATGCTCCATGATTTGGAGGGTACATCCCTTTCAATTGGACAAGAAATTGGAAATATATCAGGCATTACACAACAATCTTCTGCTTCTATTGAAGAGATGACTGCATCATTAGACATACAAACAGAAAGAATAACGGCAATTAGTCGCAACTTCAATGACCTTGAAAGTATGATTGGAAGTTTAACCGAACTAACACAAAAAACAAAATAATAAAGAAAAACGCGGGAGCGTTTTTTCTTTCAAGCGAAGTGCGGAGCCCTGCCCGCTTTTAACAGTGAACCCCAAGTGCTCTTCTTGGGGTGAAACGCGCAGGTGAGCAGCCTTCGCTCTTCTAGAATAAGCTTTCAAAGCTTCATTGCTACATCAAAATTATTATGCTCCCTCATTTGTCTCATTTTCGCGGTCACAGCAGCCGTTATTTGTGAACATGATACGGGTTTCCGTTTTTTAGCGGCCACAGGAGCGCTTATTCACGCAAAAGCAACTCTATTCTTAGCGATATATGATGATTAACGGCTCCTGTGTCCACCAACGCTAGCAATGTTCACAGATAACAGTTTTCATGGCCGCTTACTTGCGATAAACCTAAACCCGACCCAAGTGTTGAATGATTCACTTGGGTCTTTTCTTACTGTCTCATAGTACTCCAAGTCCCTAATTCAGTCTAAGGATTTATTAGAGAAATGTTATACATAAGTCGACTGTTTATAGCTTCCTTCTAAAATAAGCTTTCAAAACTTTACAACTGCTACACCAAAATTTATATACTCCCTCATTAAATGTTAAAAAAGTGTCCATCCTATGATGAACACCGTAAAAAGTCTCGTTATTTTTAATTTGATTTATTCTTATAATCAAACCTAAGCCAAATGATTGCTACTACAAGAAGGATTACCAATGTCAATGGGATTACCCATAAATTTTCTCCATTTAAATATAACCCTAAAAACATGATTACAACTGACATAATAGGTGCCATAATATAAAAAGGTCTAGCATTATAAAACCAGCCGTAAGGAAAAAAGTGAGCACCCGTAATAATGGCAAAAAATATAATCGCATCGTCTGGGCTTTTTATTATAGCCCAGAAAAGAATCGGAAAATAAATAATTTGAGCGAGATTCAAATAAGAACCGAGGCTACCAAAAGGGTTATTTTTCATCTTCCAATCCGCTTTAATAAGCGTTGATATGGCAATCGCTAACGGGAACATTAATCCTGTTGAAAATAACATAAATATATTTTTCTGCTGTATTTCTAATTGCTGAAAAAATATAATAGTTATGATGGACCAAATCACAACAGCAGCTAATAAAAATCCAATCCCATTTTTTCCTTTTATAGAAAGTTCATTTCTTATTTTATTTAGTTCCATTTTTTTCCCCCCTTGATTTTTAAATATTATGTATGTTAAATAATTTTATTAATGACCATTCAACTTATCGTAAAAATACGATAGAAAAAAATTCTTTACTATTACACTACCATACTTTTACATGAATGTGGTAAATTAATAAAAAAAAGGAAATAATGTTCACCCCTAAATACTTGTTTTTTCTTTAATACAAGTTTCCTTTATTAAAACAAATGATGGACAACTTATAATAAATGTAATAGAAAGCGAGGATTATACATATGAAACTACTTGATTTTTCACAAGCAGCTGTGAGGACAAAAGAAGAACTTACAGCGTTAATTGGCACTCCTCACGAACTCGTTATCAAAAAAACAGTTTCCATCTTAGACGAGAATTGCAAAAGGTTCATATCACTATCTCCACTCCTCTTCCTCTCCACTTGTAGTGCTGACGGAAAATGTGATGTCTCACCCCGTGGAGACTTTCCTAGTTCAATTCAAATACTAAATGAAAAACAGCTCATCATTCCGGATCGCCCTGGAAACAAACGATTAGATTCGATTCACAATATGTTATCTAATCCTCATGTCGGATTATTGTTCGTCATTCCTGGTATGGAGGAAGTTCTTCGTATAAATGGAAAAGCCACAATTATTAAAGATGAAACGATGTTGAATGACATATGGGATCAAACACAGGCACCAAAACTAGGTATCGGCGTTGATGTTGAAGAGTGCTTTATCCATTGCCCTAGAGCGCTTAAATCCTCTAAAGTTTGGGATAGTAACTCATGGCGTGATAAATCTGAATTACCTTCTAGTACAGAAATGTTTCATGCACATTTGAAGCTCAATGGTGTTGAACTTAAAAAATAACGACACTAAAAAGCACTGAGGCCATGAATTGCCCAGTGCTTTTATTCGTTATCATTACGTTATTTTATCGCTTCATATACTCTCATAGGTGGGATATTTCGGAATACATAGCGATCTTGAACAGAGGAAAAATGTTCATGTAAATGGTCTTTTAAATGCCCGTCTCTTTGAAAGAATGTTTGATAAGGGAGAAATTTCCCTCCTTGTTTTAATACGGAATGGGTTTGCTTGACTATGTTCCTTCTTACTTCATTGTTCATTAAAGTGAATGGAATACCGGACAATATGTAATCCGCTTGTTCTCCATACCCTTCCATAATATCGTGCACTCGTTCTGCACTCGCATGATGGATGTGTATTCTTTCATCTTGAACATTATTTTTTAAATAGTCAACAAAGTTTTCGTTTAGCTCAATTGTGATTATAACGGAATCGCTAGACATCTGTTCTAATAAGTAATTTGTAAATACCCCTGTTGCTGGTCCATACTCAATAATAACAACCCTGTTTTCAAATGACATTTTACTACACACTTCTTTTACGCCTTGTTTAGAAGTCGGTGTGACTGATGCGATGTTAGGATCTTTAATAAAGTTTTTAATATATTCTTTTGTGCTCATCATAATCTCCTTATGTGTTTGACTAACAAGTGTTGTTTTTATTTTTTCTTTAATTTCCAAAAACATACTATAAAGAAAAATCGTTTAATGTATATTTGCTTTCTTTTCGGTTATAGTAATAATAAATGTTCCACAGTAGCTCAGTGGTAGAGCTATCGGCTGTTAACCGATCGGTCGTAGGTTCGAGTCCTACCTGTGGAGCCATTTTTTTGCATGCATTTCATTTCCTCTTTATCTAATTTCAGACCATTTTTTCCCTAAACTTTCTCCATACTCGTTAATTTTCATATAGTATTAGAGACAATCCGTATATTCCTTCTGTTTATTAAAAGTGAATGTAATGTAAAGTCATTTTACAAAAACTTAACGTCATTCTATTCGTGTTTACATTTACTAGTCATATATAATGGAAGATGTGTGTTTTATAAAACTTCATACTAGGAGGGCAATAATGTTTACGAAAAGAAAAAAGAGAGTCAGTGGGTTATCTATCTTTTTAGCCAGTATTCTATTTTTCTCACAGCTTTTTACTGGATTCAATTTACCTGTTTCTGCATTTTCAGTAACCGTAGAAAATCAAACTGTTACACTTGTAGAATGGGATTTTAATTCAGAAAGTCCAGTTGCAACAGGTGGGATAAATAAAAATGCTAACGAAGAATTTACTTTAGTCGGTGCCAACGTTACTGGTTATGTCGCTGGGTTTGGTTCAGGATCAAGAGCGATAAACTCAAATAGTTGGAATTCTACTAATGAAAGTTATTGGTTAGCTACGTTTTCAACAGAAGGCTTTGAAAATATTAAACTATCTTCTAAACAATACGGGTCTAATACTGGACCTAAAGATTTCACGCTAGAGTATAGTCTAGATGGGCAAAGTTGGACTGATGTTCCCAATACAAATATTGAAGTAGGAAACAACTGGACAAACGGTGTCTTATCTAACGTTTCTCTTCCACTAGCTGTAAATGATGAAGACACTATTTATGTAAGGTGGCTCAATACGTCGAATGTGTCAGTTCAAGGTGGCACGATTGGGAACACAGGAACAAATCGAATCGATGATGTAGTCATTTCAGGTACAGCTCTTACCGAAGATGTTGATCCAGGTGAGGATATTCAAACGATTGCCGAAGCTCGTACTATGTCAGGACAAGAAGTGACTGTCCTTGGCGTGGCCAATATTGCCCAAGGGTTATTACAAAATGGCAGATTTTCATTATTTCTCCAAGATGAAGAAGCTGGTATTCAACTATTTAACTTCAATACCTCTCCTTTTCCTGAAGTAAAAGAAGGAGATCTAGTGAAAGCGACTGGTATCGTTGGTGAACATTCTGGTGTTACACAATTACAAGTGTCATCCGTTGAAGTCGTAAATCATAATCAAGAAATTCCTGTAAAAAATATTTCCTTAACTACTTATATGGATAGTTCTTTAGCTGAATCCTATGAAGGACAGCTTGTGCGTTTTGAAGGGTTTATAAGAAATATTAACGATTATTTTAATGGTGGCGTCTCCATTTCCATTATTAATGATGATTTTGATGCTGTCGATATTCGAGTGTGGGAAAGTACAGGCATTGATTTATCACAGCTAGAAGAAAATACATGGTATGAAGTAACAGCGATTTCAAGTCAATTCAATTCAACTTATCAAGTATTACCTAGAAGCAATGATGATTTTGTAAAATTAGCCGAGCAAAAACCAGCTCCTACTACATTAAATCGCGAATACAAAGCAAAAGTTGCTCACGTGACAGATGGAGATACGATTCGGCTAGCTACACCGATTCTTGGAGCGACAAACGTCCGTTTTTTAAATATGGATACACCTGAAACATATCATACCGTTCAAAATGAGCTAGACGAGAACCAAATGCGTCATGGCAAAAATGCAACAGCTTATATGCAAACGATGTTGCAAGACGGCGACACTGTCATCTTAAAATTAGGAGAAGAGCCGTTAGATAGTTACGGGCGGTTGTTAGCTGAAGTATATACAGAGGATGGCGTGAACACGAATTTAGAAATGGTAAGAGCAGGCTATGCTTCTACGTATTTCATTTACCCTTTTGAAGATGAGAAAGTAGAAAAATATTCAGTAGCTGCAAAATATGCAAGAGAAAATCAAAAAGGAATTTATAACCCAGAAGACCCGTTATTAGAAATGCCGTTCGTGTTCCGTGCTAGAGAGCGTGGCGATAATGGCTTATCCCGTTATGTTGGAAATTTCAAAACAAAAGAATATGTCGCACCTGACCATTATGCTTTAGTTGAACCTGAGTACCGTGTATTTTTCTCAAAACAACAAGCTGAAGCATTAGGCTATAGACCGTTTGAAATGTCTGATCAAGAAGCAATCGATATGGACAAAAATGCATTAGGCGTTGGTTTTCAAGGTACAGAAACCGCTAGCACGGTTGTTTCTGATGTAACATTAGAAACAACAGGCTCATACGGTTCAACGATTACATGGAAATCAAGCAACGAAGATGTTATATCCAAGAGCGGAAAAGTAACAAATCCAAAATATGATTCAACTGAAGTTACATTAACAGCTACACTTGTTAAAGGGAACCTTACCGTAACAAAAGAGTTTCACCTCGTTGTGCTACCTGCAATTGTTGAGCTTGTTAGCTGGAACTTTGACCAGGAATCAACGATAGCTACTGGTGGTATCACCGATAATAAAAACAGTGAAATTACAACCGTTGGTTCCACAATAACAGGCTATGTTGCTGGTTTTGGCAGCAACTCCAGAGCAGTGAATGCAAACGGATGGCAAGATGGAGAAAGCTATTGGTTAGTAAAACTAACAACACTAGGCTATAAAAACATAACACTTTCTTCCAGGCAATTCGGGTCGAATACCGGTCCAAAAGACTTCCAAGTTGAATACAGTATTGACGGTGTAGACTGGTCAGTGATTCCTGGAAGTGAACTAACGATCGCAAACAACTGGAATTCTGGTGTTCTTACGAATATAGCTTTACCAAAAGAAGCAGAAAATCAAGAAAACGTGTTCGTGAGATGGATAAATACTTCTACTGTTTCCATTAACGGTGGAACAATCGGTTCGGGTGGAACAAACCGAATTGATAATATTGTGTTTACAGGAAATGAAGGACTGTTTGAGGAAGAAAGGCAAGCTTGCTTCCCTGGGAAAGGGAAAATGAAAGGGAAAGATAATTTTCCTGGAAAAGGAAAAGGGTTAGCTCGTTTTTGTAATTAATAATGTTGTCATTCAACCGTAAATAGCAGAAGAACACGGTAGTTCGTCAAAGTTGACGGACTACCGTTTATTACTGATATCATTATTTTTCTACATATCCATTAGAAAACAGTACTCCACGTATGGTTTGATAGAGTGCTGGTACTGCTTCTTGTAATTATTCGTTTTTTGCAGGAACTTCTCTCTATTCAAGAAATGTTCCAAATTGAGAAGAAACAACTTTATTTATCTGTTTGTTTTTGCTTCTTTTTCAAATACTCTGCACGTAATTTTTCAAGTTGCTGCTTTTTATCAGTTTTAGCAGGTTTCTGTTTTTCATGATACTTTGTTACAGCTTGCTTACCTTTCGTATCCAATTGATATTTCCCCACTTTGTTCACCTACTTTTCTTGTCTTTAAAGAGAATTGGTTCAATAAATATAATATACCTTATTTTACTAAAGTAAACCTTCTATGTTTCTTTTATGTTCCTTTATTTAGAATTTATCAACGCGACTGTCTCCATTGATTGAGTAGTAATGACAGATAAAATGGTGTAGTGGCAATTACTTTTAATCCAATTAGTTCCCCACCCAAAATATGTGCAGGATTAATGAATAGTATCGTTGTATATTAAAAATAAAAAAACATCATAGCCATTTTATCCATAGCTATAATGTTTAATGGTTTATGTCCTTACTATCTCTAGCATTATGAATAATTCGTACTACTTCAACTAAATTGTCTTTAACACCATAAATTATTCTATAATTTGTTAAGATTTTTTCTCTTATTTATTCATTTTTCTTTTCCTTAACTTTATCATGAGAAACAACTTTTCCTGTATCTTATTCTTGAATACCTTTATCCATTTTTAATCTTACATAAAGCTCCCTCATGATATCTTCAAGGGTTGCTGTATCAGGTAGGTCCTTAATCAACTTTATTACTTCTTCTTTTGTACTCATATAATCGTACCTCCCTTTCAAGGTTATCGTTATCAACATTATAAAACAAATCTATCTAATAACATTACACATTTACAACGGACATAAATAACGTGGCTGCATCAATTTCCCACAGTCATTCCACCTAATGGAGAAAAGATAAGTATTTAGTCTAATACGAAAAAAGACCACACTAAAAGAGTGGTCGCATAATATTATTTTTTATTAAAACTATCGTTGTACTGCAAAGCAAATGGTTCTATTCCATTGTTGAATTTTACGGGTCGCTTCTAGTTACCATTTGATTATACACCACGGGAGTTTTAAACAGCCATTCATTCCATGTTTTATCTTTTGTCACTAGTTCAGCCATAAAATGACTTACATTAATTCTGCTAGTTTTACCCGCATTGAATATTGGACTTCTTACAGGAGACTCGCAAACTTTGTATGAGCTTTCTTCTTGTTGATTGATTAATGTATCAGGTCGTACTATTACCCATTCTAAATTTTTTGCCTTTTTATCAATTTCGGTAATCAAATAATTTGCAGCCTTGACGTTATCCCGATGAGGTGGGAGCAAAAAATCCAATAAAGAAAAGATTATTTTTTCTCCAGTAGAATTTACCTCTCCCGATAAAAAATTTGTATAAGCTGTTGTCCCCATAAGTATGAGCTTTACTTTTCTGTTTGCCTTGTTTTTAACTGTCTCACTTATTCTTTTAATTGCATCAAATACTAAATAACGAGGTTTACCAAATATCCCTTTAAGCGTCATATTATGACCAAGACACGAGATAATGACATTGCATTCACTAATAAGGTCATACATCTCAAGATCATTTAGTTCGTTGATATTCCCCTTTACGATTTCTACTGATGGACATTCTTCTATCTCTTTGGAGAGAACTGCACTATTTCTAATGAGAATCCGAGTATTAATTTTTCTTTTCATTAATTGTTTGACAACTAGCGTACCGGTAGCACCGCTTGCTCCAAGAACTAGTACTCTCATATTCTACCTCGTTTCCATTAGATTTAATTATACGACTGATAGTACCCTCTTACTATTGCAAGAAATAACTCATCAAAAGCTAATATACATATGAATATAGAACCTAACATACCCATACCGATAACCATCTGGGATAAGCCTAATTTTGATATTCACTTCCTCATTAATTAAAAAATTGTACGATAAAACCAACGAACTTAAAGTCTCTTTCAAATTTCTTTTTACTTAATAATAATGATTTTAATTTTAACTAGCGACGTACATAAGACGATTTTTTAATAAGTAACCATCCAAGACAAACAGCTACTCTTTGTTTAATAATTTATCAAGTTACGTCACATATCACTACATACTTAAGTATTAATAAAAGTACTATTAAAAATTTCACTAAATATAAATAAAGAAACTTCTTTTTTAAAATCAAACAAGGTACCGATAGAAACATCTTTATTTATAATAACCCCAACTCACGAGCTTTCCCAACCGCTTCCGTTCTTCTTTTCACTTGGAGTTTCCCGAAAATATTTTGATTATATCCCTTTACTGTACTTACTGCTAAAAATAGCCTTTCACCAATTTCATGATTAGAGAGGCCTGCAGCAATTAGCTTTAATACTTCTAGTTCACGGTCACTCAATGGTTCCGTCAATCCATGGGATAGATTAGACATTGATGCTTCTATTGCTCTTTGCAATCTGTACACAAAATTTGGCTTTGATTCATAAACTATTCGTTCAGATAATAATCGATATAGAGGCAGCCCTTCATCCACAAAAACTTGAAAAAAGCCCTCTGGCTCTGCTATTACAATTGCTTTTTTAAGGCTTATCATTGCTGACTCGACATCATCACTAGCCTCATAAGCAAGCGCCTGTAACATAAGAACCTCCACTATACTTCCTACTCTTTTCTCTCTCTTAGCTTCTATTAGTAAGGACCCTAATAATTCAACTGCTTCGTTTAAGAATTTTTCATGTCTATATTGTCTAAAGGACGCAATTTTAATTCTGGCCAAGGTAATATATTTAAACTCTTGAAGATAGCAATGTTCTTTTTCTAAATCTTGGCTATTCTCCCTTATGCATTGCTCTGCCTGATAGATGCTACCCTTTTTTACTAGCGTCTTAGCCTTTAATGCATATAGTGGCTGTATGTCGGATAAAGGACTCATTATATAGTGCTTTTTTGCTTCGTCAAAAGAATCAAGCGCTTTGTCCAGTTCACCACGACTCTCCCATAACCTCCCCTGTTGAACATACCAATGATACCGCCAATTTGGTAAGGCTCGTTTCCCCCCCTCCTCGAGGCTCTGTTGAAGATAATGTTCAGCTTCATCTATATTACCCATCATAAGCTTCAATTTACTTAATCCTAAGTAATGGCTTGCTGTAGTAAGTTTAATTATTCCCGTGCTCTTAATGGAAGTCTGCCATCCTTTCTCATATAACCTCATTGCCTCGTAAAGCTTACCTTGTTCTACCTTAATATCTGCTAAAACAACTACCAACAGCGAACGAGACATAGTGCTATTTGTTATCGTAGTATATGCAGCCTCAAGTTCCCCCTTAGCCCATCTTGCTAAGCCTAACAATACTTGAATAATGCCTTCCCTTGCATTATTTTCGGGAATGAAGTCTAATCCTTCTTGTGCATACTTTATTGCTGCTTCCATCTCCCCCTGAACTAACGCATAGTATGTACGTGCAGAGGCAATTGTAGCAGGTAGAATACTGTATTCATGATGATCAAAAACAACAATATCCTTTCGTTCCTCATCCTTTATTTGATCAGATGATATGTTTTCCAAACACGTTTCCGCATCTAGAAGCCTTTGTTCAACTTCCTCCATTTCACCTGTATCAAGAAGGGCCCAGGCGTATCCGACACTAAGGACTGGCCTGTTTTTAATTATTTCATCAGGCAGCGTTTTTACCCAACTAAGCCAGGTGGCTGCCTGCAGGTTCTTGTCCATACTTGACCAAGATAACTCTATTAAGGTAGAAGCTCTTTCATAATCCTTCGCAGCCAATGCATGGTGAACAGCTTCACTCGTCAGTCCATTGCTTTCAAACCACTGACTGGCACGAATGTGTAGTGTAGCAACACCTCCGCCTTCTATAGAAGCATTTTTAGAATGAGCTTTTACTAGCTTTTTTCTAAGAAAATCTGAGAAGAGATGATGATAGCGATACCACCTCTGCTCATCATCCAAAGGAACAACAAATAAATTTACCTTTTGAAGATATTCTAGATTTTCCTGCCCCGAAGTACTAGAGTCTAGAAAAATTGCGTCACACAATGAGCCACATAAACGCTCTAGTATGGAGGTTTGCAATAAGAATGATTGTATCTTCGGATTAAGCTGTTTTAGAACTTCTTCTAAAAGATAATCGGTTATAAAATAGTGGTTACCACTAAAGGATTCAATGAACTCTCCAATATCCTTTTGACCTTTTATTGATATAGCAGCCAACTGTAACCCTGCAATCCATCCTTCAGTACGAGCATCCAATATAGAAATATACTTTTCAGCCAAGTTTAAACTCATTACCCCATTCAGAAACTCTGCTGCCTCTGAATACGTAAATCGTAAATCCTTGGCACGTATTTCTATTAATTGATTTTGAGCCCTAAGACTTGCAATGGGCAAAGGCGGTTCCTCACGGGTTGTCATAACTAAATGCATATTGGCTGGCATATGGTTGAGTATATAAATAATAGAATCATTCACCACTGTATTTTCGATGACATGATAATCGTCAAGGATAAGCATGAATTCTTCAGGAATAGTTGCTATTTCATTAATTAATAATGTTAAAACTAATTCGATTCCCACCGTTTTCATGTTTTGAAGTGCTTCCGAAAACTCTTCAAATAAGCCCACCTTAAGTGTTCTTAATGATGCCACTAAATAGGTCATAAATTGTGTTATGTCATTATCCTTTTCATCTAAAGAAAACCACGCTACAGGAACTTTATTATTCGTGAGCCACTCTGTCACGAGAGTTGTTTTCCCAAAACCAGCAGGTGAAGTTATGAGGGAAAGTTTTCTATTTAAACCTTCATCCATCAATTCAAACAATCTAGGACGTAGTACCAACTTTGTTAGATTATGTGGGATATTAAGCTTAGTATTTAAAATGGGAGTAGTCATACCTTTCCTCTTTTCATATGATATTCTATCCCGCTAGATACTAGTGATATGAAACCCTATTCTTTATTCTCGATTAACAATCCTGCATTATTTCGTTCTTTTTGGCAAACTTCCTTCTGTAATTGTGATTTACCTAAAAACGCCTCACATATCTAATCTGAAAATCATATATCGAACAGTCAAGGAACCCCTCAAAAAAACTAGCCTATATCTTCTAGACATGCAAAAATAAAACCGAACCCCATTGGGCTCAGTTCATCATTTTTTCTGTGCATTTAAAATAAACTCTTCCGAAAATCCTTCCCAAAACCCGCATTCCACCGTTCGCTGTCATAATAAAGTTTTCCGAAAATCACCGATTTCCACTCATTTCTCACTCAAAAACAAGCGTTTTTTTCCGCACTTTTCACTCATTTTTTCACTCTTTTTCTCAAGTTAAAATAAAGTTTTCCGAAAGGGAAAACGTAAAAAGGCAAGTCCCACAAGGGATTGCCCTGATTTTTTACGAAAACTTCCCTCTTCCTTTTTAACGAAAATCGGAAATGTTTATTATTTTTCGGAAGAGAGAATTAGTGGGTCACATAGTAGAGATAAGGAGTTAGGTC
>NZ_JHYI01000013.1 GCF_000621445.1 Alkalihalobacillus bogoriensis ATCC BAA-922 | reverse complement strand
ATCATCATCCGTGGATGATAAGCAGGGTTACCCGTTTCACGTAAAAAGCTAGCGAATGCTTCATCGGGAATCTGTTCTACGAGATCATTGACGGCGTAGGCAATATCATTTTCTTGAAGTTTTACTTCTAAATCTAGCGGTAAAATGATTTGATTCATGGTATAATGTTTAAACATAAGGATACCTCCGTTAAGTTATTGTGTGGTTACTTTAATTTTATCAGATGGTATCCTTATTTAAATCCTAAAAATTACTAAAATCTAAAAATGTAAAATAAAGAGTGGCACTCACCCCAACTCATCAGGGTGAGTGCCACTCATTTTTTATTTACTGTTTTGTCCCAGCCTCTTTTTTAAAAGATAAGAACGTATAAAAATTTTGGTATAGCACTGAAGCTTTGAAAGCTTATTCTAGAAGAGCGAAGGCTCCGCACTTCGCTTGAAACGAAAAGTCGCTCCCGCGTTTTTCTTTATTAATTAAACTAGTGATTATCACAAAAACTCTATTCTTTTTTTGCTAAAAAACCTTTATTATAGTAAATATAGGTAGAGAGATTTTAAAGGAGGCCACTATGGACTGGAGAAAAGAGTATGAGAAGTGGAAATCAAATTATGCATTAGATCAAGAACTAAAAGCAGCTTTACAAAAGCTCGAAGGAAATGAAGTTGCGCTTGAAGATTGCTTTTATAAAAACTTAGAGTTTGGAACAGGTGGTATGAGAGGCGAAATCGGACCTGGGCCAAATCGAATGAACACGTATACAATTAGAAAAGCAGCAGAAGGATTAGCTCGCTATATTGAAGGTTTTGGAGAAGAAGCAAAGAAAAAAGGCGTTGTCATCGCCTATGATTCAAGACATAAGTCACCTGAGTTTGCGCTAGAAGCGGCGTTAACGTTAGGAAACCATGGGATCCAAACATACATATTCCAAGAGTTGCGACCTACTCCGGAGCTTTCTTTTGCTGTGCGGCATTTGCATGCTTATGCAGGTATCGTTATTACAGCAAGCCATAATCCGCCTGAATACAATGGTTTTAAAGTGTATGGACCAGATGGTTGTCAGTTGCCACCAGGCCCTGCGGATGCTTTAGTCGAAAAAGTAAATGAAGTAGAAGATGAGTTAGCGATTGAAGTAGGAAATGAAAATGAATTAAAAGCATCTCAGCTATTAAAAATTATCGGTGAAGAAGTGGATTTTGCTTATAATACAGAATTACAAACGATTATTGTCAATCCAGAACTGGTTCAAGAAAATGGAAAAGATGTTTCGATTGTTTTCACACCACTTCATGGAACGGCGAATATCCCAGTAAAACGGATTTTTGAAACAACAGGGTTCACGAATGTAGAGATTGTGAAAGAGCAAGAACTACCAGATCCTAATTTTTCAACGGTTGCTTCACCTAATCCAGAAGAACATGCTGCATTTGCCCTTGCTATTCAACTTGGTAACCGAATTCAAGCCGATGTGTTAATCGCAACTGATCCTGATGCGGACCGAGTCGGTGTGGCGACAAAAAATCATGACGGTGAATATCAAGTACTAACAGGAAACCAAACAGGTGCTCTTATGCTAGACTATATTCTCTCTCAAAAGAAACAACAAGGAGTACTTCCTTCAAATGGGGTTGTCTTAAAGACAATCGTTACTTCTGATATTGGACGTACGATTGCCAAACATTATGGGATAGAGTGCGTCGATACGCTGACAGGCTTTAAGTTTATCGGTGAAAAAATTAATGAGTACAAGGTTGAGAATAGCAAAACGTTTTTATTTGGTTATGAAGAAAGCTATGGGTACCTCATTGGTGATTTTGTTCGTGATAAAGATGCAGTTCAAGCTTGTTTAATGGCAGCTGAAATAACGGCATATTATAAGCAACGTGGTATGACTTTATATGATGGTTTGCTTGAAGTGTTTGAAAAGTATGGATTCTATCAAGAAGGCTTACAATCGTTAACATTAAAAGGAAAAGCGGGTGTGGAAAAAATCCAGTCGATTTTAGCTCATTTCCGCTTAAATCCGATTACGTCTATTGCCGGACAAAAAGTAACGTTTGCAGAAGACTTTTTAAGCAGTGAGCGATTATATTTGGACACAAATCAAAAGGAAACAATCGATTTACCTGTTTCGAATGTATTAAAATATACATTAGCAGATGGTACATGGGTTTGTATGAGACCATCTGGCACAGAACCGAAAATTAAGTTTTACTTTAGTGTGAAACGAGAAACATTAATGGCGAGCCAATCATGGCTAGAAACTGTAAAGGAAGAGTTAATGAAACAAATCAATGAACTTCTTTAAGTTTTAGGTGTAATCAGTTACTTCAGGAAGTCCTTACAAAGGTGGAAACAGAGCCTTTGTCGGGCTTCCTTTTTTTTGCAAAAACATAGATTATAAGTACTGTGAGAATCGCATGGCTAGCAATGATGGATTTTGTAGCCTTTTGTTGACTATATAGAACGATTGAACTGAGTTGCTGAATATTCTGATAACACTGTTGACATGTTGTCCTATTCCATACTAGTCTTAAAGCAAATCAAAGAGTAGATAAAAGTTGCGTTTCTATCATGAGTTTGACTAGGAGAAAACTATGGAGAGTTTCGAAAGCGCTTTAGTTTTTAGCATGAAATTAAAAGAAGGAGGAATTGGATGAGAAGAAATTTTGTTGGAGTACTAATGTGTTTATTCTTTGGTTTTATTGCCATTTCGATGGGTAGCGGAGCGGTGGCTAATACAAATGAAGTATCGGTAGGAAATGGAAGTTATTCAACCGTTTTTCCGACAATTGATTACGGTGGAATTTCTGATCCTGGTTTTCAAGCGCAACAAGGAGAACCCCCAGAAACTATTTATCGCTCGGAGCATGTGACTGGGCCAATGCAAACAAATACTTGGTGGGGGTCGTTAGCTGTTGAGCAGTTTTCGATGAACCAATATCCTCATCCTTTTAGTGTTCGTCACCGAAAAGAAGGCTTCCATGTTTTTTATGATGCTCCTCATAATATGGTTGTCCACCAAAATAAAGAAGCGGGAACTTGGCATATCAACGGAGCAATAGGCACAGACTTTACAATTGGTCATTCAAATACAAAGCAGTTTCAACATGCCCTAGTTGATGATTATAATGACTGGTATGTTAGAGGGTTACTTGAAGATGGCGCAAGGAAAATGCGTGTCACTTATGGAGTAGGGTCGCCTTATATTTTTGTTGAATATGAAGAGGGGGCTGCTGAACTAACATTTGATATTCAGCCGACGATTTGGGGAAATCAGGGACATATTATTGGGTTTTCAACTCATGATAATAAGCATTATGCTGCGTTTGCCCTACCAGGGAAAAATTGGACAGGCCTTGATTCGAAAACACTTTTAACTGAAAGTGATTTTGTCTCTATTGCAAAATTGCCAGATGATCGTGTTCAAACGTTACAGCAATTTGAAGAATATGCCTATTCAGTTGTTCGTGATGCTACTGCAGATTGGGAATATAATGAAACGACAGGAAAAGTGAACACAACGTATAAAGTCACAACAGAAGCGAAGCGACAAGGTGCTCCAGATGGAACGATTTTTGCCCTTTATCCACATCAATACCGTCATTTAACACAAGGTTCAGAACAGCAGTTGTTAGATGATTATCGCATTCGAACGATCCGTGGAAACATGCTTATGTTACCAGGGAAAGAGTTTTCAACAGAATTAATGTACACA
The DNA here is from genome assembly GCF_000621445.1 of Alkalihalobacillus bogoriensis ATCC BAA-922. GTDB lineage: Bacteria > Bacillota > Bacilli > Bacillales > Bacillaceae_F > Bacillus_AO > Bacillus_AO bogoriense. Next base: position 188,768 of record NZ_JHYI01000013.1, on the reverse strand, counting down.
GGGGTGTTGCCATCCTTACCTGATTTAGGGAACTATGACAGAGAACGACTTAAATCATATCTCGAAAATGCGAAATCACATTATCCAACAGGTTCTGATACGTATGAGTTAGGAAAATATTTAGGGAAACTTGCAACGCTTGCACCAATTGCTGACCAAATGGGAGAAGCGGAGCTGGCTGAACAGTTCCGAGATGAATTAAAGATTATTTTAGAAGATTGGTTTCAAGCGACAGATAGCCATGGGAAATTGAAGGGAAGAAATTTATTTTATTATAATGAGAATTGGGGAACGTTGTTAGGCTATCATGCTGCACATAGCTCAGCGACACGAATTAATGATCACCATTTTCATTATGGCTATTTTGTAAAAGCAGCTGCAGAAATTGCTCGTACTGATGCTCATTGGGCAGCAGAGGAAAATTGGGGAGGGATGGTAGAGTTATTAATACGAGATTTTGCTGGTGGTCGAGACGATGAGATGTTCCCTTATATTCGAATGTTTGATCCATACTCAGGGAATTCGTGGGCTGATGGGTTGGCTACATTTGATTCCGGGAATAATCAGGAGTCTTCCTCTGAAGCAATGCATGCATGGACAAATGTCATTTTATGGGCAGAAGCGACAGGGAACAAAGAGCTACGAGATCGTGCCATTTACTTGTACACTACTGAAATGAGTGCGATTAACGAGTATTTTTTTGACGTACATGAAGAGGTTTTACCGGAAGAATACGGTCCGGAAATTGTGACGATAAATTGGGGAGGGAAGATGGACCATGCAACATGGTGGCATTCGGGAATGGTTGAAAAATATGCGATTAATTGGCTACCATTCCATGGCGGCTCCCTTTATTTAGGTCATCATCCTGATTATGTCGAGCGAGCTTATGATGCACTACGAACTGAAAATGGGTCTACAGATTGGAATTTATGGTCAAATATGGTGTGGATGTACCGAGCTTTATCCAATCCAGCTGATGCATTGCAACAAATGGAAGCTTCTATTGACGAGTATGGACTGTTTAATCCTGGTGATGAAAAATGGATAGAAAGAGGCAGTACGAAAGCACATACGTATCATTGGATTCACAACTTATACGAGCTTGGTCAAGTGGACCCTTCTGTTACAGCAGATCACCCGATTTATGCCGTGTTTACCAAGAATGGGGAACGAACATATATCGCTTATAATTACTCGAACAAACCGATCACAGTTCGTTTTTCTGATGGACATACAATAGAGGTTGAACCAAATCGGTTTAACATTGGAAACGGGGAGAGTGATGGAGATCCGGATGAACCAACAGAGCCTGCTCCGGGTCAACCTGAAGGACCTCGCAATGGATTTGAGCGAATTCAAGCCCAAACGTATGATGAGATGAGTGGGATTCAAACAGAACAAACTGAAGATATTGACGGTGAACAGAATATCGGCTGGATTTCGTCAGGTGATTGGGTTAAATATGAGAGTGTTGATTTCAGAAATGGAGCTTCTTCTGTTCAAGTTCGGGTTGCAACGGAAACAGGAGGAGGAATGATTGAATTTAGAATAGGGAGTGTAACAGGTACGCTCCTCGGAACGGTTGAAGTAACAAACACAGGTGGCTGGCAGGAATGGGTTACGGTTAAGGGACCGGTCAATGTAAGCGGCATTCACGATTTGTACTTAGTGTTTGTTGGAGATGGGAACACAGATTTAATGAATGTAAATTGGTTTGAATTCTCGCCGCAAGCTGGAAATGATGATGTGATAGCAGACGACGACTTTCTAGCAGGAATTACGAATAAGTCAAAACAAGAGGCAACGATTTTTTTTCAACCTGTTACAACGGCCCTTTATGTTGATTTGCATATAAAAATTAACAATGGACCTCAATTAAACTATCGCATGAACGAAAGCCATGGAGAATGGAAGCGAGTTGTAGGAAATTTATCTAGTGGAGACCAACTGGAATATAGCTTTACTTACGAAAAATCAGGTCCACAATATACGACCGATTGGTTTACGTATACGCATTAAGGGCCAAATCGAGCTTAGGGAAAAACTAAGCTCGATTTGTTTGTTGAAAAATAAATCAACTTTTTTTGATTTAATGCTTGCACTTTCGGAAAAACAGGTATAATATAACAAGTAAGAAAACAAATGAGGTGGTTTACTTGTTAAAATCAATCCCGCTTATTGACCTCTCAAAAGAGCAAGAAGATTTTTCTTTCTATGAAAAGAAATTTAAAGCATTAGCAGATACAAGACGTCTTCAAATTATGAATGTTCTTAGTTTGCAAGGGCAAGTATGTGTTTGTGATTTGAGTGAAATGTTTGATATGCCTCAATCTAAAATATCATACCATTTAAAGCAGCTATTAGATGCAGAACTGATAAAAAAGGAAACAAAAGGGACTTGGAGCTATTATGAGTTAAATGATACCCAAGTGAACCATTTACTTTCAGAAGAATTGTGTTGTTTGTTTCGTCAGAAATAATTTTCTGACGTTCATTTATACATAATAAATCAAATTTTATTGATTTATTAATCAAAAATAATTGATTAAAGGAGAGGTTATGAATGAATGTACATGTTGGATTAAACGTAACAAATGTAGAGGAGTCCATTCGATTTTACTCGATTTTATTTGGAGAGGAGCCAGTGAAAGTAAAAGAAGATTATGCAAAATTTCTAATTAAAGATTTACATTTGAATTTCACGTTAAATGCTAAAGACAGCGTTTCTGGTAATCAAGTCGGGCATTTTGGAATTCAAGTGGATGCACCAGAAGATATTGAACAACAAAAAGACAGAATCAAACAAGCAAAACTAGCTTTATTTTCCGAAGAAAACACTGTTTGTTGTTATGCGAGACAAGATAAATTTTGGATAACAGATCCTGATGGAAACGAATGGGAATTTTTCTATACTTGGGAAGATGTCGAGCAATCTAATGAAAGCATAACAGGCGAATGTTGCCTATAAAAGGAGAATGAGAAAATGAGACACGAATTATTCTATCAAGCTGAGCGACAATATAAACAAAACGAAATCTATCAACAATTTAAAGAAGCAAATTATTCTATAAAACCTAAAACGAAAAGCTGGAGCATCTGGTTATTCTTAAAATCTAAGAAAACAAAAGTCCAACCAATGAATCCATGTTGTCAACCAGCATAATACGAAAAAGAGCAACGATTCTAGCGTTGCTCTTTTTCTACTAACCAACTATAATGAAGTGTTAATGGTGAGATTTTTTGGGGTGACTGACACCCCAGGAAGGAATGGCGACATGCTGAGACAAGGGAGTTTTCTTTACCAACTTTGTGAGTGGGTCGTAAGGCTAGCCTATTTACATTTGCTATGGGTATTATTTTCGTTGCTAGGTCTTGTTATATTTGGAGTTATGCCAGCAACAGTAGCCACGTATACAGTCATACGAAAGTGGCTTCGTGGTGATGTAGATATACCGATCTTTTCAACTTTTTTTCAAACGGTGAAAAAAGAGTTTTTCAAGGCGAATGCTTTTGGTTTAGTGTTAGGGACCATAGCTTTTGTCATCTATTTTGACTTCATTTTACTGCAACAAGTGGAAGGCTCAGTCCAAAGTTTTATTTTTGCTAGTTTACTAATATTAGTGTTACTTGTTAGTGTTATGGTTGTTTTTCTTTTTCCGGTCTATGTTCATTATGAGTTTTCATTTTTTCGGTATTTTCAAAAAGCTGTGTTGTTCGGGTTCGTCTCCCCTTTATATACGCTAAGTATTTTATTTAGTTTAATCGCGGTTTATTATATTTTTGCTAATATTCCAGGTATCTTTATCTTTTTCGGAGCGAGTTTGCCAGCGTTTATCATTATGTTTCTTACCAATCGAGTGTTTCTTAGTGTAGAGAATCGAAAACAACAACTAGAGCATGATGAGTAACCCTTTGGTGAACGCTATCGGACATAGGTTCCGCTATTCTAGAAAAAAGGGCAGAATATCTCCTCCGTTCGGACATTTGTTCCGTTATTTTACCCTTAAAGCCGCTATAGAGGCAGGAACTAAGGAAATAGCGGAACGGGTGTCCGTAACAATTGGAAAAATCGCATAAATACTGAGAATAGCGGAACATATGTCCGAAACGAACGCAAAAAGCTCAAAGGAAAATTCCTTTGAGCTTTTTTAATATATAAGAAAGCATAAAATTTTGCAAGACGTCTTCTTTTAACAATCTATTAATAAAATCTGAACAGTGTTTTACAGTAGACTCACAATTACTCCATATTAAAATGGCAATATTAAGGGTGGAGAAAAAGGAGAGTTCAAACTGAACAGGAGGAAGATTATGACTATTGATTTGCATTGTCATACAAATATTTCAGATAACTCAATGTCCACGCATGAAGTTATTCATTTGGCAAAACAAAAGGGAATTACACATTTAGCGATAACCGATCACGACACAACAAAGGGATTAGAAGAAGCGTCTAGCATTGGTAAAGAAGTAGGAATCGAGATTATCCCAGGCATTGAAATCTCAGCTTTTGATTTTAAACGGAACACTAGGGCACATATTTTAGGGTATTATGTTATACCGAACCATCCTGCAATTGAAGGATTATGCAACCCATTTATTAAAGGGAGACATAAAAATTCCAAGCTTATGGTCGAAAAAATAGTCGAGGCAGGTTACGAGATTACATGGGAACAAGTGTGTCAATATGCGGAAAAAGGAACAGGAGTGTACAAGCAACATATTATGCACGCGCTAATTGAAGCAGGGTATACAGATGAAATTTATAGTCCATTATACAAAATTCTTTTTTCAAGAAGAACTCAAGACGGTCAGCAAGGGAAAGCGTATATACCGCTTCAATACATTGATGTGTTAGACGCAATACGTGTGATTAAAGAGGCCGGTGGTGTACCGGTTATTGCGCATCCTGGTCAGTTTAATAATTATGATGCGATTCCAGAATGGGTCAACTATGGATTAGAAGGAATTGAAGTCTATCATGCTGATCATACGAAACAAGATGAGGAGCATTGTAAACATATTGCAGCTGCCTATAACCTAGTCCAAACTGGTGGGTCTGACTTCCACGGAGAGTATGGTCCTACAGAGTTGGGATGTAGAAATCTAGGATTAGAAAATGTGGAAGCGTTAAAAAGAAGACGAGAGAGTGCCCATTCTTATTAATTCATTCGGAAAAAGGGTGTTCAAAAAGATGTATTACAATCTTTTTGAACACCTTTTTTTAAAAGAAAAGAAAGCATAAAAATTTTGGTTTAGGAAGAAAAGACGCTCCGCGTTTTTCTTTACATTGTGTTTACATATCTCTTACAAAAACAAAACCTTTCCTAAGTTGGCGACAAGTTATGATCGAATCAATGAAACAGAAAGGGGTTAAAGCTGTGGAACAAACATTACGTTCAGAAGTGCTAGCAGAAGCACCATTAGAAGAGTTAGTTCAGTGGGTGGGTCAAATTGAAGAAGTGGCCGAAGTAACGGTCATGAAAAAGCCTGAGCTTGGTCTGGTCATGATGAGAGTTAAAGAATCAGTCGAAGAGCAAATGTTTAATCTCGGAGAACTGTTAATTACCGAATGTACAGTATCTGTTGATGGGGATTTAGGTTTTAGTGCTATCCTTGGCCAACATGAACAAAAAGGAAAAGCGTTAGCCATTATTGATGCCGTTTTACATTCCCCTTCAATAAAGTGGGTTGATATAAAAATTGAGATTGAGAAATGGCTTGAAGTAAAGAGACATCAGCAAGAGTTTGAAAAAAAGAAACAGTTTGTCATGATGAATCGGACAAAGGTGAACTTTGATGTGATGGATGAATAGGAGGAGTGAACATTGCTAGCAGAAGTACAACAAACCCAACAAGTTTTTCGAACGATTTTAGATTGTATGGCAAGGCCAGGAACGTTAGGTCATGTTACAAAAGCAGTATGGATGCATACAAACGATTTTAATCCATATGTCATTCAAGTTGTTACAACATTATTTGACCGTGAAGTGACATTTTATGTACAAGAAAAAGCAAACAGTTGCATTCAAGCGATTCAGCTTCTTACTTATGCATCATATGCCGAAATGGACCAATGTGATTTTTTCCTAGTAAAAGGAAGAGAAGAAATCGAGATTCATTGTTTAAAGCGAGGAACACTTTCTTACCCAGATGAAAGTACCACCATGATTTGTCAGGTTGCTCATATTTCGAACGGACCGGTGATAGCAGAAGAACAAGTGGTTCGGTTAACTTTATCAGGACCTGGTATTCATGGAGAAAATACCGTTTATCTTTCAGGTATGTCAACGAAATTATTAGCACAAATTCAAGACTGTAATGCAGATTATCCGCTTGGCCTTGACGTTATAGCCGTTGATGAAATAGGAACGGTCCTGTGTGTTCCACGAACGAGTGTTTTATCGTGGGAGGTGCTATAAATGGCGTATGTTGCTGTAAAAGGTGGCCAAGAGGCAATTAAAGAAGCAGAAAAACTATTACACTATTACCGGATAAAAGGTGGCAGCTTACCTTTAGAAATTCAACAGATTAAAGATCAATTTCGGTTAGCTGTAGATAAAGTGATGGGCGAAGGTTCTCTCTACGACCCTGACTTAGCAGCTCTCGCATTAAAACAAGCAGAAGGAGATTCCATTGAAGCATCCTTTATGATGAGAGCATTTCGCTCGACATTACCTCGAAATCACCATTCTATTTTGGTAGATACAGAAAATATGCAAGTGATCCGGAGAATTTCAGCTACATTTAAAAATATTCCCGGAGGTCAATTTCTAGGGCCCACAACAGATTACAGTAAACGAATGTTGCAATTTGACTTAACTGAGGAATCAGAAGCGGATATTCAAGCTTTTTTAACGGAATGTTTACCTGATGCTGACCTTGTCAACCAAACGGAAATACCAACGTTTCCGAGAGTAATTGAGATGTTACGAAGCCAAGGTTTAGTTGAAAACCGGAAAATAAATAATGCTCATACGATTCAGAAAGAAGATATTACGAGAAGGTCGATTCAGCTTCCTGAAACAAGACCTGTGCGGCTTCAGTCTATGGCACGAGGAGAAACAGGTACGATGATGGCATTGGCGTATTCAACAGCTAGAGGATATGGAAGTGTACATCCAACGTTAGGAGAACTTCGAGTTGGCTATGTACCTGTTTATATTCGGCATCCTATTTTTGACCAAGAAAAAATCTATATTGGAAAAGTCATGCTGACAGAAATTGAAGTCATTGCAAAACTGCGAGCAGGGCGAAAAGAAACAGAGAAAAAAGAAGAAGCAAAATATACAATCGGGTATGGTCTTTGCTTTGGTCAAAATGAACTAAAGGCAATGTCTATGGCGACATTAGATCGAGCGATGGAAGTTGACGAGCCGAGTGCACCTGCAGAAGATGAGGAATTCGTATTGTATCACATTGATGGGATTGAGGCGTCAGGTTTTGTCTCCCACTGGAAACTCCCACATTATGTGACATTTCAAGCAGGTCTTTCAAGATTACGGTCAATCCAAGAGAGAAGGGCAGACGACGATGAATAAATACAATTACGCTTTTTTAGATGAAAATACGAAAAAGGAAATTCGTCGTGCAATTTTAAAAGCAGTGGCAATTCCAGGGTATCAAGTCCCATTTGGTTCAAGGGAAATGCCGATTGCAAGAGGATGGGGGACAGGTGGACTTCAAGTGACACTGTCGATTGTTGGTGAACATGACTGTGTAAAAGTCATCGACCAAGGCTGTGATGATAGTGTGAATGCTTGTAACATTCGTGAATTAATCGAACAAACAACCGGTGTTGAAACAACGACAGATACATTACAAGCAAGCATCATTCAAACAAGGCACCGTATCCCTGAAGAAAAAATGACAAAAGAACAAATTCTTGTTTTTCAAGTTCCACTGCCAGAGCCATTACGGAAAGTAGAACCGAGCGAAAAGAAAACACGAGAAATGCATGGGGAGAGAGATTATAGCAAATTGTGGGTTCTTCTATATGAAAATATTGTGAAATGGGGAGAAATTACGATTGCTGCTAGATATCCTGTTACGGTTCACCATCGTTACATTATGGACCCGTCTCCGATTCCTAGATTTGATGTACCTAAACTTCATCAAGCAAAAACGTTATTTTTATTCGGAGCAGGAAGAGAAAAGCGCATTTATGCGATTCCTCCCCATACGGATGTAATTCCATTGCAGTTTGAAGATTATCGGTTTCAAAAAGAAAAACATAAAGGGATATCTTGTATGTACTGTCATAGCGAAACATCATTTCTCGATGAAGTCTATGATCAAGAAACAGGAAACGTTCAATATTGTTGTTCAGATACGAGCTATTGTTTAAAACGCCGAAACCAACAAGCGGGAAAGTCAGTCATGATAGGAGGGGCATGGGATGAATGAGCCGGCGTATTGGCAAGAACCGATTATGAAAGTAAGAAATGTGACAAAACGATATGGAAAAGGGTGCTATCAATGTGATGAGCTAACTGGTCCGGCTTTTGGAAGTAATATTTGTCCTGTATGTGGTTCGATTGTTGCCTGTTCTAATCTGAGTTTTGATTTATATCACGGTGAAATTTTAGGTATTGTCGGCGAAAGCGGTTCGGGAAAAAGTACGTTTGTAAAAATGTTATATTTTGATGAACAAGCAACTTCTGGTCAAGTGTATTTAGATTGTTATGACGGAATGCAGGAAAATATATTGACTCTTAATAACCAAAAAAAAAGGTGGATTCGAAATCATTTGATGGGAATGGTTTATCAACATCCACATCTTGGGTTACGGCTTGATTTTAGCAGTGGTGGGAATATCGCTGAAAAGCTATTAACGGCTGATTTATATCATGTTGGAAAAATTCGAGAGCGTGCAAAGGAATTGTTGAAGAAAACAGAAATCCCATTAGCACGAATGGACGACTTACCAAAATATTTTAGTGGGGGAATGCAACAACGCGTTCAAATTTCAAAAGCATTAGCGAACGAGCCACCCATATTATTATTAGATGAAGTAACAACAGGCTTAGATGTTTCTGTTCAAGCAAAAGTACTTGATTTAATTCGTGAAATCCAGCGAGAATTACATGTAGCCATGATCGTCATTTCCCATGACTTTTCCGTTATTAAAATGTTAACACAACGAACAATTGTCATGAAAAATGGAAGAATTGTAGAAGAAGGGTTAACAGACCAAATTATCGAAGACCCGCAGCATGAATATTCCCAGCTATTAATTAATTCGATGTTGTAACAAAATGAGGAGGAGTATGGATGAATAACTATCGTATTTATGGAGGGAATATTGTAACTCCAACATCGATCATTAAAAATGGAACCGTTGAAATTGAACAAGGACGAATCACAAACATCACCAATACCCCTATTTACTCACCTAATTCATCTGACGTTGATGCAACTGGAAAATGGATTATGCCAGGCTTAATTGATACACATAGTGATACGATTGAACGAGAAATTCAACCGAGACCAGGAAGTGTTTTTCCTATCGAACTATCTTTTTTTGAATTAGAACGGAAATTAGCTGTTCAAGGAATTACAACGATTTATCATTCATTAAGTATGTTAGGAGAGCGGACTGATAAGTATTTACGGCAAAACGACCTTGTTCGGTCATTATTTTATAAACTAAAAGAATTAGCAAGGCAAGAACATTTAGTTCGGCATAAATTACATCTCCGTTTTGAAATTACAAACAGAGAAGCTGTTCACGTCGTTGAAGAATTTATTGAACATGGTGTTATCGATCAACTTTCTTTTATGGACCATACACCAGGTCAAGGGCAATGGCGAAATATAGAGTTACAAAAGCAATTAATGATGAGTCAAAATCATTATACAGAAGAAGAAACAATGGAAATATTAAAAGAAAAGAAAAACTTACCGAAAATTGATCCGAGCATTTTACAAAAACTAGCTAGTTTAGCTGCAAAGCATCATATTCCTTTAGCTTCACACGATGATGATTCTATTGATAAATTGGAAGCTATGGAAGGATGGGACGTTTCGATTAGTGAGTTTCCAATTGAGCTTTCTATCGCAAAAGAAGCGAAAGCAAGAGGTTTACACACCGTTATGGGTGCACCGAATGTCATATTAGGACGTTCACATAGTGAGAATCTTTCCGCATTAGAGGCATTGAAAGAGGGCGTAATAGATGTCCTTTGTTCAGATTATTATCCACCTTCAATGATTCAAGCGGTGTTTCACTTATGGAAAAAGCACCAATATGAGCTTCCATTTGCTATGAATCTTGTTAGCTTAAATCCAGCAAAAGCACTTGGGATCTCTCAGGAGTTTGGGTCGATTACAGAAGGGAAAACAGCAGACATATTAGTTGTTAATGAAAAAGAAGAGACTCCGATTATTGAACAAGTGTTTGTTGGAGGAAATCTCGTCTGTGGGCTACATTATATTAAACAAACATCTTCAATACAAGTGTAGGTGGGGAAGAACTATGGCGATCGTATTAGAAGTAAACGACCTATGTAAAACATTTACATTGTATCAGAAGCAGCAAAAAGAAATGATAGGCTGTTCACATGTTTCTTTTCAGTTACAAGAAGGGGAATTCATTGGTATTACAGGAAAAAGTGGAGCAGGGAAATCAACGCTACTGAAATGTTTGTTTCGTACGTATTTGCCTTCTTCAGGCGAAATCTATTACGACTCAAATGAGTTTGGAAGGATAGATTTAGTCCAAGTGAAGGAACAACAAATTTTACGAGTGCGAATGAAGGAAATCGGTTATGTATCACAATTTTTACAAGTGCTCCCAAGAGTGACGGCTAAAGATATCATCATGGAAACGCTAATTGAAATGAATGTATCGAAACAAGAAGCGAGCCATAAAGCCGAAGAAATGTTATTTCACTTTAATATCCCTGAAAAACTATGGGATGCCTATCCGAATACTTTTAGCGGGGGAGAAAAGCTTCGTTTAAATTTGGCAAGAGCAATGGTAAAAAAACCTCGACTCCTTTTGCTCGATGAACCAACCGCATCGCTTGATCATAATTCAAAAAGATATGTAAAGGAAATGATTGAAAACCTCAAGCAAGCAGGAACGAGTATGATTGGGATTTTTCACGATTTAGAATTTATGGAAGCTGTTGTGGACCATACGTATAAGATGAAAGAAGGCTGTTTAACAAAAGAAGTGACAATATAAATAGATGTGCAAAAAAGTATAAATTGGACTTTTTTGCACTTTTTTCTCTTTACATATAAAAAAAATGGTATAGCAAGGTGGACAGGGCTTCGCATTTCGAGTAAAGAAAAGACGCTCCTGTGTTTTTCTTTACATGAATGTAAATGATTGTTAACGAAAGATATACAAACAAATCTCATTCCTCAAGGTAAAATAAGAAAAAATAGATTGGGGTGAAATTGGTGGCGCAGAGGATTCTTATTCTTAATGAATGTGAAGCTTCTCAGTCTTTTCATTACTTAGTAGGAGAAGGCTATAAAGTAATGGAAGTGACATGTTTTGATGAATTAAAAGAAGTTCTCTTTTTCGATGGGGCAGATTTAATCGTATTAGAGCTTGAATTACAAGGACTTAGTGGAATAGATATTTGTTCGGATATTCGAGTGATTGATGCGGCAGTCCCTATAGTTATAATCAGTTCGGTTACCGATGTATTTACAAAAGTGTTAGCGCTAGAAAAAGGCGCCGATTATTATATGACAAAGCCATATAGCCACCGAGAGTTGCTAGCACGTTTTCGAACATTGCTTCGCCGCACTGAACGAGAGCCAAGTGAAGAGCCGATAAATAAATATGTCATTGGAAGCTTAGAAATTTGTGCGAATACAATGAAAGTAACGTATGGAAAAAAAGTGATTGAACTCACTCCAATCGAATTTCGTCTTCTGTTTCACCTCGTACAAAATAAAGGCAAAACTCTATCAAGACAAGAGTTATCTCAAGTCATCTGGAGCACGGCTGTTCACTTGCAACGTAGAGGAATTGATGTCCACATTTCTAATCTACGGGAAAAAATCAATCGAACGTTTATTTCTACCGTTTATGGTCAAGGTTATCGGGTAAATGAACCGCAAACACAGAATAATAGTCGAAAAAATATATCCCATTAATAAAAGGGAGGATAGGAGATTAGCATGGCACAAAGTCTTGATACGAGCGTATTACAAATTTCCGAGTATTTAATAAAAAAAATCGAGACGCAACAATTTACAATTGGTGAAAAATTACCTTCTGAAATGCAGCTGAGTGAAAGGTTTAATGTCAATCGATATACGGTTCGTCAAGCGATGCAAAAGCTTGTCAATCTAGAGCTTGTTGCGGCAAAGCAAGGAAAAGGATATTTTGTCATTGCAAGACCACCCAAAATTACAATTCCATTATCGACGTCTACTCAATTTTCGAAACAGCTTGAACAAAAAGGTCAAGACCATAAAAATCAACTACTCTACTGGGAAAAAACATCGTCGAACGAAGAAGTAATGGAACATTTGAGGTTGACCTGTAGTGAGCCGATTTATAAGCTCGAAATATTACGGTTTGTTCAACACCGTGCAATTACACTTTCAACAACCGTTCTACTCGAGCGCTTTGTACCCCATTTAGAAGAATATTTATCTTCGTTTCACTCTTTATATTTTCTTTTAGAACGTCGCTTTGGATTTACACCGAAAAGGGAGTATTCCGTTTTACAAGCGACTTTGCCATCTTTTCATGATGCAACGTATTTGCAAATCTCCGAGCAATTACCAATATTAATGATTGAAAGTGTTGCGAAACACCCGAGCGGTGAGCGGTTCGAATATACGGTCTCACGAATACGAGGTGATATGAATAAATGTATTGTTAAAATGACAGATTCATGACGGTAATCTAGGTTTTCTCGTGTAAAAGATTATACCGTTTCATTTTTGCTAATAAAGTAGCATGATGAATGCCAAGTTCCCTTGCAGCTTGCCTAATGGACGGTGCTTGCTTTAATATAGCGGAAATAATCTGTTTTTCAGCTTGTTCCATTTGTTCTTTTAAATGTTGTTTGGCAACGGGTCTGATTGGGTGGATATCGGATTGGAAAAAGAATAGATGGTCTTTTGTAATCACGTCTTCTGAAACAGAAACAAGTAAATTTTCAATTGTATTTTTCACTTGTCGGACATTACCAGGCCAATGATAAGTCGTTAGGATTTCGAGGGCATCATCAGAGATTGTTTTTGTTAAATGATAACGCTGACAAAAAGCTTCAAAAAAATACAAAATCAGTTCATGTAGTTCATCTTGTCTTTCGCATAATGGTGGAATATCAATCGTGACAACAGCTAATCGATAATATAAATCTTCGCGAAATTGTTTTTCAAGTATTTGTTGTTTGATATTCCGGTTTGTTGCAGAAATAATGCGAACGTCAATCGGATATTCTTTTGTACCGCCAATTCGTTGAACTTTTTTTTCTTGAAGAACACGTAAAAGTTTCACCTGCATCGCTAATGGCATTTCTCCAATTTCATCAAGTAATATCGTTCCTTTGTTTGCTAGTTCAAGCACACCGATTTTCCCTTCTTTTTTCGCTCCTGTAAAAGCACCTGCTTCATAACCAAAAAGCTCAGATTCTAGTAAATGGTCTGGGATTGCCCCACAATTAATTTTAATAAATGGTTTCGTTTGGCGGTTACTCGTATGATGAATTAAATTTGCTAATACTTCTTTTCCGGTTCCAGTTGGTCCTTGTAGTAATATACTTGTAGGAAAGGGAGCGACGTGTTTGATTTGGTCATATATGACTCTCATTTTTGAACCTTTGAATAAATACCTTTCATTTTGTTCCCCATACAAGAACGTATATTGATTGTTTTGTAAAAGTGACATTGCTTTTGCGCGGTGCAATTCATTTTTTAATTGGGCTAATTGTGTAATGTCCCTAACACTTGTCACAACAAAGTCGATTTCTCCATCCTGTTTAAACACGGGATTTCCTGTCACAATCATATCTTTTTTATTTGCGATTTGTTGGACAAGCGAAATAGTCTTTTTTTTCTTCAATACAAGTAATGAGACCGATTCATTTATTTTACCTTCCTGTATTAATTCCGACATATGTTTTCCTAGCAAATGTTCTCGACTGAGACCAGTCATCGTTTCGTACGCTTGATTTACAAGAATTGTAATTCCGTCCTGATTTACAACATAAATGCCATCACTTGAAAACTCTATCACTTGTTTTAGCTGTTCACTTCCGATAACAATTTCCGTTTCCATGTAAGGACTCCTTTCCAGGTTGTAATTTCAACCGCGGTTAAAAAGTCAACCATCCTTTGTTTCTCCAACATAATAGAATAAAAGCAGAAATGCAAGCAAAAGTGGTTAAAAAATCAACCGTTACGAGATTCTTGTTTTCATTGAAATAATAGAGTGTAATAGACATGAGAAAGTGGCATAAATTTTGCATAAGAAAAAGTAAAAGCAGAAGGAAGGTGCAATTATGAAACAAGAGATTCAACCTTTATATATTGGCGGAGAATGGACGAAGAAAACCAATACATATCCAGTATATTCCCCTGTAGATCATTCATTGCTTACTAATGTTAGTGCAGCAGATGAAGAAGATGTTATCCGGGCAATTGAATCAGCGGAAAGAGGTTTTTCTGAATTAAAGCAAAAATCATCACTTGAACGAAGTCAAATTTTAGAACGGGTCAGCTCTTTGCTAGAAACTGACAAGGAAAAGTGGAGTAACATCATTTGTATTGAGGCAGGAAAACCGATTCGAGATGCAAGAGCAGAGCTAGAAAGGACGATTACAACGTATAAGCTTGCCGCTGAAGAAGCGAAACGAATTCATGGTGACATGATTCCGATGGATGCCGTAGCTGGGGGAGCAAACCGAATTGGTTTTACCGCAAAAGAACCGTTAGGCGTTGTTTGTGCAATTACACCGTTTAATTTTCCTTTTAATTTAGTCGCACACAAAGTTGGTCCAGCGATTGCTGCGGGGAATGCGATAGTTTTAAAACCAGCAGAACAAACACCACTTAGTGCAATTAAATTAACAGAGTTGTTGCTAGAAGCTGGATTGCCAAAAGAGGCAATTCAGCTCGTAACAGGGTCTGGTAAACAATTAAGTAAACCGATGCTAGAGCATAATCTCGTAAAGAAAATATCATTTACAGGCAGTGTGCCAGTTGGAAAAGAAATAAAAGCGAAGGCTGGACTGAAAAAAACAACACTAGAACTAGGATCAAACTCGGCTGTTATTATTGAACGCGACACAAATATAGAGAAAGTAGCCAAACGATGTGTACGAGCGGCTTTTGCTTATTCAGGTCAAGTTTGTATTTCCTTGCAACGAATTTATGTTCATCATACATTATTTGAACAATTTGTCGACTTTTTTGCAATGGAAACGAAAAAATTAAAACAAGGACTGCCTCAAAAAGAAACGACTGACATCGGACCAATGATTTCTCCACAGGCCTTTGCCCGGGTTGATAAATGGGTAAAAGAGGCAAAAGCAGATGGTGCTGTTGTTGTGACAGGAGGAAAAGGGGCAAACAATATTTATGAGCCAACCGTATTAATCCAAGTCAATCCAAAAGCAAAAGTAAGCTGTGAAGAAGTATTCGGCCCTGTCGTTTCGATTTATTCGTATGAAAATCTTCAAGAAGCCATTGCTAGTGTCAATGACTCGTCGTTTGGGTTGCATACGGGAATTTTTATAAAAGATATTACTAAAGCTTTTCAAGCAGCAAAAGCGATTCAGTCAGGTGGCGTCTTAATAAATGAAGTCCCAACCTTCAGACTTGACCATTTCCCATATGGTGGAGTGAAAGAAAGTGGTTATGGTCGAGAAGGTGTAAAATACGCAGTTGAAGAGATGTTAGAAACAAAATTTTATATGATAAATGTAAACGAGGAGGAGTAAGATGAGTTCACAATTGCGATTTCCTTTAAAAAGTCATGTTGGCCAAGGGACGAAAGAAAATTTGTTACTGGAAGTGAAACAATGGAACGTCGAATCCATTCTTGTCGTTACGGACCAAACGATTGTGTCTATTGGGATTTGTGATCTTGTGTTACAGTCTTTATTTGATAAGTATCATATCGATATTTATACCGATATTATGCCAGAGCCAACCCTTGCATGTGCCGAAAAAGTTGTGGCGTACGCCAAACAAAAGCGGTTTGAACTCGTAATCGGGATTGGCGGAGGTAGTGCACTAGATATCGCTAAATTAACAGCTGTCTTAATGAAACAAGAAGGAGAAGTTCATGAATACTTAAACTTAACTGGAACGAAACCGATTGTTAACCATGGTGTTCCGAAAATCATGATTCCAACGACAGCAGGAACAGGATCAGAAGTTACGGATATCGCAGTTTTATCGTTAAAAGCAACAAAGGATGTGATTACACATCCGTATTTATTATCTGATGTGGCGATTGTCGACTCAACCTTAACACAATCTGTCCCGCCACGAATTACGGCGGCAACAGGAATTGATGCATTAACACATGCGATAGAAGCGTATATATCGGTTCATGCAAATCCTGTAACAGACAGTATAGCGTTAGGGGCGATTAAATTAATAGGGGAATCAATCGCAACCGCAGTTGAAAATGGTGGTGATCCAATCGCGAGGGAAAAAATGAGTACGGCCAGTTATATGGCAGGGCTTGCCTTTTATAATGCAGGAGTAGCTGGTGTTCATGCATTAGCGTATCCACTCGGAAATCAATTTAAAATTCCACATGGAGAATCTAATGCGGTCTTACTTCCGTTTGTGATAAATGAGATTCAACACGGTTGTACGGAAAAATTAGCTAATGTTGTTAAAACATTAGCCCCTGGTGTAGACGATACAAAGTCAAAGGAAGAATTAGCTGCCGATTGCGTAAATACGCTTCATCATCTAGTACAAGGCTTGCAGCTCCCGTCCTCTCTCCAATATTATGACATGCAAAAAGAGTCACTAGTTGCCTTAACAGAAGAAGCAATGAAACAAACAAGATTGCTCGCAAGAAGTCCTGTCGAACTCAACGAAGAGATGGTATATCGAATCTATGAAGCAGCGTATCATGGGGAAATAACATGAAGTTTACTAAAGGGAGGTGAGGGAATGTTTGAAAAAAGAATAGAACCTCGAGTTTCGGAAACGGATGGCGCAGGTCATATTAATAACACGACGATTCCTGTTTGGTTCGAATCAGGTCGAGATGAAATCTTTAAAATGTTCACGCCTGACTTATCGTTTTCGAACTGGAAATGTGTCATTATAAAAATCGCAGTCGAATATAAACAACAAATCTATTATGGACGACCTGTCACCGTGAAAACATGGATAAAACGAATCGGAAATTCAAGCTTTAAGGTGTATGAAGAAATCTATCAAGAGAATAAATGCTGCGCTACTGGAGAAGCGACCTATGTCAATTTTAATTTTCAAAGTCAAAAATCAGAAACAATTCCAGAGGGGATTCGGTCACAATTAGAAGCTCATCTTTATGTTGCAAAAGAATAAAATGGAGAACGCGAGAAAAGAAAGTGGTAAAGAAAAGTCTGCTTATGTACGATTCTTACGGACATACGTTCCGTTATTTTTATAAAAAGTACCGTTTATTAAAGGCTAACGGACATCTGTTCTGTTACAGGAGATAAAAGGAATGGGTTTGTCGCTCATTTGGTCAAATAGCGGAACGGATGTCCGTAAAGAATGAAGAAGATATGATTTTCTTAGGAATAGCGGTACAAATGTCCGTAACGAGTGGCACTGCACAAAAGAACCCCTCCTTGAATAAAATGTACCCTGTATAACTTTTTGCGTAGTTACACGTTATAGGATTAGTTCTTCGGTTATTCCGTTATTCTTTAAAGGCACTTCCTGAGATATTAACTCTCTTTGATAAAAAGAAATATACAAATAGATAAACAAATAAACTTCCAATGACAAGATAGTATATTTTAGCAGTAGAAGTATGAATAAACAGGGTGAAATATAGAATGAAAAATTGTGCATATAATATAACCAAGACAAACTTTAAGAAAGATTCATTCATCTGGGATTTAGAAATAGGATAAAGCAATCCACTTTCTTTAATTTCATGTTGTAAAGGAATGACTTGAAATCCAGTCATAAATAAAATAGGGAGAGTAAAAATCCAACCACTTGTTGGCATAGCATAATGAACAAATATACCAATTACAGTTAGTCTTAGATAAAGGTAAAAAAAATCATTATATCTTACAAATAAGAGTAAGTATAAATATACGAACGTACTATTCTGACTATATGGGATACACCTTTTCACAAGCATAGTGAGCAAACGTCTATTCCGAAAAGAACGTTTAAGATTGGGGACATCCATGAAAATATTAATAAATTTAAAGTTTCTTAATAACGCACTTTCTTCTTCAGCTATTAGCCACTGCCAATTCAGGTTTCTTCTCTTTCTTTTAAAATTAATTAAATAGGCGAAACTTACACTCATTAAAACAAGCACAACAATCCAGTCATTTTTAAACAGAGAATAACACATTAAATATATTGAAAAAAACCTATATAACCTATGTAAAACAAATTGTACATAGTTCTCTAACCATTGTTCCGTCCATTTCATAAAAATATTATAAAAAACAATTCCCGCTATTAAAATAAAGATGGAAAGATCTATTTTAATAGTGTGAAAAAATAGGCTTAATAAAACAGTAATTAAACTAAGCAATTTAATAATATCAATAATAAAGCTATATACAATTGATTTAATAAAATACGACTCTAATTTCCATTCTAATGGTAACAAAAAGACTATATCTGCCTTTTTAATAAATGTACGAACTTTTGTCGGTATTAAAATAATAGTTACAAATAGTGATAAGATTATTTCTACAGATATTTGGGGAGGTAACCACTGAAGAAATAAATTAAAATAATAAATAAAAATACTACTAATGACTAGAAAAAAATAAACAACATTCGCACCAATGATTGAATAGTATCTGAACATTTTTCTATAAAATTTCTGAACCCTTAAATCCCATAATGTTTTTATATCCATTAATACACCCATACTTTCATGAGTTTTCTCAAAAACATAAAATGCACCAACTATTCAACTATCTTCACTGCAATATATGAAATGCTTTTTCCTAAATTCATTTCCTACTAGGAACCATATATCTAATGGTTCTTCCCCAACCTGATTACGTTAGTGTAAGTACAGTGTGTAGCGACCTAATATCAATTTTAACATATATACCCATTTTAGTTTAGTAATACTAAATGGTGCTATTGTTGTTGTATCATGCGAAACCTTAGAAGAGTTATAAAATGTCCTTGACATAGGGTATTTTTCGGTTCTGTTCCTAGTCGCTTATTTCTTATCAAGCAATGTAAAAGTTTCACAAACAAGCAACATATCGTCAGTAAATGTTTGATTAATTTTCTTTAATTCACTTGAAAAAAACGATTCATGGTCGTTCCACCATGTTTCATATGAATCAGAGCCTTCAGCTATGGCAAATTCCTCTGTTACTTTATTCATTGGTGTGATTTCAACTTTTATGGTTTGAATAATCGCTAAAGGTAAATCTTCCTTGCTTAATAAAATACTATATTCGCCTTCTTGGGGTAATGTCTCGTTTTCGATTTCATAAAATACATATCCAGAACAAGTTGTCGTTTTCTTCCCATCTATTACGAGTTGGGTAAGTTCATCAGGATTAGGACCAAACTGCCATGCACTTACATTAGTTGGCACAGGTTGTCCAAGTTTTTCCCAATAGTTATTCCAGTATGTTAAAGCGGCTTCTTTCATATGTATCATCTCCTTGTTGTTATTGTAATGGAAAGAAAAACATTCGTGAAGAGCGACAGATGCATAGAGAGATTTTCATAAATATGCTCATGAACGAGCGGCATTTTTCATAAATTGTGATAAGGCGACTTAAAAGGGGTGAGCGACATGAATAGTGATGAACAACAAAAACTTCAATACGCGATTGAAGAAATTACGGAAATTGCGACGGGGTTTGGGTTAGACTTTTACCCGATGCGCTATGAAATTTGTCCGGCTGACATCATTTATACATTTGGTGCATATGGAATGCCGACGCGGTTCTCACATTGGAGTTTTGGGAAGCAATTCCATAAGATGAAACTGCAATATGATCTTGGGTTAAGCAAAATTTATGAACTAGTCATTAATTCGGATCCTTGTTATGCCTTTTTACTCGATTCAAACAGTTTGATTCAAAACAAACTGATTGTCGCACATGTCTTAGCTCATTGTGACTTTTTTAAAAATAATGTTCGTTTTTCGAATACACGCAGAGATATGGTTGAAAGTATGAGTGCAACAGCAGAACGTGTGGCTCACTATGAATTGGTTCACGGTCGGGAAGAAGTCGAGAAATTTTTAGATGCTATATTGTCCATTCAAGAGCATATTGATCCAAGTCTTGTTCGTCCAAAATTAGCTTGGTCTTTAGAAGATGAAGATGAGGAACCAAAACAGAAGAAGCGGACCCCTTATGAAGATTTATGGGATTTAGAAGTGGAAGAAAAAAAAGAAGAGCCAAAAAAGAAAAAGAAAAAATTTCCTCCTTCTCCAGAAAAGGACCTCCTTTTATTCATTGAGGAGTACAGTCGAGAGTTAGAGCCATGGCAACGCGACATCCTAACGATGATGCGCGAAGAAATGTTATACTTTTGGCCACAGCTTGAAACGAAAATTATGAATGAAGGCTGGGCTTCTTATTGGCATATGAGAATTTTGAGGGAGTTGCCATTAACATCTGAAGAAACGATTGAATATGCAAAGCTTAATGCAGGTGTTGTGCAACCAACAAAAACGCAAATAAACCCATATTATTTAGGTGTGAAAATTTTTGAAGATATTGAGGAACGGTATAATAACCCTACAAAAGAAATGCAGGACATTCAAGGGGTGAAACCTAGTTCTGGACGAGAAAAAATATTTGAAGTCCGAGAAATTGAATCCGATATTTCATTCTTGCGCAATTATTTGACAAAAGAATTAGTGAATCGTGAGGATATGTACTTATTTCAAAAGCAAGGTGCCGATTATAAAATTATTGATAAAGATTGGAAGCAAGTCAGGGATCAATTGATTTCTTCACGAGTAAATGGAGGATTTCCTTATTTAACAGTGACAGATGGTGACTATTTAAAAAATGGGGAGTTGTATATTACCCATCATTTTGAAGGAATTGAACTTGATATCGGATATTTAGAGAAAGTATTACCAAATATTTATCAGTTATGGGGGAGAACTGTCCATATTGAAACAAAAGTAAATGATAAAGATATTGATTTTATCTATGATGGGCGAAAGATTCATCGGAAATATTTATAGGCTTTCTAAAAAGTGTCAAAAGGTGGATGAGTAGACCTTTTGGCACTTTTTTATAAGATAAGAAAGTATTAAAAATTTTGGTGTAGCAGCAGCCAAGCTTTGAAAGCTTATTCAAGAAGAGCGAAGGCTGCGCACCTGCGCGTTTCACCCAAAAAGAGCACTTGTGGTTCACTGTCAAAAGCGGGCAAGGCTCCGCACTTCGCTTGAAACGAAAAGACGCTCCGTGTTTTTCTTATCGAGTAATAGTGAAAAATATGTACCGTTCAATATTTCCACTAATGAAAAATACCAATCAAACTGCTATGATAAGAGAAAAGGAGCGTGTACAAAATGAACAATAAAATGATACTCGGGTTAATGTTTGTGATGTTAGGCAACTTTATGCTTATTTTAACACTAGCAATATCTATACCAACTACAGTATGGTTAGTTTTAATAGGACTTAGCATTTTATTTAATCTTACAGGAATGGTCATGTTATTACGTTTTATTAAAAAGGGAAAAAATTCGAGGGGATAACGTTACCCTTTAAATTGATTATTAAAATCCCATTTCATTACTGCATTCGATTGTATTTAATCGGTGAAGCTAGTTTCCCCCTAAAAGCATATTTTCCATTATTCCCTTATAAGAATAGTAAGGGGATTTTTCTATTGTTTTTGTTATAGTTGTTTCTACTCTTCGTAATATTATACAATATAAGAGAATAATAGGGAAAAATGTAAAAAATGAAATGGAAATAGAAAGGAGACATTATGCGTAATTTATTTAAGCTATTACCTTTAGTAGTAATCTTCTTGCTCATGTCTGCTTGTTCTGAAAAAGAACCTTTGCCAGAAGAAGCGTTACAATCGTATCTTTCTTTTGTCGAACAAGGCGATTATGAAAAGATGTATGAATATTTAACCACTTCTGCAAAAGCAAAAATTTCAAAAGAAGAGTTTGTAGAACGTTATACGAATATTTATGGTGGGATGGAAGTAGAGTCGATAGAAATTGATTATAGTCTCCCTGAGGAAGAAGTAGAGCGGGAAGAGGATATTACCGAAGTAATGTTACAATATGCTCAAAAAATGAACACGATTGCCGGGGAAATTTCATATCGTCCCGAAGTTCTTGTCGTGTTAGAAGAAAATGAAGATGAAGAGAAAGAGTGGAGGATCGAATGGACTCCAAGTCTACTTGTTGAAGGGTTAGAGGAAAATGAGCGTGTTCGCGTCCAAACTTCTCATCCAACAAGAGGTGAAATTCTAGATCGGAACGGGGAACCTCTAGCTGCTAATGGTACCATTTATGAAATTGGAGTTGTCCCTGGTCGGATGGAAGGGCAAGAGGAGACTTCGATTGCAGCGCTTAGTGCAGAATTAAATATGGAAGAAGAAGACATTGAGAAAAAATTGGACCAATCATGGGTTGGACCAGATACATTTGTCCCAATTGTTTCTGTTCCTATCACCGAACAACCATTTGTCCAACGCTTGTATGAGGAAATTCCTGGGGCTACATATCGAGAAGCGAACGGAAGGGTTTATCCTTTAGGAGAGGCTGCGGCACATCTAACCGGTTATATTAGCTTAATTACAGCAGAGCAACTAGAAGAACTAAAAGGAGAAGGTTATGATGCTCATTCTTATTTAGGGCAAGCTGGCTTAGAGCGAGTGTTGGAAGACCGTTTAAAAGGTGAACGTGGAGCTGTTATTTATATTGAAGATGAAAATGGGGAGACGAAAAAAGTTATTGCTGAAAAAGAAGCGGTTGATGGGGAATCGATTATGCTAGCGATAGATAGCTCTCTCCAACAAACAATATATGAGCAATATGAAGAAAATGGAGATGCTGGGACAGCCGTAGCTATGCATCCAACAACTGGAGAGGTATTATCATTAGTAAGCTCGCCTGCTTATGACCCGAATGAATTTATCCTAGGGTTATCAAGTTATCAAGATTGGAGTGAGGATGAACGAAAGCCATTATTAAATCGATTTACACAAACGTATGCACCAGGTTCTACAATAAAACCGATTACAGCAGCAATTGCTCTTGAAAATGGATGGAACCCATCGGAGAAAAGAGAAATTGTTGGAGAACGCTGGAAGCCAGATTCTTCTGATTGGGGAGATTATACGGTACGTCGTGTAAATGGAAACATTGAGCAAGTAGATTTAAAGGATGCCCTTGTATATTCTGATAATATTTACTTTGCCCAAATGGCGCTTGACCTTGGGATTGATTCGTTTAAAGAAGGACTAGAGGCGTTTGGATTTACAGAATCCCTTCCATTTGGCTATGGAATGGGAACATCAAGTTGGGCTAATGAGGATATTTCTAGCGACGTTCAACTTGTAGATACATCATATGGTCAAGGACAAATGCTTGTAAATCCTCTACATTTAGCAACCATGTATACGACATTACTAAATAATGGGACAATGCTCAAACCACAATTATATGAAGGTGAATCTGATCCATGGAAGGAAAATATCATTTCCGCTGAGCATGCCAATGAAATTTTAGAATCTTTAATTGACGTTGTAGAAAGTCCGAATGGAACAGGAAGAGGAGCTCAAATCTCCAATCAAGTATTAGCTGGGAAAACAGGAACAACGGAATATAAAGAAGCACAAGGTGACGAAGGTGAAGAATTCGGTTGGTTTATCGGAGTGGATACGACAACGAAAGATTTACTCGTCTTAATGGTAGTAGAAGGCGTTGAAGACCGTGGTGGGAGTAGTTATGTTGTTCCAAAAGTTCGTAACGTTTTCTTATCGAAATAATAAATAAAACGGATGTTTTTGAAGACGAAAGTTACCACTTCAAGAACATCTTTTTTTCTACTTAACTTACTTTGTGAAAAAGTTCACAAATTTGTACGAGTGGACACATTGAAACTTCATAAAGTCACGATATGATAAGGGTGTAGACTATATAAGGTGAGAGAAAGAGGAGTGGAAGGACATGAGTAATGTGAAAAATCGTTGGCTCATCGCGTTATCAGGTGTAGGCATTCATATTTCGATAGGCTCTGTTTATGCGTGGAGTGTGTTTACAAAACCATTGATGGCTGAATTAAATTTAAGCTACACAGAAGTATCTTTAACTTTTAGTATTGCTATCTTATTTTTAGGCTTATCAGCAGCTTTTCTTGGACATTTTGTTGAAAAATTTGGACCAAGAGTTTCTGGGACGATGGCTTCGTTATTTTTCGGTATTGGAATCGCAGGTGCTGGTTTAGCTGTTCATCTTCAATCGTTGTTATTGCTTTATTTCTTTTATGGTGTTGTTGCTGGGATAGGACTTGGACTAGGTTATATTACCCCTGTTTCTACATTAGTGAAATGGTTTCCTGACCGTCGCGGGTTAGCGACAGGACTGGCTATTATGGGGTTTGGATTTGCTTCGATGATTGCAAGCCCGATTATTGCTAGACTAATAGAAGGAGTCGGTATTCCACTCACATTTGCGATATTAGGGGGAACTTACTTTATTATCATTTTCAGCTCGGCTCAATATTTATCTCCACCACCAAAAGACTGGGTTCCTGCTGGTTTTAAAGAAAAAGCGAAAACAGCTTCAAACCGAATAAAAGTAGATTTATCACAATTAACCGCCAATGAAGCAGTGAAAACAAAACGCTTTTGGATGTTGTGGATAATGTTGTTTATTAATATTTCTTGTGGAATTGCGATTTTAGCAGTGGCGTCTCCAATGGCCCAAGAAATAGCTGGCTTATCTACTGTTGCCGCAGCCACGATGGTTGGATTGATTGGAATTTTTAATGGCTTAGGCAGACTAGGGTGGGCAACGTTTTCTGACTACATTGGACGACCAAATACGTATACAGCTTTTTTTGCCATCCAAATGGTTCTCTTCTTCCTCTTGCCAAATATGACACATTTTTTGTTATTCCAAATTGTCGTCTTTTTAATTATTACTTGTTACGGCGGAGGGTTTTCTTCAATCCCAGCTTATATTGGTGATATGTTTGGGACAAAGCAATTAGGAGCAATCCATGGCTATATGTTAACCGCATGGGCTGCGGCAGGGTTAACTGGTCCGATCTTCTCGTCATGGATAAGAGAAACAACAGGGAGTTACCAAGGAACCCTTATGATTTTTGCGGGAATGTTTGCTATAGCTTTAACAGTTTCGTTACTCATTCGGCTTGAAATACGAAGTTTAGAACAAAAAAGACTTCAAAAAGAAGCTGTGTAAACAAGTAAAGCTGCCTATCGTTTAAGCTGATAGGTGGCTTTTAATTTTTTAAAACAAGAAAGCGTTTTAGTTCCTTTTCCGACAGTCTTGCATTAAAATGAAGGCATATCGAGATACTATGTTTGATTGTTATAAAGGAGGAAATAAAATGGAATATCGTCGTTTAGGAAAAACGGGTTTAAAGGTAAGTGAAATTTCGCTAGGTAGTTGGCTTACATACGGAAAGTCTGTTGAGAATAACACTGCAGAACGGATTATACATAAAGCATATGAATTAGGAATTAACTTTTTTGACTCTGCCAATGTGTATGAAAGTGGCGAGGGTGAAAGAGTGATGGCAAAAGCATTAAAGCAATATGACAGATCCTCTTATGTCATTACGACAAAAGCGTTTTGGCCAATGGGTGAAGGGGTAAATGATAGAGGTTTATCCCGAAAGCATGTGTTTGAACAGCTTCATGCGAGCTTAAAGAGAATGGAACTTGATTATGTCGATATTTTTTATTGTCATCGCTATGACCCTGAAACACCAGTAGAAGAAACATTACGAACGATTGATGATTTATTACGGCAAGGAAAAATTTTATATGCAGGTGTAAGTGAATGGTCTGCAGCACAAATTCAAGAAGCACTAAATATAGCTGATAAATTTTTATTAGACCGTATTGTCGTCAATCAGCCACAGTATAATATGTTATACCGTCACATTGAAAAAGAAATCATTCCAGTATCCGAAAAAAATGGAATTTCACAAGTGGTGTTTTCTCCATTAGCTCAAGGTGTTTTAACAGGAAAGTACAAAGGTGGCGCTGTTCCAGAAAACAGTAGAGCGGCCAACAGTGATATAAATATGTGGGTGACAAACTTCATCAATGAACCGACATTACAAAAAGTTGATGCCTTGGAGAAACTAGCTAAAGAATTGGAATTAACATTACCAGAACTTGCGTTAGCTTGGGTATTACGACAACCAAATGTAGCAAGTGCCATTGTTGGGGCAAGTCGTCCAGAACAAATTGAAGCCAATGTTAAAGCGGCTGGAATTAGATTAACTGCTGAAACAATTGAAAAAATTGAAAATATATTAGCGTTACGAAAACGAGGACCATGCTGATGGTCCTCGTTTTCTATCGGACATACGTTCCGCTATTTTACTGTTTTCACTGTTAAAAATCATCCGTTTGGACATCAGTTCCGTTAATCTAGCAAAAGCGACGTGAATTAGGGTGGGTGAGGGGAAATAGCGGAATACATGTCCGAACGGAATGAAAAAACACATGTTTTTCTTTGATTAACGGAACAGATGTCCGTAAGTAAAAAGTGTGACACAGATTAGACGATAACCGACTCAATCGAACGACGAGGACTTGGTTTTGCTTCTGCTTTCGGATAACCATACCGGAAAATGAATTTTGCTTTCTGTCCTTTAGGGATAGTAATTTGATCGAGTAAATTAGAATAATGTGGTTGCGATTTTGAGTGTGTTTCAAAGTCAGCCATTTCATTTAATTGATTTAAAGGATGCATTGCAATTCCTTGATTTGTAGCATGAAGGTGAATGCGTTGCCATACTCTTCCTAACTGGATATTCTCAACAAGATGATTAGAAGTAGAGACAGACAAGACGCCATAGCCATACGCGGTATCGGTATGACGCTTTTTCGTTGCTTTTAGCCAAAACTGATCCGAGCTTTCATTGTCTAATGGGGGAAGGACTTTGCCAAAAAAACGGATGAAAAAAGATTCGCCTTGCGCATCTAATGTAATGCCATCCCGATACGATTGAAGGTCATCCCAAGATTGCCTGAACCATTTGTTTGTTTCTTGACTTAACACTTTTGTAGAAATGAAAGCTTGTGTTGCATCTGTGATACTTTGGCTAATGAATTGTTTCTCCTCTAGCGATGTGAATAAAGAGAGGGTAATTGGGTCCTCTAATTCTTTCTGCCAAGCTGTTTGATGTTTCTTTGGAATTTCAATTGTAGCATCGTAAGCACCACGGTTCGTATGGCGCTCACGGATAGCAGTATATAACGGAGACACTTCAGAGCTTTGTTTTGTAAATGAAAATTTCGCTACGTATGTATCATTTAATGGGTCAGGAAAATAGGAAAGGGTCGGGTTATAACCATAAGCTTTTGAAGCTAGCATCATGTTTTCAATTGCACAACCTAAGCCAATGTACATTTCACGATAAAAGGGGTCAATAGGACCTAAATGCCGGCTTTTGTCCGCATATAGGTCTATCGTTGTGTCTGACACATGAAAAAACCATGGTTGACTATTATGTGGGTTTGAAGCTAAAACAGCAGCATGGACAATGGAAGTTAAACCCGTGGAGTTTTCATCTTTCCATAATTCATAAGCTGGCCCTTTTCCAGTATGAAATACGCCTTGTGTGTAGGCACGAAAGAGAACCCCGCCAACAGCAAGGAGGAGTACGGTTGAGCCGGCTTTCTTCAGAAATTGACGTCGAGATATTGTTTCCTCTTTATTCATGACGGTCATTTCCATTTTCACTCCTTTTCACATACGGTTCAACTAACATCATGATTAAATCAACTCCTTCATCTATTTGTTCGTCTGTTATGTTTTCATTTGAAAGCTCAGAAAACGGAATCCAATATTGGCTAAGAACCCAGCTTATAGATAGCAATTGGTTGAGTTTGTTTGGAGCAATACTAAATTGTAAAATGCCAGCTTCTACAAATGCTTGAATAAACCTAGCTTGTTCTTTTTGTCGTTTCTCTTGAATAACTTCATAACGGTGACGGAGGAGCGGGTCAGCTCGGAGTAGGGAGTTAATTTCTCTGGCGAAAAAGGCATAATGTAAATCAAGAAGAAAGCTTTTTTTAATTCTGTTTTTTAAGCCTGTCAAAGAGAGTTCGCTTTCGGGAGGGCTAAACCACATACCGTCCCAGTTTTGAACCATTTGTTCGAAAATAACTCGGATAATTTCATCTTTGTTATTAAAATGATAATATAAATTTCCTGGGCTGATTTTAGCTGCTTCAGCAATATGATTAGTAGAGACTGCCGAGGAGCCTTTTTCGTTAAATAGGGTAACTGCTGTAGCGATAATTTTTTCTCTTGTTTTCATGACAATTCCTCCAACTAGAGTATTTACTCTAGTTTAGAGTTTTTATTCTAATGATAACAGGGGCATAGGACCCATTTTAAAAATAATGATTGTGAAAACAAAAATGCAGACCAAATTTACTACCAATTTGGTCTGCTTCCAACTAGTGAATAATAATCTCGCTCGATTCTCGTAAATCAGTAATGATAGCTGTCAGTTCATTGTTTACTTTTTGCTTGATAAGCTCTTCCTCATAGTTAATCTCATCTTGTTCAAGCGCTTCTTCTCCATACTGAGTAACTAATTCATCATGAAAGCTTTCTACTTCATCTTCAGTTACCGCAATATCTGCTCGGATAGATTCCATATAATTATCAAATGTTAGTGTTTGTCTGTATTGTTCTTCCAGCTCAGCTATTGTTACGTTTTGTTGTGCAAGCATCTCGTGGAATTCCTCATCGGATTGGACTTGTGATTGTTCTTTAATAAGGTCAATTTGTTCGGCAATTTCGTTATCATTGGCTTCTAAGCCTTTTTCCTTAGCATCTTGTGTTAATAACATCTGGTCAATTAATTGATCTAGCAGCTGGTCTTCCATCATGGTAAGTACTTCTTGTCCTTCTTCATCATGAATATCAATACCAGACTGCATAGCGACGAATGAGAGGATTTCTTGAAATTCTTGTTCTGTAATTTCCTCTCCGTTTACAGTAGCTATGACATTTCCTTCTGTAGTAGGAACCTCAGTGGCATTTTCCCCATTCGAAGCTTCCTCATCAGATGCCCCACATCCAGCAAGTAAAGTAGTTATAGCGAACACGATTCCGATTTGGCGTATCCATTTTTTCAAGTAGAAAACCCCTTTCCTTTATCGTTAGGTGCCATTGTACCATACAACATAAGAGTCTTTATTTTTCGATCACTGAATAAAGGGGGATGAGTTAGAAATATGAAAAAAAATCATAGTCTTTACATCTCGTATTTGCGCCACCATAGGAATAACGGAGCTGGTAAAAAATACTAGACTTATAATCTAAAAAAATATGTAAAAATCGCGTAAATGTTCCTTTAGAATGTTTGGCTTTTTTTAATAATGTCTTATTTTGTTGGTACTGCGCGTTTGAGAAGAACAGTTCATTGTAGAAGGCTAATTTTTTTAAAAGAGTTGTTGACATGTTCTTTATTACGAACTAAAATAAACACAAGAAAATGTTGAAACAAGTTAAAAAACTTATCTATATAAGGTTTA
Organism: Alkalihalobacillus bogoriensis ATCC BAA-922; assembly: GCF_000621445.1. Classification (GTDB taxonomy): domain Bacteria; phylum Bacillota; class Bacilli; order Bacillales; family Bacillaceae_F; genus Bacillus_AO; species Bacillus_AO bogoriense. Next base: position 158,852 of record NZ_JHYI01000013.1, on the reverse strand, counting down.
TAATTTTATTAGAATTTGCAAGTAACATTATAAAGAACGAAAAATGACGTAAGGTGGCGAATTATGGAAAATCATGTAGGAAGAAAAGCGACAGAAATTAATATAAAAGCCATTTATCAGCTTCTGAAAAAAAAATGGTGGATGATTGCCTTGATAACTTTCTTCTTTTCAGCAGCAGGCTGGTATTATACGACATACCATACGACACCGATTTATGAGTCGTCTTCACGAATTATAATCAATGATAGTACGAATAATTTTAATACACTACGAGTTGTTATTCGAGAAACAGCTGTTATGGAACGCGTGATTCATGAGCTTGATTTAAATCGAACTGTTGATGGATTACGAGGACAAATTGCTGTTCAGAGCGTCGATAACTCGCAAATTGTCAATATTACAGTGTATGATACAAATCCAGAGCTTGCTGCATTAATCGCCAATAAAACTGCTCATGTATATAAGGATGAAGTAAAAGACCTTCTTGACTTTACGGGTGTAAGCATTTTAAGTGAAGCTCAAACCTCTGGAAATGTATACCCGATTAATCAAAACCATCGGAAAATTCATTTGGTTGCCTTTATGGTTGGACTAGTTGGAGGAATTGGTTTTGTGTTTTTACTCGATAGCCTTGATAACACCCTTCGTTCAGAAAGAGAAATTGAAAAATTGTTAGGAGTTCCTGTTATCGGTAGTATTTCAAAAATAACAAAACGGTCGTTAGCTGATGGGAACCAAATCAAACAAGAAAAACAAAATTTAAGAGGTGAGACTATTGGTTCGTAATCATATTATAAAAAGTCTCATTACATTAAAAAAACCTGACTCTATTATCGCGGAGCAATTTGAAACGATTCGTACCAATCTTGAGTTTTCCGCCTTTGAGACGAAAGCGAAAGCGATTTTAATTACATCCCCAACAAGGAACGAAGGAAAAACATTAGCTGTAACGAATCTGGCGTTTTCATTTGCGAAACAAGGAAAAAGTGTTCTTTTAATTGATACTGATGTTAGAAAAGGTAAACTACATGAAATATTTAAGTTGAAAAATGATGTTGGATTAACAAATATATTGATCGGGCAAGTGAGCTATCGAGAAGCTATCATTCGTACTCATTCTTCAAAGGTCGATGTCCTCACAAGTGGCCCAGTTCCATCCAATACAGAACGGTTATTTAGTTCAGATGCGATGGTAGAATTTATTGAAAAAGTAAAAGCGATTTATGATTATGTCATTTTTGATTCATTGCCGATTCTTGAAGGCGCCGATACGAAAACAATCGCAAGTCGTTGTGATGGTGTCATAATGGTCGTTCGAAATGGAAAAACAGAACGTGAATTGGCTATAGAAGCGAAAGCTGTAGTAGATGTTGTAAAAGCGAATATGATTGGTGTCATTTTTAATGGGAAATCAAAGTCACTCTTTTCCTAATTTTTTTACCTTGTTCGTTCTTTATTGGAAACGATGATGTTCTTAATATATATTGGTGATGTCTTCTTACCGTTATCAATGAAGGCACTCGGTCAATCTAAGGGTGAAATACCTTGATGCTCGTCGTCGGAGGGTTGATGTGAGGGAGGGTTAGATGCCCTTATTTTAAAAGATAAAAAATTGGTATAGCCATGAAGCTTTGAAAGCTTATTCTAGAAGAGCGATGTCTGCGCACCTGCGAGTTTTACCCCAAGAAAAGTACTTGTGGTTCACTGTTAAAAGCGGGCAGGGCTCCGCACATCGTTTGAAACGAAATATTATTTTGAAAGGAGGAGAAGCTTATGTCTTATCGTCAGCGTCTATCGATGTTACTTGGAATTGATACAGGATTAATTTTTGTAACGGTTTTTATTAGTAGTTTTATTATGTATGATTTTCACTTTGTTAGTAGCCCTAGCTTTATCGTTGTGCTATGTGGCATGTTAATGAGTCATTATATCTTTTCTTTTTTTCATAAATTATACAAAAAAGCATGGGAGTACGCCAGCATTGGAGAGTTAATCAGCATTGTTAAAATAGGATTCCTTTCCTTATTCATAGTAGGTATCGTTCAGTTTCTTCTGACTACAGTTGATGTTCGGTTATTAGTGATTATGTTTATGGTTTATTTACTTACGATTGGTAGTTCTCGGTTTTGTTGGAGAATGTTTCGAGATACCGTGATAAAAGACAAACAGCAAAAGAAACGAACATTAATTATTGGAGCAGGTGCTGCTGGAACAATGGTTGCGCGACAGTTACTTTATAATCGCGAAGCTGAATTACAGCCTGTTGCTTTTATCGATGATAATGAAAACAAACAATATTTGGACATCTTTGGTCTTCCTGTTGTAGGGGGAATGAACCAGTTACAAATGATTGTTAATCAAATGGGAATTGAGCATATCATTATAGCGATCCCATCATTACAACGTAGGAAATTGAACGATATTTTTCAAAAATGTCTTCATACATCGGTGAAAACACAAGTGATGCCAATGTTAGAGGATATTATGACTGGAAAGGTGGAAGTAAACCAACTTCGAGATGTTCAAGTAGAAGATTTACTTGGGCGAGATCCGATAGAATTAAATATTGAATCTATTTCAGAAAAAATAACAGGGAAAGTCGTGTTAGTGACCGGAGCTGGAGGGTCAATTGGTTCAGAGATTTGCAGGCAAGTCGCGAGATTTAATCCTTCCACTCTTGTTTTACTAGGACATGGTGAAAATAGTATATATTCGATTGAAATGGAACTAAAGCCTTTGTTTTCTTCGACAAAAATACAGTTTGTTACTGAAATTTGTGATGTGCAAGATGAACAGAAAATTAAAGAAGTGATGGGCAGATATCATCCACATATCGTTTATCATGCCGCAGCACATAAGCATGTTCCATTAATGGAACGAAACCCAGAAGAAGCCGTAAAAAACAATGTGATTGGAACGATGAATGTAGCGAAAGCAGCAGATATCAGTTTAGTTGATACCTTTGTATTAATTTCTACAGATAAGGCCGTAAACCCAACGAGTGTCATGGGGGCAACGAAACGTTTAGCTGAAATGATGATTCAGCATATGAGCCAAACAAGTCAGACTACCTTTATTGCTGTTCGATTTGGGAATGTATTAGGGAGTCGAGGAAGTGTCATTCCACTATTTAAAAAACAAATCGAAGCGGGCGGACCAGTGACCGTTACTCATCCTGATATGATTCGTTACTTCATGACAATCCCTGAGGCCGCAAAACTCGTCATTCAAGCTAGTAGTTTAGCAAATGGAGGAGAAATCTTTGTTTTGGACATGGGCGAACCTGTAAAAATAGTCGATTTAGCTCAAAATTTAATTAGACTATCCGGATACAGTGTAGAAGAAATTGGGATTCATTATACGGGAATGCGTCCTGGTGAAAAACTATTTGAGGAACTTTTAAATGAAGATGAAATACACGATGAACAAATTTATCCAAAAATCTATGTTGGAAAAACAGCGCAAATTTTTATTGAAGAAATTGAAACTGTTCTCCAATCCTTTTCAGTTATGGATAAAGAGACTTTAAAAGCTCAGTTATTAGAACTCACAAATCGCAAGCCAGTGAGGGAAAAAATCCCGATACCAAGTTAATAAATATATAAGAAGAGTAGGTGATGGGAATGCCGAGAAAAATATTATTCTGTGCTACCGTTGATTATCATTTTACAAAATTCCATATTCCTTATATGAAATGGTTTAAAGAACAAGGATGGGAAGTACATGTCGCGGCTTCTGGTCAATTAGAGCTTCCGTATACAGATGTGAAATTTGTCATTCCGATCCACCGCTCTCCTTTTCGCTATTCCAACATGTTGGCTTTTCAAAAATTAAAAACCATTATTAATCAAGAAAACTATGACATTATTCATTGTCATACACCACTTGGTGGAGTGCTTGCTCGGTTAGCAGCGGTAGAAGCGAGAGCCCGGGGAACGAAAGTTATCTACACTGCACATGGATTCCATTTTTATAAAGGGGCATCGCCTTTTAATTGGATGCTTTATTATCCAATTGAAAAACAACTAGCGAAAATTACGGATTGCTTAATTACAATTAATACGGAAGATTATCTTTTAGCGAAGGAAAAAGAATTTAAGGCGAGTTTAATCGAACATGTTCATGGTGTGGGGGTCAACACAGAACGGTTTATACCGATGGACGAACAAACAAAAAAGGCGACTAGAGAAACTTATCGTTATAAAGACGATGAGTTTTTATTAATTTATGCGGCAGAATTTAACCATAACAAAAATCAAAAATTTCTAATGCGAGCGATTGAACAAATCAAAAGAGAAATCCCAAAAGTTCGCTTGCTGCTAGCAGGAGAAGGACCAACATTACAACAATGCCAAGTTGAAATGTTTCGGTTAGGTGTTGCAAGCTCCGTTGATTTTCTTGGACAACGCGATGACATTGATACGCTCTTACCGATGTGCGATGTAGCTGTAGCCTCTAGTTTAAGAGAAGGCTTACCGGTAAATGTCATGGAAGCGATGGCGTGCGGGCTACCAGTTGTTGCTGTAACGAATCGAGGTCACCGTGAATTAGTGAAACATGAAGTGAATGGCTATTTAGTAGAGCGGGATGATGTGAGTGGGTTTGTGGAGAAGATAATAACCCTTTATCAAAATAAAACTTTAAAACAACAGTTAGGAAAAGAAAGTCGAAGTCGGGTTAGTCATTTTTCACTTGTAAAAGTACAAAAAGAACTAGAAAGTGTATATGCCCCTTTTATGTTAGGAGAAGATTATGAAGAAGAAACCAAAGATCAGTATCATCATACCCCTATATAATGTTAAACAATATGTAGGAAGATGTTTAGATAGTCTTATCAATCAAACTATGAGTGAGATTGAATTCATTGTAGTCAATGATGGATCAACGGATGGTAGTGAAAAAATTGTCATGGACTATGCGAAGAATGATGAACGGATTGTACTGATTAATAAAGAAAACGCTGGTGTTTCCTCTGCTCGAAATGAAGGGTTAAACTATGTCAAAGGTGATTTCATTGGTTTTGTTGATCCAGATGATTGGGTGAATTACCACATGTACGAAACGATGTACGAAATCGCTACAAAAGAAAAAATGGATGTGGTTATGTGTACCTATATAAGAGAATTTGGTACGCATTCTAAAGAGAAAACGTTTCTGACAGAGGAAAAACAATATTATTATAATGAGGATGTACAAAGTCAGATCATGAGAAGAATCATTGGTCCGTTGAATGCTGAAATAAGAGAACTAGAACTATTAGATGCATATGGTACGGTATGGTCTAAACTTTATCGAACATCATTGATTAAAGAGAATACTATTACATTTACAGATTTATCGATAATAGGAACAAATGAAGATTCATTATTTAATATGGAAGTACTATATTATACTAATGCGTTTGTTTTGTTAAACAAGCCCTTATATCATTACTGGCGCCAAAATGAACAATCTGTTACATCCAAGTATAAGCCAGACCTCATGAAGAAGTGGGGGCATCTATATGAACATATAGAAATGTTTATACAAGAAAAGCAGTTAGGTGATGACTATGTTAAAGCTTTAAATAATCGAATTAGTTTAAATACATTAGGGCTTGGATTAAATGAAATAAGTGCATCAGGAGAAACTTCAGTATTACAGAAATATAGAAATATGAAAAATATACTCCAATATAAAACGATTAAGCACGCCGTTTCGACGTTAGATATGAAGCATTTTCCTTTCATTTGGAAAGTGTTTTATTTTTTTGTGAAACTTAAATTTACATTAGGTTATTATTTTATGATTCAAAGTATTGAGCATTTAAGAAAGATTGTAAGATAGGGGTGTTGATTTTGAAGCCATTTCGAATACTGCAAGTAGTGACGATTATGAATCGTGGCGGTTTAGAAACGATGCTCATGAATTATTATAGACAAATGGATCGAACGAAAATTCAGTTTGATTTTATGGTGCATCGAAACGAACAAGGTCATTATGATGAAGAAATTACTACAATGGGTGGAAGAATTATCACTATGCCTTCTATACGTCCTGGTCATTATCGAAGGTATTTTCAATTACTAGATGATTTTTTTAAACATAATACAGAGTATAAAGTGGTGCATTCACACATAAATGAAAACTGTAGCTTTGTGTTAAAAGCAGCTAAAGAACATGGTGTTCCGTGTAGAATTGCGCATAGTCATTTAAGTGATCTTGGCCTTGATATTAAACTACCTTTTCGTATGTATGCTAGATATATGATGAAAGATAATGCAAACCAATATTTCGCTTGTTCTGAAAAAGCAGGCGAATGGTTGTTTGGAAAGAAAAAAGTAAAAGTGTTAAATAATGCTGTCAATGCAAAAGAATTTCAATATAGTGAGCAAGTTAGAAACAATCTCCGAACAGAACTGAACTTAAAGGATAAGCTAGTAATTGGGCATATCGGTAGATTTAACAAACAAAAAAATCACACCTTTTTAATTGATATCTTTCAACAGGTTAAAAAGCAGAAACCACACTCAGTTTTACTATTAGTGGGTGATGGTCATTTGCGACCGCAAATTGAAAAGAAAGTCCATGACTTAGGTCTAGGAGATTCTGTACGATTTTTAGGTGTGCGTAATGATATTGCCTCATTAATGCAAGCTATGGACTTATTTTTATTTCCATCGTTATTTGAGGGGTTACCTGTTGTATTAGTTGAGGCTCAGGCCGCTGGGTTACAGTGTATTGTATCAAATACAATTACAAAAGAAGCAAAAATAACAAAAAATGTACATTTTGTAAAACTTCTAGATTCAGCAACAGATTGGGCAAACAAGGTTCTATCGACCTCAACAGAACATATGAATACATTTCATATCTTGAGAGAAAAAGGGTATGATACGACAACAATGGCAGATTGGCTGACTGGTTATTATACAGCTTATTGTAAAAAGGAATTTACAAGTACGAAGTTGGAGGCCGTAACATGAATCCTACTCTAACGGTATTTACTCCGACATTTAATCGAGCCTATTGTTTAAATAAGTGTTATGAAAGTCTTGTAAGACAAACGAGTCAAGATTTTTTATGGCTTATTATTGATGATGGTTCTACAGACAATACACGACTATTAGTGGAGGAATGGATAAGAGAAGACAAAATTAAAATTTCTTATTACTACCAGGACAATCAAGGGATGCATGGTGCACATAATACCGCCTACGAAAAGATAGAAACAGAACTTAATGTTTGTATTGATTCGGACGACTTTATGTCAGACGATGCTGTCGAAAAAATTGTTTCTTTTTGGACAAAACATGGGAGTGACTTATTGGCAGGCATTGTTGCACTTGATGCGACACCAACGGGTGAAATAATTGGGACTACACTGCCAACTTCTCTTACAGCAGCAACTCTCACTGAATTATATGGAAAGTACAAGATAAAAGGTGATAAGAAGCTCGTTTATCGAACAAAGTTAATGAAAGAAACGCCACCATATCCTTTATTCGTTGGGGAAAAATATTGTCCTTTAAGTTATAAGTATATTTTAATAGATCAAAAATGCCCGTTATTAATAATGAATGAGATCGTTTGTTATGTCGATTACCAAACAGACGGATCAAGTATGAATATGATTCATCAATATAAGAAAAATCCTCGAGGGTTTTCTTTTTTTCGAAAGGTTGCAATGAAGTATGCACCAACATATAAAGAAAGAGTAAGAGAAACGATTCATTATATTTCAAGCAACTTATTAATAAGGAACTTTCATTATATTGCAGAGTCACCTTGTAAATTTACGACGTTTCTGTTTTCACCAGCAGGCTGGTTATTGTATTTATATATTATTAATACAGAAAGAAACACGATTGGAAATGTTCGAAAAAACACATAAATCTATCTTTCGTTTTTAATAAATGAAAGGAAATGAAGTGTAAAAAATGACAGTTATGTATATGAACCTTTTGACCGTTTATGTAACGGCACTGTTTTCTAGATATTTCGCCAAAGAAAATGAGCTAACACAAACAAAAATAAAACCGAATATATTATTGGCAGTATTTGCTTTACTATCACTTGTACTTGTGTCAGGTCTTCGAAGTAATATAGGTGATACTTATTATTATGTCCATTCCTACACGATAACCGATTTTACTTTTCAAAATATTGATTTTACAGGTGATTTTGGATTTAATTTACTTCAAATGCTATTACAACAAATTTCAAATGATCCTCAAATCTTACTCTTTGTAACAGCTCTTATTACAAATGCATTAATAGTAGGAGTGTTATATCATTACTCTAGAATGTTTGAGCTTAGTTTATATGTCTATATTACTTTAGGTTTTTTTTTAGTCTCGATGAATGGGATACGACAGTATTTAGCAGCAGCCATCATATTTGCCGCAACAAAATTCTTATTTGAAGGGTCTTTTAAAAAATATTTACTTGTTGTATTACTGGCAGCAACGATTCATCAGTCTGCACTTGTATTAATTCCGATATATTTTATCGTTCGAAAACCAGCCTGGTCGAAGATGACATTTATATTGCTATTCTGCTCTATAATTATTGTCGCTGGGTTTGAAATGTTTTTATCCGTTTTATTTAACGTTTTAGGTAATACACAATATGCAGGGTATCAAAATTTTGAAGAAGGTGGGGCAAATATATTACGGGTAGTCGTTTATGCTACTCCTGTCATAATTGCTTTTTTTGGTAAAGAAAAGCTGAAAGAGATGTTCAAACATAGTGATGTAGTTGTGAATATGTCGGTTATTGCAATGCTTTTTATGATAGTATCTACACAAAATTGGATTTTTGCAAGATTTGCAATCTATTTTGGGTTATATCAATTAATTTTAATCGGATGGATAGTAAAGCTATTTATTAATAAAGATCAAAAGTTAATTTACCTGGGGATACTTGTTTGTTATTTTATATATTTTTATTATGAACAAGCAATGTCTTTAAATATTATATATCAAAGCAATTACTTTTCATTTTAATAAAAAAAGAGGAAACAACATATGCCACTATTAAAAAATATCACACAACAAAAATTATTAGAATTACTCATAGAAATTCATGAAAAATCAACAAAAGAAGAGCACGTAAACACAAAAGATGTTGTACAAGAAATTGAACAAAGACTAAGACAAATGGTAAAACAGAACGTCACAAATTAAAAAGGGGGATGGACATGAAACGATTATTTGATATTATCGTTTCTTTTTTTCTAATTGTTTTACTGCTGCCACTCTTTTTAATTGTCACAGTATTAGTAAGAGTAAAATTAGGAACACCGATTTTATTTAAGCAAGTTAGACCAGGACTACATGAAAAGCCATTTACATTGTTTAAGTATAGAACGATGACAAATGAAAGAGGCAAGGATGGAAATTTACTTTCTGATGAAATGAGAGTAACGTCATTTGGTCTATTGTTACGAAAGTTTAGCTTAGATGAATTGCCACAGCTACTTAATGTGTTAAAAGGGGATATCAGTCTTGTCGGACCTCGTCCGCTCTTAATGGAATATTTGCCTTTGTATTCCGAAGAACAACGGAAACGTCATCAAGTACGTCCAGGTATTACAGGATGGGCACAAATCAATGGCCGTAACGCAGTGTCATGGGAAGAACGATTTACGCTCGATGTTTGGTATGTAGACCATTATTCTTTTTTACTTGATTTGAAAATCTTGTTTATGACCGTTGCTAAAGTAATAAAGTCGGAAGGGATTAACCAGGAAGGTCATGTGACAGTCGAAAAATTCAGTGGAAATTCATCTGTAAATGAGGGATCGGGATGAGAATAATTGTAATTGGACATGGGGGACATAGCAAAGTAATTCGCGATATTATTGAAGCTAATAAAGGTTATGAAATCGTGGCCTATGTCGATGATAAATTCCCTGACATGGACAAACAAGATAGTCTATATTATGGACCATTAGCTGCTTTTAAAGACATTCATCACTTATGTTCACCTGCTAAAGTAGTCGTAGCGATTGGAAACAATAAAACTCGTAAAAAAATCGTACAACAACTTCAACTTACCGATGCTCAAGTAGTCACTCTTGTTCATCCTTCTGCTGTTGTCAGCCCAAGTGCAGCGATTGGAAGTGGAACAGTTGTCATGGCAAATGTGACGATTAATGCGAGTGTTAAAGTTGGTTCACATGTTATTGTAAACACAAATTCTGTGATTGAACATGATAGCATCATTGAAGATTATGTTCATATTTCACCAAATGCGACAGCGGCAGGTACAGTTGAAATAAAAGAAGGTGTGCAGTTAGGTGTTGGTGCTTCAGTTATCCCAAATGTTACAGTAGGAGAATGGACCATTGTTGGTGCTGGAGCTGCTGTTGTAACGAATCTTCCTTCATATACTACAGCGGTTGGTGTACCGGCAAAAATTATTGGCACACAAAAGTGGGAGGTGTTTAAAGTTGTTGAATGAAGTTGATAAAAAAAGAATCTATTTATCCTCCCCCCATATGAGTGGTCATGAACAGAAGTACATTCAAACAGCATTTGAATCAAATTGGATTGCACCACTCGGACCGAATGTGGATGAATTTGAAAGAGAAATAGCTGATTATGTTGGAGTAAAAGGGGCCGTTGCTCTTACATCGGGCACTGCTGCGATTCATTTAGCTCTTTCTTTATTAAATATTACAAAAGGGGATATCGTTTTTTGTTCTACGCTTACGTTTGTAGCGAGTGCAAACCCTATTTTATATCAAGGCGCAGAGCCGGTTTTTATTGACTCAGAACCAGAAACGTGGAATATGTCACCGAAAGCATTAGAAAAAGCTTTACAGGAAGCAGCGAGTGAAGGAAAGCTTCCAAAAGCCATAATTGTAGTGAATTTATATGGTCAAAGTGCAAAGATGGATGAGATTATGTCATTGTGTGAAATATATCGAATCCCTTTAATTGAAGATGCAGCCGAATCATTAGGCTCTCAATATAAAGGAAGGGCAAGTGGTTCGTTTGGTTATTATGGGATTTTTTCCTTTAATGGAAACAAAATCATTACAACATCTGGTGGTGGCATGCTTGTATCAAATGATAATGAAGCCATTGTTAGAGCAAGATTTTTGGCGACACAAGCAAAAGAAAAAACGATTCATTATGAGCATGTTGAGCGCGGCTATAATTACCGCTTAAGCAATGTGTTGGCTGGCATTGGTAGAGGACAATTTGAAGTGTTAGAACAACGGGTTCAAGCGAAACGCGAAGTTTTTCAATATTATTATGAACATTTAGCCCATCTTCCAGGGCTCTTTTTTATGCCTGAACTAGAAGGAACCAAATCTAATCGTTGGTTATCAGCATTAACGATTGATGAACAGTTAACCGGCTTTTCCGTTTCTGATTTGCTAGTCGTCATGGAAGAAGAAAATATCGAAGCTCGTCCGGTTTGGAAACCGTTGCACTTACAACCGTTGTTTGAGGGAACTCGTTTTTATTCACATGACAAACATGAGGATATTGCGAAACGACTATTTGAAACCGGCATTTGTCTTCCATCAGGGTCAAATTTACGTGAAGAAGATTTAGAGCGGGTCATCCATTGTGTGAAGTCATTTTATAAACAAAATATAAAAGTTGGTTAAGTAGAGGGGTGTGAGAAGATGGCTATAAACGAGAAGCAAATCCCAAAAATCATCCACTATTGTTGGTTTGGCGGAAATGATAAGCCAGCGTTAGTTAAAAAATGTCTCGAAAGTTGGGAAAAACATCTTCCAGACTATGAAATAAAAGAATGGAATGAATCGAATGTCAATCTTGATTCAAACCAATATGTGAAAGAGGCGTATAGCCAAAAAAAATATGCCTTTGTTAGTGATTACATTCGTGTTCACGCACTATATCACAATGGAGGGATTTATTTAGATACTGATGTAGAAGTTTTTCAGTCATTTACCCCGTTTTTACAAGAAGATTCGTTTTGGGGATTTGAACAAGAAAACTTCATTGCCACAAGTACAATTGGAGCACGAAAACATCACCCTTTTATTAAATCATTTCTCGACTCCTATGAGAAAAGAGAATTTATAAAGGAAGACCATTCAGTCGATGACATAACGAATGTAGCTGTTGTAACGAAAATGTTGAAAGCAAAAGGTCTCGTCCAAAATGGGCAAAAACAAACAATCGATGGCGTAGGGACTATTTATCCACAAACCTATTTTTCACCTTACGACTATATTAATTGTCAGACGTTTAAGACCGAGGAAACCTATGCGATGCACCACTACTACAAAAGCTGGCTACCGTTAAAAGCTAGAGTGAAAAGTAATATGAAAACAACATTAGCAAAAGTCATCGGAGGTCAGAATATAGCCCGCCTTCGCAAAATAGTATCGAAAGTGTAGGAGGATAAAGATGAAGGACATACTAATCGCCTCTTACGACATGGAAATTGGAGGAGTCGAAAGAAGTTTAATCAGTTTACTAGAAAATTTTGATTATGAAACATATAAAGTTGACTTGTTCTTACATCGCCACCAAGGCGATTTTTTTCCACTTTTACCACAGCAAGTCAATCTACTAGAAGAATGTAAACCTTATACGACGTTTCGGAAATCCATTTCTGAAACAGTAAAGGATGGCTATATAGGAATTGGCTGCTCAAGAGTGCTGTCGAAAATCCACGCTGAACTAGACGGAAAGCGGAAAAAGATAAAAGAACCTGGGTATATCCAAATGCAACTCATGTGGCAGTATACTTTACCGTTCTTACCTAAAGTAAAGAAAGAATATGATGTAGCGATTAGTTATTTATGGCCACATGATTTTGTTGCTGAAAAAGTAGCGGCTAAAAAGAAGATTGCCTGGATTCATACGGATTACTCTACAATTACAACAAATGTGAAACGAGATATCAAAATGTGGAGTCGCTTTGACTATATAATCGCTGTATCAGATGCGTGTAAGGATGCTTTTCTTCAAAAATATCCAATGCTTGAAAAGAAAGTTTCCGTTATGGAAAACCTTACGTCCCCGCAATTTATTAAAAAAATGGCAGATAAAGATGTACCGTTTCCAATGGATTCAGACCCAAGATTTAAAATCGTCACAGTCGCACGATTGTCTCATGCAAAAGGAATTGATAATGCGATATTGGCCATGAAAAAGTTAAAGGAAAAAGGATACAACGATATTGCATGGTATGTCGTTGGATATGGTGGCGACGAGGCTATGTTAAGGAAAATGATTCAAGAAAACGGTGTAGAAGATTGCTTTATCCTTCTCGGAAAAAAAGTCAATCCTTATCCATATATGAAGGCTGCTGATTTGTATGTTCAGCCATCACGGTATGAGGGGAAGGCGGTGACAGTAGTGGAAGCACAGATTTTAGCCATACCAGTACTAATCACAAATTATAAAACAGCCGCTAGTCAAGTTCGAGAAGGATTTGATGGTAGCATTATTGGTGAGTTATCTTTTAATGGTATCGCAAAATCCATTGAAGAACTATATCTTCAGAAAGAGAGAAGAGAGACTATAATAAAAAATTGTTTAAGTCTGAGTTTTGGGAACGAAAAAGAGATAAATCGACTTTATCATTTAATTAAAGAAGGTAGTGAAATTAGTGAAAATATGTACGATAACATGCCATGATGTATACAACCACGGTGCTTCCTTACAAGCGTATGCCTTAATGAAATATCTTCTTAATTGTGGACATGAAGTTGAGATAATTAACTATAAACCGAATTATTTAAGTAATCATTATAATTTATTTAGTGTAGATAACCCAAAGTGGGAAAAAAACATACTTATAAAATATACTTATTTGGCACTTAAAATTCCTTTAAGAGTACCAGGATTGAAGAGAAAGAAAGCTTTCGATAAATTTACCTCAAACAATTTAAAGCTAACATCGAAGAAATACGAAACCAATTCACAATTAGAAGAGGATACACCAGAGGCCGATGTTTTTCTTTGTGGCAGTGACCAAATTTGGAATTGTTTACATGAAAATGGGAAAGATCCTGCATTTTATTTGCAATTTGTTCCTAGTGAAAAAATTAAGGCATCTTACGCCGCTAGTTTTGCAACTGATGATATCCGAAATGAATATAAACCAATTGTTAAGGAAAGGGTTAATAACCTTGATTACATTAGTGTACGAGAATCAAGTGGTGTTAAACTATTAGAGAAAATGGGCATTAAAGATGTTGTGAATGTTGTCGATCCAGCTTTTTTGCTTAATAGAAATGATTGGAATAATCTTGCACAAACAAAATTGTCTGAAAGATTCTTAGTAGTATATGATTTTGAAGATAGTGAAATTATAAAGGAAATTGCACTAAGTATTAGTAAGTTAAGAAAATGTAAGATTTATGCTATCGGATCAACAAAGGTGAGTTACGCTCATAAATCTTTTATATATGATGGACCAGATGTCTTTATTTCTTTAATCCGAGATGCAAATTTTGTAATATCAAATTCATTCCACTCAATTGTTTTTTCTATCATCTTTGAGAAGGACTTTGCGATTGTAAATAGAAAAGAAGCAATTAATACAAGGATGAGAGATTTATTAAGAGCCCTTAATTTAGAAGATAGACTTATTACTAATTCATTTAATGAAGATTTGCTTAATGAGTCGATTGATTTTGACGATTGTAGAGAAATAATGGCTAATAAAATTGAGGTGTCAAAAAAATTTCTTCAGAAAGTTCTTGATCATGAGAAAGGATTTAATAATGCGGAAGAAAGTATTGTTTGTAATTGATTCATTAGGAAGTGGTGGAGCTGAAAAAAGCTTAATCTCTCTCCTCTCTTCGTTTGATTATAGTAAGTTTGACGTTGAGTTATTGATGTTTGTTCCAAAAGGGTTATATTTGCCCTTACTTCCCAAGGAAGTAAAGGTTCTAGCAAGGCCCAGGTTTATGGAGAAGTTTACGGTTCCGATAAAAAAACTATTTTTTGAAAGAAAAATGAAGTTGGGGATATTGAGATTACTAGCAGCAATATTTTACAGAAATCCATTTGTAGAGTTACATAAGTCGCAAATAACATGGAAATGGTTTTCATCTGAAGTCGATAACCATAAGAATCAATATGATATAGCTATTGCATATAGTCAAGGAATGCCTACATACTATGTTGCACAAAAAGTAACTGCAACAAAAAAAATAGCTTGGGTTAATACAAATTACAAAGTAGCAAACTATAATAAAAGATTTGACGTAGATTTTTATAAACATTTTTATAATATTGTTGCTGTTTCAGAATTATGTAAAGAAGTGTTTGTTCAGGAATTACCTTGTCAAAAGTCAAAAGTTAGGGTTATTTATGATATTATTTCTCCTTCATTAATTTTAGAAATGACAAATCAAGATAAAGGATTCAGTGATAAAACCGATTGTATTAAAATTCTTACCATAGGACGTTTAGTTCATCAAAAAGGTTATGATATGGCAATAAAAGCTTGTCATTTATTAAAGGAGAATGGTTATCAGGTTAAATGGTATGCAATAGGAGAAGGTGCTCTTAGAGAAAAATTAAGTAAAAAAGTAAAGGATTACAAACTAGAAGAATCTTTTATATTTCTAGGAACTACTAAAAATCCTTACAGCTATTTAAAGCAGTGTGACTTATACGTTCAGCCTTCTCGAAATGAGGGATACGGGTTAGCGATTGCAGAAGCACGTATTTTACAAAAGCCAATAGTGGCTACTAATTTTTCTGTTGTAAAAAACCAGATAAAAAATAGAGCTAACGGCTTAATAGTAGATATGGATTTTGAATCCTTATATAAAGGGATAAAAGAGCTGATAGATAATAAGGAACTATGTTCTAACATAATTGAAAATTTAAAGGATGAGAGTGTTGGAACTGAAAGTGAAATATTAAAAATTGAAGCCCTTTTGACAACAAATTAATTAAAAGGTTAGGGTGTGTAAAGTGAAAAAAGCATTTATTAAACTATTAAGGTTATTTAACAAAAAAGAAAAAAAGAAATTAATACTTATTTTTTTCTTAATGATTATAGCTGCTTTTTTTGAGACTGTAGGAATTGGGTTAATTGTCCCCTTTGTTAGTGTTGTGACCAACCCTGAAATAATTCAAGAACAAAGAGCGTTGTCCATTGTCTATGAATATTTTAATTTTCAGTCAACAGCTAGTTTTACATTCTTCTTAGCAGTTTTATTATTAAGTATTTATATAATTAAGAATTTGTATTTACTTCTCTTCTACTATATACAGAATCGAGTAGTGCTAAATCAACAAGTGAAGTTATCAAGAAATTTATTTCAAGAATATCTATCTAAGCCCTACTTATTTCATATCCAACAAAATTCGGCATTGTTATTGAGAAATGTAAACGAGGAAGTTCCTAAAGTTTTTCAGGGGATTGTTATGTCATCTTTTTATTTAATTACTGAATTCCTAGTAATAATATGTATTTTAATTTTATTACTCACAGTAGCACCATTAGCTACACTAACTGCTACTTTATTATTAGGTGGTAGTGTTTTTTTATTTTTTAAGTTTTTCCGAAAAAAAGTTTCACGTTTAGGGAAAGAGCAACAAGAAGTGACGGGCAAAATGATTAAATGGGTGAACCAAGGTTTAGGTGCAAGTAAAGAAGTAAAAGTTACTGGAAAAGAGTTGTTTTTTGTTAATGCATATACTAAATATAGTCAAATTAGTGCAAATAATTTACGATTCAAAAATATGTTAGAACATGCACCTAGACTTTTTATAGAGACAATTGTAGTTACTGTTGTGTTAATAACCATGGTAATCATTATTTTTCAAGGAACTAATACATCGAATCTCTTGGCAACATTAGCATTGTTTGCGATGGCTGCGTTTCGTTTAATGCCTTCAATTAATAGAGTGATCTCTATGGTTAATACAATCCGTTATAGTCAACCTGCACTATCTATTGTGTATAGGGATTTATATGAGGGGGTATACACAAATAATTTATTGCTTGATAAAAAAGAGAATAAGGGTTTAATAGAAAAGACCTCATATAAGCACTCGATAGAATTAAAGAATGTTTCGTTTAAATACCCTTTACAAAATACTGCTTCGTTAAAGGAGATTAATTTGCAAATTCCTATAGGCTCTTCAGTTGGTATTGTTGGAGAATCCGGAGCGGGAAAGACGACATTAGTGGATATTATATTAGGGTTACTAAAACCTAATAAGGGTGAAATTTTAGTAGATGGGCTTCTTTTAGATACTCAACTATCATTCTGGCAAAAAAATATTGGGTATATACCTCAAAGTATCTTTTTATCAGACGAAAGCATTCGCTCAAATATTGCTTTTGGTATAGATAAAGATAAAATTGACGAATCGGCAGTATGGAAAGCTCTTGAACAAGCTCAACTCATGGATTATGTGAAAGAACTCCCAGAACAGTTAAATACAATTGTAGGTGAAAGGGGAGTTAGACTTTCAGGTGGTCAACGCCAAAGAATTGGAATTGCTCGTGCATTGTATCATGATCCTCAAATTATATTTATGGATGAAGCAACATCGGCGTTAGATAATCAGACAGAAAATGAGGTAATGAAGGCTGTATATGGATTAACGGGAAATAAAACGCTTATTATTATTGCACATCGACTTAGTACAATAGAGAAGTGTGATATTGTTTTTACATTAAATAAAGGAAAATTAATATCATCTCAATATAAAGATAAACTGTCAATAATGTAATTACTTTAATTAAAAAAGGAGTATAACGTGAATAAAAAGAAAATTCTCTTTGTAACAGATGTAATGGCAATTGGTGGTGTGGAAAAGGTACTTGTTAATACACTAAATGGTTTGAAAGGTACAATGTTTGATATTACGTTGTTTATCTTATATAAAGTAGATGGCGATAAGGTCAATATATCTAAGTTACCAAAGAATATAAAAATTATATACTTATTTAATGGTGATGTAGCTTGGTATATGAAAAGGGTTATTTACTACCTTTTAATGTTTTTTCCAAGTATCTTTAAAAGGCTTATATGTAAAGATGAGTATGATGTTGTCATAACAACAAAAGATGTTTTTACATATCCAATTAGCTTGTTGAAATGTAAAAAAATTATGTGGGTACATGGAGGGTTAGATCATTTTAGGAGTGAAAAAAAATCTCTATGGAACACAATTAAAGCGATAAATAAAAAAAGAGCTTACTATAAGTTTGATAGAATATTGCTATTAACTAACAATGCAAAAGCTAATTTTTGTAGTAAGTTTAATATAAAAGAAAGGTGTTATGTTCAATATAATCCGATTAACAGTTCTGAACTTGAGAAAATTGCAAATGAAAATGTTAAAGACTATGAATTTAACGGAGAAGTAACATTTGTTTGTTCATCTAGATTAAGTCAAGAAAAAGGGATTAAAAGGCTGTTAGCGGCATCTTTATGTCTGATAAACGAAGGATACAACTTTAATTTACTACTAATTGGAGATGGACCTGATAGGAGGAACTTAGAGGAATTTGTAAATCAAAACAATATTTTAAGGAATATAGTAGTTTTCCTTGGTTTTAAAGAAAATCCTTATAAATATATGAAGAAAGCTAATATATATATATCACCATCTTTAACAGAAGGGTTTTCAATGTCAATTGCTGAAGCAATCCTTTTAGGTTTACCAGTTATTAGTACAAATTGCAGCGGGTCTGTTGAACTTCTTAACAATGGAGAATACGGTTTTCTAACTGAAAATAGTGAAAAAGGTATTAGAGATGGTATGAGACACTTTCTAAGTAATCCTAGCGAAATTGAATATTTTGCATTGAAAAGTGCAAAGAGAAGTAGTTACTTCACCTATAATAAAACCATAAAACAATTTGAAGAACACCTCTTGACTGTTGGTGAAGGGAAGTAAGGGAGTGGGAAAATGACAAAGGTTAGCATTATTGTTCCAATTTATAACCCTGGAAAAGCATTAAAAAGATGTATCGAGTCTATAGTGTTTCAAAGTTTAGAAGACATTGAAATTATATTAGTAAATGATGGGTCGACAGATAACAGTGCGGTGTTGTGTAGAGAGTATGCAAGGATGGATAAAAGGATAAAACTGATTGAAAAAAAGAATGAAGGTAGTATTAAAACAAGAAGGCGGGGTTTGGGGGAGTCAACTTCACCTTATGTAATGTTTGTCGATGCCGATGATTGGATAGATAGAAAAATGGCTGAAAAACTATACAGTGAAATAGTACTCCATCAAGCAGATGTTACAGCTTGTCAAACATATAAAGTATTCGGTAATGGCTATATTTTTAAGCGAGCAAATGAAAGTCACTATTATAATAACAAAGTTTATGAAGGAAATGAAATTAAAGATAAGCTTGTTGAAGCCTTTCTTCATGGGCATGCATTTTCACCATCCCTATTCGCTAAACTTTATAAAAAAGAGAAGTTAATAACATCTGGTAGATATTTAGATAAAATAAAATTTATGGGTGAAGACTTGTTTTATAATATGGAAGTATTATTGAATGTAAACAAGGTTAAAGTTATTAATGAGCCACTTTATTATTATCGTACAGGTGGTTTTACGAGTAAGTTTATGCCCTATCTTTTTGAAGATATGATTAATGGATATTTAATCCAAGAAGAAGTCATTCAACAATTTTATCAACCGACATTTCAAAAAGAGATGAATGGAATTAGTATCATGTTATTAAATACATTTGAAACGTGTTTATATAATTTATTTTTAAGTAGTAAAAATGAAAGTGAAATCAAGTTGAAAATTAAAGAATATTGTAATCATCCGATTGTATTGAAGTGTACAAAAAATGAAGCGGCTAATAAGGTCTTGCCAGAAGAATATTTACAGGCTATAAAAAGTCAAAATGTAGACTATTTATATAACAAAGGGAAACGCATTTATAAGAAACAAGGGCCTAAAAAGTTATTGTTAAAGCTTCTAAATAAAATACCTGTTTAAAAAAGCTTTATGTTAATTACATAACAGCTTTTTTATTTTTAAGGGGAGGGAAAAGTCCATGAACATTCTAGTAACAGGTGGTTCAGGCTATATCGGTTCACATACTTGTATTGAGTTATTAAACGCGGGTCATACCGTTACAGTCATTGATAACTTATCGAATAGTAGTCATGTAGCTCTACAACGTGTTAGACAAATTACAGGTAAAGATATAAAGTTTTTTCATGGCGATTTACTTAATCGACAATTACTAGAAACGATTTTCTCTCAGCATCAAATTGATGCGGTGATTCATTTTGCTGGATTAAAAGCAGTTGGGGAATCAGTAGCAAAGCCATTCTTGTATTACCATAATAATATCACGGGGACTTTATTACTTTGTGACGTCATGGAAAAATACGGTGTTCATCAGATTGTGTTTAGTTCATCTGCAACGGTTTATGGTGCACAGGAAACAGTTCCTTTATCGGAAGATTTGCCACTACAAGCGACAAATCCATATGGAAAAACAAAGCAAATGATTGAAGAAATATTACAAGACTTGTCCATTGCGAATCCAAAGTGGAGTATAGCTCTTCTTCGTTATTTCAATCCAGTAGGAGCACATGAAAGTGGGTTAATTGGTGAAGACCCGAATGGAATTCCTAATAACTTAATGCCTTTTATTACTCAAGTTGCATCTGGTAGATTACAAGAATTAAAAGTATTTGGAAATCAATATAAGACTCATGATGGTACTGGAGTAAGAGATTATATTCATGTTGTCGATTTGGCAAACGGTCATTTACGCGCACTTGAATCTGTTGTACAAAATAACGGGGTTCATGCTTATAACTTAGGAACAGGAATTGGTTATAGTGTATTGGATGTTGTTTCAGCATTTGAACAAGTCATCGGAAAGCCTATTCCATATAAAATTGTTGATCCAAGACCAGGGGATATTGCAGTAAGTTATGCGGATCCGTCTAAAGCAAAAGAGGAATTAAATTGGAAAGCAACAAAAGGGCTTTATGAAATGTGTGAAGATGCATGGCGCTGGCAAAAAACAAATCCACTAGGCTATGAAAAAGAAATACAATCCGTGTAACAAAAAAAGTTTTAATTTAAAAAGGAATTTTAATGGAAATGTCGTACTTAATAAAGAACAAGAAAAGTGGTTGGACAAAGGAGTGAGTTTGTGATGAGTGCAATAGCAGGGATATTCTCTAGAAGAAAAAATGACATCGATATAGAGAAGGCTAGTAATATGATGGCTTGCTTTAAAAAGTATCCGGCTAACGCTCACCAAACAATTTACAATAATAAGATTTTTTTCGGCTGTCATGCTCAATGGATTACGCCAGAATCAATTAATGAACGAAATCCATATTACGACAAAGAAAGAAAATTAGCGATTACAGCAGATGCAATTATTGATAATCGGGATGAGTTATTTGATTTACTGCAGGTTGAAAGAAAGAGGAGAAACAGCATAGGAGATTGTGAGTTAATTTTACTAGCTTATGACAAATGGGGAGAGCAGTGTCTGCAACATTTAATTGGTGACTATGCCTTTGTCATTTGGGATGAGCGAAACAATAATTGTTTTGCTGCTCGTGACTTCTCTGGAACTCGAACATTATATTATTTTTACAATGACGATATTATCGTTTTTAGTACAACGATCGAACCGCTGTTTTGTTATTCTGAGCAAAGAAAAATTCTAAATGAAAATTGGTTAGCAGAATACTTAGCGATAACAGCTGTAGTTGATACCGCAAATGCTTCAATTACACCATATCAAAATATATATCAAGTTCAACCATCTCATAGTATTTTTTGCAATGAGAATAAGGTAAAGGAAATTAGGTATTGTTCATTTCAACGAACTAAAAAAATGAAATTTAAATCGGATCATGAATATGTTGAAGCTTTTCATGATGTCTTTCAACAAGCGGTGAAATCTAAAGTGCGAACGTTTCGAAAAATTGGCTCCCATTTAAGTGGCGGTCTTGACTCGGGCTCTGTCGTAAGTTTTGCAGCAAAAGAGTTACAGTCTAAAAAGCAATCACTAATGACCTTTAGTTATATTCCACCAGCTGATTTTACCGATTTTACTCCGAAACATTTAGTGGCAAATGAAAAGCCGAATGTTCAATCAACTGTTCGTTTTGTTGGGGGAGTTAAAGATTTTTATTTTGATTTTAACCAAAAAGATTCATACTCCATGATCGATGGGTTAGTATCAGACATAGAAATGCCCTATAAATATTTTGAAAATTCTTTCTGGGTCAAAGGGATGTTTGAAGAAGCCCAAAAAAGAGACATTGGAATTCTATTATCAGGCGGTCGGGGGAATTTCACGATTTCTTGGGGGCATGCTCTTAGTTATTACGCCTTGCTAGTAAGGCGTTTAAGGTGGATTCGACTTGCAAAAGAGTTACATATGTATAGCCAACGTGCTGGTGGCGCTCGATTTAGAAGAATTCCAACAATATTGAAGCTAGCTTTTCCTTCTGTAGAAAGAATGTTCTCAAATAATTCATATTATACACTGCCCACAATAATTGATCCTGCTTTTGCTGAGAGGACAAACGTGTATGAAAAGCTAAAGAAATTCGGAATAGGTGAGACTGGTTGGTTTCAATCGAATGATATGTTTGAACTTCGCATAAGGCATTTTCAAGATGTTTTCCATTGGAATGCAACAAATACATTGGACTGTAAACTGTCATTACAACATGGAGTATGGAAAAGAGATCCAACAAATGACAAACGTGTGATTCAATTTTGCTTGTCCGTACCAGAAGAACAATATGTTCAAGACGGTATTGATAGAGCATTAATACGGAGAGCGACTGAGCATTACTTACCTAATCGAATTCGTTTAAATCAAAAAAATCGTGGCGTACAAGGGACTGACTGGCTTCATCGAATGAAACCACATTGGGAAAAATTTTTAGTAGAGGTAGATGAGTTGAAAGAGGATGAAGAGTTATTTAAGTACGTCAATGCTAAAGTAATAGAGCAAGCACGCGAGAACATCGCTACTAGAGAATTCGATTCTAATGACGCTGTGAATACACATATAAAATTATTAATGAGAACGATTATATTATCTCGTTTTATTAAAACTTTTTCTTGAAAGGAGGTGATGTTATGAAAAAAGAATGGCAAACACCATCACTAGAAGTGTTAGAAGTACAAATGACGATGGCTAATCCAAATAATGGGGATCATCTTGACCAAACTTATCCAGATGGAACACCGAGAGAAGATTTGACATGGAGTTAAAGAGTAATTTTTTTTCATTAATAAAATATAAGCCTCTTACGGAGGCTTTCTTTTTTTAAAAATAAGAAAGCATAAAAATTTGGTCTAGTAGTGAAGCTTTGAAAGCTTATTCTAGAAGAGCACTTGGGGTTCACTGTTAAAAGCGGGCAGGGCTCCACACTTCGCTTGAAACGAAAAGACGCTCCCGCGTTTTTCTTATTTGATTATACCTGTTGACAAGTTTAGAAATTATGTTATTTTATTAATATAGAATTCTTTATTAAGAACATCATTGATATAATTTTACATTTTATTTTTTATCTGGTAGTTCAATATAAAGAAATTAGATATTAAAAAGCGACTTTAGGTAATAAAGTAATTACCTCCATTTTTTATACTTTGAATGTTCTTAAAAAAGAACGAGAGAAAGGAAGAGAAAACAGACATGAGTGCCATTTTAGGAATCATCTCACACCAACATTCAACAATACCTGAATCATACGGTTCTAATGTAATGGACGTTATGTCATCTTTTCCTTTTGACAGTTTTAATAAGTGGGAAGATGAAGGTGTGTTTCTCTCTTGTTTACACCAATGGATTACACCGGAATCGAAACATGAACCACAACCTTTTTACGATAGTGAAAGGCAACTTGTCATTTGTTCGGATGCAATCATTGATAATCGTGATGAGTTATTTGACCGATTACAAATCCCGCATTCAATGAGAAAAACAATGCCAGATAGTCAACTTATTATATTGGCTTATGCAAAATGGGGAGAAGATGTACCAAAACATCTTATTGGAGATTTTGCATTTATAATTTGGGATATAAAAGAAAAAAAGTTGTTTGGTGCGAGAGACTTTTCTGGAGCACGAACCCTTTACTTCTTTAATAATAAAAACTTCTTTGCTTTTTGTACGATAATAAATCCGCTATTCACTTTACCTTTTATTAAAAAGAGCATGAATGAACAGTGGTTAGCTGAGTTTTTAGCTATACCAACGATGGTAGAAGCGGTAGATATGAATGCGACACCGTATCAATCGATTTATCAAATTCCCCCTTCTCATTGCTTGTCAGTGAAGGATGGAAGAGTAACCGTTACTAGATATTTCACCTTCCCAGAAACTGAAAGACTAACTTTTAAGAATAATGAAGAGTATGAAGAAGCTTTTCGGGATGTGTTAAATCAGGCTGTAAAAAGTAGGCTAAGAACGCTAGGCCATGTTGGTTCCCATTTAAGCGGTGGACTTGATTCAGGTTCAGTTGTGTATTTTGCAGCAAATGCATTAAAGCAGGAAAATAAGAAATTGAATACGTTTAGCTCTGTTCCAATGGAAGGATTTACGGATTGGACTTCCGATGATTATATTCCAGATGAAAGATCGTGGATAAAAGAAACCGTTAATTTTGTAGGGAATATTGAAGATGAATATTTATCGTTTGAGAATAAAAATCCGCTTGAAGAAGTCGAAGAGTTTCTATCTGTCTTGGAAATGCCTTATAAATTTTTTGAAAATGCCTATTGGCTACATGGAATCACTTCTAGAGCCCATAAAAAGGGAGTGAAAGTGCTTTTAAATGGTGCACGAGGAAATCACTCAATATCTTGGGGATCTTGGAATTTAACATATGAGTATTATACTAATTTACTAAAAAAGCTGAAGTGGATGCGATTAAATCAACAGTTAAACGAGTTTTGTCACCAGCATCGAACTGGGAAATCAATAGTTCTACCCTATATAGCAAAAAAAGCATTTCCTTTTCCCTTTGGAGGAGGATATAAACAGCAAACTGACCAAAACTCTTTAGCTATTATTAATGAAGGATTTTCTTTAAAAACAAAAGTTTACGATAAATTAGCTCTTTATCATATGGACCAATTTGGAGTAACAGTCAAAGGCTTAAACAATTATCGGAATTGGTATTATCAACAGCTGTTTCCTTGGAATAAAAGTGGGGTAGCTGGAACGAAATTATCTTTACGCTACTCGTTATGGGATAGGGACCCAACAAATGATATAAGAGTTATACGGTTTTGTTTAGCTGTCCCAGAAGAACAATATGTTGCTAAAGGTATTGAAAGATCATTAATTCGAAGAGCGATGAATCACCGACTTCCGAAAAAAATTATCACCAACCAACATCAACGAGGGTTTCAAGGTGCGGATACGATTCAAAGAATGCAACCACATTGGAATGAGTTTATACATGAATTAAAGCAAATATCTAACGATTCTGTTTTAAAAGAAATGATAGATATGAAAAAACTAAAAAACTCAATATCAGTTCTTGAGAAAAAAAGAGAACCAGAGTTAATAACAAAAGATGAATATAAAATCGCAACTCGTTGTTTCATAGTTGCTCGCTTTTTTCATCATCATTTTTGAAGGGAGGTGATAAAGATGAAGAAAACATGGAACCAACCAATGTTAGAAACACTTGATGTCAGTATGACATTTAATGGGCCTGGAAATGCCAATGCTGATTGTTTTGATGTTTCTGATGGGAAATCTGAAACTCATCCTGGTCGCTCTAATGCTAGTTGTTTAGACAATGGAGGAAATCCTCTTGATAGCTAAAGGAGATAATTAAGCCCTTATACTTAAAAAGTATAAGGGAAAAAATTTAGAAAGAAGAAGTGGAGGGGATTGTATGCTAGAGACAACGAAAAAAAATTGTGGCTATGAAGCTTTTGGACTTCGCATTGTAAGTGAGTTTCCTCTTCCAGAGTTACATAAAATGACAGTTTATGAACTGGGGAATGTTGACCTTTATATTACACTGTCAGATTTAACAGCGGTTTGGAATGAAAATGCAAGTCCAGATGATTACTTTTTTATAAACGAAACGGAATGTTTATTTCATGTACCCGATGTGGCGATTTACAGTATTCAACAAGGGGAGCGAATCACTATCTCTCCAATGCCCGGCGTTTCAGAAGATCATATCAGAATTTATGTACTCGGCACCTGCATGGGAATTTTGTTAATGCAACGAAACGTCCTCCCTTTACACGGAAGTGCCATTGCTATAAACGGAAATGCATATGCGATTGTTGGTGATTCAGGAGCGGGGAAATCAACATTAGCGGCTGCATTTTTAAGTAAAGGATATAAGCTCCTAACTGATGACGTTATTGCACTTTCACTATCCTCTGACAAAGCCCCTGTAGTGACACCTGCTTATCCACAGCAAAAGCTTTGGATACAAAGCTTAGACGAATTTGGAATGGATGCGGAGGCATATCGTCCGATCGTAGAACGAGAAACGAAATTTGCGATTCCTGTTTTATCACAGTTTGAACAAAAAGCGTTACCGTTAAAAGGGATATTTGAGCTTGTGAAAACAGAGACGGATAGAGTGACATTGAAGCCGATTACGAAGCTAGAACGATTTCATAAGCTTTTCTACCATACGTATCGAGGCTTTATGGTCCCGCAATTACAGTTAATGGATTGGCATTTTGCGTTTTCAGCCAACATTATTAAAGCTTGTGACCTATATCAACTAGAGCGCCCAAATTCATCAACTGTTTTTACCGCACATGAACTAGTAGAAACGATTATAGAAACGATTGAAATGGGGGATTATTGTGAATCAAATTGATGGATTAACATTATCAAATACTGTTGTACAAGGACAAGGAAATATTGTCACTGACATGGACGGAGAAAAAGTTATGTTAAGTGTAGCGAAAGGAAAGTATTTTAACTTAGGGTTGATGGGAGGAGAAATTTGGGAACTTATTACAACACCTACTTCTATTACAGATATTGTGTCTCGTCTTCTAATTGACTATGACGTGGAAAAAGAAGTGTGTGAGCAACAAGTACTTTCATTTTTAAATCAACTACAAAGTGAAGGGTTAATAGAAACAAACGTATAGAGAAGCTTATATTTTCATTTGGAAAAGGAGGAAGTAGGATGCAGAAACTAAGGACATTTTTATCATTAGAAAGAACAACAAAGCTAATGATGATAGAAGCCTACTTTCTATTAGGTTGGGCTCGTATTATAAAGCTTGTCCCATTTTCAAAGGTTGCGCCTACATTAGGTGAACATATGAATGAAACGAGCTACACACATGATGGCAAGAGGAAAGAAGTACAAATGCAAGTGGCTGATACGATTACAATAATGAGTCGTTATACGTTTTGGGAAAGTAAATGCCTTGTCCAAGCGATTGCAGCGATGAAAATGTTAAAACGCCGAAAAATTGAAAGCACCCTTTATTTAGGAACGGGTAAAGACGAGGGTGGAAATATGATCGCACACGCATGGTTACGAAGTGGACCATACGTGATTACAGGCTCTGAGGGGAAAGAGCAATTTACTGTAGTAGCGACATTTGCACAAAAATTTGTTAATCAAAAGATAGAAGGTGTGGGTGTGCAAAATGAATAACGAGGCAAAAGTGAACCTTTCAACACTACCAAAAGAAGTAAAATTATTAATTGAAATCATTAAACAATCGTCAATATCAGAAATCGAAAAACTAGCTTCTGATAAAGAAATAGATTGGAACACTTTTATTGATTACGCTTTACACCACCGCCTATATCCGTCGCTATATCGATTAGTAAAGCAATTGAACTCTACTGTTATACCTTCGTTTGTTATTGAAACACTAGGTTCCTATTATAAAAGAAATACGATTCAAATGCTTCAGTTAAGTGCTGAAATGGAGCGTGTTAGTCGATTATTTATAGAAAATCAGATTGAATTACTATTTCTTAAAGGACCTGTAATTGCACAGTATTTATACGGGGATATATCTATGCGTACATCAGGAGATTTAGATTTTTTAATCCCCATTCAAAAATTGCCACAAGCGGAAGCACTGCTTATTGAACAAGGGTATGAAAAAGATGATTATATTGAAACGGTACTTGAAGATTGGCGGTGGCGCCATCATCATGTCACGTATTATCACCCTGTTACAGGGATTAAACTTGAAATTCATTGGAGGTTACATCCTGGTCCAGGAAAAGAACCTCATTTTTATAAATTGTGGGAACGTAAACAACAAAGCACTCTTACGACTTTTCCTGTTTACTTTTTAGGTCAAGAAGATTTATTTATTTTTCTTGTGTCACATGGGGCAAGGCATGGTTGGTCACGTCTGCGCTGGTTAGCGGATATTGACCGTTTTTTAAAAGTGAAGGACTCTATCGTGAAGACAAACCAGGTGTTTGAACAACAAGCCGTTCACCTTGTTGGACAGGCGATGTTATTGAGTAACAAGCTGTTTCATACAAAAATACCGACAGAATTACAGTGGTTTTTAGAAAAAGAACGGGTACAAAAGCTTGCAGAAGAAGCGATGTTTTATCTTGAACGAAAGGTCAATCTTCATACCCCACCTCTTCCAAAAGATGTTTCACTTTTTCATAGTCGTCATTTGTATTCGTTAATGTCAATGGAAAGAAAAGTACTATATGTTGCTAGCTGGTTTTTCCCCTATCCAGAAGATGCAGCCACATTACCATTACCAAAATCATTACACTTTTTATATTTCCCGCTACGTCCGCTTCTATGGGCTTGGCGTAAAATGAAAAAGCCTACCGCGACAGGGAGGTATGCAAAATGAAGTCTCTTTTTTATTTTTATAAACAAATCCAACAGTATGCGGGAAAAACATTATATTGGAATATGGCAGCGATGATTTTTGTTGGTTTACTTGATGGAATTGGGTTATTATTATTAGTTCCTTTACTTGGGATGACAGGACTCGTTCAATTAGATTTTAGTGGAACGCCACTTGATGCGGCTTATCGTTATTTTCAAGCATTACCAACAACAGCTGGTCTTGCTATTATATTAAGTTTGTTTATTGTCCTATCGATAAGTCATCAGTGGATTCAACGGGTTGTAAGTATTAAAAATGCAGCAATCCAACATGGGTTTCTCCGTCATCTAAGAGTACAAACGTATGAACTCCTTCTTAATGCCAATTGGCGATATTTTTTAAAAAATAGGAAATCAGACTTAATCAATATTATAACAGCAGAAATTGCCCGAGCGAGTGCTGGCACAAATGCATTTTTACAGCTTATAACCTCCTTCATTTTTACAATTATTCAAATATTACTAGCGTTTTGGTTATCCCCATCGATTACCGTGTTTGTTTTACTGTGTGGGATGTTTCTTTTGTTATTTTCACGTAAATTTTTATCGAAGTCTCTTGCGTTAGGAAACAGAACATATGAGTTAGGGAAAGATTATTTAGGTGGAATTACAGACCAAATGAACGGTATTAAAGATATAAAAAGCAATACATTAGAAGCATCGAGGATGGACTGGTATCGAGACATTACAAAACAATTGCATCAAGAGCAAGTGGCGTATACGAAATTAAAAACCGCTTCTCAATTTAATTATAAAGTAGCCTCAACCTTGTTCATTGCTTTATTTATTTTTGTTTCGGTTCAGTTATTTAACAGTCAAGGAGCACAATTAATGGTCATTCTCATCATTTTTTCGAGACTGTGGCCAAGGGTAACAGGCATTCAATCCTCGCTTGAACATATTGCTTCGGCAATTCCCGCTTTCGGTCATGTCATTCGACTACAACAAGAAACAAAACAAGCGGCAGAACTGAATAAAATCGAAGGGAAATCAAAGGAAAGAGTAGCATTAACTGAAGGTATTGAATGTCAGCATGTGTATTTCCGCTATCATGAGGAGAGTCCGTCCTATGCGCTAGAAAATATTAATGTGATTTTTCCGTCAATGAAAATGACAGCGGTAGTAGGTCGGTCAGGGGCCGGGAAAAGTACATTGATAGATTTGTTAATGGGGTTAAATCAACCACAAATGGGAGAAGTTCTTATTGATGGTCAACCTTTAACAAAGTCCACATTACCAGCATGGCGTAACTCGATAAGTTACGTTCCTCAGGAGCCATTTTTATTTAATGCGAGTATTCGAGAAAACTTGCAGCTTGTAGATGAAAATACGACAGAGGAACAGTTGTGGGAAGCGTTATCGTTTGCTTCAGCGGCTGATTTTGTAAAGCAACTTCCTCATGGGTTAGATACGAAAATTGGTGATCGAGGCGTTCGCTTGTCTGGTGGAGAAAGACAACGGGTCGTTTTAGCTCGTGCGATTTTGCGCCAACCGAAAGTACTCATCTTAGATGAAGCGACAAGCGCTTTAGATACTGAAAATGAAGTGAAGATTCAAGAAGCATTGCAACGATTAACAGGAAAAATGACCGTTATTGTTATTGCTCACCGTCTATCAACAATCCGACATGCTGACCAAGTTGTTGTTCTTGAAAAAGGTCAAGTCATACAACGAGGGGAGTTTGAGGCTCTTGCGAAAGAAAAGCATGGCCGATTTAACCATTTGCTTTCAAAACAAGCGGAATTAATGTCATAGATATTAGGAGGAAATGGTGAGGAAAGTAACAAAAATAATTTTCACAGTGTTCGTAGGGTTTATCCTTTTCCTAATTAGTTATACGATTTGGGATAATGAACGGATAATCGTCGTTCACGAAAAAGTTGAAATCCGTGATTTACCAGAACAGCTAGAAGGCTTTACATTGTTACAAATATCAGATTTGCATGAAAAAGAGTTTGGAAAACAACAGAAGAGGTTAATCGACCTCATTAACGAACAACATTACCATGCGATTTTATTTACAGGTGATATGCTTGATAATAGCGAAAGTGACCAATATGAGTTGTTTTTCACGTTACTAGATGGAATAACGAACAAAGACGTAGCATTGTTTGTTCCTGGAAATACAGATCCATTAGGATACACACGACCACACCCTCTCCAACCATTTGAAAAAACACCATTTCGCCTTGGGATGGAAGAAAGAGGAGTTCATTGGGTTGATGCTGTCTATTCTGTTAATGTCGGTGAAGCACGGTTGTCGTTTGTTGAATTTGAATTAGCGATCCAGGAGAAAGATAGTTACTTAGATGCAATTGCAAAAAAAATAGGGTATGAATTTGAAACGTTTCAAGAGTATTATGACTATCATGAAACATTAGCCACCGAGATGAACAGCTTTTATAACCAAGCCAAATCCGATGTGATGATAGGGTTAACCCATTATCCGATTGTGGATAGGAGAATGAATGCGATTGAAGATGATCCGTTGTTAACGATGAGAGAGTTCGACTTGATTCTAGCAGGACATTATCATGGAGGCCAAATTCGCTTTCCGTTTGTTGGAGCACTTTTTGTTCCTGAACCATGGTATGATAATTCAGGCTATTTCCCTCCACAAGACCGGGTGAAGGGCTTATGGGAGTACAACGGAATCCAACAATATGTCAGTGCTGGCTTAGGAAGTAGTGATGCGATTTCGTTTTTGAAATTTCGGTTTCTTAATCCTCCAGAAATAAATGTCATTACATTAACGAAAAAAGAAGAATGAATTCTGTAGTTGCAATTTTTTTTGAAATGAGTATAATAACAGAAAATGAAAAGAACACATTCTATGAAAAAGAAAGTAGTTATTTAGAAATGCGAAAGCGAGTTAGGGACGGTGGAAGCCTAACGTACACTAAATAATGAAGCGCACTTTGGAGAAGCAGCTTGAACAGTGGAGTAGAGCTTGCCGGGGACATCCTCGTTATTAAAGAAAGCTGGTAGTTATTAAACTACAAGTAGAGTGGTACCGCGATTAAACTCGTCTCTTCTTTAGGAAGAGGCGAGTTTTTTTTATGTTGAAGGAGGGAAACAGATGGATTATAAAAAGCTCGTCGCAACATGTGTATATGATGCATGTGACAACAAAATCGAGGAAGGAGTCATCTTTGAAGCAATCGAACGACCGAAATATGACACGATGGGAGATTTAGCATTTCCATGTTTTAGTCTAGCTAAATCGCTTCGAAAAGCTCCCCAGCAAATTGCTGTGGATATCGCGAATAAAATCACACATCCGCTATTTGAAAAAGTTGAAGCTACAGGCCCTTACGTGAATGTATTTTTACAAAAGAAAAAAGTTGGTGAAACAATCGTTAAGAAAATTATCGAAACAAAAGGAACGTATGGTCAATTATCAATAGGTGAAGGAAAAACAGTGGTAATCGATTTTTCTTCACCAAATATTGCGAAACCATTTTCCATGGGCCATTTACGTTCTACAGTCATTGGTAATGCATTGGCACAAATTTATGAAAAATGTGGCTTTAACGTTGTGAAAATCAATCATTTAGGTGATTGGGGAACGCAGTTTGGAAAACTCATTGCAGCCTACCGACTTTGGGGCGAGGAAACGAAAGTTAAGGAGCGCCCGATTCAGGAGCTTTTATCTTTATATGTGCGATTTCATAAAGAAGCTGAGGCTGATGAAACGTTAGTTGAGGAAGGAAGAAGCTGGTTTAAAAAGTTAGAAGAAGGAAATAAAGAAGCCCAGCATTTGTGGACATGGTTTAAAGAAGAATCTTTAAAAGAGTTTATGGAGATTTATGAGCTGATGGGAATTTCGTTTGATTCCTATCATGGTGAAGCCTTTTACAATGATAAAATGAACCGAGCGTTAACGATTCTTGAAGATAAAGGGTTAGTCACTGAATCTGATGGGGCAAAAGTTGTGGAGCTCACTGACGAAAACCTGCCACCATGTTTATTAAAAAAATCAGATGGAGCAACGCTTTATGCTACAAGGGATGTCGCAGCGGCACTATACCGTCAAGAAGCATATCAATTTGATAAAGTCTTGTATGTTGTAGGGAATGAACAAAGCCTGCACTTTAAACAATTATTTTTAGTATTAGAAAAAGCAGGATATTCGTGGGCACAAGGAATGACTCATGTGCCGTTTGGAATGATGTTAAAAGACGGGAAAAAGATGTCCACACGTAAAGGAAAAGTCGTGTTATTGGAACAAGTAATCGACGATGCCATTGCTCTAGCGAAAAGCCAAATGGATGTGAAAAGCAAAGGATTGGAAAATAAAGAGGAAGTGGCAAAACAAGTTGGTGTTGGAGCGATTATGTTCCATGACTTAAAAAATGAACGAATGAATGATGTCGAGTTCTCCTTAGTAGACATGTTACAGTTTGAAGGTGAAACCGGTCCTTATGTACAATACACACATGCAAGAGCTTGTTCTTTGTTACGGAAAGGAGAATATACACCTTCAGAAGTAGACCTTAAAGTTGAGGATGACATGTGGCCGATTTTAAAGGAGTTAATGAAGTTCTCTCAAGTAATTGAACGATCTTATCGTCATAATGAACCATCGGTTGTTGCCAAATATGTTGTCGATCTTGCACAAATATTTAACAAATATTATGCGACAACGAAAATTCTAGAAAAGACCGAACAGAAATCTACGAGACTTGCTGTTGTTTACGCGGTTACCGTCGTATTAAAAGAAGGCTTACGATTACTAGGCATACAAGCACCAGCGAAAATGTAGGCGACTTTCTTTTGCTAATAATAGAGTTTTTCCCGAAAAAGAATTGACTTTTCTTGTAATTAAGGTAGTATTATTTTAAAATTCGGAAAATTATTAAGGTGGGTGTGTAATGAAATACGCATTTTCAAAACGAGTTCGGCATTTACAGTCATCAGCGGTCCGTGATATTTTAAAAGTCGTGAATCAAGGAAATGTCATTTCGTTTGCTGGAGGATTACCAGATGAGCAGTTGTTTCCGCTCGAAGGGTTGCAAGAAGCATATAATAAAACCTTTGCATCGGGGAAAAAGGCGTTACAATACAATGAAACAGAAGGGTTTATGCCGTTACGAGAAGTTCTTGTTGATCGAATGAAACGAAAAGGAATCAGCAACTTTTCAGCTAATGATGTGTTATTAACAACAGGTTCTCAACAAGCGATTGATTTATTTGCTAAAGTGTTTTTTAATCCGGGTGATGTCATTTTAGCTGAAAACCCGACGTATTTAGCAGCATTGCAAGTATTTGAGTCCTACGAAGCCCATGTCATTGGGGTTGAATCAGATGAGCATGGGATGATTGCAGATGATTTAGAAGAAAAAATGAAGCGATATCGACCGAAATGTGTGTATGTTGTCCCGACATTTTCCAATCCGAGTGGGAAAGTATGGTCAATGGAACGAAGAAAGCAATTACTCGAATTGGCTCATAAATATCATGTCGTCATTTTTGAAGATGATCCGTATGGTGATATTCAATTTCATGACGAGGAAGTGTATCATCCGATTGCTTCTTTAGATGACGGTACACATGTTCTTTACACGAGTACGTTTTCTAAAACTGCGGTTCCTGCTGTACGAACAGGCTGGATTACAGGTCCATATCAGCTAATTCGTATTATGGCTCAAGCAAAACAAGCTAATGACCTCCATTCGAATTCATTAGCACAACAAGCACTCTATCATTTATGTTTAGATTTTGATTTGGACGGCCATATTGAACGGCTAAAGAAAGAGTACTATGCGCGAATGAAAGTGATGTTAGGGGAATTAGAAAAGGCTAATCTTCCAGGGTTATCTTATGTCGTCCCAAAAGGTGGGATGTTCTTCTGGTTAGAGTTAGCTGATCATGTAGATACAACTGAGTTGCTTTCTGTTGCTGTCGAAAAAGGGGTAGCGTATGTTCCAGGAGGACCATTTTATGCAGGGAAAGGAAAAGAAAACACACTACGATTGAATTTTACACATTCCACTCCTGATAAAATAGAAAAAGGCATGTCATTGTTGACAGAAGTATTTGAACAACATTCCGTTGTGAAACAATAATGGTTTATCCCACCTTTGTTTGTGAAAATGAAGGTGGGATCTTTTACATATAAGTCGTTATTTCTATTCGTTTTCTTACATTTCGTGATAAACTATTGGATAACAATGGATTCAAACAAAAAAAGAAAATGGGGGAAGAATCCATGAATAAGAATCTAGTTTTCTATATTGTTCTTTCGGTTTGTATTGTCGTTTCTTTTGGCTTTACATGTTTTTACTTTATGAAAGCGCTTAACTATACTGTAACCGTTACAGCCGAACAAGCAAAGCTAAGCCATGACTATCATTTTGTGTTAATCGGTCAGGAGTTTGATAATCCTTATCATAAGAAAGTGCTTGAAGGAGCTCAAACGGCGGCAAAGGAGCATGATGTTCTTCTTGAATTTATTGGACCGAAACAAACGAATATTGACGAACATACGAAATTGATTGAAATGGCGATTGCGGCAAGAGTGGATGGTATATTAACTCAAGGGCTCACAAACCGTGAGTTTAAGCCAGTGATTGATAAAGCCATTAGCAAAGGCATTCCGGTTATTACGATTGATACGGATTTAGAAGATAGTCGGAGAGTCGCTTATGTTGGAACAAATAACTATGAAGCTGGAAAACAAATGGGGGAAGCTCTAGCAGAAGCGACAAATGGAGAAGCAAAAGTGGCGATTGTTACTGGGATTTTATATGCCAATAATTTAATGGAACGCGTTCAAGGGTTTTTGGATGTTATTGAAAACTATCCAGACATTGAAGTAGTGGCGATGGAAAGCTCAAATATAAGCCAAATTCAAGCAGCAGAAAAAACCTATCAAATGTTGCGAAATCATCCGGAGGTGACCGCTTTTTTCGGGACTAGTGCACTAGATGGTATTGGGATAGCACAAGCAGTTACAAAAGCGAACCTACAAGAAGACATCCTCATTTTTGCATTTGACGATTTAGAGGAAACAATGGAATTAATGGAGCAAGAGAAGATATTTGCGACATTAAAACAAGAACCTTATGAGATGGGTTATCAAGGGGTTTCATTATTAGTGGAAACGATGAAAGGTCAACCTATTCCAAAAATAAATTATACATCTCTAGAAGTTATTTATAAAGAGGAGAGTAGGTGAGATGGATGAATAAAATTAAAACAAAACTCATGCTATTTTTTGTTCTCCTGTTTCTAACTTTAAATAGTCTTTCTCTCTTTTTATTTATTAATCATAAGCAAACAGTAGAGCAATATGATCATATATTAAATCGCTTCTTTTTATTGAATGATATTTCACAAATTTCTAATGAAGCGTATGACTCGATGAATACATATTTAATTAAAAAAACACCTGAAGACTTAGAGCAATTTTATGAAAGTCGACAACAGTTGAAACTCGCTCAAGCTCGTTTAGATACGGAATTAATGAATACGAATAACTATGTCATCGTAAAAAATTATCAACGGATGATTGAAAGTTTAATTGAAGAAAGTGATATGACAATCGGGATGTTTATGAATGAGGAAATTGAACGTTATTCCGTTCGACAAGCAGAATCTTTAAAACTATTAGGATTCATTCAAGAAAATACGTTAAATATTGTTAATGATGAATTAACACAATTTCACTCATATTATGAAGCAATGAATCACCGCAATCACTATATGCAATCGATGGGATTTGCGATGTTTTCGGGAACGTTTTTTATGGGGTTTTTATTTGCGCTCTTGTTTAGTAACGGAATTACAAGACCGATAAATCGTTTAACCGCAGCAGCAAGAGAGATTGCGGGTGGGAAATTAGATGGGAAAGAACTTGTGTCTTATCGGAATGATGAGCTTGGATTTTTAACGTCGACATTTAACAAAATGAGGAAGGACCTTGTGTATTTAGTTAGACAAATTAAAGATAAATCGGAACAAGACAAGTTAGTAAAAGAAATTGAGTTAAAAAGCTTACAAAGTCAAATCAACCCGCATTTTTTATTTAATACATTAAATACAATTGCGAAGCTTGCTTATATCGAAGGTTCTGAAAAGGTGTATCAGCTTATCAATTCGATTTCTAAATTATTACGCTATAATTTAAGCCGAATCGAAGAACCTGTATTGCTAGAAGATGAAATCAAAGTTGTTGAAGAATATTTTTTTATCCAGAAAACCCGCTTTGGGGAACGCGTGAACTTTTCGGTGAATGTAGACTACTCATGTCGTAAATTACGCATACCGATTTTAACGTTACAGCCATTAGTAGAAAATGCCTTTATTCATGGAATTGAACCATTAGAAAAAGAAGGTCATATTGAAATTGAAGCTTATATTGATAATCAAGATGTGTTAATTAAAATTCGTGATAATGGCATTGGAATGACAGACGAAGTTCGTGCATCATTTTTAGACCAAGAGAAAAAGCATGTATCAACTGGACATTCTACAGGGCTTGGCCTTGGCAATGTCATCCGAAGATTACAATTATATTATCAGCGTGAAGATGTGTTTACGATTTATTCTAAAGTACATGACGGGACAGTCATTGAATTGCGGTTACCAAAGTCGAGAATAGAAGGAGATGATGTTGATGTATAAAGTATTGCTTGTCGATGATGAAGTTATTGAAAGGCAAGGGTTACGAAAAATAATAAAAGATCAATTTCCTACTATTGAGATGGAAGAAGCAGAAAATGGACGAAAAGCGATTTTACAAGCTGAACAGTTCCGACCAGATATTGTATTTATGGATATTAAGATGCCTGGGATTGATGGGATTGAAGCAGCAGAAGAAATTATGAAAATGTATCAAACAACAAAAGTCATTATGGTTTCAGCCTTTGACACGTTTGAATATGCAAGACAAGCTATGAAAATTGGGGTAAAGCAATATTTGTTAAAGCCGAGTACAACAGAAGAAATTAAAGAAGCGCTAATGCAAACGATCCGTGAAATTGAACTAGCTCGAGAAAAGCGGAACGAGACATTAGAATTAAAGGATAATTATCGTCGGGCCCTTTCTATCGTGCAATCAAAAGTGATTACGAGTTTATTAGTGGGGGATTCAGAAGCAAAAGATGAATTAGAAGGCGAGGATTGGTTGCGGTTGTATGACCAAACAAGCTTTGTGATTGTCTTGGAGTGTTTGTATGGACATTCGGCGGAAAAGTTAAATGCAGTCGATAAAAAGCAAATGATGACGTTAATACAAACGCAGCTAAATCGTGTATTTCCGAAAGTTTATCTCGGAACATTTCAAATGGACCAAATTCCTGTTCTTGTTCAAATAGGTGATGAGGGAAAAGGAGTCTCGATTAAAAGTCGCACGCTTTTATATGGAAAAGAACTTTTGGAGAAAGCGAAGCGGCTTTCGCCTCAAATTCGAGTGACGATCGGAATTGGCACTCCGTATGATGAAATTGAACAATTTGTACACTCGTACCATGAAGCTTTATTCGCTTTAACACAAGCCCCACGAGACTTTATGTGTGTGTATTATGAACCGTTAAATAACGAGGCAACCTTTCAAACGGATGTTATATATCAGCTTGAAAAGCAGTTAATCGACCAAGTAGTCAAAGGGAATGTTGAGAAAGTGAAAGAGCAATATCGACTCTATATGGATGAACTGTTGGTTCGTTGTGATGGAAAAATAGAGAACGTTAAAGAACATCTATTAGAATTAGTCGTGCTAGTAAGCCGTAAAGTCCATGATATGTATCCCGAAATTATATTACATCGTTCGTTCCTTCAATCAAAATCAATGCTGGAGCTTCAAAAAGGGATGTATGATGAAGTAAAGAGAGTAGCACAAGTCATCGATTCCTTGCACTTTTCTAAAAGCCATGATGTCATCTTTTGTGCACAAGAGTATATAAGCCAGCATTATGAACGAGCAATAACATTAGAGGAAGTTGCCGAAAAAGTGGAATTAAGTCCGCACTACTTTAGTAAAGTGTTTAAAGAAAGGTGCGGCCAATCTTTTATTGATTATGTAACAGAGTTTCGAGTAGAAAAAGCGAAAGAGCTGATGAAGTCAAAGAAACGGAATGTAAAAGAAATATGCTTTGACGTCGGGTATAAAGACCCGAACTATTTCAGTCGTGTGTTTAAAAAAGTGACAGGAATTTCACCAAGCGACTATCGTCACCAACAAATATCGAACTAGCGCTTTGCGATCCTTCTAAAATGCGGAAGGGTCGTTTTTTTGATGGCATCTCGGATAATGTATGAAGGACAAAAGAAGTGAGACAAGAAGAAGAAGTGTCCTTCATCGGAAGGATAGAGGACAAAAGAAGTGAGACGAATGAGGTTTTCAATAGAAGCGAGCATAAAAGGGGACTGTCCTTTATCTGAAAATCACAATATTTTACTAGTAGACATAAATAAATGCTAATAAAAATGAAACGCTTACAATAGTCAAGGAATTGACGTAAAGATGGTAAGCAAGACGTAATATGTTACAGAACCTTTACAAGTTCTTAAAGAGAAAAAGAAGGTACAATCATAATTGTTAACGCTTCCATAAATCGAAAAAGGGGGATGAAATTTATGAAGAACAGATGGTTAGTTTTACTTATGGGTCTAACTTTACTGATGCTTGCGGCGTGTGGAGGAAATGATTCTTCTACAGAACCGACATCGAATGAACCGGCTGGGGATGATACAAAAACAGAAGAACCAGCAGCTGGTGGAACAGAAGGAACGTTAGAAATTTTTAGTTGGTGGACTGGAGCAGGAGAGGAAGATGGATTATTAGCACTCATTGATGTCTTTAATGAGCAATATCCAGAAATCCAGGTTGAAAATGCTGCGGTCGCTGGTGGTGCTGGAACAAATGCAAAAGCTGTACTCGTAAGTCGTATGCAAGGTGGAGATCCACCTTCCACCTTCCAAGTTCATGGAGGAGCAGAGCTAAATGATAGCTGGGTGGCAGCGGAAAAAATGGATAGTTTAACTTCGTTTTTTGAAGAAAATGATTTAGTTGATAAGTTTCCAGCGGATTTAATTGACTTAGTCAGTAAAGACGGAGAAATCTATTCTGTCCCAGTTAATGTCCATCGAGGAAATGTTTTATGGTATAACAAAGAAGTTTTCGATAATTTAGGGTTGGAAGCACCAACAACATTTGATGAATTTTTTGAAGTAGCAGATACATTACAAGAAAATGGAATTACTCCATTAGCCCTTGGTGATCGCGAATCATGGACAGCAACACATTTGTTTGAAAGCATTTTATTAGGTGTCCTCGGAGCGGAAGACTATGAGAAGCTTTGGACAGGGGAAGTTGCCTTTGATGACCAGCGTGTTGTTGAATCAGCTGAGATTTTTGTGAAAATGCTTGAGTATGTTAATGATGACCATAGTGCGCGTAACTGGCAAGATGCTGCTCAATTAGTAGCCGAAGGTGATGCGGCAATGAACGTCATGGGTGATTGGGCAAAAGGTTACTTTGATGGAGTTGGATTAGAAGCTGGTACGGATTATGGATGGGCTCCGACACCGAATTCTGCAGGAACATTTATGGTAGTCACCGATACGTTTGGCTTACCAAAAGGGGTAGACAATCAAGATACAGTGAAACAATTTTTGAAAGTACTTGCTTCAGTTGAAGGGCAAGATGCATTTAATCCACTAAAAGGTTCTATCCCTGCACGCGTTGATGCAGATGTTTCAAAATATGATAGTTATGGTCAAGAGACAATGGAAGATTTTAAATCAGATAGTCTTGCAGCAAGTTTAGCGCACGGTTCTGCGGCAAATGAAGGATTTTTAACAAGAGTCAATGATGCGATGACGATGTTTGTCACGCAGAAAAACGTTGAGTCGTTTATTAGCCAATTGACGAATGCAGCTGGTGAGCTATAAAAAAGAGGAAAGAGAAGGGAAGATTTGATTCTTCCCTTCATTTAAAAGATAAGAAAAGACGCTCCGCGTTTTTCTTATACAAGGGAGATAAGGAATGCGTGTAAAGGGAGAGGGTTGCTATGAAGGTGAATGAACAATTCAATACAGCGACAGAAATTAAACAAAAACGTAAAATCAACTGGAAGAGTGACCGGTTTCTATCTATCCTATTTGTTGCACCTTCGATAATTTTAATCGGGATTTTTGTTTACGGGTTTATCGGTTGGACGGGGTATGTCTCCGTAAGTAATTGGAATTCGATTGTTCAAGACTTATCATTTGCAGGCTTTAAAAACTATACTTACTTATTTAATGATTTTCGCTTCCAGTCAGATATGAGAAATACTTTATTTTTTACCGTTTTATTTATTGGATCAGTGATTATATTAGGTCAGCTACTTGCCATATTAATTGATCAAAATATTCGTGGCGAATCGTTTTTTAGAAACATCTTTTTCTTTCCAATGGCCTTATCTTTTATCGTAACTGGGGTCGTGTGGCAATGGTTATTAAACCCATCAACAGGGGTGAACTTATTTTTAGAAAATTTCGGTGTAAAACCGATGTGGTATATAGATACGACGATTATCCCTTCCTTACAGTGGGGTCATATAGAGTTTGGTATACCAGTGGCCATGATAGCTGTTGTCATTGCAGCTGTATGGCAAATGACAGGATTTGCTGTGGCCATGTATTTAGCAGGGCTACGGGCGATTCCAGAAGATGTTAGAGAAGCGGCACGTGTCGATGGCGCATCTGAAATGCAAATATACAGAAAAGTCATTTTTCCTTTATTAGCTCCAATTACAGTAAGTGTCATTATCGTGATGGCACATATTTCACTGAAAATATTTGATTTAGTTTTTGCCATGACAGGTTCAGGTGCAAATTTTGTAACAGATGTACCTGGAATTTATATGTTTGAAACAACGTTCCGTGGAAATTATTATGCGAATGGTTCGGCCATCGCGATTATTATGCTTCTTTCTGTCGCTATTTTTATCGTACCATACTTAATTAAAAACAGACGGGGGGATGCATAATGATGGCAAAAAAAATAGGAACAAGAACGTTATTGTATACTATTCTATTCATGTTTAGTTTGTTTTTCATTATGCCCTTGTACGTTATGGTTATAACGAGTTTTAAACCGTTTGATGAAGTGACGTTAGCTAATATGTGGAACTTACCATCTGCGCTTGATTTCAGCTCGTATGCGTATGCGTTTGAACGATTAGCACCAAACTTGTTAAATAGCTTATATTTAGTTATTCCTGCCACGATTATCTCAGCATTTGTTGGTTCTATGAATGGGTATGTATTATCAAAGTGGAAGTTCAAAGGGTCAGAATGGGTCTTTACTGCTTTACTGTTTGGGATGTTTATACCTTATCAAAGTATTCTTATTCCATTAATTGAGTTTTTGCGTAATATTGGTCTTTATAATAGTATTTCTGGGTTGATATTTGTTCATGTTGTTTACGGAATTCCGATTACAACACTAATGTTCCGTAACTTTTATGCCAATATTCCAAAAGACTTATTAGAATCCGCGCAAATTGATGGAGCAGGCTTTTTACGAATTTATTGGAAAATTATTATCCCGTTATCGATAACTGGATTTGTTGTCGTCGGGATATGGCAATTTACAAATATATGGAATGAATTTTTATTTGCTGTTAGTATTACGACCAATAAGCAACAACCCGTAATGGTTGCCTTACAAAATTTATCCGGAAGTCAAATTGTAGCATGGAATGTACAAATGGCTGGGGCACTTTTGGCCGCTCTTCCGACGTTATTGGTTTATATCGTCTTAGGAAAATACTTTGTAAGGGGACTTCTAGCAGGGTCTGTCAAAGGATAGAACACTTCATTTTACCTACACAAAAAAATAGGAATTATGTGAAAAGACACATCTTTTGTAAAGATGTGTTTTTTTGCGGAAAATTATAAAGGGAAGTTGCATCTTTTGTCGAACTTTACTTGTACTAAATTTAAGAGAATGCAAGTCTAAAGTAATGAATAAAAAACGCGGGAGCGTCTTTTCTTTCAAGCGAAGTGTAGAGCCTTCGATCTTCTAGAAATAAGCTTTCAAAGCTGCACTGCTATACCAAAATTTTTATAATTTCTTATATGTTAAAAAAAGACAAGAAAAGGTTTCAAGGGGGGATAAAACGTGAAACATATTATTATTACTGGCGCTTCAAGAGGACTTGGATCAGCGCTAACATCAACTTTTATTGAAGCAGGGAACCATCTTTATTGTATTGCGAGGTCAAAAAATGAAGAGCTAATTCAGCATGCTAAAACTAAAAATTGTCGCATAGACTGGTTTCAAGTAGACTTAAGCGATTCTTTGGTTGTAGAAAGCACAATGAAGTCGATTTTTGAACAAATTTGGAAACAAGACGTAGATGAATTGGTGTTAATCAATAATGCAGGTATAGTCCAGCCAATAAAACGAGCAGAGCGATGTACAGCTGAAGAAGTGCAAACACATTTTCACGTGAATTTAGTTGCGCCAATTATTTTAACAGCGACTTTTATTAAAAGTTCGCTATCGTTTAATGGGACAAAGCAAGTGATTAACATCTCTTCTGGAGCAGGAAAACATCCAATTTCTGGCTGGAGTGCATATTGCAGTGCGAAAGCGGGCCTTGATTTATACTCAAGAACAGTAGCATTGGAACAATCTGAAGCGACCTATCCTGTTAAAGTGATGTCATTTTCACCTGGCATTATTGATACGGATATGCAATCGGACATTCGTTCTTCTAGTAAAGATGATTTTGCACAAATTGAAACGTTTATTGATTATAAACAATCTGGACGATTACAAACACCTCTTCAAGTGGCTTCCATTATTAAAAAAGTATTAAGTGATCCTTCTATTGAACAAGGAGTATTGCTTTCTGTCAATGATTTTCAATAACCAAAATTCGCATAGTCTAACTCAATCCATAATGTAAAAAAGCTACATATAAAGCTAAAGGAGTGAGAATGTGTGAGGCTTGAACTTGGTGCACGTGAAAAACTGAATTACTATTTAGAAACAAACAAAAATGATTTGTTAGCAGCGTGGGAAAATAAAATAACAGAGACGATGGAAGATACCCCTCTGTTTCTTTTTGAAAGTGCAAATGCTGTCTATGCACTTGTGCTTTCTTTTATTAAAAACCCTTCTGAACAATTGATTCAACGTTATGCAAAGGAGACCGCTGAAAAAATTGCTGATGCTGATATAAAAGAGGAGAGCTTTGTTTATGGTTCTAACCTTTGTCGAAGTGTCATCTTAGAGTCTTTTGAACAATTAGATGTATCCATTAGCGAGTTTCAAAGTTTAATGCAATCGGTTAATTCGTGTATTGATAAGTTTATCTATAAAGCAATGGCTTTTTCTTCAGAGAGGAAATTAATGAACATAGGGGAAAGAGAGACGATCGTTGAACAATCACATAAAGACCGACTTTCTCTACTAGGAAAAATGTCGTCGAGTTTCGTTCATGAATTTAGAAACCCACTCACGGCAGTAATGGGATTTGTGAAATTATTAAAGGAAGATCAATATGATCCTCGTTATTTAGATATTATTACACATGAGTTGGATCAATTAAATTTTAGAATTACTCAATTTTTACTCGCCTCAAAAAGAGAAGCTTCATCCGTGCAGAAAAAAGAATTATTTCAAGTGAAAAAGCTGTTTACTGAAATTATTGAGTTTTTGTATCCAAGCATTGTTGATGGTGATGTTATTGTAGAAACCGAAATTGATAATTCAGTGTATTTACAAGGTTATCGAGAAGAAATCCGTCAAGTTTATATCAATTTAATTATGAATTCTATTGATGCACTTTATTTAATAAAATCAAACCGAACAATAGTAATTACTGTAAAATATAAAGAAGAGGATATCGTTATTTCTGTAAAAAACAATGGTCCTGCTATTGCACCCTCTGTAATGAAAACGATATTTGAGCCCTTTTTCACTACAAAAAAAATGGGGACGGGAATTGGTCTTTACGTCAGTAAACGGATTATAGAAA
This sequence comes from Alkalihalobacillus bogoriensis ATCC BAA-922, assembly GCF_000621445.1. Classification (GTDB taxonomy): domain Bacteria; phylum Bacillota; class Bacilli; order Bacillales; family Bacillaceae_F; genus Bacillus_AO; species Bacillus_AO bogoriense. The sequence continues at coordinate 114,053 of NZ_JHYI01000013.1, read as the reverse complement.
AGCATCAGGGTACGATAACATGCGAGTCGAATGATGAACAAACGGTGTTTACAACAACATATCAACAGCAATAAAAAAACAGCTTCCTAGCTAAGAGCTAGGAAACTGTTTTTTTGTTTGTTTTTCTTATCCAAAAACTCCAATTGAGCTTAAGAATACGAAGATAATTCCAATTGGTGCAACGTAACGAAGAAGGAATAACCAAAGGTTGCCTAGTACAGTGTTACCAAAGTCAGAATCTTTAAGTGCGTCTGCTTTCTTAAAGCCCCAACCCATAAATAACGCGATAATTAATCCACCAAGTGGTAAGAAGATATTTGACGCAATAAAGTCAACAGAATCAATAAAGTCAAGGTCACCAAACCCTACACCAGCAAGGACACCTTGGCTTAATGCAGAAGGGATACCGAATAAGAAAATGATTCCCCCAACGATAAGTGAAGCTTGCTTACGAGACCAGTTGAATTTGCGAATGAAATAAGCGACGGCAACTTCTAATAGCGATACAGCTGATGTTAATGCAGCAGCAGCTAATAAGAAGAAGAACAAAATACCGAATATGCCACCTAAAGCAAAGCTATCGAATACATCAGGCATAACAACGAACACTAACCCTGGACCTGCAGCTGGATCAATTCCGAATGCAAATACAGCAGGGAAAATCATTAAACCAGCAATAATCGCAAATAATGTATCTAATGTTGCTACACTTGCAGCAGCACCTGGTAAGCTTTCTTTTGAAGACAAATAACTACCATATGTTATTAATGCACCCATCCCTAAACTTAAAGAGAAAAACGCTTGACCTAATGCTGCAAGATATATGTTAGGATTTGCTAAGGCAGACCAGTCAGGAGAGAAAAGGAAAGCTAAACCTTCACTTGCTCCACCTAATGTTAAACCATAAACAGAAAGAACAATAATTAAAATCCCTAATAAAGGCATTAAAATTTTGTTTGCACGTTCAATTCCTTTTTTAACTCCAACAAATACGATTCCGATTGTTAGAGCCATAAAGATAAACTGCCAAACAATTGGTTGGAATGAACCAGAAATAAATTCTCCAAAGAATGCACCGTAACCATCAGTTGGAGCTGACCATAAGTTACCAGTAAGATAATTTAAAAGATAGTATAAAATCCATCCAGCAATAACGCCGTAAAATGATAAAATCATGAATGCTGAAGCCACACCCATAATCCCGGCAATTTTCCAAGGTTCCCCTGGAGCTAACCTTTCATTTCCTGGTGAAAGCTTTTCAAAAGAACCTACCGCATCACTTTGACCTTTACGTCCGATAGTGAACTCAGCCATTACAATTGGTAAACCAATGAGTAAAATCATGGCAATGTAAATAACTAAAAATGCTGCACCACCATTTTCCCCTGCTACATAAGAGAAGCGCCAAACGTTTCCTAAACCTACTGCAGATCCCATTGCTGCTAAAATAAACCCAACTCGTGAAGCCCACTGTTCTCTAGGTTGATTAGATGATTGACTCACATTTTTTCCCCCTTTAAAAAAAGAATATATAATTGTCTGATTTAATATACCACAAAAGTTTAAAGATTTGTATACTATTTTCTGAAAAAAGAAACAATTATAAAAATATTTTTTATTTCCTTTCGTGGTTTAACGCGGAGAAACGTCATGCTATTTTATATCTTCAGTAAAAATACATTCTACAAAAATAAGCTAATGACTCCATTAATTCAGAATAAAAAACTTGTGTACAATATTAAGGTTATTAATAAGAAATTCCAACGCGAGATCGGATAAAGCGGGCATCATTAAGTTGGGAAAAGGCAAATTCAGCTGTATCTGGAACCGATATTTCTTTTCCACCGATAGGTAATACATTTTTTTCAACACGATATTTTCCTGTGTAAATGCCATCTGGTAAATATGTAGGACACACGATTGTCCACTCTAAGCAAGTCTTTTGTAGGGCTTGAAAAGCTTTTAAGTGGTCATTTGCCGCTTTTGTACTTTTTCTTTTTGATTCACTTGTTTGAAATCGATATTTCCCTTCTTCAGTGCGACTGTTTAAAATACCAGCCGTGCCAATGGAGATAAATCGTGAAATCTGATGGTGTTCCATTGCTTTTATTATAGAAGGCATTGATTTTGACAATGTGTCAGAGCGATCCGTCCCAAGAGAACTAAAGATAACATCTATTCCTTTGCAAGCTTCCATGACGTCGGTTTCATGTAATACATTTCCTTGAAAAATACGTAAAGGGGAAGGAGTAGACGAGAGAAGTTTTGTTTCATTTCGTAAAAATGCGGTGACATGGTACCCAGCTTGAATACCTAATGTGAGGAGCTGTTGACCAACTCGGCCTGTAGAACCGAAGATTAAAATGTTCATTGTTACGTTCCTTTCATTACAGAGACTGTTTTTTACATTATCATAAACAAACTTTTTTTGCCACTTATTTCTAATGAATTGTTTGAATAAGAATCTAATTATTTCACAAACTATGCTTACAAAGGGAGGTGATCACATGCCAACAAACAACAGCAACAACTCAAACCAACTTCTAGTACCTGGAGTACAGCAAGCGCTTGACCAAATGAAGTATGAGATCGCTCAAGAATTTGGAGTACAACTTGGACCAGACGCAACTTCTCGTGCGAATGGTTCTGTAGGTGGAGAAATCACAAAGCGCCTAGTTCAAATGGCTGAACAACAAATGGGCGGATATCAACAATAATTAAAATAGATATGGCTGAAGAAGAGGTGGATTTCCACCTCTTCTTTTCATGTTTTCGGATAGAACAGGACATACTGTAAATAAAACGACGGGGGAGAGACTTTGATGGAGTACGTATGTCCGTTATGTAATGGATTAAAAATGGTTGACATTACATGTCCTCAATGTCAATCGAATATGGAAGACCGAGGGAAAGTCATGGATTTATTTGACGATTATAGCCCATATATTGAAATTGAAGGGTTAAAACAAATCGATGGGATTCAAAACGACAAACAAAATCATGAGTGTCCTCATATTTTTGTTTGTAGTGAATGTGGGAAAGACGTAATGCATATTGTAAAAGAGTGGAGAAAATAATTAATAAGAAGAGCAGCTTGGTTAAACAAGCTGCTCTTCTTATTAATATATTAACGAATACGTTTTTCAGTTTCAGGGTCAAAGAAATGACATTTGTTCATATCTAATGCAAGGTCGATTGTATCACCGTTTTTCACATCGGTACGAGAATCAACACGAGCAATAATGTCTTGCCCTTCAAGAGTTGTGTATAACATTGTTTCTGCCCCTAAAAGTTCAGCAACGTCAATTTTGGCGCTAAGCTTTGTATCTGGTGAAGACTCGATGAATACCAATTCATCATGAATATCTTCTGGACGAATTCCTAAAATAATTTCTTTTCCTACGAAACCTTGTTCACGAAGGATTTTGATTTTACCTTCTGGAATTTTAATGTTACGGTTACTAATTTTAAATGTATCTCCTTCAATTGTGCCTGTTAAGAAGTTCATAGCAGGGGAACCAATGAAACCACCAACAAATACATTTTCAGGGAAGTCATATACTTCTTTTGGAGAACCAACTTGTTGAATAAAGCCATCTTTCATAATAACAATGCGTGTTGCCATCGTCATCGCTTCTGTTTGGTCATGCGTTACATAAATCGTTGTTGATTGAAGACGTTGGTGTAGTTTTGTAATTTCAGCACGCATTTGAACACGAAGCTTTGCATCTAAGTTAGAAAGCGGCTCATCCATTAAGAATACTTGTGGGTCACGTACAATCGCACGTCCTAACGCAACACGCTGACGCTGACCACCAGACATTGCTTTTGGTTTACGGTCTAACATTTCTTCTAGACCAAGAATTTTTGCAGCTTCACGAACACGTCTGTCAATTTCATCTTTTTTGAACTTACGAAGCTTTAAACCAAATGCCATATTGTCATAAACATTCATATGTGGATAAAGGGCATAGTTTTGGAATACCATCGCAATGTCACGGTCTTTAGGAGCAACATCATTCATACGTTTGTCACCGATATATAAGTCACCTTTTGTAATGTCTTCAAGTCCTGCGATCATACGAAGCGTTGTTGATTTTCCACAACCTGATGGACCAACGAAAACAATAAACTCTTTGTCACTGATGTCAAGATTAAAGTCAGATACAGCGGTTACATCACCATCATAAATTTTATAAATATGGTTTAATTTAATTTCAGCCATTGTAATTGCCTCCTTGTTATTCAATCAATTTATGGTCTTATTGTAACCCTTTTCATTTTAGTAGACTAGTGTCACGGTGCACAAAAAAGCTTATCCAATTTGTGCACCGTAACCATTATTTTTGATAACTTTGATGAACAAGTAGGGCAAGATAAACAATCGTCGCTTCTTGGAATTGTTTAATATCATAATTTGTCTTTTCGATAAACTTATCAACACGATACTGCAAACTGTTTCGGTGCATAAAGAGCTGCTTGGCTGCTAATGTTGTATTTAAATTACAAGCGAAATACGTTTGAATACTTGTTAAAAGCTCTTTATCTTCTTTCACATCTTTGAGAACATGAGTGGAAAATTGCTGTAATTGATTTTCTGGTACATGTTGCAAAAGTAAAAAAGGTGTAGCTTCAAAAGAAGTGAATACAGATTGTTTAGGTAAATACTTTCTCACAGTTTGAAAGCATTTTCGTTCCCAAAGAAAGTTATCTTGGATTAAGTTTGCATCTGTTTGAATTTCACCAATAAAAAAAGATAAGTTTAAATAAAAGTCGGAAATTAATGCGGCACAAAGCTCTGAATAATCAATTTCATCTTCATGTTCTTCAAGCTTTTCAATAATAACCCCTTGAGAAGGATCTTCCCATATGATGATTTGATTTGCTGAATGAATGGTCGTTAACGCAGCTTGAAAGGCTTCTTGGTCTCCTATTCCATCGTTTGATTTAAAATGAATGAACCGAAAAGGCAAATTCGGGTGTGGCGGAGTATCCGTTGTAGATGTTCGATCAAACAAAAAAGAAGTCCATTCTTTTTCGAGCGGAGATAAAAATGATTTTCCAGGAGAGAAAGGAGTTAAAAATAAGCTAAGAAGTTGTAATTCACCTTCTGGAATTTTATTTTTATGAAAACCTATAATGTCATCTTGTTCTGTGGTGTACCAGATAATATTTGAATCTTGCTTTGGAGTAGACGCTGTAATAACAGCGTCCCCGTATTTCGCTATAAGTTTGTTAATCATACATCATGTATCCTTTCGACAAACAATTTCTTGTACTCATATTATCAGAAAACAAAGAAGATGTCTCAACTCGTCTTAGAAGACTGTTGAGACATCCTATACACTTATTGTAGTTTTTTTAATTAGGCATTTTCACCGTCAACATGATGAGGTGGTTCTTCATCTTCTAATGGCCTTGCTTCTTCAATTAACCCCGAATCTTCTTCCATATTCACGGTTCCGCCACCGAGGCCATCGTCAATCATTCTTTCGATATCTACAAATTTACGATCTCTTCCTTCATTAGGGACATCTTTTCTTCCTTTTGCCATGTTCATCACTCCTTTATTATTACTGTTTCTTTTTCTCCCTTTTTTATGCAAAACTCGAGTCGTTCACACTTTTGTCGGATGAAGAATACAATAGAACGTCTGAAAGTTGGGTGAGGAGGAATTCAGATGAACAGTTCAAACGTAACAATCGGAAGTGAGTTTCCATCTATTCATGTGCAAACGACACAAGGTAAAATGATGCTGCCGGATCACTATAAAGGAAAATGGATTTTGTTTTTTAGTCATCCTGCTGACTTTACTCCTGTTTGTACAACGGAATTTGTTTCATATGCGCTCCATCAACATCAGTTTGAGCAAATGAATTGTGAATTAATTGGCTTATCGATCGATTCTGTGTTTTCTCATATGAAATGGATAGAATGGATTCGGGACAACATGGGGGTTACGATTACGTTTCCGATTATTGCAGATCCTTTAGGGGAGATATCCAAGCAATTAGGAATATTAGAATCAACAAAAACAACTTCCGTAAGAGCAGTTTTTCTTGTTGACCCAAAAGGGAGAGTTAGGTTGCAGCTTCATTACCCACCTGAAGTGGGCCGAAATACAGAGGAAATATTGCGTGCGCTCTTTGCACTACAAACAGCAGATGAACATAAATTATCGATGCCAGCAAACTGGCCTGATAATGAATTAATCGGTAAAAAGGGGCTCCTTTCTCCACCAAGTTCAGTTGAAAAAGTCCAAAAACGACTTGAAAATACAGGTGACTACGAATGTTTAGATTGGTGGTTTTGTTATCAAAACATAAAGGAATAAAAAAGACGTCAGCGCAAAAAGGTTTTTCCTCGTTTGCGCTGACGTTTTTTTAAAAAGGAGAGAAAGAAAAATTTTGGTATAGCAGTGAAGCTTAGAAAAGAGCGAAGGCTGCCCAAGATGAGCACTTTGGGTTCACTGTTAAAAATGGGCAGGGCTCGATACTTCGCTTGAAACGAATATCGGAATACATGTCCGTTACGACAACAGCATGTTTTTTAGTGATCTTCATACACATGGTACAACATTAAATCATGAACTTGCAGCTCTAATTTTCTGCGGTCATCATCTGTTTTTGGGAGGGTGTGCCATTCTATTGAGCCGTCTTTAAAGTACGTGCCGCGATAGTATGTCCCTTCAAAAAAAAATGAAATTTCCCATTCTTGACGAACTAGATTGTTTCTTAGTTCTTTCCATTGAAAGTGAGAAAGCATAACAGACCTCCATATCCTTTGTTTGTATGTATCATACAATAACAAGAATAAGAATGCTAGAAAACGGCGGTGCTACCCGCCGTTTTCACAGATGAATTCTTCGTCGTCGACAATATCACTGCTATGCCAGTGTCCACCCCCGAACCATAACATCGTCTGGCCTTGTTCTTTGGCGTATCGGAAGGCAACAAAACCAGCATCGATTGCTGCTTTTATAAAGGTAGTCGCATCACAAGGGATTTTATAATAACAAACATTTAAATCCGATTTCATGTTTTCAAGGAGAATGGAACCGATAGATGTTTCTTTATAATTTGGTGCAATGAGCAACACCGATTCTTTTGTACCGTATTCAACGACCGCAAAAACCGCGATTAGTTTCCCGTCCCAAAAAGCAAGTTTGATGGAATTTCCGCGTTGAACTAAATGATGTTTTCGTAAGTGATACATCCAACGATAGCAGTTTGGCTTCTTTGCTTTTCTTTCATATCGCTTTACAAATTGAAGTAGAACTCGACCGTACTTTTCCCAATTGTCCGGAGTTACTGTCACGATTCTCATCTCATTCACTCCTCTTGTAAAAAAAGACTTTGTTCATAAAAAAGCGTAATTAAATTTTGAAGTCCTTTTTGCTGTATTTTTGGTTCATCAAAAATCATCGGTTTAGCATTAACCTCAAATATCCAGTAATGTCCCTGTTTATCCTGACCAATGTCCATTGAAAATTCACCGATATTACCATATTCATGTTGGAGGACACCGGCGACCTGTTTAGCGATTAGTGCAACTTGTGCTTTATCAAGTGTTGAATCGATTTGAGACAAAGAAAGAATTTGACCACCTTGAGGGACGTGGGTCGTAATACTTTCTGTCCCGGCACAGCGGATTCCGATTCCTGTAAGATGCCATTGATTGGAATGGAATTGTACATGAACGCGAAAATCATAAGGCCGATTTTGGTAAGTCGGCAAGGAAATCGCTTGTTGTAAAATAAAATCATTTTTTTTAAATAATGGCGATAGTTTCTCCCACGTCTGTTGTAAAGATTTTAGTTTTCTTTGAAACTGATTTGTTCGTAATGTAATCGTTTCATCAAGATTTAATTGAAGCAGCATAATTCCGGAACCTTTATTACCATAGATTGGCTTTAGATAAGTAGTTTGATTGGTTTGTATAAAATGTTCAAACCTAGCTTTATCTGTTATTTTTATTGTCTGTGGGACATGTTGCTTTATATTCGGATTGTTTGCAAAAAGGCGATATGTTTCCCATTTATTAAAAAAATGAGGATTAAACATCGGAATTTGCTTCTCTTTAATCCATTGAAACGTTTTTCTCATCTGTTCATGCTGTTCTTGTTTCACGGTGGCCACTCGGTTATAAATCATGTTTGGAAGCGGAGTCGTAGCCCTTACCCATTTTTCTTCGTTACTGTTGTACACATAGCCATCAATCTGATCATGTTGTATTCCGAACGGTGTAAAAACGATGATAAGTCCACCCGTTTGCTGGAGTTGTTTGTGAATCCGGATAAATGTGTCTCGATTCCCAACAAAGGATTTTGTTTTGTGCGCACTCGTTAAAAATCCAACAATCGGTCCAATTCGTTTTTGCTGTTTTTTCATTTGAACAGAAAATAATGCATCTTCCCTGTTTAAGGAAGGTAGGGGGAGTTGATTGTTCCCCCAGGTAAGAAGCTCATTTGTTTCGAGTAGTCCAAAAGAGCGCTTTTTTTGTTCATAATACAATTTCATTGTTGAAACAGACGGTCTGGTTTTGTGATCGATTCATTAGCAAGGTAAACAGCATACGAAAGGGGAAGTTGTCTCGAGAGTAAATCATCATAACGCATCTTCTTGTGTTTGAAAATCGTTCGACCAGGCTTAGAGTTTGCTTCAAACATCCAAATATGACCGTCTTGATCTAACCCTAAGTCAAAGCCGATTTCTCCAATAAATCCATCTATAGATGAATCTAACTTTTCACTTAACGTGAGGGCAGCGCTTTTTAATTGCTCTAGTTGCTTTTTTGTAATATGGGTTTCTTGAAGAGCTTCTGAAATGCTTTTTATTTCTCCACCGCTTTTAATATGAGTCGTGACACTCCCGATACCTGCTATTTTGGCAGCGAGTGCACTCACTTGCCACTTCCCGAATTGGTCTTTATTAGTATGAATACGGAAATCGACTGGGTTGTTTTTGTACTTTAATAAATGAATCCCTTGTTGCACGATGAATCGGTCAAAGCCATCTGGAAATTGTTTTTTCACAAGCCGCTCTAAACTAGAATATCGACGTAATCGGTTTGTATCGCCATCTCTAAAACGACAATAATAGTATGGTTCATCTTCTAGCTTAATGATTTGATGAATCCCAAGGCCAAGGCTACCGTTCGTTGGCTTACAATAGACGTGCGAATGATGTTTGAGTAATGCTTCAATTTCTGCTGTTGTAGGATTTAAAATGCTTTCAGGCATAAACGGTTTTGTTTCAGGATGAACAACAAGCTTTTGATGAACCTCCCATTTATCAAAAAATCCAGGGTTAAACCACGGAATTAAATAGTTTTTTTGAAAATTATCTTTGATTTCTTTAAATGTCTCTAAGTTTTCTGTTTTTCGATTTGGTAGTCTATCATAGATGACATTTGGGAATGGAACGGTCACTTGTTTCCATCCTTCCTCTGTGTAGAAGAAACCATCAATCGTTGCTTGCTCCCAGTTAATATGGTGATGACCAAAAACAAAATAATAGGAACCAACTTGTCGCTCAGCGAGAAGCAATTTCGCAAAAAACATCGAACGTTCTCCTAAAGGACGTAAAGGAGAGTTCACAAATCCTGCTGTGAAAATCCCAACTAACGGACCTAAATAAAGCGTCGATTGATTTTCAATCACATATACGAGCTGTTCATGTGGAATATGAAACATCTCCCACAGATCACTTGAAAGTAAAAATTCATCTTTTAATTCTGGGTGTGGGGCAACACGACAAGGAAATGCTTGCGACCCAAAAGAAAGTTCACTTGGAAACTGTTGGGTGGATACCCATTTTCGAAACATTTGCTCGGGAACATAAAATGTCTTTGTAGATTCCTGTTTTTTACGAATATATAATGGCTTCATTTCCATTACGCTTCACTCCTTATGTTGAACAAATTCATTCGAATGAGATAAATACTGAATATAGGATAAGAGAGTAGAAATATAGCTCTCTTTTCTTTCTAAATCACGAAATAATATTTTTCGACCTGGTTTTGAATTTACTTCTAGAATCCAAGCTTTTCCGTTATGATCGATTCCAACATCAATTCCAAGGTCAAACAGAGGGAGAAAATAGGATTCTAATTGCAATGGAACCGTCTTGATTATATTTGCAAGAGCCGCATTGAGGTGTTGCCAGTTTTCTTTTGACCACATCGTTTTCATATTTTGAAAGGGAACGATGGTTGCCCCTTGAGAAAGATTCGCAACAAAATGATTTTGTACACCTTTACGAAACGCTTTGGCTGCTTCAACCCATTGACCGTCTTTATTTTTGTGTAAGTAGATTCGTAAATCCAATGGTGAACCATTTCTAATTAAAGGTAATAATGGTTGGAAAATAAACTGGTTTTTCAAATCAAGACAAAGCTTCCTTCCTTCTTCTTCACTCATCGTTTGAAGGGAGGATGGCTGTTCGGTTGTTTTCAAGAAGTATCGGTCGTCTTTTTTTGTAAGGATGATAATCCCTTTTCCTTGTGCCCCTGCAATTGGTTTGATAATAACAGAACGCTCTTTAGTTATGGTGTTTTTCATAATGTCCCAATCTTCAACGAGATAAGTGGAAGGCAGATATGGGATGATAGAAGCATTTTTTTGTAAGGCTTTATAAACGACCCACTTATTAGGTAACCCATACCCAATAAAAGGAACCTTTTTTTTAAACGATAACACCCGTGTTGCATATTTTTCATAAAACGTTTGCGTTGGATAAAAGCATCGGTCATAGATAAAATCTAAACGATTAATTTTTACTTTGACCCAGCAGTTATTTATCCACTGTTCTCCATAGATTTGATTCTCTTCTACCATATGAAATGGTGAGAACCGAAAGACATGAATGTCATAATCAGCAGCTTTTTTTGCTATCGATAAAACGAGTTCTTCTTCTTGCTTTAAATGTGTGAGTAGAATGCCTAAATGAATCATTCTTCCCCTTCACCTTTCGTCTCACTCACTTTTGTTTTACGAAGCTTCGGAAAAGAAGATAAAGAATAGGCAAAGCGTACAATGGACTTTGCTGAAGGGCGGATTGTTGCTTCTTCTTGCTCAGTTACGTATTGTTTTGAAGGTTTTGTATTGATTTCAATTATCCATGGAAATTGATTTTTATCTAGACCAATATCAATCCCGAATTCTCCAAACAAGCCCTCGGCTTCTTCACTTAAATAATGAGCACATTCTGTAGCCAGTTCATCCATTAATTTTTTTATATGACTCACTTCCTCTCCAGGAAAAAGCTGCTTGAGCAAGCGATGAACAGGCATCATCTCAGCACCTTGTGAAACATTGGCGACAAATCTTTGGTCAGTAGATACTCTGCCAACAGTGGAAATCGACTTCCAGATGTTTTCTAAATTTTGAATACATAGTACTCTGAAATCAACAGCGTTCCCGCCAATCGATACAAACTGAATGCCTTGCTGAATTAGATAAGGACGTTTTTTGATTTTTTTTTGAATCCAAACAAATAACTGTAGCATCGTTTGAAACTCTCGTTTTTCATTTTTGGATGAATATGTGACGGAAAAGACTTCACCTTCTTTACTAATTTTATAAATGCCTTTTCCTTGACTACCATGAATGGGTTTTACAAAGACGACTGGATACGTAAGTAACATTTCTTCTAGCTCTTGGATGGAAAATCGCCTTGTGTCAGGTAAGAAAGGCTGAATCTCTTCAAATGGTAGTAATAATTCATGGCTTTCCCATTTGGAAAGAAATCTCGTATTAAAATAAGGAATTTGATTATCTGTAAAAAACTGGAACGAGTTTTGGGTGTCCTCGCTGCGCTCCTTGCTCCTTGAACCGATGCGATTATAGACGACATCCGGTATTGGAAGTGAATGAGATGACCATTCCCCACATTCATACAAAAAACCAGTTTGAAGTTGTTTTTCATTTGGTTGTTGAACATGAAATACGTAAAATAGAAAATGATTTTTTTCTGCAAATTGAGCCATTTCTTCGCAAAACTGAGTCATGTTACCAAATGGGTTTTCTTCATTTAATGATGGTTGCACTAAAACAGCCATTACGGGGCCTAATAACATGACTTGTTCTTTCGCATGATAAGATATTCGTATTCGACAATGGTTAGGCATCCCGATTTCTTCAAATAAGCACGAAGAAGCCTCTAATTTTAAATCTTCCTCTTCAAAAGTATGAGGTACACAATCGACTTCGACTTCGTTCATCCCACAAACTAATGTGAGCGTCTGATAATACGGAATATCCCAATGCTTCATTAGCTCAGCAGAAAGAAGAACTTGATTGTTCGAAAGCTCATCATTCATATGACACGTTATGAGTTGAATTCGAGTCATTTTTGCTTCCCCGTTTCTTCTGCAAACTGTAATTTCGTCTTTTTCTTTTCAAATGAGGTAAAGTTGTTTAGAATAATCACGTACTTGTTAAATTAGGCAAGTGCTGATAGAGCATACTATGTGAATCAGTTTCAATATGTGAATGGCAGTTTGAGGAGGCCTTTTTATGAATACGTTTCTACTATTAATCATGATGATGACAATTGGTGCTGTGATCGGGGGGGTTACGAACTCGTTAGCAATAAAGATGCTTTTTCGTCCTTACCGCCCGATTTATATAGGACGGTTTCGGGTTCCTTTTACACCAGGATTAATTCCAAAGCGACGTGGTGAGTTAGCAGAACAGTTAGGGAAAATGGTCGTTACCCATCTATTGACAGCAGAGGGGATTCAGAAAAAACTAACGGATTCAATGTTTCGAACAGAAATGACAGCTTGGGCAGAAGAAGAAATAAAACGGTTATTACATGCTGATGGAACTCTTGAACAATTTGCATCAGATTATTTAGGAGTGGATGAATTACGGAATTTAGCTGAGTCAAAGACAGAGCGTATGCTAACTGAAAAATGGACGGAATTAAAAGAACAGCTTTCTGATAAAGAGCTTTCGGAAGTGTTACCAGTACGATGGCAAGAAAAAATAGAAGAGAAACTCCCTGTAATCGCAGATATGATTACACAAAAAGGAGCAGAGTATTTTCAAAGTCAAGAGGGCAAAGAACGACTGAGTATCATGATCGATCGGTTTCTTGTTGGTAAAGGAACATTAGGGAATATGATTTCGATGTTTTTAGGACAAGACCGTCTCGTTGATAAAGTTCAACCTGAAATTATAAAATTTCTGCAAGACAAAGGGGCAAGAGATTTAATTGTGACGTTGTTAGGAAGAGAATGGTCGAAGTTAAAAGCAAAGAAAATGAATTCTTTTTACGAGTTTATAACGGACGATGATATAGTACCAATCGTTCAAAATATACTGGTCACAAACATCCCTGTGTATAACTGGCTCAATAAACCAGTGAAAGAGTGGGCCCCTGCATATGAGGATACAATCGTTCAGATGATTCCGAAAGCAGTTCTAGTTTTTGCTAAACTGATAACAGACCGAATTGAAATGTTACTGAAAAAACTACATTTAGAAGATGTAGTGAAAACACAAGTAGAAACGTTTGCTGTTGCAAGGCTAGAAGAGCTAGTGTTGTCGATTTCAAAAAGAGAATTTAAAATGATTACGTACTTAGGAGCTTTATTAGGTGGGCTTATTGGAATTGTTCAAGGAATTATTGTTCTTTTTTTAAGTTAATGGTCATATAGCGTGAAATTCAATCGATAACATGGTATAGTCGGGAAGACTAATTTTAAGGAGGCCTTTCGATGGCGAATTTATATGACAAAGCACGTGATTTAGGAAATACACTTCGTGACAGCGAGGAATTTCAACAGTTAAAAGCTCTTTATGACCAAGTGAAACAAGATGAAGTATCAAACCGTATGTTAGAAAACTTCCGTAATTTACAAATGGAGCTTCAACAAAAGCAAATGCAAGGTATTCAAATTACAGAAGAAGAAGCGATTCAAGCACAACAGCAGTTTGAGCTTGTACAGCAACATGAATTAATTTCTCAATTAATGGAAGCTGAACAAAAGTTAAGTGTGATTGTTGGTGATGTAAGCCGAATTATTACAGAGCCATTAGAAGATTTATACGGAAAACCAGAATAAGACAAATTATACTTACTGTTCTAATTGCATCCCCTTCTTCATAGTCTTAACTATAAAACAATCACGTGGTTGGCTTGTTGTTGATTACGTATGACTATGAAAAGGGGGATCATTGTGACTTATCGTATGTTAGCATTATCTATTGATGGAACCCTATTACGATCGAATTCGCGTCTTAGTCGACAGACAAAAGATGCGATTGAGTATGTGAAAGACAAAGGGGTCTATGTAACATTAGCGACTGAGCGTCCATTTCCAGCTGCAGCAAAAGTGGCCAAGGCGCTTAAAGTAGACAATTTCTTAGTTACTCATGATGGCGCATTTATTGCTTCTGATGTAGAGGAGCCACTTTTTACGAAAAAATTACATGAAGACAAAACATTTCATATTGCTGAGATTTTGGAAAACTACAAATGTCATGTGAGATTGTTACACGAGAATTTTTCGATTGGAAATAAAGTCCGTCAAAAAGGACAGTTGATTGCCAAAATGACGATCGGTATTCAAGACCCACTTTATTATCCAGTAACATTTGTGGATTCTATTTGCAACTATTTATCCGAAAATCCTGTTGCACCACCGAAAATTCAAGCGCAATTTTTTGAGAAAACAGAAGCGATTTCTGCTCTTGAAGAATTGAAAAAAGAAGTCCCTGGCATTGAAGTGACAATGACACAGGACGGTCGCCTTGATATTGTTTCATTTGGAATTTCAAAAACACGAGGGATTCAAGTGTTAGGGCATCATTTAGGAATTTCATTAGAAGAAACGGTTGTCATTGGTGCAGGAGTGAACGACATTGATATGATCACTCAAGCAGGTCTTGGAGTAGCGATGGGAAATGCGCCACAACAAGTGAAAGATGCGGCTGATTGGATTACACGATCGAATAACATGCATGGTGTAGCCTATATGGTAAAAGAAGTGTTCCGTAAACAATTAAAAGTCAATATATAATGTAAAAAAGATGGTGCGATTGCATCATCTTTTTTTTAAAGATAGGAAAGTTTAAAAAATATGGTATAGAAGCGAAGCTTCGAAGGCTGCGCACCTGCGCGTTTCACCCCAAGAAGAGCACTTGGGGTTCACTGTCAAAAGCGGGCAGGGCTCCGCACTTCGCTTGAAACGAAAAGACGCTCCCGCGTTTTTCTTTATGTTGTTTATGGTAATGAAGCGGTCATGAAAACCGTTATCTGTGAACATTGCTAGCGTTTTGGAAAGTTGGTGGACACAGGAGCAGTTAATCATAATATCTCGCTAGGAATAGAGTGGCTTTTGCGCAAATAAGAGCTCCTGTGGCCGCTAAAAAACGGAAACCTGTATCATGTTCACAAATAACGGCTTCTCTGACCGCAAAGTGTGTCGTTACATTAGTCGAAAATCTTCGTATTTCCATTAACGATGAAACAACAGTAACTTTCCAGCGCAAGTAAGACGATGAGTGCGAGAACTTAAGTTTTCTTCTTCTAATCGTTTTTCACCTTTTGCTTTTGCCTCTTCATCTGATGCCGCTTCGAATGTTTCCTCTAATAATGTCTCTCCGGATGGATCATACGCAGTTAAAAAATATTGCTTCATTTTATATCTCCCCCGTTTTGTTATAAAAAATGAATGACTATTCATATTGTAAGTTGAATACACGAGAGAAGCAAGAAAAAAATCATGATCTGAAAAATAGACTAACCCTATTTTATATGGTAAACTTCAAATCATACTAAGGAAGGGAGGGGATGGATTGTTAACAGAATTAACGCTTGATATTCCGATTATGTGGCTATTTATAGGAATGTCATTTGTTTATGTTATCGCAATATTTCAACGGAATGTCATGTATCATTCGTATTGTTATAAATATGAACGATGGATACATCATGAAGTGAAACAAGACCTACATGTTCAAGAACCTAGGTTATCTTTCCGTTGGACAACATTTTGCCAGCGAAAAATCCCTTCCCTTACGGATAAAAGCCATAGTGATGAAGAAGACCGTTCCCCTTGTGTTTATTAATGTAAAACAAACACACAAGGAGGAAAAAAAGTGGGACAACAGCAAAAATGGATTGGTTTTAGTTTACTCATTGTCATGATTTTTTTATTAGGAGGTTGTGGAGTAACCGCTGAACCAATTACTGCAGAATCAACAGGGATATGGAACCATTATTTTGTCTTTCCATTATCATGGTTTATTATTTTTATAGCACAGCTATTTGATGGCAATTATGGTGTATCGATTATTTTTGTCACGATTATTATACGTTTAGCGATCTTACCTTTAACGTTAAAGCAAAATAAAAGTAGTAAGGCCATGCAAGCGTTAAAACCTGAAATGGAAGAGTTACGACAAAAATACGACATGAAAAAACCAGAAGAACAACAAAAGATGCAGCAAGAAATGATGTCGTTGTATCAAAAACATGGTGTAAATCCTTTAGCAGGATGTTTACCGATTTTCATTCAAATGCCGATTTTAATGGCGTTTTACTTTGCGATTATGAGGACAGAAGAAATTGCGAAACATTCGTTTCTTTGGTTCGATTTAGGGGCACCAGACCCTTTCTACTTGTTACCAATTATTGCTGCAGGAACAACTTTTCTACAAAGTCGGATGACGATGCATACGTTACCTGAAAATATGAGAATCATGCTTTACATTATGCCCGCGATGATTTTATTTGCTGGACTAGCTATGCCATCGGCTCTCACATTATATTGGGTTATCGGAAATATCTTTATGATTATTCAAACCTATTTCCTATACGGGAAACAGCGTCAAGTTGAAGTAAATGCATAAGTAAAAAAGCGGAGATGACTTTCATTATGTCATCTCCTCTTTTTATTTCCGTACGCACCATTTGCCTATCGTCCGAATAGGATGGGAGTGTAAATCGTGGAGGAGGTGCACTTATGCATCAAATGCATAATATGAAATCACTATGTCAGCAATACGTAAACCAACCCGTTGTTATTCAAACAAATGATCAACAAGTACATCAAGGAATTATTGAATATGTCGATGATGAAATGGTTTATTTAATGGTTCCAGACGAAGGCGATATAAGCCATCACGGAGGTCAATACCGGTCACATGATGATCATTCAAGGTTTGGTGGTGTTCCTGCCTATGGTGTACCACCATACGGAATGCCACCGTACGGTTTCCCGCCTTATGGTTTTCCAGGCTATGGTTTCCCAGGGTACGGATGGTATCGTCCAAGACCGTTTCGCCGGTTAGCATTACCATTAGCGGCTCTAACGGCAGTATCGTTATTACCATTTGTCTTTTAAAAAGGGATGGAGCGGAATATATGTCTTGTGTCAATTATTACGGACATATATTTCGCTATTATCTCCGGTTTTTCATTTCTAGTGTTTGGTAAACAAATAATCTAATATTCCATCTTAATTGCTTTTCCTCACATCCATATATGCATGAAATACGTCTATACTCACGGTTTCTAACACGACTTTTTCGTGGTTAAAAAGAACAACGGTCGGTAAAGAATCTTTTGGTCTATGCACGGGAGGAATAAGTTCCTTTTCTTTTGTGATGTCAATGATATAAGGTTGCTCGTTTTGGATATCATGAATAAAAGGAAGGGATGTGTTCACATCTTCCATGAGTAAATCTATAAACATCTCATTTTCAAGTTCATCACTATTATAAAAAATATAAAGAGCTAACTCACCTTCATTTTCAGCGGCAAATTTCGAAACAAAGTCTTCTTCGTTAAGAGTATTGGGAGAACAAGCAACACTACATAGGAGGAAAAAAAGAAAAGATAATCGTCTGACCATCACGTGACCTCCTTTCTTTGCCAAAGCTGTTACTGTCATTTTATGACTTAATTTAACTATTTATGAGACTATAAGTTTTTTTAAAAAGATAAGATAAAAATTTTGGTGTAGCAGTGAAGCTTTGAAAGCTATTTCAAGAAGAGCGAAGGCTCCGTACTTCACTTGAAAGAAAAGACGCTCCCACGTTTTTCTTATTCAAAATATAAAAGAGGAATATTTGTTCGCTTTTTGCTATAATTCAAGGAGAGCATTTTGAAAAGGCAATAGGAGGGAGAATATGGCTTCCATTCGATTTATCCATACAGCAGATGTACATTTAGATAGTCCATTTAAAGGGCTGTCACATTTACCAGAAAAAATAATAGAAAGAATAAAAGAAAGTACGTTCACCGCGTTTTCTACAGTTGTAGCAACAGCGATCGAACATAAAGTCGACTTTTTACTTATAAGTGGAGATGTATTTGATGAGCAACACCGAAGTGTACGTGCACAATTCTTTTTAAAACAACAGTTTGAGCGCCTGCA
Source organism: Alkalihalobacillus bogoriensis ATCC BAA-922 (assembly GCF_000621445.1). GTDB lineage: Bacteria > Bacillota > Bacilli > Bacillales > Bacillaceae_F > Bacillus_AO > Bacillus_AO bogoriense. Next base: position 95,660 of record NZ_JHYI01000013.1, on the reverse strand, counting down.
AGAAGCTAATATACAAGTGTATATCATTCATGGAAATCATGATCATCTAGCAGGGAAATGGGTGAAACTTCAATATCCATCTAATGTATTCATTTTCGGTAGCGAAATCGAGTGTGCTGTTTATGAAAAAGATGAAACAAAAGTTCATTTGTACGGGTTTAGTTACCCGAAACGAGAAGTCGTCGAAAATATGGCAGTATCCTATAAAAAAATAGGGAAGGCAGATTACCATATTGGGTTATTACATGGACAAGCAGATGGCATGTCTGGTCATTATGCTTATGCGCCATTTTCCATTGAAGATTTGGAACAAAAAAACTTTGATTATTGGGCATTAGGACATATTCATCAATTTCAACAACTAAAGTCTACTATCTTCTATTCTGGAAATATTCAAGGTAGACATCGAAACGAACAAGGAGAAAAAGGATGTCTATACATAGAGTTATCGGATAACATCATAAATCAATCGTTTGTTAAAACAGCTGATATTATATGGAATACGATAACCGTTTCAATTAGCTCGATGGAAACCGAACAAGAATTTCTTGATGAAATGATCCGTGTGAAAGAACAAGTGAGAAGAGACGATGGGAAAGGAATGCTCCTTCATCTTCTCATAATTGGAAATGGACCGTTACATTCCTTGCTTTATTCTGATAATGTAATGCAAGAAATTATTTCAGTTGTAAATGAAAATGAAGAATACGACCGATCCTTTTGTTATATAACTTCATTTGAAAAAAACACAGGAGCCGAATGGATTATCGACACATTGATTCAAAAAGAAGATTTTATTGGAGATTTTACAAGAGTAAGTGAATCTTTTTCCTTTCAGGATATTGAAAACAGCTTGAACGATTTTCAGTACCATCCGAAAATAAGAAAACGAATGGAAGGATGGTCTAAGCAAGAATATGAGGAAATAAGAAGAAAAGCTCAATCACTCGTATTAGAACAATTGGTAAAGGAGGGAAAACAATGAACATTCTTTCTTTAACGATCTATGGATTTGGGAAGTTTCAAAATCAAAATTTTGATCATTTTTCAGAAGGCTTACACCTTTTTTATGGAAAAAACGAAGCAGGAAAATCAACGATACTCGCTTTTATCCGCAGCGTATTATACGGGTTTCCGCAAAAGACAAAATCAAACCGATTTGAACCAAAAACAGGGACCACGTACGGGGGGAAAATCACGCTTTTTATTCAACACCACGGAATTGTAACAATTGAGCGAGTGAGGGGTAAAGCAGGTGGGGACGTCACGGTATATTTTGAAAATGGACAAACCGCTGGTGAGGAAAGTTTGACAGGTTTATTAGGTGGAGTTGACCGGACGAGTTTTTATGGGATTTTTACATTTAATCTCTCAGATTTACAAGGATTAGACCAATTAGACAAAAAAGAATGGGCCCAATACTTACATGGTGTAAGTGTGGCAGGTCGAGTCTCGATTACAGACTTGGAAAAGCAAATTGTAAAAAAACAACAAGAATTATTTAAACCAAGTGGAAAAAAGCCCCTTATTAATGAAACATTAGGGCAAATAGAAGCGATTGAACGAAAAATTTATGAAAAAGAGAAGGACTTAGAATCCTATCAGTTGTTACAAGTGACAGAAAAACAAATCGAAGAGAACCTCCAATCTGTGAAGGAAAAACGAATTACATGTCTAGCAAAAATAAAGGAATATGAAAAACTATCTATCCTTGCTCCATTGCTTCGAAAACGAGCGTATCTTGAAGCTGAATTAGCAGTACTACCCAAAATTGAGCAGTTTCCAGTACATGGTGTCGAGCAGTTCGAACAACTTTTGTACCAAAGAAGTTTAATTGAAGAAAAGAAAATCGAACTGAAACAAAAAAGAAAAAGTGTAAACGAAACCATTCAGTTGAATAAACCAAATGAAAAACTTTTGGAAGTAGCAGATAAAATTGAAGCCGTAAAAGAAGATGTAAAACTTTACGAGATTTGGAAAAGAGAAAAGCAAGCACTAACGATAACGATGGAACAGGAACAACAAAAGTGGGAAGAAATTCAAATGAATGTAGGGCAGCATTGGACAAAAGAAAAAGTAATGGCATGTGACACAAGTATTGAAGTGAAAGATTCTTTACGCCAATTAAATAAGGAACAGCGCAGGCTTGAAGATAGGAAATATTACCTAGATTCAGAACTGCAAAAAAGACAACTTCTACTAGAAGAACATGAAAAAGAATTTAGTCAATGCAAAGAAGAACAGCTTCCCACTGGATATCGAATAGAGTTAGAGAACAAAAGAAAAAGCTGGGTTGAATTCGAGAACTCAAAACAAAGAGAGCGTGAACATGAAGAAACATATAAAATCGTCCTTACTCAACTGGAGCAAGCTAGGAAGAGAAAGAAACGATTATTTTTACCGTTAAGTGTCTTTTTCTGCTTAATTGCTGTTTATAGCTTCTTACAAGAGCAATGGTTATTGTTTTTTGTTGCTTTAAGTAGTTCGATTGCGTTCTTCGTTGCAAGTGTCGAAAAGAAAAATCAAATAGAATCAAAAGCCAAAAAGGAAGAATCGTTCCGAGAAGACTTGGCTGATATTGAAAATGTATTGAATTATGATGACGCTGTTAAAGAGCGACTTTTATTTCTTGAAAAGAAACTTCAGCTTGAACAACAACATTATACCCATCTATGTAATCAACTAGATGAGTGTGAATATGAGCAATCTGTCATCCTTCAAAAAATAGAAATTTGGTGCCAAGAAAATGGCTATGATGTGCAAACAAAAAGTGAGCTTTTGTTGGCAATCGTGTCATTAATCGAAGAGGGGAAAAAAGTCTTGGCTCAACTGAAACGAGACGAACAGAGATTGCATGACCTGTCATCCTACATATTATCGTTAGAGAAATCGGTAGAAGTTCTAGCAAGCAAAGTTGGGATCGAGTTTGAAAATGTGACAAAAACAGTTTTCATTTTATTTGACCAGCTTGAAAATGAAAAGGAAAAAAGAAGAGCCGAACATCAAGCAACCGATATCATCAATGGACTAAACGAAGACATTCGCATTCTTTTAGAAAAGGAAACATTGATTCAAAACCAAATCGAAACCCTTCTTCACAAAGCAAATGTGCAAAAAGAGGATGAGTTTCAAAAAAAAGGAGTTCAAATTGCTAAGGCAAAAAAGTATAACGATGAACTTGAGTTTATAACATCACAATTGTCTGAGTTAGTGGAAAGCGAAGATGAAATCCATTATTATATTCAGTTGCTACAGCAAGAAAAGGATTATGAAAATCAGAAACAACAGCTTGAAGAACTAGTAGCTGAAGTGGAAAAAGAAGAAAAAGAGGAACGGGAACGTTTAATACGAAATACACAACAAATGGAACAACTCCAATCAGAAAGGGAGCTAGCATCACTTGTTCAAGAGCTCGAATTAAAAAAAGCCAGACTTCTGGAACAAGCCAAAAACTGGTCAGTATATCGCCTGGCTCAAGAGATGTTGGAAAAAACAAAAGAAATCTATGAAAATGAACGACAACCAGAGGTCATGAAACAGGCATCTGCCTATTTTTCTGCGATGACAGCTGGACGATATCAACGTATTTTTGCGCCAATGGATAAACAGATGATAGTAGTAGAACGACAAGATGGTCTTCGTTTCTCACCTGAAGAATTAAGTCGTGGCACCGCAGAACAATTATATATATCGATTCGGTTTGCCTTAGCGATGACATATGAGTCCAATGACCCGTTCCCGCTTATTCTCGATGACATCTTTGTTAATTTCGATGATGAGCGAAAACAAGCGATTGTAACGATTATTGAAGAGTTAGCTCAAAAAAGACAAGTGTTGTTTTTTACCTGTCATGACAATGTTAAGGAGCTATTTGTGAAAAAGGATGTAATCACTTTGTAATGTCAACAAAATTTCTTTATTATTTTCATAAACTTTGCTAGAATAATCAGAAGAATAAAGGAGAAATACAGAAAAAAGAGTAACCGCAGCGGTTATTATAGGTTTTTTCTGCACCGTTTGTTCGATAAAAAAATTGTGTCTCCTGTTTTACCATTGAATAGAAAGTAGGAGGATTTTTCTATGAGTCAATTTATCGTGCATTTAGTAGAAGATGAGCAAAATTTAGTTGAGATTATTAAAGCGTATTTAGAAAAAGAAGGTTGGACTGTTAAAACATTTACAGATGGTTCAAAAGCACAGGAAGCAATTAGTGAAAAACCACATTTGTGGATACTAGATATTATGTTACCTGGTACAGATGGTTATCAATTATTAAAAGAAATTAAAGAGCACGGAGACACACCAGTTATCTTTATTTCAGCTCGAGACCAAGATTTAGATCGAGTATTAGGGTTAGAAATGGGAAGCGATGATTATTTAGCAAAACCATTTTTACCACAAGAGTTAGTCATCCGTGCCAAAAAACTATTAGCTCGTATTTATGGTACGTCACAAACGGAAACAAGAAAGATTGAATTAAATGATTATAGTATTGATCCTGTTGCACGGACAGTCTATGATAAAAGGTCAAATGATACAGATGCTGTTGATTTAACGACGAAAGAAATGGATTTAATTTTATTATTGACCGGACAAATTGGAAAAGCATTTTCAAGAGAAACGATCATTGAACATGTATGGGGTGAAAACTACTACGGTTCAGAGCGAGCCGTTGATGATGTTGTTCGTCGTGTGCGGAAAAAGATGCCAAGAATTCACTTAGAAACATTATATGGATACGGGTATAGGGTTCTTTCTTCATGATTCGTGTGAATTTAACGCAACGAATTTGGTTGTCGTTTATCTCTTTAATTGTCCTTGTTGGTTTATCGATTATTATTATTTATCCAATATCGATTAAAGGAACGTTAACAGATGAAACTTATCGAATTATTGAGTATGAGCAAGCGCGCTACCATATGACGAGAGACTTTACAGAGGACCCACCAGATTCAGATTTAAATTTTGTTGAAAGAAGAGAGGCTATCCGCTCGGTTTTTCACCTTTATATTATTAATAACTTTGGAACGTTACAGGAGAACATTCCCCAGGAAGTGTTAGCAGAGATGACGGCTAATGCTCGTGACCAAGAACAAACGAGTGGGCGGTATGAACTGACTTATGGTGGAGCAACGTTGTTTTATGTTGTGACAAAAGTGAAAGCAACAGATACAGAAATGTTTGCCATTTCTTATATGTGGGATACTTATCGAGATCAAATGGTGAATCGGCTATGGGAAAGGCTTGTTTATATTTTACTTTTAACGAGTGTATTAAGTTTGCTTCCTGCTATTTATTTAAAACATTATTTACGTCATCCTTTAATCATATTAGGAAATCATTTTGAACAAATTGCAAAGCGAAATTGGCAGGAACCGTTTAAGTGGGAAGGTGATGAAGACTTCCAAAAATTATCCGACCAATTCGAGAAAATGCGGCAAAATTTAATGAGATATGACCGCGCTCAAAAAACTTTTATTCAACATGCTTCACATGAATTAAAGACGCCGATTATGGTCATTAAAAGCTATGCTCAATCTGTGAAAGATGGAATTCTTCCAAAAGAAAATATTGAAAGTACGATGAACGTCATTATGGAAGAATCAAATCGCATGGAACAACGTGTCAAAGATATGATTTATTATACAAAGCTTGATTCATTAAAAGATGAAAAAGCGAATCATGAAAACATAACCTTTGGTGAAATTGCCTTTCATATTGAAGAACGCTTTCGGATGCAACGAGAAGAAATTCGCTTCATTATAGAAGGCGCAGATATTCGTTTCAAAGGAGATTACGAACAGCTTCAAGTGATGCTAGAAAACTTTGTTGAAAATGCGTTGCGTTATGCAGAAAGTCGAATTTGGATTCGTGCAGAAGTAAAAGACAAGGATGTTCATATTTCTGTAGAAAATGATGGAGACCATATCGCAGAATCGGAATTGGCAACGATATTTGCTCCTTTTCATAAAGGCAATAAAGGTCAATTTGGGTTAGGATTAGCGATTGTAAAACGAATCGCTGAACTTCATTTTGGCTATACATTTGCACAAAATACAGACGATGGAGTAAAGTTTACCGTTTGTATTCCGAAAGAACAGCAAACAAAGAAAAAACAATCATAATGAAACAGTGAATTGGGTGTCTAGTATAGACGCCCTTCTTTTCTCTGTTATACTTAAAAGACAAGGATAAAAGGCAGGTGAGGAAATGAGTAAAGGAATTGCTCATTATCAAGTTGGATCGTCAATTGAACATTATTTTCTTATTAAAAGCGTGACAAAAGGGATGGCCAGTAATGGCAAGCCGTTTTTAACATTAATCTTAAGTGACCATACTGGAGAAATTGAAGCAAAGCTATGGGCATGTTCTCCTGAAGATGAAGCTACATTTGTGAGTAAAACGATAGTGCATATTCATGGCGATATTTCAGAGTATCGTGGTAGACATCAACTAAAAATTAATAATATACGCCCGACTTCGCCGATGGATAATGTGAAAATCGCAGACTTTGTGAAATCGGCTCCTCTGCATCCAGAAGATATGTTGAGTAAAATTACGCAATATATATTTGAAATGGAAAATGCAAATATCCAACGTATAACAAGACATTTAGTAAAAAAATATCAAACACAATTTTTAGAAGTCCCTGCAGCAACGAAAAACCATCATGAATTTGTATCAGGACTTGCTTACCATGTTGTTAGTATGCTCGATTTAGCGCAAGCAATTACAAAATTATATCCAAGTCTAGATGCGGATTTATTATATGCAGGTGTCATTTTGCATGATTTAGGGAAAGTCAAAGAATTATCAGGTGCGATTGATACAACATATACACTTGAAGGGAAATTATTAGGACATATTACTATTATGGTTAATGAGATTGCAGAAGCGGCCAAAGAGCTTGAAATCGATGGTGAGGAAATTTTAATTCTTCAGCATATGGTACTAAGTCATCATGGCAAAGGCGAATGGGGGAGTCCAAAACCTCCATTAGTGAAAGAAGCTGAAATCCTTCACATGATTGACAATATTGATGCAAAAATGAATATGATGGATAGAGTCCTTGAGCGTGTCCAGCCAGGAGACTTTACCGAAAGAGTAATGGCGCTTGAGCATCGCTCTTTATATAAACCAACATTCCATGAACAGCCATTACCGTTGCCAAATAAATAACAAAACCAACCGCCTCCTTTATGAGAAAGGGGGCGGTTGTTTATTCATAGAAGTCATAAAATGCTTCTTAGTCCGATATAGGCTTTTTTCATGTTTACATATTTTTCTTCGCCAAGAAACACACTAACGATAAAAGGAGGGATAACAATGGATAAGGTCACAAAAAAGGATAGTGCAGAAGTGGCAACAAACTCATATGACCCAAAGGATTATAATAGCGAGAAACAAGTGGATAAAGGTCTTGCCATTACCCATGAACAAGTAAGTGACGATTATGTAGAAGGAACGATTGATGGGGAAATTGATGAGTACCGTGGAAAAGACATCGACCTTCCACGTGGAGGGTTTGAAGAAAAAAATCTTACAGAAAAATAACGAAAACAAAAGTCAAAGGGAAAACCTTTGGCTTTTTATACATATGTCCAAAAGACAAGCATATGCATAGAATAACGGTTATTAATTTATTGGAGAGGGTGTGCAGGATGGAAAATGTACTTAAAAAAAGAGGGCTAATGATTGGATTACTCGTTCTTGCGGTTGCTATTTATTTTATGAGTGGATCGTCCCTGCCTGTATTGTTTACTAGTGGTCCGCTATGGACGTACCTCGTCATTATAGGCATTATCGGTAGCGGGTATATGGCAGTGAAATATACACTTGAAGATAGAAAAATCGATGAAGAATGGATTGAACAAGAAGGTCAAGTGTATATGGAGCGATTAGAAGAAGCGAAAAAAAAGAAAAATAAAACAAAATTATCGTAAAAAAAGAGGGGTCTAGCTCAGTTCAATAACGGAGCAGACACCCTCTTCCTGTTTCTTAATAGAAGAAAGTGGCACCAACAATAACAAGAAGAATAAATAAAACGACAATAAGAGTAAAGTCTGATCCAAACCCAAAACCTGCTGCTGGAGTTGTCATAGGTAAAACATCCTTTCCTTGTGTAAATATCATGTTCTACTACATACACTATGCAGGTGGAAAAAAGATGTTTGGGCTTTGGGGCAACTTTTTTAAAAAGGAAAAAGCAGTAAAAGGAACCGTCCTTTTACTGCTTTCATATTAGTCTAAAATTCCTTTGAATTGTGGGTCTTTAATGTCAATCTTTGCATCTTCAAGCAATTGAGCAAAAATTTCTTCAGGGGTTTTAGCAAGTTCATATTCAATCGCTTCACGAATATCTTCTAATGAAGGAGTGATTTTATCTGTTACATTAATAATGTGGAATCCAAATTGTGATTCTACTGGGTCACTAATTTCGCCTGGTTCTAGAGCAAACGCAGCACCTTCGAATTCAGGAACCATAGCACCTTTACCGAATGTACCTAAATCTCCACCTTGGTCAGCGGATCCTTCGTCATTTGAGTATTCTTTTGCAAGGTCTGCAAAATCTTCACCCTCATTTAGTTTATCTAACACTTCATTTGCCGTTTCCATGTCTTCTACTAAAATATGGCGTGCTTCCACTTCTGTATATTGGTCTTTGTTTTCTTCATAATGAGCTTCAATGCTTTCCTCTGTTACGCCCTCTCTAGAAAGACGGTCCATTGCAACTTGAGGGAAGAGATAATCTTCTTTAAATTGTTCAATGCTGTCAACTGGCAATTGGTATGTTGATTTTAGCATTTCCAATAATTCGTCATCATCCGTTACACCAAAGCCTTCTTTTAGTGTATTATACTCTTCATCAACTTCTTCATCCGTTATATTTAAAGTTTCTGCTTTAGCTACAATTACTTGTTGTTGAATTAATTGACGTAAATGTTGTTCGCCATAATTATCTTTTAATTCTTGTAGAAAGTCTTCCGTCGTAATTGTATAGCCGTCAATGTCAACTAGGGTAGTTCCAGTTCCTGCTTCGTTGTTGTCCGCACACCCTGCTAACAATAAAGCTCCAGTCAGTGCAAATGTTGTAATCATCTTTTTATTCATTGCTTGTCCACTCCTCAATCAAAATCAAATAAAACCTATATAAAGGTAACAAGGTCTACTATAACATATCTGTCAACGAAATGCATGTTGATTCCTATGTAAAATTAAGTGATTCGCCTAGTACGAATAAGAAAGTGTTGCATATGATACAGTAACGAAGCAAAGAGGAGGTGTTAAGATGACTCACGCATACCACGGTGGCTTTGCGTTAATCGTCGTATTGTTCATCTTATTAATCATCGTCGGTGCTTCTTGGTACTAAGGGTTTTTTAACCTTTAAAAAAAATTCAACTTTATTTAAAGGAGGTCCTATCATGAGCCACGCATACACTGGAGGTTTCGCGTTACTAGTTGTATTATTCATCTTGCTTGTTATTATCGGAGCAAGCTGGGGATATGGATACTAATAAATAAGGTGAAATTAAAAGGAAGAAGTGTCTCCACTTCTTCCTTTTTGTTATGTTTACGTAAATAAAATTTTTACATACGTTGAAGTTAATAAGATGGTCAAAAGCACGTTAATGGTACGAAACACCTTTGGTTGTCTTTCTTCAGGAATTTCTTTTTGAAGACAAAGCGCATTTGTCATAGAATTAATGGTAAACAATATAAAAGAAGCAAATAGACCAAAAAAGAAAAGCATACTAGGCCTCCAATTCATCTGCGTAACTAGGACGAGTTTTTATCTATTGATAATATTAACTTTAACAAAAGTTGAAAAAAAAAGATACTATTTAGGTACTTTTTTATTTTTCAAAATCTTGTAAAATAGAATACTAGAGAGGTGATAGTTTGAAATTTCAAGAAATCAATCGATGGAAGTTTGCTTTTTTTACGTTATTAGGACTGGTTATTTTGGTGTTCATCATTGCCGTCATTGCATTTAATCGATTATTTCCTTCAATTGAAGAAACAGAGTGGTCGATTTCTCCAAATGAGGGAAGTGCCGTTTTTACGATTCATACGACTCGTGATGATTTAAACCAATTTTTAGCAACGATGGTCGAACAAATGCCGGAAGAAAATGTTCCATACGAAGTGACGTTAGAAAAGCAACATATCCAATTTAATTCTTCCCTTTCGCTTTTAGGGAATAATGTGCCGATGGAAGTGTATTTGAAACCAGAAGTTCATGATAATGGAGATTTAATATTGGAAGTCAATTCTTTTTCGTTAGGCATTTTTCAAATACCAAGCCAACAAATTCTTCAGCTTGCGAAAAATTATGTAGAATTACCAGAGTGGGTTCATATCCATCCATCTGACAATCGAGTCCATTTGAATGTTAATGAAATGGACAATCCTTATGGGGCCGTTATTGCATTTACAAAATTTGATTTGCTGCAAGATGAAATTGAATTAGAAGTACGAATAAAATGACGGGACAATAGAGTCTATGCTACTGCATCAGACTCTATTGCTTTTGATTAAAATATGAAAGCCTTCTTTATGGTCAGAAATGAACGCTTCTTTTGGGGCTCGAGTAACTTGCATCGCATATAAAATATCGTACACACTTAATCCGAAGTTTACAGATGCTAATATTGAAAAGTAGTGAAGATGAGCTGGTGATAAATAAGCACCAACACAGCAAATGAACGTGATAATAAACACCGGAAATAGTGTTGAAATAAGACATACATTTCTCGGTAGCGGTTCAATAATATGACAAAATAATTTAGGGATACGATTTGTTTTTGCCCATTCAATTTTCGCTTTTTTTCCAATCATCCAAATCGGAACACAGTGTAATAATTTATGAACGATAAATAGGACAGGAATGCCAATGAGTAGCGGTAGAACCCCATACTCCATATAGGGAGGAGTAGGGATGATGGAACTTAATAGTAAATAAAAAAATAAGAAAAATCCGATTATCGAAGAAAACGAAATTAAGGAAAGGCGAGTCGATCCATAGTCTCGTGATATATTAATTGACTTCCAGCAGTTCATGTTATGGTACCTCCTCTTTCTATCCCCTGAATAATTTACGCTTTTTTTTCTAAGAAATCAATAGGCAAAAAGATAATTAAACAAAAAAAGTATCTTAAAAGGATTTTTTTCTTCAGTCCTTTTAAGATACTTAGTTTTTAGCTTCATAATTCTGTTATTTCATTCCCGCTGGCGCTTTTAATTTTAATGTTCCTTTATCATCAGTGAAGTCTTGTTCAAACTTCTCCATTGATTGCTCAAAAGTTTGAATGAACTCTGGTCCATAGACATGACGGACGATACTAATAAGCTCAGAAAATTCAGGAAATTTACCATACAAATCTTTAATCGGTAAAGCTCCACCATAAATCGAGTATGTGCTTGGGTTATATTGCTCTAATGTTTTTAATAATAGTTCTTCACCTTGTTTTGTTAAATACACATATGTGTTCCTTTTATCATCTTCCTTTTTGGAAAATGATAAATATCCACGTTCTTCTAATTTTTTGGAGAAATTAAACGCGGTTGACACATGCATCACTCCAAATTGTGCGATATCTGAAATCGAAGCCCCTTCTAAGTTATAGGAGAGCCATAAAATATGATGTTCATTGATGTTCAAGTCAAATGGCTTGATCCAATTTTGCCAATCCTTCTCCACTGATTTCCACAATGCCTTACTTAACTGGGCTACTTTATGACTGAACATGATGGACTGTACGATGGAATACGTATTGTTTTGGTCCATATCTCTCCCCCACTACTGTTTTTTCAATTTCTATTTTCTTTCTATTATGACAAGTTTTATCGCTATAATAAAGACCTAGTTTTACTTTTTTACAAAAATATTTTTTTACTAGTAAAATGTCAAAGATTTGTTTTTTCCAATGTCTGTCTTAATTGTTCAATATCGTGCTCAAGTTTTTGTATAGTGGGGTCGACGTCTGTTTTCCATTCTTGTACAGAGTCTTTAATATCATTTGAAACTTGTTTTGCAACGACAGAACCTTCTTGGATTGAAGTTTTAACATTTTCTTTAATGGCGATTGTTTGTGCTTTTGTTGTTTGCCAATTTTTCTTTAACTCATTTATGTTTTTTGAGGCTTTTTGTTGGAATTCAGTCCCAGATTGTGGTGTATACAATAGCGTAGCGACACTGGCAAGTACGCCTCCTGTTAAAAATCCAAGCAAAGCAGCTTTTTTATTCATTGATTTACTCCTTTCTTTATATGTGCCTATTGATTTATGATAGCTCATCATACTATTTACCTTCCTACATATATATAAGTAAGGAGGGGGAATGGATGAGCGGTTTAATTTTTGGATTATTGTCAGGAGCTATTCTATTATGTTATGGGTCATACCACACAATCAAAACTTCTCGCATGACAACAAACCGTGATGAACAAAAAAAGTGGAAACAATACGCAATGAAACTAGCGTTATTATGCATTCTTTTCCTGCTCTTAGCGATAGGACTTATTTATCTGTAACGATAATAAAATTTTAACAAAACACCGCTCAGAAGGAGCGGTGTTTTAATCTTCTTTTAGAGCGTAACATGTTTCTCATACAAACCGCCAAGAGTATTGTTATGAATGGATGCGTTTGAACTCAACCATAAACTTCCGTAGAGCTTCACAAGCTTCAACAGGAACAGCATTATACGTAGAGGCTCTACAGCCACCAATCGAGCGGTGTCCGTTTAATCCAACAAATCCTTTTTCCTTTGCTTCTTGTAAAAATTTCTTGTTTAATTCATCAGATGGTAAATTAAACGTAATATTCATAAGCGAGCGACTTCCTTGTTCAGCATGTCCACGATAAAAACCGGAGCTTTCATCAATCGCATCATAAATGAGCTTTGCTTTTGCTTCATTTTGCTTAGCAATCGCGGTTGTCCCACCTTTTTCTTTTACCCATGCTAGCACTTGACTAAGCATATAAATCGCAAAAGTAGGAGGTGTATTGTAAAGAGAATTCGATTTAGATTGTGTATCATACCGTAGCATTGTCGGTAAATGATCCGGTGTCCGTTCGTGTAAATCTTTTCTTATAATAACAACAGTCACACCAGAAGGACCTAAGTTCTTTTGTGCTCCAGCATAAATGAGACCAAACTCAGATACTGGGATCGGGCGGCTTAAAATATCACTAGACATATCAGCAATAAGAGGAATAGAAAGTCCAGTAGGATATGTTTTCCACTGTGTTCCATATATCGTATTATTCGATGTAATATGCAAATAAGCATCATCATTTGAATAGTCAATGTTTGCAATAGAAGGAATGGTTGAATAACCAGCTTCTTTCGTACTTGCTCCAATTTTCGTTTCCCCAATAAATTTCGCTTCTTTTACTGCTTTTTCAGACCAAGACCCTGTTAGAACATAATTAGCCGTTTGTTCTTTTCCTAAAAAGTTCATTGGAATCATAGCAAATTGAAGGCTAGCGCCGCCTTGCATAAAAAGCACATCGTAATTGTCTGGAATTTCAAGTAATTCTCTAAGTAATTGCTGGGCATCTTCATGGACTTGGTCATATTCTTTACTGCGATGACTAAGCTCCATGACTGACATTCCTGTTTCTTTAAAGTTCACTAACTCTTTTTGTGCCAACTGTAACACGTCAAGAGGTAATGCAGAAGGACCTGCATTAAAATTATAAGCGCGTTCCAAAGCTCTCCACTCCTTTAGTTCTCTACTACTTTTATTCGTAAAAGTTAATCATAATGTATCATGAGAAAGAACGATAATCTATTATTTTTTTGATTATTTTCAAAATTGACTAATTTATTGCTTTTGCAATCGATGATGCGATGTTATGAAGCTGTTCTGGCTTATATTCACTGCTATGATCTTTCCATACAGCACCAAAGCCATCTCCTTCACCGTAACGAGGAATAAGGTGGAGGTGGTAATGAAAAACACTTTGTCCCGCAGCTTCGCCATTATTATTGACAATATTTAAGCCAAGGGGCTTAAATTCTTTTTTTATTGCATTTGCTATTTTCGGCACGACAGAAAATAAATGAGCGGCAATATCTTCTGGGAGTTCAAAAATATTCTCTATGTGTGTTTTCGGAATGATAAGCGTGTGCCCTTTCGTTACTTGACTAATATCTAGAAAAGCAAGAACGTACTGATCTTCATAGACTTTCGCAGCAGGTATTTCTCCTTTAACAATTTTACAAAAAATACAGTTTGGATCAAATGGCATTGGAATCATCCTTTCTTGTTCTAATTTGGTATTATTTACATTTTAGCATATAGACATACATGTTGCGACAGAAGGAAAATCCCGTCAAACGTAGAAGGAAAGAAAAAAGAAAAAGGGAATATGTTTAAAGTAAGTATTTATTGAAACTACAAGAAAGAGGAGGAGAAATATTATGCATGTACCGTTACTCGTTACCGATTTTCTTGACCGTGCTGTTCGATTATATGGGGAGAGACTAGCAATTATTGAAGACAGTAGAAGTTTCACTTATGCACAAATGGCAGCTCGAGTGAATCAATTATCGAATAGTTTGAAAGCGTTATCAATTAACAAAGGGGATAAAGTAGCGTATCTCGCACCAAATACAGTAGAAATGTTTGAAGGTTTTTATGGAGTATATCAAGTCGGTGCAATTATGACACCGTTAAACACAAGGTTAAAGCCAGAAGATTATTTATTTATTTTAAATCATAGTGAAAGCAAAGTTTTATTTGTAGATGAAGATCTTTACTCGTTAATTGAACCGATTAGAGCCAAACTAGAAACGGTGAAAACGATTATTGTTCATGGGAAAACAGGGATAGAAGATTGTATTTCTTATGATGCATGGTTAGCTTCTTTTCCTTCTTATCCATTTGAACGTGAAGAAATAGAGGAAACAGAAATTGCAAGTTTGCTTTACACGAGTGGAACGACAGGGAATCCAAAAGGAGTAATGATTTCTCATCGGTCTAATTATTTGCATTCATTAAGTACGATGCACCATTTAAAAATAAGTGATCAAGATACACTCCTCCATATTTTGCCGATGTTTCATGCGAACGGATGGGGATCTCCTTTTTATTATACGGCAAATGGTGCGACCCAAGTGATGGTAAAGAAAATTGAACCAGAAACGATTTTTCAAAAACTAGCCGAATATGGTGTGACCATTGCTCATATGGCCCCTACTGTATTAAATATGCTATTAGAATATTATGATAAACACTCACCAAACATTGAACAAAAGTTACGTGTAGTCATTGCAGGTTCAGCCCCGCCACCAGCATTTGTGAGGAGAGTGGAAGAAAACTTAGGATGGGAGTTTATCCAAGTATACGGAATGACAGAGCTGTCGCCTTTAATTACCGCTTCGTACGTTCGCTCTCATTACGAAGATATTTCTAAAGAAGAACAATATCGACTAAAGGCAAAAGCTGGATTTGAAATGATCGGAACAAGAGTGAAAGTCGTAGATGAAAAAGGAGTTGAAATCCAAAAAGATGGGAAAGCGATTGGTGAAATTATAACGCGTACAAATGGCGTGATGGAAGGGTATTGGAAAAATGAACAGGCCACAATGGAAACGATTAAAGATGGCTGGCTTTATACAGGCGATATGGCGACTGTAGATGAAAAAGGATATATTGACATTGTGGACCGAAAAAAAGATGTTATCATTAGCGGCGGCGAAAATATTTCTTCGATAGAAGTGGAAAGTATGTTATATGAACATAAAGCTGTGTTAGAGGCAGCTGTGATTGCTATTCCTCATGAAAAATGGGGAGAAGTCCCACACGCTGTTGTTGTGATAAGAGAAGGATATGAGACTACAGAAGAAGAGCTTATCGAATTTACTAGAGCAAGATTAGCTCATTTTAAAGCACCAAAATCCATTTCATTTGTTGAAGAATTACCTAAAACAGCCTCAGGGAAAATTCAAAAAGTCCAAATTCGAAAACAATTTTGGAATGAGAGTGAACGGTTCGTCAATTAAGTTTCAATAGTGAGAGAGAAGGCTACTGTAAAGCAGTAGTCTTTTCTTTAGAATAGGAGCAGATACGTCTTGGAGAACATTATCGGACATCTGTTCCGTTATAGTTGTAAAAATGCAGGTGTTCGGCATCTGTTCGGACATAGGTTCCGTTAAATAGCTGAGTTCGGGGGGAATCAGCCCATTTTTGGTGTAATAACGGAACGTATGTCCGAAGTGATCGTAAATAAAGCTAGATTGTTGAAAATAACGGAACAGATGTCCGAAACAAACGTGGGAAGGTGCGATTTATACAGATACGTCAGTTTAGGAAGAACAGTAAAAATTTGTTACAATGGAATAAACATAGATGAGAGGAAGGAACGATAGGATGGAGAAAATATTGGAAGTTAGTGGATTATCAGGTGGATATCATGCGAAACGAAAAGTGCTCCATGATGTGAACTTTACGGTAAATAAAGCTGAGATTGTTGGCTTAATTGGCCTGAATGGTGCCGGGAAAAGTACGACAATTAAACATATATTAGGATTAATGGAACCTCAAGAAGGACAAATCACGATAAACGGTCAACAATTTTTAGCAGACAAACATACATATCGACAAACGTTTGCGTTTATTCCGGAAACTCCAATCTTATATGATGAGCTTACGTTATGGGAACATCTTGAATTAACGGCAATGGCGTATGGGTTAGAAGAAGATGTCTTTAAAGAGAGAGCACAAGTGTTATTAAAAGAATTTAAAATGGAAGCTATGAAAAAATGGTTTCCTAGTCATTTTTCTAAAGGAATGAGACAAAAGGTTATGATTATGTGTGCCTTTTTAGTAGAACCACCGTTATACATAGTCGATGAGCCGATTGTTGGCCTTGACCCACTAGGCATTAAGTCGTTTCTTGATTTGTTATCGAATATGAAAGCTAATGGTGCCGGGGTTTTAATGTCAACTCATATTTTAGCGACGGCTGAACGGTATTGTGACCGATTTATCATTTTACACCGAGGAAAAATAGTATTAGAAGGAACACTTAACGAGATGAGACAATCCATCGGTGCACCCCAAGCAACACTTGATGATATTTACATCGAGATGACAAAGGATGAAGTACAATGAAGAGCGTAGAATCATTATGGAGTGTCCGCGTCAAAGACTACTGGAATATGGCGATTCGCTATTTGCGATTAATTGGAAATAGTGGGTTTCTGTTTACGATATATTTATTGCTCATTATCGGCGGATATTATTATAGTGTGTTGCTTGATTGGTTACCGCCTCAATTTCCTGCTGTTTATGTGTTTGTCATTGTCTTTACATTTATGCTCACACGCAGTCCGGTTCGAACCTTTGTAAAGCAAGGAGATATTGTGTTTATCACGCCACTTGAAGCTAAGCTTTCATCTTATTTTCGCTCATCGATTATGTATTCGGTTGTACTTCAAAGCTGTACACTCATCGTCGTTATGATTGTATTATCACCATTATTTACAGAAAGAGTCAATACACAACAAGGTGCCGTGTACAGTGTGATTGGTTTGCTCATGGTAGCTAAAGTGTGGAATGTGCTGTGTAGTTGGGAAGAGCAACGATTGCAAAGCAAAAGTGAACGATTTTGGCATCAAATGCTTCGAATCGTTGTAAATGCTGCGTTTACTTTCTTGATTTTTTCAGGAGCGCAAGTGATGTATATCGCTGTTATCGTAGCGTTATTGTTTGTTCTCTATTTTTTTTACTATCGCCATTTTGAAAAGAAACATAGTATAAAATGGGAGCATTTGCTTGAGGAAGAAGAAAGAATGCTCACTTTATTTTACCGAGTCGCCAATACATTTACAGATGTACCAAAACTAAAAAATAAAGTGCAACGTCGTGTATGGATGCAATGGGTCCTCAGGAGCATCCCGTTTAAGAAGAAAACAAGTTTTCTTTATTTGTTTACGCGAACATTCCTACGCGCGAATGATTATTTTGGCCTTTATATTCGATTACTTGTCGTTGGGGGTGTGTTGTTGTTTGTCATTCCTGAAGGAATAGGACGAGTCCTTCTATTTTTATTGTTTATTTATATGTCTGGCCTACAAATGTCAACGCTCTGGAAGCACTACGATATGAAGATATGGGTCGATTTATATCCTATCGATGAGTCGGAAAAGAAACAAGCCTTTTCAAAGCTTTTGTTTTCGTTACTTTTCATAAAGACCGTCATTTTTTCCTTGCTTTTATTTGTAATTGGAGATAGTTTTGTGCACCTTCTCATACTTTTTATACTAGGAGCGGTTTTTAGTTATTTTTATAGTTATTCCTTAGTCTTTCGGAAAGTGAAAGTGGCAACATAACGGAGGTGGAGCAAATTACGTATGAAGACATCGTCCAAGAGGAGCTATTGCGTTGGCATCGAAAAATGGTAAAAAACCAATCGATGTCACAAAAAGTTGCGAAAACCATTCAAAAAAAAATGAACTCGTATATTCCAGAGAAAATCCATGAAGTCGTAACAGTAAGTATAAAAAACATGGTTCATGCAACACTTGTGGGCTCTGAATATACAACAAAAACACCAAAGATAATTGATGAGAGCTTACAAGAAAGAGAAAGCCGAGTGCGACAAGCGATCGTAACATATAAAAGAACAGCTGCCATCGAAGGAGCAGGTACAGGGGCAGGTGGGATTTTATTAGGAATGGCAGACTTTCCACTACTGCTCGGAATAAAGATGAAATTTTTATTTGAAGCAGCAAACTGTTACGGATTTGATGTGAAAGATTATCGAGAACGCTTGTATATTCTTTATTTGTTTCAACTTGCGTTTTCAAGTGAAGAAAAGAAGAAAGAAGTGTACCGCATTATAACAGACTGGGAAAATTACGCTTCCACTCTACCAGATGAAAAGAAATATTTAGAAAATGTAAATTGGAAAGAGTTTCAGCTTGAGTACCGGGATCATATCGATTTAGTTAAAATGTTGCAGCTCATTCCAGGGTTTGGAGCCATTGTTGGGGCAGCGGCGAATTATCATTTTCTTGATGTTTTAGGCGAAACGGCAATGAATGGATATCGGAACCGGATATTGGAAGTGAAAGCAAGATGAAAGGAAAACAACGTACAGGCATTGCCGTGTACGTTGTTTGTTATGCTCGTATTTCTTGCTCTACTTTGTATGTATACTCTCTAAGACTCGGGTGAAGAAGGGCAATAACTGATGCTATACAATATAATGCCGCAGCTAAAAAGTAGACCATTTGTATACCAAGTACATCGGCTAAATATCCCATAATTAAGAAAGTACACCCTGTCCAAGGGGCAATGATGGCATTACGAGCGGCCATCACACTCGCTCGTTCGGAAGGGTTCATAATGTCTTGTAATACAGTCTCTTGGCATATATCCCTAATGGAATACATTGGCCCCATAAGAACACAAACGATAACCGCAAGTAGTGCATGCGGAGATAATGCAAAAAGGAATGTAAAAATCCCCATCGATAATCCGCATAAACCGATCATTAATCCAATTTTTCGCTCTAATAGTTTCAATCCGGAAATAACAAGTAAACTTCCAATCATCGCTCCGACAGTATAGCCTGCATTGAGTGCTCCCCACCATTCAGCCCCTTTTTCTAACACAACGGTCGTAAAAGCTAATAATAAAGCAGAAGCCCAAATCGCATTTGCCAACCCTTCAATAAAGTCCATCAAAGTAATCGTTCTAATAATCGGAATATGAAATATTTTTTTCCAGGCATGGTCTACCTTAGAGTCGACTTTCACGGATTTGGTATCAATAGTAAGGTGTATTAACTTAATTAATATTCCTGACAGTATAAAACAAGAAGCTGTTATTCCGATAATAGCTGGGAATGGAACAAATACAGCCATGAGCCCACCAATTCCCCAGCCCGCTGTTATGATTAATTGATGGACTAATGTGATTGTTCCGTTCGCTTTCATATATTGTGATTTAGAAACAACAAGCGGAAGCAAGGCGAATCTTGCTGGTTGATACCAAGCGCCGATAAAAGAAGAGAAAAACAAGACGATGAGAATAAGGAACAAAGTGCTTTGTCCTTCAGCAAGGAGGAGATAACCTAGTATCACAGTTGAGATTCCTCTTCCCCAGCCAATATAAAAAAGAAGTCTTGTTAAAGAAAAATGATTAATAAAATATGAAGCTAGTAACCCGCTTATAAATGCGGCTCCCGACATTAACGCTAGCACGGCAGCTGCTCCAAACACTGATTCAGTCATAGAATAAATTTGCGTCATAATTAAAACAAGAAGTAATATATGACCGAGTGATTGGAAGGATTGAGAGCCCCACATTTTTAAAAAGTCAGTTTGTTTCCAAATTGATTGTTTCATAAGCTCCCCTTATAAGGTATTTTTTTACAATATTAAAATCGATAAGCACAAAAGTCAATTTTTTATCTAGTGTTTGTTTAAAGGGCTAGAAAATAGTGTTACGATAAAAGCGGATGAATATGAAATGATACTTGGATGTTAGAAGGCAAAGGAGATAGGAAGATGCTAGATTCAATTTTACTTGCAGTTGGGTTTGTTATTGCGATTTTTATTTTGAAGAAAAATAGCAAGATTATAAAAAGGTTATCAATGTCCCAAATGATTTTTGTCGTTTTCTCTTATATTGTTACAGTTTTTATCGCGTTTATAGGGATTTACTTTGCAGGAAATTGGATCGCTGGGCAATTTTCACATCTATTCTTCAAATATTTCATTTTCTTTATTATTGTTGTAATAACGATTTCTTTTTGCAAAATACTTTTAGGAAAAGTGTTACATAAAATTACAAAAGGTTTCCTACCGGGTAACTGGGAGTAGTGAAGAGACTGATGTGTTGTGTTAAGGACATGTGTTCCGCTATTTTAATAAAAACTAGCATTTTCACAAAGCTAACGGACATCTGATCCGCTACCTTTGTGAAAAGGACTGTTTTTATGGTTGATTTGGCCCGATAGCGGAACGTATGTCCGATAGAAAATGTAAAGAGGCTTGTTTTTCATGAAATAGCGGAACAGATGTCCAATACGATGAAGCTACTAAGCATCAACTTAGGGACTTTACGTTTTTTGGTTGAATTTACTAGAACAAATTCCCCCCACTCTGACCGATAATTTATATATAAAGGTTTTACTATAAAATCATAGAGAGGGAGACATTTGAATGAAAAAAATGGGGATATTTTTCTTTGTTTTTATTTTATTATTTAGTTTCGTATCTACGAGTCTAGTAGTTGAAGCTTCAAAAGGGAATAATGGTAGAGGAAATAGCACGGAAGTACGAGGAAACTCCGGAAATGGAAATGGTAATAACAACAATAATCTTACGCCAATCGTTGAAGAAGAAGTACAACCGATTCAAGAAGAGAAAGAAGATCCAGTTGTTGAACCCATTCAAGAACCTACACCAATTAAGGACGAGCCTCCTCTAGAAGAACCGGTTAAGCCTGAGTTTGGTGCCGTGTTTACTTATACGGTAAAATCGGGTGATACGTTGTTTTTGTTAGCTCGTGAATTTGGCACTACAGTTGAGACAATTAAAGCACTCAATGGATTAACTTCGGATATGATTTTTGTTGGTCAAACATTACTTATACCAACGCAAGAGGTAGAAGTTAAAGAGGAAGAAAAGAAGAAGCCATTAATGATTCTCGGGTATTATACAAAATACTGGGAAACAGACCGTAATTCCTATCAGTCTCTCGTTGACCATCATGATTTAATTAATACGATTGCAACAGCGACGTTTGATATTAATCGTAATGGAACGATTTCGGGGTATTACCCACGAGAAGGAGTTCAGTTTGCAAACCAATCGAATGTCACTTCATATGCGACATTTCAAAATCATTTTGACCCTGAGTTAACTCAGCACGTATTACAAAGTGAAGCTTTACGTCAAACAACAATTCAAAATATGTTAACCGTCGTGAGAACGGAAAACTATCAAGGCCTTAACTTAAACTTTGAAAATATGTATGCATCAAATCGTTCTTTATTTAATCAATTCGTAAAAGAAGCTGTTGAGGTGTTCCATGCAAATGGTTATCCTGTAATGGTGTCTGTACCTGCAAAAACTTGTGATTGTCCAACATGGGCTTGGTCAGGAACATTTGACTTTCCTACATTAGGAAATCTAGCAGACTATATTCAAATTATGACATATGACCAGCATGGGTCATGGGGACAACCAGGTCCTGTGGCTGGCGTAGATTGGGTAGAGTCAGTTCTTCGATATGCGACATCAACAATGCCTAATGAAAAACTATTAATTGGTTTGCCAGCTTATGGTTATGATTGGAATGTTACAAAAGGAACAGGTCATAGAGCGCTAACATGGAAACAAATCAAGGCGCTTCAATCTAAGCATAATGCAGATGTGAAGTGGCAAGCGAGCTCTCAAAGCCCATCATTTGAATATATCGATGAAGCAGGTGACAAACATATTGTTTGGTTTGAAAACACAGCAAGTATTGTAGCGAAAACAAAGCTAGTGGAACAATATAATCTAGCAGGAGTATCAATGTGGAGAATGGGACAAGAAGACCGAGAGTTTTGGGAAGCTGTTCATTCTGTATTAAAATAAGGAGTGGTTTGCCACTGTTCTGACGAAATGGAATTCAGCTGTTTTGTTACTTGGCGATATGTCTGAAACGCTTCGTGTTGAAGGACATCGTACGTGTGGTGGTTAAAAACTATAATTTGAAAGTAGATTGCTTTTCTAGCAATCTACTTTTTTGGTCTATATGTGATATTTTTCACATTCTTTTCACTAGTAATATGCTAGAGTTAAAAAGATTAGCTTTGTTGCTTTTAAAAATAGGGAGGGAAGAATATGACAGACATGTTTCAAATCGGTGGCGTGTCTTTAAAAAGTAGATTATTTATTGGAACAGGGAAGTTTGGAGATGAACAAATCATTCCTGATGTTGTCGATTCATCAAAATCACAAGTCATCACGGTCGCATTACGGAGAGTGGACCCAACAGCGAAATACGGAAATATTATCGATTACATTCCAAAACATATGCTGTTATTGCCAAATACATCAGGAGCACGGACGGCGGAGGAAGCAGTTCGAATCGCTCGATTAGCGAGAGCGGCTGGGATGGGCAATTGGGTTAAAATTGAAGTGATTTCTGACCAAAAATATTTACTGCCTGATAATGAAGAAACGATTCGAGCGACGAAAATGTTAGTTGAAGAAGGATTTATTGTTTTACCTTATATGAATCCAGATTTAATGGTAGCCAAAAAGTTGGAACAAGCAGGAGCCGCTGCTATTATGCCTCTGGGAGCTCCAATTGGAACAAATCGAGGATTACAAACAAAAGATTTAATCAAAATTATAATCGAAGAGTGCAAGACACCAATTATTGTGGATGCTGGTATTGGAAAACCATCACAAGCAGCGGAAGCGATGGAGTTAGGGGCGGCCGCTGTTTTAGTTAATACGGCAATTGCTACAGCTAACAATCCAGTCCAAATGGCTGAAGCATTTGCGTTAGCTGTTCAATCAGGAAGAAAAGCATATTTAGCTGGTATGGCACCAACAAGAGAAAAAGCGATAGCTTCTTCACCGCTAACAGGCTTTTTAACAAACGGACAGGAGTGATATTGTTTTGACCTTTTATGATTTTTTGCAAAAAAACAATGCAGATACCGTTCGTAAGAAGATGTATCATCAAACGATATCAGATGTAGACAATGTATTAAAAAAAGAAACGTTACATATGGCTGATTTTTTAACCTTGCTTTCTCCAGCGGCTGAGCAACGGATTGAAGAAATGGCGATTCGTGCACATGAAGAAACGATTCATTCTTTTGGGAAAACGATGCTCCTATATACACCTTTGTATGTGGCTGACTATTGTGTAAATCATTGTACATATTGCAGTTTTAGTATTATACACGATTTTGAACGTAAAAAATTAACTTTTTCTGAAATCGATAAAGAAGCAAAGCTTATTGCAGATAAAGGATTTAAGCATATTTTATTGTTGACTGGGGAATCGAAACTTCATACTCCTGTTTCTTATATAAAGGAAGCGGTCTTTATTTTAAAACAATATTTTTCTTCGATTGCTATTGAGATAAATCCGCTTGAAGAAAAGGAGTATAAGGAATTGGTGGATGCAGGAGTTGATGGATTAACTGTATATCAAGAAGTATACAATGAAACGGCTTATAAAGATTATCATATTAAAGGTCCGAAACGTCACTTTCAAAATCGATTGCAAGCACCAGAACGAGGCTGCCAAGCCGGAATGAGAACCGTTACAATTGGAGCTTTGCTTGGTTTAGAAGAATGGCGAAGTGAAGTTTTTTTTACAGGGGCCCATGCGAATTATTTACAAAAAAAATATCTTGATGTCGATATTAATGTGTCATTCCCACGATTGCGTCCGCATCTTGGAGGACAAAAGCCGAGGTATGATGTAAATGACAAAGCGCTTGTTCAAAGTTTGTTAGCTTTACGTTTATTTTTACCTCATACAGGAATTACACTTTCGACGCGTGAGCGGGCTAAGTTACGGTCGGATCTTATTCCTTTAGGTGTCACGAAAATGTCTGCGGACTCGTCAACAATAGTAGGAGAGCATTGTCGAGAAGAAGAGGCAACACCACAATTTGAAATTTCAGACAAGAGGTCAGTTGAAGAAATCGTACAAGATTTACAACAGAAAGGATACCAACCGGTTTTTCAAGATTGGGTCCCGTTGAAAGTGTAACAACAATGAAACGGCCCCGGAATGCTTCCGGGGCCGTTTTTTAGAGAAGGCATGCTTTTGTCGTGTGTTCAATTATACCGGACACCTGTTCCGCTATTTCATGAAAAACAACCCTTTTTGGATTTCTATCGGCCATCAGTTCCGCTAATAGCCCAAAAAAGTAAAAAGAACAGAGCATTTATCATATATACCGGAACCAATGTCCATAAACATTTGCAAAAGGCTCGTTTTCAATCAATTAACGGATCATACGTCCGTTAGAAGTCTCATTAAACTCCTTGAATTAACCTATTACCCTTTTTCAGTAAATTGAAGCGCAAGCCGGCCTAATGTTTTTGCTGAAATGAGCATAGCTCTTTCATCAAAGTCAAATTTAGGATGATGATGTGGATATGCAAACTCCCATTTTGGATTTTGCGCGCCTGTAAAGAAAAATGTTCCTTTTACATGTTGTAAATAATAAGCGAAGTCTTCTCCACCCATTTGTGGTTCCATTTCTTCAACAAGCTCAACACCAGGAACAGAAGGTGCTAGTTGAGCTAGTGCTTCTGTTTCTTCATAGTGATTGACAACTGCTGGGTATCCTCTTACATAATCGACTTTGGCTGTTGCATCTGCAGCAATACATGTTCCGTCCACAACTCTTTGAATCTCTTTTTCCATCAAAGCCCGGACATCCTCGTCAAAGGTGCGAACAGTGCCTGTTAATGTCGCTGTATCCGCGATAACGTTAAACGCATTTTTTGCTTCAAACGCCCCAATGGATAATACAGCTGACTGTAATGGGTTGACACGGCGGCTGACAAGTTGTTGCAAATTCGTAACGAGCTGTGAACCAATCACAATCGCATCTTTTGTTAAATGTGGCATGGCACCATGACCACCTTGGCCTTGCACTTCAATGTGAAAACGGTCAGCAGCCGCCATAACAGGTCCTGTCCGGTATTGAAGTTTTCCTAGTGGTTCTGTTGCCCACAAATGCGTTCCAAACACATAATCGACGCCATCTAAACAACCATCTTTAATCATTTCAATCGCTCCACCAGGGGCATATTCTTCAGCATGTTGATGAATGAATACGATGGTCCCACTGATTTCTTCTTTTATTTCACGTAAAGCTTTTGCTAATCCGAGTAAACTGGAAGTATGGCCATCATGACCACACGCATGCATAACGCCATCAATTTTTGATTTATATTCTACATCTTTTTCATCTTGAATCGGTAGAGCATCGAAGTCTGCCCGAAGAGCGACTGTTTTTCCAGGCTTTCCACCAACCATTTTTGCTACAACGCCACGTCCACCTACACCAGTACGGACATCATTGCCTAATTCTTTATGAAATTTAGCGATGTAAGCGGGTGTTTCTACTTCCTGGAATGACAACTCTGGATGTTGATGAAGATGACGTCTCATTTTCACCATCGTTGGATAAAATTCATCAAGCTGTTGGTCTAGTTTTTGTTCAAGCAAAAGCTTCCACCTCTTTTTATAAATTATTTAGCGGTATGTCATTTAAAGGCCAAAAGGAATAAACCGTGATAAATAAGCTGAAATGACAAAAAATTGACCGGTGAATAACAAAATCCCTAATACAACCATTATATACCCACTCGCCTTTTGAATGGTAGGAAGATGCCGATTGATTTTTTTCATTTTATTTAAGGAACGCGACCAAATGAGGGCGACTAATAAAAATGGAAGTCCTAACCCCATTGAATAAATGAATAACAATGACATGCCAAGAAACATCGTTTCAGCAGTGCTAGATAAAGTAAGTATCGCCGTGAGAACGAGCCCGATACATGGTGACCAGCCTGTTGCAAATAAAAAGCCTAATAACACTGAACCAAGGAAGCTTCCAGATTTTTTCGGTGAATGAGAAATTTTCTTTTCGCGTAGTAATGTTTGAATTGAAATGACCCCAGCCATTTGTAACCCAAACACCGTAATAATAATACCGCCGACTTGTTCGACTAATTTCCGATTTTCAGCAAAAAACTGACCGATAAAAGTCGATGTAGCACCGAGTAATAAAAAGACAATCGTAAACCCGATGATAAACCCGACACTTCTTGAAAGGATAATCCCTCGGTTTGCTTGGATTTGATTATTGGAAACCGTTGAACCTGTTAATTGCGCTAAGTACGCAGGAACAAGCGGGAAAACACAAGGGGATAAAAACGAAACAACGCCTGCTAAAAAGGCTAACCAAATCGTAACTTCTCCCATATGACAACCTCCTTGTCGTAGTGAACTCTCTTGTAGTTACTCTATGCGTATTATACCGAATAACATGTCCGTTTAGCGAATCAAATGAGTATTTTTCAGGAAATAATCACATTTGAGGTCTTAAAACGGATTTTAAATCATCCTCGAGACGGAGACTAAAACCATTCTCATGTTCGTTATCGATTGTTAGCTCGATGTTTACAATAAAGGTAAGTTAAGAAAAAGGAGGCGATAACATGAACTGGACAGGGAAAGTTGTATTTGGAGCAATATTAATCGTAATAGGAGCAAACCTCTTCTTAAGTACATTAGGAATTCATCTAGGTGGAGTAATCGGATTACTCATTGCAGGTTTGTTTATATTATGGGGGTTCTCAAAAAGAAAGCACGCAAAGACGAATGGCTCGAAAGTTATGGGCACCATCATTTTAATCTTTGGAATCCTACTTTTAATTGGGAAAGCACATATGATAGGAGGAATTCTTATCGCAGCGGTTATTATCTACTTCGGGTACTCGTTAGTGCGTGAAGATAAAGGGATACAAAATCAGAAAGTAGCAAAAGAAGAAGTGATGGAACCGAGTTTTGAGAGCATGGCTACAGATGATGCTTTTGAACATGAGTGGAAAAAATTTATTGAAAAACATAATTAAGGAGGAATTACAATGGTATTTAGAAGAATTCGCGATTTAACGGTGGCTACAATTCATGAAGGACTGGATCAAATAGAAAACCCTATTGTCATGTTAAATCAATATTTAAGAGATAGTGAAGCTGAAATTAAAAAAGCTGAAAAAGCAGTTACGAAACAATTGGTCCTTGGCGAAGGGTTCCGTAAACAATACGAAGAAGCAGTACAGCAAGTTGAAAAACGAACAAAACAAGCAGAATTAGCGATAAAAGCTGGGGAAGAAGAATTAGCGAAAAAAGCGCTAGTATCAAAAAAATACTATCAAGAAAAAAGTGAACAATACAAACAGCTTGAGGAACAAAACGATGAACAACTTGCAGAACTAAAAGAGCAATTAGTCGCGATGAAAGAAAAGTTCGTGGAAATGAGAGATAAAAAGATGGCTTTAGTAGCAAGGGCTAATGCGGTAAAAACAAAAGAAACGCTGCAAACACAAATGACGCAGTTAAGTAATGAAAGAGCTCAACAAGGCTTTGCTCGAATGGAAGAAAGAATCCTAGAAATGGAAGTGAGAACAAAAGCAACTCAAAACATGCATGACATGTTTGACGATAACAAAGCAGCTGTCTACTCTGACGATATTGAAAGTGAATATTCGCAATTAAAGGAGAAATTTTCGTCACAGTCGTAATAGAGTAAATAGGAGACAATCTGTTTGTTTCCTATTCTCTTTTTCTCTTAATAATTTTTAAGAAAAACATATTCGGTTTTAGAAACTTATAGTAAAATGGTGGAAGTGAAAAGATGAGGAGGCAACCTCCATGAGAAGGATATTTGGTGTGATTCTTGTTGTCATTGGGATTATTATAGGTATATCAGCATTAGGTATTTCATTTTCAAGTCAAACGACAACAGCATCAGAAGAAATCTTAGACTATGATGTCTCAAAAATGAATGAAATTAAGGTCGAAAGTACGGTGTCAGATATTACGATTACCCCAGTTGAGGCAGATGGTCTAACTATCAATGTCAACAGTAGCAGAGATGATGAGTACAAAGTGGAAGCGAAAGAAAAAGGATCAACTTTAATCATTAAAGTATCGGAAGAAAAACAGTGGATTACGTTTGGAAGAAGTATGAAAACTGTTGATATTTTCATTCCAAAGGAATATGAAGATAAACTAAGTGTAACAACAACAGTGGGTAGTATTGTGTTAGAGGAACCGATTGAATTAAAAGAGTTATTTGTTAAAACCACAGCAGGCGATATTGACAATATTAGCGGAAAAATTGATTATGTAACGGCAGCAAGCACAGCAGGCGATGTAAAAATGAAAGATCTCGAAACAGTGGAAACTACATTACAAGGAAGTGCTGGGGACTTTCGCCTTGATAATTTTGTAGGTGCAATTACAGGCAAAAATACTGCAGGGGACTTAATCGTAAATTTTAAGGATGAAAACCATAACATTGATTTTAAAGGAAGTGCAGGAGATATTAAAATCAACATTCCTTCTCCTTCGTTTGAATTAGATGCTTCTTCATCTGTTGGTGATATTTCAATTGGATTCCCGATAACATCAGATCGTTCGAGCACAAGAAAAGTGCAAGGAACAGTAAATGATGCAAAGTATACAGTTAAGGTTTCAACGTCAGTCGGAGACATTAACATTGAGTAAACGTGAAAAAGGACGAGCGAAAGGAGGGGCGACATGCAACTTTCACGAAAAGGCTTTCTTGGAATTTTAATTATCGGTATTGGTGTCATTGCGTTATTAAATACACTCAATGTTAACATTCATATCGGAAGTTTTATTGGTCCCCTCATTTTTCTTTTTCTTGGACTTTATTTTCATTCAAAAGGACATAAAGTGTTAAGTGTAATTTTCGTTGTTATCGGGATTATCGCCCTTTTTGAAAATGTTTTCAGAATTAATATTGCTGGGATTATGATCGCGTCTGTGTTTATTTATTTTGGCTATCGATTGTTAGTTGGACCACAAAAAGAACAACAGTCGCCATATCATTCTGAAGAAACCGATTTTGAACGAGACCTAGAAATCGAAATTGACGAGCAAATCGAAACAATAAAAGAAAAAACTCGTGTACAAAGAGAAGAAAGCAATCATGACAGAGAAGAAAGCGATAAGAAAAAAACATTTACGTCACCAACATTTCGCAGTACGTTGATTGGTGATTTGCATTTATTAAGTCGGTTTGAACTTCAAGATATGACGATTCGAAACGGCATTGGTGATATAAAAGTAGACTTATCAAAAGCTATTATTCCTGAGGGAGAAACGGTCGTTGTTGTTCAAGGGTGGATTGGAGATATTGATATTTACATTCCCGATGATTTAGATGTCACTGTACAAGCGATGGTGTCTATTGGAGAGTTAGATGTTTTTGAAAACAACCAAAGTGGCTTTAACCGAAACTTATCAGTCACAACAAAAGGATATAAACAAGCACAACGCCGAGTGAAAATCATTCTTTCTCTATTCATTGGTGATATCGACGTGAGGTATGTCTAATATGAGAAAAAGCAAACTAGTTAGTATTCAGTGGCAACTTATTCGTAATTCCATATCAATTAGCATATTAACCGGGATTTTCTTTGTCTTTATTCTTACCTTTGGGCAAGAGTTAGGGTTTGCGTTAGTGTTTGATAAGAGAATTGTAGGCATTCCGATGCTAATCATCCTACCAATTATTTGTATACTCGTTGGTGCCATTTATGGATATGTGTTAGGAAATAAATTAAAAAAACGTTTAGATGTTCTCTTACATGGAACAGTTCAAATTGAGAGAGGGAATTTTTCCTATCGTTTTCCGACTTTAGGTGAAGATGAAGTTGGTTTAATTAGTAGTCAATTAAATGAAATGATAAGTAGAGTAGAAGAACAAATCGGTTCGTTGCAGCGATTATCGACAGAACGAGCTGAATGGCAGGAAACGATTAAACAAACGGCAATTGGAGAAGAACGTCAACGTTTAGCCAGAGATTTACATGATGCGGTAAGTCAACAATTATTTGCGATTTCCATGATGACTGCTGCCCTGCCACATACATTAGAGAAAAATAAAGGTAAAGTGTTTTCACAAATCGAAGCGATTGAAAAAATGGCGCAAACCGCTCAATCTGAAATGAGAGCGTTATTGCTACACTTACGACCTGCGCATCTTGAAGGGAAAAATTTAAAAACAGGAATAGAAGATTTATTGCAAGAGTTAAAGCATAAACATCGTCAATCAATAGAATGGAAAATAGAACCGTTATCGAACATTCCAAAAGGAATTGAGGACCATATGTTTCGTTTAGTTCAAGAAGCGGTTTCAAATATATTACGACATGCTAAAGCAGAGCGAATTGAATTACAGTTACGTGAAATGCGTGGACAGCTGCGGTTAAAAATTATCGATAATGGAATTGGATTTGATACGGCAACCCAAAAAAGCTCTTCATACGGCTTACAAATGATGAAAGAGCGAGTAAACGAAATAGGTGGGGTGCTTGAAATCATCTCTGTTCCTGGAAAAGGAACACAAGTCGAAGCAAAAGTCCCGTTAGTTCATGCGGTCAAGGAGGAGAAAAAACATGATTAAAGTGTTGCTTGTCGATGACCACGAGATGGTACGGATGGGCTTAAGTACGTATTTATCGACAGAAGAGGATATCGATATCGTCGGTGAAGCTTCCAATGGTTTGGAAGGTGTCCAAATGGCCGTTGATAAAAAGCCAGATGTCATTTTAATGGATTTAGTCATGGAAAAAATGGATGGCATTGAAGCAACAAAACAAGTAACGGCCAAGTTGCCTGATGTGAAAGTCATCGTCTTAACGAGTTTTATCGATGATGAAAAAGTATATCCTGTCATCGAAGCAGGTGCTTTTAGTTATTTATTAAAAACATCAAGGGCAAATGAAATTGCTGAAGCGATTCGTTCCGCTCATGCAGGCGAGGCGATTGTTGAAGCAAAAGTGACAAACAAAATGATGCAAAGAATGAGACAACAGACCGTAAGAAATCCGCATGAAGAATTAACACCTAGGGAGCTAGAAGTTCTTTGCTTAGTCGGAAATGGGAAAACAAATCAAGAAATTGCCGATGAACTGTTTATCGGTATCAAAACAGTTAAAACACATGTTAGTAACATATTAGCTAAATTATGTGTAGAAGATCGTACACAAATTGCCATATACGCACACCGTCATGGATTGGTGAAATAAAACCTGCTGAGTCGAGTAAACGGGTTCTGGGAGGGAAGCCGTAAGTTCACAGCTTAAATAAATCGTGTTAAATTTAACATTAAAATCTCAAAGCAATAACACGCCATTTAGCATACAAAAAACGCACAGGATTTATCTGTGCGTTTTTTACTCATTTTTTTTTCCTTGTTTGAATAAACGCTCCGTTAGTAAAAGAAGAATAGTTTAAACAACAAAAAGATAAATGACAAAAATGAAAATGAATATCGTGTCCAAAACCGCCAAGTAAAATCCAACGTTCGATTTTTTTATCTTTTCTAAACTGTAATTAAACAAGCTATCGTATAAACTTATTACAAATAATACAACTGTAAGAATCAGCACGAATATGTTCTCAGTGATTAATACTGCAAGAATATAAATCATCCATCTGCGGAAAAAAATAAACATGAAATTAAATAACATTAAAGATATGGAATTTGGATTAATATCTAATTCATTTTCAGAAGAAATTTCATTTAATCCTTTTTTTAAATATTTAAAATCCTTTATGAAGCTTAAGTTAATCCACAATATGATTAGACAATATATAATTATGAAAATTAGTTCATTGTTCTTTACAACCTCTAGCATTTAAACAACTCCCCATAAAACCATAAAAGCTCTGTTAGTCAAACCACTATTTCAATTTCATTGTGGCTATCTTGTTAAAGTAAACTCCCCGTTGACCAAGGAATGTCCTTATTCTTATCTTAACATTAAATCCCATAATTTCCACAAAGTTTAATGCGCACTGAATTATTAATAAAGCAACCGCACATCATTTAGCATATGAAATGGTATTAGGACATAAGTTTATGGGTTCTTGATAAAAGGGTTGCTAATTTCAGGGCTAATTCTAACCAATCATTGTTGTGGCAATAAAAAATAAGCGTACAAACTCATTGCTAATTCGTACGCCGTTTCTAATGCTATTTGTTGTTTTCTCTCCCAAAACTGAACCCGTTATGAGTCGAGTAGTTTTTTTGTTTGTCAAAAACCTTAGCGGACATCTGTTCCTTTAATTTGCTTTTGGCTAGTTATAGATTATTTTCGGACAAATGTTCCGCTAGTGGGCAAAAAATAGGAGAAAATCGCTGAAAAATTGGAAAATAACGGAACACATGTCCGATACGATTAGAAATAAGGGAGTATTTTCGAGAACAGCGGAATAGATGTCCGAAACAATCAAAACGTTTTTTTATCATGGTGTAACAGAATTTTTACATCTATTTTTTAAAATAAAAGGATGTTGATGTAGAGGAGCTCACTCATGATAAAACAAAAAAAACAGAACATGATAATAAAAAATAATAAATCGATTGATGTTTGCGCTTTAGTAACAGCGATTTGTTTACTAGCGGATTCGATGTTATATGTGGCATTACCGATTTACTTCCGTGATGTCGGATTGCAATCGATGTGGGAAGTTGGGCTAATTTTATCTCTAAATCGTCTAGTCCGCATTCCGCTAAACCCATTCGTTAGTTTTATATATGCTCGTATCCAACTACGAACAGGTTTTTTAATTTCTGTTGTGTTAGCGATTGTAACAACAGTTGGATATGGAGTATTTCAAGGATTATTGTATTGGATTTTGTTACGTATTGTGTGGGGACTTGCTTGGTCATTCTTTCGCCTTGGTGGTTTTTTCTTGATTCTTGACACGGCAACAAACGAAAACCGTGGTGAATTAATGGGGAGGTACAATGGTTTATACCGTTTAGGAAGCTTAGGAGGAATGGTAGTCGGAGGAATTTGTGTGAGTTTGACTAGTTTATCTTTTACAGCGCTATTGTTTGCTAGTGTGATGATCGTCAGTATACCTCTTACGCTAATATACATTCCTGTAAAACAACGAGAAAACGCGGAGTCGGTAATAGAAATGAAGCAAATTGAGAATTCAATTGTTACAAAACCTGTTTTATTGGCTATTACGAGTGGAATGCTACTAGCGTTTATCATTCAAGGACTGTTCGCTTCTACAATCAGTCTAGTTATGTTTGAACATTTTACAGAGGAAGTCTTTTTGTTTGGTGTGAGTATTGGTGTTGCTGCTGTCTCAGGTGTTTTGCAAGGAATACGCTGGGTGTGGGAACCATTTTTAGCTGTGAAAGTCGGAAAATGGTCAGACGGAAAATATGGGCGGTTTCCACTGTTTATTAGTTTTCTAGTATTCGGGTCCCTTGGCTTTATTCTCATTCCCCTTCACACACCATTTTTTGTTTTTGTATTTATTGTGGTGCTGACAATGGTTTGTTCGACTGCACTTACAACGTTAGTTGATGCGATAACAACAGATATTGCGAAAACTTATAATCAACATCGGGTCATTACATGGTACACGATCTTTTTGGATACGGGGGCATCTCTTGGTCCTCTTATTGTTTATATATTACTCGAGTTTGGTGCTGGAATTCCGAGTGTTTACGCAATAGCCTGGTTGATGATGCTTATGATTGCAAGCGGATGGGGATTATATATTTATAATAAAAATGAAAAAAGACTCCAAGACAACAGTGCATAAATCGATACAATTCTACAAACTTTTCGTGACATTTTGTAGGGGAGAGAAAACTATACTATAATAAAACTAAGACTAAAAAAGAAGGAGTGGTTTCCTTGACAATGAAGAAAAAACTGCTAGTAGGGACAACCATTCTTGCTGGAATGTTTTTTAGCTTAACTTTATATTTAACCATTCTTTTTTCTGGCGACTATGTCATTGACGATAAAATGCTTGTCATGAATTCAACGACAAAAATTATGAGTGAAGATGGGGAAGAACTAGCGAAACTTTTTATTGAAAATCGTGAAGTAGCTTCCATTCATGATATTCCAGAACATGTGCAAGATGCGTTTGTTGCGATAGAAGATGCGAGATTTTATGAACATCAAGGCATTGATTTTCGCGCGATTGGTCGTGCGTTGTACCGTGATATTTTAGCAGGTGCTAAAGTAGAAGGCGGAAGTACGATTACACAACAACTGGCGAAAAATACGTTTTTAACGCATGATAAAACATGGCTACGGAAAACAAAGGAAGTTATTATTGCGATGAATTTAGAACGTCGTTATAGCAAAGATGAATTGCTAGAAATGTATTTAAATCGGATTTATTTTGGTCATGGTGCCTACGGTATTCAAGCGGCATCGACATTATATTTTAATAAAGATGTAAGTGAGCTTACAGTCGAGGAAGGGGCGTTACTAGCTGGTTTACCAAAAGCTCCAAATACCCTATCTCCAATTAATGATATTGAAAAAAGTCAGCAACGACGTGATGTTGTATTAAATGTCATGCATAATCGAGGCTATTTAACCGCTGAGGAAGTTGTAAGACTCCAAGGGAAAACTGTTGCGTTAAATGTGAATCGCGTTAGTAAAAATGAAGCTTTCTTAACGTATATTGATATGGTGTTAGACGAGGCGGAACAACGCTATCACTTGTCAAATGAAGAAGTGTTTGCTGGTGGGTATTCGATTATTGTACCAATGGACAAACAGTTACAAGAAGCTTCGTTTGAGCTGATACGGCAAAATCAATACTTTCCAAATGGCAATGAAGATGCGCAAAGTGCGGTTGTGATGATGGATGTCGATAGTGGAGGAGTTCTCGCTGTACAAGGTGGTCGGGATTATGTAGCAAAAGGGTTAAATCGTGTCCATGCGAAACGACAGCCAGGATCAGCATTTAAACCACTTGCTGTATTTGGACCTGCACTCGAAGAACAGCTGAATCCTTATTCGATATTAAAAGATGAATTAATTGAATATGATGGATATACGCCAAGAAATGCCAACCGTGAATATCAAGGTGAGGTAACGATGTATGATGCTGTCACGCATTCATTAAATGCACCAACTGTATGGTTACTTAATGAACTTGGTGTGAAACATAGCCATTCTTATTTAGAACAATTAGGTGTTGGTATAAAAGATGATGGTTTAGCGGTTGCTTTAGGAGGATTAACAGAGGGGGTCAGCCCTCTACAACTAACAAAAGCATACCGAGCTTTTGCAAAAGAAGGGAAAGTCGTTGACCCTTACTTTATCGAGGAAATATATGATGCAAATGGAGAATTAGTGGGACGAGCGGTCCATGAAGAAACATCTGTCTTTTCAAAACAAACAGCATGGTATATGACAAAAATGCTAGAATCAGTCGTCACATCAGGAACAGGACAAAACGGAAGCACAAGTCAAGCCGTTGCCGGAAAGACAGGAACGACAACATATGATGAAGTGGATGGTGGCATACGCGATGCGTGGTTTGTCGGATATACAGAAAATGTCGTAGGTGCGGTTTGGATGGGGTATGATGCGACAACTCCAACAACGTATTTACGAGGAGGAAGTTCTTATCCGACGGCACTGTTTAAAGATGTCATTGATTCTGTAGATGATACAAGAAAAAGTTATACCTTTTCTATGCCAGATGGATTACAAGACTTAGACGACCCAATCCATTTTGTTTCGATAGATGACCTTGAAGGAGCCCTTACATTTAGAGGAAGTGGCTTTGTCGGTGTCCAACTCCAATGGACCCCATCAAGTGATGAGAGACTACAATACAATGTATATGAAGTGACAAAAGAAGAAACAGAGCTTGTCACAACCGTTACTGGCGTTGGAGAAGTAACAATCGGCTCAATCAACCCATTCTCGATCCCAGACTATATCGTCGTCCCATACAACCCTCAAACCGAACGAGAAGGTGACCCCTCAAACCAAATCACCATCTCCTGGAGAAAATTCGGGTTTTAGAGAAAGAACCAAAAGGTCGCCCTATACCTTTTGGTTCTTTCTCGTAAGAGGGGGAAAGCCGTTGCCCGCTCTTAAAGCCATTCAGTGTACTTCTGAATGGCGAGCAACGAGCGTCTCCCGACCCAAAATGTCGCCCTATACCTTTTGGTTCTTTCTCGTAAGAGGGGGAAAGCCGTTGCCCGCTCTTAAAGCCATTCAGTGTACTTCTGAATGGCGAGCAACGAGCGTCTCCCGACCCAAAATGTCGCCCTATACCTTTTGGTTCTTTCTCGTAAGAGGGGGAAAGCCGTTGCCCGCTCTTAAAGCCATTCAGTGTACTTCTGAATGGCGAGCAACGAGCGTCTCCCGACCTAAAATGTCGCCCTATACCTTTTGGTTCTTTCTCGTAAGAGGGGGAAGGAAAAAAATTTGCTATAGCAATGAAGCTTTGAGAGCTTATTCTATAAGGAAATTTTAAAATAGTCGACTTGTTTATAACATTGCTCTAATACATTCTTAGAATGAATGAGGGACTTGGAGTAGTATGAGACAAGCAAGAAAAGCCCCAAGTGAATCCTTCAACACTTGGGCGGGTTTATCCGTTAGCGATTGTTTATGGGAAGTAAGCGGCCATGAAAACCGTTATCTGTGAACATTGCTAGCGTTTTGGAACGTTGGAGGACACAGGAGACGTTAATCATAATATATCGCTAGGAATAGAGTGGCTTTTGCGTGAATAAGCGCTCCTGTGGCCGCTAAAAAACGGAAACCCGTATCATGTTCACAAATAACGGCTGCTCTGACCGCAAAAATGAGAAAAACTAAATGAGGGAGAATAAAAATGTTGGTCTAGCGCTGAAGCTTTGAAAGCTTATTCTAGAAGAGCGAAGGCTACGCACCTGCGCGTTTTACCCCAAGAAGAGCACTTGGGGTTCACTGTCAAAAGCGAGTAGGGCTCCGCACTTCGCTTGATACGAAAAGACGCTGCCGCGTTTTTCTTACTAGAACCAATTTACATTAAAAGATCAAGAAAAAAGCATTCCAGTTCTTAAGATTTTAGCGATTTTATGACAGTTTATTGGCTAAGCTATACATATGTAGTCGAGATATTTATAGTAAGAAAGAGTAGAAAAATGATTTTTTAGTTCGATTCGATTACAATAGTAAACAGATTGCAATGTACGTAGAAGGGGTGTAATAATGAATCAACCATTTAATGATAATTTTTTAAAAGCTTGTCGAAAAGAAGAAACAAGTCATGTACCAGTATGGTATATGAGGCAAGCTGGAAGGTCGCAACCAGAGTATAGAGAAATTAAAGAAAAATACTCGTTGTTTGAAATTACACATCAACCTGAGCTTTGTGCTTATGTGACAAAATTACCTGTTGACCAATATAACAACGATGCAGCAATTTTATACAAAGACATTATGACGCCATTACCGGCAATCGGAGTTGATGTTGAAATAAAAACAGGCATTGGTCCTGTGATTGACGAACCGATTCGCTCCTTAGCGGATGTTGAAAAACTAGGCACGATTAATCCGAAAGAAGATGTTCCTTATGTCTTAGACACAATAAAATTATTGCGAGAACAGTTAACAGTGCCACTTATTAGTTTTAGTGGAGCACCGTTTACTTTAGCAAGCTATATGATTGAAGGAGGCCCTTCAAAAAACTATAACAAAACAAAAGCCTTTATGTATGCAGAGCCTAAAGCATGGCATCTTTTAATGGACAAACTTGGCGATATGACGATTACATATGTAAAAGAACAAATTAAAGCTGGCGCACAAGCCATTCAAATCTTTGACTCATGGGTAGGCACGTTAAATGTGGCAGACTATCGTTTATTTGTAAAACCGATTATGACACGAATTTTTTCTGAACTTCAAAAAGAAGGTGTCCCATTAATTATGTTTGGTGTCGGTGCAAGTCACTTAGTTCAAGAGTGGCATGAATTAGACCTAAATGTTGTTGGACTTGATTGGAGACTTCCGATCCGAGAGGCACGAGCTAAAGGAGTTCATAAAACTGTTCAGGGAAATTTAGACCCTGCGATTTTATTAGCGCCATGGGAAGTTATCGAAGAAAGAACAAAAGAAATATTAGATGCTGGTATGGAAACACCTGGATTTATATTTAATTTAGGTCATGGTGTATTCCCTGAAGTTAATCCAGATACGTTAAAGAAATTGACAGCATTTGTTCATGAATATACAGCAAAATCTTAGGTAGAGGTGATAGCAATGAAGAAAACAGTCGGATTATTAGTTATGGCTTATGGGACACCGAGAAGTTTAGAAGAAATTGAACCGTATTACACTCATATACGGCATGGCAGAAAGCCATCTCCAGAAGCACTTCAAGATTTAACAGAGCGCTATGAAGCGATTGGTGGAATAAGTCCACTTGCTAAAATTACGGAAGAACAAGCTAACAAGCTCGCAGAAGAACTAAACAAACGCCATAGTGACTTGGATTTTAAAGTATATTTAGGCTTAAAGCATATTGAGCCGTTTATTGAAGATGCAGTACATCAAATGAAAGAAGATGGAATCGAAGAAGCAATTAGTATCGTTCTTGCCCCTCACTATTCTACGTTTAGTGTAAAGTCATATAACGGGAGAGCAGTTGAAGAATCAGAGAAAATTAGCGGACCGAAAATTTATACGATTGATAGCTGGTATAATGAATCAGAGTTTATAGATTATTGGACAACACAAATTAATAAAACGATGGAACAAGTTGCTGACGTAGAAAAAACATGTGTTGTATTCTCCGCACATAGTTTGCCAGAGCGCATTATTTCAATGGGAGACCCGTACCCAGACCAATTACAAGAAACAGCAGATTTAATTGCTGAGAAAGCGAATATTAAACATTACACAATTGGGTGGCAAAGTGCAGGAAATACACCAGACCCTTGGATTGGACCAGATGTTCAAGATTTAACTAGAGATTTATACAATGAAAAAGGCTATACAGCTTTTGTTTATTGCCCAGTCGGTTTTGTCGCAGACCATTTAGAAGTATTATATGACAATGATTATGAGTGTAAAGTCGTAACTGATGAACTAGGAATCAGTTATTTCAGACCTGAGATGCCCAATGCCAAACCCGAGTTTATTAACTGCTTAGCCACTGTTGTGGATCAGCAAGTTGAGAAAGTCCGAGGAAATTAAAGTGAATGGGGAAAAGCGAAGGGTTGCCATTATCGGTGGAGGGATTACAGGATTAACAGTCGCGTTTTATTTACAAAAAGAAATGGAAGCCAAAGGCTTACCGATTGAATATAAGTTATATGAATCGTCTGATCGATTAGGTGGAAAAATTCAAACCGATTATACAGATGGATTTGTGATTGAAAAAGGACCTGATTCTTTTTTAGAACGGAAACAAAGTGCAGCTCGACTTGCGAAAGCAGTCGGGCTTGAAAAAGAATTACTTAACAATGATACGGGGCAGGCTTATATTCTTAAAGAGAAAAAGCTATTCCCTATTCCTGGTGGCTCTGTCATGGGCATTCCAACTGAAATTACACCGTTTGCAACCACGAATCTTTTTAGTCCGGTAGGAAAGGTAAGAGCAGCGGCAGATTTAATTTTACCGAGAAGAGGGAATGCTGGTGAGGACCAATCATTAGGCACGTTTTTCCGTCATCGGTTAGGAGATGAGGTTGTCGATTATCTCATTGAACCACTGCTTTCAGGGATTTACGCAGGAGACATTGATAAGTTAAGCTTAATGGCGACATTTCCACAGTTTCATCAAGTCGAACAAAAGCATCGCAGTTTAATTTTAGGGATGAAAAAGGGCAAAACAAAACAACGAAATACAGGGAAAAAAGCGGGCATGTTTTTGTCACTTAAAGGTGGGCTTCAATCATTAGTCGATGCGATTGAATATCACTTAAAAAAAGATGCGATTGAAAAAAATGCATCAGTGCAACACATTAAGAAAAAAGATAATGACACGTATGAACTACAATTATCAGACGGTCGCATGGAAACATTTGATTATGTTGTGCTCACGACACCACATCAAGTCACTCATTCACTACTGTCACAATACAATGTCATGAATAGTTTCGCTGATATGCCATCCACATCCGTTGCCACTGTCGCGATGGCTTTCCGAGAATCAGCGATAAAGGAAGATTTGGATGGAACAGGCTTTGTTGTTTCAAAAAAAGGAGACTACGACATTACAGCCTGTACTTGGACCCACAAAAAGTGGAAACATACAGCACCAGAAGGATACGCTTTACTCCGCTGTTATGTGGGGCGATTTGGAGACGAAGCAATCGTATTTGAACAAGACGATGAGATTTTAAAGAAAGTCCTTGAAGATTTATCCTCAATTATTAAAGTCGAAGGTGACCCATTGTTTTATCAAATTACAAGATGGGAAAATGCAATGCCACAATATATTGTGGGTCATAAAGAGAGAGTGGAAAAAGCCAAAAAGGCAGTACAACAAACATTACCAGGTGTTATGATCACAGGGGCTTCATATGAAGGACTAGGAATACCTGATTGTATTGATCAAGGAGAAGCCGTAGTCCGTGATCTTGTTGCTCGTTTCACATAAGAAAAACTGACTCCAAACTGTTGGAACGATGAACAGTGGGGTCAGTTTTTTTGTTATGTATTTCCGTTTCGGACATTTTTTCCGCTATTTCATGAAAACTATGCCTTTTCTATTTGTTATCGGACATCTGTTCCGCTATTACACGAAATGTAGCTAGGAAACTAGCCCATTTTCCTAAAGTAACGGAACAGATGTCCGAATGCAACCTCGAAACACGCCATTTAGTTGAAATAGCGGAACAGATGTCCGTAACAAACGATGACATATAAAAAAGCTGTCGATGCTTTATCGACAGCTTCAATACGAGTATTTTATTCGCTTACTAACGCATCTAATCTAGACGTATCAACAAAGCCATCTAAATTCGGATCATCTTCAATGAATTGTAAGTCATATGAAGCATCTGCCCATGCTTGAAGAGCGTCAGCATGTGTTTCTGTTGTCACAGCCATACGTTGCCATGCATTTGTTAGCACAGACTCTGGTAGACGTTGTTGTGTTAAGTTGTATAATGCATCATTAATCGTTTGTAACGTATCTTCTTCATTGTTTTGTGCGTACTCAACAGATTTGATATGTCCTTTTAAGACAGCATCTACAATGTCAGGGTTATTTTCAACAAATTCCTTTGTCGATACTAACACAACACTTGCTAATCTTTCGCCTAAATACACATCGTTCCACTCTGTTACGACTTTGGCACCTAATTCTTCTACTAGATAAGTTCCCCATGGTTCTGGAGCCGCAGCAGCGTCAATTTGCCCTTGTTCAAACATGGCAACCATATTGGCAGGGGCTACACGTGATTGGTGCTCTACCGTACCGCCAACACGGTTAGATTCGAGACCTAATTCTTTTAACATTGCTTCTAATTGAACATTATGAGTACATCCATTTCCAGGAGTACAAAAAGATTTGCCATCAAAGTCTGCTAATTCTTCAATCCCAGAACCATCACGCGCAACGATAAGAGTGGCACCATTGGCAGCTGCACTTAAGATAACAACATCGCCACCACGTAAATAATAGTTAATCGCAGGGCCAGGACCAACATAACCAATATCTAATGTTCCTGCATCTAATGCTTCGATAAAGTCATTTCCATTTGGAAAATCAATATATGTTGCTTCGACTTCGCCTAATTCATCATCAAAAAAGCCTTTTTCTTTCCCTACAATAGCCGCAGCATGGTCAAGGTTTGGAAAATATCCAATATTGATGGCGTCTTTCCCAGCTTCTGAACCACCAGTTGAGCCACCAGTTGAACCAGTGCCACAAGCGGTTAATAATCCGACAAGTGCAATCGCTAAAATAAGTAATCCTTTTTTCATGTTTGTTTCCTCCAATTATGATGATTTTGATAATCCCCAACGGGTAAGAATTCGTTTTTCAATTTTATTAAACAGTAAATATTCTACAGTTAAGCCAATAATGGCAATAATAACCATAATGGCGATAACTAAATCCATATTAAACATATCTTTCGCATTAAGAAGCGTTCGCCCTAAGCCACCTGTACCTAACAGCTCCCCAGCCATTAACGCTCGCCAGCCAAAAGCCCAAGCAAGTCTTGCTCCAGTAAGTGCTGAAGGAATAGAGGCAGGAATCATGACTTTCCAAACGAGCTCTGATCGTTTGTATCCCATCGTTCTCGCCGCTTTAATTAATATCGGCTGAACATTTTTTATGCCCATTCGCATATTTAATGTCATGGCCCATGTTCCGCCAAGCAACACGATAAAAATAATCGCCATATCACTTCCAGCAAAAAACATTAAAGCAATTGGCAACCATACAATACTCGGAACAGATTGCAAGGCGATGACGAGTGAGCCAAGAGTTTCATCAGCCAGTTTCGAGCGGGCGAGCAAAATCCCTAGTGCAGATCCAATTAAAATGGCGACAGTAAAGCCAATCGCAATTCGTTGAATACTTGTTGTTAGAGCGTGTAATAGAATACCAGTTTCAAAGAATCCACGGTATAATTGAACAATTGTACCAGTTGGAGAAGGGAACATCATGACAGAGAAAAACTGGTACGATAAGTTTAGTCTATATGTGATCTCCCAAATCGCGATTAGAGCTATAAAGAAGAGCAGCCTTCTTAGTATTGTAGTCATCGCCCATTTCCTCCCTCATTACTTTCTCAATCTCTCCGGCTAACTGTTCCATGATTTTTTCTTCTAAAGCAAGAAACTCCGGGCTCGAT
This sequence comes from Alkalihalobacillus bogoriensis ATCC BAA-922, assembly GCF_000621445.1. Classification (GTDB taxonomy): domain Bacteria; phylum Bacillota; class Bacilli; order Bacillales; family Bacillaceae_F; genus Bacillus_AO; species Bacillus_AO bogoriense. Next base: position 52,241 of record NZ_JHYI01000013.1, on the reverse strand, counting down.
TGTTTTCTTGGTCGAGGCAAGTCAACTGGGAAAACATTAATAATGCCTCCAGGTCTTGTTCCCATTAATACAATTCTGTCTGATAGAAGAATAGATTCACGAATATTATGTGTAACGAAAAGAATTGTTTTTCCTGTTGTTTCCCAAATGTATTGAACCTCTTTATGAAGCATCGTTCGTGTTTGTTCATCAAGGGCACCAAATGGTTCATCCATTAATAAAATTTCTGGGTCCATGGCGAGTGCTCGAGCAATCGAAACACGCTGTTTCATTCCTCCTGATAGTTCGTGAGGATAAGAGTTTATAAATTTACTAAGGTGTACAAGTTTTAAGTACTCAATGGCTACTTCTTTCGCTTCTTTTTTATTCATTTTCTTTTTTAAGGAAAACATGACGTTTTCTAACACACTTAACCAAGGCATTAAGGCTGCTTCTTGGAATACGACACCACGATCTGAACCGGGTTCTTTCACTTCGTTCTCTCCTACTAAAACAACACCTTCAGATGCATCTTCTAGTCCAGCGACGATATTGAGCAAAGTCGATTTTCCACAACCTGATGGTCCTAATAGTGAGACAAACTCACCTGGTTTTACATCGAGGGAAATGTTTTCGAAAACGGTATATTCGGTTTTTTCTTCTTTATTAAAAAATGTTTTACTTACATTTTTAATATGCACTCCAGCCATCGATTTCCCCCCTAGCTTTCCAATATATAGTATAAATCTTATCTTTTTAGTCGGTTTTGTCATTTGTTAGTATATGATCGCATCAAAAGTCTGTCAATAAAAAACTCTAGAAAAGAAGTTCCCAAACGCCCAAGTTTTAGCGTTTGGGATGGAATATTATATTTCTTGATTTAGAGTTTGTTCTATTTCTTGTTGGAGTTGTGACACTTGTTGTCGTGCAGATTGAATTTGCTGTTGTTCCATTGTTGATGCGGTTACGTAAGCATTCAATAGCTCGATATCGGCTTGAATGAGCTTTTGTTTGGCTTCCGTTAATCGTTGTGGATTTTGTTGTGCTTCTAATATGGCTTGGTGTGACACTTGAACCGCCTGTTGGGCGTGTTGAAGCGATTGATTTTTCATTGCCATAGACATACCCCTCCTTATCATTACAAATGATTTCGTTAGTGTTTCCTATCATTTCTTTATTCATGTATCATCCTGTTCAAAATTCGAATAAACGAGGATAGTTGTATAAGATGACATTATAGTAAAATTTCAAGCTATGTTTGAATTTTTTTTAATAAGCCATAATTAAAATACACCTTTTGTTTTGATTGTGTTAAGATAAGACATGTAAATTTTGCTAAATAATCATGTAGGAGTGCTAGTATGACGAAGAAATGGGATGTTGTAGATTTATTGCGCCATTCTCGTCACGATTGGTTGAATGTTATTCAATTAATTAAGGGGAATATCGCATTACATCGACTTGAGCGTGTTGATGAAATTATCGATGAAATTATTCAAAAGGCGCAGAACGAGAGCAAATTAAGCGATCTTAAAATTCCTGCGTTAGCTAGCGAATTATTAACGATAAATTGGGAAAACCATTTATATGAAATAGAGCTTGAAGTAATCGGAGATGTCCAAGATTTATCTGCATATGAACAGTCACTGCAAGTTTGGTGTAAAAAAATTTTTTCCTTATTAGACGACGTATGTAGCAATAGTTGCGAGAATCAATTATTACTGACGTTTTATTTAGTAGAAGATGACTTGAGTGTTTCTTTTGATTTTCAAGGGGAGATTCAAAATCAAGCCGTCATAAAAGATTGGATAAGAGCAAACGAAAAGACCGGAACGAACATGACCATAAAGGAATTTGTAATGAATTCGGAAGAAGTATTACTTACGTTAGCTCTTGTGAAGTAAAATAGAGGTGAAGGAATGTTTATTGATAAGGTAAAGGTATTTGTTAAAGGTGGCGATGGAGGCAACGGAATGGTTGCTTATCGCAGAGAGAAATATGTTCCTAAAGGTGGACCAGCTGGTGGAGACGGTGGTAAAGGAGCCGATGTTGTCTTTGAAGTTGACGAAGGTTTACGAACTTTAATGGATTTTCGGTACCAACGTCATTTTAAAGCTTCCCGAGGTGAACATGGACGTCCGAAAAATCAGCATGGTAAAAATGCAGAGCCGATGATTGTTCGCGTTCCTCCAGGGACAACGGTCATTGATGAAGAAACAAAAGAAACGATTGCAGATTTAACTGTCCATGGCCAGCAAGCTGTTATTGCGAAAGGTGGCCGTGGGGGGCGTGGGAATTCCCGCTTTGCTACAGCGACAAACCCAGCACCAGAAATTGCTGAAAATGGAGAGCCTGGTATAGAAAGAGAAGTTGTGCTTGAGTTAAAAGTGTTAGCCGATGTTGGGTTAGTCGGATTTCCCAGTGTTGGAAAATCAACATTGCTTTCAGTTGTAACTTCAGCAAAGCCGAAAATTGCGGATTATCATTTTACGACGATTACACCGAATCTAGGTGTTGTTGAAACAGATGATGGACGTAGCTTTGTAATGGCAGACCTCCCAGGTTTAATTGAAGGGGCCCATCAAGGAGTAGGGCTAGGCCATCAATTTCTACGACATATTGAAAGAACACGAGTCATCGTTCATGTCATTGATATGTCGGCTTTAGAAGGAAGAGACCCATACGATGATTTTGTTAAAATTAATGATGAATTAAAGCAGTATAATTTAAGATTATTAGAGCGTCCGCAAATTATTGTCGCAAATAAAATGGACATGCCAGAGGCAGAAGAACACTTAAAGCAATTTAAAGAAAAGCTAACAGAAGACTTACCGATTTTTCCAATCTCAGCAGTAACAAGACAAGGACTTCGTCAATTGCTTTTAGCCGTAGCGGATAAAATTGAAGTGACTCCTGAATTTCCTTTATATGAAAAAGAGGAATTGCAAACAAGAGTGGTTTACCGCCATGAAAAACAAGAGGAGCCTTTTATCATAACGAGAGATGATGACGGTGCATTTGTCATTTCAGGAGAACAAATTGAAAAATTATTTAAGATGACCGATATTACGCGGGACGAATCGATAAAAAGGTTTTCAAGACAGTTACGTGGGATGGGTGTTGACGATAAACTTCGCGAGCGTGGAGCAAAAGACGGAGATATTGTGCGATTATTAGATTTTGAGTTCGAATTTATTGAATAAATGATGAATAAACTGCCTATTGAAGGTAGTTTATTCTTTTTTTCTACAAAATGGACTTTTAGCAAGAATAAAAAATATTGTCAAAAAGTTCTAACAAATTTATAATGATATAATAGCTTTTTTAGAAACAATGCGGTGGTGAGCGTATGTCAGAGGAATTGGATAAGTATTATCTAGTTAGAGAAGATATGTTATCAGAAGCAATGGTGAAAACGTTAGAGGCAAAGGCGATGCTTCAGTCTGGAAAGGCGAAAAAAATTAGTGAAGCTGTTCATGCTGTAGGTATCAGTCGAAGTGCTTTTTACAAATATAAAGACGGCATTTTTCCTTTTCATAGTATTGTAAAAGAACAAATTATTACGCTTTCCATCCATTTAGAGGATAGAGCAGGGGCGTTATCACAGTTATTATCGGTTGTAGCCCAAAGTAACGCGAATGTGTTAACGATTAATCAAACGATTCCACTAAAAGGAAGTGCCAATATTACGTTGTCTATCGACATTTCCCCATTAACTGAAGCAGTGAGCCTGTTTGTACAAAAAATAAATGAGCTTGACGCGGTTGAAAAAGTGGAGATTATTGGTTCAGGAGTTTAAAGAGAAAGGGATGGAGTGAGGATGAGAACGATTGGGTATTTAGGACCAAAAGGAACATTTACAGAAATGGCTGTGAACGCACTGTTTCCGAAAGAAAAGACTGTCCCCTATACAACAATTCCAAATTGTATGGACGCGGTTTCAAACGAGTCCGTTGATATTGCGGTAGTTCCTCTAGAAAATGCGATTGAAGGGTCAGTAAATGTTACACTAGATTATATTATTCATAAGCATACATTGCCGATTGTTGGAGAAATCATTGTCCCTATTGAGCAACAGTTACTTGTAAACAATCAAAATAAAGAAGAGTGGAGTACTGTAGAAGTCATTTACTCCCACCCTCATGCCATTGCTCAATGTCATGATTTTTTACGAAATGTTCTGCCAAATGCGAGAATTCAGTACATGAATTCTACTGGCGCTGCAGCACAATATGTGAATGAACATCCTGAAGAAAAAGCAGCAGCAATTGCAAACGAGTTAGCGGCTACTGTATACGACCTTTCAATTGTGGAACGAAATATTCATGACTACGGTAATAATCGAACAAGGTTTGTTTTATTAGCTAAAGAAGCGGAAAAATTTTCATCTCCATTATATGTAGGAGATAAAACAACCATGATGTTTACACTTCCTTCAGATTTCTCTGGGGCCCTTCATCAAGTTTTATCTGCTTTTGCTTGGAGAAAATTAAACCTATCTAAAATAGAATCTCGTCCAATGAAAACAGGCTTAGGGAATTATTATTTCGTCATTGATGTGGAACATGCTTTAGATGATGTACTAATTCCAGGTGTAACTGCGGAGCTAGAAGCACTTGGCTGTGGTGTTCGAATCTTAGGGAGTTATCCATGTTATTCTTTAAACAAAGAAAAAGACCCAGTTCCTAAATAAAAGAAATTAGAAATAACGAAAAAACACCTTTAAGAAATGACTCTTAAAGGTGTTTTTTCGTTATTTCTGCTATTTTCTGTTAGCTCAATGGAGGATGCCCCACTCTCTAAACATTTTGGTTATTCAGTAATGGATAGTAAAAAACCAGCTTGCTTTAATGCGTCTGTTGCATCGTCTAATTGCTCATTTGTTTCAGCTTCGATAGTATGCAAGTGAACACCATCGGTGAGTTCAGATAAGAGAGAAGCGTTTGTGGATTTCATCTTTGTTAAAAAAAGATGAACATCTCTTCGGTTGGAAAGCATTAAAGAAGCGGTTAAATCTCCGTAGATTGGATGCTCTACCATCACATCTTTCACTGTGACACCATGGTCAACAAGAATCATTAATTCTTGTTCTGTTTCTTCAGGAAGATGCTGGCAAGCGATTCTTCTTTTGAGCATTTGTTCTTCTCCTTGTTGCTTTATATACATATACCCTTGAGCAGTCGCTAAAATTGAGTGATTTCTCGCTTTGAGTATCGAAATGTCCTGTACGATCACTTGCCTGCTTACATTTGTTCTTTCGGCTAATTCGTTCCCCGTTATAGGGGTTATACTTTGCAAAAGCCAATGTAAAATCAATTCTCGGCGTTCTTCGCCTAACACTTTTTTCCTTTTCTCTACCATTCATTCCGCTCCTTTATGAATAAAACTGTTGAATAATATCATGTAAAGCAGCAACGGTCTTTACTATTTCTGCTTCTGTTGTTGACTGCCCCATTGTTAGTCGAATAAATTCATAAGCTTCCTCTTGTGATTTCCCTGTCGCAACCATTGAATTTGCTGGTGCTGTTTCTCCTACTTTACAAGCGCTTCCAGTCGAAATCGCAATGCCTCTTCGGTTACATTCTAACATTACATATTGACCTTCTATTCCTTTTATACGAAGAGCTAAATGGTGTGGAAGACGCAGCGTAGGGTGACCTTCAAGAATTATGTTTTTGCTGTTCATTTCAGCAAGAAATTTTTGCTGAAGCTCTTTTAAGCGTCTCGCTTCCTCACCCATTATCCTTTTTCGATCACGTGTGGCTACCGCAAAAGCAGCAATTCCGGGAACATTTAATGTACCTTGACGAAAGCCAGATTCATGTGTTCCGTTTGGAACGACGGGTTTCCAATGAAGGGAAGGATCAATATAAACTGATCCTACTCCTTTTGGCCCATAGATTTTATGAGCAGACATCGTTATACATGTTAATTTAGCTTGTTTCACGTCAATGTTTATTTTACCAAAGGATTGAACACAATCGCTATGAAATAAAATGTTTTTTTCAAAAAGAAAGTTTCCGATTTCCACGATATTTTGAATTGTTCCAAGCTCTGCATTTGCATGTCCAATTGACACAAGTATGGTCTTTTCATTGACGAGCTTTTTTAAGTCTGACAAGTGAACCTGTCCATATTCGTTAACAGGAACATAAGAAATAGAGAAACCTTGCTTTTCTAATAGTTGAAACGTATTTAAAACTGAGGGATGTTCAATTTGAGTTGTAATAAGATGGTTTTTGCCTTCTTTAGCATGTGATATGAGTGATAACAAAGATAAATAATTACTTTCAGAGCCGCCACTCGTAAAATAAATTCCTCTTGGTTCACCATTAATAAGACTGGCAATTTCACTCCGACTAGAAGTTACAAGTTGATTTGATGTCTCACCATAATCATGCAAGCTGTTTGCATTTCCGAAATAGTCTTTTGCTACTTTGGTATAGACTTGTAACGCGTGTTCGGACATCGGTGTTGTTGCAGAATAATCTAAATAAATCATTACGCGCCTCTTTTCTCATAGCCATTTTTTCTACTAGTATGGGACCATGATTATTGTTCATAATCAATCATGGCAGAAAAAAACTCTTGTCACTAGTTTAAATTTATGTAAATATAGGTGTCAAGACAGGTGTAATATAAAGGAGGTCATGAAGATGACCGTGATAAAAGCAGATGTCGTTATTATCGGAAGTGGACTTGCTAGTTTAATGGCTGCCGACATTCTTTCTGTGACAAAGAATGTGATAATAATCACAAAGTCAAGTGTGACAGACAGTAATTCAGTGTTGGCCCAAGGTGGGATTGCTGCAGCGATATCAGGTGATGATGACTGGAGAGACCATTTTTTTGATACGATTCGCGCCGGTTGCTATCACAATGATGAAACAATGACAGAGTTTCTTGTGAGACAAGGTCCGTCTGTGATTGACTCCTTGATTAACAAAGGAATTGATTTTGACCGTTGTAAAGATGGGTCTTATGCACTTGGAAAAGAAGGGGCTCATAGCAGAAGAAGAATCCTTCATTCAGGTGGTGACGCAACGGGAAAAGAGTTAGTAATGAAATTACTAGCACGGGTAAAAGAAAAAACAACAATTATAGAACATGAATTTGCGATAGACATACTAATTCAAAATCGAACTTGTATCGGTGTGTACACAAAAAATAGCGAAGAGAGAAAAACAACGTATATAGCTCCCTCTGTCATTCTTGCAACAGGTGGTATTGGACAATTATATGAGGTTACATCAAATAGCGAACAAGCAACAGGAGATGGCATCGCGATGGCCTATCGAGCAGGTGCAACAATAGCAGATATGGAATTTGTTCAATTCCATCCAACAATGTTAGTGAAGTCATCAAAAGGGATTGGGTTAGTTTCTGAAGCTGTCAGGGGTGAGGGAGCTAGAATCGTAACAGAAAAAGGAGATTTTCTTATGGCTGGCAAACATCCATTAGAAGACCTTGCTCCTAGAGACGTTGTTGCAAGAGCGATAAATGAACATTTATGTAAGAACGAATTATTGTATTTAGATATTTCGAATATTGAGCATTTCACAACTCGATTCCCTTCCATTGCGACTATGTGTGAAAAAGCAAGCATTGATTTGAAGCATCATCGGATTCCGATTGCTCCTGGTGCTCATTTTATGATGGGTGGAGTTGTCACGAATGAAAAAGGAGAAACAAGTATACCTGGCCTTTATGCTGTTGGAGAAGTGGCAAGGACAGGTGTTCATGGTGCCAATCGGTTAGCAAGTAATTCTTTATTGGAATGTGTAGTTTTTGCTGCTGAAATAGCGAAAGAAATTTTGCGAAAACAACAGATCTCTTCTTTTTTCGTTCCTGCGACAGAAAAAGCAACACGGGAAATTGGTCATTTGCCATCGGAGTTGGAAATTAAAGAAGTGATGACAAAAGGTGTAGGTATTGTTCGGACACGGCAAAGTTTGAAAGAAGCACTTTCGTGGTTTACGACGTACCGCTTTGCGATGTTACATCTGAAAAACTTTACTACAACGTTAGAACAGCAAAAAATTTGCAATATGCTTACGGTTGGGTACCTCATTGCGCTTGCTGCTTGGGAAAGAACAGAAAGCAGGGGAGGACATTATCGAACCGATTACCCAAATTCTCATGAACGTAAATGGAAACATAAAACAATTTATTTTAGCGGGGGTTCTGAAAAGCCGTTAGTTACAACAAATTGTCAAGAAAAGCTTTCAGTATAGGAGTGATTGGATGAACCGATTGTTAGTGAAGGAACAGCTGCAACAATTTTTTATTGAAGATATAGGACATGGGGACTTAACATCCGTGCTTTTTGAGAAAAAAGTCGGAACAGGTGATTTTATTGTGAAGCAATCAGGTATTGTCGCTGGTTTATTTATTATTTCAGAAGGATACGAACTCATTGATTCAAGTATTCAAGTGACAACTTATGTAGAGGATGGCCAATGGGTAGATAAAGGTACGGTTGTGGCATCTGTTTCTGGTCCTATTTCATCGTTATTAAGTGGCGAGCGTGTCATCTTAAACTTAGTCCAACGAATGAGTGGCATTGCCACATTAACAAATGAAGCAGTTCGAACATTGTCGAGTGACCATACACGCATATGTGATACAAGAAAAACAACACCAGGATTACGAATGTTTGAAAAATATGCTGTATTATGTGGTGGTGGATATAATCATCGAATCGGTTTATATGATGGAGTGATGATAAAAGACAACCATATCACGGCTTGTGGAAGTATAAAAAAAGCAGTAGAAAGAGTAAAACAACAGCTTGGCCATATGGTGAAAATTGAAGTTGAAACGGAAACAGAAACACAGGTAGTAGAAGCCATTGAAGCGAAAGCTGATGTCATTATGTTTGATAATCGTCAACCAAATGAAGTGGAGCATTTCATAAAACTTGTTCCGCCTCATATTGTGACCGAGGCTTCGGGAGGAATCACGCTCGAAAATTTAAGGGATTACTCTCATTGTGGGGTCGATTATATTTCACTTGGTTTTCTTACGCATTCAGTCAAAGCATTAGATATAAGCTTTAATTTAAAAGGGGGAATGAAATAATGAGTATTTTACAAATACTTGAAACACCATCAATGTTACCAGAGCGTTATAAAAATATGTCAGTGGAAGAAATGGAAAAGAGAATAAAGGAAATTAAAGCGAGCTTTGGAAATCGATTATATATTCCCGGACATCATTACCAAAAAGACGAAGTGATTCAGTTTGCCGATGCAACAGGAGATTCATTGCAATTAGCTCAAGAATCAGCGAAAAATGATGATGCTGATTATATTGTCTTTTGTGGAGTACATTTCATGGCGGAAACGGCTGATATTTTAACAAGTGATCATCAAAAGGTTATCTTACCTGATATGCGTGCAGGCTGTTCTATGGCTGACATGGCCGATATTGATCAAACAAACCGGGCGTGGGAGCAACTACAACAGCTTTTTTCAGATACGATTTTACCTTTGACATATGTAAATAGTACAGCAGCTATAAAAGCCTTTTGTGGAAAATACGGTGGGGCAACAGTTACTTCGTCAAACGCAAAAAAAATGGTTGAGTGGGCATTTACACAAAAAGAAAGAATCTTATTTTTACCGGACCAGCACTTAGGGAGAAATACCGCTTTCGATATAGGGATTGAATTAGCGCATATGGCTGTATGGGACCCATTAGCTTCTGTGTTAGAATATGAAGGGAATATAGAAGATGTTAAAGTGATTTTATGGAAAGGGCACTGTTCTGTCCATGAGAAATTTACGGTTGAAAATATAGCAGCATTACGAAAAAGTGATCCAGATATGAATATTATCGTTCATCCAGAATGTTCACATGAGGTTGTCCAAAAAGCAGACTTTGCTGGATCAACACATTATATTATTGAAACGTTAAAAAAAGCAGAATCAAACTCGAAATGGGCAGTAGGAACAGAAATGAACTTAGTAAAGCGGTTAGCACAACAGCATGATGATAAAACCGTCGTGTCCTTAAATCCAAATATGTGTCCATGTTTAACGATGAATCGAATTGACTTACCTCATTTACTATGGTCTTTGGAATCAATCGAGAATGGAACTGTGATGAATGAGATTAAAGTGGATAAACAAATTGCAAAAGATGCGAGCCTGGCACTTCAGAGAATGTTGGATCGTGCGTAAACGAGTTAGGAGTGATGTTTGTGAAATATACAGCATCACTCCTTTTTTGGTATAAACTCCTTTTTTTGAGCATAGATTGTGCTGAGTACATCAAAATAAGCACTTTATAATATTGTGTTCCATTTTGCCTACACATGCATAGTATGTAAAGAATTGCTTCAAGGAGGGACTAAGGTGAAGATTCATATCGTTCAGAAAGGTGAAACACTATGGAAGTTAGCTGAAAAGTATAATGTCGATTTTGAACAGCTTAAACAAGTCAACAGTCATTTATCGAACCCAGACATGATTATGCCTGGAATGAAGATTAAAGTACCAACAGGGAGCGTTCCGGTAAAAAAAGAAGCACCTAAAAAAGAAGCTCCCATCTCTCCGGTAAAGAAAGAACAGCCGATTGTAAAAGAACAGCCAAAACCAAAAGAGCAACCGAAACCACCAGCAGCTCCAAAATTTGAAATGCCAAAAATGCCACCAGTACAACCAATTCAAAAAAAGGAAGTCACACAGCAGCAAGAAATGAACATGAACTTTCATATTTATAAACCACAAAAGAAGGAAATGAAAAAACCGCCTGTACCACCAAAAAAGCCTGTGGTAAAGGAGAAAGTTGAGCATAAGCCAGAAGTGCCAAAAGCTCCAAAGAAACCAATCACCAAGGAGGCACCTGTCATGGAGAAACCAAAAATGCCATCAAAGCCACCTGTCACAGAACCAGTTGCCCAACCAGCACCACCAATGGTTCCTTATCCACAAGCGCAACCATGCCCACCAATGTATGTATCACCAGTAATGCCAGGTTGTGGTAGTCCAATACAACAACCTTATTTTCCGCAAGTAAGTCCTTATCAAAGTCAACCTGACTGCGGTTGTGGACCTCAACCAACAGCACCAATGTATGGTTCTCAACCACAACAACCACATACTTACACACCACAATATACACAACAGCCATATATGCAACAACAGCAACCGATGTATGGATATGGGCAACAACAATTTAACCAGCCTTATGGAATGCCACAAGCACAACCTGGGTTTGGGCAACAGGCTATGACGCAACAACCTCAACAAGAGTTTGGTCAAAGCATGGCTCAACAAGGGCAACCAAATTTTGGGCAAACTATGCATCAACAAGCACAATTTGGGCAAATGCCAATGCCACCGCAAACTGGCGCGTTTCCGCAAACAACAACACCAGCAGGGTTTCCACCTGTTCCACCAACAGGATACGGAGCACCAGTTCCACCAGCAAGTGGCCCTATGAGACCGAACCAATTTGAAGAGTTTGATGATGACCTTGATGATTAAGTAAATAGGTAAGAAGTAAAAAGGCGTAGGGCTCATACCTTGCGTCTTTTTTGTTTATAAAGTTAGATCTCCAGTTTTTAAACAACGTTTCCTACATCTAACAGAGTAATTACTCGATTTAGAACACATCATAATTGTTGAAAGGAGGCTTTAAAAAAATGCGAAAATTTGCGATTACAGTAACAGCAGCAACAATGATTGTAGGTGGCTTAGCAGGTTGTGGTGTAGATAACCAAGCAGGTGATATGGGTGCAAATCAAGTAGGTCAAGGGCATACAGAACGATTTGGTGCTCAAGGAACTCAAGGTATGCATGGAGCGGGAGCAGGTGCACATGGTACTGGCTTAAACCAAGGTACTCAAGGTTATGGTCAAGGTGGCGCTCATGGGTTAGGCCGAGGTGCTGGAACGCAAGGATTAACGCATGATAGAGCACATGGCGTAGGTCATGGAACTGCCGGAACACAGGGGACAACTGGAGCTCGATGGACTGGGGAAGGTCCTATAACAGATATGTTTACTCGTAATGATAGAACGGGTCGCAGAACTGGTCAAGGTGCTGCTGGCTTAAATCAACGCGGTGGCGATACAATTGCTGGAGGTCAATTAGGAGCAAATGATCGTCGTGGTGGATTTGGAACAACTGGTAATATTGGTCATGATACACGTCAAGGAGCTCATCGTTTAGGTGAACGACATGGTGTTGGTGCTGGTCATGACGGATTTGGTGGCCGTCAAAACATGTTTGGTGCTCGTGAGCAAGGTCAAACAGGCCAAGGTATGACTGGTCAAGGACGTGGTACAACAGGTGCTACAGGTAACCATACAGGAATTACAGGTGACCGTCCTGGAATGGTAGATGACCGTGGAATCCTTCGTGACCAAAATCGTGAGGGTCAACGTGGTATGACAGGCCAACAAGGAACACAAGGCCAACGTGGTATGACAGGTCAACAGGGGACACAAGGTCAACGTGGACAAGCTGGTACAACAGCTGCTAATTACCACGAAGACTATGATGGTCGTACAGTTCAACGTATTCAAGAACGTGTCGATGGTATTGACAACATTGATGACAGTCGTGTAGTTGTTCATGACGATGTTGTTGTTGTTGCTGTCAACTCTAATGATGATGATGTTCGTGACAAAGTTAGAAAAACGGTCCAAGATATGGATGAAGACCGTACAGTCCATGTCGTAACAGACAGAGATGCCGTCACTCGTGTTCGAGACATTGATGACCGTTTACGTGGTGGAGCTGCTTGGGACGAAGTCGGTGCCACTTTTACCGAAATGTTAAATGATTTAGGAAATGCCGTTCAACGACCGTTTGAACGTTCTCGATAATAAGTAAGGTTAGAGTAGAGATGTTTCATCTCTACTCTTTTTTTCCTTTATTTTGCTTTTCTATTATTAACCATCGTAAAAAAAATATTCTCATACAAAAGCTATCATTTAAAAAAATCTTTTTCTTCAAAATTAATCCTAAAGAAGTGGATAAAACTGTTTTTACATGGAGAAGCTACAAATAGAAAAATCTTATTTTGTATCGGTGGTGATTTTGATGAAGATTCGTCAAATCATAAAAGGAGTAGTAAGTGGACAGGTCACAATTGTTTTGTTTGCGACAGCGATCGTCATTGCTGTTCTTGTGGCCGTTAATACGGAATCGATTTCGAATACAAGCGAAGACATTCAGGCGATAGAAGAAGCGCAACCCGTTATGGCTCCTAAAACAGTCGATGTCATTTTGCAGCGGGTTTATTTAGATGGCGAAGTAAGCGAAGAAACGGTTCAAGAAACAATTTGGTCGATGGAGGATTTTTGGGCTTTTTACGAAGGCTGGGATTTAGTTGATCAAAACGAAGAAAAAATTTATTTTAAACAAGAAGTAAATGATATTTCTCCATTACTAAAAATTAATGGTTATTTTGGAATTTCAGATGAAGGGTATTTAAATATTTATGAAGGTAAACCTGACCATGAAAATATCATCCAGTCTTTTTTTCAAATCAATACGAATAAATTAAAAAGTCACCAGCATTCCCGACTTAAAGAAGGAATACCGGTGATATCGCGAGAAAATTTTGAAGAGCTATTACAAACATTTGAAAAGTATGCAGTTCAAGAAATGTAAAGAACAAAAGGTGTGTCTGTACAAAAAGACATACCTTTTGTTTTTTCTTTGAAGATAAGAGAGTATAAAAAATTTGGTGTAGCAGTGAAGCTTTGAAAGCTATTTCAAGAAGAGCGAAGGCTGCGCACCTGCGCGTTTCACCCCAGGAAGAGCACTTGGGGTTCACTGTTAAAAGCGGGCAGGGCTCCGCACTTCGCTTGAAAGAAAAGACGCTCCGCGTTTTTCTTAATTTTTCACTTCTTAGCCTAAGATATGATAACATAGAAATGATGTTCGTATGTAGAAGGAGAGAACTAGCATGATCGAATTTGTAAATGGGAAGTTAGAGGTTATTGACCCACAATATGTTGTCGTTGAAACGGGAGGGATTGGATACCAAATTTTTTGTCCAAATCCGTTTGTTTTTGAATCATACCGAAACAAGCAAGTTAAAATATATACATACCAATACGTGAGAGAAGATGTTATTCGCTTATATGGATTTTTACAACGCGAAGAACGAAAAATGTTCGAAAAATTATTAAACGTATCAGGGATTGGACCAAAAGGTGCGCTTGCGATTTTAGCCTCAGGCCAACCAGACCATTTAGTTACAGCCATTGAACAGGAAAATGAAAATTTTTTAGTGAAGTTTCCTGGAGTTGGAAAGAAAACAGCAAGGCAAATGATTTTAGACTTAAAAGGAAAGCTTGCTGAATTTTCAAGTGATGCACCGCTTTTCGCTGAGCAAGTAGAACAAAAATCAACCGATTTAGAAGAAGCAATTGAAGCATTAAAGGCGTTAGGGTACGTGGATAAAGAAATTAAAAAAGTACTACCTCAGTTAGAAAAAGAAACTATGTCAACAGATCAATATATAAAACGGGCATTACAACTTATGCTAATGTGATAAAGGAGGGGAGCAAGTGGAAGAACGAATTGTTTCTGCCACGTCTCAATTTCAAGATGATGTCGTTGAGGAAAGTGGAATTCGACCAGGAGATTTACAACACTATATTGGTCAACAAAAAGTGAAAGAAAATTTGCGTGTTTTTATTCAAGCTGCTCTGCTTCGAGAAGAAGCATTAGACCATGTTTTATTATATGGACCTCCTGGACTTGGGAAAACAACGTTATCTGCGATTATTGCCAATGAAATGAATGTACAATTAAGGACAACTTCAGGCCCCGCTATCGAACGCCCTGGAGATTTAGCTGCTATATTAACGGCATTAGAGCCTGGGGATGTTCTGTTTATTGATGAAATCCATCGATTAAATCGAATGGTGGAAGAAGTGTTATATCCTGCGATGGAAGATTTTTGTTTAGATATTGTCATTGGTAAAGGTCCAACGGCACGTTCAGTTCGGCTTGATTTACCTCCCTTTACACTCGTTGGGGCAACGACAAGAGCGGGTATGCTTTCTGCTCCCCTTCGTGATCGATTTGGTGTCCTAGCGAGGCTTGAATATTATTCAAAAGAAGAATTAACACAGATCGTAAAACGCTCAGCTGAAATTTTAACAATTCCAATTGATGAAGACGGTGCTGTTGAAATTGCAAGGCGTTCAAGGGGAACACCTCGAATTGCCAATCGTTTGTTGAAACGAGTTCGTGATTTTGCTCAAGTTGAAGGTGATGGAACGATATCGCTACAAGTCGCACATCAATCACTTGAACGATTACAAGTGGACCGCTTAGGATTAGACCAAATTGACCATAAATTATTAATGGCGATTATTGAAAAGTTTAAAGGTGGTCCTGTTGGGGTCGATACGATTTCAGCGACGATTGGAGAAGAATCTGATACGATTGAGGAAGTATATGAGCCATACTTACTTCAAATTGGGTTCTTGCAACGAACACCGAGAGGCAGACTGGTGACACCAGCTGTTTATGAGCATTTTAATTTGGAGGTGCCGAAGATTTGAGCATGATACCGAAAATGTTAATAACACTTGGAGTGATCTTAATCATTGTCGGGTTATTGTGGCAAGTTGGAGGAAAGTACTTATCATTAGGGAAATTACCTGGCGATATTTTGGTCAAAAGAGAAAATGCAACGTTTTATTTTCCAATCATGACATCGATTATTATTAGTGTTGTTCTTTCCCTTATTTTTTTCTTAATCGGTCGATTCCGTTAACGTTGACTTTATGAAAATGAATCGATATGCTATTTTAAAAATAACTATAAACATCAATGAAAAGGTGACTTATATTAATGAACGTCAATGAATATGATTTTTATTTACCAGAAGAATTAATCGCACAAACACCATTACAAAATCGAACAGCTTCTCGGCTATTAGTTGTTCATGGGCAAAATGAGTTTAAAGATGAAGTGTTTTCGAATATCATTCAATACTTAGAACCTGGGGATTGCCTTGTGTTAAATGACACGAAAGTATTACCGGCAAGACTAATTGGACAAAAAGTAGATACAGGTGCAAAAATTGAAATTTTGTTGTTGAAACAAGAAGAAGGCGATACGTGGGAGGCTCTTGTTAAACCTGCCAAACGAGTGAAGGTAGGAACTGAATTAACATTTGGCGATGGACAATTAACAGGTGTGTGTACGGAAGAACGAAAGGATGGGGGAAGAACAATTGAATTTTCCTATGAAGGAATCTTTCATGAAGTTCTTGACCAACTCGGAGAAATGCCACTACCTCCTTATATTAAAGAACAACTAGAAGATAAAGACCGCTATCAAACCGTGTATGCGAAAGAACGAGGCTCGGCTGCTGCACCGACAGCAGGACTTCATTTCA
This sequence comes from Alkalihalobacillus bogoriensis ATCC BAA-922, assembly GCF_000621445.1. Taxonomy (GTDB): domain Bacteria; phylum Bacillota; class Bacilli; order Bacillales; family Bacillaceae_F; genus Bacillus_AO; species Bacillus_AO bogoriense. The sequence goes on along the minus strand of NZ_JHYI01000013.1, from coordinate 35,882 downwards.
CAGAAAAGTTGCTTGAAGACATACGACAAAAAGGGGTACATATCGCTTTTATTACGTTGCATGTAGGGTTAGGAACATTTCGCCCTGTCAGTGTAGAAAATATCGAGGAGCATGAAATGCATGCTGAATATTATCAAATGACAGAAGGAACGGCTGCACTTCTAAATGAAGTAAAACAAAACGGGAAACGAATTGTCGCTGTTGGGACAACATCGGCAAGAACATTAGAAACGATTGCTACAAAAGGCAATGGCCATTTTGCTAGTGATTCTGGTTGGACATCGATATTTATTTACCCAGGATATGAGTACAAAGGGATTGATGCGTTAATTACAAATTTCCATTTGCCAAAATCTACTCTGTTAATGTTAGTTAGTGCGTTAGCAGGGAAAGACACGATGCTTCAAGCTTATGAATATGCGGTGAAGCAAAAATACCGCTTCTTCAGCTTTGGTGATGCGATGTTGTTATTTAAAAAGGGGGATAAATAGTGGCTGCTGTTACATATGAACTAATTAAAACATGCAAACAATCCGGAGCACGACTTGGCCGACTTCATACCCCGCATGGAGTGATTGAAACACCTATCTTTATGCCTGTAGGTACGTTAGCAACAGTAAAGACGATGAGTCCAGAGGAATTAAAACAAATGGAGGCTCAAATTATTTTAAGTAATACGTACCATCTTTGGTTACGTCCAGGTCATGATATTGTAAAAGAAGCTGGTGGTCTTCATCGATTTATGAATTGGGATAAACCGATTTTAACCGATTCAGGTGGATTTCAGGTCTTTAGTTTGAGTGACTTGCGTAAGATAGAAGAAGAAGGTGTCCATTTTCGTAATCATTTAAGTGGTGAAAAGCTATTTTTAAGTCCAGAAGGTGCGATGGATATTCAAAATGCCCTCGGTTCAGATATAATGATGGCCTTTGATGAATGTCCGCCATATCCAGCAGAATATGATTACATGAAGAGCTCTGTTGAACGTACAAGCCGATGGGCAGAACGTTGTCTTAAAGCACATAAAAGACCGAGCGACCAAGCGCTATTTGGAATCATTCAAGGTGGAGAATTTGAAGAACTTCGAGCTCAAAGTGCAAAAGACTTGATATCATTAGACTTCCCGGGCTATGCTATAGGAGGACTGTCTGTAGGTGAGCCAAAACATGTGATGAATGAAGTTCTTGAATTTACAACTCCATTGATGCCTACTAATAAACCTCGTTATTTAATGGGAGTGGGGTCGCCTGATTCATTAATAGATGGAGCGATCCGTGGGGTTGATATGTTTGATTGTGTTCTTCCTACTCGGATTGCAAGAAATGGGACGTGCATGACAAGTTCAGGTCGATTAGTTGTGCGAAATGCGAAATATGCCCGTGATTTCCGACCACTTGATGAAAACTGTGAATGTCATGTATGTCAAAATTACACTAGAGCTTATATTCGTCATCTTATAAAATGTGATGAAACATTTGGTTTCAGATTAACGACTTATCATAATCTTCATTTCTTGTTAAATTTAATGAAAAAGGTAAGACAGGCTATTATGGATGACCGATTGCTTGATTTTCGGGAAGAGTTTTTTGAAGCGTATGGGTTTAATAAACCGAATGCTAAAAATTTCTAATCTGTTTACTAAAAGAGGGGGGTGAGAAGTAATGGAAGCGATAATACCTTTAATTTTAATGTTTGCTATTTTTTGGTTTCTTCTCATAAGACCGCAACAAAAAAGACAAAAACAAATTCGTAATATGCATGCAGCCTTAGAAAAAGGCGATAAGATTATTACGATCGGCGGTCTTCATGGGACGATTGACTCATTAGACGAGGATACAATCGTCATTATTGTCAATGATAACCGCAAATTGACGTTTGACCGAACGTCTGTTAGGGAAGTAGTAAACCCAGATTGATTACATAAAAAAAGCGCACCCACATTGGGTCGCGCTTTTTTTGATGTGAAAATGAATGTTTGCTAGTCTCCTGCAATGTTCACCCCGATAATACCACCAATTGCTGCACATAAAAGGTAACCACCGTGATAAAAATATTGTTCAGTCGAAAATCCAACATTATACCCTAAGTATTGAACAAGAAAGGTGACAAGTGTAAATAAAATAGCGGTTCCTGCCCCCGTAATCCAACCTTTTTGCTTTGATTTGGCTCCAGAAACAAGCCCACCAATAAATAAAGTTAAAAATGATACGCCTAAAATAACCCAAGTGAAGGATGATTCTGTTAATGAGCTAAAAGTTAATAGTAACGAAACAATTAAGCTGAAGCTTAATGCCAATATAAAGATAACGACTAAGCCATATAGCATTGAACTGAACATTCCCCGGTATGCCAAAGCACTCACTCCTTTTGTTAGACAAGTTTAGTAAAGCATATTCAAATTTTTCGAAAATAGACTAGCCTTTTGTTTATTGAGAAAAAAAGAAAAACTCGTACAAAAAATAAAAAAGAAAGTTCATGAATGGGACATCCCTGACATAGGATGGTAGAAATGGGTGGGTGAGAGGAGTTCAATGATGGAAGTAACCTTGGCCTTTATCATTTTTATCATTAGCTATGTGTTTATCATTAGTGAGAAAATTAATCGTGCGCTCGTTGCTTGTTTAGGTGGAGCCGCGATGTTGTTTGCTGGAATTTTTTCGATGGATACAGCATTCATGCAATACATTGATTGGCATACGATAGCATTATTATTATCCATGATGATTTTAGTATCGATCACAAGCCAAAGCGGTGTGTTTGAGTATGTAGCTGTTCATGTGGCAAGACAAGTCGACGGGAAACCAATCCCATTACTTGTGTTTATATCTTTGCTGACAGCGATTGGATCTGCTTTATTAAACAATGTCACTACTGTTTTATTAGTCGTTCCGATTGTTTTAACGTTAACGAAGATTTTAAAAGTAAATGCCGTCCCATTTTTATTATCGATTATTTTAGCATCCAACATTGGTGGAACGGCCACGTTAATTGGTGATCCCCCAAACTTAATGATCGGGCAAGCCGTTGAACATTTGACCTTTAATGATTTCTTAATTCATTTAGGTCCTGTGGTTGCGATTATTTTTATCGTTGTCATGGCTGGGTTAGTGTACTACTATCGAAAAGCATTAACCGTATCAGCTGAAAACAGAAGAAAATTAATCGAAGTCGATCCAAAGAGTTATTTAAAGGACAAAGTGTTAATAGTAAAATCCCTATCCGTATTAGCGATAACAACGGTTGGTTTTATATTGCAACCCCTGTTAAATGTCGACTTAACGAGTATTGCGATGGGGGGCGCTTTATTATTAATGTTGTTAACGTATGAGAAACAAGATGTTGAAGAAGTATTTAAATCTGTTGAGTGGGTTACTTTATTTTTCTTTGTTGGCTTGTTTATGCTTGTTGGTGGGCTAAAAGAAGTCGGATTAATTGATGAAATAGCAAAATCCATTATTTTCTACACAGACGGTGATTTACCAAAAACCGCACTTTTAATTTTATGGGCTTCAGGCATTATTTCTGGATTTGTTGATAACATTCCTTTTGTCGCTGCGATGATCCCAGTTATTTTAGAATTTCAGTCCTACGGAATGACAAATTTAGATCCGCTATGGTGGGCATTAGCGTTAGGTGCTTGTCTTGGTGGAAATGCTACATTAATTGGAGCAAGCTCAAATGTTATTGTTGCAGGTCTTGCGGTGAAAGCGAAACACTCGTTTAGTTACATGGAATTTTTAAAAGTAGGGGCACCTGTCGCCTTAGTTTCGTTTATCATCTCAACGATATACATTTATTTTCGATACTTAATTTTCTTTTATTAAACAACTACCAAAAGCTTCATCTTATGTTCTTCCTAAATTTGTTTACAATAAGATGTGAAGGAATGGACGGCATCTTACATTAAGGGAGGAACATAAGATGGATTATGGTACAATCATACTCCGCACGATCTTCATTTACTTTATTATCCTCTTTGTCCTTCGCTTTATGGGAAAACGAGAAATTGGGCAATTATCTGTGCTTGATTTTGTCGTTTCGATTATGATCGCAGAATTAGCTGTTGTATCCATAGAAAATATTCAAGTTCCGATGCTGCATACCATTGTACCTATCGTGATGTTATCCCTCATTCAAATTTTCTTTGCTTTTCTTTCTTTAAAAAGTGAAAAATTACGAAAATTAGTGGACGGACGTCCATCGGTATTAATTAACAAAGGAAAAATTGATGAAGGAGAAATGAGGAAGCAACGATATAATTTTGATGATTTACTTATTCAATTGCGCCAAAACAATGTTCATAATATAGCTGATGTAGAATTTGCGATTTTAGAGCCGTCTGGTCAATTGTCAGTTATTGAAAAAGATAACAATAATGATAAAAATCATGTGTCATTGCCTCTCCCATTAATTTTAGATGGAAATGTGCAGAAAGAACATTTGCAAAAACTTAACCAAACCGAATTATGGCTTCGCCAGGAAATGCGAAAACTTGGCTACCGTGATATTAAAAAAATCTCGTATTGTGCGCTCCAAGGGGATCGATCCTTTTTTGTTGATTTAAAAGATGAAAAATAAAATACTTGGTACAAGTGTGGAGTCAACCTTCCTTTTGTTTTAATACAATAAAATAGACAGAAGGGAGGTTTTGTCATGAATGTGTATGATCTTTGTTGCCAACATCAAGGGAAAGAAGTTATTTTACATGAGAAATGTGGTCGACAGCACTTTGGCAGAATCGTAAAAGTAGATCGGCAGTATGTCTGGTTAGAGAAGCAACCGCAAACGCCTAATTTTGGTGGATTTAGCTATGGCTTTTATGGTGCAGGCTATCCTGGTTATGGCTTTGGAGGACGCAATATTTTTCCAATCGCTTTAGGAGCTATCGGTGGTTTTGCATTAGGGACTGCTTTCTTTGGTCCTTGGTGGTAAAATAGATGAATTTGGTTAAAAGCTAATAATGTAGAGAGGCTGGGACGCACGTATGTCCCAGCCTAAGTTTATACGGACACATGTTCCGCTATATTACGAAAAAATCACTTTTTTCAAATGTTAACGGACATCTGTTCCGTTATTATAGTAAAACAGGGGCACTTTGCCGCCCTTTTTTCTCTATTAGCGGAACGGATGTCCGATAGAAAATAGAAAAGGCTCATTTTTCCTTGAATAGCGGAATAGATGTCCGATAAGAGTGGTGAGCAGATGAAGAAGCCACTACAAATTTTTGGAGTGGCCTCTCACGAATAATTAGTGGTGAGCAAACTTCGATAATGTAGGTCCGATAAAAGGTAATCGATCGACATCTTCCTTTTTAATAAGACCGAACAAAAATAGTAAAATACCATAAAATCCAGTTGTTAGGAAAATACATAGTAAGGTTCTTGGTAATAATGAGAAGGACATAAATCCGTACTCATACAAAGTAAATCCGAATACACCAGATAACGCCATAATAACTACAGCCTTTACTGTTTCTTTCACATGAAGTGTAAAGCTAATCGTTTTTGCAACCGAAGCTAAGTGTAATAAAGTAACAAGAACCATGCCGACAGCAACTGCCAATGCAGCACCCATAATCCCTAATTCAGGTCGACTAGCTAACACAAAAATCGCTCCAATTTTCACGACGGCTCCGATTAAGCTATTCATCATCGCTGCCCTAGCTAAATTAAGCGCTTGTAATGTCGCTTGAAGTGGGCTTTGGAAATATAAGAAGAAACTAAAAGGAGCCATGATTTTTAAATAAGTGGCGACAGTTGGTGCATCATACATGAGCTCCATAATTGGAATCGCATAGACATACATAATGACAACAGCAATACCACCAGAAATCATCGCGAGGCGCAATGCTTGCCCAAGGCGATGATGGATGAGCTGATATTGCTTTTTCGCGGAAGCCTCACTAATGGCCGGAACGAGAGAGACCGACAGTGAGTATGTAATAAAGGTCGGTAATAATAGTAAAGGAATGACAAATCCAGTTAGCTCTCCGTATTGCGTTGTCGCTACAGCTGTCGCTACACCGGCAATCGCTAAACTTTGTGCTACAACAATCGGTTCGAAAAATAACGACAATGAACCGATTAACCGACTTCCTGTTGTAGGAAGGGCGATGTTCATTAATTCTTGGAATGTCGTTTTCCCTTTTCGTAAATACCCAAAAAATCCTTTGCGAATACGAATCCGCTTGTTTGATTTAAACATAAAAATCATGTACACAAGCGAAGCAAGCTCGCCAATCACGACAGAAGCCATTGCTCCAGCGGCGGCATATTCCACCCCATAAGGGAGAAAAGCGCTTGTCATAACGGCAACTAATGTAATCCGCACAACTTGTTCAATCACTTGGGAATATGCGGTAGGACGCATATTTTGTCTTCCTTGAAAATAGCCACGCATTACACTTGATAAAGCGACAATCGGAACTATCGGTGCAATGGCAATGAGAGGATAAAACGCTCTTGAATCTGTTAATAAGGTCTGTGATATAAAGGGAGCAAATAACACCATCCCAATTGTAAAAATAATACTTAAGATTCCGGTTGTACTTAAGGAGACAACTAAAATTCGCTTAATCTTTCGTCTGTCCTGCTGTGCTTCTGCTTCGGCCACAAGCTTAGAAATCGCCACGGGAAGTCCAAGTTGTGTAATCGTAATAACAAGAAGCAAAGTTGGAACAGCCATCATATAAAGGCCGACCCCTTCGGCTCCCATGATTCTTGCGACAACGATTTTATTGACGAACCCTAAAAACCGAGTAATAAGACCAGCAATAATTAAAATAAGTGTTCCTTGGAGAAAAGTTTGTTTTGACATGAATTTACGGCCACCTTTTAAGAAATGATGGATATTTTCTTTCAATATTTATATGCTTAGAAGGGGGCCAAGCATGACAAGTTGTTGTGAATTTGATCAATTATGTATAAAAATGAAATTGACAGAAAAGACATCCAATGAGAAGATTTTGGTAATCTATGATTTTTGAGACACAAAAACTAAAGGAGTTCGTTTACATGGAGTGGAAAAATATTTATCGAGGAATGATGATCGGAACAAGCGATATCGTTCCTGGCGTAAGTGGTGGAACGATCGCTGTATTATTAGGAATTTATGATCGGTTAATTGCGGCGATTAGCGGTTTTTTTAGTCGGGAGTGGAAAAAGCATTTCGGCTTTTTGTTTCCTTTAGGGGTAGGAGCTGTTCTTGCTGTGTTTTTGTTAAGTCATTTAATAGAATGGCTGATTGAATTTCATTTTCAAGCAACAATGTTTTTTTTCTTAGGATTAATCGGTGGGATTTTACCTTATTTATTGCGAGACATTAATTATAAAGAAACGTTTCGAGCACCTCATTATGTAACGTTAGTTATCGCAGGGTTGGTCATTGCATCCACCGCTTTTATTGGGGCAAGAGAAGATATTGTTATTGAGTCTTATACACTATCGTCTGCCTTAGTATTGTTTGGCTCTGGGTTTGTAGCGAGTATGGCGATGATTTTGCCGGGGATTAGTGGCTCGTTTGTCTTGTTGTTACTAGGGACATATGAACCTGTGTTAGGTGCTGTTACGTCCCTTAATATTCCAATGATAGCAACAGTCGCAATCGGTATACTCTTAGGACTTGTTTTGTGTAGTAAGGCAATTACGTATTTGTTAAAAAGAATGCCTGTATTTACATATGCATTTATCATTGGAATAGTGGCAGGTTCCATGGTCGTTATTTTTCCAGGAATTGAACCGAATTTCATCATGTTATTTACGAGCGTTGTCACGTTCATCGTAGGTTTTTATGTCGCAGTGACACTTGGGAAAGTTGAACATACATAAAAGAGGGGGTTATAAAATGGGAGAAAAACAGCAGTTTGATGTATGGAAAGAAACTGTGACGCCAGCCATTACAAGTAAAGTAGAAGAATTTCATTTACTTGGTTATGAAAGAGCAACGGCAGAAGAAGTATGGTCTTGTATACTTCATAAGCTTAGAAAGAAAAAGGAATTTATTCATTTGCATACATTTGTCAATGTCATTTTAACTTTGAAAGTCGGGGAGTATATGAATTGGCTAACAATGGAAAGTTATCAATCGAATGATTGGTTTGCAAATGAAGGAGTTTTAGAAGAGATTGTCAAAGATATTACATAGCTTCCTTTATTGGAAAGAAAATTGACAGTGCGATCCTAAGACCGATATAATAAAAATATTGCACTTTTTATGATTCTACAAGGTATAAAATACTTTTTCGTTGTGAGGTTTAAGGAGGCAGTTTGGACATGGTGAAAAAAGGTCGTATCATCGCTTTCTTTCTCATCGTTGCGTTGTTAGGTGGAGTGATCGGAATGACGCTTACAGATGTGACGAAAGAAATAAAGCTAGGATTGGATCTTCAAGGTGGATTTGAAGTGTTATATGAAGTAAAACCTACCGATGAAGGGGATGTCCTTAACAATGATTTATTACAAGCTACAGTTGCGGCGTTAAACCAACGGGTAAACGTCATTGGGGTATCAGAACCAAACATTTCAATTGAAGGGGATGACCGTGTTCGTGTGCAATTAGCTGGTGTGGAAGATCAGCAAACAGCACGAGATTTGTTAGCAACAGAAGCCCATCTTACATTTCGTGATGTCGATGACAATATTTTGTTTGATGGTACGGAATTACAAGGAAACGGGGCAAGCAACTCTTTTCATCCAGATACTAATTTACCGATTGTCACATTAACGTTAAAAGATTCTGAGATGTTTTATGAAGTGACACGGGAAATTTCGCAACGCCCATTTGGAGAAAACCGTCTCGTTATTTGGCTTGATTATGAGGAAGGCGATTCTTATTATGAAGAAGCAATGAAAGCCGAACCGAAATTTATATCCGATGCATCGGTCCGTGCTCCCATTAATTCAAGAAATGTCATGATTGAAAGCAGTACTTTTACTCAACAACAAACTCGATTTTTAGCAGATATTTTAAATGCAGGGGCTCTTCCTACACAGCTGACGGAAATGTATTCTCATTCTGTTGGTGCATCATTAGGTGAGCAAGCGATGCAAAAAACGATTTACGCAGGCTTTATTGGAGTGGGATTAATTTTCTTATACGTTATATTCTATTATCGCTTTATGGGGATAATCGCAATGGTTACGTTAAGTGCATATATTTATCTAGTCTTAGTCATTTTTAATGCGATGAATGCAGTATTAACACTGCCAGGTATTGCAGCCTTAATATTAGGGGTCGGGATGGCTGTTGATGCGAACATTATTACATATGAACGGATTAAAGAAGAAATTCGGTCGGGAAAATCGATTATGTCTGCGTTTAAAGCAGGAAGTCGTCGTTCGTTATCAACGATATTAGATGCGAATATTACAACGATTTTAGCAGCTAGTGTGTTGTTTTACTTTGGGACAAGCTCTGTACAAGGGTTTGCAGTCATGTTAATTGTCAGTATATTAACGAGTTTCATTACAGCGGTCTATGGTTCAAGGCTATTGTTAGGGTTATGGATTAATAGTCGAATTTTTAATAAAAAACCGCATTTCTTTGGTGTAAAGGAGAGTGAGATAAGTGAGCTTTAAGTTTTATGACCGAGATATTGACTTTGTCAAACATCGCAAAAAGTTCTTTATCTTTTCAGCGGCCTTTACGCTAATTGGGATCATTTTACTTTCGACGATTGGACTAAACTTAGGAATTGACTTTGAAAGCGGATCTCGTGTGGAAGTGGCCGCTCCTCAAGCAATAACTGAAGAGCAAGTGTATGAACAATTTGCAAATATAGGGGCCGGGTATGTCCCTGATGATATAACAATTGCAGGTGATCAACGAGAATTAGCACATGCTCGATTTATTGGGGTGTTAACAGCAGAGGAAATTGCTGAAATACAGTTGCATTTTCTTGATGAGTATGGGGTAGAGCCTTCAGTGAGTACAGTGTCACCTCAAGTAGGGAAAGAATTAGCTCAAAATGCGTTTATTTCGGTGTTAATTGCTTCTGTTGGGATTATCATTTATGTGACGATTCGATTTGAGTTATTATATGGAGTCGCAGCGATTGTGGCTTTGCTACATGACGCCTTTTTTATCATCGTCGTCTTTAGTATTTTACAGTTTGAAGTAAATGTTCCGTTTATTGCGGCAGTCTTGACGATTGTCGGTTATTCGATAAATGATACGATTGTAACGTTTGACCGAATTAGGGAAAATGTAAAATTGGCAAAACGGGTAAAAGGGTTTGAAGACTTAGCTGCGATTGTGAATAAAAGCTTAGTGCAAACTTTAGCTCGATCGATTAATACTGTCCTTACAGTTGTCTTTGCCGCTGCTGCTATCTTTATTTTTGGGGGAGAAGCGATTCGCTCGTTTGCTTTTGCTTTATTAATCGGACTCATTGCAGGAACCTATTCGTCGATGTTTTTAGCGTCACAATTATGGTTAATTTGGAAAACAAAACAGCTTGGGAGACAGAAATTTAAGAGTAAGTCTCAACCTGAGCCAGAAGTATAGAATCGGAAAAATGAGGCCTTGGTGCATACCATGGCCTTTTTCTTGGTATAATTTAGAGGTAATGATTTTGATGTAGTCGGTGGTGTATGTATTGAGTGAAGAAGATATTCGCTATAAGCAAGTCCAATTTGGGGCTTGGGTTGGGATCATTGGAAATATTATATTAGCGATTATAAAAGGGGTTATTGGCGTAATCGCGAATAGTCGTGCGCTTGTTGCTGATGCAGTTCATTCGGCTTCAGATGTTGTCGGGTCAGTGGCGGTTTTAATTGGAGTTAGAGCTGCGAAACGCCCTCCTGATAGGGATCACCCTTATGGTCATGGAAAAGCAGAATCCATTGCTGCTATTATTGTCGCTGTACTTTTATTTATCGTTGGGATTGAAATTGCGATTAGTGCGGGGAAATCTTTTTTTGAACCTGTTGTTGTTCCGAAAGTGATTGCCATTTACGCTGTTATATTTTCGATTATTGTAAAAGAATTAATGTTTCGGTATAAGTACAATTTGGGTAAAAAGTATAATAGTACAGCACTTATGACAGACGCTTGGCATCATCGCTCAGATGTGTTCTCTTCATTTGCCGCATTAATTGGGATTGGAGCGGCATTGCTCGGTGCTAGATATAATTTCGCCATTTTAGAGTATGGAGATCCGATTGCAGGTATTTTTGTAGCTTTGCTTATTATAAGAATGGCATGGAAGCTAGGGATGGAATCGATTCATACTACGATGGATCATGTCCTACATGAAGAAGACACGGCTCCATTACGAGAAGTGGCGAGTGCGGTGCCAGGAGTATTAAGTGTGGATGAACTTCATGCCAGAGAACATGGGTATTATGTCATTATTGATATAAAAGTAGGTGTTGATCCAAACATCACGGTTGAGGAAGGACATGCTATAAGCAAAGAGGTAAAAAGGAGTTTATTAGAACAGGATCATGTTCATGACGTTCTTGTACACATTAATCCTTATAAGGAGTAAAGGAGGGATTCATCGTGCGAGGGCAATGGAGTTTAATTTTTGGGTTAATTGCAGCGTTAATCATTGCAGTATTTGCGGTCATTAATGTTGAACCAGTCCGCGTTAACTATTTGTTTGGTACCGCTAATTGGCCCTTGATTTTAGTTATATTAGGTTCAGTTTTAATGGGTGGGATTATCGTTGGCGCTGTTGGAATGGTCAAAGTGTATCAACTCCAACAGCATATAAAACGATTAAAAGCGGTTACGAAAGAACAGGTTAGTCCTCCTAGTTTGGAAAACGAGAAAAAATTACGAGAAGAACAACCGGAAAATGGAAAAGAAACAAAATAAACGATTCATTGCTCCCTCTTGACCACTCTAGTATAATAGGATGGTCAAGGGGTGTTTTTTATGTTGAAACCAAAAGCTAGATGGAAGCTAGATTCAATAGATGATAGGAAAGTAGATGAATTAACTAAAGATTTACACGTACCTCCACTTGTCGCCTCTCTTCTAGTCAAACGTGGGCTAGATACGGTAGAAGCAGCAGAACAGTTTTTACATATCGACAAAAAGGAGTATTATGATCCATTTTTATTAAGTGGGATGGAAGAAACGGTAGAAAGAATTCATCGCGCAATTAAAAATGATGAAAAAATCCTTGTGTTTGGTGACTATGATGCTGATGGAGTTAGTAGTACTACTGTAATGGTGTACGCATTACAACAATTAAAGGCCAATTTTGATTATTATATACCGAATCGTTTTACAGAAGGATATGGACCAAATGAAAAAGCGTTTCGCACTGCTAAGGAACAAGGTTATCAGTTAATCGTAACGGTTGATACAGGAATTTCGGCTGTTCATGAAGCAGAAGTTGCAAAAGAGCTGGAAATTGATTTTATTGTAACGGACCATCATGAAGCACCACCTATTTTACCTGACGCTTATGCGATAGTGAATCCGAAAAAGCCAGGGTGTACTTATCCGTTTAAAGGACTAGCAGGTGTCGGGGTAGCGTTTAAAGTGGCTCATGCTCTATTAAAACGGGTTCCTGTTGAGTTATTAGATATTGTTGTCATAGGTACGATAGCTGACTTAGTCCCATTAGTTGATGAAAATCGTTTGCTTGCCAAACAAGGCATACAAGCTCTCCAGCATTCGAATCGCCCTGGTATCCGTGCGTTAAAAAAAGTATGTAATATTGAAGACCAGGTGTTAAATGCTGAACATGTTGGATTTGCGATTGGACCGAGAATTAATGCAGCAGGAAGATTAGCTCATGCTGCTCCAGCAGTAGAGTTATTAACAACATCAGATGGAGAAGAGGCATTCGCTATTGCTGAAGAAATTGACCAATTAAATAAAGAACGGCAAGCGATTGTAAATGAAATGACAAAAGAAGCCATTGAAATTGTAGAAAACGAGTTTCCGATTTCAGATAATCATGTTCTTTTAATTGGGAAAGAAGGCTGGAATCCAGGCGTGATTGGAATTGTAGCATCAAGACTCGTTGAAAAATATTACCGACCTACGATAATCCTTAGTTATGATAATGAAACGGGGAAGGCGAAAGGGTCTGCTAGAAGTATTGAAGGTTTCGATATGTTTGAAAACTTATCGGAAAGCCGTGATATTTTACCTCATTTTGGTGGGCATCCGATGGCGGCAGGATTAACGATGCAAATAAAGGATGTAGATACACTACGGCAACGATTACATGCTCAAGCCGAAGCGATTTTAACGAGTGAAGACTTTATTCCGTCTTCTCACATTGATGTTGTGACAAGTTTGGACCAAATCTCATTAGACGTCATAAAGCAAATGGAACAGCTTGCTCCATATGGTGTGGCAAATCCGACGCCAAAAATTATGATTAAAGATGTTGTTGTTGGACAAAGTCGTCGGATCGGAAGTGATGAAAACCATTTGAAACTTGTTTTTGAACAAAACAATGCGAAGTTAGATGGCATTGGATTTCAACTCGGTCATTTATATGATGAGATGACAGCAAATGTGACATTGTCAGCAGTAGGTACTTTGTCTGTGAATGAATGGAATGGACATAGTAAACCACAGTTTATGCTTGAAGATATCGCGATTAAAGAATGGCAGTTGTTTGATTGGCGAAACGTGAAAAATGTACGTGAAAAACTAGAACAGATTCCAGAAGAAAACCGAGTTCTTGTCACCTTTTCTGAGCATGCTCGTACAAAGTTAAAGTTAGAACAAGTGCAGGGAACATGGATTAGTCCAACTACAGCGGTTCCAGTTGAATGTGAACACCCATATGTGTTTTTTCTTGATTTGCCACTCGTTGAAGAAGAGATGAAGTCTATTTTTCAATATGTAAAAAATCCAGAGCGAATCTATACGTTATTTTTTCATGAGGAAAGTCATTATTTTACATCGAGCCCAAGCAGGGAACAATTTAAATGGTACTATTCCTTTTTAAAGAAAAAAGGGGAATTTGATATTCGTAAATTTGGTGTCCAGCTAGCTAAACATAAAGGGTGGTCAAAAAACACGGTAGAATGGATGACAAAGGTGTTTTTTGAACTAGAATTTGTTACAATAAACAATGGAATTATTTCTCTACACCCAAACCCATCGAAAAAAGACTTACTTGATTCAAAAACATACCGAAGTAAAATCGAACAAGCGAGTATTGAAAATCAATTTGTATATTCGTCTTATTATGAATTAAAACTTTGGTTTGATGATATGTTAAGTAAACAAAGTACACGCAAGGAGACGGTGAATTAATGGATTTTAAAAAGTATATTACAATTGTTGAAGATTTTCCGAAAGAGGGCATTCGCTTTAAAGACATAACAACATTAATGCAAGATGGAGAAGCATATAGAGCAGCGATTGATAAAATAGCTGAATACGCGAAAGAAAAAAATGCAGATGTCATTGTCGGGCCTGAAGCACGTGGGTTTGTCGTAGGCTGTCCTGTTTCATATGTTTTAGGAAAAGGCTTTGTGCCAGTAAGGAAAGCCGGAAAATTACCAAGGGAAGTCATTTCAGTTGATTATGGACTAGAATATGGGAAAGACTGTTTAACGATTCATAAAGATTCGATTACTAAAGGCCAGCGTGTCGTCATTACAGATGATTTATTAGCGACTGGTGGAACAATTGATGCGACAGTTCAAATGGTAGAACAGCTTGGTGGCGAAGTTGTAGGACTCGTATTTATGATTGAATTATCTTACTTAAATGGACGAGACCGTCTAAAAGGGTATGATATATTCTCATTGACACAATATTAACATTTGGGGTGCTCTGTAAAGGGCGCTCTTTTTTCAATATATTAAAATTTTGCTAGAGCAGCGAAGCTTTGAAAGTTTATTCTAGAGGAGCGAAAGGCTCCGCACTTCGCTTGAAAACGAAAAGACACTCCCGTGTTTTTCTTTACCTATTGTGAATGAAATGTTTTCCAATCCACGATTGTATCGACATTTTTCGTTCTTTTCTCTTTACATCGCTGCTAAACTTAACGATAATATAGAGAAACATAAAAACATAACTGTTATTATTTTTTAATATTGATTATAAAAAAGGTGATTCGATGACGGTCGATCAAGTATTAGAAAAAGCGAGTCAATATCTGAATGAAAAAGATATGACATTTATAAAGCAGGCATTTCAATATGCAGAACAAGCCCATAGTAGCCAATATCGCAAATCAGGTGAACCCTATATTTTACATCCAATTGAAGTGGCTGGTATTCTTGTTGATTTAGGTATGGATGTCGATACCATTGCTGCGGCTTTTCTGCATGATGTTGTAGAAGATACAGCAGTAACGGTTGAAGATATTCAACGTGAGTTTAATGATGAAGTGGCTATGCTTGTTGATGGTGTCACAAAATTAAAAAAAATCAAATACAAGTCAAAAGAAGAGCAACAAGCAGAAAACCATCGGAAAATGGTTGTCGCCATGGCAAGAGATATTCGTGTCGTTCTCATTAAATTAGCAGACCGTCTTCATAATATGAGGACATTAAAACATTTACCTCCTGAAAAGCAGCGAAGAATTTCCAATGAAACATTAGAAATTTTCGCACCATTGGCTCATCGTCTCGGGATATCGACGATTAAATGGGAATTAGAGGATACGGCTTTACGGTATTTAGACCCGCAACAGTATTATCGAATCGTTCATCTCATGAAAAAGAAACGAGCAGAACGGGAGCAATATATTACTGAAGTCATAGGGAAAATTAAAGAAAGCTTACAAGATGTTCATATTGTGGCTGATATTTCAGGACGACCAAAGCATATTTACAGTATTTATCGAAAAATGGCATTGCAAAACAAGCAGTTTAATGAAATTTATGATTTGCTTGCCGTTCGAATCATCGTTAAAAATATAAAAGACTGTTACGCAGTACTAGGTGTCATCCACACCTGTTGGAAGCCGATGCCTGGTCGGTTTAAAGATTATATAGCAATGCCAAAAGCAAATATGTATCAGTCTTTGCATACAACTGTCATTGGTCCAACAGGAGACCCTTTAGAAGTGCAAATCCGTTCTGAGGAAATGCACCGTATTGCAGAATATGGGGTAGCGGCACATTGGGCATACAAAGAAGGTAAACAAGTGTCAGCGGAAGAAAATTTGGCAACGAAGTTAACATGGTTTAGAGAAATTATTGAATGGCAAGATGATGCCAATGATGCCCAAGAATTTATGGAATCATTAAAAATTGATTTGTTTTCTGATATGGTATTTGTCTTTACACCAAAAGGGGATGTCATTGAACTCCCACGCGGATCGGTTCCATTAGACTTTGCTTATCGAATTCATACTGAAATTGGGAACCGCTGTATTGGAGCAAAAGTGAACGGGAAAATGGTGACATTAGACCATGAATTAAAAACAGGCGATATTGTGGAAATTATGACGTCAAAACATTCTTACGGACCAAGCCAAGATTGGATTAAGATTACACAAAGCTCACATGCGAAAAATAAAATTAGACAATGGTTTAAAAAAGAGCGTCGGGAAGAAAATGTGATTAAAGGTCGCGAAGCTGTTGAACGGGAAGTAAAAGCAGTTGATCTCGATCCGAAAGTCGTTATGACTACGGAAAATTTAAATGAAGTCGCGCATAAATTTAGTTTTGCTGGGGAAGAAGATATGTTTGCCGCGGTTGGTTATAGCGGAATAAGTGCAAAACAAATCGTAACCAGATTAACGGAAAAGTATAAAAAAGATGCAGGAATTGACCAAGAAAAGCAGTCGCTTGCTGAGGCAGTCAAAGATTTACCTTCATTTACACCTAAGAAAAAAACTGGTCCTGGCGTGCGTGTAAAAGGGGTCGACAATTTATTGGTACGACTATCAAGATGCTGTAATCCAGTCCCAGGGGATGACATCATTGGGTTTATTACGAAAGGTCGAGGTGTATCAATTCATCGTACAGACTGTCCTAATATTCATGTTCCTGATGGGGAAGACAGACTTTTACCTGTTGAATGGGAAGCTAACCAGCAACAAACAAAAAATTATAATGTTGATATTGAAATAACTGGATACGATCGTAATGGCTTGCTTAATCTTGTCTTACAAGCAGTGACAGAATCAAGAACGACAATAAGTGCCGTATCTGGTCGGTCAGACCATCGGAATAAAGTAGCAACGATTCATATGACGATTTCAATTCATAACGTAGATCACTTGCATAAAGTTGTCGATAAAATAAAAAAAATCCCTCACATTTATTCTGTGAGAAGAATTATGCATTAGGAGTTTTTTAGTATGAAAGTAGTATTACAAAGAGTATCAGAAGCATCGGTTACCGTGGAGCACGAAGTTGTTGGTCAAATTAAATCAGGGTTGTTATTACTCGTGGGAATTAATCACGAAGATACAATGGAAGATGTCAATTATATGGTTGATAAAGTCATAAATTTGCGTATTTTTGAAGATGAGAATGAGAAAATGAATCTTTCTTTACTTGATGTAAACGGAGAGATTTTATCAGTTTCGCAATTTACACTGTATGGAGATTGTCGTAAAGGACGGCGACCTAATTTTATGTCAGCGGCAAAACCAGCTAAAGCAGAAGAGTTATACGATTTGTTTAACGAACAATTAAAGGAAAAGGGCATTTCTGTTCAAACTGGAAGATTTGGTGCGATGATGGATGTTGCGTTAGTTAATGAGGGACCGGTTACTTTAATTCTAGAGAGTAATGTGTAATTAAAATTTACAAGTGAGTCCCTTTGCTATTGTACCGGGGCTCATCATTGTTGAAAAACTTTAACGGACATCTGTTCCGCTATTTTATTAAAAAGATACATCTATCCAATGCTATC
Source organism: Alkalihalobacillus bogoriensis ATCC BAA-922 (assembly GCF_000621445.1). Classification (GTDB taxonomy): domain Bacteria; phylum Bacillota; class Bacilli; order Bacillales; family Bacillaceae_F; genus Bacillus_AO; species Bacillus_AO bogoriense. Next base: position 18,080 of record NZ_JHYI01000013.1, on the reverse strand, counting down.
GGACATTTGTTCCGTTATCTAATGAAAGTAAACGGTTTTTACCCCTTTTTTGGTCTATTAACGGAACAGGTGTCCGTTAGAAAAAAAGAACGGCTAATTTTCATGAAATAGCGGAACAGATGTGCAAACGTATTGGAGCTCACGACATAAAAATCCCCCTCTCGCTGATGAGAGGGGGATTTTGTTTATAAATAATGAAGCAAAGTTGTGGCGATAGTGAAATACACAAACAAACCTACAATGTCGTTAATTGTTGTAATAAACGGTCCTGATGCAATAGCTGGGTCTATTTTAAATCGATGAACAATGAGTGGAATAATTGTACCTGTTAATGTTGAAAAAAAGACAGTGGCAAAAAGAGACAAACCTATAATGATACCAAACACTGCACTACCAAAAGGAAGGACCATAGCGAGGAATGATACGATAATTCCGCAAACAAAACCCATCAATAACCCTGTTTGTGCTTCTCGCTTCAGTAAGCGAACAACGAGCTTCCGATTGAATGGATGTAGTGCAAGGCCGCGGACGACAACCGCTAATGATTGTGTTCCCGTGTTCCCGCCCATATCGGCAATAAGTGGGATAAACATAGCGAGTACGGCTATTTCTGTTAATGTAGCTTCAAATGTAGTAATTAAACCAGCAGTTGCTAATCCAAGAAATAAAAGGATAATAAGCCATGGAAGCCGCTTTTTTGTTGTTGTCAATGAGTCCGTATCTAAATCTAATGCTCCTTTAGACGCCATCATCTCACCAATGTCATCAGTCGTTTCCTCTTCTATTACATCAATAATATCATCAACTGTAACAATCCCAATAATTGTTCCATCATTTGTTATTACAGGAACAGCAAGCAAGTCATAATCTTTGATTAGTTTCGATACTTCTTGTTGGTCAGTATCGGGATATACAGAAATCATTTGGTCTTTCATAATGGAATGAACAGTTGTATCCACGTCAGAAGAGATTAATTCCCGAAGTGAAAGCACTCCTACTAATTTTCTGTTTTCATTGACGACATAAAGATAATAAATCGTTTCCGCTTTTTTTGTTGCGGTCCGCAATTTTTTTAACACAGATGATACAGTATCAGTAGGAGAAATCGTGACATATTCCGTTGTCATCAATGACCCAGCTGTTTCCTCTTTATAGGAAAGAAGCAATTTAATTGAATTTGATGCCTCTTTATCTAATTGTGCTAACAAATAAGTCGCAATATGGTCAGGGATTTCTCCTAAAAAATCCGTCATATCGTCAGCGGGTAAAGCGGTTAGCATAAAAAGGGCAAACTCTTCTTCAAGTTCACTGTACACGGTTTTCTGTTCTTGAACATGGAGGTTTTTAAAAATTTCTGCAAATTCACTACCTGATAAATAGTGGTAAACTTTTGCTCGTCTTTCTTGGTTCATTTGTTTAAAAATGTCAGTCTGATCAGTAGGGTGCAATTGTAAAAATTCAGAGCGAAACTTTACTTTATCATTGTTTTTCAAATGCATAAAAAGATAATACGTGTACTCTTCTTTATGCTTTACATTTAGTTTTGTCATTTTCGTTCCTCCTCTCTACAGATGTTCCACATCAACGGAAAGGACATAATCAATTCTTTTAATAAGATAATAAATTTCCGTTGTATATTTTTTTTCAGGAGCAGACAATGTTAGTTTGATTTGTTGGTTGCCATTTTCCAAGTCTGTTAATTTAATATTGCGAATCGTAATTTCTTTATGGCTATCATCCTGAAACCCTTCACCATTCCGTTCGATAGCCTGTAATAATTCAGTCATACGATAATTCGGTTCCATGATAATGGTGACAGCAACATCACGTTGTCGTAGTGTAGCGGGGCCGACCCACTTAATGAAGGATGGTAAAATATTGACGGCAAGCATAAGAAGGAGGACAGCAATGAGTGCTTCTATATAAAAACCAGCGCCAACGGCTATTCCAAGACCAGAAGCTGCCCATATCATGGCTGCACTTGTTAAGCCTGAAATTACATCATTTTGTCTCCGTAATATGACACCTGCTCCTAAAAAACCAACGCCACTAACAATTTGTGCTGCTAATCGCATCGGGTCCATCGCATGATACGTAGGAGTGGCAAACTTATAAAAGGATTCAATCGAAACAATGGTGACTAAGCAACTAGCAACACATATGACCATTGCGGTTTTTAATCCGAGTGGTTTATGCTTTAATTGTCGGTCAATACCAATTAACATACCAAACACAAGAGCAATACATAACTTTAGCAGCAGTTCATAATTGACAAACATAATGAATGTCCTCCTTTCCATTTCCACACTTTATTTCGATATGTTAATAAAAAGCACCTTCTACGAAAGAAGGTGCTAAAAAAGCAAAGATCACTTCTGACGTTTTAGTTTTAGCACTGTGTGGCATAGGATATTCCAGCTACATTAAAAACTACCTTACTCGATAGTTCCTGTTGACCCATTGGCGTCTCTCGACATTTCTGGGCAGCAGCATATCTCCAACACAGGAGCCTCACCTAACGAAGCTATTGCGTAATTTTATTGAGGTAAATATTCTAAAAGGGCAGTTGCAATTGAAAAATAAATGAGTAAACCAAGAATATCATTAATCGTTGTAATAAAAGGGCCAGAGGCAACAGCAGGGTCGATTTTCAATTTATTAATAAGTAAAGGAATGGTTGCCCCGACCATTGTGGCAATACTTAATGTTAAAAATAACGAAACACCAACAATTCCGGCTAGTAATAATCCACCTTCAGAGTATAAAAACGGAACAATGATAAGCAATGTTAACATACAAATAAGTCCTAACATAATTCCTGTTCCAAATTCACGCTTTAACATTTTCCCAACCGAACCTCGTTCCACATTGCCAAGTGCTAATCCACGGACAACAACAGCTAATGCTTGCGTTCCTGTATTTCCAGCTGAATCCATAATAAGTGGGATAAAGACGGCAAGTAAAATAACGGCTTCAAGTGTTTCTTCAAACTGTCCAATCACTTCTGCTGTTATCAGTCCAAGGAACATTAACATAATAATCCAAGGGGCGCGTTTTTTTGCTGCTGTAAATGAAGAAATGGACGCATCCATCGAACCTCTAGCAGCTGTAATTTCACCAAAATCTTCTTCTGCTTCTTCTTCTAATACATCAATGACGTCATCAACTGTAACAATACCGACTAATTGACCTTCTTTTGTAATAACGGGGGCAGCTAAAAAATCATATTTTTTAATGAGTTTTGCTACATCTTCTTGGTCATCAGTCTCTGTGACAGAAATAATTCTTGAGCTCATTATTTGTTCAATCTTCTCATTGAGTGGTGCTGTTATTAAATCACGAAGTGAGACAACACCTACAAGATGATCTTTTTCATCAACTACATATAGGTAATAAATCGTTTCCGCTTCAGGACCTTCTTGTCGTAACTGTTCCATTACTTCAGAAGAAGTGCTTGTTGCTCGAATCGAAATAAATTCTTTTGTCATGATCGCACCTGCTGTTTCAGGTGGATAAGCTAATAGTTCTTTAACTTCATCTGCTTCTTCTTTGTCCATTGCTTTTAAAATTTTATCCGCTTTGCCACTTTGAATTTCATGAAGGAAATCAGCGACATCATCAGCGTACATATCATTAAACATTTTTGATGCATAGTTATCATCTAATTCTAATAAAGTCACTTTTTGAAAATCAACATCAAGACTTTGAAACACTTCTGCAAATTCAGGTGGCGATAAAAATGTGTATACTCGTTTTCGCTGTTCTTTGCTAAAATCGCTAAACACATCTGCTTGGTCAGTGGGATGCAATTCTAAAAAGGTGTCTCGAAATTCTTCAATTTTATTAACATTTAAAGCGTGTATGATTTGTTGCGTATATTGTTCACGTGTATGTTTTGTAAGTCGAACCATTGTTCATCCTCCTCATTAGGAATCGACTTTACACAAGGAGTGTGAAGGATTCCTATCGGTATAGTTTTGTTTTCCCCAATCTTGAAAAAATAAATCATATGAATCTGGTTCAGGACCGTTATCCATTTCACACCACCTCCAAAATAAACGTAAAAAACACCTTCCACGAATGAAGGTGTTTTAACTACAACAAAAACAAGATGTCATGTAATCAGATCAAGACAAATCAAATTACAGTACAACAATTATTTCTCCTCCATTCGTAGAGCTTTAGCACTGTGCGGCATAGGTCTAAGCCAGCTACATTAAAAACCACCTTATGTCGATGGTTTCTGTTGACCCATTGGCGTCTTTGGACGTTTTTGGGCAGCAGCGTATCTCCTGCACAGGAGCCTCACCTAACGAGGTATATTTAATTCATAGCTGATGCTACAGGATAATTAAGTGTTTGTCAATTATTATTTTTTTAAAAGATGTAAGAATTACTATACATTTGGTTATGCTAGTGAATATTGACAGAAAAAGGAGCGAATATTGATGCGAGCTAGCATGAACCAACAACTTAAGAGCAATGGGAATCAACTTTTCACAGTTGATTTTCACGATTTTATCGAGCGCGAACAGCAACAAAGTCATATCGAATTAGCGAGTGAATTTGGAATATCTGTTCGAGATATTAAATATTTGAAGAAAAAGATTGAACGAAACTAATTTATTCTATAAAAAATGTTGACATCACCGGCGTTCATTCGTATGATAGAAATCAAATGTGAACGTACTATATTATATATGCTGAAGACAAGGAAAAGTAGTTAAGTGCGAAATGGCAAGAGAGGGAATAGCGTGGGCTGAAACTATTCCTCCATGAACCTTAATGAACGAACACCTTTGAGGCTTTTTTCTGAACGAGATGAGTAGGAGAAAACGTAAGCAGGCGTTAACTGCTTAAAGTGGAAGTGTTTTAAGCTTCAATTAGGGTGGCACCACGGGAATATAACTCTCGTCCCTGATCTCATAAGATCAGGGATGGGAGTTTTTTTATTTCGTTTACATAATAAAGAATCAAGTTAGTGGAGGGAAGTTAACATGAATATCCAAATTCCAAGGGGAACACAGGACATTTTACCCGGACAATCTGAAATTTGGCAGTTTGTTGAACAAAAAGCGCATGACATTTGCAGAAGGTATAATTACAAAGAAATTCGAACTCCTATTTTTGAGCATACAGAACTTTTTCTACGTGGAGTTGGTGATACAACGGATATTGTTCAAAAAGAAATGTATACTTTTACAGACCGCGGTGATCGTAGCTTAACGTTACGTCCAGAAGGAACGGCTTCGGCAGTTCGTGCGTTTGTCGGAAACAAGCTGTTCGGAAACCCGTCTCAACCAACAAAGCTATATTATATTGGTCAAATGTTTCGATATGAGCGCCCACAATCTGGACGGATGCGGCAATTTGTTCAATTTGGAGTAGAAGCGATTGGAAGTAATGACCCGGCCATTGATGCCGAAGTTATCGCGTTAGCTATGGAATTTTACCGCGAATTAGGGTTGAAAAACTTAAAATTAGTGATTAATAGTCTAGGTGATAAAGAAAGTCGAAATGCTCACCGTGAAGCTCTAATTCAACATTTCCAACCGAGAATTGGTGAGTTTTGTAGTGATTGTCAATCACGTTTAGAAAAAAATCCACTTCGGATTTTAGATTGTAAAAAAGACCGTGACCATGAATTAATGGCGACTGCTCCTTCCATTATTGATTATTTAAATGAGCAATCTGTCGCTTATTTTGAAAAAGTGAAAATGTACTTACAAGACATGAATATTTCCTTTGTGTTAGATCCAAACCTTGTTCGAGGACTTGATTATTACACTAATACAGCATTTGAGATAATGGTAGATGGTGATGGGTTTGGTGCAATCACAACATTATGTGGTGGTGGACGATATAATGGCTTAGTTGAGGAGATTGGTGGACCTGAAACAGGAGGTATCGGTTTTGCGTTAAGTATTGAGCGACTTATTATGGCTTTAGAAGCGCAAAAAGTAACAGTCCCTATTGATGAAACGCTTGATTGTTATGTTGTTGCTCTTGGTGAAGAAGCGAAGGATAAGGCAACTTCATTATTATTTGAGCTTCGAAAAGCAGGGATTCGGGCAGAAAAAGACTATCTTGATCGAAAACTAAAAGCACAATTTAAAGCAGCAGACCGTCACCAAGCAAAATATACGGCCGTTCTTGGTGAAGATGAACTAAAAGCAAACAAAATCAATGTCAAATCAATGGATTCTAAAGAACAAGAAGAAATCTCGTTAGATACATTTATCGAATATATGAAAGCAAGAGTATAAGGAGGAGCAAAAATGATAGGAAGAAGTCATTACTGTGGAGAGATACTTGAAAAAACAATAGGGGAACATGTCCAACTCAAAGGATGGGTTCAAACTCGTCGTGATTTAGGACAAGTTATTTTTATTGATTTACGTGACCGTTCTGGAATTGTGCAAGTTGTATTTAATCCAGAAATCTCAGAAGAAGCACATGCAATTGCAGATAAAGTACGTAGTGAATATGTACTGGATGTTGAAGGTGTTGTTGTGAAACGTGATACGGAAACAATAAACGAAAAGATTCCAACAGGAACAGTTGAAGTACATGTTTCTAAAGTCACGATTTTAAACGCATCTAAAGCACTTCCGTTTCAAATTGAAGCTGATACGGATGCTTCTGAAGATGTTCGTTTAAAATATCGTTACCTTGATTTGCGCCGTCCGGATATGCAAGAAACGTTTAAAATGCGTCATCAAACAACGAAACTAATTCGTAATTTTCTAGATGATTTTCATTTCTATGAAATTGAAACACCGATGTTAACAAAAAGCACACCAGAAGGGGCGCGTGACTATTTAGTTCCTAGTCGTGTTCATCATGGTGATTTTTACGCCTTACCACAATCACCACAATTATTTAAACAGTTATTAATGGTATCTGGATTTGAACGTTATTATCAAATTGTCCGTTGTTTCCGTGATGAAGATTTACGTGCAGACCGCCAACCGGAATTTACACAAGTCGATATTGAAACTTCATTTATGGCGACAGATGATTTGTTATCGATGACAGAAGACATGATGACAAAGGTGATGAAAGAAACGAAAGGAATAGAGATTCAAGCACCATTTGAGCGAATCACGTATGAAGAAGCAATGAATCGATATGGCTCTGATAAGCCAGATACACGATTTGCATTAGAATTAGTCGAGTTAACCGATATCGTAAAAGACTCACAGTTTAAAGTGTTTACAAACGCGGTTGCTAACGGTGGAATTGTAAAAGGCTTAAATTTAAAAGACGGTTCTTCAAAATTAACACGAAAAGAAATAGATGACCTAGCAAAGTTTGTTGCTATTTATGGAGCAAAAGGATTAGCTTGGTTGAAAGTGGAAGAAAATGAGTTAAAAGGTCCAATTGCGAAATTTTTAAATGAAGAAGAGACAGAAAACGTAAAAGCGGCTATGAATGCAGAACCAGGAGACTTATTATTCTTCGGTGCAGATAAAAAGCAAGTTGTGTATGATGCACTTGGGGCATTACGCTTAAAATTTGGAAAGCAATTTAATATGATTGACGAAACAAAATATAATTTCTTATGGGTTGTTGACTTCCCGTTAGTGGAGTTTGATGAGGATGCAAATCGTTATGTTGCCCTCCATCATCCGTTTACAAGTCCAAAAGAAGAAGACCTTCACTATTTAGATACTGACCCTGGAAAAATTCGTGCCGAAGCTTATGACTTAGTGTTAAATGGCTATGAGCTTGGTGGAGGATCAAAACGGATTTACCAACGTGACATCCAAGAGAAAATGTTTAAAGCTTTAGGTTTTAGTGAAGAAGAAGCAAAAGCGCAATTTGGATTTTTATTAGATGCGTTTGAATATGGAACACCACCACATGGGGGAATTGCGCTTGGTCTAGACCGACTTGTTATGTTGTTAGCTGGTCGTACTAATTTGCGAGATACGATTGCATTCCCGAAAACGGCAAGCGCAAGCTGTTTATTAACGAATGCACCAAGTGAAGTAAGTGACTCTCAATTAAAAGATTTGAATTTGCAAATCGTTGAAGAGAAAAAAGAAGAGAAAGTACAAGCGTAAATTAGTCGTTGACAGTATCTTGTCTTGACGCGTATAATCAGTAACAATAACGAAATAATAAAATAACTTATCGAGAGTGGTAGAGGGACTGACCCTATGACACCCGGCAACCTGTTTGTAGAGCCATACAAACAAAGGTGCTAAATTCAGCAGAGTGAAAACTCTGAGAGATAAGTAAAGGCGAATTTATAAAAAAATGAAACCTTTCCTTATCGGGAAAGGTTTTTTTATTTGAATTCTACTTAACTAAGGGGAGAGTACATATGGTATCAATTGGTTTAATCGGATTTGGAACAGTCGGTTCAGGTGTGTATGAACGGATCGAAAAAACAAAGGAATTGCTAAAAAAACGACTAGGGGAAGAAGTAACGATTACAGGCATTTTAGTGAAACATCATCAAAAAGAACGAGTGACAAACATAAAGGGAGCTCTTTTAACAAATAACCCAGCTGAGTTTTTACAGTTGAATTTTGATGTTGTTTTTGAAGCGGCAGGTGGAATGGAACCAACGAAATCGTATATTCTCCACTTTTTAGAAAGAGGAGTTCCAGTGATTACCGCAAATAAAGACCTTGTTGCTATGCACGGAAAAGAACTAGAGGATGTAGCTACTTCTCATGGTGTTTATTTTGGCTATGAAGCAGCGGTAGGCGGAGGAATTCCAATTATTAATAGTTTGCGAGCGAACTTAGCGACAACAAAGATTAGCAAGGTGTCTGGCATTTTAAATGGGACGACAAATTATATTCTTACTGAAATGAATGAAAAGAAAAAAAGTTTCGTTGAAGCGTTAGCGAATGCGCAAACGTTAGGGTATGCAGAAGCAGACCCAACAAATGATGTAGAGGGCATTGATGCTTGGTATAAGCTTCGAATTTTAAGTAAATTATGCTTTGGGATTTGGCCGGAAAAAGAAGCGATTTCTTGCTGTGGGTTAACGGCAGTGGAAGAGTGGCAAATTGGGCTTGCCGAATCACTCGGTTTAAAATTAAAGTTAATTGCCGAAGCGACGGTCAACAATGGAAAAGTGGAAGGGTATGTTTCGCCATCGTTTTTAGCACCGACACATCCACTATCCTTTATCCGCGGAGTGACAAATGCAGTTTGTCTAGAAGGGGAAGATATCGGTGAGCTAGTTTTCAGTGGACCTGGAGCGGGAAAAGAAGCAACGTCAAACAGTATGGTTGAGGACTTTGTACTACTTCAAAAAGAGTCTGTTCATCGAGTGTATGAACAAGGAGTCCAAAATGAACAAACAGCTCTAGGTGATACAACGATTCTTGTGTTTCAAGCGAAAGGAAGTCACTATCCATGGCAAGAAGAATTAAAATCGCTTCATTTTCATATCGAAACAACGTTTGAAAATGAAACAGGGGTTGCTTATCTTGTCAAAGTATTTAAGGCGCAAGAAAAGCAGTTGCGCCAACTTCAATTACCGTGGTTTCCTGTTCTCGGATTTACGAGTCAAGAAACAATTCAACAACTTGTTATTTAATCGAAGTCAACCATCAGGGTTCTCTTGTTTCAGTTCAAAAAAAGTGTTCATAAATTGAGTCGGTTTTGTTTTGACAAAAAAGGAAATAACCCCTGTGTTTGTATGCAAGTATAAAAATCCTATCGCTCCACTTTGACCGTAAAAGGAAACGTCAAACACATTTTTTAAAGGATAGCGTTTTTGTTTTGCAATCACTTCGTCTTCATATAATTCAATAGTATAGGATGTTTCAATCGTGCATTTTCCTGTCCAGTGAATTTCTTGTTTCATTTCGACACATGGTTGAGTCGCGAGAGGTTTCAATATCAACATTCCTTTATTGTTTTTATTTCATTTACTGTATCATATCAGTCATATTGTTTCCAAGTTGCGACAAAGGTGACAATTTAAAGAACAGTGAAAATTGCTTGTTGAAGCGCTATTTTCTGTGTTATAATAAGCCCATAGAAACATTGAGTCCTATGGTGTACGTAGGATACTTTACGTTTTGAGCCAACACTAAATATGCGGGAGCTTCCGTCTTTATTCTGATTGCAAGCCTACATCTAAGGAAGTAGGAAGCTTGAATAATAAAGCAAGGCACCCACCTGCGAGAGCAGGTTCAAAACCAAGTTCGTTACGGCACTGTTGGGGCTCTCCCATCTACATACTGTTATTAAAAACTCGACTTCCGGTCGGGTTTTTTATATTTTCCCCATTTCGGATTGTTTTTTGCATAACCGCTAATAATAAAGAAAAGGGAAACGTATTTGGAAATAGCTTATTTTCGTTACGGACATTAGTTTACTGGTTAGAACTATATCCACAGGGAAAAATCATTTACAAAAAACGCAGGAGTCGAGTGGCTTTCGCTTCCTTTCACTAGGTGGAGGCTACAAAATCAATAAAAGATATTTAATTGAAGCATTTTTAGAGTTGCCGAAATGACGTTTTGAAAATAGCTCAATTGATAGACCGTTCTCTCAATGTCTGTAAAAGCTGAGGCACGGCATAAACATTGATTCTTGACAGCTTTTCTTTTTATAGAAGCTATGATATAGTCTATTCCGAGTATATACATGTAAATTCAAGGTTCTGGAGGAGAGTTAAAATGTTACACCAATTTTCACGAAATGAATTAGCGATTGGAAAAGATGGTTTACATATATTAAAGAACAGCACTGTTGCAGTATTAGGTGTTGGTGGTGTCGGATCTTTTTCAGCGGAAGCACTAGCTCGTTCTAGTGTTGGTAAAATTGTGTTAGTTGATAAAGACGATGTGGATATTACGAATGTAAACCGCCAAATCCATGCACTGTTGTCAACGGTCGGACAGCAAAAAGTAGAATTAATGAAAGAACGAATTGCAGACATTAATCCCGAGTGTGAAGTAGTGGCACTTAAAATGTTTTATACCGAAGAAACGTATGAAACTTTTTTTGAGCATAATTTAGATTTTGTTATTGACGCAAGTGATACCATTTCATATAAAATCCACTTGATGAAACAATGTTTACAACGGAACATCCCGATTATTTCGAGTATGGGGGTTGCCAACAAATTAGATCCAACTCGTTTGCGTATTGCCGATATTTCCAAAACAAGCTATGACCCTATTGCAAAAGTCATTCGAACGAAATTACGCAAAGAAGGAATTCATAAAGGCATTAATGTTGTGTTTTCCGATGAGCAGCCGATAAAAATTAGAGAAGAAATCCGGAAAGAAATCGTTCCTGAAGCTGCAGAAACTGGACCAATCCGTAAAGCGAAAATGCCACCATCTTCAAATGCGTTTGTTCCGTCTGTATCTGGGTTAATTATGGCTGGACATGTCGTAACAACACTGTTAAAAGATATTACGATTAATCGCTAGTTACAAAATAAGAAAAACGCGGAGCGTCTTTTCTTTCAAGCGAAGTGCGGAGCTCTGCCTGCTTTTGACAGTGAACCCCAAGTGCTCTTCTTGGGGTGAAACGCGCAGGTGCGTAGCCTTCGCTCTTCAAGAATAAGCTTTCAAAACTTCACTGCTAGACCAAAACTTTTATACTTTCTTATCTTTAAAAAAAACATCTCATCAGGACAACCTGATGAGACGTTTTTTATTTTGCAACTTTTTCAAGATTCCCGTTTTTGTCCATTTTAAATGTAGCCGGAGCAATGGAATCATCATCTTGTAAAATAGCCATTCGTCTTGCACGATTCATAATTTGAATTAATGATTGATAGTCTTCCTCAATGACGTGATGGTCATTTTGTAATTTAGAAAGCTCTGCTTCTAATTCTTTGTTTTTTGTTAGAAGTTCAAGATTTTCTTTTAATAGCTTTTCATTTTCTTTTTTTAGTGCTTGTGTTCCATTTGATTCTGTATTTAATGTTTTTAAATAATCAATGACAACAGATAACGAGATCGGTTGATTGACAGACTGTTGCTGAGGCATATACAGTTCCGGTTGAACCGCTCTTTTTGTTACGGAAGACAGATATGAAGCTGCCCGTTTGCGCTCTTTCCGTTCTTTTTTTGCTTCACGAATATCATTTATATATTTTTGACGGACAACTGCGTTCCAGCGGAATCCACAAGCTGCTGATGTTCGGTGAAGCTCATCACCGACTTCATCAAACGCACGTAATTGCGTGCTTCCTTCTTTAATATGTTTTAATACTGTTTCTGCAAGGAGAACGTCATCTTCGTGTGACCATGCATCTTGTCTAACTTTCATAGTTTTCACTCCTAAAATTATTTTTTATCTATACTATTTCCAAGAAATCTACGATGTATACTACAGAATATTAATTTGATAGCTTTCTTTTTTTTACTGGCATTTCCATGTAAAATAAAAGGCAGTGCAAATGAAAAGGAACGTTCAAAACTAAAGAGGTGTCATTATGTGGAAAGAAGAACCACTCGCCTATCGGATGAGACCAACAACATTAGCAGATATTGTTGGGCAAAATCATATAGTTGGAGAAGGAAAATTATTAACAAGAATGTTGAAATCAAATCGACTAAGCTCGATAATTTTATTTGGACCACCAGGAACGGGGAAAACGACGATTGCGAATGTTGTAGCCCATATGACAAACATGCCCTTCCATCAAATTAATGCGGTGTCTTCCGGAAAAAAGGACATGGAAGCGATTGTCGGGCAAGCGAAATTCGAAGGCACGAGTATTTTATTTGTCGATGAAGTTCATCGGTTTAATAAGGCACAACAAGATTTTCTTCTTCCTTATTTGGAAAATGGCTTGATTATCTTAATTGGAGCAACAACAGAAAATCCATACTTTGAAATTAATAATGCGATTAAATCAAGATGTACGATTTTGGAATTGCATTACCCGACACCTGATGATATCTATTCCGTGTTACAACGGGCATTAGTGGATGAAAAAAAAGGATTAGGAACGGTTCCAATTGAAGTGGAAGAAGAAGGCTTGCGCTTTTTAGCTCAAAGCTGTGGGGGAGATATTAGAGCGGCATTAAATGCGCTAGAAATCGCCGTTCGCTCGACAGAAGAAAAAGAAGATGGAAGCCTCTTTATTGATACATCCGTTTTACAAGAATGCCTGCAAAAGAAGTCACTTCATTATGATAAACAAGGAGAGCAATATTATAATATTATTAGTGCGTTTCAAAAGAGTTTACGTGGCTCGGATGTCGATGCGGCGCTTCATTATTTAGCAAGATTAATAGAAGCTGGTGATTTAGCTGTCATTTGTCGGAGATTACTAGTGACGGCATGGGAAGATGTCGGTTTAGCGAATAGTGAAGTAGCTCAAACGGTCCTTTCTGCAATTCATTCAGCTGAACAGCTCGGTTTACCAGAAGCTAGAATTCCATTGTCTGTTGCTGTTGTTGAAGTATGCTTGTCACCGAAGTCAAATACAGCATATAAGGCATTAGACAAAGCGTTAGCAGATATAAGAACAATTGAAATTGGGGATGTTCCTGACCATTTAAAAGATGCTCATTATTCAGGTGCGAACAAGCTTGGTCGCGGAATAGAGTATAAATATCCCCATGATCATGGTGGATGGGTCAGTCAACAATATTTACCAGAACCACTGAAGCATCGTAAATACTACATTCCTAAAGAAACAGGGAAAGAGAAACGACTAGCTGATCTGTATGCGAGAATTGAGAAATTACGAAAACAAAAATAAATACCTAATGCCATTTTTTTCATGCTATAATGGCTTAGACTTTATATTTACGTGTGGGAGAGCAGGGTTATTATTGAATCTGAATCAGTCAAACATAAATAAAAATAAATTAAAGCGACTCGTATTACGATGGGCATTTTTTATGGTCGGATTAGTGATCATGTCCTTCGGTATATCCCTTATGATAAAAGCTGAATTAGGAAGTGCACCTTGGGATGTGTTCCATATTGGACTTACGAAGCAGTTTGGACTAACGGTTGGCTCTTGGACAATTATATCTGGATTTTGTATTATAGCTATAGCTACACTGTTAACAAAAGAATGGCCAAAACTGGGTGCTTTTGTCAATATGGTGTTAGTGGGTGTTTTTATTGATATCTTTTTATTTTTTCTTGTGACTCCATCGACACTGGCCTTTCAAATCATAATGTTAGTAGTTGGGATTATCGTGATGGGCTATGGGATGGGATTATACTTAGCTCCAAAATGTGGAGCTGGTCCAAGAGATAGCCTAATGTTGGCAATAACTGAGAAAACAAAGTGGAAAGTACAGTGGGTTCGTGGGGCGATGGAAGTCGTCGTGTTAACAATAGGATATTTATTAGGTGGACCTGTTTTTATTGGAACACTTATCTTTTGTTTTGGAATTGGGACAATTGTTGGGATTACATTACCACAATGTCAAACACTTGTAGATTATTTATTAGAAAGAGGGGAAATACATGAAGATATCAACAAAGGGGCGGTACGGGCTCACCATCATGATGGCCTTGGCTAAAAAGTCTGGGGAAGGTCCTATCTCTTTAAAATCAATTGCAAAAGACCATGACCTTTCTGAACATTACTTAGAACAATTAATTGCACCACTTCGCAATGCAAGCTTAGTGAAAAGTGTTCGCGGGGCGTATGGTGGATATATGTTAGCGAAAGAAGCAAATCAAATTACAGCTGGTGATATTATTCGTGTACTTGAAGGACCGATTAGTCCAGTAGAAGTAATGGATGATGAAGAACCCGCGAAACGGGATTTGTGGATTAAAATTCGTGATGCGGTTAAAGATGTATTAGACAGTACAACATTAGAAGATCTTGCAAATTATGAGGATAACGGAAAGCAAGAATATTATATGTTTTATATTTAAATGACAACGGTAGGAAAGAAGGAAGAAAAAGTGAATGAAATTTATGTGGATCATGCGGCAACATCGCCTGTCCATCCGATTGTGGTGGAGGAAATGCTGCCTTTTTTTACAGAGCAGTTTGGCAATCCATCAAGCATTCATCGTTTTGGTCGCCAAAGTAGGCAAGCACTCGATAAAGCCCGTATGATGCTAGCCAATACGATAGGGGCGACTCCTGAGGAATTGATATTTACGAGTGGAGGAACAGAAGCCGATAATCTCGCAATTATCGGCTATGCAAAAAGAAATAAAGATAAAGGGAAACATATTATTACATCAACGCTTGAACATCATGCAGTATTACATTCATGCAAAGCGTTAGAAGAGCTTGGTTTTGAAGTGACCTATGTTCCGGTAAATGACGAAGGGGAAATCAGTGTTCAAGACGTTGTGAACGAAATGAGAGAAGACACGATTTTAGTTACAATCATGTATGGAAACAATGAAATTGGTACGATTCAACCGATTGCAGAAATTGGGGCGATCTTAAAGGAAAAAAACATTGCTTTTCATACAGACGCTGTTCAAGCATATGGGATCGAACAGCTTGATGTGAACGAGTTAAATGTAGATTTTTTATCGGTTTCTTCTCATAAGATCAATGGCCCAAAAGGGGTCGGGATGTTATATGCAAGAAAAGGGAAGCATTTGTTACCATCGTTGTTCGGTGGGGAACAAGAGCGTAAGCGTCGAGCAGGTACAGAAAATGTCGCTAGTATCGTTGGATTTGCGAAAGCAGCAGAACTTTTCGATGAACAAAGAGAAGAAAAGCGAGCCTTGTATAAACAATTTCAAGACAGATTGCTTGATATTTGGTCGTCTGAAGGCGTAAAGTATGTGAGAAACGGTTCATCGTCTAACTCTTTACCTCATATTTTAAATGTTAGTTTTGAAGGGGTTCCTGTTGAATCATTGCTTGTTAATTTAGATTTAGCTGGAATCGCAGCCTCAAGTGGCTCGGCATGTACGGCAGGTACATTACAAATTTCTCATGTATTAGAGGCGATTAGTCCAAATCATGAAAAAAATAGTTCTGCGATACGGTTTAGTTTTGGATATGGGAATACGCTTGTGCAAATGGAAACTGTTGGAATCGAAACAGTAAAAGCAATTAAACGGATACAAAGATAGAAACGATCGGTGGTGACAATAATGAATGAACAACGAGAGAAAAAACCGGAGGAAATAAGAGTGGTTGTTGGTATGAGTGGTGGAGTGGACTCTTCTGTCACTGCCTATCTCCTGAAACAACAAGGTTATGATGTTATCGGCATTTTTATGAAAAACTGGGATGACACGGATGAAAATGGGTTTTGCACAGCAACAGAAGATTACGAAGATGTTATTAAAGTATGTAATCAAATTGGGATTCCTTATTATGCTGTTAATTTTGAAAAGCAATATTGGGATAAAGTATTTACGTATTTTTTAGATGAATATCGTGCAGGACGAACACCGAATCCAGATGTCATGTGTAATAAAGAAATTAAGTTTAAAGCTTTTTTACAGCACGCCCTTACACTAGGTGCCGATTATGTGGCGACGGGTCATTATGCTCAGCTTGCCTATCATGAGGGAGAAGTTCAACTGATACGCGGTGCTGACCAAAATAAAGACCAAACGTATTTCTTAAATGCGCTAAGCCAAGAACAATTGACAAAAGTGATGTTCCCGATTGGTCATCTACCTAAACAAGAAGTACGGAAAATTGCAGAACAGGCAGATTTAGCGACAGCGAAAAAGAAAGATAGTACGGGAATTTGTTTTATTGGAGAGCGAAACTTTAAGGATTTCTTAAGTTCTTATTTACCTGCTCAACCTGGACCGATGCTTACATTAGATGGGGAAGAAAAAGGAAAGCATGATGGGCTTATGTATTATACACTTGGCCAACGGCACGGACTTGGAATTGGTGGTGCTGGTGAGCCATGGTTTGTCATTGACAAAGATATCAATAAAAATATTCTTTTTGTTGGACAAGGTTACCATCATGAAGGCTTATATTCGGCATCATTAACAGCGGTAAATATAAACTGGATTAGTGACACACCAAAGCCTGAAACTTTCCATTGTACGGCAAAATTTCGTTATCGTCAGCCTGATCAAGGTGTAACGGTGACTCGAAATGCAGATGGTACGGTACAGGTTGTCTTCGATGAACGACAACGAGCCGTAACACCTGGACAAGCGGTTGTTTTTTATGATGGCGATGTTTGTCTTGGCGGAGGAACGATTGATAAAGTAAAAAAATAATAGGCAATAGACAAAACGTTTTTGAGTATGAAGCTCAAAGGCGTTTTTTTGACCATATAAGAAAAATTTGGTATAGCAGTGAAGCTTTGAAAGCTTATTCAAGGAGAGCGAAGGCTGCGCACCTGCGCGTTTCACCCCAAGAAAAGCACTTGGGGTTCACTGTTAAAAGCGGGCAGGCCTCCGCACTTCACTTGAAAGAAAAGACGCTCCGCGTTTTTTCTTTATTGTTTATGGTAAGTAAGCGGCCATGAAAACCGTTATCTGTGAACATTGCTAGTGTTTTGGTACGTTGGTGGACACAGGAGCCGTTAATCATCATATATCGCTAGGAATAGAGTTGCTTTTGCGTAAATAAGCGCTCCAGTGGCCGCTAAAAAACGGAAACCCGTATCATGTTCACAAATAACGGCTGCTCTGACCGCAAAAATGAGATATGGGATGTGTTGGTTGTTATTTAAAAGATAAGAAAGCATAAAAATTTTGGTGTAGCAGTGAAGCTTTGAAAGCTATTTCAAGAAGAGCGAAGGCTGCGCACTTCGCTTTTAAAGATTGGCCGATGGGCAGACTGGTTGCTAACTCTTACGGACATAGGTTCCGTTTATACGAAAATTCTCCCCGGAAAAAAGCAAAAAAAGGCCCACCACTCTTATAAAAAACAGTTGGATAAAAATGGAATATTATTATACTGCAGTTTCTATTAGATCGATTTCATATCCCAAATTCTTTAACTGTTTAACTAGATGGTTAACGGCCTTTTCTTTGTTCTCTTGCTCGTAGTAGTTTCCTTGTTCACTGTATGGTGTGCGGTCACGTAAAATGGCATACACAATTCGGATAAGAAGATGAGCCGTGGCTACTACAGCTTTCTTTTCTCCTCTTCGTTTTCGAATCCTTCGGAAATGACCGCCTATGCGATTATTACTTTTGGAATTAGCCCA